>NZ_JBXCIX010000047.1:0-503 GCF_056786375.1 Paenibacillus sp. Y930 | reverse complement strand
TGGTACCGGCGAGAGGACTCGAACCTCCACGGTCTCCCATTCGATTTTGAGTCGAACGCGTCTGCCATTCCGCCACGCCGGCATAGTAAAAAGAAAAAATATGGCGCGCCCTAAGAGATTCGAACTCCTGGCCTTTTGATTCGTAGTCAAACGCTCTATCCAGCTGAGCTAAGGGCGCAAATCTATTAGTTGTATTATGGAGGCGCCACCCAGATTTGAACTGGGGATAAAGCTTTTGCAGAGCTTTGCCTTACCACTTGGCTATGGCGCCAACTTTATGGAGCGGAAGACGGGAATCGAACCCGCGACCCTCGCCTTGGCAAGGCGATGCTCTACCGCTGAGCCACTTCCGCATATATATGGCTGGGGATTCAGGATTCGAACCTGAGATGACGGAGTCAAAGTCCGTTGCCTTACCGCTTGGCTAAACCCCAACGCTTAACCGAGTGTATTGTTTTGAATAAATGGGGCGACCGATGGGACTTGAACCCACGAATGCCGGA
>NZ_JBXCIX010000046.1:0-527 GCF_056786375.1 Paenibacillus sp. Y930 | reverse complement strand
CCTAAGAAGGTTCATCTCCAAGCTTCACAATTCGCTTTGGATGTTTCATTACTTTCATATCCAGTTTTCAAGGAACAAACACTTTTTCCGTTAGGAAAATAGTGAACAATCTCCTAAGAGAATTGTTGGTGGAGCCAAGCGGGATCGAACCGCTGACCTCCTGCTTGCAAGGCAGGCGCTCTCCCAGCTGAGCTATGGCCCCATAATATAATGGGTAACCGACTCAAAGTCGATATGGTGGGCCTTAGTGGACTCGAACCACCGACCTCACCCTTATCAGGGGTGCGCTCTAACCAGCTGAGCTAAAGGCCCTTGGGTATTCCGTTTTGACTACCTACGCTTTTTCCGTTAGGAAATAGCTGTGATTTTCCTGAAAGAAAATATCAAACCTTCTTACAGTCAAATCTTAGTTGAAAGAGTAACTATACACTTTTCTTGCGAAAAGCTTTGTTTGATCTTTCAAAACTGACAACGAGTGTGCGAACAACTGCCAAGTTGTGATCCTCAAGGGATCTAATGTTCTTCTC
>NZ_JBXCIX010000045.1:0-583 GCF_056786375.1 Paenibacillus sp. Y930 | reverse complement strand
CGCGTGAATACTGTGTTATGAGATGTCGGCGACTTCTTGAATTACTTAAGATTCTATTCGTTCATTAAACATTTCATTTATACTATGTATTTCAATCCTATCTTCTTCTTTTCTTAGATCTATGTATTCATGTTCGATTGTAATCTCTAGTTCATTTCTATCGAAGAAATTTAACAGTCTCTTTGCTTCTCTTATAATTGATTCATTATAGTCCTTGAGCTTTGTTTTATTTCTTTTCAAGTTTTCTTTATATTCATCTGATGTTGCAACATGTGTTAACGCGATATATCTTAAAAATGTATATCCATCACAGTACTCATCATATAAAACATCCATAACATCTATTTCATCATCATGACTTTCAGTCAATGAAATCAATAGATTTACTACTCTTTCTTGTTCATATAATCCTATATCAATCAGTTTTCTTATTTGTTTTTCAGTATCTTCGTAAGCATATTTATTCTTGTAATCTCTTGAAATAAGTTGTAAATAATCAGCCTCACCTAAATTCCTTTCAAGTTCCTCGTGATCATATATCCATTGCTCCAACTCAAATAATGTCACGGTTCTCTTTAGAAAA
>NZ_JBXCIX010000044.1:0-592 GCF_056786375.1 Paenibacillus sp. Y930 | reverse complement strand
GAACGTTATACGATATATGACAAGAAAGTTGGAAATCATCTTGCATCATCATTTAATGAAAGAACTCATTGCTTCTTATTTCAATGAAGCTACTGTAAACATTGAGGCAGTACCTTACGGTCTAACTAATTACTCTAAAGTGTTCACAATAAATAATGAGAAGTATATAGCGAGAATTTATGATGAATTTTCAAAAACCCTTGAAAAATTAAGATTTGAGATTGAATTAACTACATTCCTTGAACAACAAAATTTATCGTTTAAGATTCCTGAATTTTTAATTACCATTACAGGAGGGCAATTTGTAGAGTTATCTAATGGTCAATTGGGATCAGTGATGAACTTTATTGAAGGAGAAATTCCTGATATAACACAGACATCAGATATAAAGGAATATGGAAGAGTCGTTAGCGAGCTATCTGTTGCATTTAATGCATTTAAAAGCGACGTACATAGTCAAAAAATAAAATTCTATGATATCTACAACCTTCATCCACTATCTAATGAAAAATCTATTAATCATTTTTTGAATCAATTGCCTTTTGAAATTGAGCATAGTCATTTATCCATATTAAAGAAATCAATTCAAGAC
>NZ_JBXCIX010000043.1:0-604 GCF_056786375.1 Paenibacillus sp. Y930 | reverse complement strand
GATTTCTTATAACGTTCTTGTATTCACGAACTTGCACAGCAAGTTGTCAGACAGATCATACTTCCTGAATTTCCTCTGCTGACCAAGGCGTAGCCGCCGCGTGAATACTGTGTTATACGATGTATGACACTTCCTCGAGTTACAATTCAAACTCAAGTTAGTTTTATTTTTATGCATTCTATAAGTGTTTCTTCATGTTTTTCTATCCATTGTGTCCTAATTATCAATTGATTCAGTATTACCCTAAAATATTCATCTATCTTTATCCCTGAATAATATTGACCAATGTATATACATATCAAAGCGACGTAATACATCTTCATTAACATGGGGATATAGTTGATTTCTTCATTTGTCAATGTCATATGTTGAGAGTACGCGTCTAGAAATAATTCTAGCTTTACAAATGAACCATCTGAAAATTGAAGTATATGATTTATACAAATTGCTAATTCTAGAGCACGAATATCATGCGATGCAAAGTCAAAATCTAACACTCCATTCATCTTTCTTGTTTTACTATCGATAAGTAAATTAAAGACTAATATATCATGATGAATGATTTGCTTTGGTAAACCTTCCGTAATAGATTTTATTCTTTGAA
>NZ_JBXCIX010000042.1:0-622 GCF_056786375.1 Paenibacillus sp. Y930 | reverse complement strand
AGCTTTACTAATTTTCTCACCGGAAATTCATGCCTTAATTCATAGATCACTTCAGCTTTGTCTTGTTTGGTGATTTTTCCTTGTCTTGAACTAAGGCATTCAACTTTTTTAAGTAGGCATTTTCCATTTCAAGTTGTTTAATACGTGCTTGAAGTGCTTCTGCAGAGCTTTCTAATGGTATCTGCTTTGGCTGTTTCTTTATCTCTTTATTCTTCATGGATGGACGCCCCTTTATTTTTGATTGAAGGGCTTCAAATCCTTGGATTTCAAGTTGTTTTCGCCATTTAATGATACTTGATGGTGCTGCTATCTTAAAAATCGCAGCTGTCTCCATTAAGGACGTACCGTGTTCAATCATATAATTTAGTACGTCTAGTTTAAACGGTAGTGTGTAATTTGTATATTGTTTTAAAAACGCTTTATCTCCATTGTATTCATATTGTTTAACCCATTTGTGTATGGCTTTATCATCAACACCAATCGATTTAGCGATGGCGAGATAACTTTCTTTTCTATTCAAAGCCCTTTTTACTGCATCTAATTTATCTTCTCGACTAAATTTGGCCATAAAAAAATGCACCTCCAATTGTTAGACTGTGTCTAACAATTGGGGTGCACTGCA
>NZ_JBXCIX010000041.1:0-670 GCF_056786375.1 Paenibacillus sp. Y930 | reverse complement strand
CATAACGTTCAGGTATTCACGAACTTGCGCAGTAAGTTGTCACTGAAACTACTACTTCTGCCAATAACATCAAAGTGACCAAGGCGTAGCCGCCGCGTGAATACTGTGTTATGTGAAGTGATCGACTTCGTTGATTTTGCTTTCAACTCATGTATCATTTTTGTTTCCCTTTATGTAATTTTCAAGTTCTTTCCTTGTTATTGGATGTAATATTATTTCTTCAGATTTCATCATTCTTTCTACTAGACTAGATTCTTTAACTATACGCCCCCACTTTCTTGAAAACGACTTCCAGTCACATACCATTTCTATCATATACTTCTTTGGCATTGGCAAAGCTTCTCTTTTGTTTCTATTTACTATCCAATATTCCCAATGGTGTTTATTATGATTTTGATGATGTAACCAAGCTTTCTTCCATCTTAGCTCGGTATTCTCATCCTTCTGGTTTGAATAAAACTTAAGTGCATACGGAATAAATTCTTGAGTAGAAAATTTTGACATATCATGAATGATCCCTTGAAGATACAATCCTTCTTTCCAACATTCAATGAGAACGCTAACTTTATGATCCAAAACATAAAGAAAATATCGCCAATATACTAAGAATATTATGGCCCTCTCCTTTGGATTTATAGATTTTATATTCTTTCGATCATTTCACATAACG
>NZ_JBXCIX010000040.1:0-677 GCF_056786375.1 Paenibacillus sp. Y930 | reverse complement strand
TCAAGACAAGGAAAAATCACCAAACAAGACAAAGCTGAAGTGATCTATGAATTAAGGCATGAATTTCCGGTGAGAAAATTAGTAAAGCTCGCTGCTATTCCACGCAGCACCTACTATGATTTAATAAAACAAATGAATCGACCTGATCCAGATTCTGATTTGAAAATAGAGATTAAAGCGATTTATGACGAACATGATGGACGCTATGGTTATCGTCGTATACGTGATGAGTTAGTGATTCGTAAACACAACGTCAATCACAAGAAAGTGCAGCGTATCATGCAGGAGTTAGGTCTAAAATGTGTGGTTCGAATGAAGAAATATCGCGCCTATAAAGGAAACGTAGGAAAGACTGCACCAAACCTTTTAAATAGGAAATTCACAGCTAAACGCCCAAATGAAAAATGGGTCACAGATATTACAGAATTTAAATTGTTTGGTGAGAAACTCTACTTATCGCCCGTATTAGACTTATTTAACGGTGAAATTATAACGTATACGCTTGGTTCACGACCAACCTACTCGCTCGTTTCTGAAATGCTAGAACAAGCCTTTGAACGTTTAACAGAAGAAGATACGCTACTGATGCATTCAGATCAAGGTTGGCATTATCAAATGAAACAATATCGTCATGCGCTAAAGGAACGTGGGATTGTTCAAAGTATGTCTCGCAAAGG
>NZ_JBXCIX010000039.1:0-682 GCF_056786375.1 Paenibacillus sp. Y930 | reverse complement strand
ATAACGTTCAGGTATTCACGAACTTGCGTATGCAAGTTGTCACTGATTCTACTACTTCTGCTAAATCATCAAAGTGACCAAGGCGTAGCCGCTGCGTGAATACTGTGTTATATGATGGATTGGCTACTTTCAGTTGTACCCCCCAAATTATTATGATCTTCCATTACTTAAGAAAATTTCTTCTTGATCGTTAAACTTCACCTTAAATGTATTTAAGTCTAATAGGAGTTTATTTATTTCCCCTTCTTCTAATGTGCTTGTATTGACTAGTATTTCTCCTTCTAAAAACAATTCATTGCTCATAGATAGGATCTTTTCTACTGATATGTTTATAGAATTACTTAGTAATATACTTTTGAATTTTTCATTTAAGATTGGTTCAATACTTTGAATATAAAATTCCTTATCGCTAAGTGTAGAGAAATTCAAGTTATATTCAATGACTTCCATTTCACTGGGAGCCATAGAAATAGATGCTCCCAATCCGCTAATATAAAATAATTCATGATTATCTTTTTTTGTTATGATTAATGAAGACAATAATATTGAGCCAATTAACAATAAAATAAAACCTAATATCTTTTTGTTCTTTAATTGAATCATTACATCATTCCTTTATCTTTATAGATTAAAATTTATTTTTGATTTAATGAAATATGAGGCCGATCTTTCATATAACGTT
>NZ_JBXCIX010000038.1:0-687 GCF_056786375.1 Paenibacillus sp. Y930 | reverse complement strand
GCCTTGGTCAGCAGAGGAAATTCAGGAAGTATGATCTGTCTGACAACTTGCTGTGCAAGTTCGTGAATACAAGAACGTTATAAGAAATCCTGGCTATTAAATCTAGAAAGTTAAGAAGGGTGAGCAAATGAATAAAGAAAAAAACACTTCAAGAAAAAGATATATAGTCTTGAGTTTTATTTTAATAAGTACAGTAATTAGTCTGGCATTATATGTACCTAACTACTTTAGAAGTGATTTTCATATAGGTTATGAAGGAAGTATACAAGGATTTATTAATGCATTGTCATACGTAATAATTGGATTCTTACTTTGGTTAATTTTAAAAATGATAGAAAGATTACGCTATATAGCAATAGGATTATTAATTGGCAGTATAACACCGTTAGTTATTTACCTTTTCCTCCCTAAAACTTTTCCCTGAAATAAATGACCAGTTGTCATTTTAATATTATTCATATGAAGACAATTCAAAGTAGGCCAGGACATCTTATAACACAGTATTCACGCAGCGGCTGCGCCCTGGTCACTTTGATGCTTTTGGCAGAAGTAGCAGATTCAGTGACAACTTGCTGCGCAAGTTCGTGAATACCTGAACGATATGTGAAACATCTGGATTGGTAAAACTATATAAATACAAGTGCTAATAAAAGCAAACAGAAGTAGCAACAATACTAGATCGTATCT
>NZ_JBXCIX010000037.1:0-688 GCF_056786375.1 Paenibacillus sp. Y930 | reverse complement strand
GCACCAGTTGCTCCAGTTGCGCCGTCAGCTCCAGTCGCACCAGTTGCTCCAGTTGCGCCGTCAGCTCCAGTCGCACCAGTTGCTCCAGTTGCGCCGTCAGCTCCAGTCGCACCAGTTGCTCCAGTTGCCCATCCGCGCCGTCAGCTCCAGTCGCACCAGTTGCTCCAGTCGCTCCATCCGCGCCGTCAGCTCCAGTCGCACCAGTTGCTCCAGTCGCTCCATCCGCGCCAGTCGCGCCGTCAGCTCCAGTCGCTCCATCCGCGCCAGTCGCGCCGTCAGCTCCAGTCGCACCATCGGCTCCAGTTGCTCCAGTAGCGCCGTCAGCCCCAGTAGGTCCAATCGGCCCTCCAGAAGGACCGGTTGGACCAGTAGCCCCATCGGCACCAGTTGGGCCGTCTGCGCCAGTAGCCCCATCATCACCAGTAGCTCCTCTAGCTCCATCAGCACCGGTAGCGCCAGTAGCTCCGGTAGTCCCATCAGCCCCAGTAGCCCCAGTAGCCCCATCAGCGCCAGTCGCGCCATCAGCTCCGGTAGCCCCATCAGCACCATCAGCGCCATCGGCGCCAGTAGCCCCAGCAACACCAGTAGCCCCAGTAACACCAGTAGCCCCAGCAACACCAGTAGCCCCAGCAACACCAGTAGCCCCAGCAACACCAGTAGCCCCAGCAACACCAGTAGCCCCAGCAAC
>NZ_JBXCIX010000036.1:0-741 GCF_056786375.1 Paenibacillus sp. Y930 | reverse complement strand
TAACGTTCAGGTATTCACGAACTTGCGCAGCAAGTTGTCACTGAATCTGCTACTTCTGCCAAAAAGCATCAAAGTGACCAAGGCGTAGCCGACGCGTGAATACTGTGTTATCAGATGTCGGCGACTTCTTCGAACTTCTTATAATAATGGTTTCTTAGGTTTCCATCCGATTTCTTGACTCCAGCGATTTGCCCTTAGCATAATGCTCCATACTACTTCTGTTTTTCCTTCAACATAGTTTTCTCTTTTATTTGTAAATTGGTTTGCAAGTTCATATTTGACCTTTGCATATTCATTTCTTTCATTTTCATGTTCCCTCAAATAATCTCTAAATAATAAATTAAATTGTTCTGACCAACTCCCCCATTCCCGTACGTGGATATGGGTTCTTCTCATACCTTCTGTTTCTCTGAAATATTTCTTAGTCAAATCTAGGTTGTCTTGTCTATAAACAAATCCTAAAGAATTTAGTCCTTTTATAACTTCGTCGATCTGATGAATATCCATCACGGATATTTGAATATCAATAATCGGTTTAGCTGCCAGACCTGATATTGCTGTTGATCCTATATGATCGATTCTTATTATTGAAGTTCCGAACTGATTTATGACCTTACTGCGGAGTGCCTCAAAAATCAACGGCCACTCATCGTTGTAAGATTCAATGATTACTGGATCCTTCATCTTCGTCATCACCTACTAATAAATATTTTTTGATATTCCGCCGATTTCTGATAACGT
>NZ_JBXCIX010000035.1:0-782 GCF_056786375.1 Paenibacillus sp. Y930 | reverse complement strand
TTGGTGCGCGTGAAGGGACTTGAACCCCCACGTCGTGAAACGCTAGATCCTAAGTCTAGTGCGTCTGCCAATTCCGCCACACGCGCACAATTAATAATGACAAATAATAAACTGGTGAGCCATGAAGGACTCGAACCTTCGACACCCTGATTAAAAGTCAGGTGCTCTACCAACTGAGCTAATGGCTCTCATTACGAGAGTAAAATGGCTGGGGATACAGGATTCGAACCTGTGATGACGGAGTCAAAGTCCGTTGCCTTACCGCTTGGCTAATCCCCATTATTATGGTGGAGGATGACGGGTTCGAACCGCCGACCCTCTGCTTGTAAGGCAGATGCTCTCCCAGCTGAGCTAATCCTCCATAATGGTGACCCGTAGGGGACTCGAACCCCTGTTACCTCCGTGAAAGGGAGGTGTCTTAACCACTTGACCAACGGGCCTTGCAATAACTTGTCTTACTTTAGTGTACATCTGGTTGTGGAGCTCTCAACCGGAATCGAACCGGTGACCTCATCCTTACCATGGATGCACTCTACCTACTGAGCTATGAGAGCATGGCTCCCCGAACAGGACTCGAACCTGTGACAACTCGATTAACAGTCGAGTGCTCTACCAACTGAGCTATCAGGGAACGTTAACCAATTATCCTTGATCAATTAAGATCAACGGCATAGCATCAAGGCTTGCACCTTGAAAACTGGATGTGAAAGGTAAAACTCCAAAGTGAATCATTTGAATCTATGCTTCCGATGTATTTTTCTATCTTCGCTTGCGCTCCGTCT
>NZ_JBXCIX010000034.1:0-805 GCF_056786375.1 Paenibacillus sp. Y930 | reverse complement strand
CTTCATTGAAATAAGAAGCAATGAGTTCTTTCATTAAATGATGATGCAAGATGATTTCCAACTTTCTTGTCATATATCGTATAACGTTCAGGTATTCACGAACCTTGCGCATGCAAGGTTGTCACTGAATCTGCTACTTCTGCCAAAAGCATCAAGTGACCAAGGCGTAGCCGCCGCGTAAATACTGTGTTAGGCGATGCCTATTCTACTATGTAATACTCACAAATCAAATTCTTGTACATTAGTTTTAATGAAATCTATTTGTAATTGATAGATATCTTCTTTATATTCATAAAATTTCGTATCTAACTTATTTAATTTACTTTCTTGTCTTTCTGTTAAATCTTCTTTTTCTTCACCTCCAAACCGTTCATCATTTGTTGGTCCTTTACCATATATTCTTATAGATTTCTTTAATAGTTTATAAACATATCTCGATTTAATAAATCGCAATGCTTCTAATGTTTCTTTGGCATATCGACCACTACTATTAAAATGATATACAGAAAATCCACCACTATTTACTTCTGTTTCTAATTCACCTATTAAGTATATAGTCTTTTCACTTGATGATAATTTAAGCAAACTATCTCCATTTTCACTTTTTCCCCTTAATCTTATGAGTATTCCTAATAATGGGTCTTGGATTTCTGAATTTGATAAATAGTTTAATAAATTCAAGTTCATTTATACACCTCTTTCTAATAGGTTTCGCCTAACGTTTCTTGATTCACGAATTTGCGAATGCAAGTTGTCAGACAGCAAATACATCATTGAATTTCCTCTGCTGACCAAGGCGTAGCCG
>NZ_JBXCIX010000033.1:0-888 GCF_056786375.1 Paenibacillus sp. Y930 | reverse complement strand
CGGCTGCGCCTTGGTCAGCAGAGGAAATTCATGGATGCCATTGCTGTCTGACAACTTCCTGCGGAAGTTCGTGAATACACGAACGTTATCGGAAATCTGCACAATAATTTTTACTCGGGGGTGATGCAATGAGGAAGTTAATCAAAACCGCAATAGTCCTGGTTGGAATACTTGCAATACTCTTTACTATCAATTTTTACTATCCAAAGGAAATTCTAATAGAAGCTGAAGGAATTAAATTCAAACTGGGGAAGGATAATATCGAACAAAAGGTTGGAGTTCTAATCCAAGGGAAGATTTACAAGACTTTTCCTGCTAAAAAGAGATTTAAGGGAATAATAGATATTGAGGATGTTGATATTCCAGTTCCTGAAATCAATAAACAATTAGACGTTGTTTTAGATAAAGACAATAGCGGTTTTATTTTATATCGTCCACATCATTACTCACTCGGTACTTTATATTTCAATAAATCATTTGACAAGATGACCATCGCCATATTGGATAAAGAAAATGATAAACAAGGAAGTTGGTCTAGTGATAATGGTTCAATGGTCACTGCACCAGCCATAAATAGAACCGAAGCCATAGGTATTTCCAATGAAATAATGTCAAAGTATCTAAATGGAATTAATTTAGAATAAAACGCTGGATTTGAGTATTGTCACAAGGAAGGCACAGACTTCTGATAACACAGCATTAACGCATCGTCGCATATGCTCCTCGATCACTGGCGATGCTTTTGGCAGAGAAGTGAATTCACGTGACAACCTGCTATTGGCAGGTTCGTTAATGCAAAAACGTTATATGAAAGATCGGCCTCATATTTCATTAAATCAAAAATAAATTTTAATCTATAAAGATAAAGGAATGATGTAATGATTCAAT
>NZ_JBXCIX010000032.1:0-893 GCF_056786375.1 Paenibacillus sp. Y930 | reverse complement strand
AATCAGCCTCACCTAAATTCCTTTCAAGTTCCTCGTGATCATATATCCATTGCTCCAACTCAAATAATGTCACGGTTCTCTTTAGAAAATAGTACATATAACGATGTGCTTCTATTTTATTTAACATCTTTTGAATCGCCTTCTTTAATATGTATTTTGCCGATTTCTGATAACGTTCTTGTATTCACGAACTTCCGCAGGAAGTTGTCACTGAATCTGCTACTTTTGCCAAAAGCATCAAGTGACCAAGGCGAAGCCGACGCGTGAATACTGTGTTATGCGTAGTACCCTCTTCCGGAATGACTTTCAATTCATTAATCACTTTCCAATCTTTCGAATGCCTTTCTATATTTATCCAATCTATTATAATCATGTTCTGTTGGATCTTTTATTCTTGATAAATTCATATTCTCTTAAATATCAGCTATCTTTACACTCCTTGAGATCCTATTTCTACTTGTCTTTTCAATAAATTCTTCGTAAGTATCTTCTTCAGATCTTGTCAATAAACTGATTGCCTCTATAATCACTTCAGAAAATCCTTTTTCTCTCAACTGTTCAAGTGTGACTTCCGTGTCTTCAATTACATCATGAAGAACAGCAACAATCTTCTCTTCAAGTGTTTCAACTCGATTCATTACTGCTAATGGATGTAATATATGGGTTTCCACCTTTATCAAGTTGCCCTTTATGAGCTTTTAGAGCAATTGAAATAGCTAATTCAACATCCAAATCGATCAACTCCGTTCTTAAATTTGCACTTAGGGTATTACGCATAACGTTCAGGTATTCACGAACTTCCGCAGGAAGTTGTCACATGAATATACTACTCTGCCAATAGCATCTAAGTGACCAAGGCGTAGCCGCCGCGTGAATACTGTGTTATGTGATGT
>NZ_JBXCIX010000031.1:0-923 GCF_056786375.1 Paenibacillus sp. Y930 | reverse complement strand
TACATAGTATAAATGAAATGTTTAATGAACGAATAGAATCTTAAGTAATTCAAGAAGTCGCCGACATCTCATAACACAGTATTCACGCGGCGGCTACGCCTTGGTCAGAAGAGGAAATTCAAGATGTAATTTCTATCTGACAACTTGCTGCGCAAGTTCGTGAATACAAGAACGTTATATGTAATCACTTGAAAAATTAAAATTAGAAAAGAGATGACAGTACTTGAATGGTAATTTAATACAATAATTTCATGCCCTTTCCAGTGAATTAAACAATAAGTTAAATATCATACCATTGATGTACGGTTCTTTGGGATTAGAACATATAACGTCAATAGATTTAGCACCCAGTGATATTGATATCTTAATACCAAACGTATTTATTAATGAAAAATGGAATGAATTAAAGGAAGTAGTAGAACAACTTGGATATAGGTTGGAAGATATTGATGAACATGAATTTAGAAATGAAAGAACTAGAATTGCATTTTCTAATATAGAAGAATTAGAAACGTTCGTTGGAATTAAGGAGCAAGACATTATGGAAAAAGAGAATGATCAAATAAAGTATAAAGTACTTAATTTAGAACAATACGAAATAGTATATAAAAAATCAATACAAGATGGTTATCGGATCCATACAAGAAATAAAAAAGATCAAGAGAAACTTGAATTAATAAATCGATTAAAGAAAAAGTCTAATTAGGTTACTCGAGTAGAAGTGACTACATATAACACAGTATTCACGCAGCGGCTACGCCTTGGTCACTATGATGCATTTGGCAGAGTAGTATAATCAGTGACAACTTGCTGCGCAAGTTCGTGAATACAAGAACGTTATCGGAAATCAATGAAAAACACTCTTGAACTAACGATCTTGAACTAACGATCAGTAGAGTCTGGTTCTACTAGAGGAGAGTTGA
>NZ_JBXCIX010000030.1:0-945 GCF_056786375.1 Paenibacillus sp. Y930 | reverse complement strand
TGAGTACGTAGTCGTAGACCCGAAACCGTGTGATCTACCCCTGTCCAGGGTGAAGGTGCGGTAACACGCACTGGAGGCCCGAACCCACGCACGTTGAAAAGTGCGGGGATGAGGTGGGGGTAGCGGAGAAATTCCAATCGAACTCGGAGATAGCTGGTTCTCCCCGAAATAGCTTTAGGGCTAGCCTCGGATTAAAGTGTCGTGGAGGTAGAGCACTGATTGAATGCGGGGCCCGCCAAGGGTTACCAAGTTTAGTCAAACTCCGAATGCCATAGACATGTTATCCGGGAGTCAGACAGTGAGTGCTAAGATCCATTGTCAAGAGGGAAACAGCCCAGATCATCAGCTAAGGTCCCCAAGTGTGTGTTAAGTGGGAAAGGATGTGGAGTTGCACAGACAACCAGGATGTTGGCTTAGAAGCAGCCACCATTTAAAGAGTGCGTAATAGCTCACTGGTCGAGTGACTCTGCGCCGAAAATGTAACGGGGCTAAACACACCACCGAAGCTATGACATGTACCTTAATGGTACTTGGGTAGGGGAGCGTTGAATATAGGTTGAAGCTAGACCGTAAGGACTGGTGGACAGTATTCAAGTGAGAATGCCGGTATGAGTAACGAAAAGACAAGTGAGAATCTTGTCCGCCGTAAGCCCAAGGTTTCCTGAGGAAGGCTCGTCCTCTCAGGGTAAGTCGGGACCTAACGCGAGGCCGAAAGGCGTAGTGGAAGGACAACAGGTTGAAATTCCTGTACCACCAACAACCGTTTGAGCAATGGGGTGACACAGAAGGGTAGTGACGCGGACTGATGGAATAGTCCGTCTAAGTAGTGAGGCTTGTCGATAGGAAAATCCGTCGGCTATAAGGCTGGGCTACGATGGGGAGCGAAAATTATAGTAGCGAAGGTCATGAGCTCCGGCTGTCAAGAAAAGCCTCTAGTGAGGTCAA
>NZ_JBXCIX010000029.1:0-1317 GCF_056786375.1 Paenibacillus sp. Y930 | reverse complement strand
TCAACTCTCCTCTAGTAGAACCAGACTCTACTGATCGTTAGTTCAAGATCGTTAGTTCAAGAGTGTTTTTCATTGATTTCCGATAACGTACTTGTATTCACGAACTTCCGTAGGAAGTTGTCACTGAATCCGCTACTTCTGCCAAAAGCATCAAAGTGACCAAGGCGCAGCCGCAGCTTGAATACTGTGATATGTGATGCATCTGACTTCTTGAAATACTTTACAAATCTAAATTTTTTATGTCTTAAATGATTTTCCTAATATCTCTTATTCTCTTAAGATTTCTATTCATTAATTTTAAAATCAAAGTTTTCATCTGGGTTGTCAAACATTTTAGTTGGACCTCCAACTGGTGCGGTTCATGGTGCGAGGAAGAAACTAATTAGTTTTGTGATTTGATTTGATATTGTTTCTACTTACTACAACGAAATGTGATCTAGTATTGTTGCTATTTCTGTTTGCTTTGATTAGCACTTGTATTTAGGTGGTTTTTCCAATCCAGATGTTTCACATATCGTTCAGGTATTCACGAACTTGCGTAGCAAGTTGTCACATGAATCGACTACTCTGTCAAAAGCATCACTGTGACCAAGGCGCAGCCGCTGCGTGAATACTGTGTTATGCGAGGTCATTGTCGTCTTCGAGTCACTTCATAAGACTTTACTTACAGTCTTAAAACCATTAGGTCTTCATCATAATACTGTTCATTATATTTCAATGCATTTCGTTCTAATCCATATGTTTCAAATCCTACTAATTGATATAGTTTCTTTGCCTGTTCGTTGCAAGATATTACACTCAAATTCAATTGTTCAAGACCCTCAACTTTCCTTGCTAAATTAATCAGCTCAAATATGAGTGTTTTCCCTATTCCTCGTCCTCTCTTTTCTTTTGTCACATACATTCCAATTACGTTGGCTTTATGAGTAGTCTTCATACCACTTTCACGAACAAGTGCTACAATTCCTTCCAAAAATCCGTTATCATCCAGAGCCCCTAAGACAAATTTGTCTCTGCTTGGTCTTATTCGATCACTGACTAACTCCAAAGGGAATTTACTTTCTCTTTCATAAGTCGATCCGAAAGCCTCGGGATTTATCATGAGCGCACTTAATCGTAGTTCTTGATACTTTAGAGCATCTGATTCAAGCAGGATTCTAGTATTCAAAACAACCCCTCCAATCAATTAACAAAAGAATATCTTTAATGTGTCTTTACAATGATTTCGCATAACGTTCAGGTATTCACGAACTTGCGCAGTAAGTTGTCACTGAAACTACTACTTCTGCCAATAACATCAAAGTGACCAAGGCGTAG
>NZ_JBXCIX010000027.1:0-1406 GCF_056786375.1 Paenibacillus sp. Y930 | reverse complement strand
ATCTTCGCTTGCGCTCCGTCTAGAAAAATTGTAGGATAAGCCCTCGACCGATTAGTATTCGTCAGCTACATGTATTGCTACACTTACACCCCGAACCTATCAACCTCGTCGTCTTCAAGGGGTCTTACTAATTGGGAAATCTCATCTTGAAGGGGGCTTCACGCTTAGATGCTTTCAGCGTTTATCCCGTCCGTACGTAGCTACCCAGCTATGCCTCTGGCGAGACAACTGGTACACCAGCGGTACGTCCATCCCGGTCCTCTCGTACTAAGGACAGCTCTTCTCAAATTTCCTGCGCCCGCGACAGATAGGGACCGAACTGTCTCACGACGTTCTGAACCCAGCTCGCGTACCGCTTTAATGGGCGAACAGCCCAACCCTTGGGACCTACTTCAGCCCCAGGATGCGATGAGCCGACATCGAGGTGCCAAACCTCCCCGTCGATGTGGACTCTTGGGGGAGATAAGCCTGTTATCCCCAGGGTAGCTTTTATCCGTTGAGCGATGGCCCTTCCATTCGGTACCACCGGATCACTAAGCCCGACTTTCGTCCCTGCTCGACTTGTTGGTCTCGCAGTCAAGCTCCCTTATGCCTTTGCACTCTTCGAATGATTTCCAACCATTCTGAGGGAACCTTTGGGCGCCTCCGTTACTCTTTAGGAGGCGACCGCCCCAGTCAAACTGCCCACCTGACACGGTCCCTCTACCCGATTCAGGGTAGTAGGTTAGAACTCCGATACGATCAGGGTGGTATCCCAACGATGCCTCCTCACAAGCTGGCGCTCATGACTCAAAGGCTCCCACCTATCCTGTACAGATCGTACCAAAGTTCAATATCAAGTTGCAGTAAAGCTCCATGGGGTCTTTCCGTCTTGTCGCGGGTAACCTGCATCTTCACAGGTATTAAAATTTCACCGGATCTCTCGTTGAGACAGCGCCCAATTCGTTACGCCATTCGTGCGGGTCAGAATTTACCTGACAAGGAATTTCGCTACCTTAGGACCGTTATAGTTACGGCCGCCGTTTACTGGGGCTTCGGTTCATAGCTTCGGATTGCTCCTAACCACTCCCCTTAACCTTCCAGCACCGGGCAGGCGTCAGCCCGTATACTTCGTCTTACGACTTCGCACAGACCTGTGTTTTTGCTAAACAGTCGATTGGGCCTTTTCACTGCGGCCCCCTCGGGCTATTAACCCTACCGGGGCACCCCTTATCCCTAAGTTACGGGGTCATTTTGCCGAGTTCCTTAACGAGAGTTCTTCCGCGCGCCTTAGCATGCTCTGCTCGCCTACCTGTGTCGGTTTGCGGTACGGGCACCTTGACCTCACTAGAGGCTTTTCTTGACAGCCGGAGCTCATGACCTTCGCTACTATAATTTTCGCTCCCCATCGTAGCCCAGCCTTATAG
>NZ_JBXCIX010000026.1:0-1517 GCF_056786375.1 Paenibacillus sp. Y930 | reverse complement strand
GCGCCCTATTCAGACTCGCTTTCGCTGCGGCTCCGTCTTTCCAACTTAACCTTGCACGTAATCGTAACTCGCCGGTTCATTCTACAAAAGGCACGCCATCACCCAGTAATAGGGCTCTGACTTTTTGTAAGCGCACGGTTTCAGGTTCTTTTTCACTCCGCTTCCGCGGTGCTTTTCACCTTTCCCTCACGGTACTGCTTCACTATCGGTCACTAGGGAGTATTTAGCCTTGGCAGATGGTCCTGCCGGATTCCGACGGGGTTTCACGTGTCCCGCCGTACTCAGGATACAGTTCGGAGAGTGTCGACTTTTGGCTACAGGGCTTTTACCTCTTCTAGCGGGCCTTTCCAGACCTCTTCGCCTAACCTACACCTTTGTAACTCCGTATGAACTGTCCTACAACCCCAAAGAGCAAGCTCTTTGGTTTGGGCTAATCCGCGTTCGCTCGCCGCTACTGACGGAATCACTTTTGTTTTCTCTTCCTCAGGGTACTTAGATGTTTCAGTTCCCCTGGTATGCCTCTATCTGACCTATGTATTCAGTCAGAAGTAACAACCCATTACGGCTGCTGGGTTTCCCCATTCGGAAATCCCCGGATCAAAGCTTGCTTACAGCTCCCCGAGGCAGTATCGTTGTTCGCCACGTCCTTCTTCGGCTCCTAGTGCCTAGGCATCCTCCGTGCGCTCTTACTAGCTTAACCTAGTAACATCACTTCAAAGAAGTTTTCGTTAGAAAATCTTCAAAAAAATCATGCGCTTTATTTCATCATCGAGAAGTTTTCGACTCCACTTCCTAAGAAGATTCATCTCCAAGCTTCACAATTCGCTTTGGATGTTTCATTACTTTCATATCCAGTTTTCAAGGAACAAACACTTTTTCCGTTAGGAAAATAGTGATGATTTTTCTGAAAGAAAATATCAAACCATATCCTTTTGGGAAACGGTCATCATCTTCCTTTATGATCGTAGCCATATTTCAGAAGAAATATGTCTCATTTCATAGAGAAAAATCGTCTTTGTTGCACTGACGAGTTTTGATTGTATCAGCCTTCGACAACTTTTGCAACAGGTATAATATGAATACCGCTTGGCGACGTCCTACTCTCCCAGGACCCTGCGGTCCAAGTACCATCGGCGCTGGAGGGCTTAACGGTCGTGTTCGAGATGGGAACGTGTGGTTCCCCTCCGCCATCGCCACCAAACGATAGTGCTATCACCTTTTCCGTTAGGAAAATGGTGAACTTATGATTTTTCTGAAAGAAAATATCAAACCTTCATTCAATAAAATCATTATTTAGTTGAAAGATTTACCATACACTTTTCTTACGAAAAGCTTTGTTTGATCTTTCAAAACTGACAACGAGTGTGCGAACAACTGCCAAGTTGTGATCCTCAAGGGATCTAATGTTCTTCTCATCGGAAGAACGTGTTCTCTTAGAAAGGAGGTGATCCAGCCGCACCTTCCGATACGGCTACCTTGTTACGACTTCACCCCAATCATCTACCCCACCTTCGACG
>NZ_JBXCIX010000025.1:0-1859 GCF_056786375.1 Paenibacillus sp. Y930 | reverse complement strand
TACATAGTATAAATGAAATGTTTAATGAACGAATAGAATCTTAAGTAATTCAAGAAGTCGCCGACATCTCATAACACAGTATTCACGCGACGGCTACGCCTTGGTCAGAAGAGGAAATTCAAGATGTAATTTCTATCTGACAACTTGCTGCGCAAGTTCGTGAATACAAGAACGTTATGTGAAATCATCGCAAGATAAAGTTTTAGGGATAGGACGGAGAGACTATGAAAATCCACATTATCGGTGGTTGTGGCAGTGGTAAAACTTATATTTCAAGAATGCTCTCGCAGAAGCTGGGAATTAATCATTACCAAACGGATAATCTGGTCTGGGATCGAAGTACGGATACCAAATATCCAGTAGAAATACGTGATAAGAGCCTACATGACATTATTACACAGGAATCGTGGATAGTTGAGGGGGTACATCACAAATGGGTATACAGTAGCTTAAAAGAAGCAGATTATATTTTTATAATCAAACCTAGTTTACTAGTCCAGAATTGGAGGACGCTTAAGAGATTTATCAAAACAAGATTAAGACTTGAAGAGCGTAACTATACTCAAGATTTTAAGAACCTTCTTGTTATGTATCGTTGGAATAGAGATTTTGACCATTTAAATATGGGAACGATCATGGAAATAACCTCAGAATTTATTGGAAAGAGACATATAGTAAAGAACAATTTGGAGATCTTGAGATTAATACATATTTGATATTGAGAAAGTGAATTCGAAGAGGGCGATGACATCACATAACACAGTATTCACGCGGCGGCTCCGCCTTGGTCACTTTGATGTTATTGGCAGAAGTAGCAGATTCAGTGACAACTTGCTGCGCAAGTTCGTGAATACAAGAACGATATGTGAAACATCTGGATTGGTAAAACCATATAAATACAAGTGCTAATGAAAGCAAACAGAAATAGCAACAATACTAGATCGTATCTCGTTGTAGTGAGTAGAAACGTAAATCAAATCTAATCACAAGAATAATTAGTTTCATCTTCGCACCATGAACCGCACCAGTTGGAGATCCAACTATAATGTCAGACAACCCAGATGAAAACCATAAATCAAAATAGAATGAACAGAAACCCTACGGAAAAAAAGCAATATAGATGAAGTCATTAAGACATATAAAAATGATAGCATGGCAACATTTAGGTTTGTGAAGTATTTCAAGAAGTCAGATGCATCACATATCACCGTATTCACGCTGCGGGCATGCGCCCTTGGTCACTTTGATGCTTTTGGCAGAGTAGTGGATTCAGTGACAACTTCCTGCGGAAGTTCGTGAATACCTGAACGTTATACGCCATTGTAATCCGAACAGTTCTGATCTGTATTTGCGTCCACAACGTCCTTGTTGTTTGTAGCAAGAGCAATTACAATCGTACTAATTACTATAATGAAATTCCTCACCTTAGTTAGACTCTGAATGCAAAGGGGCACTTTGCAACCTCATAAATATATTCAAAAGCATTTGAATAAGACCTTACAACAAAAACCTGAATAAAGACAATGATTTTGAACCACTTGAAAAGCATGTTTAAGAACAAAAAAAACAGTTTTAAGAACAATTTAAAACAGCTCTTAAAATCAAGAAACTGATTAATTGAAGGTCGACGTCCTGTCTTCATTCGAGAAGTTCGGATTACAACAGCGTATAACACAGTATTCAAGCTGCGGCTCCGCCTTGGTCACTTTGATGTTTTTGGCAGAAGTAGTAGTTTCAGTGACAACTTGCTACGCAAGTTCATGAATACAAGAACGTTATACGATATATGACAAGAAAGTTGGAAATCATCTTGCATCATCATTTAATGAAAGAACTCATTGCTTCTTATTTCAATGAAG
>NZ_JBXCIX010000024.1:0-2002 GCF_056786375.1 Paenibacillus sp. Y930 | reverse complement strand
ATTATTATTATGGTGGAGGATGACGGGTTCGAACCGCCGACCCTCTGCTTGTAAGGCAGATGCTCTCCCAGCTGAGCTAATCCTCCATATGTATGTCATCTCTTTGGAGTGACCAGAATAATATATCATGTTTATACATATGACGTCAAGTATTTAGTTCGTTTTTCTCTATTAGTATTTCTTTATAATTTGAGTCAGCGCCATTAGTTATCCTTCTTGAGCTCTCCTAACATTTGAGTCATAGCTACCTTCCCCGCCTCGAATTGTGTAAGACGATGACCGTTGGCACCGGATGGATGCGGAAATCCCCATACAACAAGATGCTCGGCGATTAGTCCCAGCTTTATTAGATGACGAAGGTAACTCTCTACTGATTTACCTAACGGTATAATAAGCGGATTTTTCAGCATACGTAGCTCAACTAAAAAAGATTGCAGTGCTGCTTCTTGAAGTATTTCATTCCTTATTAAGGAGGGATTATGACCATTATAATTTCGCTTAGCAACAAATACAGGATAACGAATTAACGATGTGGTATGTAGAAGTGTACAGTCTCGGTCAAACAATTGCTCGGCACTCGAAATTCCAAATAAATTATGTATCCCTATTTCATCTAGCATTTGAATTAAGTTAACGCGTGTAGCTCCTGCAAACCTCGCTGCAAACTTTGCATCCTTACATGCCTCTTCATACGTCTTCTGTTGCTTTAATGATTGTATTGCCGTTCTATAAGCAATCTCCAGTTGCTGCCAACCAGGAGTGATGCCAACGATCATAACCTTTGCCGCTAAATTTACATATTCATTATGGGGAGTATAATAGATTTCAATATCGCCTTCTTGCTTCAATCTGAAGGCATCTACTAGTAAATCTGTTTTCGAGTAGCTTAATTGGGTTGGAAGAGCTTTTAGACATGTACTGAAATAATGCTCATCTACGAATGACATATCATATACTCCTCATTGAATAATGACAACTGTATGCTCGCTTGTATCGATATCGGTCGACCAAGCATTTTTCATTATAGCATGGTGCTCTGCATCTACCAAATCACCTCAATATATCATCAGTCCCACCAATATATCCGTCTCCGGATCAAAATGAATCTGTCCTGCCAAATCCGGCATAATTTCCTCGATAAAAACAGCCGCCATATCAACCAGTTATAGCCGTTCCGTTCAAATCCTTCATCGATCCGCTCCATAGCTCCCTACACTCAATATCAGCGACACCGAGCGGCATGAGCAAGCCATTTGAATGGTAACAGCGCATCTTTGTCCAGGAAAAAGTATTCTCCTGCGATACCGCAGCAACGCCAGCGGTATTATGCGTTTCCCTATTCACTTCAAGGTATCCTTTCACCATTCAATAATCCGCTCATGCTTATTCTCTTTAAACCACTTCTCTAAATTCTCCAATTATTCCTTATTCACAAACCGCAGTCCCTCTCCACTCTCGATTTAATTCTTCCGACTCACTGCTGCCCAAACAGTAGCTATAGCAATTCAAAATAAGTTTTGTAACAAGACATGCTCATTATAATGATTTAGAATAGTCAATCCTTCAAATACACATAAAAACGGTTGCTACTAAGGTTCCAAGATAAGAGAGCCTAGCTATTAAGCCCGAATGGATCGGTTGTAGTGACAATTTTGGCGTTACAGCGTCATAATTACTCGTTTGGATCGGCTGTAGTGACATTTTTACTTTATTAAGTTGGTGAATGACCTAAGTAGTAACAAAAAACGACTGTAAATTGATATACCAATCAATTTACAGTCGTAAGGTCGGATTGTTCATTTTCAAGAGTGATGAATTATAAATTCAGCGCAGAAGATGAATATGGTTTTAGCTATAAAATAAAAAAAAGCTCATTCGAGAAAAATTCTCTAATGAACTATCGTTTATTATTTTGGTACCGGCGAGAGGACTCGAACCTCCACGGTCTCCCATTCGATTTTGAGTCGAACGCGTCTGCCATTCCGCCACGCCGGCATAGTAA
>NZ_JBXCIX010000023.1:0-2377 GCF_056786375.1 Paenibacillus sp. Y930 | reverse complement strand
GCTACGCCTTGGTCACTTTGATGCTTTTGGCAGAGTAGTAGATTCATGTGACAACTTGCTGCGCAAGTTCGTGAATACACGAACGTTATATGCAATCCCTGCAAAAGCGTATAGAACAAGGTTTCATTACTAAAGCATACAATACCATTGAGGTGATTTAATTATGGGATCAAGAATCATGCATTTGATAATCGGCAATAGAATTACTGAAAGATTAAATATCGAAGATCGAACTTCGTTTTTACTAGGTAGCATCGCTCCGGACGCTGTTCAAACAAAGGATGAATCGCATTTCTTTAAAGGAGAACATCAAAATTATACAAGATATATTGATTATCGTGGATTTCTAAATAAGTATAAATCGTATTCTGATAACTTATATGTGCTTGGATATTTTGCACATTTGATTGCTGATGATCTTTGGTTGAAGGGATTTTATATGCCCTGGTTAAGGAACTGTATGGAGGCAGATGCTGGAGTACATTCAATGTATCACAATGATTTCAGATTACTAAATGGCAAACTGTTAGAACACTATGGTTGTACCGATGAAATGAGGAAAGCAATCTATAATTTTTCTAAAGTCATTGATCTGCAAGAGGTAAAGTCCAGTAATGTTGAAGAATTTGTTCCTCATGTTCTAGGAGATATGGAATATGAAGAACATGTAGTAGATGAACCACTCAATGTCTTTAGCTTTATTCAGATTAAAGGATATATTGAAACATCAGTGAATATAGGAATAATGAATTTACAACAAATAATTTGAAGATCGAAGAGCGAGATTTGTAGCGGATTCAGAGAAGGCAGGGACAGCATATAACAACGTGTTCCAGCTTCGCGGCAGTCGCCGCTCGGTCTGCTCGAGGGATCTCAAGGAAGAAAATCCAGGCAGACACATCGATTCCCCTAAGATAAGAGCTATCTAAGGGGAATCGACGTCAGGAACACAAGAACGTTAGATTAAATACCACAAATAATGAAAGGACAAAAACAACAATGAAATTAGAGACTACAAAAAGACTTAAGTCATTACTACTACTTTCAGTGTTATTTATATTTATTACATTAATTGGACTATTTACTAATGTACTTGTGCAAAAACCTATCTGGATAATTTTAACACAAGTTATTCCACTACCAATTTTTTTGATTATATTAACAATGGTTAGTCTTGATTTAGTCAAAAAGGATTATATAACTATAAAGGGAGAAATAGTTGAAAAGAAAGTATATACTGTTGGTATTTTAACGGAAAATGGTAATTCAAAGAAATTTAGGGCGAATAAAGAATTTGTTAAAGAGATTAATGAACTGAAATTACATCAAGAAATTGAAATCCAGTATTATAGACGAACTAAAGAAGTGATACAAATTAAGAAATTAATAATTGAACAAGAGTTAAAGAACTTTGAAAGCTAATTCAATGATGTGTGGTACTTCATCTAACACAGTATTCACGCGGCGGCTGCGCCTTGGTCACTGTGATGCTTTTGGCAGAAGTAGCATATTCAGTGACAACCTTGCATGCGCAAGGTTCGTGAATACACGAACGTTATGCGAAACCAACGTAAGGCTTAAGTACATTTCATTGGAGGGCTATATGAAGGACATCAAATACAATAATTATTTTTGGCAGGATGAAGAGATTAGATTACGTGCAATTCAAGAAGCGGATTGGGAAGATCATTATTATAATCGTTTTGATACACCAGCCCGCCGACTACTTGAAAGTGAAGTTGAACTTCCTCCTACCATTTCAGAAGCAAAATCATTTGTTCAAGATCATATTGATTTCTCATCTAAAAATGGAAGAATAGTGTTTTCAATAGAGAACCTGAATGGAGTAAACGTAGGGGGAATAAATCTAAATAGTATAGATGAAAGAAATGGTACATTTAGTATTGGCATTCAGATCGATCAGGATTATCGTAATAAAGGATACGGAACAAGAGCAGTTAGAATTTTAATGAAATATGCTTTTTTTGAACGAAGACTTAATAAATTTAATGATTATGTATTAGATGGAAATGAAGCATCTGCAATGATGATGAAAAATCTCGGTTGCGTTCAAGAAGGGGTTAGAAGATCTGTTATTTATACAAACGGTAGATATCATGATGTAATACTATTTGGGATGACAAAAGATGAATTTATAGAGAAGCATAAAGAAAGATTGTAGATTATTCAGGAAGACGTTGGCATCGCATAACACAGTATTCACGCAGCGGCTACGCCTTGGTCAGCAGAGGGAATTCGGGATGTGATTGCTGTCAGACAACTTCCTGCGGAAGTTCGTGAATACCTGAACGTTATGCGAAAGGATTGGAACAGTACATATTTAAAAACTAACATTGGCTTAAAAGCTATAAGACAT
>NZ_JBXCIX010000022.1:0-2583 GCF_056786375.1 Paenibacillus sp. Y930 | reverse complement strand
ATTTGGATATGAAAAGATGTTAGAGAAAGTAAAACCTAATGCAGATGTCATCATTGATGGTAGTTTGCCCAAAGATGAAATTATTAGGGGAATTATTGAAAAGATAAAGACATGTGAAAGTAAAAAGAGCATCACCTAACATAAGATTCACGCTGCGGCTACGCCTTGGTCAGCAGAGGAAATTCAATGATGTATTTGCTGTCTGACAACTTGCATTCGCAAATTCGTGAATCAAGAAACGTTACAAGCCATTGTAATCCGAAGGTTTTTGATAGCGTGAGCATTCACAACGTCCTTGTTGTTCGAAGAAAACCGATTAACAATAAAATTCATTACACAAAAGATTTTCCTCACCATAGTTAGACTCTGAATGAAAAGGGTTACTTTGCTACCTCACATCATGATCAAAAAAAATTGGAAAAGCACTTTACAACAAACACCTTGATAAAGACAATGATGTTGCAAGTGTTGCAACACTTAGTTAAACCTTCATTAAAGAATGGCTATGTTAAATTTCATTGTTGATCATTAACTCGGTATATTCCAAATATTCACAACCTTATCTTGCTTGTTTCCGTAACTTAAAATGTAAGGAATAAGAAAACTACATCGAAGGAGGAGTTATTATTAATTATTTATACTTATTAGGTTTCTTCATTCTTGTTCTCATTACTGTTGTGATATTTACTATTTTTTGTTTCGTACTATTTGTTTTCTTTATCAAAAAGAAGCCATTTCCCAAAAAACTGTTAATTGCATCTTTGATAGGAATTGGTATGATTTCTACACAAGTGATATACAATACATACTTTTTTAAAATCGATAACCTTGAAGGTGAATTTTATAAAGGACCTGTGAACTCCCCAACAGACAAATACACTGCTAATGCTTACTATAAGACTTATGGAGGTGCCGCTGGCGGAGTTAATTTATGGGTAGAAATAACTTATCATGATGATAATAAAACAAAGACTGTTTATCATAGTGATGCGAAAAGTAACTTTTCTATGGAATGGAAAAATGAGAATACTCTATACATTGTAAATAAAGAACCAGGGTATCCAAGCTCAAACAGAAGTGTTAAATTGAACGTTGAAAAAGAGATTCATTTCGATGGTGGATTAGTTTGGAGGATAATCAACAATCAACATTAACAGAGCCTAAAGAATAAGACATTTGTTTAAGTTCATAAGAACGAAACCATCATAAATGGCGGGATAAAACATTAGATTTCTGAACATAAAAAGGATTGTTGAAGGTCGACGTCCTGTCTTCATTCGAGGAAGTCGGATTACAACAGCGTATAACACAGTATTCACGCGTCGGCTCCGCCTTGGTCACTATGATGCTTTTGGCAGAGTAGTAGATTCATGTGACAACTTGCTACGCAAGTTCGTGAATACCTGAACGTTATACGCCATTGTAATCCTAACTGTATTGGTAGCATGTGCGTCCACAACGTCCTTGTTGTTTGAAGTAAACCCAATTACAATATGAATAATTACTCTAATGACTTTCCTCACCTTAGTTAGACTCTGAATGCAAAGGGTCACTTTGCAACCACGCATATATAATCAAAAACTCTCGAAAATCACTTTGCAACTGTAAATCGAATAAAGAAAATGATTCTTGAAACACTTGAAACACTTGAAACACTTGAAACACTTGAAACACTTGAAACACTTGAAACACTTGAAACACTTGAAAAGAATTTTAAGTACAATTTAAAGCTGTTTAAGAACACTTGAAAACAAATTTTATAATCAAGAAACTGATTAGTTGAAGGTCGACGTCCTGTCTTCATTCGAGGAGTTCGGATTACAACAGCGTATAACACCGTATTCAAGCTGCGGCTACGCCTTGGTCACTTTGATGCTATTGGCAGAAGAAGCAGATTCAGCGACAACTTGCTGCGCAAGTTCGTGAATACCTGAACGTTATGAGAAATTCGAGCACTGCAATAAAATATATAAAACCAATAGAAACGAACACATTAAGCCCATTAATAAAAGATGGAAGGTGTATCCAATCATTGCACAAGCTGTTATCATACAAAACGACAACCTTTTGATGGTTAGACAATATGTTTAAAGAGGAGCTATCGTATGGAATTTTCCCGGAGGGGGAATTGAAATGAATGAAACCCCTGAAATGGCTTGTATAAGAGAAGTTAAAGAAGAAACGGGAATTGAAGTAAAAGGATTATATTTAATAGATGAACAGAATAAAAAATACACATATCTAATAACTGAGTTTGAAGGGCAAATAAAACTAGATAAAAACAATAAAGATAATGAAGACATTATTGAAGTTCAATGGATTTCACAAAAGGGTATTAAAAATCTTGATAGTTACACAAAACCAATAATGGATATTGTAAGTAAAATCATAGAAGGCCCGAACATCTCATAACACAGTATTCACGCGGCGGGCATACGCCCTTGGTCACTGTGAAGCCTCTGACAGAGAAGTAGATTCAAGTGACAACTTCCTACGGAAGTTCGTGAATACCTGAACGTTATGCGAAAGGATTGGAACAGTACATATTTAAAAACTAACATTGGCTTAAAAGCTATAAGACAT
>NZ_JBXCIX010000021.1:0-3141 GCF_056786375.1 Paenibacillus sp. Y930 | reverse complement strand
TTATCCTCCTTGAAATGCTAACTTTTTACTGTGATTTCACATAACGTTCAGGTATTCACGAACTTGCGCAGCAAGTTGTCACTGAATCTACAACTCTGCCAAAAGCATCAATATGACGAAGGCGTAGCCGCTGCGTGAATACTGTGTTATCAGAAGTTACCGTCATCTTCGTTCAACTTACAAATAGCGGTCTTATCATATCTTCATCTAGATCTACAAGTTTTGAAATTTCTTCAATTATATATCCTTCCTTTATTGCTCTTTTTATTACTTCTACTTTAATTGTTCCTTCATTAATTGTGCTCTCCATATGTTTATCGAAATGAATCAAATCATCGTCGACTTCTCCGTCAAGTGTAAATACCATTCTGTAATCTCCTATATCATTGCCAAGATACAAAATTCTTAAGTTACAATATACAAAATCAGAATACCCACTCACATGCGTAAGTTGTATTGAACGAAGTTCTGTCTTAAGTAATTTAAGATTTGACTTCCCATTAAAAGCACTAAAAAACTCACCTCGATCTTCTTTCTTCCAATTTTCTAAATAGTTTTCAAGTCCTTTTTCTGTTCTTTCTACAATATTATTTGTTTTTGCCCATTCAATTAAGTATGTAGTGTTCATGTTTTTCCTCTCTATCGGTAATTTCTGATAACGTTCAGGTATTCACGAACTTGCGCAGCAAGTTGTCACTGAATCTACTACTTCTGCCCAAAGCATCAAGTGACCAAGGCGCAGCCGCAGCGTGAATACTGTGTTATATGAAGTATGCCACTTCCAGAGTTACTATCAAAAGTCTCTTTCAAATAAGTAAACCTTACCATTTAGTGGTTTTAAAAATTTTTCACCTATATAGCCTCTTCTTTTCAGTTCGTTTCTTAAAACTGTCATAAATGCTCCGTGAGTAACAACTAGTGTGGTCTTATTATTATTTAATTCGATTTCATCAATTACTTTTTTTGCCCTTAATAAACTGTCTTTTTTACTTTCCTGTGTGAAATGGTTTAACAACCAACCTACTCTACCAAAGATTAACCAAAATGAACGATGTAATTTGAATTTAGTTTTAACAACTGCTTTAATGTTTATTTCTCGTAATAAGTTTGTTGTAGTTATCTTATCATTAAAAATTAGTTCAGCTGTTTTTAATGCCCTAGATTGATCACTTGAATAACAATGCTCCCAATCTATTTCCCCTATAAATTCTGCACTTTCAATATCACATTGATCATAGTATTCGACCCAACTATTGAATTCTGATGATGTCATCCAAAGGATTTTCGTAATATCCACTACCCTGAAATGTCTGTCTAATCCTATTTTCATGCATTTTTCTCCTGATTTTATATTCTCTCGTCATATTTCATATAACGTTCTTGTATTCACGAACTTGCGCAGCAAGTTGTCACATGAATCTGCTACTTCTGCCAAAAAGCATCAAAGTGACCAAGGCGTAGCCGCAGCGTGAATACTGTGTTATCGGATGTCAGCGCCTTCTTCGAAATTGCTGAGAAATGATCTTTCTCCTTATTTCTCTATTCTTATTTCAAAATATCGAACTACAAATAATATTAGTTCACAAATCACTTTCCATATAATGATAGATATTAAAAATAAAATTACTCCTTGCAATACCCCTAAAGGTAAATTGTTTATTTCCTTGCCCGTATACCAATTTCCCTCTTTCACTTGTGTTTGAATAAAGTTATTCCAATATACTTTTTTCCCGAATACAATTGCTTGGTACATTATCGGTAGAATTCCTGCATAAAAAAGAACTGTTATTAAAGTGTTTGATGGTATACGTCCAAACTTAAAAATCTTATCCTTCATCATATCAGCTCCTTTTACTTGTAATTAGATTTTTAAGAGTTTATGCAAAGTGGTTTGTATTTTTTGCATTGCGCTGATTTCCTATAACGTTCTTGTATTCACGAACTTCCGTAGGAAGTTGTCACTGAATTCGCTACTTCTGCCAATAACATCAAAGTGACCAAGGCGTAGCCGATGCGTGAATACTGTGTTATAGGATGTCAGTGGCTTCTCTGAGTATACTAATCATTGTATATTTTCAAGATTTCTTCCATTCGTGATAATTCTTTTTCGTCCAAGCTTTGAAATATTATATTAAACAGATATTCAGGATGTTCTATAAATATCTCTTCTGAAAATAATAATTCTTCTGAATGATAAAAGTAAATTGACTTTTCATAATTATCTTTAACAATTTTTCTGAGTTTTTCATTATCCTTAAATTCTAAATATAGCGCCTTAATTGGTTTACTTGTAATAGCTGCAATTACAATTTCCTTAAAATCATTATTTGTAGCTAAAACATTCCCTTGTTCGTCTTTTATTATCATGTATTCTTCTTGTTGACTCTGACAACTCATAAGCAGCATAAACATCAATAGGAGTATCATCTTCTTCATTTAGAACATCCCCCCATTCAGTGATATTTTTGAAAATGTTTATGGATTCTCACTGATTTCCTATAACGTTCAGGTATTCACGAACTTGCGTAGCAAGTTGTCACTGAATCGGCTTCTTCTGCCAAAAGCATCACAGTGACCAAGGCGTAACCGCCGCGTGAATACGGTGTTATGAGATGTTGGCGGCTTCTTGGAACTACTTCGACAATTAGCTCTTCAATTACCGCATAAGCCTCCTGATTCTACTTCGACAAATGCTCTTCAATCATTGCGTAAGCTTCTTGAATCTACTTCCACAAATCACTTTTCAATCACCACATAAGCTTCTTGGATCTACTTCGACAAATTGCTTTTCAATCACCGCATAAGCTTCTTGAAACTACTTCGACAAATTGCTCTTCAATTACCGCATAAGCTTCTTGGATCTACTTCGACAAATCGCTTTTCAATCACCGCATAAGCGTCATGACTCTACTTCGACAAGTCTCTTTTCAATTACCGCATAAACTTCCTTAATCTATTTCGGTAATTCACTCTTCAACAAGTCAATAATCTGAGCATTCTGCTTTGATAGATTAATCTTGTTAAATCGCCCTTTTCATTCCGCCAATTTCTTATAACGTTCAGGTATTCACGAACTTGCGTATGCAAGTTGTCACTGATTCTACTACTTCTGCTAAATCATCAAAGTGACCAAGGCGTAGC
>NZ_JBXCIX010000020.1:0-4863 GCF_056786375.1 Paenibacillus sp. Y930 | reverse complement strand
AAAGAAAATATCGCCAATATACTAAGAATATTATGGCCCTCTCCTTTGGATTTATAGATTTTATATTCTTTCGATCATTTCACATAACGCACTTGTATTCACGAACTTCCGTAGGAAGTTGTCACTGAATCTGCTACTCTGTCAAAAGCATCACCAGTGACCAAGGCGCAGCCGCCGCGTGAATACTGTGTTAGGTGAAGTTCTTGCCGTCCTTGAGTTGCTCATAATATAATTCAATGCTATTTTTCATCACTTATTTTACGTCAATCAAAATTGTGTAAGTTTTAATTCTGTACTCTTTCTTTTCTTTCGTTTTTGAATTTGTAATATCAAATTTTGATATTACAACCACTTTATATTTCCCTTTTTAATCATTTCAAAATTCTGTTGATCAATTATTTCTTGTTTACCTTTTACGTTTACAAATCTAATTGCACCGACCATAACCATTTCTCTCTCATCTAATTCATATATATTAATATGTATTAAGCCAGTTTTACTGAAAGTCGCAGATGAACTCAATTCATAATTATTGTTGATCAAGTTTTGAAAAGTAGCGTTAACTATCAGTTCATCTCCAACAGTTAGTGATTCATTATTTACTGTTGCCTTTAAACTAAAATCATCTTCTCTTGGAAATACAAAGGTTTTACCACAACCAGATACAAATAGGATCGTGATTATTATCAATGTACTAATAAAGAATTTCATAGTTTCACCTCACAACTTTGTAAGAATTTCACCTAACGTTATTGTATTCACGACGTCCCACCACCTTAAGCCCGAAGGGCGGCCGCGACGCGGTTAGGTGGAGGGATGTGTCCAGCTGAATATGCTTCCCTGCTACTACCAATTGCCTCTTCGATTCTTCATCTAACTTCTGCCGGACCGAGGGACGAATGTCCCGATGCGTGAATATCGTGTTAGCTCAAGTTGATGACATCTTTGAATGCCTCAAAGAGACCTTTCATTAAAATCATTCTTTAGAATTGAGAACATCAAGGTATCAGTAATTATCTCACCGAATATGTAATCCCTAAGTAAACCTTCTTTTACAAAACCCAACTTTGATAAAAGTTTTACAGATGCAATATTTTCAGGTATAACTTTAGCCTGTATACGATTCATATCAAGTACATTAAATGCATATGGAATAATGGTTTCAAGCACTTCAGTCATTATTCCTTTCTGCCAATAATCTCTCGACAGATTGTATCCTACATTCACCATGGATGCTCTAATAAAGTCATTCAATATGCATGTTCCTATAATCCTATTATCATCTCTACTAGCAATTCCCCAAGTTATCATTTCTTTTCTAGTAAATGCGTTTTGAAACCTCATAAATGTCTTCGAAGCTGTCTCAATATTTTTGGGTCCTTTATATCCCCAATATCTAGTTACTTCATTATCAGAGAAGTAATTGTAATATTCCTTGGCATCATCAGAATGTAATTCTCTCAAAATAAACCTTTCAGTTTCAAGAATAGGAAAAGTAAAAAATGCATCTTTAAATGACATATTGATTTCCTCCGATTTTTAATTTTATATATCATCAATTTCAGCTAACGTTCTTGTATTAACGAACTTGCGCAGCAAGTTGTCACTGAATCTGCTACTTCTGCCAATAACATCAAAGTGATCATGGCGTAGCCGCTGCGTGAATACTGTGTTATAAGATGTCGGCGACTTCTTTGAAATTCTTACAAAATTGGTTTACCTGGTTTCCAGCCAATTTCTTGGCTCCATCGATTTGCCTTCATCATGATGCTCCATACGACTTCGGATTTCCCTTCACTATATAGTTCTCTTTGATTTCTATATCGGCTTGCAAGTTCATATTTGACCCTTGCATATTCTATTCTTTCATTTTCATGTTCCCTTAAATAGTCCCTGAATAATAAATTGAATTGTTCAGACCAACTACCGCTCTCCCTAACGTGAATATGTGTTCTTCTCATGCCTTGCGCTTCTCTAAAATATCTCTTAGTCAAATCTGAGTTATCTTTTCTATAAATAAAATCGAGAGCAGTTAAGCCAAATTTGACTTCATTGATCTGATTAAGGTTTATCACAGATATTTGAAGGTCTATAATCGGTTTAGCTGCTAATCCAACAATGGATGTTGATCCTATATGATCTATCCTTACTATTGATATTCCTATTTCATTTATGATCTGACTTCGAAGTACCTTAAACATCTCGGGCCACTTATCATTGTAAGATTCAATTATTACTTCATCCTTCATCTTTTGAAACACCTACTATATATGATTTTCACGCTCGTTCGCCGATTTCTTATAACGTTCAGGTATTCACGAACTTGCGCAGCAAGTTGTCACTGAATCTGCGACTTCTGCCAATAACATCAAAGTGACCAAGGCGTAGCCGCTGCGTGAATACTCTGTTATGTGATTTCATTGCCTTCTTGGATGGGCTTACTGGGGAACTTTATATTCATTTCCTTATTCTCTTCATCTTCTACCCAATCTATTGAAAGCGATGATTGTTCAATGAATGTTTCCATATTCTCTTTGCTTTCAAATATGTAGTAACCCATTACTTCATATGTATCATTTGGTTTGAGTCTGCCATTGTCATTTCCTTGATTCATGGAACCACTAATATATGTTATTGGGAATGGAACAATTAAATCTGCTTGAAAGCCTTCGGCAGTTTTTGAACCTCTATTCTCAAGTCTAATCTTAAATCGAATCATAAATACATCTGTGGTTGCATCAGGTTCAAATGCCTTAATAGTATTCAAATCTGTAATTGTTACGTATTGAACAGAGTTCCAAATATCAACACCCTCTGATACATCTAAAATATCAATTTGAGTATTTATATTATTTGAATTACATCCAATTAAAAAAACAAAAATTACAAATGAGTATATGATTTTTTTTGAGGTTTTCATGTACTTCTCCTTTTTGCAATGATTTCACATAACGTTCAGATATTCACGACATTCATTCCCTTAGATAGCTCTTATCTTAGGGGAATGAATATGTCCGCAGCCTATACTTCCTGAAAAACTTCTGCGGACCGAGATCCGAATGGATCGAAGCGTGAATATGGTGTTATCGGAAGTTCTTACCTTCTTTGAATCACTATCAAACTATCTGTATAATACTCTAGTTAAATAAGGAATTTTTTTAATTAAAAAGTGACTCGTCGAAAAACTTACTGCTATCCCCAATCCGATTACAATAATAAATTTGAAATATGCAGATACAGGAAGAGATTCAACGAGGTATTGTAATATTACAACAACCGGAACATGTATTACGTAAACAGTAAAAGCATTCAATGACAATGACTGCAATAAATTAATGGATTTATTTGCAATTCGTTGGAAAACGAATATTAATCCTACGCACATTCCCATACACAGGAATGTTTCAATGAAGGAATATTGCAAACTACCGAAATTCAATCCTCCAGGCTGAAAAGAAGTTACCTTCCTAGAATAAACTATAGCTGCAAGTACAAACCCAATAATAATCCATATTACTCCTACGAATTTAGGAATCCGAACAATCCAATTATTTTTCGCAGCAGATAATCCTATTATAAAGAAACTTACATACTGAGGGACATGGGCGAATTCAGTTTGAATAAACCCGAGAAATCCAATCCAATGATCAATAGGATACCAAATGCGTATTACAAATGTTGCCAACGCAACAAAAGCAGTGAAGAGTAAAATTACAAAGAAACTCGGAAATGGTTTATGTACGTATTGTTTTGTATGCCTCGGATTCAACAAATACGTTTTTACAAAAGTAAAAATAATTACATAAATCAGTAGATGTTGAAGAAACCATAAGTGTCCGAAATTAATCACTGGCCAAGAAAATGGTATTAGCATAACGAATCCGATTACTAGAGGAATACCCAATTGAATAAATCGCTCTCTTAAAAAGCTCCCTAAGCCTCTCTTTTCAAGGGACACTGGAACAAAATACGCTGATATTAAGAAAAATAGACTCATGAAAAATGCAGCATTTACAGCAAAAAAAGCACCTAAACCCGGTGAATCATCCGTTGTAAAATACCACCATCCGTTTGATCCTCCATAAGGTTGTCCAGCATGATGTGACACAACCAGCATAATTAAAAACACTTTCAAATTATCCAGGAAGTTTATGCGATTTTTCAGCGTCATCTCGAGAATTGCTCCTTTGATTTATAGATTTTATTTTTGTAAGAATTTCCGATAACGTTCGTGTATTCACGAACTTGCGCAGCAAGTTGTCACATGAATCTACTACTCTGCCAAAAGCATCAAAGTGACCAAGGCGTAGCCGCCGCGTGAATACTGTGTTATCGGATGTCAATGTCTTCTAAGAATCGACTATCGATTCCTTTTAACGCACTGAATTCCATTATTAATATCCGGCCCATAATCCATATTCATACTTTGCGAAATCCAACTTGTGATTTATTTTTGATTGAAAGAAATCCTTTTGATCTTCCGTTATTTCGAAATATCCAAAAACCGGATGTTCTTCTGATAAACCAAATATTTGTCGATATTCCTGTAATGATACATCATCGATTTCCTCTTCTCCAATAACAATTGACACCTCTGCACCTATTTCATTCCATTGAATCAATCTTGTTGTATCGGTTTCCTCAAAGTAATATGGTGAGATGTATTCTTCAACAAATAATCCTTTTCTTGTAGCATAATTAATTGCATTTAAAGAATTATGACTACTACCTATGTACATATAATAATCCCAACCAAAATGCACAAAAAAATGACCCTTTGAAAACAGCTGACAACCTACATAATTTCTTAATATCATCTTACAAATTATGCGAATTTCGATTATGCTATAAATCATGTCTTCC
>NZ_JBXCIX010000019.1:0-5664 GCF_056786375.1 Paenibacillus sp. Y930 | reverse complement strand
AATCAGCCTCACCTAAATTCCTTTCAAGTTCCTCGTGATCATATATCCATTGCTCCAACTCAAATAATGTCACGGTTCTCTTTAGAAAACAGTACATATAACGATGTGCTTCTATTTTATTTAACATCTTTTGAATCACCTTCTTTAATATGTATTTTGCCGATTTCTGATAACGTACTTGTATTCACGAACTTGCGTAGCAAGTTGTCACATGAGTCTGCTACTCTGTCAAAAGCATCAGGGTGACCAAGGCGTAGCCGCTGCTTGAATACTTTGTTATAGGATGGAGCCGACTTCTTTGAGTTACCTATCAATATTCTTTGATGACTTCTTTAATTGTTTCTTTTGTCTCGCTATCCCATATAAAACTTAATTCAAACGTTCCATTTCTAAAAAATAATGGAAATCTTCTTTTAAACCAATCTTGTACTGGTATTTCATCAACACTTTCAATATTTATCCATTCCAATTGTCCTTCAGGTGGATGGTCTAATAAATCACCTTCAAACTCTGTTGCCAAATAATTAAATACCATATATCTTAATCCGGAATTGGGTTCACAAAACTCATCTAACCCTTTATATTCTATCTTTTTTATAACTAAACCCGTTTCTTCCTTTACCTCTCTAATTGCTCCTTCAACTATACTCTCAGGAAAATCGACTTTCCCCCCTGGTGCGATATATCCAGGAAATCCTAAATGATCCGGTCGATTTATTAATAAGACTTTTTCATCTTTCTTTACCATTACCATGGTATATAATTTATGTTCAATTTTTTTATTCAATTACTATCACAACTTTCAATTAATTTAGGTGCGATTTCGCGGATCTTTCCTATAACGTTGTCGTATTTGCGACGTCCATTCCCCTTAGATAGCTCTTATCTTAGGGGAATGGATGTGTCTGCCTGAATATTCTTCATCGAAATCCCACTGGCAGACCAAGGGCCGTATGGCCCGCAGCGCAAATATTGTGTTAGGCGATGCCGACTTGAAACACTCACATTTTATTTCTTTTATTTATTTCTTTCTTGCAATTACATATGCTTTATCCGTTTTTTCAAATCCAATACGAGGGTAAAATTCAATTGCTCCTGGAGATGAGAGTAATACCAATGAGGGTTCTTCTCCTAATATGATTTGTAGTTTGTTCACTAATTGCTTTCCGATTCCTTGATTTTGATATTCCTTGTCCACTGCTAAGTCAGATAGATAGCAGCAATAAGAATAATCTGTTATTGCTCTAGCTAGCCCAATCATCTTCTTGTCATCCCATGCACTAATAATAATATCCGAGTTATCTATCATTCTTTGTACTCTCTCTATGTCTTCATATGGTCTTTTTATTCCTGATTTTTTAAATACTTCGGCTACATCTGCAGCGTTAAGGAGTTTGTCTTCTAAATACGTGATCATAATCATTATTACCTTCTTGTTTCAGTCTTTTGGTTTAATGTTACTTACTCCCGGTTTCGCCTAACGTTTTTGTATTCACGACGTCCCACCACCTTAAGCCCGAAGGGCGGCCGCGATGCGGTTAGGTGGTGGGATGTGTCCGGCTGATTCCGCTTCCCCGAAACTGAAATACCTCTCCGAGTCCACTCCTACCTCCTGCCGGACCGAGGGCGAATGCCCGATGCGTGAATATGGTGTTAGGCGAAGTGCGGTCATTCCAGCTCACATATCATTATTCTTCTAGCATTAATTCCATTGGTTCTTTGCAATGTACGTATTCATTTCTTTTATAAAAATCAATACTATTGTCACTTGGCCAAACAATAATAAATTCATATTTATTCGCAATGGACCATTCTTTAATTTGATTTAGTAATTTCGATCCGATCCCTTTCCCTCTATTTGATGGCAAGGTATAGACATTTGTCATATAAACAAATGGATTGGTCTTCTTGCCTGGTCGAGGAACTTTAAGAATCAATTCCAAAAATATATGAGATACAATTTCCCCTTCGTTCTCCGCTACCCAAATAAACCATTGACTTGAATCTATTGCCCTTATGAGGAAATCTTTGGTTTCTATATAATAATCCTCATAGATTTCATTAGAAATAATTAACTTCGAGTTGTACTCGAGTGTGAAATCTAATCTCATTTTTATTAGAGAATCGATATCGGAATGAGTCGCAAGTCTGATAATCATTTGATCTCCTCTTGTCTTTAATAATAAAAACTAGCATTTCGCCTAACGTTCAGGTATTCACGAACTTGCGCAGCAAGTTGTCACTGAATCTACTACTCTGCCAACAGCATCAATGTGACCAAGGTGGAGCCGCTGCGTGAATACTGTGTTATCGGATGTCTACGTCCTCATGTACAACTCATATAATCTTTATTCACTTATCAACCAAGTTTTTGCTTCTTCTGGGTCAATGTAATATTTTATTGCCTTTAACTTATTATTTGGGACATTCTTTATTAGTCTATTGAGTTGCCATTTTGATTTAAATGATAGCCCAACAACAGATAATTTATTAATATGATCTTCTATTGCATTTAAACTATTTAAAAATTCGATCAAAATCTCTTTAGTAATTCTTGTCTCATAAAAATCTACCCAAATGCGTAATTGCTTTTTGTTTTTTTTAATGAATTCAACTTCTTCTTTCATTATAGAAATTAATTTTGGATGGTCCATGGAGTAACTTCCGAATTTTAAGCAATGCACTTCGCCACCTTTATAGTAATACGGGAAGATGGATCCACCAGGAGATTTAACTGTAGACATTCATAACACCTCTTTTTTAAAATAGGTCTATTGTTACTTTACGTAGATTTCCTATAACGTTCTTGTATTCACGAACTTGCGAATGCAAGTTGTCAGACAGCCATTACATCTTGAATTTCCGCTGCTGACCAAGGCGTAGCCGAAGCGTGAATACTTTGTTATGCGATTTACTCGACTACTGGAACTACTATCAACTTACTTTTACTTATCACTTTTTGTAATAGTGTATTTCAATATTTTTGTTTTTTAATACCATTTTATCTTTCATTAATTCAATTTCGAATAATGAATCTTCCACTAAGATTTCTTTCTCAGTTTTCCATTGATAATTCATATTCTTCTCTTCCTCATTATATTTTTTTTTGTGTACTCCACCTTCTGTTGATACCCAATTAAAAGTTTTAGCATTAATATTTGTCTCTGTTACTTCTAAATAATTATAATGTCCTAACTCTTCATCACTTCCTACTATTTGGCTCACTTGATCTGATTCCCAAACACCGAGTAACATAGCTTTATTATCTTGTTTACAGCTTGTTAAGAAAATTGAAACAATCAGTAATAACATCAATGTCATTAATTTAGGCATTTAAGTTTCCTTTCTTTATTGGTTTGGTTTTCGAGTATTTCGGATAACGTTCTTATATTCACGAACTTGCGCAGCAAGTTGTCACATGAATCTGCTACTTCTGCCAAAAAGCATCAAAGTGACCAAGGCGTAGCCGCAGCGTGAATACTGTGTTATCGGATGTCAGCGCCTTCTTCGAAATTGCTGAGAAATGATCTTTCTCCTTATTTCTCTATTCTTATTTCAATATATCGAACTACAATTAATATTAGTTCACAAATCACTTTCCATATAATGATAGATATTAAAAATAAAATTACTCCTTGCAATACCCCTAAAGGTAAATTGTTTATTTCCTTGCCCGTATACCAATTTCCCTCTTTCACTTGTGTTTGAATAAAGTTATTCCAATATACTTTTTTCCCGAATACAATTGCTTGGTACATTATCGGTAGAATTCCTGCATAAAAAAGAACTGTTATTAAAGTGTTTGATGGTATACGTCCAAACTTAAAAATCTTATCCTTCATCATATCAGCTCCTTTTACTTGTAATTAGATTTTTAAGAGTTTATGCAAAGTGGTTTGTATTTTTTGCATTGCGCTGATTTCCTATAACGTTCAGGTATTCACGAACTTCTGCAAGAAGTTGTCGCTGATTCTACTACTCTGTCAAAAACATCAAAGTGACCAATGGCGAATGCCCGCCGCGCGAATACTGTGTTATATGAAGATGACTCTTCCAGTACAACTATCAATATATATGTATTTATATTGTATGAAATATTCTTATAAATCTTCTAAATTAATTGTTACTTTAGCGAATAAATATCTATTAATTAGCATTTTCACTAAAATTTTATTCCCAAATCTATAACATATATACATATACTCAGCATCTTGAACTTCAACCCAATCGAGAATGAGATGTGAAGGTTTTCCGTTTATTTCCATCACCAATATTCTCTCATTATATGCCCTACTACCCAACTCAGGTAATAACTCATTAGTTATTATAAAACATTGTAAAAAATCATTAATCTCATCTTCTGACATATTGTCCATAGTCCTGTATTCTACATGTACTGATTCAGAAGTCTCTCTACCTTCACCAGTGAAATAACCTTCAGAAATCTCCCAAACAGAATGTCCAATAGCTAACTTTATCAAAACTCTATTTATCTCTTTGTCTAACGTACTAATTTCATTTTTATCTATTATGTCATTTGTTTTTTTTACTAAATCTATATTTCGTTCTTTGATTAATCTTCTCTTTACTGTTTCAGAAAATTCATAATTCGCTCCATAATGCTTTTTTTTCAATAATTGCACTAGTATTGAAACGATTAATTCATCGTGTGAATATGAATTATTACATTCTAAACAAGCAGGTAATGTAGGAAGATTTTCAGGTAATGGATCAAGAAGAAATACTTTTGATGGAACATGTTCTCGTGTATCAGCCTTTTTCCCACAATATATGCACTCTGTATAAGTATTTTTTGAATATACTACTCTATGGCTAAGTCTATAATCTCCCAAATAATTATCTGCTTTCATAATTGTCTCCTTGAACTTTGTATTTAAGTCATTTTCATATAACGTTCAGGTATTCACGAACTTCCGCAGGAAGTTGTCACTGAATTAACTACTCTGTCAAAAGCATCACAGTGACCAAGGCGTAGCCGCCGCGTGAATACTGTGTTATGTGAAGGTTCGGTCTTCTAGTGTTATCTTACATATTCTTTACTCTATTAATGAGATTTCTTCCAATAAAATTTGAGTTGGCTGGCGTAACGCCAAGTTCTCTTGCCCAAATTGATAATTGTCCAATATGATGAACTTCATGAACTAATATATGCTTAAATATCTCCTCTTTGCTATACGACTCTTGATTCCAAGAAGGATATATCTTTTCATCGACTTCCTCAGTTGTCCAATGATATAAATACCCTTTTATCTCCTCTCTCAATTGACTGGATAATATTGAAATGGATTGAAGATCGTTATATCTACCGAATTCTAGTTGTATATCGGGTTTATTAAATATTGCTCTAATCCAACTGTATTCAACATCGATGATATGTAAAAATGTATTTAGAATTGTTCCTAGACCTGCTTTACGATCTTTAACAAGTTCTTCATTTGACACTGCTTCAAAATTCTTAATATACTCATCTCGAACTTCCCAGTTGTATAGGATAATACTTATCATCATTTCATTCCTTTCAAACTGGATTTTAATGAACTTCCGAACTTTCACATAACGTTCAGGTATTCACGAACTTGCGCAGCAAGTTGTCACTGAATCTGCTACTTCTGCCAAAAAGCATCAAAGTGACCAAGGCGTAGC
>NZ_JBXCIX010000018.1:0-7320 GCF_056786375.1 Paenibacillus sp. Y930 | reverse complement strand
CTTGGTATTGAGTAACCTCTCTTGTCTTATCTTTATATTTCTATAGTGTCACGTCATCATAACGATAACAATGCTGTAAATTTTTCTGTAAAATTTTCAAACAGATTATGGTTCTCAACTAATCTGCCCGTTAGCGTAACACATTGCTAACTAAGCTACCTTTTTTAGTTACTCCCGTAATTTCACTCATTTATCGGACGTAGATTTGACTCTATCTTGATTCCATACATTATTGTTTTTGCGATGCAGAATCCTATTATTGATCCCATTGAATTCAATATAACGTCTGTAACACTTGCAATTCTACCCATTGGCAATAAAAATTGTATGCTCTCAATAAATAATGAAAATATCATGCCAAATAAAATTGGATTTAAGTTTTTTGATTTCCTGTGTAATGTCACGAAAAAAATAAAAATAAGATACATGCCTACATTGATTAGATACTCCAGATCCCCTGTTAGTAGAGGAATTAAGTGTACTTTAATGCTGTATTGAAAAGTTAGATAGCTGTTCGATGGTAGGAGTGATACAAACAGTATGCCTATCATAACGAATGAAATAGCCAATTCACTCATTGTCGTTCTAATAGCATTTATTTGATCTCCACTCTTTTTTCTTCTGTAATAAATAAAAGCAAACACAATAGAAATAGTGATCAATGTAATCAAAACAAAAGGAAGGTACTTGCTGAACATTCTCCAATATATTATAAAGTTGTCCATTGAAATTATATCCCCCAGTCATATTGCCGTGACATTAGGTATTCGATGATGTCATTAAACTATCCTACACTTAGCTTAATGATACAAACATTGAAAATACCCACAGTAGTAATTCTAAAACTACCAATAATCCACTTAATAGTATCGAGAGAAGCGAGCCTGAAGCTGTTTTCCAATTACTAATACCACCAAGTCCGTAGACACTTATAAGTAAGGAAAATATAGACATCCAAAGTGTTATTATATGGCCGTTAATAGGAAAGATAGAAGTGAATCCCGATAGATAGAAACTTACCCAACATAATATCGAGAAAAAAATGGAATAGGTATTAAGTTTCTTTCTCATAGTCATCTCCGTTTCAACCCCTTTCATAACAAGACGTCTTTGCTTATATAAAGTTGTGTTAATCTTCCCGTTGCTTCAAGAGCTGTCTCATATAAACGCCTGCATTACCGTGTCCCGTTAGTTGAATCAATCTTCAGGGAAATAAGTAGAGGTAAGTTTTTAATCTTTCTTTGAAACTATGATATAAGAAGTTTTGTTAATTGGGCACGTAATGCTTCAAATCAGCTTCGGTAATCCTTTTTTGTTTTCCCTCATCTGAAAGTCTGTATTCAAATTGATGTACAGTATTGTGTGCGAAATAGATATATTCAACAAAGGGTTCATCATTAAAAACAACTACAGCATAAAAAGCAGGTAGTTTAATACCCCACACTCCCTTAACAGACTGTATTTCCTCCGCTTTGTAACCTTTTTCTTCAATAAGGTAATTCGTTACTCTGTTATCATAAAAATTTTTATTTATTTGAATATATATATAAGGGGTAACGATTAGTCCTATTAATATAACCAAAAGAATCACAATCATAGTTTTTTTTTTAGTTTTGTTCAGTTTTCGCCCCGCCCTTCGTAACTACGTATTAACATAAAGTTCTATTAACCTTACCTTTAATTGAGCTTGAAGCAGATTTACCATATTTAACCACTTATTTTTTATTCACTTTCTATCTTAACTTCTTGTATTTTCAGTTCATCATTGTATGTTAACTTTACTGATAGAGCATATTCAACAGGAGATATACTCCCTGCCAATATAGCTATAAGTTTATGATTTATTACCTCGTATTCGATTATATCCCCAAATCCAATTTCTTCATTCCATTGTTCCACAATTGATTCATCATAACTTTTTTCGAAGCTCTCCTTACCAATGTGTAGTACTATTTTAACTTTCCCATCTACATGAATGATTTCTGATTTTTCATTATTCTTTATAAATTCTTCAGCATCTTCAATTGTAAATTCATTCAAATTATCTTTATTAAGGATATGAATTTCTTGTTGATGTAATCCTGTTCCATATGATTTTGTAAGTATGATTATTATTTCATCCTTCTGATCATTATTTACATCATCTATTATCAATTGAGGGTAATAGGTTTTGTTTGTTACATTAGACCAAGAAAATTTCATTTCATTTTTATCATTTTTCACTATAACTTCTGTATATAAGTCATTCGAAACTTTATCACCAAACACACTAATTTCATCGAGACTAACTAACTCTAACTTAGAAGAATCTGAAACGCTTACAAGCGCTTGTTTTTCCTCACTTTTCATAGTTCCACATCCTGAAATGATTAAAACAAAAATTAAAATTAAAATATTTTTTCCCATCACAAAATCTCCCATACTATATTTTTCCATATATAGTATGGCGTTACTTTATAGGTATTAGTTGCGATTGGACTTACGTAGAAATTTGATATGTTTGAACAAACTCAAATACCATATGACGTTGCGTTACGCAATATACTTAATGAGTTCTCCTGTGCTACACTAAAATTAACAATTTTTTCTATTAATTTTGGAGGTGTTAATTTGAAGTTCAAAATTACTCTTTTATTATGTGTATTACTTCTAACCGCATGTACGAACAACAATGCTCCATCTACTTCACCTACGCCAACTCCTACTGAATCCTCGTCTCCTCTTCCAACTGTATCTGAAGAGCCTGTTGAAGAAGTTGAGGAGCAAGAACCTGAGGAGAAAATTCATTTATTCAGTCCCATTCCTGTATACAATGAATCAGAAGTTATCACAATAGAATTGGATAATCAACAACTGAATACAACGTTTTCTAAAGATCGCGTCAGGCCATTTGGTTTTTATCTCCCTGATAGCATGGAAGTAATCCAATTTGAAGATGGTACGGAGTGGTCAATTATCGGTGAGTTTGGTACGATGAGCATTGATTTATACAATAATGATGTTGAAGAGTTCACTTTACAGAACGAAGACCTTATTCCTTATTATGAGTATGTAGCTTCTGAAACAAGTTACGAACATATGCGAGATTATTTTATATTTGAACAAGATGAAAAACAGTATCAAATTCGAGTTTCTTATTTCGAAAAAGAGAAGGGAAAATTTCTTCCTCTACTATTAAAAGTTATTGAAACGATAAGATACACAGGGGAAAGTTAAATGAATAATGAAGCACTCTTGAATGAGCTTAGAAATAATATTCTACCCCTTTATGACTGGACTTCGTTTCTTCTGTATGTGAACTTAAAAAGTTCTTCATTGGTCCGTGGCTAACCGGTTAAACTCCCTTATACAGGACACAACACCTCTTACCCAATTGCTCACTTAGAATAGCTACGAATTGCTCTATTTTCCTTCGGTTTAGAGATTTAGACTTTAATATGCTTTGGTTTTAATAGCTGCATCTCTATCGAATCCATATATTCATAGGGAGATAGATCATAGATGCTACCATGGATTCGTCTTTGATTGTAATATTGAATAAATGCAGTCACAATCATGTACGTCTGCGGATAAGTCTCAAATTCATTGCGTCGGTAACATTCCAACTCCAATATAGAATGAAAAGATTCGATGTGTGCATTCTTATTTGGCGTCTTTGGTGGTATGCGCTCATGGATCATTCCGTTAGAGACACAAGCTTTTTCAAATAGATGGCTAATGAACTGTGGACCATTGTCAGAACGTATAACAGGCTTGTTTTCCTTGCTAATGAGCATCCGCTTTCTCAGCGCTTCCTGCGTGATTTGAACCAAGTGTTTGGCTTCACATGTCAATCCGATATGGTAAGCAATGATGGCACGGTCAAACACATCTATGATACACATGATGAAGAAAAAACGATGTTCTCCATCGATCCAGCCATACTTGATATCGGTTTCCCTGAGCTGATTGGATCCTGTGATTATCCGATTGTTAGCCAGGACTCTAGGATACTTTACGAGTAGCTTACGTTGCGGACGAAGGACATTCATCTTCTTACATAATCGGTAGACCTTCTTCTTGTTGATCACCAGATGGTGATCCCTTCTCAAGTGTATGGTGAGCTTACGATAACCGCAGGCCTCACATTCACCAGCAAGGAGCTCCATGAGCCATTCACAGATCTGTTCATCACTGACACGTTCTCCAGCTTTCGTATAGGAGTAACCAGGTGCGGGGCGACCGGCCCTGTGGGTAGGTTTACATTCAGCTTTGTTCACATGGGCATAGTACGTAGATCGCTCGACTTCCACTACACGCAGCACAAAGGAGATGCTGTGTCCGCAAACGATATATTTATGTGCAATTTCTATTTTATCCGCAAGCTTGGGTTCGTTTTTTTAGTAGGTCTTTGAGAATTTCTCTTTCCAGAGCTTGTTCCGCAAGTAGCTTCTTCAGTTTTTCGTTCTCATGCTCCAGCTGTTTGTAATCATCAGAGGTGGGGATAAATGCAGCTTGTCTTTTATTGGCTCCATCTAACGTATCCACATCTTTACGATTCAGTTGTTTAGCCCATCGCAGCACCATCTTAGGATCCAATTCATGCTGTCTGGCTACGGCTGTGATATTGCCCATCTCTTTTCCTTTTCTAAGGATCTCTAACTTAAATTCAAGATCATACTGTACTCGCTTCATAACGTTCCCCTCCGTCTACTAATATTGTATCGGATTAAGGGGCTGGATGTGGTCACTCGCTTCTCAGAGTGACCCGGAGCGTCAATATGGTGTTAGCCGAAGGATGTTCTGGAAGCAGCCATTGTATTTAAGGCGTTCTCAAAAAAGCTATATACTTCATCTGCAATTCCCAGAAACTCTTCAACAAGTACATTACTATCCAAGTAACAAGCATACAGATAATCAACTAAAGCGGAGTCAATCTCGCAATGGTTTAATATGGCATTTTTCATCTTAATAATATCATCTTGCCATACACCTGTATCTTCTAAAACCAAAGAGTATAATGCACGAATTAATCTCTTTGAATAACCTTTAATATATCTAGTTTTCATTGTGTTATCACTAGCATTAGAAAGTAAACTATGTATACGATCTACTTCCTCCTTGGTCTCTGTATTTAAGTCTAAAATGAACTCTGGAGAAATAATTATCGGTGGTACTTTTTCACCAACGTCATGACCATATATGCAAACACAAATTATCTTAACCCAAAAACCCCACTCATTCGGTTTACTTAATACATCGTCAATCGAGCAAATTATCGTATCAATCTTAGTTACTACTGGATATTCTTCCAAAAGCCTGTCTTTAATATTTGACAATCTTTCGTAATCAATATCTTTGGGATTTACACATACAATAGTAAAGTCTGCATCTGACTTAAAAGGTTTAGCAGTTCCTTTTGGAATCGAGCCACACATATAAATGCTATGAATCTTACCTTTAAATTCGGTAAGTATATTATCTATATACTTATCAACAAAATCCTTATATTCACTTTGTATAACAATTCTATTTATAACTTTTTCTAATATCATATAGACTCCTCCTAAACTAAGAACTTCTTTCGGCTAACGTTCAGGTATTCACGAACTTGCGTAGCAAGTTGTCACTGAATCTACAACTCTGCCAAAAGCATCAATATGACCAAGGCGTAGCCGCAGCGTGAATACTGTGTTATATGAAGTATGCCACTTCCAGAGTTACTATCAAAAGTCTCTTTCAAATAAGTAAACCTTACCATTTAGTGGTTTTAAAAATTTTTCACCTATATAGCCTCTTCTTTTCAGTTCGTTTCTTAAAACTGTCATAAATGCTCCGTGAGTAACAACTAGTGTGGTCTTATTATTATTTAATTCGATTTCATCAATTACTTTTTTTGCCCTTAATAAACTGTCTTTTTTACTTTCCTGTGTGAAATGGTTTAACAACCAACCTACTCTACCGAAGATTAACCAAAATGAACGATGTAATTTGAATTTAGTTTTAACAACTGCTTTAATGTTTATTTCTCGTAATAAGTTTGTTGTAGTTATCTTATCATTAAAAATTAGTTCAGCTGTTTTTAATGCCCTAGATTGATCACTTGAATAACAATGCTCCCAATCTATTTCCCCTATAAATTCTGCACTTTCAATATCACATTGATCATAGTATTCGACCCAACTATTGAATTCTGATGATGTCATCCAAAGGATTTTCGTAATATCCACTACCCTGAAATGTCTGACTAATCCTATTTTCATGCATTTTTCTCCTGATTTTATATTCTCTCGTCATATTTCATATAACGTTTCCGTGTTCACGACGTCCCACCACCCTAAGGACCTTTAGGTCCGGCCGCGATGCGGTTGGGTGGTGCGGATGTGTCCCGGCTTCTACTTCCTCGACTTATCTTCCGGGACCGAGGCGGCTTGTCCGCCGAAGCGTGAACACATTGTTATAGGATGTCAGCGACTTCTACGAAATACTTCCAAGTTTCTTCTATCATTTCTTATTAATAAATCTGACTATCTTCTACGATCTCGTTCCAACTGTTTACATAATGTCAACAAACTTTCTTCCACAGTTTGATCAGCTGTGTCGATGACAATATGATCTCGGTCCCATAAATCGTACTGTCGATTCCTGACCTGTTCCCATGTTGGTAGAACAAAGCCGGGAATATCTGCAGCACGCGTTTCGACTCGACGTCTATGTTCACGATTGTCAGAACAGACCACTTCAATTTCAACATATGGAGTTTCAAGAGATTCCGCCACGTTACGCCAAGCCTGGCGCGTTATTTGGATGGGATTAACTGTATCTGCAATTACGTCTAAACCTAACTGGAGATTCTGCGAAGCAATTGCATAACATACGATGTAACCTTCAGGTCCTTCGATATTTTGGCCGGAATTCCTCATAGCCTGCTCAACGACATCGGCTCGGAGATACGTAGCCTTTAGTTCTCTAGCTAACGCTGATGATAACGTAGTTTTACCGGTGCCTGGTAACCCGCTAAATATATATAGCATTAAATCGACTCCTTTTATTAAAACGATAACCGCCCTTTATCTTAATCTATAAGGACTTACATTTGTTTTTCGTATTTGCGCTGATTTCATATAACGTTCAGGTATTCACGAACTTGCGTAGCAAGTTGTCATTGAAATTACTCCCCTGTCAAAAGCCTCAAAGTGACCAAGGCGCAGCCGCCGCTTGAATACTGTGTTATAAGATGTCCCCGCCTTCTCTGTAAAACTAAAATATTAATATTATTCAAAATCAGATTTATATGGATTTGCATAGAGATCAAAATGAATTTCTGCTCCTAACTGATTT
>NZ_JBXCIX010000017.1:0-11664 GCF_056786375.1 Paenibacillus sp. Y930 | reverse complement strand
TCTCGTTACATTGTGTAAGTTTGAAGCTCGTCTTGTTTTCTTCGTGTGTCTCGCAATCTTCTGCGGCGACAAGAAATAATATACCATAGAACGTAAAGCCATTGCAAGCTTTTTCGACTATTATTTTAATTTATTTTATTACATACTATATGATGATGTAATTATATATAATACTACTACATCATGTATTAGTTTAATCATTATTAATATTTATTATCCTTCAATCATATCGTTCTTTTCTTTATTCATTATTAATTATTCTAATATTTATATACATCCTTACTATTATAAATGCTATTTACTCTATTTATAGATCTTCATATACTCCATTCTTGCTTTCGTTTTGCTCGCTTACCTATGATACACTTTACTTACAGAGGAAATTCAAAATCGAACTTTTTGAACTTCAACTTATATTGTTAATAGGAGACTTATTATGAAAGTTAATATTTTAATTGCATATGATGATCCATCAATCCGTTCTTTGTTAAAGTTCATCCTTACTAAAGAAGGCTATATTGTATATGAAGCTACTGATGGGGAACAAGCTTCTCATATACTCAAGCAATCTCACATTCATCTTGCAGTCATTGATATTATGATGCCCATTAAAAACGGTCTTGAGTTATGTCAGGAAATTCGGCATCAATATGATATCCCTATCCTCCTGCTAACTGCAAAAGGTGAATTAATTGATAAAGAAAAAGGATATTCTTCTGGCACCGATGACTATCTAGTAAAGCCATTTGAGCCTAAAGAATTATTGTTTCGCATCAAAGCATTATTAAGACGCTATCAACTGGTCTTTTCTAATTACATTCGATTAGGTGATATTATTATTGATCGTGAAAGTTATGTCGTTAAACATGAATCAACGATTATTGATCTCCCTCTAAAGGAATTTCAATTGCTTACTCAGCTGGCTGAAAATACCGGACGCATTTATACAAGAGATCAATTGATTCAATTAATCTGGGGGATTGATTATAATGGTGATACACGTACCATTGATGTTCATATTAAACGTCTACGTGAGCGCTTTGCCCCATACGATAATCAGTTTGTCATTACAACCGTTAGAGGGTTAGGGTATAAGCTTGAGGTACTTGCATGAAAACACTTTATGTAAGAATAGTACTTATTTTCATTGGTATTACTTTTCTAAGCGCGATAGCAGGACTAATCGCCACTGATATCTATTACAAAAATGCTCTGCTCAAAAATAATGAATTAAGAACGATTGATGTCGCCTATTCCATACAAACACTATTTCAAGATAAGCTTGCTGTTCAAGACCTTTCATTTATGAATAACACTGCACAGCTTGGTTATCAAATATATTGGGTTTCACCTAAAGGTATCGGTTCTGCTTATGGCACTCCCTTTAAGCGTAATGATCTATCGTCATTACAATTAGAATCTGTATTATCCGGAAAGTTGTATAGTGGAATGTCTAGTCAAAATCAATCCTTTACGCTGTTTGGATTTTTCAACAACAGCTTGGCTAATACAATCGGAATTCCAATCGAAACAAACGAAGGAACTGCCGCATTATATGTACGGCCAGATCTATTGCAACAAAGTGGCGAGATTCGACTTATTATGTCCATGCTATTAGTATCCAGCTTTATATTCAGCTTAGTTTGTATTATTATTATGAGTCGTTTCATTGTTCGTCCGATTAAACAGCTTACCAATGCAACGAAGCAGCTTGCCAAAGGAGATTATAATAATCATTATCTCCACTTAGGGCGAGTAGATGAAATTGGTGAGCTTGCACGTAACTTTAATTATATGACTAATGAGTTAAAGCGAGCAGATGAGATGAAACAACAATTTGTTTCTGATGTTTCACACGAATTTCAAACACCGTTAACCTCTATTCATGGCTTAGCGCTACTGTCAGCTGATCATACGATTACAAAAGAAGATCTTATTGCTCATATGGACATTATTGCAATGGAGAGCCAGCGTCTATCCTCTTTGAGTAAGCAATTATTGAAACTGGCATCTCTAGACCAGGAACAACAAATACATAAAACTCATTTTCGAATAGATGAACAGATTAGACAAGTTCTTATTATGTTAGAGTGGCAATGGGCTGATAAAAATCTGCAGCTAGATATTGACCTAGTGGAAGTATCGATGTACGGAAATGAGCAGCTGCTTTACGAAGTTTGGCAAAATCTAATTACAAATGCGATTAAATTCTGTTCTGAGCACGATAGCTTAATGATTATAATGAAGGCTCCCAGTGAACTTGATCCACAGATTATTGTTAAAATTACTGATAGTGGGGAAGGAATACCAGCAGAACAATTATCAATCATATTCGAACGATTTAGTAAAGTGAGTAAGTCACGGAGTCAAAATGAACATTCTGGTAGTGGTCTTGGATTATCTATTGCCCATAAAATCGTTTCATTACACTCAGGTACCATTGATGTTGAAAGTAAATGGAAAGTTGGGACTACGTTTACTGTAGCTTTACCGGCTGCAGATAAAACTAATATGAACTAGCAGTGAGCTGTATCCGATATTTGTATCGCGGATGCAGCTTCTTTATTATTCCTTACTATGCTACTAATCAACTATTCCATATCATCGTAGTCAACTTCCATTGCATTTTGAATATCATCTGCTGTAATTGTAATGAGTGTGTAATTACTTTCATCATATAACTTAATTGCCCGTTCTTTCACAAATTTCACATTGCTAGGTGCCGCTTCATCATCATAAAATAACACCATACCATCCGTTTTATGAAATAATAATTGATCTCTAGCTTGAAACTGCCACGGGCCTACATAGGGCTGTTTACTTACCTCAGCATAGAAATCAACCTGTTCTTTAATAGAATTATAATATTCTTTACGTTCATCCTTCCAATTTTCTTCTTGATTAGCAAAAGCAGTAATCATTGAAAGTTTGATATGCGGATATAGCTCCTCTCGCAATTCTATAATAACTTCGCTTGCCCATAGATCAAATCCATACTGGCCAGGAGTAATAATCCACTGGGCACCTTCCTCTATAATTGAAATGATCTTTGATCTAAAGGCTTTCTTAATAAATGGAATAGCCTTGTTCTTCTGATCAAAAATTTGTAGTTCATGTGCACGATATCCTGTAACTAATACATTTTTCATATTCACCCGAACCTTACTATAAATTTTTGTATCTGACTTATGATGTAAGTATAACTGTTCTACAATTTCATGACGACTCCTATTACAACTTTTGCTGATGTATATACATGTTCAACCTCCATCCAAAAAATTTCAACCTTAAATCGTAGTTTTGTCTCCTCTTCAATTGATGTTAATTACTTTATAGTAATTATTGTAAGCGAGTTACTAATAGAGAGGGGTTTATTATTCATGGTCAAAATAAAAAAATCGCTAATGCTTCTAATTGCTACTGTTTTGGTATTTACTCTAGCAGCTTGCGGCAATAGCAACAATGAAAAAACACCAGGTAATACTAACGGTAAAACAAACAATAACAACAGTAAAACAGACACAAGTGAAAAGGTGGAGCTTTCCTTCTGGACATTAGGTAATGTCAATTATGAGGATTTGGCTAAGCAGTACACAGCTGAACATCCAAACGTTACGATTAAGATTCAAAATACTGGTGACCAATCGGCTCATCATAACAACCTGACAACTGCACTATCCGCAAATTCTGGTGCACCTGATATCTTCCAACTTGAAATTGGTTTTATGGAACGTTTCATTAACGCTCAAGATAAGTTCTACAACTTAAATGATCTTGGCGCAAATAACGTAAAAGCTAATTTTCTTGATTGGAAATGGGCTCAAGCTTCTTCTGTAGATGGTTCATTCCAAATTGGCCTTCCTACTGATATTGCACCTACGGTTGCCTATTATCGTGTAGATCTTGCTGAAGCTGCTGGTCTTCCTACTGATCCAACTGAATTTACTGCTGCAATTGATAGTTGGGATAAATTCGCTACTGTAGCAAAAGCATTTACTGAAAAAACTAGTAAACCTTTTGTTGATTCAAGAGACTTAATCTACAATGCACTACGTGATCAATCTGACGGTCAAATTTACTTTGACAAAGAAACTGGTAAATTTATTGGAGATCAAAATCCCCAAGTAAAGAAAGCTTATGATTATACGATTAAAGGAATTCAAGAAGGTTGGGTTGCCAACTATGCACTTTGGGCTCCAGACTGGGCACAAGCAACTAATGATGGTGGATTTGCTGTTCTTTCTGGCCCTGCTTGGATGCTTGGTAATATTAAAAGCAATGGTCCTGATTCTTCAGGTCAATGGCGTATTGCTCAACTTCCAGAAGGTGCAGGCAACTGGGGTGGATCATTTATTTCCCTTCCTAAAGAGGGAAAGCATCCAGAAGAAGCCTATGCATTTATTGAATGGATGACAAGTCAAGAACAACAGCTTGCATCGTTCACAGTTAGTGGTCTTATGCCTTCCACTCCTGCTTTGTTTGAAGAGCCGGCATTTAAAGATTACACTGATGAATTCCTTGGCGGGCAAGCTTCTGCTGCAGAATTTGCTGCTGCTGCTGCTCGTGTTGCTCCTGTATATTATGGTCCACTTCATGATCAAACAGATTCATTTATTAAAGAAGCTATTCAAAACGTTCAAGAGAAAAATGCAGATCCAGAAGCAGAATGGAATACAGCAATTGAAAAAATCAAAAACCTTGAAAAACGTAGCTAATTAGAAGTTCATTATTACAATAATAAGATCAAGATCGCAGGAAATTCCTGCGATCTTGAATTATTAATTCCTACTTGGAGGTGCCACATGTCTTCAACTGCACAGACATCCATAAATACTGCAGTTCCCAAAAGAAAACGTCTATCAGAGCGTAAGAGAGATAATGTCTTTGCTTATTTGTTCATTTCACCATTCTTTTTAATATTTGCTGTTTTCGGATTGTATCCAATACTATTTACCGTTTACTTATCATTCTTTAAATGGGATGCACTTGGTCCAATGAAATATATAGGATTACAAAACTATCAGTTTGTAATCGAAGATTCTATATTTTGGACTTCCTTTTCTAACACCTTAATTATTAGTCTTATGGGTACGGTTCCACAATTAATTTTTGCATTAATAATAGCTGTATTTCTTAATTCTGCCTTTACAAAATTCAAGAAAACTTTTCGTATCCTATATTTCATGCCCAATATTACTTCCATAGTAGCCGTAACCTTAGTTTTTAGTGCTATTTTTAGTAATAACGGTATGGGTAACTGGGTATTAGATCTATTTGGTATTGATCCTATGGCTTGGAATTCAGGCTGGTGGGGTGTGAAAATAGCGATTGCTACGATGATAATGTGGCGCTGGGCTGGTTATAACATGGTTATTTACTTATCTGGATTACAAAGTATACCACCTGATTTATACGAAGCAGCTCGTATTGACGGCGCGGGACGTTTTCAACAGCTTACTAAAATTACGCTTCCTTTATTAAAACCATTTATTATTTTTACAGTGCTTATGTCTACGATTGGATCACTACAATTATTTACAGAGCCTTTTGTATTTTTAGGGCAATCTGGTACTAGCTCCACTCGATTAGAAGGAATTACAATGGTTGTGTATTTGTACACGGAAGCATTTGGTAACAACTTCTTTGGTACTGCTGCTGCAACTGCAGTTATTCTACTGATATTCACGTTCTTATTTTCTATGGTTAATATGTGGGTTTCTAATAAACTAGGCGGAGATACGGAGGGATAAATGCGATGAAAGCAAGTCTCGGTGATAAACCAAATACTCTTACAACAACTTTTTACTATATTTTCTTAGCTATTGGTGCCATAATATCAATTTTCCCTTTTTATTGGATGTTCGTTATCGCTTCTAATCCACGTGGTGCGGCATCGCATATTCCTCCAGTTATTACAATAAGTGACCAATTTATTAATAACTTTAATAAAGCTTTAGAAAAAACAGAATTTTGGACTGCCTTTGGTAATTCCTTATTTGTTTCATCTGTCGTTACTGGATCTGTTGTACTTTTTTGTTCCCTTGCAGGGTATGCATTTGCAAAGTATAATTTCAAATTCAAAAACTTTATGTTTTTCTTTGTTATAGGTACATTATTCATACCACAACAGCTTAGTGTTCTGCCGACATATGTGATTATGGCAAAACTGCAATGGATCGATACTTATAAAGCACTTATTGTTCCTGCAATGGTTAATGCATTTGGTATTTTCTGGATGAGACAATATATTTCGAGTTCTGTTCATTCAGAATTATTAGAAGCAGGTAAAATTGATGGCGCAGGACATTTCCGGATTTTCTTTACCATTGTACTGCCAATCATAACACCTGCCATTGCTACATTAGGTATTTTCACATTTTTGAACACTTGGAATGATTTCTTCTGGCCATTAGTAGTTCTTAAAGATCGAAGTCATTACACCATTCAAATTGCGCTACAACAACTATTTACGACGCGTGATGGTCTTGACTACGGAATGATTATGTCCGCCACTTTCATGGCAACATTACCATTACTTATCGTCTTTCTATTATTCAGTCGTTGGTTTATTGCTGGATTAACCTCAGGTGCTGTAAAGAGCTAAAAAAAGATATTATTCAATAAAAGTTGACAAATTAACACTTATTAAGTAGAAATAGAAGAAGGTATAATTAAGGGATGTGAACCGTCTTGAAACTTCGACGCAAAATATTACTAGCTAATATCCTTCTTGTGTTTTTACCCGTTATTGCAATGGGTACTATATCTTATCTTAATTTTTCTAAAGCAATTTCTACAAAATCTAGTAACTTTTATTGGGTCTCCTTAATGGAAACTGATCGTAGATTACATTATGCATTGAGCGAAATTACATCACTATCAAATTCTGCAATCACTCAGTCTACTCTTCAGCAAACAATAAAAAATTTTAATGATCTATTAAATTATGATATACGCCAGGAAATAAACAAATCATTAATCAATCACCCGATGGTACAATCATTTTCCTTATACTCCAAAGATCGGTTGGTTTACAGTTATAACTCGACAGACTCACTATTAGATTTGAAAGCTCAGCCTTGGTATTCTGCCATGGTTGAAGCAGATGGAAGACCTGTATGGTCAGGTCCAGGTGAGAATGGTTCGGAAGCTGAAAACCAACCTTTTCTCATTCATGCACGGATTATTAAGGATTATTATTCACTTGGAGACATTGGCTCTATTGTAATTAAGCTTAAATCAAATTTATTTGATCAAGTTTTTTGGGAAACGGCTACTATGGACCAAGGAAATATATTACTACTTAACAAATCAGGATCTATTGTATATGACAAATCCGGAGAGCATATTGGAGATACTGTCTCCTTTCCTTTCCTTGATGATAATAATGAAAGCGCTAAAAATAATTTTGTTAGTCGCTATAATGGTGTAAAGTCTTCTATTACATATATGCAGTCTCAACAATCCGACTGGTATTTGGTTGCGATAACTCCTACAAATATATTACAGGCAGAATCATCTACCATTCGCAATACTGCTTTTCTACTTGCTGCCTTTTCTTTAATCTCTGCCCTTTTGTTTGATAAATTTTTCGTTCTCCGATTAGTTAAAAGTATTAATAGCACAGTAAGTGGCATGAGGCGAGTAGAACAACGTAATTTTGTTCGCATAGCAACTGAACCAACCAAGCATTATGATGAAACAGATATGCTTGTGCTTGGCTTTAATAGAATGTCTACTCAAATCGAAGAATTACTCCATCAAGTAGAAGTCGAACAATCTATGAAGAAGGAAGCTGAGTTACAAGCTCTGGTCTCGCAAATTAATCCGCATTTCATATACAATTCTCTAGAATCAATTAATTCAATGGCTGTATTGCAGGGAAATAAAAATATTAGTCGGATGGTTATTTCACTTGGTCGACTACTACGAATTAGTATTAGTGAAAATAAAGAGCTTATTCCGCTTTCTACTGAATTTGAGCATGTTCGCCACTATATGAATATTCAAAAGTTCCGCTTTGAGGATAAATTCGAATATACATTTGATCTGCCAGAACATCTTAAATTTTATATGACACAAAAACTTATTGTACAGCCTATTGTTGAAAATGCATTATATTATGCCATTGAACCAATGGAAAACGCGGGTTATATTCATGTGAGAGCTTCAGAAGGGGAAAACGAAATTTGGATTGATATTATCGATAATGGTCCAGGTTTCAATGAGGATGTCCTTAAAAACCTTTGGACTAAAGAAGCCGCTTCAATGAATAAATATAAAGATAGCAGTGTTGGCTTGCGCAATGTTCATGAACGAGTTCGTATTCGATTTGGTAGTCCATTCGGAATGATGATTTGTTCCTCTCCTGGTTTTGGCTCAATAGTTCGAATTCGTGTTCCAAAAATCATTCCTTAGTGAAATCGGATTACAATAATTTTTCCAATTGAGAGGGATACATATGCGTAAGCTCAAAAACATGCATTGGATTATTTTATATGTTATTTTATTAGCTACAACAATTGCTTACAGCATTCCAAAAATTAATGAAAATACAAACATAACGGAGACAGAAAAAACCACCATTACATTTCGACATGTATGGACACTAGAGCATGATCGTCCGATGCTCAATATTTTTCAAGATGTAGTGGATAAATTTGAAGAAACACACCCAAATATAAAAGTTAACTTTGAAGGACTTGATCAAACGAATCATCGAGAACAAAAATTACGAAGTGAGATGATTACAGGAACACCTCCTGATATGTTTGTCTTATTTGGTGGTGCAGAGCTAGATCCCTATGTAAGAGCAAATCGTTTATTGAATTTAAGTGACTTTATTTCTGAAAATGAATTAGATTTCATTGATTTATCCCATTGGACCTATAATGATCAAGTATTTGGTCTTCCGTTTGAAGGACATGCGCAGCCATTATTTTATAATAAAGAAATATTCAAAAAACTAGAAATAACTCTTCCAACTACAATTGATGAATTAAATACTGCCATTGATATTTTAAAAAGGAATAACTATATTCCCTTTACATTTGGCAATAAGGAGCTTTGGCCAGGTGGTGTGTATGCCCATTATTTAATGGATCGTTATGCAGGACCACAATTAATTGAGCAGATTGCTAATGGTCAAGCCTCCTTTAATAATGACAATTATGTTAAAGCATTTGATCAACTTCAGCATTGGATATCAACAAATACATTCAACGACAATTATTCTAATATTTTTTCAGCGGATGCTATTCATTTGTTCAATGAAGGCAAAGCTGCTATGTATCTTAACGGCAATTGGGATATTACTTTATTTCAATCTCCTGAAGGCTCAATAGATATTCAAGATAATATTGGAGTCATTGCATTTCCTACATTGGAGAAAGATGAGGAGCAATCAATAGCAGGCGGGTATACTATTGGAATTGGATTATCTGCCAATCTAACAGGATTACAAAGAACTGCTGCATTAGAGCTGCTTAAAGCCTTTTATACGGAAGAAGTTCAGTTGAAAATTGTATATGAAGCAGCCCGGCTACCATCTATGGATGTTCCATTTGATGTTGGTCAAACAGGACCAGTATTTGCTCAAGTTCTTGAACTATTAGAACGGAGCAAACATGTTTTTCTCGCTTATGATAATGTTCTACCTCCTGAGGTTAGAAAGGAATTTTGGACAATTACCGATAGTTTATTCAAATTAGAAATAACGAGTGAAGAGGCCTTGCAACAATTAGAAGCAGCCTCACAATCTTATTTTCAGCTGATTAATAGCTATGGAGGGGATTCTACTGGAGCGCACTAAATATACAGTACTTCTTGTCGACGATGAACCAATTATATTAAGAAGTCTTGAATTTGCTATTCCTTGGGATGAACTTAATATTACTAAAGTTATGAAGGCCAAAAATGGTGAAGAAGCACTGCAGCTTTTTCATGAGCATCAACCCGATATTATTATTAGCGATATACGTATGCCATCTATTAATGGCATCACGCTAATGTCTAAAGTCATGCACATTAATCCTCAATTAATTTTTATAGTCATTAGTGGATATAGTGAGTTTGAATATGCAAGAGAATCACTTAGTCATGGAGTGACTGGCTATTTGCTAAAGCCAATTGATCATGATGAACTTACTAACATGCTTGAAAAATCAATTGTTAAATTAGAAGGAAATCGCATAGCCAAGCAACAAAGTGAGCAATTGCTTGATTCCGTGCAGGCACTCTCTTTACTTGCCAGAGAGAGAATGTTTGCTGAACTAATCGAAGGAAATCAAAGACCATTACAGCATATGAAATGGTTGGAGGATAATACTTTGAGAAAACCTTATTATATTAATGTCGTTCAATTAGATCATTTCTCAACGATGAATAAGCAATGGTCTGAAGAAGAAAAACGACTTTGGTTTTTTGCCGTTCGTAACATATTAGAAGAATGGTCAAAAAATAATGATGGATTAGCTGCATTTCCTTTTCATAGTGGCGAATGGATCATCATATTTGAAAATGTAACGGATATACAAAAGCGTAAAATGGGTGAAGAAATTGTCCAGCTAATTAAGCAATACTCTAAGCTATCTTGTTCTGTTGGAATCAGTAAACAAGTACAAGGAATTGAACAACTGCACAGTGCATATCAAAGCGCATATGATGCCTTGCATCAACGTTTTTATTCTGGTCTGGATCATGTATTTATTGATTCGAATCATCTAATACAAAGTCACAACTCTTCTTCAATGTGGAAATATCCTAAATGGATTGAAAAGGAATTGATTCAAAGCATTCGTACTTTAGAGCTATTTCGAATTTTACAGCTACTAGATATTTTGAAGGTAGAATTAGAAACGGGTGGCTTAACAAAAGATTCCCTCATTCGTTATATTGTTGAAATTACAGTCATTTCACGTCGTGAATTTGAACATATGAATTTAATTATTGATAGCTCTGTAGATTATTTAATTCAAAATCTCATGGAATCCACTACACTTGAACAAGCGATCGATATATTAAAGGAAGCATTTAGTAGCTGGATTACAACTAATCTTCAGCAGCAATCGAGCGACGATGGATCAGCACTTATTGGAAAAGCCAAATCTTATATCGATAATCACTATCATAATGATATCGGTATAGATGAAGTCTCTGAGTTTGTTGGACTTAGCGCTAGTCACTTTTGCACTATATTCAAACAAGTATCAGGCTCAACATTTCTGGAATACGTTACCCACTGTCGCATCGAAAAGGCTAAATATATATTGTCAAATACTGAAGTTAAAGTATATCAACTAGCACCTCTTGTTGGCTACCAGGATTCTAAATATTTCACGCAAGTGTTCAAAAAGTTAACAGGTATGACTCCATCCGAATATCGTTTATTGGCTTAATAAATCACCCTATGATTCCAAGTTAACTATTATAAATTAGTTAGCGCTAATGAGAACGCTCCATATATAAAGTGGAGCGCTCTTTTTGTTTGATCAAAAGTATACAATAGACATGTGTACCCTATTGGTACATGAGCACTGGAACGAGCGATGAATGGCAGCTACGTCAGCATTACTCGGTAATCACCCGTTAGAAAACAACAAAAAAGCCTACTGCGTATGCAGTAGACTCATCCGTGCTTGGCGACGTCCTACTCTCCCAGGACCC
>NZ_JBXCIX010000016.1:7134-15349 GCF_056786375.1 Paenibacillus sp. Y930 | reverse complement strand
TATCTGAGATATTTGAACATACTATCGGAATCCGTGAAACTGTATAACATCAATATTTTTACTTGCTTCACTAACGGGGAACGATAGTTGAATAATACCCATGGATGAGTAGGCGTTGTGATGACCTGCTCATTTTATTAAGCTAAAGGGCAGTTTAGTGCAACAAATCGGAATAAGATACGTCTAAATATTGGAAGATACTAGAATAAACATTAAACGATCTAGTTTATTCCAACTTCTCATAGTGTTGTTTCTAGATCTTATTAAGAAAGAAAGGAGATCCTAATGAACAAAGCAAAGAAAATAATGTTTTCCAGCGCGATTGCTACAGTTCTTGTTATAAGTGTATCTGCTGTTGTTTATACTCAATACTCCAGTCCTGTTACTCCTATTACCCCTCAATATGCTGAACCTACACTCCCTGGTTATGTGAAAATTTCAAGGACTGAGTTTGAACAAATGTCTAATATTGTTATTGCAGTAAATAAAGGAGAACTTCCCGTTTCCGCTCTTAAGGATGCTGAGCTTTACTTAGAGCGTAGTCCTGAATCTATATCCACAAAGACTCGGGCTGAATACAACGCATTAAAGAAATAAAACATAGACCACTAAACAAACCGCATCTATCAATTCATACAGGAGTCACTCGATACGCATGAATGATACTTATTGAACGATAGTTCAATGCCATCAAGACAGCCTTTTCTCAACTACGGACAGGATAGTAATAAAAGTGTACGAGTAAATATATTAAAAATGGTATGATGTAACTAAAAATGCCATAAAAGGGAGTTGTGAAATGAGATTCTCGTTTTTATCATTGTACCCTATTTTTATGTTCATTTTTTACGGACTATTGATGTTACTGGTTGTATATAGTCTTTACTTGCTCATTAAGCTGGAGATACGAGGTATAAAAGCCCTGGATATTTATCTTGATGAAAAGAGAAATAGACGTTTATAACTATTCAAGTTACCACGCTAACGGGATTCTATAGTGAAGGGGCTTGCAACAAGGATGCTCCTCTATTCCGTCGAACTAACGGAGAACGATAGTTCAATAATACACATTGATGAGCAGGTGCTTCGGTATCCTGCTCTTTTTATTACGCTAACTGGCAGGTTAGTTGAACAAGAAAAATAAAAAGCATTCTATATTTTGAATGCTTTTTATTTTTATGATAATTAGGTGATGTACTAGAGTTTGTTAATGTGCTGTCCAATACTTCTTCAGTAAAAGGCATTGTAATATTAGCCTCCCCAAGCCTCTTTTAAAAGCTTCACACCTTCTTGAATTTCATCAAAGGTAAGATTACTAAATCCAAGCTTAATAATTGCTTCCGCAGAATGATTTTCTATGAAATAGATGGAGGTAGGATACACTTTAACCCCATAAATGGAAGCACGCTCGATTAACCATTCTTCTGAACGATTTAGATGTACCTTAACTAAAATGTACAAACCAGACTGCTCCCCAATAATGGAAATATGTTGTTTGAATTGTTTTTTTAATTCTGAAACTAAACAATGCATTTTTCGCTTATAAACGAGACGCATCCGTTTAATATGACGGTTCCATTCTCCCTCTTCCATAAATTTAGCTATTGTAAGCTGGCTAAGAAGGGAAGTAGTACTCTCAAAATACTGAAAATGTCTTAGATAAAGGTCTAAAATTTGCTGTGTGCTGCTCCCAATGATAATTGCATTTGAATCTGTCTTTACCCCGCGAGATTGGAGTAAATAGACAGCAATTTGTTTACGCAAGCATACTTCACCAAAGGGTTTCCCGTATCGAAAGCTCTCCCGTAATGTTAAAATTTGATTTGATATTCTTCTCCAAATTTTCAGGGGAAAATTGGTTTGATCCACGGCCCCTGCACTGAAATCAATTTCGACTGGCGTTACCGTCTCTTTATGATTTTTATGAGGTGGGATGAAAGTATCTTGAAATAAAACCGGCTCTAATTCATTTACAAAATACCCTTTTCTCGCTTCTCCGCGGATATAACCTTCCGCTACAAGCTGCTCATATGCCATCAATGTGGTATTGCGACTGACTTGAAGGGACTCTGCAAGTTGGCGAATGGATGGCAATGGATCATTAGGATGTAAGTCGCCACGCTTAATAAAAGACTTAAACTTCTCGTATATTTGCTTGTATTTGGGGGAATCATCCTTCAAAACAAAAATAGTATTCTTCATTTACAACCATCCTGACATGTTTATTTGTTTATAATTGTATCTTTTTATATGTCAATTTTTCTAGTATACTTATTTAGAGGAATTATAAAACCAATAAATGGGTTTTTCAAACATGTTTATTCCTAAATATTATAAAGTCACGGACATGGATGAAGTCAAAGAGTTTATTCAAAAAAACTCTTTTGGAACCATCGTCACAACAAAACAAGGGAAACAAATTGCGACTCATATACCTTTGGAGTTTAGAAAAAAAGGCGATGAATATTATATCACAGGACATATGGCCTATGGGAATCCTCAATGGAGAACATTTGAAACGTGTGAGAACGCACTTGTTATGTACCAGGGACCGGATGCGTATATTTCTTCTTCATGGTATGGTGATGAAAATGTTCCAACATGGAATTATCAAGCCGTTCATGTATATGGCAAACCGATTATTTTAGAGCAAGAAGAGTTAAAACAAGACCTGATTATGTTACTAGAAAAATATGAAAAACATCGGAAAAATCCAATTTATTGGGACAAGCTTTCGCCTGAGCTATTGGAAAGGGAACTTAAAGGTATTGTGGGATTTAAGATTAAAGTGCAAGAAGTTCAAGCCGCTTATAAATTAAGCCAGAATCGAAATGAAGAGGATTACCACAACATCATTGATCAACTACAGAAGGAGGAAAATCTGAATTCTCATCAATTGGCAGAAGCGATGGAAAAAATAAAAAAATAGGGGAATTGAAAGACTGGGTGTGAAGGTTTTCACTTAAACTAACGGGCGCTTGAGTTAAACAATCGGCTGCCTTTACATAGCCGCTTTTTCGTATAGAGTGATGGAGTTAAATACTTTTCAATCAAACACAATCTGTGCTTAAAATTGCTAACACTTCTTTTGTTACGATTTCGAACAAATACAACCTTTACTTGTACGCCGTTCGCCATCGTTGTATGAATAGAGCGTAAAAATGCCTTTGTTTCCTGATGCTGGTGTTGCTAGACGGTAAAGTTCTTTTAATCCAACTCGCTTTTGACCAACCAAATATCGTTTAGCCTTCACCATACCAATCACATCAATACCTTGTTCTACAATAGATTTAATCAATGGTTGCTGGGTAAACCAGTCAATTAGAAAAATGAAAAATAGGAAGGCTGATTAGATTAGATGAGAAAAAAGAATAACGAACAAGTTCTAGCTAAAAATCAAAAAAGGGAGGGCAGTGCATGGCTTGCAATCGCGGCTATTATTCTTGTGTCGATTAGTTTACGTCCAGGAATTATTTCTATTGGCCCTATTTCGACTCTTATTCAAGAAGATTTTAATTTTTCATATTCAACGCTTTCGTTATTGATTACGATACCTGATTTATTAATGGGGCTTTTAGCTTTGCCTACCCCATGGATTGCCCGTCGCTATGGTCGTAATACAGTTATACTTTATGCTTTATTACTGCTTACTTTATCTACTCTAATTCGCGCATTCTCTCCCAATACATTTACACTACTTTCAACAACAATAGGTGTTGGTGCTGGTATCGCAATCGTCGGTACATTAATGGGTGGTTTCATAAAATTAAAGTTCCCTAACAAAGCAGCATTACTAATGGGAATTTATACTTTCTCACTTTCACTAGGTACTGCACTCGCAGCAGGTACAACAGGAATCATCGCTTCAAATGCAGAAAGCGGATGGCGCTTAGCAGCCAGTATTTGGGCGTTGCCCGGTGTTTTAGCTATCATTGCCTGGATTGTGATAACCCTTCAAGGGCGTAAAGATAATCTTAGTTCACAAGAAGTTTCCGAAAGGCGCGTGCCAATTCCATATAAAAACCGAACAGCATGGATGATTGCTCTATATTTCGGATGTACGAATCTCCTTTTCTATGCCGTCATAGCTTGGGTCTCACCGATGTATCAAGAACAAGGATATTCGGGTTCAGTTGCAGGATTTATACTCTTAACTTTCACCGTCGTATTTATGCTAGCAAATCCTATATTTGGCTCGCTTAGTAAATCACTTGACCGCCGTGGCTGGTTAGCTGTATCTTCCGTACTCGCTGTAGTAGGTTTGATACTCATTGCTATCTGGCCAAATGCAACTCCATTTATATTTATATCTATTTTTGCTTTTGGCCTTGGTGGTGCTTTTACTCTAGGTATGACCTTGCCACTAGATAATACAAATACGGTAGAAGAATCGAACGTCTGGAACGGATTTGTTTTAACTGTAGGGTATCTGATTGCAGCAACAGGACCCTTTTTGGTTGGATTTATGCGAGATCTCTATGGAGACTTTGGTACTTCGATATGGTTTCTTGTAGGTATATCAGTTCTTATGCTTATCTTGACACCTTTTCTTAAACCGAATGAACGTTCTTTACAATAGTTTTTTCTCGTTGAGTGATGGATTTGAAAACTTCCGAATCTAACACAATAGAAATATGTTAGATTTACGAAAAGTCTCTCTTTCAATTAGAAAGGGAGACTTTTTTATCAATTATAGGTGTCATAACTTTAATAGTTCTGGCACAGATTCTTCTTCAACTAACGGGTGCTTTAATTGAATATTCGATTTCCGAAATGATCAATATTTATTACAAAAAGCCCAATACAGAAATGAAAAATAGCCCCTATTTTGATCAATATTTGTTCAAAATAGGGGCTATGATTTTCTATAAGAATCATCATTTATAGCTACGTTTTAATCAATCTTTATTCCAAGTCAACACTTACTATAGAGCAGCTCTATTGAGACGATTCGGTGAATCTAAAAACTTTATTGGTGAATTGCTACAGAAATCTGATGATGGTTGGGATTCTAATGGCTATTTTATAGACGACTTTACCGATTTACCAGATAATTAAACTATACCAGCTAATAGCATGTCAAGATTACCAGTAAAATTACCCTAGATCTTATGTTATAGTTAAAAAACATAAAGAAAATAACCCTCCAATTCGCAGAAATTTTTGGAAGGTTAAACCAATTATAATTGTTAAGTCAGACGGAATGCCTTTTTACTTTTTAAGATGGCATAGAGCCAATGAACTAGCTTATTTGCACATGCGACTAATGCTACTTTATGCGGCTTACCCTCGGCTCTTTTACGTTCGTAAAATTCTTTGATTCGAGTGTTACGAGAACGAATAAGTCCACACTGAACAGCCATGACCAGCGCGTAACGCAACTGCCTGGAACCACGTTTCGTGATTCGGTTTCGAGTTGCTGTAAACTTACCCGATGCAAAGACACTCGGGTCAATGCCTGCAAAGGCGACTAGCTTTTTAGGATGATCAAATCGGTCGATTTCTCCAATTTCAGATAAAATTGTTGCTGCAATTTTATGCCCAATACCGGGAATCGACTGAATTAATTCATACTCTTCAATTTCTTCAGCCAGAGCAGCTATGTTCTGTTCCAATCCAGTAAGATGCTCTTGGTACTGAAGAATGAGTGAAATAAGGACTTTCAAATTGATTAAGTGGCTTGCATACATGGTTTGCTGAAATGGGTTTTGTTTCGCCGCATCCAGCAGTCGTTGTATCCGTTGGTTAATCCAGTCCTCTGAGCGCCCCCGTTTCGAAGAAAGCAGTTCTTTCATCTTAGATTTTAGTGTGATTTCATCCGTCTGCAACACGGAATATGAGGTTGGGAACTCACTTAAAAACCGTAGTGAAATACCGGAATACATAGCTCCAAATACGCCTTTATAAGTTGGGAAAACCTGATCTAAAACAGCCTGGAATTGTAGCTTAGTCTGTACACACATCTTTGAAAGAGATTCGTATTGTCTTGTAAGATAGCGCAGATTGAGAAGTTGCACTCCTCTTTTCTTAAAAGGTTCAAACTCTTCTTTGTAGTACAACTCTCCCAATAGGTAAGCGTCAGCTGCATCCGTCTTTACTTTACGAAGTTGAGACTTTCTAAGCCGATTTGAGATGAGCGGATTAATGACAATGTAAATATAGTGATGTTCCTCTAGGAACTGAACAACGGGACTTTGGTAATGTCCGGTTGCTTCTAGAATAAGCAAAGGGCGTTGTTTGGCTGCAGATTCAATATCCTTTAAAGCTTGAAGGAGATTAGCTAAACCATCACGAGTATGCTCGAAGTGGAATGTCCCTCTGAATGGCTTTCCACGCTCTAAAAAGGCTTGTCCATGGCTTTCTTCTTTAGAAATATCTAGACCGATAACTGGATTCATATCATCTCTCCCTGTAAGTTTAGATTCACCGGCATCCCCTAAGGTTCTTCTTGTCGCTCCATAGCATCGCTTGTTATACGGGATCTTATGTCCCAACCAGCCTCAATCATGGTCATGACAAGTAGGGGTGAACATTATAGCTCTCGGGATCAAGTCCCACGGGCAGGTACGTTCGACCAGGCTATCTTAATCCTCTATGCAAATGAAAAAAGGATCAACCAGAAAGAACTGGTTGATCTCATAATACGAACGGGCAGGAGAGTCCAGTAAATCTGCCGAACTATTGATAAATAGATACCTTCTATAAGGTGAAAGGTGATTTTTTTGAAAACGTTTAATAAAAGAGAAAAACAGATTATGATTAATGGTTACCGATTTCACATCGTAATTAATGAAATACCTAGTAATGAATTTGTCAATTTTAAGGTGTATTCATCCAAAATCTCATATTTTGAAGTATTGTTTACATGGAAAGGCAGTTGGCACTTCAACCCGCATAGACCAAAGAATTGCGAACGTTTAATTGAATATGCTATTGCAAATGGGTGGAGATATAGTCTAGAAAAGCAAACGTTGAAAATCGGACAAGGTGATTTTCTAATTGAACAATTAGGATTGGATGTATGATTTTCAGATTACGCTAACGAGGAACGATAGTTGAAGAGCTTGCTTTGCATCAGCTTCATTTTGGTTATTGAAGTAACGGGCAGGTTAGTATAAACATTTCGCGAATACTCTAAGGATGGAATTATTTGCGAACTTCGCAAATATATCGTTATATGTAATTACCTAAACATCAAATAAAAATTGAAAGTAGGTGAAGTAATGGACTATCAAATAAAAACTAATCAACTACCTCATTATTTATCTGATGAAATCTTAGAGATTAATTCAAAGCTTAGATTAACTTCTTCCTCAATAGACAGCTATGCTTTTGAAGCAATTATAGATGAAGAATTGTTTGAGATTCCATTTAGAATCTATATAGATTTACCATTGAGTGAAGAAATTGAACAATTAACTACAAAACAATTACTAATACTCAGTTGTATCCTGACAAGACATTGTAATGGAATCGTGAGGGAAGAAAACTTAAAGAAGATTATTAATAGTAATGAACCTTGGATAGTTCCATATGTGAGCCAATTAGTTGGAGAATATGTAATAGAAATCATTCAAGTAATTTACGATAATAAAGAAAAATTAGATATGAATGAATTCAAAAAGTTTTTCTTAGAAAACCCCATTTTTTATCAAAGAATGAAACAAAGAGTTATCAGTTACTGGAATTGTTATTACAAGAAAGAAAATAAAGAATTTGAAGATTATATAGGGAACAAAATAATTAACTATTTTGAAAGTTTTTCAAAGAAGAGGTAACTACACATAACACAGTATTCGCGCAGTGGCTACGCCTTGGTCACTGGTGATGCTTTGGGCAGAGTAGTAGATTCATGTGACAACTTCCTTCGGAAGTTCGTGAATACAAGAACGTTATACGCCATTGTAATCCGAACAGCATTGTTAGTGTTTGCGTCCACAACGTCCTTGTTGTTTGAAGCGAAAGCATTTACAATCTTACTAAATACTTTAGAGATTTTCCTCACCTTAGTAACACTCTGAATGCAAAGAGGCACTTTGCAACCACACACATATAATCAAAAGCATTTGAAAAGCACTTTACAACACAAACCTGAATAAAGACAATGATCTTGAACCACTTGAACCACTTGAACCACTTGAACCACTTGAACCACTTGAACCACTTGAACCACTTGAACCACTTGAACCACTTGAACCACTTGAACCACTTGAAC
>NZ_JBXCIX010000016.1:0-7096 GCF_056786375.1 Paenibacillus sp. Y930 | reverse complement strand
ACTTGAACCACTTGAACCACTTGAACCACTTGAACCACTTGAACCACTTGAACCACTTGAAAAGCATGTTTAAGAACAATAAAAAAACAGTTTTAAGAACAATTTAAAACAGCTGTTAAAATCAAGAAACTGAATAATTGAAGGTCGACGTCCTGTCTTCATTCGAGAAGTTCGGATTACAACAGCGTATAACACAGTATTCAAGCTGCGGCTACGCCTTGGTCACATTGATGCTATTGGCAGGAGTAGCGGATTCAGTGACAACTTGCTGCGCAAGTTCGTGAATACGAGAACGTTATAGGAAATCAGCGAAAAAAAATGAAAAATAAATTAATATTGTTTACTTAAAACTAATAGGCAAGATCATGAAAATAACCTTTCCGATCATTTTATACTAGGAGTGAAATAATCAGATGATTAAACGAGTTCTTGTTTTATTGGTTATATTTTTCTTTCAACTTAATTCGCTCATCAACGCAACCGAACCGAACGCCAAAAGTGTTACTTATAATATTGTTATTGATAACAAAGAGTTTAAGCTCACTACACAGGCTTACATACAAAATGGAGTAACCATGATACCTTTCCGCCCATTTTTCAACCAACTTGGCTTTAATGTAGAGTGGGATTCTAAAAACAATCAGGTGATAGGGAAAAATGCTGACAAGACAATTAAACTTACCATTGGCTCCGTTAACGCTAAAGTTAATGATAATATCGAAGTTATGCCAATAGCGCCAACAATTAAAAATGGAACAACGTTTATTCCTCTAAGATTTGTCGGAACCGCAAGTGGAGGGAGCGTAGAACTATATGGTGGATCATTAAATGTAATATGGATTACTTCTGCAAAACAGAACCAACTTTTAGATGCTGTTTTAAACAAAAATATAGTGGAAGTCACCGGATTGTTAAAATCAGGTGCTGATCCAACTGTTATGGTTGGTCCAGTGGGTCCTGCTATATATAGCTTTGTTGATAATTCTGTAGAAATAGTGAAGTTATTCTTAGAAAACGGAATGGATGTAAATTATTACTCAGAAGGTCTAAATCCCGGATATACATTACTCCAACATGCTGCTTCTGAAGGACACGTGGAAGTAGTCAAATTCCTTTTACTATCTGGTGCGAATCCTTTGCTAACAGCTGGTAAAACTTGGACTGCTTTAGAACTTGCTGAGTATTGGAAAGTTAAAGTTGAAAATGGGTATCTGAATATTTTAGACCCGTTAAATACATCATCCGTCGAGTCATACGATGAGATTATCGAACTGCTAAGCGTAGCGACGAATAGTGACGTGGATGATTCTAATAAGATCACTATTACACAAAATGATATTTGAATTGTTCAAGTATTTCGAAGAAGGGCTGACATCCTATAACACAGTATTCACGCAGCGGCTACGCCTTGGTCACTTTGATGCTTTTGGCAGAAGTAGTAGATTCAGTGACAACTTCCTTCGGAAGTTCGTGAATACCTGAACGTTATAAGAAATCCCCGCTAATAATAACACGAGGTGAATTGTTGGAAAATACAAATGCTAAAGTTTATTTAAGTATTTATGGTGAGAGTTTTCCGATACAGGACCTTTCCGATGTTTTGGAATTAGAACCTACGGAATCACATGAAAAGGGTGATGAAATCATAGTAGAACCAAGTCCTCATTACCGTTATGTAGGAAAAAAAATCAGGAAAGAAACGTCTTGGGAATTAGGAACAGATTATGAAGAAACATATGAATTGGAAGAACAGATAAATAAAATTCTAATAAAATTAAAAAATAAAGAAGAGATAATCACTAACTTTTGTAAGGAATATAACTTAAATTGTTTATTTATGATTGTGATAAAAATGAATAATGGTGTAACTCCTGCAGTTGGGATAAGCCATGAATTTATAAAAATGGCAAATCAGTTAGGAGCAGAAATTCATTTTGATCTCTATGCAAATCCATATAAATCTGATTTTGAATAATATTAATATTTTAGTTTTACAGTGAAGGCGGGGACATCTTATAACACAGTATTCAAGCGGCGGCTCCGCCTTGGTCACTTTGATGCTTTTGACAGGGTAGTAGATTCAGTGACAACTTGCTGCGCAATTTCGTGAATACCTGAACGTTAGCTGAAATCATTGAAATCAAATTACAGAATGGAGAGATTACTTGCTTCTTAAAAAACTTGAAGAAAAAATATTGCAAAACAATATAGATGAAGTAATACAGATCCTAGACGAAGTGGTAACTGAAAACAACAGTAGTTACAACGAGTACTTACTCAATCAATTACGAACAACTGAAAATCACTTATTAAGAAATCAAATTTCATTGACTTTGTCTGATTTGAACTTCCAGGCAGTAGTCCCTGTAATAATTGAATTACTCCAATCACCTAAAACAGAAGGCTATAGGGGCACATTAATTTACTCGATAAGATCATTAAACTATCTTGAATACATAGATACCATAATTGAATTGTGTTTAGAGAGTAATCTAGAGGTGAAACTTGAATGTCTGCGATTAATTAATGATGTACAAGATAAAATACCAAAAAACTTAAAGAAGAAATACAAAAAAATAGTGGATGAACAAATAGATGAGTTGAAAATCAAAAAAAGTTTATTGAAAGAATTAAAAACGTTAATTAAATAAATTCAATTTGGTAGTAATACAATGAAGTCAATGACATCAGCTAACACAGTATTCACGCGGCGGCTGCGCCTTGGTCACTGTGATGCTTTTGACAGGGGAGTAGTTTCAAGTGACAACTTGCTGCGCAAGTTCGTGAATACCTGAACGTTATACGAAAACTTGCTAGGGCTAATACACAATAAAAAATCCAAGCATATAGGAGGTAAATCGAAATGAGAAATGAAAAAAAACAAAAGTATCATGTATTAGCCAGGGGAATTATTCTTTCGGAAAGTCAGCAATATTTATTAGTAGCCCATTGTATTGGGATGGACAATACTTTTTTACCAGGCGGACATGTAGAATTTGGAGAAGGAATACGTACAACTTTATCAAGAGAAATTGAAGAAGAACTAGGATTGATAAGTGAAATAAAAGAATATATAGGAGCAGTTGAAGCTGAATTTGATCACGAAGAGAGCTATCACCAGGAAATAAATCATTTATTTAAAACTGAAATAGAAGATTTGTCTCATACAAGGAACCCAGTATCCAAAGAAAGTCATTTGGAATTCTATTGGATTCATATTAATGAAATGGAAAGACATAATCTTCAACCCTATCCGGTAAGAAAAATAATAAAGGACTATATAATGCAAGGATCAGGACCATATTTTGAAAGCACTTTCGAGATGAATGCAAATAAGTAGTAGGCATATCAATGAAGAGCAAGTCTTCGTATAACACCGTATTCACGCAGCGGCTACACCTTGGTCACTTTGATGATTTTGACAGAGCAGTAGATTCATGTGACAACTTGCTACGCAAGTTCGTGAATACCTGAACGTTATATGAAATCAGCCTAAACAATGAAAGGAGCAAGATTTATGTTGATCCGAGAAGCAGTAGGGAAAGATAAAGAACAATTATTCAATCTCTATAGAATGTTAGTTCCAAATAGCAAAAAAATGAATGTTTTAGAAGAACAAATAGAAAAAATCAGATTAGATCCTACAAATTTTTTGTTAGTCTACGATGAAGAAGGGGAAATCTTAGGAACGGTGACCTTAAATATATGTTTTCAGGCACTGCACGGTCTTAGACCATATGCAGTGCTTGAAAATATAATAGTCCATGAGAATCACAGGAGTAAGCATATTGGGCCAAAACTTTTAGAGTATGTCGATGGTTATTGCAAATCTATTGATTGTCACAGAATAATGTTATTAAGTAACTCACAACGTATAAGAGCTCACCAATTCTTTGAAAAGGAAGGTTACAGTGGGTCAGTGAGTAAGGGATTTAAAAAATATCTATAAAGAGTTTGTTAGAACAATCGGGGGAAGAGGCTGACTTCATATAACACAGTATTCAAGCGGCGGCTACGCCTTGGTCACTTTGATGCTTTTGGCAGAAGTAGTAGATTCAGTGACAACTTCCTACGGATGTTCGTGAATACAAGAACGTTATATGACATGGGGGGTAAATACGATTAAAACCTGATAATAAGTGCGATTTCTTTTGTTATTCTCATTGTCTTAATTGGGGTAATATCATATTTGGAAAGATCACACTAAGACGAGTAAAATAATTCAAATTTAAATAAGAAGATGAATGAAAAACTAATTTCTACTACTGAGATGTCCAAAGTAGTATAGGGGTTGATGAGTTGATTAAATTAGACGAGTTAGAACTCGGCATGAGATTAATTCGAAAATATCAATTGTTCAATGTAAGCTATGAGAAAGAATTTATTGTGGTTCCTTCTGAAAAAATATTTAGTGTTGATAAAATCAATGAAGTTAAGTTTGCCGGATTTGAAGTTACAAATTTCGATGACGCTGACTTTATAGTTTTTAATAATCAACTCAAATTAGAAGAATGGAGCATAAAAAGGTAATCAATCAAGAAGAATTAAAATAATATTTGATGAACAGCTAAAGGGATTTTATTTTGGAGAAGACAAAGTAAAGGCTTTCTAATTGTATATCAGGAAGCCCCCACATCATATAACACAGTATTCACGCGGCGGCTACGCCTTGGTCACTTTGATGCTTTTGGCAGAAGTAGTAGATTCATGTGACAACTTGCTGCGCAAGTTCGTGAATACCTGAACGTTAGACGACATACTAAATTCATGGAGGTTTTTTAAGTGCCAAATCATATGACTTCAATTGGATTCGAAGTTGATTCTAGAGAAGACTTTGAGAGATTAGCAGAGTATGCTCTTACTACTGGTGAAACAATCAAAACAAAGAAAGGAAATTACTCATTTTCTCAGAACGGAAAGGGAATTGAATTATGGCTTCAATTAAATAAGAGTAATGAAATTATAGGTTTGAATCCGCATTATTCCGGTTCATCAAGAATGAAGGTTGGGATAACAAATGAAATAATAAACGATTCAAACTCTATACTTGACGGGTCATTTCATGCTTGGGCTGATCCCATAGATGAATTAGGAGAGTCAGGAAGTTATCCATTTGTCTTTGATTTGCCTAACCGAGCCAACTATGGTGAACTCCTAGTTCCACAAATACTTAATATTCAGTTGACCGCCTTTGCACATGAACTGAGTATATATGATGATGAAGATGAATTTAATAAATCTCAGGACAGTGATATGAAATTTGCTGCTGAGTCATTCATACCTTCAGGTTTATTTGGAGAAGAGGAGACACCCTGTGCTAGAGCAATATTTACAGGCAGGGTAGTAGACACTTCTATTATTGCGAATGAACATACAGGTGCAACATTTTGTTGGGCACTAGTCAAGACATTAGGTGGTGAGATAGATGTGGTCTTAGATAAAGAACTTTTAAGTAAAAAAATTATTCCTGGTGGAATTGTTTCAGGTTCTTTTTGGTTAAGTGCAAAATTTCTCGATGAACCAGTAATTAAGGGTAAATCAATAATTCAAAGATTATTTGGAAGATAAGTACGTCGTCTAACACAGTATTCACGCGGCGGCTACGCCTTGGTCACTTGATGCTTTTGGCAGAAGTAGCAGATATTCAGTGACAACTTGCTGCGCAAGTTCGTGAATACAAGAACGATATGTGAAACATCTGGATTGGTAAAACCATATAAATACAAGTGCTATTCAAAGCAAACAGAAAAAGCAACAATACTAGATCGTATCTCGTTGTAGTAAGTAGAAACGAACATCAAATCTAATCACAAGAATAATTAGTTTCATCCTCGCACCATGAACCGCACCAGTTGGAGGTCCAACTATAATGTCAGAAAACCCAGATGAAAACCATGATTCAAAAAAGAATGAACAGAAACCTTAAGGAAAAAAAGCAATATAGATGAAGTCATTAAGACATATAAAAATGATAGCATGGCAACATTTAGGTTTGTGAAGTATTTCAAGAAGTCAGATGCATCACATATCACCGTATTCACGCGGCGGGCATACGCCCTTGGTCAGCAGAGGAAATTCAGGATGAAGTTTCTGTCTGACAACTTGCTGCGGAAGTTCGTGAATACACGAACGTTATGTGAAACTCCCTTACAACAAAAAAACCATAAATTGAAACCATAATAATATAGAGGTGTTGACTATTCAAACAGTTAATTATAATAGAAAGACTTTTGTATCCATTGAGAACACAGACAATGGTGAAATTACTAGTGAAACAGTATTTAATTATAGACAACAAGATCGAATGGTTTGGGCTGATTATTCAGGTGGAGGAATATTACTTGGACACTTAGTTGGAACGGTTGATGATAGTGGAAAACTTGATATGAGATATCATCATGTGAATGAAAATGGTGAATTAATGACTGGAGTATGTATTTCAACCCCAGAGATATTAGATGATGGTCGAATAAGAATATATGAAAGATGGCAATGGACATGTAAAGATCAATCTATAGGACATTCAATAATAGAAGAAGTAAGAACATAGAAAAATAGATTTTAAGAAACTCGAAGAGGCAGGGAGCATCACATAACACAGTATTCACGCAGCGGCTACGCCTTGGTCACTTTGATGCATTTGGCAGAAGAAGCAGATTCAGTGACAACTTGCTGCGCAAGTTCGTGAATACCTGAACGTTATGTGAAATCACAGTAAAAAGTTAGCATTTCAAGGAGGATAATATGAAGACCATCATCTATATGGTTAGACACGCTGAATCACTATACACCGAAGGAACAGAAATAACTAGAGGACTCACCATTAAGGGCTTGGGTGATGTTGAAAAAGTTACTGAAATTCTTAAAGAAGAAGAAATAGATGTTATTATATCTAGTCCATATAACCGAGCAATCCTGAGTATTGAGGGATTGGCACAATACTTAGGACTAGATATCAAAACATTTGAAGATCTCAGGGAAAGGCATTTTGCTGGAGAAATTATTGGAAATGCTGAGTTAATGTCAGTTATTAGAGAGGGATTTAATGATCTTGATTATTCTTTACCGGGTGGGGAGTCTAATTCTAATTGCCAGA
>NZ_JBXCIX010000015.1:0-19071 GCF_056786375.1 Paenibacillus sp. Y930 | reverse complement strand
GTGCGCGTGTGGCGGAATTGGCAGACGCACTAGACTTAGGATCTAGCGTTTCACGACGTGGGGGTTCAAGTCCCTTCACGCGCACCAACCACGAACTTTAACCACCAGGGATAACCTGGTGGTTTTTTTGTGCTCGCTTAGTTTATACTTTATTTCTATTGTAACCAGCGGATCATACATTATGGGCTAATATTGATAACTGTTGTTCAATAATCTCTTGCTGACTGGAACCAGCAATTCCAAGCGCGATGTTACCGCCGATTTTATGGCGTAGACCGGGGATTAGTCTGGTTGCATATATACCAAATATTTTAGCGGAATGAGTGAGTTTATTGGGAGTGTATACGACAGATGACATGAAATTGGATCTTTTAATAATATCTTCGTTAATAGGCATGCGGATTTGTTCATATAGTGACAATGCATCTTTCATATCAAGCTGCTGAGACAAATGATGTGCGAGTAATTTACTTAATATATCAGCGTCTTGAATAGCCATATTCATACCTTGCCCTGATGATGCATGGGTTTGATGTGCTGCATCACCAATTAGTGCCACACCTTTACTATAATAGCTCTCTACATGCATGCGCACCATTTTGTACGTATGCTCATCTTCACGATGAATGGCAACATTCCGAAGCTTAGGTACACGTTTTACAAGCTGATGTATTAGTTCCTCTTCGTTATATTTTCTCCATATTGCTGATTGACCAGAAGGTACTACAACGGTTATACGCATTTGCTGATGGGGTAGCGGAATAAGGACGACTGCACCCTCACGATGCAAATGAACTTGAGTTCGCAACTCACCTTTATACCAAGCAGGTCTTGGCATATGAAGCACAACAAGTTCGTGGTTGTACACAATACGTTCTGCTGGTATATCTAATTGCTTACGAATCGAGGACATGCCACCATCAGCAGCGATGACTATTCTAGCACGGTATTGAACTTGCTTATTTTTTGTTTTGATGACAGCCCCATTAACATGACCATGCTCATCGTAGGTTAGATGTTCCATAGAGCTTCCACGAACCATCTGTATATGATCATAATTGTTGATCCAATCGATAAGTCCCTTTTCAATGTCACGGTGTGGAATGTTCATTATATAATTAAATTTACTTGTCTTTAATGGTTGAAGATCAATGTTCATTAGTTGTTTGAAGAAGGAGTGCTGGAGTTCGATTCCATAAGATTTAATATGAGGGATAAGCTGTAGATGTTGCAGAACACCCCATTGCTCCAAAATTTCTAAAGTTCGAGGCTGTAAGCCATCTCCGCGATTCATACTGCCAGGCTCTTTGCGCCTATCGATAACGATAACGTTGAAATTATATTTGGAGAATGCACAAGCTAGTGCTGCCCCTGCAATTGCGCCTCCAACAATAATAACATCTGTTGCAATCGTTTCAAGATGATTCGACTCCATAGTGTAACCTCCTATTATTTAAGAAGTAATTTTACGAATAATGTTATTGGCGATGTAAGGGAAGTATTTGATCATACGACTTAATATTATGGTTTGCCGCCCTACAACGACTTCATCTTTTTTGAGTTGGATTGCTTTAATCATTTTGAGAGCGACATAATTAACATCCAAGGAACCAGATTGACCATACCAGTGTGGAATACGATGATGTAGATGAGCACTTAGGTTAGTGTCCATATGTCCGGGGGAGAAGAGGGTTACATGAATGCCTTTATCTGAAACTTCTCTACGAAGTCCTCGTGCAAAAGAAGAAATAGCTGCTTTGGTAGCTCCATATGATACCATTTGTGGAAAAGCGGCATCACCCATAATAGAGGAGATTAATACGATTTGCCCTGTTTGTCTGGAGAGCATATGCGGAATAATATATCTAGTGCAACGAATAATACCAACAACGTTCGTTTGAAACATAGCTTCAACTTCATCCATTTGCAGATGGTTAATATTATCGATGTACTGGATAGCCGAACCTAGAATTGCAATATCGAGTCGACCAAATTGTTGGATCGTCTCATCAATAAGTTGTTGAACGGATTCCTCTGAACGAATGTCGCAATAGTGTGCATGGCATGAACCACCGCTTTTTTCAATTGTATGTTTAAGATCATGCAGTGCCTCACAATTTCTAGCAGAAACAATAACGGTTGCCCCTTGATTGGCAAGTTTTAACGAAATCGATCGACCAATTCCGCTAGATGCTCCTATGACTAGAATAATTTTATCTTTCATTAACAAACCTCCCACAACTTTTTATTTACTTCTTGATACACTTCATTACTAATGAAAAGTTACTTCGGAAGCAGATCCTACTATAATCATTGATTTGATTTGTTCAATATACCTTCTAATAAAATGTTGGTTACGATTTGCAAAGATTGTGAGTACGAGACATTATGTTCAGTTAGAAAGGCTTCTTTCGTGAATACATCCATGGCAGCCAAGAAGAGTTGAATAATCATACTAGGGTCGATGTTAATAATGTAGCCACGTTCCTTTGCTACACGAAATAAGCCTTCATAACGTTTAATTCTAATGTCTCTCTCGATAGCGATTTTTGCCCATAACTGTGGATAGACATGCTGAATGTCTACAATCTGATCACGAGTGAAGAAAGTCAGATGTTTTGCTACGATCGGAGGAAGCATTGTGATCTTATCTATGATGTTAAGTGATGTATCTTGCATAATAGGGAGTACTTCTAAGTCGATCTGTTGAAATACGTTGTCGATAGTAGCCTCAATAATATGCTCTTTACCTCTAAAAATTTTGTATAATGTCTTTTTGCTAATAGATAATTCAGTAGCTACTTGATCAAGTAATACTTTACTGAAGCCTTGTTCCATACCTAATTGAAAGTATTTATCGATAATTTTTACTCGAAGGTACTCGCTCTCTGTAGTTGGATGATTCATAATGAAGCGCTCCTTATATGTGAATAGGATACATAATGGACGGAAACTAGAATTCAATAATTAGTTTCCGTTACTAATATAACAATAGTTACCTATAATTGTAAAATTATATTTTGGGTATAGCTTTGTAGTTATAATGTCGAACGGCCTCAATTGTCTTCTTACTCTTTTATATGATTAAATTTTTTTCGCATAATCTATCGATTTCCTATATTTACACTTCTTTTATTACCTGCTTTTGTGTTATTCTTATATGTTACGTAATTTATATATGGATCGTAAACTAAGGAGATAACATGACATTTAATGACTTGAATATTATACCCGAGATTTTAAAAGGGTTAAGCAAAGAGAACTACACTACCCCGACACCTATACAGGAGCAGGCAATTCCAGCCGTATTGGCAGGCAGAGACTTACTTGGCTGCGCTCAGACTGGGACAGGGAAGACGGCTGCATTTGCAGTGCCAATTATCCAATTGATAAGCAATCGGAAAAGCAACAGCAATACTGGTCGCCGTATTCGCTCGTTGATTTTGACACCGACAAGAGAACTTGCTATTCAGATTTCTGATAACATTAAGGCGTATAGTCTTTACACGGATGTACTTTGTACGGCTATTGTTGGTGGCGTTTCACAAAAAGCACAGGAACGGGCGCTCAATCAAGGGGCGGATGTCATTATTGCGACTCCGGGAAGACTGATTGATCTCATCACTCAAAAGCGTATTGATTTACAATATGTCGAAATATTAGTGCTTGATGAAGCCGATAGAATGTTGGATATGGGATTCATTCGAGATGTGAAAAGCATTATTGCGAAAATGCCGAGCAAAAAACAGACGCTATTTTTCTCGGCAACGATGCCTCCAGAAATTTCAAAAATGGTTAAGTCAATACTCGTGAATCCGGTGAAGGTCGAAATTACTCCGGTATCTTCTACTGCGGATAGAATCAAGCAGTCTATTTATTTAATGGAAAGTGGAAAAAAACAAGATCAATTGAACGACTTGTTACAAGATGAATCTATTGTTTCAGCATTGGTGTTTACCCGTACGAAGCGCGGAGCCGATCGGGTTGCGAAAGCATTAATTAAGGTGAACATTTCTGCACAGGCCATTCATGGAAACAAGTCTCAAAATGACCGACAGAATGCATTAAGCAACTTTAAGAGCGGGGCAACGCGAGTGTTGGTAGCGACGGATATTGCAGCGAGAGGAATTGATGTGGACGAGCTTTCCCATGTAATCAACTTCAACTTGCCTAATATTCCAGAAACCTATGTTCATCGCATTGGTCGTACTGGTAGAGCGGGACAGAGCGGAATCGCAATTTCTTTTTGTGAAGTAGATGAACTTCCATATCTAAAGGATATTGAGAAGCTAATTGGTAAGGCGATCCCCGAAGTGGAAGATCATGCTTATCCAATGAAGGGTAGACCACAGCAGCTAACTACCGAAGCTGTTAAGCCTGCCAAGCCCAAGATGAATCGGGCACCGGCACGAAACCCAAATCCAAAGACGACCACCACTGGAAAGCCAAAGACAGAGACGAACTCTGCACGGAAACCTAAGTCAGAGACGGCCTCGGCTGGAAAGCCCAAGTTCGGGACGAACCCGGCACGGAAACCCAAGTCCGTATGGGTTAAAAAGGACAGCAAAACAAGCGGAGAGCATAAGGCTTAAGGCTGCATAACAAATTCAGAAACCTCCACTTTGCAAAACAGTGGAGGTTTTTTCGTGTGAATTGGATTATTTTTGTAATCCATATAAAACTTCGCTACAATAGAGAGAGGCATTGCCTGTACCTACTATTGAAGGAGAGTGCATAAATATGTATGAAGTTGCAATTATCGGAGCAGGTCCAGCTGGGGCTAGCGCAGCATTATTTACGGCAAAAGCAGGTAAGAAAACGATTGTTTTTGATAGTGATAAAGGTATGACAAAGCGTGCTTGGTTCGAGAATTTTTACGGGATATCAGAAATTTCAGGGCCTGAGCTAGTTGAAACTGGTATTAAGCAATTTCAGAAATTTGGTGCACAATATAAAGAGGATGCCATTGTATCGATAGTGAAAGCTGACGAAGGTGTCGTATTAACTACTGCTAGTGGTGAAAGTATCGAAGCTAAGCATCTTATTATTGCTTCAGGAATTCATACAGACCTAGCCGAGCAATTAAGTCTCGCTACGAAACCAGGTACAGAGCCTCGTATTAAAACAATTTTTGATGTTGATGCACAAGGTAAGACGAATGTTGAAGGGATATGGGCGGCTGGTACATGTACTGGAGTAAGCGTACATGCGATCATTACTGCTGGTGACGGTGCGAAAGTCGCTATTAACGTTATTAGTGAATTAAACGGCGAGCGTTATGTTGATCACGATATGATGAAAGCTTAACGTGAATATAATAGACTCATGAAGGAAGAGGAATTATCTCTATTTGAGATAATTCCTCTTTTTGTTGTGCAATAATTAAAGCATGTTCCCCTATCTAGCATACAGTGCCTAGAGACATCAAAATTTTGGAAGTCTTGAATTGTTTAATCTATGCAAATTTTCAAAAATTCTGCTAGAAAAACTGTTTATAAAAGGACAGACCGCTGTTTTGAAGTTTTTTTCAGTGTTTTTGCAAAAAACACTTGCATTTCAAATCCAAAGGTGATATATTATTACTTGTCGCCGCGATAATGCATCGCGAAAGACAGCAAGTAATTAAGTCGTGCGGAAGTGGCTCAGCGGTAGAGCATCGCCTTGCCAAGGCGAGGGTCGCGGGTTCGATTCCCGTCTTCCGCTCCAACAATTGCGCCCTTAGCTCAGCTGGATAGAGCGTTTGACTACGAATCAAAAGGCCAGGAGTTCGAATCTCTTAGGGCGCGCCATTTTAATTACCTTCATTACGGGATGTAGCTCAGCTTGGTAGAGCACCTGGTTTGGGTCCAGGGGGTCGCATGTTCGAATCGTGTCATCCCGACCAGTTTAATAAGCGGGTGTAGTTCAATGGTAGAACTCTAGCCTTCCAAGCTAATAGCGTGGGTTCGATTCCCATCACCCGCTCCATACCATAACGAACAGACTTTGAGAAATCAAAGTCTTTTTTTGTGTTTTTCTACATTTTTCTATGAAATAAAATTGAAAAAAATGTAAGTGGTAATTTATAGGTGAAATATGTACGATCATTTGTAATTATTAGCTACTAATTTAGATTGTAAAGTTGCTGTACAAATCTTAATAAGGTATTTGCGTATAGGTAAGTTGCAAAGCGATTATGCTAGTTAAAACAGTAACATCAACTAACATAAGAGAATTTGTTTTGCAATACTATAATTATTGCCGAAAACAGAAGAGTAATTTATGAATTGAACACAATAAGAGAATGATAAATTCCTTTGTACTTATTGACATATACTACTGTTCGTGAATAAAGCGCTTACCACATTAAATATACGTTAATATAAGCTTTTTTTTAGATTAATTATGCTGTAAAGGCTTCAATGTAGTTGCATTTTGATGTATAATAAAAATAATGTTTTTGTAATTAACTGAGAGTAATCTTACGAATATGATTTATAGATAATTTATTAAGCATGGTTTGTGAGTTTGCTACACAGATCTGTAGGAGGAAGAGTATGTCGGATCAAACTGTAACATCAACAGCGACTAATCGGACGCAATCTAATAACTTGCTTAGACGCGATGTCCGTTATTTAGGCAATATACTCGGTGAAGTACTTGTTCATCAAGGCGGACGTGAGCTTTTAGAGCTTGTGGAGCAAATTCGAGAACAAAGTAAATCACTTCGTGCTCATTTTGACCCTGAGTTGTTTGGACAAGTTAAGGAGACGATTTCGTCCTTAAGTTCAGAGAAGCGTCATCAGGTAATTCGTGCTTTCGCTATTTATTTCCAACTAGTCAATATTGCTGAGCAAAACCACCGTATTAGAAGAAAGCGTGACTATGAGTTTCTAGCTGGTGAAGAAGTTCAAAATGGATCTATTGAAAGTGCAATTAAAGTGCTTAAGGATCGTAATACGTCTACAGCTGATGTTGAAGAGATGTTAGCGGGTATTTCCTTAGAGCTTGTCATGACTGCACACCCAACAGAAGCAACTCGCCGTGCTGTACTTGATATTCATAAGCGTATTGCTGATGATGTCATGGAACTAGACAATCCAACGTTAACTTATCGTGAACGTGAAAAGCTTACAGAAAAGCTATTGAATGAGGTTCTTATTCTATGGCAAACTGATGAGCTGCGTGATCGCAAGCCAACTGTACTTGATGAAGTTAAAAATGGACTGTTTTACTTTGACGAAACATTATTTGACGTGTTGCCTAGCGTATATGAAGAGCTAGAAAGATGTCTTATTAAATATTACCCAGAAAAACAATGGCATGTACCAAGCTACTTACGTTTTGGTTCATGGATTGGTGGGGACCGCGATGGTAACCCATCTGTAACTTCTGATGTTACATTGCAGGCGTTGAATCTTCATCGTTCACTTGCCGTTCGTAAGTATGAGGAGCAAGTTCGCGGCATGATGGAAATGCTGAGCTTCAGCACTAATCTTGTTCAAGTAACAGATGAGCTACTTGCGTCGATTGCCAAGGACCAAGCACAAATTGAGCTTGCTCATGTTGATCTATGGAGAAACCCAACGGAACCATACCGTGTGAAGATTGGCTATATGTTAGAAAAATTAGCGAATACTGTCGATCCTGATGCGGCTGAGCCTAATAGCTATTATGTAACACCAGATGAGCTAATGGCAGATCTGAAAATTATTGATCGCAGCCTGCGTAGTCATTATGCGGATTACTTCGCTGATACTTATCTTGCTAAGTTATGCCGTCAAGTCGAATTGTTCGGCTTCCATCTAATGACGCTTGATATTCGTCAGCATAGTCAAGAGCATGAAAATGCAATGACTGAAGTGTTGGCTAAGCTAGGCATTGAAGCTAACTATAGTGCATTGTCGGAAGACGAGAAAATAGCATTGCTAGTGAAATTGTTAGAGGATCAACGTCCATTAACATCACAGCATCAGGAATATTCAGCTTCGACTCGTGAATGCTTAAATGTATATGAAGTCGTTGCTAAAGCGCAGAAAGAATTCGGTAAAAACTGTATTACTAGTTACTTAATTAGTATGGCTGAGGCTGCTAGTGATATGTTAGAGGTTATGGTGTTTGCCAAAGAAGTTGGTTTGTTCCGCGTGGAAGATGATGGGACAACGGTTTGTACGATGCAAGCTGTTCCATTGTTTGAGACGATTGATGACCTTCATGCAGCACCTGGCATTATGAAGCAATTATTTGACATTCCATTGTACCGTAAAGCTGTTGAAGCTTGTGGTAACATGCATGAAATTATGCTTGGTTACTCTGATAGTAACAAAGACGGTGGAGCAGTTACAGCCAACTGGGAGCTTCGTGTAGCGCTTAACAATATTACAGCTGCTGGTAATGAGTATGATGTTAAGTTGAAGTTCTTCCATGGTCGTGGAGGTGCGCTAGGACGTGGTGGAATGCCGCTTAATCGTAGTATACTTGCGCAGCCACCACATACTGTCGGTGCTGGTATTAAAATTACGGAGCAAGGTGAGGTCCTTTCTTCACGTTATTCCTTGCAAGGTATTGCTTACCGTAGCTTGGAGCAAGCGACTTGGGCACTTATTACAGCTGCACGTTTGGCGAAATACCCAGAGCAAGCTCAGGCGATAGAGAAAGAGTGGGAAGAAATTGCTGCTTCGATCTCTGAAACGGCATTGAATAAGTATCAGGATCTGATCTTTAGAGACCCTGACTTCCTAACCTTCTTCAAAGAATCAACACCGCTTAATGAAGTTGGAGAGCTGAACATTGGCTCTCGTCCATCTAAGCGTAAAAATAGTGATCGTTTTGAAGATTTACGTGCGATTCCTTGGGTATTCTCTTGGACGCAAAGTCGTTATCTGCTACCTGCATGGTATGCAGCAGGTACTGCCCTCGCCGAGTATATGGGCGATGACGAGAATAAACTAGATACATTGAAAACAATGTACGAGAAATTCCCGTTCTTCCGTAGTTTAATCGATAACTTGCAAATGGCACTTGCGAAGGCAGATATGCCTATCGCTAAGCTATATGCTGGTATGATTACTGATGACACGATTCGTGATCGTATCTTCACGCAAGTGGAACAGGAGTACAAATTAACTTCTGAGCTTATTTTGAAAATTACGAATCAAACAGAAATTTTGGATAATGTTCCTGTTATTCAAGAGTCTATTCGTTTGCGTAATCCGTATGTTGATCCGCTTAGCTATCTGCAAGTGCAATTGCTTGCTGAGCTTCGTGCGATCCGTGCTGAAGACGGGGACGATCAAGAGTTACTTCGTGAAGTATTGCTTACGATTAACGGAATTGCAGCGGGATTACGTAATACTGGTTAATATTATATTCTATCTAAATGCAAGGGGATGTCCCAAAAGTCATTGCAAAAATGACAAAGGGATGATCCCCTTTTTTTATATTCTTTTATAGTTAGATTAACGTTGCTTTAAGGTGAATCCCTCACAATAAAAGTATCCAATCAAGCAAGAGCAATCATTAAGGATACAGGAGGAGCATTCATATGGATAACGATCAATTCGAAGCTTATTATAAAGAGGTAGAGCAATTACCTCCGCTGAAAGAAAAAAAGAAAGCGAGCAGGAAGGAGAACAAGAAAAAGAATAGAAAAAACGGTATAGTAGTCTATTTATCTGCTTTTCTTGCAGGTGCATTAATGATCGGGGGTCTAGCGTACACCGCAGATCGCATGAATCTTTTTACTGGAGAAGCTAGTAATCGTATGGCATATTATTCGAATACGGGGAGTACAAGCTTCGGTGAAGCTGGATTAGTTACTGCATCGCAATCCAAAACAGCTAGCAGCACCTCAGATGTATATGCAGCGACTTCACCTTCGGTAGTGAAGATCGAGACCTATACAGAATCGCAAGCTTCTAGTATGTTCGATGATCCGCGGATGTGGCAATATTTCGGCGAGATGCCACGTGGGCAGAATCAACAAGAGCAGAACTCACCTAATCAACGTGGCGATAATTCCGAGACAGATTCACAATTGAAGGATGAAGCTAATTTACAATTAAGCGGGTCTGGAACAGGCTTTGTTGTAGATGCTTCGGGGTACATTGTAACGAATGCGCATGTTGTAGCTGATGCAAAGCAAGTTAAAGTGTCCATTAATGGCTACGACGAAGCGATGACTGCCACAGTTATTAGCAGCAGTAGTGAGCTTGATATCGCATTGTTGAAGGTTGAAGTGCCTAATGGAGCTGGTCTTCCTGCGCTGACGCTAGCAAATTCAGATGAGCTAGCGATTGGACAGTGGGTACTTGCTATCGGCAATCCGCTTGGTTATGACTCCACATTAACAATGGGTATCATTAGTGCAACGGAAAGACCGATTACGATTGAAAATTCGGAAGGCATGCCTCAAGTATATGAACATATGCTGCAAACGGATGCCTCAATTAACCCAGGAAACTCTGGTGGACCTTTGTTAAATGAAGCTGGACAAGTCATTGGGATGAATACGGCAGTCAATTCGGAGGCTCAAGGAATGGGATTTGCGATTCCGGCTAACATCATTGCAGAGTACTTAAACACGCTTGTTGTGTAGGGTAGTTCAAAACATTCACTTGTGATCACGTAGATTATGCTAGCGTAGCGCATTCGGCATCGCATCTGAAACGAACTTGGAAAGTACGGTTCGCATGTACGTAATCATGTACATTTGCGCTTCCGCCTTTCTCAAGTAGCGTTTCACCTGCTCGGTGCTGACAAGCAAATGTTTTGAACCTCGATTGAAATAGGTAGTTCAAAAAGCAGACTTTGATCACGGTGAATATGCTTACGTAGCGTAATCGGTAGCGAAAAATAGCCTATTTTAATAATAAATGAAGATTCGAGTAGAGAATGCTCGAATCTTTTCGTGTTTTAGGATAAAATAGTAAAGTAAAGATCAGACGTACCAAGAGACGTTTGGAGGAATAGTGGAGTGAATCTATTAGAGAGCCAGCTCGTTAAGCTGGCATTAAAGGGTGATCAGGCAGCTTTTGCTGAGATTGTTGATCTGTATCAAGAAAAGCTATACCATATGGCATATCGTATGTTGAGCAATCGCCAAGAGGCGGAGGATGTCGTTCAGGATACGTTTCTTCGTGTATATAATAATCTTGAGCGTTATGACATAACGATGAAGTTCTCTACTTGGATCTATAGAATTGCTACTAATTTGAGTATCGATCAGTTAAGAAAACGTAAGCCGATCTACTCTTTGGATGCGGAATCTTCGGATTATGAAGGTTTAGATGGATATTCTATGATTCCTAGTGATAATCGTACACCAGAATCAGAATTGCTTATATCAGAAACGCAACAAATTATTCATCGAGCGATTGATACATTACCGCCTAAGTACAAGACGGTCATGATTCTTCGTTATATTCATGAGCTCTCCTTGCAAGAAGTAGGGGATATATTGGACATGCCTGTAACTACGATCAAAACAAGAGTGCATCGCGGCCGTGAATTTCTTCGTAAAAAGCTGGAGCACAAATTATAGATCATTAGAATGATTAGTTAATATTCTTTTGAAACATTAATTTTGATGAAACGTATGTCTAATAGAGCTTAGTGGGGAACATACTCATTAAGACGGAACCGAAGAAAGAAGGGCTGCTGCTATGGAATGCAAGGTTGCGATTCAAGCTATTCATCTATACCTAGACGGTGAGCTTGAGATAGATCAATACCAACAATTAGAAGCGCATATGAATAACTGCAACAACTGCAAGCAACACTATGAACTACTTGAGAAAACAGATGCGATGGCGCATTTTGCAATGCATAAGACGACAACGAAACCGGTAAGAAGCGAGCGGGATGTAGCGGATCTGAGAACGGCTATTCTTGCACAGTTGCCTACGAAACAAAAAGCGCGATCCAATACAAGATTTGTCCGTTGGTTATATCGATACCCTGGTTTAACGGCAGCTGCTATGTTTCTTGCGGTTATGTTTATTAGTGTCTTTGCATCATGGGATCAAGATAACAAACTAGTTATTTCAGGTTTACAGGAAGATTTACAGTACATTGTCATTAACGGAAATACAGTAATTGTACCAGAAGGTAGTCAGTTGACTGGAGATTTGGTGGTCGAAAATGGTATAGTTGAGGTGAAGGGTGCTGTAGATGGAAATGTTACCGTAATCGATGGAAAGATGGTGCTTGCCTCAACTGGTCATATTGCTGGTCAAAGTAAAGTTATTGACCAAGCTTTAGATTGGATATGGTATAAAGTAACTTCATCAATTTCTGGGGCAATTCCGCAATAATCTACAAAAGGCTTCCTTTTTTGAGGGAAGCTTTTTTATTTTTTTCGACAAAAAGGGTTTTAGATTGTCGATCTAGAAAGCTAACATGAAGTGAAATAGGATGTTGTGGCGGTTGGGGGTTGAAAAATGAGTTATTTTGCAGATTCCTCTTGGCATGATTGGTTAAAGGATATTATCGATGTCGGAATCGTAGCCTTTATTATATATAAGTTGATGATGCTCGTTCGCGGTACGAGAGCTGTTCAGTTATTAAAAGGTATTTTCGTACTTGTTGCGACATGGGCAGTGAGTTCATGGCTGGATTTATATACGCTTAAATGGCTAATGAGTCAAATGTTCAACTGGGGTATTGTTATGATATTAATTCTATTCCAACCTGAGCTAAGACGAGCATTGGAGCAATTGGGCCGAGGGAAATTCTTCTCTCGTGGCTCTTCATTAGATGCCGCCGGACTTGGTGAGCAAATTGAAGAGGTTATTCGAGCCGTTCGTTCGATGTCCAAGAAAAAGGTCGGGGCATTAATTGTATTTGAACGGAAAACAGGCGTTTCGGAAATGATCGAATCAGGTATTGCGATGGAGTCGCGAATTTCATCGGAGCTACTTATGAATATATTTACACCTAATTCTCCATTGCATGATGGTGCCGTTATTGTACGCGGCAATCAGATTATGGCAGCAGGCTGTTATTTGCCTTTATCTGAAAACCCATTTATAAGTAAAGAATTAGGGACACGCCATCGAGCTGGAATTGGAGTAAGTGAAGTGAGTGATGCGATTTCTTTGATTGTATCAGAGGAGACAGGTCAAGTTTCGTTAGCAATTAATGGGCTTATCGTGCGCGATATTAATGAAGAATCACTTATTTCCAAATTGCATGAAGAATTATCGCCACGTACTGATGGGTTAAAGAAAGAAAATGCTATATTGGCCTTCTTTAAGAAGAAAAAGGGGGATCAGCATGGATAAATGGATAAATCATCCTACTTCCTTGAAAATATTATCGCTAGTCCTTGCTTTATTAATCTGGGCAATCGTACATATTGATCCTGAAACTTCTCCGCAATCTGTTACGTCTAATACGGATACGAAGATTATTGAAGCAGCGACAATTGTGCCGATCGGTCTGGATACTGATAAATACGTATTAACGGGCTTGGAGCCGACGGTAGTTCGCATTGTTGTTGAAGGTAGAATATCTAACTTACGTACAGCGACTAATGATGACTATGTGGTACAGCTTGATTTACGAGGTGTTGGTCCTGGTATTCAAGATTTGCCGTTAACGCTCCAAATGCCAAAAGGAATTACTGAGGTAGAAATATCTCCACGCCTTGTTACAGTGCAAATTGAAGAGCTTGAGACGCAAACGCTTGAAGTTCAAGTGCTTACTAAAGGTGAGCCAGCGGCAGGCTATATTGTTGGAGAATCATCGATCGTTGGAGATACTGGTAACGTTGTTGAGGTGACAATGCCGAAGGATGATTACGCTCGTCTAGCGATGCTAGCTGTTACGGTCGATATTACAGGTGCAAATGCGACCGTTACGAACAAAAAAGCTAAAGTTGTTGCATATGATACGCAAGGGGTCGCACTTTCTAATGTTACGGTTCATCCGGATACATTAAGTGCAGAGACCATCATCTCATTACCATCGAAGGAGCTACCGGTGCAATTAAGATATACAGGCAATCTTCCTGAAGGATTCAGTCTTGTATCTATTAATTCAGCAACGACAAGTGTAATTGTTAACGCACAACAGACGGTGCTAGATGAGCTGACGTTATATGATGGCTTCGTGCTCGATCTATCCAAGGTGAAGGATTCAGGGGAAGTGCTAGTTAAGGCTGAGAAGTCTGACATAGGCTTGACCGTAACTCCTAATGAAATACCTGTAATTGTTGAGATTGAAGCCACTGCAACGAGAACGATGAGTGGAATTCCTGTGGTGATTACTGGTCTTGAAGATGATTTGAAGGCAATGATTACAAATAGTACGAATGGACGTATGGATGTATTACTTACTGGAGCAGATAATTTATTACAGAAGATCAAAAATTCTGATGTTAAACTATCGCTTGATGTAACTGGTCTTACCGTCGGCACACACCAATTAATGGTTGCTGCAGAATTACCGGCGTATATTCGTACCCAAGAGTTTGAGGATTTCACACTTAACGTCACCGTAGAGATTACAAGTACAAAGGAAGTCGATACGAAGGGTGAAGAGGAAGTTGTAGATCCTATCATTCCAGATTTACCGACTAGTGAGATAGATAGTGAAAATCCGACTCCAGATTCAGAGACGATAACGGGTGGGGTGGAGGAGCCGGTGGGTCCCTCGCCATCAAGTGGCAATGAAGAGGAAGTTCAAAACGGCGAACTTTGATAACGAAGTTATGCATGGAGCTTACTCGGCATCTTAAAAATACTAAATATTAATATTAAACATTTGAGGGAGAACAATTATGGGGAAATATTTTGGAACAGATGGTGTACGCGGTGTAGCAAATACCGAATTAACACCAGAATTAGCATATAAAATCGGTCGTTGTGGAGGCTACGTACTTACTCGCAAGGCACATAAGCCTAAAGTTATTATTGGACGTGATACTCGTATTTCTGGCAATATGCTTGAGGCTGCGCTAACTGCGGGGTTACTTTCAATTGGTGCAGATGTTATTTCTGTTGGCGTATTATCTACTCCTGCAGTGGCTTATCTTACGCGTGAGTTGCAAGCAGATGCTGGTGTAATGATCTCTGCATCGCATAATCCTGTTCAAGATAATGGTATCAAGTTTTTTGCAGGGGATGGCTTTAAGCTGTCTGATGAAACTGAATTAGAAATAGAAAGCTTGATCGATGCAGAGGTAGATGAATTACCTCGTCCAATAGGTGGCGATGTTGGTTCAGTTGTAAGCTCACATCAGCTGGCGGATAAATATTCACAATATTTGAAAACGACAGTTACAGGTCAATTTGCTGGTTTGAAGCTTGTATTAGATTGTGCACATGGTGCTGCTTATGAGCTGGCACCGCAAATATTCAAGGAGCTAGGTGCCGAAGTTATTACTATAGGTGCAGAGCCAGATGGTAAAAATATTAATGAAGGCGTTGGTTCAACGCATCCTGAGTTCGTACGTGAACAAGTGTTGGCGCACGGTGCTGATGTTGGACTATCTTTCGATGGTGATGCTGACCGTCTAATTGCCATTGATGAGCATGGTGAAGAAGTGGATGGCGACTTCATTCTATGTATTATCGGTGATCGTATGAAGCGGGAAGGTAAGCTGAAGCATGATACGGTTGTGACGACAGTTATGGCTAATATCGGATTCTTCAAAGGTACGGAGAAGATCGGCTTGAATACCGCTCAAACAGCAGTTGGTGACCGTTATGTTATGGAAGAAATGCGTCGTGGCGGCTACAATCTAGGTGGAGAGCAATCAGGTCATGTCATCTTCTTAGATCATATTACAACAGGTGATGGCATTATGACTGCGTTGCAGCTTGTTGATACGATGCAATTATCTGGTAAGAAGCTAAGCGAGTTGAAAGGTCTTATGCGTAAATATCCGCAGAAGCTCGTCAACGTGCGTGTGGCCGATAAGAGTCGATATGAAGGCAACGAAGCGATTCTACAAGCGGTGCAAGAAGTTGAGCAGGAACTAGGTGATAATGGTCGTGTGCTTGTACGTCCATCTGGAACAGAGTCCTTGATTCGTGTGATGGCTGAAGGACCAGAGAAAGAACTAGTCGATGCATATGTTGATCGCATTGCCGAAGTTGTTAAAGCACAGCTTGGATAATTGTAGCTAGCAGAGCGTAATAAGCTTGCTAATAAATTAGGATATAATGAGTGTAACGATAAGAGATTAGCTGAACGGGACAGATTATTATGATCTGTCCCTTTTATTTGGGTTCAACGCATATACAGCAAATTTTGTAGAGAGAACTTGCACAAAAAAAATATGCAATTGGATGAAATAAATTGTTGCGTACAAGACTGAAAATGAATATGATAAGTAAGTGTGATTCAAGAAGGAAAGAGAGGGTAGATGTTACAACAAACCAAGCGCCAGAGCTTAATGCGATATAGGTAAGTTCAAATCGTGGACTTTGATAACGATGATTATGCTAATGTAGCTTAGTCGACGTCGAATATGAAACGAACTTGGAACTTACATTTAAAGATTAAGCTGACGAGGTAAAGGTGTTCGAAATTTCGGCGGGGACCTTTCGGTAAGTACAGACAACCGCAAGCTTATTTGCAAACCAATTGGGCGACTAATTGAACAAACGAATAGCTGTCTGACTATAATGAAGTGATCGTTTCGCAGTGCTTATACTGTTGTCGCTAAGGAGAGTGAGCAGTATAAGTCAATGGATCGCTAGCAAATATGTGGCTAATGGAACATGTCCATGGGCTAGCTTGCTATTGCCTAATGAAACGAAGATGTTGGTAAGTCATATGGATATTTGCTATGTGGTTTGTGCAGATTAACAGTATCGTCTAAAGTATAGGTTACAGATGAGACACTGCCTGCAAGCGAGACACTATGCGGAGGAATATACTATGTGTGGTATTGTTGGATATATTGGTAATGGGGAAACACAACAGATTTTACTTGAAGGATTGAAAAAGTTAGAATATCGCGGATATGATTCTGCTGGTATAGCTGTATTTACAGAGCAAGGGCTTGAAGTTACAAAATCTAAAGGTCGTATTGCTAATCTTGAAGAAAAGCTAGAAGGTACACCGCTGCATGGAGCGGTTGGTATAGGTCATACACGTTGGGCTACTCATGGTAAGCCTTCTGATGTGAATTCTCATCCGCATACAGATAATTCTCATCAATTCTCTGTTGTGCATAATGGTATTATAGAAAATTATCTTGATCTGAAAGAAGAACTGATCGCTAAAGGACATGTATTTGTGTCTGAAACGGATACAGAAGTAGTTTCTCATCTTATAGCTGAAGAATACAATGGTAATCTTGTTGAAGCGGTACAGCGTGCTGTGAAGCATATGAGAGGCGCATATGCACTAGGCGTGCTAACTTCTCATGAGCCGGATAAATTAGTAGCAGTTCGCTTTGCAAGCCCGCTAGTCATCGGTCTTGGTGAAGGTGAAAACTTTATCGGATCAGATATTCCAGCGATTCTGGAATATACACGTAATGTCTATATTCTTGATGATGGCGATATGGCAGTATTGACTCGTAATGGGGTAGAACTGTTCAACCTTGAGGGCGAAAGCATTGCCAAAGATATCGTGCATATTGATTGGGATCTAGTAACGGCTGAGAAAGCTGGTTTCGACCACTTTATGCTGAAAGAAATATATGAACAACCGAAAGCATACCGTGAAACGATGCTTGGTCGTATTACCGAAGATGGTAAATCCGTTAATCTAAGCAAAGAGCTTGAAATGAATGATGATTATATTCGTTCAATCTCGAAAGTTCACATCGTTGCTTGTGGTACAGCATATCATGCAGGATTAGTTGGTAAATCAGTAATCGAATCATTGGCGCGCATTCCAGTAGAAACAGATGTTGCTTCTGAGTATCGATACCGTTCACCAATTATTACACCAGAAACACTTGTTATTGTAGTCAGCCAATCTGGTGAAACTGCCGATACACTAGCAGCTATGCGTGAGGCACAACGTAATGGCGCTCGCGTGCTGGCGATTACGAACGTTGTAGGTAGCTCTGTAGCTCGTGAAGCGGATGATGTATTAGTAACATGGGCTGGTCCTGAGATTGCTGTTGCTTCAACAAAAGCATATTCATCTCAATTAATTGCATTCTATCTGCTTGGACTTCATCTTGCACGCATACTTGGTACGAAAGAAGAATCTGAGCTTACTCATATTATTGAAGGATTAACAGCACTTCCAGAGCAAGTGGAGAGCATCTTAGAGCAAGCTTCTGTATTGAAGCAAGTGGCAGAATCAATGTCTCATCATACAAGTCTATTCTTCATCGGACGTGGAGTAGATTATGCCGTAGCACAAGAGGGATCGTTGAAATTGAAAGAGATCTCTTATATTCACTCTGAAGCTTATCCAGCGGGTGAGTTAAAGCATGGTACGCTGGCATTGATTGAAGATGATATTCCAGTTATTGCTTTAGTAACTCAAGAGGCTCTATATGAGAAAACACTAAGCAATATTAAAGAAGTAAAAGCACGGGGTGCCCATGTGCTAGCAGTAACGAATCAAGGCTTCGAAGCTGAAGTTGCGAAATCAGTAGATGAAGTATTCGCAATTCCGAAGACATTGCCAGTTCTTACTCCAGCATTAGCTGTAGTGCCGCTGCAATTGCTTTCTTACTATGCATCGCTTGCACTAGGTCATGATGTGGATAAACCACGTAACCTTGCAAAAAGTGTTACGGTTGAATAGTTTTTAGGTAAGTGTTGTGAGTTTTTGTAGACAGCAATTTGAGTCTGCACCTCAGCACACAAAGTCTGCCGCTGAGCCGACCGATTTTCAGGTATTCACTCCTGTTAATCGCTCGGCTCTTTTTCTCTTTTCTCCTCAATTCTATCCTCAAGCCATCACCTCAAATCCCTTACTGCATCAGGCTTTTTCTCAATTATTCCCCCTTCTTCCCCCTAAAAACCAATGCCCTTCTCCCTATCCTTTCCTCTGTTTTCAGCTCAATCTTATTTTGCTCTTTTGCAGTGCACCCCAATTGTTAGACACAGTCTAACAATTGGAGGTGCATTTTTTTATGGCCAAATTTAGTCGAGAAGATAAATTAGATGC
>NZ_JBXCIX010000014.1:0-28273 GCF_056786375.1 Paenibacillus sp. Y930 | reverse complement strand
AATTAAAAATGAGCCCGATACAATATCGGACTCATTTCAAACAAATTGCTAAATGAAATAACTGTGTCTAACTTTTCGGGGTCACTGCATTATTGAAACTCTAACTTAGAGATTCGAAATAGTTCGGTTTTTATTGATGCAATTTTAGTTTCGTCCTTGCCTCTATGAACCTTCTGAAGGATTTGTACGTGAGTGATTTTTATTTTTCACTTTCTTAGATCCTGAAAGTGGCTCATTACCAGGATTTGTTGGTTTGGCATGAGTATCAGCATAATGAGGATTTTCTGGCTCGTTCTTCTCTTTATTCATCGTAATTCTCCCTTCATACAGCTAATTGCATCTATTCGTTTTGCTCAGTTTCATACGCCTTTTTGTTATAGTGCAAAGAGTCACCATTCAAATTGTCCATATGCTGTTGATTCAATTGTTGATTACCATGTGCATCTATATCAGGTTTTTCTAGTTCTTTCACAATATTTTGCAAGTTTTTATCTACTCCTGGCTTGGCTTTAGTCATTGTTTGGTCACTCCCTTCAAGCTCTGTGCACATTCACGAATGTGCCTGATATAATCTTTAACTAAGGATTGAATAATGTCTGTTTGCTCATCTGCATGTACCTCGTCTTTTTCAACATCAACGAATTCGACATGGATCTCACGGTCATCGACATACTTTACTCTAAAATCGAATGAATAGTGTGATCGTCCATCATCCTTAATGTGAATCAATAACGTATCCGAAAATTTCTCATCCGCTTGAATAGAGCATTCACCTGATGGCTTAATAAATTCAGGAAGAGCATCTTGCCAAGCCTTAACTAGTGTTTTGGCGTCAATTGTAAGCACGTTGGTCTTACTCATTAATATCACCTCCATAAGTATTATGCCGTTGTAAGTTGGGTCATATGCATGTCAATTTTACGCTGCAATAATTAGAAAAACCCACAAATAGCTTCACTTTTATAAAGTGTCTACTACCTGAGGGTTTTACTTAGTCTCTTGAGATTTAATTACAATTTCCATTCTAATTTTACATTTCGAGTAGCAATTCAGTTGCGGCGACCTCTAAGCCATTTACCAATAATACAATACGATGAATACCCGGATAATGACGACGTGTAGTTAGATCGGACCAGCGGTGAGTTCTATTCGCCTGAAGTTGTGTTCCTCCCGCTACTGTTTTATCAGATAATAAAAACTTTTTGCGAGATACTTTTTGGCCTGATTTCACAAAATCAATCCCGTACTCAACTCTAATGCGAACGGGATCGCCTTGTCTTATAAGCAGCTTGTAGCCTAATAGACATTCTCCGCCAATGGATAACGTAGCTTGGTCTACCTCAAGCTTAGCATGCTCAATAATTGTACAATCATCAGACGATTCGGCATAACCAAATAATGCGAGTACTTCGGGATCAGCTTGTCGAATCAAAGTTCTGCAGCCATGTCTCACAATCCAGTCAGTATCTCTATTTTGTCCAAGCCAACGACGAGCAATTTCAATAACTAACTGTGGATGGTCTTTAGCGATATCATTCAAATTGTTAGCTACACTTTTACGTACATAGAGAGATTGATCTTTCTTCAACTGTTCCAATATTTCAAGAACGGGTGCTGGATCTTTTTTGAACATCACAAGCGCTTGTCCCCACGGAAGTCGTGGTCTGCATCCCTCACTTGCCAGTCGTCTAATATGCTCATCCGAGCTATTGGACCATTGTAGCATCTGCTTCATCATCCGCTTCGGATCACGTATGATAAATGGTCTAACCGCAAATTCAGCCGAAGAGTGTGAAGTAAACTTCTCTAATGCAAGCATGGATAACTCCCAGTCCTCAACATCTTGTCCATATACTTCAACAAAATCTGGCAGGATAAGATAGGGAAAGCCACTGCATGATTCATTGACAATCAATAAAATATTAATGGCATCAACATATTCATCTGGTAAGTATGTTCCAAGTGATATTGTAATTTTACGAATTCTTTGTTTAAGTGCGAGCCCTTCCCACTCATCAACCAACACATTTTCTACAAAAGCATCAATTGAAAATGGTGGATACGCTGCTTGAATAATTCCACCAAACTGTCGTAAAAAGTTTTCGTTATACATATTTTTAAGTGGTTCCGCCATAGCTAACACCTCCATTTAGTTTCGTACTACCTATAAGAGGTAGTTCAAACAGCGAACTTTTTGAACCTTCATTATATTATAAAAATTGTATAACATTGAAGTTTACGAGACAAGCTTTAACCCAATAGCTGCACTTAAAATCATGGCGATGAAAATAATTCTTCGATAATCTTTTGATTCACCGTACAAGATCATACCTAGAATAGCACCACCGGACGCTCCAATCCCCGTCCATATCGCATAAGCTGTCCCCATCGGTAAATATTCCATTGCATAAGCGAGAAACAGAAGGCTTGAACCAAATCCTACAAGTAATAATACGAATGATTGCCAGTTTTTATCGTTATTCAATTTATTGATCATCGTAACACCGAACATTTCACATAGTCCTGCCAATATTAATGATACCCATGCCATCAGTTTTCAGCTCCATTCTGCACTTTATCTTCTGTTACCATTTTCAAGCCAATGACCCCTATTAATAACAGTAATATTAGAAGTATTTTGCTTATTTTAAACGGTTCTTCGAAAAAAACAATTTCAGAAACTGTAGTTCCTGCTGTACCTAAGCCAACAAAAACGGCATATACCGTTCCTACTGGAAGCTTTCGTCCCGCCACAATTAGCAAATAAAAACTAATGACAATAGAAATAATCGTTCCTATCCAAGTCCAAACATCATAGGCATGTTTTAAACCGATAACCCAACACACTTCAAAAAAAGCAGCGATAAACACACTAATCCAGTCTCTATTCATTGAAACAACACCTCCGATTTTATTGTACTTAACAACAAAAAAAGCCCAAGAGACAACTGTTTGCACAGTTTCTCCCAGGCTTTTATCCTTCCGTGACACAGCAAAGCTGTGAGTTTTCTCTCGGACCAGACTAGCACCTACTGCTACGGAACCCTAGAAAACATTTTAACTATTCATTTACAATAAATTATACACATTTTAACCACTTTTTCAAGAGAGGAATGGTAAGATTCACTAATAGGTCTCAAAATTATTATACGGAAGTCCTTACAATAATTTTTTTGCATTTTCACTTGAGATTGACGTAAGGTTAGGGTTTATAGTTAATCTAACGAACATCCAGTTCATATTCAGTTCACAACTTATTTATATACTTTATGTTGTAAACGAAAAAGAGAGGAAGTATTTACATGACAAAACCGAAACAACAAAAAGGATGGCAGCAGTTTTTACGATTAGTCGCGCAGACGAAGCCATCTAAATTATTAATAGCCATTGCATTAGTACTCAGTTTATCTACTGCAGGTGTTGGATTATTAGTACCACTATTCACAAAAGACCTCATTAATGATTTTTCAATCAGCTCATTAAATGCTGGTAGTATTACAATCTTAGCTGTAGCAATTCTGTTACAAGCATTAGCAGGTGGATTCTCCATATATTTATTGAATCGAATCGGTCAATCCGTCGTTGCTGGTATACGAGATCAGTTATGGAAAAAACTACTTGTGCTTCCGATAAGTTATTTCGATGAGCATGCATCAGGAGAAACGGTTAGCCGGATGACCAATGATACATCTGTCGTAAAAGAATTAATCTCACAACATTTAGCAAACTTTGTATCGGGAATTATCTCGATCGTAGGTGCGATTATCGTTCTATTTATTCTTGATTGGCAAATGACTTTAATGATGTTTATCGCCATTCCTATAGCAACCTTAATCTTAGTCCCACTTGGTAAAATGATGTACAAAATCTCCAAGGATACACAGGATGAGACTGCCAAGTTCACTTCCGTTCTTACGCAGGTATTGTCCGAAATTCGTCTTGTGAAATCTTCAAATGCTGAAAATATCGAATACAACAACGGCAAACGAGGCATTACAAATCTGTTTCGCTTTGGTCTAAAGGAAGCAAAGGTCCAATCTACAATCGGACCAATTATGAGTTTAGTAATGATGACATTACTTGTTCTACTATTAGGTTACGGCGGAATGCGTGTGTCTTCAGGAGCACTAACTGCTGGTGCTTTAGTTGCCTTCATCATGTATCTCTTCCAAATTATTATGCCGATGGGACAAATGGCTTCTTTCTTCACCCAATTCCAGAAAGCTACAGGTGCTACGGAGCGGATCATTGCTATTTTAGAATCAGATGCTGAACCGAATGCAACAGCTGAAGTTGGCAATATGAATGAAACGATTAAAGTAGAACATGTTAACTATAGCTACAATAGTGATAGTCAAATATTGAAAGATATTTCCTTCAACGTAGAAGCCGGTAAAGTTACTGCCATCGTCGGACCAAGTGGTAGTGGTAAAACGACACTATTCTCCCTTTTCGAACGTTTCTACACACCCGATGACGGGTTGATTTCCATTGGCGGCAAGTCCATTCAAGATTTCTCCCTATTATCATGGAGAACTCAGATCGGATACGTCTCACAAGAAAGCCCTATTGTGGCAGGAACGATTAGAGATAATATTACTTACGGTATTGAACGTGATGTAACAGACGATGAAATTAATAAAGTTGCCAAAATGGCCTATGCCGACCAATTTATCGCCGACCTACCCAAAGGTTATGCTACCGAGGTTGGCGAAAGAGGTATGAAGCTATCTGGTGGTCAACGACAACGTATCGCCATTGCACGCGCATTTTTGAGAAATCCGAAAATTTTAATGCTTGATGAAGCTACTTCAAGTCTAGATAGCAAATCAGAAAATGTTGTACAACAAGCTTTGATTGACTTGATGAAAGGCCGTACAACGATTGTCATTGCTCACCGACTATCTACTGTCGTTGATTCCGATCAAATAATATTCCTTGATAAAGGTATCATTACAGGTAGTGGAACGCATGAAGAGCTATATCAATCACATGACTTATACCGCGAATTTGCTAATCAACAATTGCACAAACTTGAAATAGCCTAATGGGTCAAAAGGAATGAAGATGGATGCCGGAACTTTTAATTGTAGATGATGATGCTCATATCCGTGAACTATTAAAGTTCTTTCTAAAAAAAGAAGGGCTTGACCTGTACGAAGCTGCTGATGGTGTAGAAGCAATGACTGTATTAGAAAAGAAAAAGATCAATCTGGAAATTATTGATATTATGATGCCTAATATGGATGGTTGGCAGCTTTGCCAGGAAATTCGTAGTTACAGCGATATCCCGATACTAATGTTGACAGTGAACTGGGAATAGGTACGACTTCTACGATTACATTACCTATCTCATAAAAACAGGGGCTATCTAAAGTCATAATATGACTTTAGATAGCCCCTTTTCATTGCAGTAATCACATTATTTCTTTGTTGAAATTGTTTTCTACCGTTTATCCAATTGTTTAACTTTATCTAACATACGGTAAATACAAAACCAAATGAGCGGAAATATCATAATGACGATTGGTAATACACCGAGTAAATAGGAGATCCCTAAAAATAACAATCCAATAAATGAAGTAACAATATACTTTTATGGTTCATATTTTTCTCCCTCCTATTACAAAATCCATTCAGTAGATACTTTTGTTCTTACTTTTCAAAAACATACTAATCTGTTTCCCTTTAGACTTCTGTACATTCTTTAAGTTTTCGGATGCTTTGTTATTGATATACGCTAGTTCTCGATTCATTTTCAAGTAGTTATTATAGCGACTTTGCTCTAACTCACCACTAGTCAGCGCTACTCTTATGGCACAACCGGGTTCATTATTATGGTTACAATCGCTAAATCTACATTGCGTTATTAGGCTATCTACATCTTCAAACGTACTCGTAACACCCTCATCTGCATCCCATAACTGTAGTTCTCTCATTCCTGGTGTATCCATAATAAGACCACCTTCAGGAATAAGCAGCAGTTGTCGATGGGTTGTCGTATGCTTGCCTCGGTCATCGCCTTCACGTACTTCATTGACTCGTTGCAGCTCTTCACCTAGTATTCGATTGATTAAAGTAGACTTTCCAACTCCAGATGAACCGATTAATGCTATCGTGTTGCCAGGCTGAATATATTGACGAACTGCCTCACAACCATCCTCTTCAATCGCTGTAATTACATGAATAGGAACACCTAGCGCTACAGACTCAACCTCACTAATTTTGGAGGCAATATCATCACAAAGATCGCCCTTGCTTAATATAATTACTGGCTGCGCTCCGCCTTCCCATGCAAGAATAAGGGCACGTTCAATCCTTCTTACATTAAAATCATGATTAAGCGCATTAACAAGAAACAGCGTATCTACATTAGCAGCTACAATTTGCTCTTCAGTAACTCCACCTGCTACTTTTCGGGAAAACTTACTTTGCCTAGGCAGAACCTCTTGAATTAGCTTTTTCGATTCACCTGCAAGTTCTCGTACAACGACCCAGTCCCCAACAGCTGGAAACATTGCTCGATTTGTCGCCTGATGACGTAACTTGCCAGTTACTTCTGCAAGATATTCCCCATCCTCTGTATAGACATTATACAGATGCTTATACTCCGCAACTACACGACCAATTTGATTTCTCGAATAGTTCTTTTCTACTCGAAGGTTTTCAAAGTAGGGTTTCCACCCCAAATCTTCTAACTTCATTTCTTAATCCTCCTCGAATTATACCTATTTCCTCACATCTATTTAAAATAACCGCACTCTGCATTTTCATAACAATCTCCTCCTCGAATTTATTATTTTTAGTCAAACGTTTGGATGGTCAACAATATTCTATGTCGCATGTATCCAAACAGACAACTACAATACACTTCTATATATAACAAAAAATCCCTCTTTTTATACGAGGTTTTTTAGTTAATCCACTATTTACAAGGCATGCGTCTTGCTATTACAGAAGAAAAGCCAAGTAATTTTCAGATGAAAACCTGAAAATTACTCGGCTATATGTGATCTAAGTATATAACGATTACTAACTACTCGATATTCGAAGACTATCTCGCAGTCAAACCACCATCAATAACAAATTCAGAACCAGTTGAATAGCTGGATTCATCCGAAGCTAAAAACAGCACAAGGTTGGAAACCTCTTCTGATTGGGCTACACGTTTCAATGGAATATGTTTGGCAAATTCCTTAATCACTTCTGCAGCATCACCTTCTGTCACCATTGGTGTTTCAATCACACCAGGATGAACAGAATTTACACGAATACCAAAGTTGGCAAATTCTATTGCAGCTGCTTTCGACATACCACGAACCGCAAACTTCGTATCTGTATAACCAATGGCTCCGGCCACTAGGCCATTCATCGATGAAATATTGACGATAGAGCCATTTTCAGTTTTTTGCATGGAAGGCAGAACAGCTTTCATGCCTAGAAATACCGAAACCTGATTAATATCTACAATTTTACGGTACTGTGCCTCTGTCATCTCAGTAATCGACGTATTCATACTAATACCAGCATTGTTAACAAGAATATTTACAGGTCCGAAAGCTTGTTCAGTTTCAGTAATGACTCGTTCCCAATCCGCAGCATTCGTAACATCTTGTTTCACGAATTTCGCATTTACGCCTAATTCATTGGCAAGCGTGTTGCCACTTTCTTCATTCAGATCTGTAATTACTACCTGCGCGCCTTCAGCAATAAACTTTCTGACATGAGATTCCCCCATACCGCGAGCTCCACCTGTAATAATCGCAACTTTACCTGTAAGTCTACCCATCATGCACTACTCCTTTGTAAATCTAATATGTGAATATTACTTAATTATATCATTGTATCCAAAACAAAAAATTGCATCCCGAAGTAGCATCATTTACTTGGTAACCAACTCGAGCATCTCCGTCCAATTTACGATACAACGTTCAACAAATTCAATTACATCAGGCGATACAGGATATAGTCCTGTTTCCTCAGTTGGTTTCTTACGAATCTCCCAAAATTTTTCTATTAATTCTCGGTCTCCACCAAAAGTTTCATCGGACATCATTATTAATTCTGCTGCAATAGCATGTCCTTCTTTACTCTCTGGAGGAATACCTAATGATATATATTTTTCAATCTGCTTTATAAGTTTAATGTACTGTTGCGTTTGTAAACTATTCTGCTCTATACTCGGTAATGTTTTTTCAAGAAGTGTATTCTCATCGTTACTGAAATAATCTGTCCATCGATGTTCTCTATCTTTACTCTTTGCGACGAGATGTGAAACATGTTGCCAGCTAAGTTCACCTTCCAAATCAGTAATATTGATTAACGAGGTGGTATTAGCAATACTTTGCTGTAAATCAGCTAACTGAACTTGTAAATGATTATAATGTGCCACCAAAATCTCTCGATATGAAAAATTTAATAGTACGGATTGAATATCTTCAAGTGATAGTGAAAGAGATTTTAAAAGTGTTATTTTCTCTAAAGTAAATAAATCTTCTTCCGAATAAAAACGTCGTCCAAACTCATCCTTATTACTTGGTTGCAACAAACCAATTTGATCATAATAGCGAAGTGTACGAACCGAAACATGATGTTGCTTAGAAACTTGGCCTGTCGTCCAGTAATTCATATTTCCCTCCATAATTAGCTTGCAGGTTCCCCTACGTCACCCAGTATAGTCGTATTATATCATGAACGATAAAGGAGAAATTACGATTATGCTTATGCCCCAGCAAACTACAAAACTGAGAAGTGATGATCCTTGGAACTGGAAAACCTTTGTTAGTCTTATTTTTCTTGAATTTATCATTGTAATGTTTTTTGTCAAAACTTATTTACAATCATTTTATTCCGTTTGGTTCGATAACACGCTATACTCCGGAACATTAACGGGATTAACGATAGCCATTGTATTAATGCTCGGTGTATATTTTATTGCCATTTATCCTCAACGTCTAACTTGGGATGAATTAGGTTTGCGTAACTTTCCTATGGCACACTGGAAAACCATTTTGTTGACGACCGCTTTTCTAATGATTGTAGGCACTCTAGTATTACTACTCACAAGCTACCTTGGTAATGAAACCGAGAACAGTAAAACAGAAAGTCTTATGCAAAATATTAACCTATTCTCAATAGCAATTGCTTTGATCTCCGCAGCAGTGATCTCCCCTATATATGAGGAAATATTTTATCGTGGATTTATATATCGTTGGCTTCGAAATAGGATTGGTGTCGGTGGAGGAATGATTGTAAGTGCATTTGTTTTTATGTTCGCTCATTATCCAACGACTAACACGATGCCTATAAATTTTTTAGATGGATTAGTACTAGCTTGGATCTATGAACGTACTGGTTCTATTTGGCCTTCTGTTATAGTTCATGGACTCATTAATGGACTAACAATCATTATTGCTGTAGGTTTATAAAATACTAAGCTGAATGATCATCCGTTGTACCAATAGAAAAAGAACCTCTTATACCACTACTAGTAGAGGTATAAGAAGTTCCTATCAAACAGCTAAGATAAGTTAGCTGACTTCTTTATTTTTAAAAATTCCATAGGGTGAACCAAGAGGTAGAAAACTACGCCCAAAATGAACATTTAGAACAGATGCCCCACATCCATATAGGGACATGATAGCAATTCCCAGTTCAGCATAAGCTGCAATAGTATGGAATATATGAGGTGCCACTCCAAATGCATCTAATGTCAATCCTAAGAAAAGAAAATCGATTAACACAAAAATAATAAATAGTACTTTATGTGTTTCCATAGCGCCTATCGTCATAAATAATGTGAAGATCAAATATCCAAGAAAAGCGAAACCTAGCTGCTTACCATCAATATCGGCCGTCAATAGCGGGCCGAAAACACCTAGTTGGATTAACCAACTACTGGCTACCCCAAGCCAGAAGAAGCCATAAGCTGCAAAAGCCGTCATGCCAAATGTATTATTATGTTTCGCATCTTGAATAGCTGCAAACAACTGGGCAAATGCCCCAAGAAAAATAGCCCAAGGAATTACGAAACTGAGTCCTGATGTAAGGCCAAGCTTTTGCGATGATGCAACAAGCGTTACGATAGCCAAACCAAATAGACCAATTGCGCTTGGATCTGCTGTAATGATTTTTACCGATTGTTTTGATTGTGTAGTCATAGTTGCCTCCGGTTTTAATTATAATGATAATTTATTGTAGTCTGTATCGATCAGAGCACAGTAGCTTATCATAGCATAGTTTCCTTAAATTTTCTAACCGTTCCCACTTAACAAGCTATTTTGTAATAGCCATTATTGCTCAACCTTTAAACCATCGTAGCGAAATCCTAAATATTCATATCCCTGCTTCTGATACATTTCCCTCGCTGTATCCTCACCGTCAGCCAGTAAAATAACCGTTTTATCCACGAACAGCTCCATAACAAATCGCTGAATTTGTCCGCCAACTCCGTGATATCGAAATAATTTAGCAACAAAAAAATTATCGATTTCTACTGTCTTATCTCGTTCAATCACTTCAATACAGCCAGCTGGATTACCTTCATAGTATGCAATCATTTGCAGCTTACTCCCATCATCAAATTGGCGCCGTAATAATTCTTGCTTCTCTTTTGCAAAGGTTTCGCCATATTTCAGATCCTCTTCATATTGCAGTTGCAAAAATGCCTCCATATTAGTATCTGAGACAAGCTGTACATCGATCGATGAATGTTTCGCGACTGAAAATTTCTTAGGCTCAATCGCATATAACTCCACAAAACCAATATCATATTCCTCTGTCTTCATATAATTAGCAATCTCATCGGACATGATTTTATTAGGTGGGAAGATGAATTTAAGATGTTGCTGACCATGCGCTCGATGAAAAGCCTGTAATGATTGTTCCAGCTGACGGAATGCGATTAACGTTGGCATCTGCTTTAACGCTATGAAATTACTATCATAACGGCACAACATCTCAGGGTAATGATATTGGCAGTACTGTTCACTATCATTTACGATGTATCCAAGTATATATGTATCTTCAAATGTTATAGTTTTCATCATTCAACCTCAATCTCCTTATTTTTTGTAGCTATCTTCTATTATACACCAATCAATTTCTAGAAATATTTCCCCGGAAATTGACGAAACGAGTAACTCTATGGCATCGTATCGTAATAACATACAAAAAAACACAAGCGAACATCTTCGTGTTGAGATGTTCGCTTGTATTTAGATGGGGGCATATTCGACGTCGAGTAAGCTACGTTAGCCAATCATCGTGATCATAGTCGTGCTTTTTGAACTTCCCATTCCAATAAAGGTTCAAAAAGTGGGCTTTCGAAAGTCAAGAAGATCAAGCGCTACTTGAGGAAGGCGGAAGCGCAAGTGTACGTAGTTGGTACACGCGAACCGTACTTCCCAAGTTCGCTTTATATTCGATGCCGATTAACCTACGGAGCGAGTCATCGTTATCAAAGTCCACTTTTTGAACTACCTCTTAAACTTCTTTTCTTTGTAGGTATATATAGCCTATTAGGAAGAAAACAACAAAACTACCACCTACAACCGTCAGCAATTGCTCCCATGGTATGAAAAACACATCCTGCTTATCCTCTGCGATGTACATCATGGCAAATGGCTGCGCCCAAGGATAATATGGAGCAAACTTCTCTGAATTCATGACTAGAATGGTAGGGATAGTGAAAATAACATTAACCGCAAATGGGGCAGCAAAAGACTTAAATAATGTAGATAGCCATAATTGCAGTGCAATGAGAGGTAATGTAGCTACCCAACCTCCAAAGATGCTCTTCACGATAAGTATCATTGGGAATGGTTCTCCATAATCCTTCATTAACCCTACGAAAAGCAATACAAGTGCATAGAGTAACTGCATAATAAGGGTAATGCCAATAATGATTACGAATTTAGAAACATATACTTTCCCTCTAGTCGTTGGTAAGGCGAATAATTGTTTCCACCCTCCCGCCTGATGCTCATATCTGCATATGATCGCGGCCAGTACACCCGTCATTAAGGGAAGAAACATTACAGCATATACGAGGTTAACCATCATAGAAGTATAAATATATTGAAAACCTTCAGTGCCTTCCATGTCCAACTCAATATTCCAAGCAATAGCTAACACGAGTAATGGACCAACTAATATGAAAGGAATAATATTAGTTTTTCGTAGCTTATACCATTCCGCTTTTAGCAAATTCACCACTTAGGCCACATCCCTTCTATTGAAATCCCACATGCCGATAACTAATAGAATGATCGCTGCGCCTACACCGAGAGCTACATTAATCAATGGATTATTCCAATCATTCATTAACGTAGGCCACTTCCATATGACCCAATCTGGTAAATAATAAGACATCATACATATAATGACGCCCATAATGCCTATCGTTATCGTTACGCCTTGATGCTGACTAATTATGGCGATCCATAGATGAAGTCCAACTAAAGCTAGAGACGCTAGATAAGGGTAGAAGCTATTCAATAGTAGTTGTAACCATGGGATATTTTCACCTAGCTCTAATGTCCTGCCATATAGCAGCGTTAGAACAGTAAGTACGCATGATGAGACGAATAAAAGCATAGCAACGATTATAAACTTAGAAGCATAGACGCTCATTTTCGAGATAGGCAGTGCGATCCACTGCTTCCATCCGTTTGATTCATTTTCGATACTTGCTATAAGAGACGTGAGAATGACTAGACCTAATATTAACGCCATTGGAGTAAAGCCCCCTACATTAGATAAATAATAACCCCAATCATCGTCACTTTGTGCTAATAAATAATCCTTTCGCACACCGTAATTGACCATTTGCAAGGCAACAACGCCAATGGGACCTAATAGAGCGAGAAACCATAAGCCTTTACGCTTAATTTTCAGCCATTCAGCGCGTAACAATTGGGTTATCATCGTCTCTGCCCCTTTTCAGTCATTTGCAGGAAGATGTCTTCAAGTGAGCGTTTCACTTCTTCAACACGGTATATTTGATGTCCACTATGTACTAATGTACTCACTACATTAGCTACACATTGATCCGTTGGCTGGGGCAAATGAATACGATCCCCAGCAACCTCTAACGGTATATCTAGTCCTTGTATCCGCTCGCTAGCTGCCATAACATCACTACATTGGATAATGATTTTTGATTTTGCTATTTGGCGCATTTGCCCAATCGAATCTTGAAATACAAGCTCACCCTTTGACACTACTCCTACCGAAGTAGCCATTTGATCAATTTCTGATAATAAATGACTTGAGATAAGCACGGTCATCCCGTACTTGGCTGGCAAGCTTTTAATAAGCTCACGAATTTCAATAATGCCTGCTGGATCAAGTCCATTTGTCGGCTCATCCAAAATTAATAGCTTCGGCTGATGTAATAAAGCTGCTGCAATTCCTAATCTTTGCTTCATCCCCAGCGAAAATCCTTTAACCTTCTTGCGCTTAACATCTGAAAGCCTTACAATTTCTAATACTTCATCAATACGAGCCTTTGGTACATTAACTACTTTACGAATAACTTCCAAATTCTCATATGCGGTCAAATGAGGATAATACGAAGGATTCTCCACTAGCGAACCAATGTTACGTAGTATTTCTAGCTTATTTTTCGTAATATCTTTGCCGAAAACTTGAATACTTCCTGAAGATGCTTTCATTAAGCCTAATAACATTCGTATCGTAGTCGTTTTCCCCGCTCCATTCGGACCAAGAAAACCATAGATTTCACCTTTTTTAATGCACATATTTATACTATTTACTGCTTTTTCTCGGCCAAATGTTTTTGATAATTGCTTTGTCTCTATAATATATTCCATGTCTCTCACCTCTTTACCTAGTATAGAGAGTCAAGGTTAAATTGAGGTGGAGCCAAAGGTTAAGTTTTGTTTAAAAACGCGGACTTTGATAACGATAAATGGCTACGTAGTTTACTCGGCATCGAATATGAAGCGAACTTGGGAGATTAGCATAAGCTTCTCATGTATGTTTCTTGCAGAAACATTGTAGGGCAGCGTGTACCAACTACGTACACTTGCGTTTCACCGTGGTGATTGCAAGTGAGATTTGCTAGCTGTGATCAATAATCAATTATTAATAATGGAAATATCTAATATACTGGGGATACTTTATATAAGAAAAAAAGACGCATCCATAAAATGAGGCCACTGAAAAAGTCATTTAATTCTAAACAGGCGGTGGCAGGAATGATTTCAAACCAACAAACTCTAAACCTTAGTCCATTTATGGGCATATACGACATCGTAGTCCCTAAAGATAATATGCTGCGTCAAATCAATGATCTTGTAGATTTTTCATTTATTCATGATGAATTACAAGTGAATTACTGTTTGGACAATGGTCGTAATGCCGTGCCTCCTATTCGGATGTTTAAATGTTTGTTGCTGAAATCGATCTTTGATCTTTCGGACGTAGATGTCGTAGAGCGTTCGAAATATGACATGTCCCTTAAATATTTTTTGGATATGGCGCCAGAAGAACAAGTGATTAACACAAGCTCGCTAACGAAGTTTCGCAAACTCCGTTTGAAAGATATAAATCTGCTTGACATGCTCATTCAAAAAACAATAGAAATCGCATTAGAAAAAGAAATCATTAAGAGTAAATAGATCATTGTAGATGCGACACACACGAAAGCGAGATATAATCAGCAATCCCCAAAAGAATTTTTGATGGAAAAATCGAAGTTGCTTCGCAAAGCAGTCTATCAAATCGATGAAACGATGAAAGAGAAGAAGTCATTTGCCAATATCCAAAGGTCCTGGAAAGGCTGAATCATTTGAAAGAAATCGTCGTGGATCATAACGAGCAATTACAGCTTTCAAATGATACGGACGCGCGTGTAGGACACAAAACGGCGGATTCCTCCTTCTTTGGTTATAAAACACATATCGCAATGAACGAAGAACGCTATAAGATCGAAGCGGAAAATAGTGAACTGAAACACAGACACGGGTATGATTTAGCCGATACCTCAGGTCTATTAGGCATGCAAATGCAAGGCGCAGTAACCATATTCACTGTTAATCTAAAAAGAATTATAAAGTTAATGAAGTAAAAATAGGCTAACCTAGCACAGAAAAAAGGCTGTTTTCATCAAATTCGAATGAAATCAGCCTTTTTTTGGTTTGTACCATATTCATGAAATTAAAATCGTGGGATTTTCAGTGGCCTCTCAGTAGACTATAGTGTGCTTTTCTGCACTGTCTACTGAAAGGGGATAATTTCATTCTTGGCAGCTTTGCTTTAATGAGTTAGCTATTCTTCAAAAGAAGATTTGAATCTCTTCCGGTCTGTTTTAACTTCATTTTTAACGGCCTTCTGGTAATTTTTATATTCCGTCGATGATACGATCTCTTCCTTGCTAGTGGCAAGGAGGATGATACTTGAGTTGGGTCCAGATACTAGTAGACTTCCATCAGGTTGAGTATAACCGGCGATGATATGATATTTATCGACTTCAAGGAGCTTGTCGTTCTCAAACACCACAACAGATTTCCGGTCCTGGGTAATTCCACCATTTTTCAGAATTTCAAACTCGGTGTTCTTTTTAAGTTTGCCTTTAATGTTGTCGATTACCGTGATTGAATATTTGGTATAGGGATCCTTTATTTCCTTTGTTCCAGACTCTGTTTCGATGGTAACGGGGTTTTTGTATATCGTCTCCACTTCGGAATTGACTTTAGCGACAAAGATGTAATCAGCATCTCCGATTATTTCATTAATATTTTCTACATTAATGCTGTACGATCCCTGTAGAGTCTCGATCGGCAGTTGACTCTTGTCAATTATACTTGGGTTGCTCGAGCATGCACCGAGGACCAGAGTGGTCGCAAGGACAATCCCTGTTAATGTTCTCTTCATAATAACACTCCCCTTCTCTTTAATAATTGCTGTAAGCGGCGTCGTACGATGTTTTATCCGTTGAGGATAAGCTTATAATTGAGAGTTTCCCTTGTTGCATAATATCCGAAGATCCTGAAGTGTGGTCGAGCCCCAGGGCGTGGCCAAACTCGTGTGTTGTCGTCTTGACGCGCTGAACTGGCGTCATGCCGGAATAGTGATAATCGTTAAACTTAATAGTACCGGCAGAGCTTGTTACTCCCATAGTAGTAGATACTTCATTGAAATCACTGAGATAAACATCTTCAACGATAAAAATGGTGTCAGGTCTAATTACACCAGGCTTATATCCATTCCAAGTGCTTACGGCAGTGCTAACGCTAGCGGTGTATTGCGTGTTACCGTCCCAATCCAGATTTTTTCCGCTGTCAACAAGATCCCATCCGAGAAGTGCAGCGTTGGCAGAGGGGGGGGCTGCAATCAATGCAATAGTGAGTGCAATGGATCCTAAGATTGCACTGGTCATTTTATTAAGTGACATATTCCTATTCCTCCTTTTTTTGTAAGCTTCACCGATATACTATTATATTCCTTTTTAGTCAATAATTAATATTTTTAGTATGTTGGGATATTCATTGAAAATTTAGGTAATTATATAAATAGACGATGATTGAAAGCCAAATGTTGCAGATGGCATCAGATTCCGAAGAAACACTCAAATTCCTGTAATATTTTATTTGGTAATGATTATTTACATGTATCTTTACTGGATGATTTTTATCAAGCACGTCATTCAGCTAATTGGTAACAACTGTGTAAAGTATAACGTAACATGATCGCAAATTTCGAAGAAGGCGTTGAGATTCTCGTATTTCGGCAAAGGGTTATGTAAAAAGGGTCAAAGCCTTTCCGCATAACCTTTTTCTTATCCTTGGCGCTTGTACCCTTTACTAGGACGAGGCCACTGAAAAAGTCCTTTAATTAAAAACAGGATACTCATATCTGCATTTAATGCGGAAGAGTATCCTGTCTTCTTGTATAATAGAGGTAACAATAAACAGGCGGTGGCAGGAATGATTTCAAACCAACAAAGCTTAAACCTTAGTCCATATATGGGCATATACGACATCGTAGTCCCTAAAGATAATATGCTGCGTCAAATCAATGACCTTGTAGATTTTTCATTTATTCATGATGAATTACAAATAAATTATTGCTTGGACAATGGTCGTAATGCCGTGCCTCCTATTCGGATGTTTAAATATTTGTTGCTGAAATCTATCTTTGATCTTTCGGCCGTAGATGTCGTAGAGCGTTCGAAGTACGACATGTCCCTTAAATATTTCTTGGATATGGCGCCGGAAGAACAGGTCATTAATCCAAGTTCATTAACGAAGTTTCGTAAACTCCGCCTAAAAGATATAAACCTGCTCGACATGCTCATTCAAAAACAGTGGAAATTGCGTTGGAAAAAGAAATCATCAAGAGCAAATCGATCATTGTGGATGCCACACACACGAAAGCGAGATATAATCAGCAATCCCCAATAGAATTTTTGATGGAAAAATCGAAATTACTTCGTAAAGCAGTCTATCAAAACGATGAAACGATGAAAGAGAAATTCCCGCCAAAATCAACGACAAATGAAATAATAGATGAATTGACCTATTGCCAGAAAGTGATCGATGCCGTTGAAAGAGAAGAAGTCATCTGCCAATATCCAAAGGTCCTGGAAAGGCTGAATTTCATTCAAATCGAATGGAATCAGCCTTTCTTTGGTTTGTAGCTCGTTCATGAAATTAAAATCGTTAGATTTTCAGTGGCCTCCATAAAATGTGTCTTTTTTTCATTACTTCATAAACTCTACTTAATTTAAAATTAAACTCTTTTTTTAACTGGTATCCATATTTCACTACTGTTGTTGTTTGCCATGCCATATAACATTTCAAAAGATGGACCTTCTACTTGTTCATACTCCGACGTTGCAAACCACTCTGAATAAATACGTACCCATAGCTTCTGTAAGTGATCACAGATTGGCTCCGGGAAAATCGCCCAAGTCATAGCTGGTACAGTTAATGTTGTAAATTTTTCTGAAATAGCTGATCCTTTTGGCTTATGATAGCAAATCATATACTTAAAAGTTTCTGGAGTATGGTCATAAAGAGCTGCATGCAACATGGTGTCTGGAAAACGACCAAGTATATCATTCATTTCATCTACACTTAAGTCATCATCACATTGTTGTCTAAACTTTGGTACCTCAACAAATGCCTGTTGTTGATCAGCACTTACTTCAGTAAATACGCCAAACATTTCAAATTCTTCTCTTTGTTCAATTCGATAATTCATAACTTCATCCCCTTTAATAGAAATGTGAAAGGTCAATCGAGGATATGCTTTCAGTGTATGACCATCTTCTCTTGCCGCCATTGGTACAATGCCGTGTTGTTGCTTGAACGCCCTTGCGAATGCTTCTGGTGAGTCGTACCCGTACTTTATCGCTACATCAATCACTTTAACATTCGTCGCTTGTAACTCAAATGCTGCTAAAGTTAGGCGACGACGTCGAATATATTCTGATAGCGACACACCAGTTATAAATGGGAACATACGCTGAAAATGATACGTTGAGCAACAAGCGATTTGAGCTAATTTATCATATGAAATATCATTATCCAAACGAGCCTCAATATACGAAATTGCATCATTCATTTTTGTAAGCAAATCCATAGTATTGCCTCCTTTCAATTCCTATCGTAAAGTAATTGAACTATCTTAACCTAGCATTTCATGCACCAATATATCAGTTACGTAAATTCGTACCATATCACTTACATGTTAAACTTCTCGATCTGTTCCTCTGCTGAGCATAATCCAATGCTCGATGTCGTGTTCTCATAGTTTAGTAAGTGCTATTCTAAAGCCAAGGTCATCTATCTTGAAATCAGGCATGCTTTTCCTTCTAATCGTAGAACCACAATTATTTTCAACTTCAGCCCAACTGCCTCCTCGGAAGATTCTATAGTTCCCATATCGTTCAGTATCGTATAGATCCCAGCACCATTCCCAGACATTACCGATCATGTCGTAAACATTCCATGGATTAGGAAGCAGTTTTCCGACTTGATGAGCTGATCCATTAGAGTTTTCTTGATACCATGCAATCTTACCAATTTCTTCATAGCGATATCCCTTAGTTCCCGCTTTGCACGCATACTGCCATTCACCATCTGTTAGTAATCGAAAGCCATTCGCTTTATTGTTATATATAGTGTTTTCACTTTCATCTGTAATTGTGTAGCACTCCGTCCTGCCAAGTATTCTGGACAATGCGTTACAAAAGACAAGCGAATCCAACCACGAAACTTCCGTAATTGGCAGGTTATTCACATTCGCTTCTACTTCTTCTTCATGCATGACATAATGATACAAATGCTGTGTTACCAGATACTTCATTACATAGAAGGGTTTAATCGTTTCAGTCCATGTAATAACGTTTTTATCACTTCCTCTTCCAGGGTCTGATAAAGTGTAATCTGAACTAAGCCATTTATTCATATTAATATAATCGCGTAATTCAACAGTCCCACCTTCTATTGGTACCATCAAATTCATTAAATCTTTCTGAAAACGCTCTCTGTCATTTCCGTACTTTCTGATTGTCATATTGACCTCCTGTTACCAGACAAACCGGATGAACGACTTTGCGGATTTCTATTGTTAAACCCTGTTCATTGGACTCCATAGACCATGACAAATTCATGCCGTTAACCATCATATCTACGATAGAGAGACCAATCCCCGCTCCGCTTTCGTTCGTTGGATTATCCATACCACCGCCATGATCAACGATAATAATGGCATCATAGTTAGGTTCAGCTACCACCTTTAATCCAATATAGCGTCCACTACTCGCATGTCGTAATACATTTTGAAATAGATTATCCATAATTCTACCTAACCAGATTGGGTCAGCCTGCCATACAAATTCCTGCATTCCGTCAAGTGAAACATCTATCTCAAAACCTGCTTTCTCAAAGGACGCATACCAAGTAGCTATATGCTCCCGCAAAAAGCGTATCATATGAACATCCTTCATCTCTAACCGATATTTATGACTCATTAATAGTGTATAGGACATTAAGTTCTCAATTAACGAATCAATCTGTTCTACCGAACGTTGCAAGGAATGTACTGCTTGTTTACTTTCAATTGGCAAATCTAACTTCGTTAACGAATAGGCATTTGACTGAATTTTAGTTAACGGTGTTCTTAGATCATGCGATAAATTAGCAATAAGCTCCTGACGAATTCGTCCCTCTTCCTGCTCACGAAGCTTACTTTCATTCAGTTCCATTACCATATGGTTAAAAGCATTCTCCAATTGACCAATCTCATCTGATTTACTAATCGATATTGGAATAGGGAGACCATCACTATTGCGGTTATTCATCGCCTTCTGTAAATACAATAACCGTTTGCGAATACTTCTGAAAAATAGATAAGAGATGACAATAAAGAGCATAATGATGATGACCACACCTATCATGAGCCATTGTCCGTACTGATCATATATTTTCCTTAAAGGCGGATCGAATGCCGAGCGAGGAATTTCAAGCACAGCAAATCCATGCGTAGCATCATCATTTACGAGCGCAACGACCGTAAACGGTTCGCCACCATAGCGTTCTTTCATAAAAGAAACAGTATACGAGCTCGTCCAGTAAGCAGGCACATCCCAATTGAGCTGCCAGCTACTAGTTAAATTGCCCTGCCCGTCTACCGAAAACATTGAACTTTCTGGATAAGCACTAGACCATTTTGAAAATAACCTATCCATCGCTTCGCTATCAATCTCAGTAAGTTCATTAATATCTTTATGCCAACTATTTTCTATTTGTTGATAGTTAGCCCGATTAGAGTTGGAATTCTCCATTTGCTCCTGTATCGTTGTCATAAGTATTGCACTCAATAAATATGCAAATTGAACGATGGCAATCGCAGAAATAATGAGCAGCATATATTTTGCTTGTAGCGAGCCAAATAGTTTTCTCATTGCTTCACCCGATATCCGATACCGCGAATCGTTTCGATAATAGTTGGACTCGATGGATCAACTTCAATTTTTTCTCTTAAGTAACGAATATGTACCATTAATGTTTTGTCACCCTCAATATAAATTTCTCCCCATACTTGCTCATATAACTGGTTTTTGGATAAAATTTGATTGAGATGGCGAATGAAACATTGAAATAAGAAAAACTGCTTACCCGTCAATTGAATTTCTTCGTTCGTCAACGTATTCGTAATGCTTATATCCTTCGTATTAATTTGTAAATGCTGAATGAGAAGTATTTGTTCCTGCTTCTGAAAACGACGCAGCAATACTTCAATTCGCGCTATTAATTCGTCCAAATGAAATGGCTTCGTAATATAATCATCCGCAAAGCTGAGCCCCTCGATCTTATCCTCCATCGCCGTTCTAGCAGATAGCATTAGAATAGGCAGCGAATCGCTAGCTTTCTTCAATCTTTTCCCGATCGAAAAACCGTCCAACCCTGGTAGCATCACATCAAGTATAACGAGATCGACCTGATCCACATGGCTCTCCGCACCTTCACCCGATTGTAGCCACGTTACCTCATAACCACGATCGACTAATTGCTGTGATACTAAGCTACCAATCTCTTGTTCATCCTCTATGTATAATATATGAGTCATTACGCTGCTCCTTTATAGTAGTTCTATGTGGATTAATCATAACATAGCATTCTGCTGATCCATTCGATAATTTAGCTTTATTCTGTACTCCTATTGGTGTTATTTGTAAGATATACCGATTATAATTCATATTCCCCATTTCTTCGATATTCCCTTCGGTATCAAAATACTATATTCAGGAAGCTGAGCAAAATCCCCGCCTCTCGTCGTGGTATCTCCCAATCCAAAGACCAGTAGTACAAATAGACTTAGGAACGTTACTAACATTTGCTATCCCATATACAATTACATTATAAGCAAAGACACGAAAGGATGATCGACAATGAAAAAATTATATCGCTCAACAACAGATAGCAAGCTAACAGGTTTATGTGGAGGTATCGCTGAATGGTTCGGTATTGATCCGACTATCGTACGTGTATTAGTTGTTATTGCTGCATTGTGCAGCTTTGGTACTGTAGCTCTATGTTACTTTGTGGCAGCACTGATCGTACCGAAAGCGCCTTTCAGCAATAATCAATTTACAAACTATCATTACTAATACAGAGCACACAAAAGGAGAATTGGACAATGGGAATTTTACAACGAGTAGTACAGCTGACGAAGGCCACAACGAATGAATGGTTAGATAAATTAGAAAACCCCGAAACGATGATGAATCACTATTTAAGAGATTTGGATGAGAAAATTGCAGTAGCAGAGCGCGGAGTGCTCCAGCAGCAAGTTGAAGAACGAATATTGCTAGGCAAGCATGATGAGCTAAGCAGCTACGCTGCCATGTATGAGAAAAAGGCAGTGCAGGCCGCAGCCGAAGCACGTGAAGTTGAAGCGCGTGCAGCGCTCGAAGCCAAACTACAGTATCAGGAGCAAGCTGATGAAACAGTACCTCTCATTAAACTTGCGAGAGAAGCAGCACTTGATCTGGAATTGCATATTGAAGCATTAAATGAAGAAAAGGTAAAGCTGCAAGCAAAGCGTACCGAGCTAATTACCCGCGTGCGCCAGACGCATGATAAATCATCATATAATCTGCAAGACAGCCCGTCTGTCAAAGGCTTTGAGCGAATCGAGCGAAAAGTGATGGAATGGGAGGCACAGCACGAGCTAAGAAGTATACTCCCCAATGAATACAATCGATCTAGTACCGAAGCTATTGATACGAAACAGCAGCAACGGAATGCTTTAGTAGAAGAGCAGTTGCAGCAGCTTATGCAGAAAAAGTAAAAACACATTATCACCATCAGTTGTTCTATTTCAAAACTATGTTATAAAAATGCTTTAGTTCAGATTAATATTGAAAAATCCGCTCCGTGCACCATTGCACAAGAAGCGGATTTTTTTTGAGTTTTGTGGTTTCAGTGCTACTACATTATAAAATCACTTTTCATTTACTCCAGTTATGAGGGTCAACATTTCCTCTTTACCATCCATATGTATCATTACGTGTATGGTTTCATTTTCATCATAGTTATTCGTTGAACTTGAACTTCTTATTCTATCTCCTAATAAATTAATATCAGCTTTAATATTTACATGTTGACTCGTAATTTCATAAGTCATTAGACTATCTTTGGGTTTACTCTTTCCAACATAGATAAATTGCCAAACTACATCAAAATATTTATTATTAGGTGATTTGCTAATAGTATACGTTGCTAGCCAGTTCTCACTCTCACCTTTGTAAACGATTCGATTATTCTTAGATGAACAACCTACCATTAATATAGATAAAATAACGAGTAGTAATATAGATTGCTTTAATTTCATAATGTTCACTGCTTTCTTAATGTTATAGAAAATAAAAAACAAAGATTCCCATTGCAATTATTCGATGCTATAGCCATATTCCCTTCAATGTTATAATAATTAGAGTAAGTATTACGACTATAACAACTTAGTTGTGCACAATTAGTTGCGAAACGATGCTTTTACTTCTTTATACTTTCTTTAAGAGGAGGGGATCAGATGGATTGGCTTACACGAATGAATCGGGCAATGGATTATATCGAGATGAATTTATGTGGAGAGATTGAACTAACCGAAGTAGCTCATAAAGCTTGCTGTTCTTCGCATGAGTTCCAAAGAATGTTTTCATTCATTACCAATGTAACGCTTGCGGAATATATTCGGCGTAGACGACTTACTCTAGCTGCACTTGAATTCCAAAACAGCGACGATAGTAAAGTAATCGATATAGCTATGAAATATGGCTATGAATCGCCCGTATCTTTCGCGCGAGCATTTCAATTAGTGCATGGCGTTACACCTGCAAAGGCTCGCCAAGTTGGGATTGCGCTCAAAGCTTATCCTCGGCTCTCCTTCCTTATTACAATTAAAGGAGCAGAAGCGATGAATTATCGGATCGAGACAAAGGAGTCTTTTCAAGTGTTTGGCATGGAAAGAGTGTTTCAAACCAATGGAGGTAGCGAAGCAATAGATACGCCTGCTCAGTTCTGGGGGCAAAGTCATGCAAATGGTGAAGTTGAGAGACTTGCTGCCAATTCAGGTGACTTACCTGCTTTTGTAAGTCAGGATTCATATAAGGTACATGCCGTCTGTAGCTATAGAAAAACTGAAGATAACACTTTCCCGTATATGCTTTGTGCATTTAATAATTCGTCTAGTAACACAGAAGGATATACTACCGTTACGATTCCCTCTCATACTTGGGCGATATTCCCTTCCGATCCATTCACATGGGATACATTTGATACCGCCATCGAGACGTTATACCGAAGATTCTACTCAGAATGGCTACCTACCGCGGGATATGAAATAGTTGGCGACATGGAGTTCGAAATCTATGGCGGCAAAGATGAGCTTAACTATGTCGAACTATGGTTCGCTGTAAGAAAAATCGATTAATTGGTAGAATAAGCACCCTCGCAATCGATGCGTGAGTGCTTTTATTTTGATTCTATTAAATTATTTGCCTCTGATTCCGTAATCAATTCATATTCGTTAAAATTTCCATTGAAGATGCTATCGTACGCAGTGGTTATGGCCCATTCTCCATTAATAAAGATCTCAATTATTCCATTTTCGAGGCGAATAACCGCAAATGGATCGACCTTCGAGCGATTATATTTAGTTATCGCATAATATTGCATGTCCAACTTCCTTTCCGAGGCTTTTCAAATACCAGTTTTACTACTCTCTAAAATTACATTGGTCTAAAACCGTAGCCTTGCTCGTTATCCCCCTGTGTTAGGCTAGTTGTCATAGACCTCTTAAACTAGTAAAGTTAGCATAGAAGTTTTAGAAGAGGAGCAAACACTATGGCCAGATTTAGCGAAGAATTTAAATACTCCATCGTCAAAAGAATGATGCCACCAACGAATGAATCTGTAAACACGCTAGCAAAGGAAACAGCTCTTGCTGAAACGGCTGCCCTTCTCGTGCTCAGAAAAAAGGCCAGTGCGATCTGGGGGGACAACGAGGACGACTGATCAGTGTCTCAGATCGCAATACCGCTATGATGTTGATCAAAGAAGCTGTTGGTAGTGGAGCAAGAGAATCACTCGCTTGTAAAGAATTAGGGATTAACCAAAGAACGTTGCAACGTTGGAAAAGCGACGACGAAAGAAAAGCCACAGACCAAACTGATCTCTACCCATTGTGCCACTGGGCCAAGCCAAGTGTGGATGTGGGATATTACTTGGCTGCCTGGACCAGCGAAAGGGATCCTTTTCTATCTGTATCTCATTCTAGACTTATATAGTAGAAAGTTAGTTGCCTGGGAGATTTGGTAGAAAAAACCCGCTGAACATGCAAGTGTACTTGTCAGACGAGGCATCTTATCTGAACAGCGCATGCGGTCAACACAGCCACTTGTTTTACACTCAAACAATGGGAGTCCTATGAAAGGCTCATCTTTATTAGAAACGCTTTATCAGTTAGGGATCACACCATCGCGAAGCCGTCCAAGGGTCAGTAATGACAATCCTTATGCGAAGTCTATCTTTAGAACCTGTAAGTATCGTCCGAACTATCCAGCCAAGGGATTCATGGCATTAACCGAAGCCAGAACGTGGGTATTATCCTTCGTATGTTGGTATAATCAAGAGCACAGACACAGTGGTCTTAATTTCCTGACCCCAAATCAACAAGAGGAACTTGAAACTTATAATTAATAATACCATCGCTAGATGGAACGCGGAATGATGGGAAACTATCACGTTCCGTGCGAAGTAGGGGAAGAGCTGGAGAAAATCTTAAAATTAAATTTAGGAGAGATAAAATTAAATTTAAACAAAAAGCATTCTGCTTACATTTTTTTTATTATACATTTTAATTTAATTGGCTCCCTACAATTTCTATATATAGATTTATCACTATCAATGAAAAGACTTCCCTTCGATTTTACATTGAAGAGAAGTCTTTTCACAAAAAATTATACTTTAAACCGATGTACCATCTCATTTAGCGCATCCGAAACCTTCGTTAATGATTGCCCAGTTGTTTGGATTTCTTCCATCGATGCGAGCTGCTCTTCAGTTGCTGCAGCTATTTCATGAGTACTTTCAGAATTTTTCTTGAACAATAAGGAAACTCTATCGTATTTATGTGTCACCATTGTGAAATCATCCGTTATTTTCTCTGAAGAAGTAGCTATTTCTTGTACTTTTCCAAATACACGTGCAATCGAATGTATTATTTCTTTAAATTGCACAGATGTTTCTGAGGTTAACTGCGCACCGGTTTCAACATTTATTTTAACAGCTTCAATAGTTTTAACAGTTTCATTTGTTGTCTCTTGGATATGCGTAATCAGTTTTCGAATTTCATTAACAGAGCTACTTGATTGCTCAGAAAGTTTACGAACCTCTTCTGCAACAACAGCAAATCCTTTCCCATGTATTCCAGCTCTAGCAGCTTCAATAGCTGCATTTAAAGCAAGTAAATTAGTTTGATCCGCGATATCATTAATGATTTTTGTAATTTCTCCTATTTTTAGAGCATCTTCTGCTAGAGAATTAATATTTTTATCTGTTTCTCCTACCGATTGTTGAATAACATCCATAAAAGAAACTATGTTTCCTACTGATTTCTCTCCATTATCAGCTTGAATACTAACGCCCATTGCTTCCTCCGTAACCTCAGCTGTATATAATGTCATTTTTTGCAATCTTTGTAGAGATTGCTCTATGGCTATAGAACTTTCATTTACAACAGATGATTGTTCATTCATACTAATAGAAACATCCTGTACATTCTCTGCTATTTGAATTGATGTAAGTTTTGACTCCTCTGCACTAGCAGAGAATTCCTCCGAAGAGGCAGCCGCTTGAGAAGATGAAATACTAATCTGTGTAATCATTTCTCTTAAAGAAAATAGAAATTGGTTAAACGAAGTAGCAACTTCACCTAACTCATCATTGTTTTTCACCTGTATAGTTTGAGTTAAATCACCGTTGCCATTAGCAACAGCATTCATTTGTTCTTTCAACTGGCGCAAAGGTACTAAGATTGCTCTGAGAAGAATTAGAACTAAAATCAGTCCAATAATAGTTGAACCTAATGAAACGGCTAGCAAAATAAATTGGTTTTGTTCAGATTGAGATGCTAAACTTGTACTTATTTCTACAGTTTTGTTATCTAGCTGCTCAATAAAACTATTAAACGAGGGATCCAGAACTTCCTTGCGAATTCTACGTTCTTCTCCAAAGTGAATTTTTTCTGCCTCTGCTGGGTTAATTACAATATTTTGCATTACTAACTGGCTTTGAGTCCAAAATTCTTCATAATTTCCTTTTATCGCTTCAATCACTTGTCGTTCTGAAGAGTTACTTGATAACTCAGATAGTTTATCTAATTGTTTATAAACCTCTGCTGACTTCTCTTTAATTTGATTAGCATATGTTTGATCACTAGTTAATAGCAATGCTCTTTCGTCATTCGAAAGTCCAGCTAATCGATATTGAATCTGTTTAGAAACTTTTTGCATCTCCGTTAAATTATTTAACTCTGCATTATTCTTTAGATTTTCAGATAATAACCAGGTTGAAAATCCTCCAATTCCAATAAGCGACACTATTAGAATTAAAGTAACAAGAATAAGTCTTGTTTTAATACGCATAATATTCCTCCATACATTCACTGTTAAAATTCCCTAATGTAATATTATAACAGGTTATTCAAATAAATAGATCACTATATACAAGAAAAAAATCTTGTAAAAGCATTCTTACAGAAAGAGGAGCTAAATTATACTACATAATTGATAGTATAATTAATCGTTTTATCATCCCAAAAGAAATGTTTACATATATAAATTCTCTTCTGACGGTTTTATTATCAAAATCAAGTCAGTTATTACATTGGAAGCAATCTGTGACATATCAGTTGATTTAGCTTTGAATGGTATAAGCGTGTTTATTTTCTACGGACAAGGCCTTTATGAGGAAGATTTAGTTATATCGAGGCATTCTTGAGAACGATTGGACAAGATAGAATGTTAATCATTACTAACTGTGTTATTCCACAATTGCAGCCTTTTTCCCTGTACATTTTTTTTCATTGATCTATAATATAATTTTTCTATCTTTCATATCATATAACAGCAAATAAACCGAATGAGATTGCAGTGCACCCCAATTGTTAGACACAGTCTAACAATTGGAGGTGCATTTTTTTATGGCCAAATTTAGTCGAGAAGATAAATTAGATG
>NZ_JBXCIX010000013.1:0-38133 GCF_056786375.1 Paenibacillus sp. Y930 | reverse complement strand
CATTCAGATCAAGGTTGGCATTATCAAATGAAACAATATCGTCATGCGCTAAAGGAACGTGGGATTGTTCAAAGTATGTCTCGCAAAGGTAATTGTTACGACAATTCAGTCATAGAGAACTTATTTGGAATTATGAAATCAGAATTTCTTTATCTGAAGGAATTTGAGAGTATAGAGCATTTTAAACAAGAGCTAGATAAATATTTAGAGTACTATAATTACAAACGAATTAAGGCAAAATTAAAAATGAGCCCGATACAATATCGGACTCATTTTAAACAAATTGCTAAATGAAAAAACTGTGTCTAACTTTTCGGGGTCACTGCACTTTATACTCGGTTTTTCCTTAATTTTTTTGATTTTCTCGGTGTGTTTTTCGGGTTTCAGCTCAAATTTTTAGCTATTTAACGTGATAAAGAGTGGGAGGCGAAAAGTGGCGAGAAGCCTTGTGGGAGTGAAGCGGAGCGGGATTTGTTGGGGGTGGTGAGGGGAGTTGCAAACTCATTTGCGTGGGGACAACAACTTCAATTAAAAGGATAATCTTCGAGTAAGAAAAAAGTAAAGAAAAATGATCCTGAGTTAATGCGGAATGCGTTGTTCTATTTTCCGAGTTGGAATCATGCGTTGAAGAACGCAGAGCTATTGTAAGGGCAGGGAACTACGTTTAAGAGTCGAGAGATTGCAGGAGCTTAATTCCACAATCTCTTGGCTTTTTTCTTTCTCTGCTTTCTTAATAGTGGTGTTTAAATAGTTCGAAATACTTATATCACTTACTTAAATCTGTGTTTATAATTCTCTATGTATACCTTTTTAACCAGATGTTGTATAAAAGGATATCGCAATCAAAACTATCTATACAACTATAAAATTACATGATGAGAGGGTAGTTGACCCAATTATGATTAATCTTGGATCAGAACGACAAAAACAAATCAGTTATATTGGTATTACCGAGGCTGATTTGAATCTATTAAAAAGCAAGGAAAAAGAATTTAAGCTTATCGTCAATACTCTTGTCGATGAAGTATATGAACAGGTGGCAGCCGTACCGGAACTTCTCGCCATAATAGAACAACATAGTACATTGGAACGTTTAAAAGAAACTCAACGCTGGTACTTTCTATCTATGGCATCTGGTGTGATGGATGAAGCATTCATTGAAAAACGTCTGTTTATTGGAAAGATTCATTCAAAAATTGGTTTAACAACGAATTGGTATTTGGGAACATACATTTTATATTTAGATCTCGCTACAGCCCATTTTGAACGGGTATTACCGATTGAGTGGAAAGGCGTTATTCTATCGTTAACTAAAATGTTTAATCTGGATTCACAATTGGTTTTGGAAGCATATGAAACGGATGAAAAAGCGAAAATGGAATGCTTGTTGGAGAAGCAAAATCATTTACTTACAGGAGTGAGTTCAGCAGTTCAAGAATTGGTAACTTTAATGGTACAACTAAAAGATAGCAGTGAATCGATAGAGGATTCAGCAAATAAGAATGAGGATTATCAAGAGAAGACGCACGAGAATGTGCTGTATTTGGACAAAGAGGTTGAGTCTATTCATCAAGTGGGTACGTTGATGAGGGAAGTAGCGGATCAAACGCATCTGTTAGGCTTAAACGCCGCAATTGAAGCGGCAAGAGCAGGTGAATTTGGGCGTGGTTTTGAAGTCGTTGCGAATGAAGTTCGAAAGTTAGCTTACCGCTCAAAAGATTCATTAGGAACAATTGATCAAAGGCTGAACAATATTCACGCTACGCTCAATAAGGTAAAAAGAGACTCAGAACATAACTCACTGTATTCTAAGAATCAGGTGGCAAGCTCTCAAGAGTTAGCTTCCTTCGTGAAGTTGATTGAAAAGGTAACGGTAGAATTAGAAAACTTGAAGTGAGTATAGCACAAAGGAAGTTCCGATGTGGAACTTCCTTTTAAAATTTTAAATATCTAATATACGTTAATCTTGGATTACGATTCAAACTATTGTTTGTTTTGGAATAGTAGATACCCTTGACTGATAGCCTTTTGATTTAATTGAAGCTCATTCATATAAGCTGTGATTTTCAATTGTAACTTTTGAACAATCTTCTGTTGCATGTCATTAATGTGTTCTTCTATACAAAATGCCGAACAAGATAGAAAACCATTTGCATAAGACTTTGTTTCATCAACTATAGTATTTAACTTCTCCTTATAGATCCTCTTTACAGCACCGCTCTCTGGTTTGATCTCGTAATAACGATTAGTCTCAACGAGTAATCTCCAAGGGCTAATCTTGATATCAAGCTTACTTTCTCTTAATTCCCCTAATACCTTAATAATGACTTTGTGACTGTTCATGATGTTAATGATCCTCCTGAAAACTCATACTTTAGATAGAAAAGATTCTCCTAAGGATATATCTTTTATTCATATATGTGGAAATTATAACACGTAAAAACATCATTTTCTATAGAAATATAATTAAATAGTCCTATTACATAGGAAGGGGTGGAAGCATAGGAACATCTTATCGGAAAGAAAGTAGAAAGTGATATTTTAAATAAGCTAGGAAAACTAACGAATAAATAATCTGAGATTGTGAAAAAGCACACCATCTTTGGATATGAACTATTGAAAGAGACAACTGGATTAAGTCCAAAAGTTGCTCGTGTTGCTCTGCAACTTCACGAACGTGAAAATGGAAGGGGATATCTATTACACCTTAACATAAATATGCAATTTATTTAATGCTGTAATTCCAGAAAATGACGCGATAGCTTAATAAGCCGAAATAAAAAGTCGAATTCCTTAGCATACAGGAATTCGACTTTTTTATGTTTAAACATACTTAGCGTATAATATCTGCGTTTTGTCGGCAGAACCCCAAAAACAATATTCGAACTATATAAGAAAAACAGAAAACTACTTGACATTGGAGTCAACTCAAATGTTATTCTGGATTCATGGAAAAACTTTATTCTATACAAGAGGTTTCGCAGATACTTGGGATGTCCAAAGATGCACTTCGGTATTATGACCGGATTGGGATCGTCTCGCCGTCTCGGAAAGACAATCGGTATCGCATGTATTCGAGGGATGACCTCATAGACTTGATGAATATTCATATCATGCGGTATGCGGAATTTACTCTTGACGAAATCAAGGGGAAATTGGGTTTCCGCAAGATGGAAAATATCGATTCCGCTTACTGCGAAGAGGTTGCTGCATTTCTCGATGCTAAGAACGCAGAAACGCGCAAGAAGATTAACCATCTGGAAAAGGTCAGTCGGCTTCTCAATTTAACAGCTGAAACGTTAAGGGATTTTAATAACGAAAGCGATCAACGGTTGGCAGAATTCGTCCGCGAGCTTTACAAGGATATCCGGGGGAATGAACCGGGAATTTCAAGGGAGGATTGTGATCATCATCAAGGTTAGGAATTTTTATTATCTGATTACAGGTGTTCTTGCAATGCTGTTTGCCGTTACGCATGCATGGAACGGACATTCCGCTGTGCTGCCGACGCTCGACATTAGGGCGATGTCTATAGATACCCGGACGGTATTCACGTATATTTGGCACATTATAACGGCGGAAAATCTGGTCTTCGGCATCGCATTCATGTACATGTCATTCCAAAGTGATCAATCGAAGATCCGTTTTGCCGCATGGATGATCGCGGCGATCCTAATCGTCCGACTGATGGTCATTCTTGGTGTAACGGCATTACTTGACGTATCGGCTCTTACGGATACGTTTATAGATTCGATTGCCATCGTAATCTATGTTGCCTTGATCATACTAGGCACAACAATGAAGAAAAAACAGGCCGGTGGTTAACACTAGAGTAACAGAGATGTCCGAATGTGGCTTAAAATAAAGTCACGATGTTTGTAAAAAAAGAAAATACTTTCTGGCTGACCTTATAATACGAACGGGCAGTTTAGCGTAACCTTTTATCGCAGATAGCGTCTATATTATTACATATTCAGGATTCATAAACTTGGTGAGCTAATAATAGAATGAAAAAACGAATTTTACTTTTTGTTGGTATTATTGTGTTCGTGGCAATTATCGGCGGTATTACATTGCATAATTTTGCTAAAAACCTAGGTGAAAGTTACAATCAAATAGGTTAACGGGAAAAGAGGACTTACAAATCCTAGCGTTGAGCTAACGGGACACGATAGGTCAATTATATTAAGTAAGCGTACGGCAGCATTTTCTCGATTAACGGTCAGTTTAATCCGCTATAGTTCAAATACTGATAATGCGTTTGACCCTTAAAGTTTTGGTAACCTCTTCTTTGAACCATTCGAGCCAGTCCTGATGACAATAAGTCATCGGGACTTTTTGTAACAGAAGCGAAATAAATTATATTTCTATTTATTCATAATAAAGTAGAAGTTAATGGACAACCTTCTGAGCGTTTATTCAGCTGGAAAAGGTAGACAGTACAGGAGTTTTGAATGTTTTGTCGAACTATTATTAAGTTGTTAAATCTACAATAAATGAGAATATAATGAATTTATTCGGAACGTATAAGCAGGAGGAGAAAGCATGAAGGATCAATTGATTCAAATGGAGAAAGAGGAACAAGAGCTTATATTCAAAAATTTTACTAATGAAACGGCGCTGCAAGTAGGACTTACAATTATTGAAGAAGCTAAAAGCCTCGGAAAAAACATCACCGTAGAAATATATTGTCACGGCCAACGGCTGTTCGCCCATGCCATGGCGGGGACTGTAGCAGAAAATGAAGACTGGATTCGTCGTAAAAATAACGTTGTTCAGCATTTTGGACAAAGCTCGTGGCGTGTGGCTTTACTTGCTCGTCAGGAAGGAACAACGCTAGAGGAGCGTTATGGATTGCCTCTTGCTGACTACGTCGGAGCAGGTGGAGGTTTTCCACTCATTGTGGCAGGGGTAGGACAAGTTGGTACAATTACCGTATCCGGGCTGCCGGATCAAGAAGATCATGATTTAATGATCTCCTCCTTGAGGCGCTATATGAATTGTTAATTGTAGAGTGGAATCATGGATTTTTTTTGGAGAGTGTGGGAGTTGCAAACTTAATTGCATGGGGACAATTTAAAAAGATATATCCTACCCCTAATAGACCAAGAGAGTCTGCCTGAAAAGATGCACTAATTCGAAACAATGTTTAGCATTGAGAATTCTTCTACTTTCCTCATAACATCGACCTTATTAATTGACAATGAAGAACTATAGTAATAGGGTATAAATTAAAGATGTTATTTGGGAGGTGTATCGATTTGTCAGTGGAAATTAACGATCTTATCGTTCCTGATATTGGTTACTTAATATATCGAAAGTGCACACCTTCATGGGAAATTATTAAGAATGAAATTTCATTTAATGACCTCACCTATGTCATAGAGGGAAGAGGAATTTATATCATTAATGGCAAATCATACGAGGTAAAGCGTGGTGATCTTCTTTGCATTCCACGTGGAAGTATTCGCATGGCCCATTGCGTCGTCGATGACCTTATGAACTTGTATTCAGCTAACTTTACACTCCATGGCATGAATGGAGAGCTAGCCGATCTTCCGCTTCCTTTGCTGACGCATATTGGGATTAAAAGTGACCTTGTTGGGCTCTTTCGTGAGCTATCCAATGCATGGGTTCGTAAGGAAGCTGGGTATCGTATAAAAACTAGAGGTCTGCTGCTTGTCATTATTCACAGATTGTATGAGCTGATTCTATTAAAACAAGATCGTACAAGCATAGACTTTCGAGTGAAAAAGGTTGTCAACTATATATCTGAAAACTACGCGAGCAACATTTCTGTAAAAGAGACTGCTAATCTGGTAGGGCTCAATACGGTATATTTTGGGGCACTATTTAAAAATGAAATGGGAATGCTACTCAATCAATATTTGACACTAACGAGAATTAACCATGCAGAGAATATGCTGCAAAATGGCGAGTGCAACGTAAGCGAAGCGGCAGAGCGCTGTGGCTATAAAGATTTGTCACACTTTCGCAAGCAATTTAAAATGGTTAAAGGGTATTCGCCATCACAATGTCTTAGAAATCAACCTGATATATTATAGTGTTTTTTAGAAATTAACCTGTTATACAATTGTATTTTCAGAAAAGTTACCTTTAATTAGCCCTAGTTAACTTTATTCGTGCTATTGCTCCAAAGGTTCTTCAATGCTAAATTTATATAAAGAACAGAAGCGTTTGAGCTATTATATAGGAGCTGTACGATGAACATAATAGGATAAAATATTTAATTTACCCCCTATATGTTCTAGTTTATGAAAACGCTTTAATATCTATATTAGAGGTGCTACATGGATCACGTAGAACGTATATATTCCGAACACAATGCTTGGCTGCAGCCAAAAACCAGTCTAGAGCCTAAAGCTATGCGAATCAGTGCAGGGCTCGATCTAGATTTTATCCTTCAAGAATGCCGTTTAGGACTAACTCGCCTATGGGGAGAAATTCAAGAAAGTAATGAGTACACACTGCAATTAAAAGTTGATGACTTGGAGCATGAGGGGTATTCACTTACCCCACTAGAAAATGGATTCGAGATCGCAGGCGGCAGTGAAAATGGTCTCTTATATGGTGTTTATCGCTTCCTAAACCGTCTTGCCGCTGGAGAAAACATGGAACAGATGCATGAATACTCCGCACCTAAAGTGGACTATCGCATTATTAATCATTGGGACAACATGGAAGGTCACATTGAACGCGGTTATGCTGGTAATTCATTCTTTTTCCTTAATAATAAATTTGATTACGATGTAGAAAGAATTAAAAATTATGCCAGACTGATGGCATCTATCGGAATTAACGGGATTTGCATTAACAATGTGAACGTGGACAAAGTAAGTGCTGGTCTGATTGCTGAACCATTGCTTTCTGATTTGGCAGAACTAGCCGAATTGTTTAGACCTTTTGGCATCCGGTTATTGGTATCCGTCCATTTTGATGCACCGATGATCGTCGGCGGGCTTACAACCTCCGATCCACTGGATGCGGGAGTAAAGGGATTTTGGCAAGCTCAATCCGCGGTTGTATACGATAAAATCCCGAACTTTTTGGGTTATGTAGTGAAAGCAGATTCAGAGTTTAGAGGCGGTCCAGAGGCCTTCGGACGAACTCAGGCAGATGGTGCCAATACAATTGCCGCAGCGGTCGCTCCATTTGGAGGTTTGGTCTTTTGGCGCTGCTTCGTGTATAACTGCCAACAAGATTGGAGAGACACGCAAACCGATCGTCCAATGGCGGCTTATAAGCACTTTCAGCCACTGGATGGTACATTTGATCAGAACGTCATTCTTCAAATCAAAAATGGCCCTGTAGATTTTCAGACGAGGGAGCCCGTATCACCTCTATTCTCAAGCCTTAAGAATACAAGCGAGGCCATTGAGTTTCAAATCGCTCAGGAGTACACTGGTCAGCAAATCGATCTTTTCAGCCTAGCTGTTCAGTGGGAAGAAATTTTGACAACTGAAGTTGACAAAGGGAAGCAGTTGAAAAGATTGTTTGGTCAAGAAATCGTTGCTATGACAGCGGTTACAAACACAGGCAATAACTTGAACTGGACAGGAAACACCCTTGCACAGTGCAATCTGTATGCCTTTGGGAGAATGGCGTGGAATCCGGAGCTTACTGCTAAAGAGCTTATCCGTGAGTGGGTTCGGATCACATTTGAAACAGATGAACATGGACGCCAAACTGTGGAGGAGATGCTGCTTAAATCTAGAGGGATTTACGAGAGCTATACAGCGCCTCTTGGTATTGGCTTTATGGTAAATCCAAATAATCACTACGGACCTAATATTGACGGCTATGAGTTTTCATATTGGGGAACTTATCACAGAGCAAGCTTTGATGCGATTGGTGTCGATCGAACGTCCAAAGGAACAGGATTTACACTTCAGTATCCAGAATCACTACAAAGGATGTATGACCATATAGAAAGTTGTCCGGAGGAACTATTACTGTTTTTCCATCGAGTTCGGTACGACTACAAAATGAAAGACGGACGAACACTGCTTCAGTATATTTATGACAGTCACTTTGAGGGTGCTCAGCAAGTGGAAGCATTGTTACAATCTTGGGAGACTCTAGAGAACCGAGTTCCACTGGAAACTTATCACTCTGTTAAAGAGAGGCTTAAACTTCAACTAATTAATGCTCGAGAGTGGAGAGATCAAGTGAATACGTTCTTCTATCGCAAAACAGGAATTGACGATAAAAAGGGAAGAAAAATTTATACGTAAGGCGGTACAGATATGGATATTACAAAAAAAAGTAAATCGCTCAGCTATATAAAACATTACTGGATTCTGTATGCGATGCTACTTCTCCCAATGGCCTTCTTTATCATTTTCCGATATATACCGATGGGCTACATTCAAATTGCATTCAAAGACTATAGTATTGTAAAAAGTCCCTGGGCGATGGAATGGGCAGCAAATGGTGGGTTCGAATATTTTATTAAGGCCTTTTCCAATCGTGACTTTCTTTATGCACTTAGAAACACCATACTTCTTAATTTTCTTGACTTACTGTTTGGTTTTCCTGCACCTATTATTCTAGCGATTATCTTAAATGAACTCGCTTTTAAACGTTTTAAGAAGTTCACCCAAACGGTTGTATATATGCCGCATTTCTTATCATGGATTATCATTTCTGGTATGGCGCTTCAGCTTTTTGCACCGACTAATGGACTGGTCAACATCCTGATAAATAAGATAGGCTTTGAATCAATTCCGTTTCTGAATGACCCTGCGTATTGGGTTGTCACTTACGTTTTTCTGGGCATATGGCAAAGCTGTGGTTGGAATACCATCATCTATCTGGCAGCCATTGCTGGGATTAACCCAGAACTTTACGAGGCCTCAGCGGTGGATGGAGCAAGTCGTTTACGAAAAATTTGGCATATTACGTTGCCAGGGCTTCGTCCTACGATCATTGTTTTACTGATTTTAAGCCTGGGACATATTTTGGGTAGTGAATTCGACAGACCTTATGCACTGAGCAATAAGTTAGTCTCAGATGTTTCTAACGTTATTTCCGTATTCGTATACAACAACGGTATTCGTGGATTACAATTTTCACTTTCCACTGCCGTCGGTTTATTTCAATCCGTCGTGGGCGTCATATTTTTGTTAGGAGCAAACGCTCTAGCCAAAAAATCTGGCGAACGTGGGATCTGGTAGGAGGATGAAACATGATTAAATCAAAAAGCACTAAAATCGGAGACTGGATGATCGCTATATTTTGTATAATTCTTATTTTAGTCTGTCTCCTGCCGTTGTTGAATATATTGGCACGATCCTTAAGCTCAGCGGATGCCTTGGTGAGAAATGAAGTTTTACTTCTGCCTGTAGGACTGAATTTCGATGCTTACTTGACTGTGCTTGGAGATTCCAAATACACATGGTCGTTGTTGTGGACAGCAATACTAACTGTGATCTGCACACTTTGGTCGATGTTTATGACGATTATGTGTGCATACCCGCTTATATATGACAAACTGAAAGGGAAAAGCATTATCTTAGGACTTGTTATCTTTACGATGTACTTTAGTGCAGGCACAATCCCGACCTATTTGCTGTTGAAAGAGCTGCACTTGCTCAATAATCCGTTGGTACTGATTTTGCCGGGCTCCATTGGTGTATTTTATGTCATTATCATGCGTAGCTTTTTCTTCGGAATTCCAGAGAGTCTTAGGGAATCCGCTGAACTTGATGGGGCAGGACCGCTTAGGGTACTCATCAACATCTATCTACCACTTTCTACTCCTGTGCTTGCAACGTTGGCACTATTCTATGCAGTAGGTCGCTGGAACGGATTCTCGGATGCATTGATGTTTATGTCCGATAGAACTTACTTCCCTATACAATTACTGCTTTACAACATACTTAATAGTATCAGCAGTGTTGAGGTTGCTACACAGGAAGGCTTTTCAAGCCCAGGCCTATCTGAAACGATTAAATCAGCAACAGTTATGTTTGCAACTATTCCGATTTTACTCGTATATCCGTGGCTGCAGAGATACTTTATCTCCGGTGTTACAATCGGAGCGGTAAAAGGTTAATTTTTAACTCATGGTAGAAGTTGGCTATGTCAATTTTTATAAAGCAATCCAAAAAAGTAAATAAAAATGAGGGGGAACAAACATGGGTTTACGTAAAGCGTTGTCCGTTCTGACAATTAGTACTGCAATTTTAATTACAGGATGTACCAGCGACAAACCAGCACCATCAGCTTCACCAACGCCACCAGCTTCTTCAGCACCTACATCTAATAACGCTGGAGACAGCAACGATGCAAGACTAGAAGCGTTGGGTCTCGATTCCAATTCCAAGTTCAAGGAGACTCGCAAGATCACAGTTGAGATTTATGACCGTGGTAATGACGGAGGAACCAAACCAGAGGACAACTTTTATACACAATATATTAAAGATGGAATGCTTCGTGACCACAATGTAGAGGTTACTTTTGTTCCTGTTCCACGTTGGACAGAGGGCGAAGTGATTAACAACCTTTTGGCGGCGAATCAAGCGCCGGATATCAGTCTTACCTATTCTTATCCAACAATTCAAACGTTCGCCAATATGGGTGGTATTCTTGACCTAGGCCCTATTGTTGAAGAAAACAAAGACCTTCTGCCAAACATGTGGGAGTATCTAACCGAAGATAACATCTATTGGGATAAAGATCCTGACACAGGAACCTTGTGGGCAATTGAATCTCGTTTGAATGTCCTTAACCGCATTAATACTTTTGTGCGCGAGGATTGGTTAAAGAAGCTCAATATAGAAGCACCAACAACGCTGCAAGAATTTGAAAGCATGCTCATAGCATTTAAAGACAACGCTTCTACACTTCTAGGAGCAGATGCTGACAAGATGATTCCATTTTCAACGAGCTTTGACATCGGCTGGCGTGCAGATCATTTGACTTCAGCATTCACGCCTAATGATATAACAGATAAGGACGTCTTCATACATGGCTTTGATGATCGACATTTACTTTTCCCAAATTACAAAGATGGAATAAAAACGTTGAACAAGTGGTATAACGAAGGTCTAATTTGGAAAGACTTCTCACTTTATCCTGCTGGAGATACAACGGAGGATAATCTCATGAAATTGGGCACTGTGGGCGCATTTATACACAACTGGGATTACCCGTATCGTAACGGTGACGACAGTATTCATGCAAGCCTTCAGCGCCTTGTTGGTCCAGATGCAGCTTATGTTGCTATTGAACCATTTGCCAACGATGCTGGTGTTTATAAGAAATTTTTATCAGGTCCTGTTGACCGTAAAATATTTTTCCCAGCTACAAACGAAGAACCAATTGCTTCTCTGCTTTATGTGAATTGGATTTCCAAGCTTGAAAATCGCGTATTCTTGCAATTTGGAGAAGAAGGCGTTACTCACGAAAAGTTGCCTGACGGTTCCTTGAAGACACTCGCAGCAACAGGCGAGAAAATTATGAACTCTCCAGCAAACATCGACTACACCATTACAAGTAATGGTCTTGACCTTGGCGACCCTGATTTGACAGTCAAATCAATTGCTAACGGTTATGCTGGTGTTGACTCAAGATATATTGAGATCGCAAGTCAAATTACAACGAATGACGGACGTGTAGGCCAAAATGTTAATGTGGGTGAAATCAAGGCTGAAGACGGGCAAGGTCAAGCACTTAAAGAAAAACGTGATAATTTCTTGAATAAGGCTGTTGTGGCACCTGTTGATAAATTTGACGATGTATATGATTCAGGTATGAAGGATTACCTCGATTCAGGCGGTCAAGCGATTATCGACGAGCGAACAGCTGCATGGGCAAAATATTACGGAAATGAAACCATGCTGAAATAGTATGTTTCTGATTACCCCATTACCTTGATATTCCCATGCATTCAAGTTTGAACCCAACACACAAATTTCACTACTCATCAAAATAAGTTTGCTCACGAGCCGACCGATTTTCGGGATTTCCTCCTGAATCTCGCTCGGCTTTTTTTTTCGACACTTTCCCCCAGGTTCCGCTCAATCAAACATCTCAAACTCCTACTTTTAGTTGCAATTACAATATATTGGTATATAATTGAAAGGGAACACATGTTCTTATTAGTGAAGGCGATTTATGAAAATTAAGATAGCGGATCTTTTAATAATAATTGGAGAGGGATGGTTAAATGACGGTGTATAATGGGAATGGCGCTTATTGTTACGCCAATTCGGCTTCGATGCTGTTGTCTACGATTGGGGAAGATATTTCTCCTTCATTAATCGAAGTTCTTACGGGATTTGCGCTGGGAGCTTCCATTGAAGTCGATAACAATTTACTTTTTTTCGATAACTGTACAAGTAGCCCCGACAAAGGAATAAACCATGCTTTTGAAATACTAGGCTTTAAATTGATCGAAAAGGTATGTAAAGATGGAGAATCACTCCCATTAAATGAATTGAAAGATAATCTAACAAGATCGCCTGTTATGCTAGGACCATTAGATATGGGCTATCTAACCTATAATCCGAGCCATCACTATTTAGGTGGATCTGACCATTATGCTTTGGCTTTAGACTTCAATGATAAAGAGATATTATTGCACGATCCAGCAGGCTTTCCTTTTGTATGGCTACCTTTTGAACAATTAGAATTAGCTTGGAAAGCAGAGAAAATCATTTGGAGTAGTGGTTCGTTTCGTTCCTGGGTCTCGCCAATACGAGTATCAAATCCTACATCAGAAGAAATATATGAAACGGCGATCCAATTATTTAAAGCGAGCTATCATGACCAAAACAATTTTGCCGTTAAGGAAAAAAGGTTAGTAGGCAAAGAGGCAATTCGATTAAAGGCTGCACAGATTAAAGGCGGAAATATCTCTAATGGAGAAATTGGACATTTCATTCACTTTGCTTTTCCATTAGGAGCAAGACGAGCTCTTGATTTTTCAATCTTTTTTAAAGGAAGAAACGAACAACTATCATTATTAAAAGATAAACAAGCCCAACTGTTTGGTAAATGCCAAACCTTTGCTGTTTCAAAAAGATGGGATGAGGTCGCCCAAACACTGGAGCTACTTGTGGATGTAGAAAGCGATATTGAATCAGCAATCCTATCATTATAGAAATAATAATAAGATTGAAAATCGAAAAGTTGAAAAGAATGGCATGACAGCAGAAGATGATTCATTTTGCTCGGATGAAGATGAAAAATTGAATGCTAAAGATGTGTGTGCGTTATCCATATCTGCTATAGATAAGTGAGGTGTATGTATGACAACAAGGCAATGGCTCACAAAATTTGTGTTGATGCACAAATGGGTATTTTTATGTGGCTTCATCATCACTACATTAATGACGTTGACTAATTTGATCTATCCGTTCCTCAACGGGAAACTTGTTAATATCGCTTTTTATGATAAAGACATGACCGCCTTTTTGAATTTGTGTCTTATCTATGCCAGCGTCCTCTTTGTCAATCAGTTTGTCGTTGCGACGTTAAACAATCTCATTCAGTCACAATTGATGACGGGTTTTGTCTTTGATATACGGCGGGCTCTGTTAAAAAAGATATTACATAAAAAAGGGAAAGACCTCTCCGGGATGTACAGCGGAGATATGATCAGCCGAATGAACAACGACACCAAGGATATTATGAATCTCGTATTCTGGAGCGGTCTTTGGGGATATTCTAACTTTTTACATATACTATTCGCTGTCGGCTTCATGTTTTACTACAATCTACTTTTGGGAGTTTTTACAGTCGTTCTGGTTCCTGTCGTGTTCTTTACCTCGAAACATTTCAAGAAAAAAACGCAAAATGTCAGGAAGGATATATCAAAGGAACAGGGCAAACTATCCTCTTACTTGTTTGAAATCGTGAAAAATTTGCAGGAGATAAAAATCCTTAACGCACGTAAACAAGTAACGAGGTTTTATTTAAGAAAAACGACAGCCATCAATAAAATGAACGTGGTAAGTGAAAGAATCGACGTGACGGCAGAAAGGGTAAATTCGTTCATCACGCTTATCGCACAACTGATGATATTTGTGACCTGTGCCTATTTCATTGTTAAAGGCCACATGCAGCTTGGCGTTTTTGTAGCCGCTGTAAGTTATTTCAATATGGCTGTGAGCTTCTTCAGCTCCATTAACGGAAAAATTATGGATGTGGGGAAGCAACTGGTCTCCATACAACGTGTCGTGGAGATTCTGAATGAAGATGAAGAAGATTATAAAGAAAGCCATCCTCCGAAACAAATTAAGGATGGCACGATTGAATTTAACAATGTCACATTTGGGTACACCGAAGATAAGCATGTTCTGAACGGATTCAATCTCCGTATTGATGCAGGAAGCACAATTGGCATTGTCGGAAAGAGCGGCGCAGGCAAAACATCGATGGCGAATCTGCTCTACAATTTATATAACGTTGACGGCGGCGAGCTTCTGATCGATGGAATGAATGTCAATGATTATAATCTACATAGCTTGCGGAGCCAGGTGGGTATTGTCCATCAGGAGACAATCCTTTACGATCATACGCTACGTTACAATCTTTCATTTACGAACAACAAAGATCATGATGACGCATTACTGGAAGCGCTTAAGAAAGCTGCTCTTTATGATATTTTCCTGACACTTCCAAGCGGACTGGACACGCTACTTGGAACTGATGGGCAAGAATTATCCGGCGGTCAGAAGCAGCGTCTGGCTATCGCCAGAATATTAATCAAGAATCCCAAGCTTTTGATCTTTGATGAAGCCACAGCGTTCCTTGACAGCCAGAACGAAGCGCTTATTCGGAATATGATGAGGGATATGTCAAAAGATCGGACGCTTATTATAATCGCCCACCGTTTTTCTACTATCAAAAACTGTGATAAAATCGCGGTTTTAGCGGACGGCGTTGTAGCGGGCTTTGATACTCACGATGAACTGATTAAAAGTAATGAAACGTATATAGACTTATTCCGCGAACAGTACATAGGAGATGAAGCGTATGAACCGGTTGGAAACCTTTAAGGCATTAACTCGGGATATAGATGGCATTAACAAGCCATTGATTGCGCTTGGCTTTTTCAAGGTGTGGAACTTAATATTCGGGCTTATCCCTTTGTTCTTGTACTCGTTTTTGGTGAATCGCGTTTTAGTGGATAAAAATATGAACGAGCTTTCGCCTGTCATCATCGGTTATCTGGCTGTTTTCCTGTTCGCGACAATCGGGATCACCGTCAGTAAGAGGTTTTCAAACCGGTTAATACTGAAATATGACCTGAGAATAAAGAATAAATTGCTGAAAAAGTATACCAACCTTGATCATGATGTATATAGCAAATATAGCATTGGTGACATTAAGAGTAGGATTGAAAGTGATTCTACTGTTGCCGAGAATTTTTTTACGACCCATATATTAGATTTTATTTACGGCGTCGTTTACGCTGTTGCGCTGGCGGTTATTTTGCTATGTTACGACTGGCGGATCGCGCTTCTCAGTTTTGTTTTTGTTCCGATATCTTTGTTAACGGTTAATTTTTTGGGAGGGAAATCGAAGAAAGCGAAAGAGGAACTGTGGAAACTGGAAACTAAATATGAGACCTTTTTACACTCAAATATTCAAAACTGGAAAGATGTCAAGATCAACAACCTTGAGGACGCGCAACTTGATGAATTGAACGGGCACTATAAGAAGATAAGGCCTATGTGGTTTCTAAGTCAGCTCTATTCGCATCTAGGGGTTACCTATTCGTTCTTCACGAAAAACTTCATTACCCAGTTGTTTATCTATTTTATTGGCGGATTATTCGTAATTAATGGTTACTCGCAAGTCGGTGTGCTGCTCGTTTTTATCAGCTTTTACGGGCAGTTTTTCGGGAATATAGAAAACATTAGTAATTCCATCATAAACTTCAAGAATGATTCGGTGAATATCGAAAAAGTTGTCGAGATACTGAATTTAAAAGTAGCTCAGAAACCCTATAAGAAAATTGACGGAACAGATATTCATGTTGAAAATTTGAAATTTACATATGAGGGAAACGATTCATTTGCTCTTGACGGTATTTCGTTCTCCGTGAGCAAGGGTGAACATCTGGCAATTGTCGGGAAAAGCGGTAGCGGCAAGTCTACCATCGCTAAACTGTTGACAGGTAAGATTAAACCGCAAGGTGGTATTGTACGCATTGGAGGCATTGATATATATACTGTGAACAGCGAGAGTCTGTCAGAAAAAGTTAGTATAGTTGTGCAGGAACCTGTTCTTTTCAATATGACGATCAGAGAAAACCTATTGCTGGCAAAGGCCGACGCAATCGATGCGGAATTGATAGAGTGCTGCCGCAGAGCAAGTATTTATGAATTTATTGAAACCTTAGAGAATAAATTGGATACGATAATCGGAGAAAAAGGTGTAAAACTTTCAGGGGGCCAGAGACAGCGCCTATCTATTGCCCGTGCGATTTTACAGGACAGGGACATCATCATTTTTGACGAAAGTACAAGCGCTCTTGACAACGAAAATGAGAATGACATCATTACAGAACTCAAGAGCCTTTCATCGGGGAAAACGATGATTTCCATTGCTCACCGTTTATCTACTATTTTGGACTGCGACAAGGTGATGGTTTTAAAAGATGGTGCAATGGTAGCTTTTGATACCCATGAAAATCTACGTAACAGAAACGAAACCTATGATTTGCTTTTCCAAAATCAGTATATAGCAGGTGGAAATCGCGGAAAACAAAACGACGGTATTAGTCCCGATGAGTATAAATTATCTGAAATAGTCAATTCGTTTAATTGAGAATTGTTATCACTTACTGTATACTAGATAGTAACGATAGCTATAATTGAGTAAGGAGAATATATAATGCAAATATATTGGATTAAAATAAATAAGATTATTGAAGAAACGCCTGAGGTTAGAACGTACCTGCTCGACTGTCCGGAAGGGTTTACATGGGAAGAAGGTTCACACACCCACTTCGCACTGGAAGGTTTTAATGCCGGAGATAAACCAAATCGTAGCCTGATTCGCCATATGTCAATCTCTACTTTACCGCACGAAAATTCAATCGGTATCACAACACGTATCAGAGAGCAGTGCTCTGAGTTTAAAGCGATTTTAAGAGATCTTGAAGTCGGCAATGAAGTTGCAATATTTAAAACTCATTCGAATGTACCGCTTAAAAGAGAGAACAAAAATGTTTATCTGCTGTCATCAGGTGTCGGTCTGGCAACTTTCAGACCGCTTGTACTTGATTATTTGGAACGTGCTGACAACGTCAATCAAATTCATTCCCTGAACATCGATTCATCAAAAAAATTTTTATTCACTAATATTTTTGAATCCGCACCTGACAAGAAGTTCACATCACAGTTCGTCGATAACCGTAAAGACTACTATGAAGAAGTGAAAAATCTTGCTGTAGACAAGGATGGACTCTTCTATGTTGTCGGTAGCGACGAGTTCCTCGTGCAGAACATTGAAGTACTGCGTGAGCAGGGCATTAAGCCAGAACAGATTGTGCTCGACAAGCGTGAACAACAATTACCTGAGTTTTTATCATTTGATTTGTCAATTTAAGTGAGATAAAATATTTGCTTGGTATACCAAATAAGTTTGCCGCTGAGCCGATCGATTTTCGGGATTTCCTCCTGATTATCGCTCGGATTTTTTCTCGTTCTTTTTGTTTCTCGTGTTTTTTTCGGGCTTCACGTCAAACCTAAATTACATTTAAGGGCAGGGGGAAGATAGGAGGGGAAGGGTGGGAAGGCCTATGGGAGTGATAAACTTATTTGCATTGGGACAAGTATCCCTATAAGATATTTTTATTCTAAAAAGGAAAGACGCCATCCAAAATACATCGGATAGCGTCTTGATATTGCAATTAGTTCTATTAAGGGTTCGTCGACCAAAGTCCTGCGTGTTTTAATAGAACACGTGGATGAAGTTTTAACTGTGCAACCATTAATTCTGCCAAATCTTCTGCTTGCATCACATTTTCTGAATTGCCGTCTGTTAAATTTAACTCAACAGCCATATCAGTTGCAACTGTACTCGGAGTTAACGTTGTCACACGAATATTTTTCTTACGCACTTCAAGCATTAATGACTCACTTAGTCCAATAACTGCAGCTTTTGAAGCCGCGTATGCACTTGTAGTAGGTGCACTTCTTTGGCCAGCTGTTGATGAGATGTTAATGATGTCGCCTGTGTTGCGCTCTATCATTTCTGGTAATACCGCACGTGTTGTATAGTACACACCTTTTACGTTGACATCGATAATATTTGTCCATTCTTCAGGCGTTAAGTCCATGAAGCTACCGAATTTTGCAATGCCGGCATTATTCACTAAAATATCGATTGCACCGAGCTCGCCACGAATTGATTCAACCGCTGCTGTGATAGAGTCTAAATCCGCTACATCCGCTGCCGCGATTGCCACCTTCACGTCATACTGTTTAAGTTCCTCTGCAACTTGTTGTAAATTTTCAAGTGTACGTCCAACAAGACCTACATGAATACCTTCTTTGGCGAAAGCTACTGCTGTTGCACGTCCAATGCCACGTCCTGCTCCTGTAATTAACGCCACTTTTCCTGTAATTGATTGCATGTTTATGCTCCTTTAGATGAGATAGATTTATTATATCCAAAATAAATTTATTAAACTAAACATTTTAATAATGAGTAAGGTGAGTTTGATAACACTGTTCTGGTGTTATAATTAACTAAGATTGTATTACTCATAGATGTTTAATGGATAAAGATTTATATTTAAGACTAACTTCATTGTACCTTCGATTCTCGACATTGTGAAGAATGCACTTTTTTGTGCGTAGGTTACCAAAAGGTTACTACTATAAGAAAAGGGGTTATCTCCCATGGCAGATACATTAAGAAATGAAATTAAAGAGAGAATATTAAATCATGATTATCATTGTGAAAAAGAACTTACCTTATCGATTATTAGCGGAAAATGGAAGGTTGTTATTTTATGGCATTTAGGTGTAGAAGGACCACATCGCTTCAGTGAACTTCAGAGACTTTTCCCGAAAGTATCCCATAAAATATTAACAAACCAATTACGTGATCTGATAGAAGATGGAATTGTTCATAGAGAAGTGTATCCAGAAGTTCCACCGAAAGTCGAATATTCAATGACTGAACTTGGAATGACGTTATTACCGATCGTAGAGATGATGTATGAATGGGGAAAAAAGCGAATAGATCAAATTAAACAAGAAAACAATGATTTGGAATAAGAAAAAAACGAGATCATTTCCAATTCCACACACAAAGTCTGCCACTTATCAAAATAAGATTGCCGCTGAGCCGACCGATTTTCGGGATTTCCTCCTGATTATCGATCGGCTTTATTTCCGCTAAATTAGTTTCAAAACAACAAGTAGTATAACTTTTGTGAACTTATGAAAGTGCTTGCATTAGAGAAGAAAGTATGATATTTTAAAGTTGTATAAAAAACATACAAGTTAAATATTTTGTAATTGAGTTACCCATAAATTGGAAAGTAACATAAAGTATGAAGTTTTAGTTTATGCTTTCGAAGTGACGTTTTTATCGCTCTGAAAGCACATTTAACTCCATCAAAAAAAGTTTTAGGAGGGAAATAGCATGAAGACATTCAAGCGTATACATTTAATTGTTATGGATTCAGTGGGCATTGGTGAAGCAAAAGATGCAGCTAAATTTAATGATGTTGGCTCACATACCCTGCAACATATTGCCGAACATATGAATGGTTTGAACTTACCAAACTTAGCAAAATTAGGCTTATCAAACATTGATGAAATACTAGGTGTGCCTGTTTCAGATCAGCCTCTTGCCTATCACACTAAATTACAAGAAAGATCCATAGGTAAAGACACGATGACTGGTCACTGGGAAATAATGGGCTTAAATATTGATAAACCTTTTAATGTTTTTCCAAATGGATTTCCTGATAAATTAATTCAACAAATTGAGGAAATCACAGGACGTAAAGTAGTAGCTAATAAACCTGCAAGCGGAACTGCTATTCTCGATGAATTTGGCGAGCACCAAATGAATACTGGGGATTTGATTATATATACATCTGCAGATCCTGTTCTACAAATTGCAGCTCATGAAGAAATCATCCCACTAGAAGAATTATATGATATTTGTCAAAAGGTTCGCGAAATTACAAAAGACCCTGCTTATTTAATTGGCCGTATTATTGCGAGACCGTATATTGGCACACCTGGGAACTTTGCGAGAACGCCCAATCGACATGACTATGCCTTAAAGCCTTTTGGGAAAACAGTTATGAATAGCCTCAAGGATGGCGGATTTGATGTCATTGCTATCGGAAAAATCGATGACATTTTTGATGGGGAAGGAGTTACAGAATCCATTCTTACAAAAAGTAATATGGATGGTATGGACAAATTATTAGAAGTCATCAAGAAGGATTTTACAGGCTTAAGCTTCTTAAATTTAGTTGATTTTGATGCATTATACGGACACCGTCGTGACCCAGAAGGCTACGCAAAAGCATTAGAGGAATTTGATAAACGATTAGATGAAGTATTTGATCTAATCCAAGAAGATGATTTATTAATTCTTACAGCTGATCATGGCAATGACCCGACATTCCGTGGTACGGACCATACACGCGAATATATTCCGGTATTGGCGTATTCTAAGCGATTACAGGGGTCCGGAAAATTACCTGAAAATGACACGTTTGCCGATATTGGTGCAACTATAGCAGATAATTTTGCTGTAGAAATGCCTGAAAACGGTGATTCATTCTTGAAAATTCTAAAATAAAGGGAATAACATGAATAACAATATATCAAATAAATTGAAAAGACCCCGTTATGTAAACGTATACGACGAACTTCTTCTGCAAATTATGAAAGGGGAATATTCTGTTGAAAACAGGCTTCCTTCAGAACCGGATTTAGCAAAAAGACTAGGGGTTAGTCGTTCAACTTTAAGACAAGCTTTAGCACTTTTGCAAGATGATGGAATAGTAAGAAATATACACGGGAAAGGAAACTTTTTGAGTGATTCCTTTTTCAAAAAACAAGATGCTGTTCAATTAGAAAAATTAAGCAACCCGATGCATAAGTGCCATATAAGTACATTTGATCGAATCGATATACAATATTATATGGACACGGGAACAGAATACACGAAACAAGTATTAAAAAATGATTCATCTTGTGTAGTAGCTATAGAGCGTTTTTATTATAAAGAGGACGAGTTAGTAGGCTATGCTTTTACTTTTATATCGATGGAAATGGTAGAAGAGTTATCGTTAGACTTAGATAATAAGGAACTACTACTGGATTTTACAGAGAACCAAGCGTATGCGAATGCGATTCATGGAGAAATTGAAATAAAGTATACCAATACTGTTAATATAATTAATCGAAAAGATAGCTTATTTGGTCGAAATAATTGTTTTTTACTAACGGAAAGTATTTACAGTAATGAGTCTTATCCCATACTGTTTAATAAATTCTACGTGCCTCAGCAGTTTGCGGAAATAAAATTAAATATTTATAAATAACTAAAAGAGAAAGAGGCGAAGGTTATGAGTGAAAAGCATCCTGATTTAATTCCAGAAAGTGAAAGAGTTGGACAACCTAAACAATTGTTTTGGATATGGTTTTCATTAAATATAGGAATAATGGGGTTAGTGTACGGAGGGATTGTTGTAAGTTATGGTCTCAGCTTTATTCAATCCGTCATCGCTGCATTTTTTGGGGCAGCATCGTTTATACTTATTGGATATCTTAGTTTACCTGGTAAGCTAGGAAAAGCACCGACATTTGTATTATCCCGAGCACCTTTTGGCTCAAAAGGAAACTTGATTCCAGCTGTACTCGCATGGATTTGTTTAATTGGTTGGTTGAGTGTCGGTAATGTTCCTACTGGTATTTTCTCTATTAATGCCATTGTTACTTCGATTGGATTTGAAGTAACAACGATAACACAAATCATTGGGTTAATCGCTCTTGCGATTGTAATTATGGCATTATCTCTTGTAAAGCAAGAAACACTTGTAAGAGTGCAAACGATATTCACCTATATTTTTGGTGGACTAACGGTAGTTGTACTGGTGATATTAGTTCCACAAACAGACTGGTCAGCGCTTGTGAATATGCCAAATGGATCTTGGATTGGCGGCGTATTACCTGCTATATCTATCATCATTGCTGGTTCTGCGCTTAGTTGGGCTATGGTTGCGAGTGATTACTCTAGTTACCAAAGTCCTCAATCTTCGAATAAATCGATTTTATGGACAACAACGGTGGCATCAGCAGCGCCACTATTTGTTATTATGTTCTTGGGTATTTTAATGAATGCAACGAATCCAGAGCTAGTTAGTTCAGCGGATCCAATCGCTGCATTAGCTCTGCAAATGCCTAAATGGATGGTTATTCCATACTTTATTACAGCGCTGGGCGGAATCATTCCACCGGCAGTTATTTCACTTCGATCTGGACGAAATGCTTTGGAAGCTACAAATATAAAAATATCAGAGCGGACATCGATTATTTTCCATGGTGTAATCATGGTATTGCTTCCGAGTTATGTGTTGTTCATCAATGGCGACTTCTTGGGTTCGTTCCAAATGTTTTTAGGAGTTGTCGGAATTGGCTTGGCAGCTTGGACATCTATATTCGTGGCCGATTACGTTATCCTTCGCAAAAAGCAAGGATATGACCCTGATATCATTTCAGGTGATAAAAATATTTCTGTCGATAAAGGGAATGTAACGATCTGGTTTGTGAGTGTTATCGTGGGACTTCTATTTACAACAAATCCAATATTCCCTGCCCCGTTTGCGAAAGGGATTTTCGAAGGTAACAGTCTAGGAGTAATACTAACATTTGCAGTTGGTTTAGTGTTAGCCTGGATTTATTCATCAACAAAATTGAAGAAGCAACAGTAAATACAATAGGAATATTATATTAATTATTTGGAGGTTAGAATTATTATGAGTATCCATTTAAATGCAAAAGAAGGTCAATTATCTGAAAATGTATTGATGCCAGGAGATCCGCTTCGTGCGAAGTATATTGCAGACACTTTTTTAGAGGGTGCCGAGTGTCATAATACAGTTCGCGGAATGTATGGTTACACTGGAACCTATAAAGGGCATAAGGTTTCTATTCAATCTTCTGGAATGGGTGTTCCTTCCATGAGTATTTATGCTACTGAACTTATTAAAGATTATGGTGTGAAAAATATTATTCGCATCGGTACAATCGGAGCTATGAAACGTGAAGTGAAAATCCGCGACGTTGTTATGGCAATGGCAGCTACAAATGATTCCAAGATGCAAAATCTTATTTTTCCACAAATTAATTATGCACCAAACGCAAGCTTTACTCTTCTTGAGAGAGCTTATCGTTTATCCCAAAAAAATGATGATTTGAAGGTTCATGTAGGTAATGTGTATACTGGGGATTCATTCTATGAAGATGATGAATCCATGATCCATAAGCTAGCGGCTTATGGGGTGTTAGGTGTAGATATGGAGACATCAGCTCTTTATATACTTGGAGCAAAATACAACATCGATGTTTTGAGTATTATGACAGTGAGCGACCATGTTATTACAGGTGAAGAAACAACATCGGAAGAACGTCAAACAACATTTAATGACATGATTATTGTAGCGCTAGAGACTCTAATTAATGAATAATTTACTGCTATAGTTGAAGTAAGGTTCAGACTGTAGCCAAACTCGAATTCGAGTTTGGCTGCAGTCTTTTTTATAGTTTATCCTGTTTTTATTGTAAATGAATTTGTGGAGATATATAGGATAGAGAAATGATTACCCCAGAACTTCGAAATCATCGTGTAATCTTCGCAAACGGTAAGCGTTCATGGCGAATTCGCGTAGTTCCTCAAGAATGGTATAATTCGCCCAGGCACCTGCGATAGCGCCGATTCCAGGCACCATCTGCAGCATTTTCCGGAAATCAATGGCGTCGCGATACTCGATCTGAAATGTCTCCCAGTCCATATTACGGGAATATTCAGCGTCAGAGAGCCATTGTTCTTTTTCGATATGCCAATGCTTGATGGAATCCAACAACCTAACACGGTTTTCCGGTCCCGAAAACGTCATTTGAAATACCTTAAGAATGAATACACGCTCCGAGAAATGTTTGGTATCATAACCGTAAACATGCGCCAGCTCGAACAAAAATTTCATCTTGATCGCAATTAAAGCTGGAAAGTCTACCATGCTAAACATAATACCGCCTGCTCCCGTTCCTGCGCCTTCGGCAACTGCAATTTTTTGGTACAGGGCAAACAACTCTTTTGCTTCTTGATCTGCAGACTCCAATTGCAAATTACGATGCACCGGACGTCTAGGTGTATATTCCGCTCCGAACAGTGCCGTACGCACGATCGATCTTATGGTGGTCGTAATGATGCTGTGCACCTTCGGGGGAATCAAATGATTAATTCGATTGCCGATTGTTTTCGATGTTTTTTCCAGCCATCCCGGCGGTTTGAACATTTGTTGCTCCCAGTCGGCAACTTCCATCTGTACTTTATGTTCGTACTTCATAATCAGTGGCTCCTCCAAAAGACTTTGCTATATTGTAACGAATATCTCCGTGAATCGGAACAGACTGAGGGCAGGTAACGAGCCTCGACTAAAGTCCAGCATCGCATTCACATAGGTTGATAGTTTACGGTCCGATAATGCTACTTCCAATATTTTGCTGGTCGCGCTTCTTTATCTAATATGAGGTCTGCATCAAACAAGTCGGCTAGCGCCATAGGGATAAAAGTATAGTGGAGTTTCTCCGACTAAGAATTCGTTAATGAGCCATATCACTCTACTTATAGTGGGAGGATATAAAACGTTATTCTTTAAGATTCGACAAGAAAAAATTCCTGTGAGCAATAAATATGAAGAAATTAATATCTTTCATTGTAAAAGAGTCCATTCTCAAGATCATTTAATCTGACGCTATTAGTTCAAACGACATAGGAAATTAGTTCAAACTACGCTTGTATTCAATACAGTTTTTGTATAGTATATTGTTGGAGTTTATAACTAAAATTACCTGACGGGAGCGTGAGAAAATTGAAGAAGAAAGTATTTGCTACAGTGATCAGTGTTGCTATGTTGGCTAGTATGGGTACAGGCGCATATGCTGCAACCAAGCTGCAGGATATTAAGGCCTATCTGAATCCAGATGTGAAGGTGAAAGTAGATGGCACACCTGTTCAGCTAAGAGATGTTAAAGGTAATGCTATCGTTCCAATTTTGTATAATAACGCAAATTATGTACCAGCTCGTGCGATAGCTGATGCACTTGGTGTAGCTGTTGATTACGATCAAGCAACAGGAACGATTATTTTCGGAGAGAAAGTTGACGGCATTTCGCTGGCTAAAGGCTTTGATTCTATGTACCATACGAAGGATCCTGATCAAACCGTCTATAAGGATAAAGATTACAAAGAGGCTTACTTTGACAATGCCAAGGGAAGTCGAGGCAGCAGCTTTATGCTCTATCCAAATAAAGAGTATCAGAAGCTTTACCTTCAGATCGCAGCGGTAGGTGAGGATATAGAGGGACTTATGATCAAGGATAGCGAAAATTATACTATTTTGAAGCAGGTCGATGTGATAAAGGTTAGTGATGGCCTTGTGACAATAGAAGTAGATATCGGCGGCGTTAAATCGATATATGTGACAGGCGATGCCAAGTCGGATGGTGCGGTGTTCATTCCACTTACAACCTCTTACTTTAAATAATTTATAAGATCGGCACCTTCTTAATTAACCAAAAAGCCAAGAAATATCTAGGGAATTTCGGATATTTCTTGGCTTTTTCTATTGCTAAATTACGTTATTAGCTTCAGGTGTTTGGGGTGGTGAATCACTTACAGCGTTTGGAACAGAATAGGCTATACTTGCAGGTTTTTCGATCGTTTGCGCCATATGTGCCTTACGTTTTTTCGTTGTAAAAAGTAATGATGTCACAATAGTGAAGTCATCATCATCCTTGTAGTTCAAAAAAATCATTTTATTACAATTAATGCAATTAAATACATATTTGTGGTAAGCTAATGTCACCAAAGTTATCAATTAAACGGTCAAGAAAAATCCGATGCTTATTAATACGGAAAGATGGGGTGTAAACATGGGGGAAACGATATTGGAAGTTGTAGAATTAACGAAAACGTATGAAGGACAAGGTCATCTTGTACACGCATTAAAGGATATTTCGTTTAAGTTAGAAAAAGGTGAGTTTGTTGTCATTATGGGCACTAGTGGCTCTGGGAAAAGTACGCTGCTCAATATATTAAGTGCTTTAGATAAACCAACATCTGGTACAATTCTATTAAATGGTGAAGCGAATCATCATATATTCGAAGAGCCCGCAGCCTCGTTATATCGTCGGAAAAATATAGGCTTTGTTTTTCAATCGTATCATTTATTAAAAGATTTATCGGCAGAAGATAATATTGCTGTCCCACTTATTTTACAAGGGGAATCAGAGAAAACGATTCAAGCTAGATTAGATGAAGTTTTGCGCCTACTTGGTTTAACAGAGTGGCGTCGTCATCGACCAGTTCAATTATCCGGTGGTCAACAACAGCGGGTGGCTATTGGGCGTGCCATTATTGCGAACCCTCCTATTTTATTAGCGGATGAGCCAACAGGTAATCTGGATTACAATACGTCAAAAGAAATACTTGATGTCTTTATAACCATGCGGGATCAATTGCAGCAAACGATATTATTAGTAACACATGATCCTGCGGTAGCGACTTATGCTGATCGCGTATTATTTTTTCATGACGGTGAAATTTGGGACGAGTATCATTGCCATGGTGAACAGGACTTAGTCAATATCCTTAACATCTTTAAGGCGATGACAGAAGGCAGTGATAAGAGATGAAGTCATTAAGAGGGATTGCGCTACGTTTATTTCAAGCTAATCGCTTGCTGATTGCGACTTCTATTATTAGTATTGTTATTTCAACTATGCTAATTTTGACGATGCTCATGTACTCTATTAATGCTCAAGCTGCGATGAAGCAATCATTTGAAGAGATGTTTGGAGAAGCTGATATATTGGTTTCCTATGCTCCAGGGCAACCATATGTGTTAACAAAGGAAAAACTTGATCAAATTCTAGCTCTCCCTGAAATCGAACAATCTGCCCAAGTGTTGCATACATTTCTCCATTTCGATAAAGTAAATATGAAAGAATTTACCGTCGGTACCATGAGTAATGAGCTTACGAAAAGCACCTACAAATTCAGCTCAGAGATAACACCGTCTACTATTATTCTGAATCAAGAGTTGGCACAGTTTTTGAAGGTATCTGTAGGTGATGAACTTAGCATTGAAGGGATTACGCTACATGTCTCTGAACTGCTAGAAGATAGTGTTAACGATGTAAGTATTGCTATTGTTCATCCCAGTCATTTGAAGCCATTTATGAAAAGTGAAGAGCAAGCGAAAGGTCTTATGCTTAAGCTTGTGGAAGGTACCGATCCGTTACTTGTTGTTGATCAATTAAAGCAAATCGATGCTGAGCTTCGGATTGATTTGCAGGAAGAAAATGAAGTCGTTGTAATGAATATGCGAACGTTACACATTTACATTATTATATTGTCAGTGTTAATTGCTGTCGTTACATCGTTACTTATTATATCAAACTTTGAAATCATCCTTTATAAATTAAGAAATCAAATCGCAATTTTACGATCAATTGGGGCTACAACTAAGCAAGTAAGCTCGATTATATTGTTTCAAAGTATAGTGATGAACATCATTGGTGTAGGCGTGGGCGCACTTTTATCGTTTTTTGGAATGAATTATTTATTCCAAATGGCAGAAGAAGCTTTTCAGTTACCGCCGGTAACTGATAAAATGTCCAATTATCCGATGATAGTGATGACTATTGCCTGTTTTATCGTAATTCAGTTGTTTATGCTCATTCCAGCATATCGTAGTACAAAAATATTACCGTTAAAGATTACCGAGGACAATGAACGGTTAGATTTTAAACATAAAAAGGGGAATAGTCGTAAAGGTAAAGTGTTAACCATTTTAGGTTTCACTTTGTATATTTTTGGTTATGTGTTTGCGATAGAAAACGAAGCCGCTTATATTCTCGTATTTGCTGGTATTTTGCTTGTCTTTATTGGCAGCCTCATGTTACTACCTTATGTTATTGCAAAGCTGCTAACTATAATTTTCAAGATAATAGATCGGAAGCTTGGTCAACACGTTTACTTGGCTATTAAAAATATGTTGCCTCAAGTGAAGAAAAATACGTTTTCCATCACTTCTATCTCGTTAATAATGATTATTGCTATGTTTGGCTCAACGCTTTTAAGTACATTAAATGCTAATAATAATCATTTTTTACATGAATATTATGAAGCTCCAATTATACTATATAATCGTCTAGATTTAACTTCTCAAATAGATCCTCATCAGTTAGAGGAAGAATTACTGCAATTCGACTCTATTCGTAATGTTTATTTCGATAGTAGTGCAGATTTGAAATATATTATGAAGGGCAATGACGATATTCGGCTTTCGCTTGTAGCAGCTACATCATATTTGGTGGAAGGTGTACAACAAGACGAACTCGTTATAGCGCAGGACTTGGCTAGTAAATATAATATTCAAGTCGGTGATGCTGTGACCATTGGTTATTTTGATGAAGAGGAACAGGATGTATTGCCGATGGAAACCTATCGAATCGGGAAAATAAGTGATAAATTAGGGCAAGTACCGAATGCGCTTATTGCGTGGTCAAGCCCACTTAATAGATATTCAACGCTACAGAGGATGTACATTGATACGAATAATGAGACTCAAGCATTGGCGGATATAGCGCTATTGCGATCAAAGTATCCAGAGCTGCAAGCTACAGCTTTGTCGGAAGAATTAGCGCAATCGGAGGAAATGTTCTTCCAACGCTGGGCTATTTTTATCGTCGTACTTATCGTTTTAGTGGGTTCTACTATGGTTGGAGTGCTTAATGCTTTAATGAATAATATATTATCCAAACGTAAAGAGTTTGCCGTGCTGCGTGCAATGGGGGTTCCCCCTAAAGGAATTACTCATATGATACTGACGCAAGTTATTTTATATATTTGTGTAGGTATTATCGTTGGTTGTGTCATTGGTGTCATTCTCATTGTGTTAGTTCTCCTGCTTGATCCAACGATCATTACCTTTAACATACCAGTTGTTGGACTAACGAGTGTAAGTATGCTGCTGTTAAGTGTGTTAACCTTTATTATAGTGGGTCGGAATTTAACGATGAAAAGCGTACCGCAGGAAATAACGATGGATGGTAAATAAGGATCAAGACAATATGAACCGGGATACCTCAGCAAGAGCCTTCAGTTGGGCCCAGCAGATGATTGCTGAAAATATAAAAACAAGGGCAAAGAACAGAAGTAAAGCGGCTTTCATGATCTTCAGTCGTGCTCCGTCTGGCTTCTTACGAGCGTTGTGGTGGTCATTCGTCTTCTTAAAGAGAAGCACCGTTCCAACGATGCTGCCGATGACGAGAATGCCAAAAAGCAAAAAGGTAGCAATCCGTTCAGCGGTAAAAGGGATTAGGTCTGTGTCTCTTTCTCTCGCCCCAGGGAGCAGGTCTATCAACAAAGGAGAGAGGACAGCAACGAAAAGGGAAATAATAAACAACACCTGCCCGAATGACAATATCCGGTCGAATAACTTGGAGAATAGACTGGGCGGGTTCTTTTTCTGTTCCCGGAGTCTCCGACGCTCGGTATTTCTCCGTTCAATCATTGCTCGTTTGGATTTCATGTTAGTTCTGTCACCTCTAGTTTCCATATGTCTTGCTATTAAGGGTAGCATATGGACGACGAATTGGACAATTTATATGAAGGATCTGTTTGTAATATGAAATGAAGAAGCTAGAGATCTCTAGCTTCTTCATTGTACAAATATTACTATTGCATAGATTCAAGTATGATTCCGGCTGTTTCTTCAATTGCTCGATTCGTCACGTCGATGATAGGGCATCCTACCTGGTCCATAAATTGCTTGGCATAATTCAATTCAAGTTCTACTCTAGATCTTTGAGTATATAACGCTCCAGAAAGAAGCCCCAACGATTGTAATCTTGCCTCGCGAATATGTATAAGCTGCTCTGGATGCATCGTAAGACCAAATACCCGTTTCGGATCAATCTGAGACAGTAGATCTGGAGGTAGCACCTCTGGGACGATAGGAACATTGGCCGTTTTAAATCCTTTGTGAGATAAGTAAATGCTGAGTGGAGTTTTAGACGTTCTAGAAACCCCGATTAGTACGATATCTGCTTGAAGAAGTTCGTTCAAATTTTTCCCGTCATCGTTGCGCACCGTATATTCAATGGCATCGATTCGGCGGTAATAATCATCATCAATCGTATGGAGGAGCCCCGGCAAGCGGCTCGGTGATCCGTGAAATGCATCGATGAAGCCTTGCATCGCAGGTCCCATAATATCGACTGTAGCGATATTATGATGTGCCGTTTCCTGCCGCATCATTTCTCTTAACTCGGGTTGAACGAGTGTATACATGATTAACGCGTTGCTTGCTGCTGCTTCGCTGACTACATTTCGTATCTCATCTTCGTCTTGTAGGTGAGAGTATCGTTTCAGCTTTACTTGATTGGTGTTAAACTGTTTGATGGTTGCCTTAGCGACTGCTTCCGTCGTCTCTCCAACGGAGTCAGAGCAAATATAGATCCAATGCTGGGGTTCATTATTCATTTTACAGGTCATCCTTTGCAACAGTTTCTGTAGCCAAATCAAGCAGTACTTGTGTCATAGTGGTCTTGCTCACTCGGCCCACAGGCTCCATTATTTCCAAGCCATCTGCACCTGATGTAATTTGAACAACCGGTAGAACGCCTACTTCATGGTATATTAGCTTCTTGGCAGCAGAGAGTACGGATTCATCGGGACCGACAGTTACAATTTTAGGTTGCCTTGTCATAACTAAACTAACCGGCATGGTCGGGGCAGATTGGTTACCTAGAGTTACTTTGAGCAAATCTTTGCGCGAGACCATACCAGCAAGTGATCCCCGTTGGTCGGTGACAATAAGACTTTCAACGTTTTCTAGAAAAAATAATATCACTGCATCTTGTACGGTTGCGTTCATAGAAATGACGATGGGAACCCCTTGTACATCTCTTACTTTCATGTTCTTCAACCCAGATAACTCCATCAGTGGACTTCTTATAGCAGTCCCAGGGAAATAGCCTACTTTGGGCTTAGCTTCCAAATATCCGATCATAACAAGAACAGCAAGGTCCGACCGGATAGTGGCACGATTTACTTTAAGAAAATCCGCAATCTGATCGCTTGTGACTGGAGATTTCTTCTTTACAAATTCAAATATGTCTACCTGTCTTTGTGTTAACTGAATAAGAGTAACCTCCTTCGCCCTGTAGGAGTCTTTTTTCCTATTATACCACTATTGACATTGAATTCACTGCTGTTTGTTCCACAGTTATTCCTCCTAAAACTTTTTATTACTTCTTGATCTACTTCTTCGTAAATGAAAAGTAGCTTCGGAATCATTATTTGTACTTCCTATTATTGAAAATATGGTTTTTGGGTTAAATTATGTATCGAATGAATGAATCGGATTGTTTTTGTTTGGGCTCTCATTACCATAGAGAATGTTTCTGCACGTTGGTCAGGCAAATATCTTACACCACCAAGAAATTCTCCTTGAGTGACTCCAGTCGCTGCAAAGATAACATCGCCGTGTCCAATCATATCTTCCATCGTAAGCAGTTTTCTCGGGTCTGATAAACCCATATCCAAGCAGCGTTGTTCCTGCTCTTCATCTTCAGGTATAAGTCTACCTTGAATCTCGCCCCCGAGACATTTGAGAGCGGCTGCAGCTAGAACCCCTTCAGGAGCACCACCTGATCCAATGTACAGATCAATTCCTGTTTCGTTAAATGACGGAGCCATTGCCCCAGCAACATCTCCTGCTGACAGAAATTTAATTCTTACCCCTAGGCTTCTAACTGTATCGATCATCTCTTGATGTCTTTCTCGATCGAGGATCATTACGGTCATATCGCTATACGGCTTAGATAAATATTGAGAGGCTTTCTGAAGAGTGACTTCAATGGGATCGCTCAAACTAAGTTTTCCTACAAGGGAAGGTCCTACCGCTAATTTCTCCATATACATATCTGGCGCGTTTAGGAGACTGCCTTTATTCGCAACCGCAACGACCGACATTGCATTATTTAACCCCTTAGCAACTAGATCCGTTCCCTCCAAAGGATCAACTGCGACATCGAGTTCCGGACCATGCCCCATACCAACTCTCTCCCCAATATAGAGCATTGGAGCTTCATCCATTTCCCCTTCACCGATGACGACTGTTCCTTGCATGCATACAGTTTCGAACATCGTCCGCATAGCTTCCGTAGCCGCCCCATCTGCGCTATTCTTATCACCTAGCCCCATCCAAGGCGCCGATGCAAGAGCTGCAAGTTCTGTTACTCGAACAATTTCCAGAGCAAGTTCTCTTTCCAGTTTCATATTGTATCCCCTTTCAATAAGTTACACTATTTATTTTGTAGTGTACATTAAATAGAGATAAAAGTAAAATATAAGTATTTTATGTTATATAGTGTACGTCAATGCGTCTAATAGTGTGTTTTATCATAAGCTTCATTGCATAGATAATTACACCAACTGCAAATGGAATCATAGAAATGGATGGCGAGACGACTACTATCTTGTTGTGGCTAAGAAAGACACTTAAAAAGTGACTTAGACTGTCGGGAGATTAGTAAAATCTAGTTTGCCAACAGTCTTTTTACTTTATTGTCTTATTCAAGCTCAAGCACAGACTTTCGTTTGATAAACTCAGAAGGCAGAACTAGCTTTCGCCAAGGCTGATCAGCTTCTTTATCTTGGATGCGTTCTATTCCCCAAGCGGGTTCGCGTTGGATGAAATTCAGCCGGATCAAGGAGCATTAACAGGAAAGACCGTTTATATACCTTATGTGCTACCAACAACGGATCTACTGGCAGATGCTGTAGTAGAGAAAGTGAAGGAAGCTAGCTCCATTCTACTTGGTAATCATGGGCTAGTAACAACAGGTAAAAATCTTAGAGAAGCTTATTATCGCACTGAAGTGGTAGAGGAAAGTGCGAAGATTTTCCTTATTGCTAAAGCAATTAAAGATCCTAAAGTGCTAACGACTGAAGAATTTGAAGAAATTGCTTCACTTGAAAGTGAAGCGTTTCGTGTTGAACTGCTGCAAAAAATGAAGTAAATCATAAAGAGGTTATTCAAAGAGCGGACTTTGATAACGAAGTCATGCATGAAGTATAAGGAGGGGACATATGTTAAAAGGGATTTCTCCGATTATTACGCCTGAGCTTATCAAGGTGCTAATGGAAATGGGACATAGCGACGAAATTGTGTTAGCGGACGGTAATTTCCCCGCCGCTATTTCCGCTGGATCAGTATGTTGATAAACCAGCAGCACTGATGGCGGTTGTTGCGGGTGACACGGCTGAAACCCCAATTTGGGATACTTATGCTGACATCATTCAGAAGCATAGTGGCTTAGCTACTCCATTTGAAGTTGTAGAGCGATTTTCCTTTTATGAGAGAGCGCAAAAAGCTTACGCCATTATTGCAACTGGGGAAAGTGCGTTATATGCGAATATCATCCTGAAAAAAGGTGTTATAACCGCTTAATGCTAAATGTCGTTATACAATGTATTTTCACATGTGAAGATAGCAATAGAAGACAAGCCTCGAAATTAATTTAGAGGCTTGTTTTTGTGATTCTAGTTTGGGTAGAAACTCTAGGGTTCAAGTCCGAATGGCTTGCGTTAGGTGCAGGTATTCCATTAGTATTCTTTTTATGCTACTGTACTTTATTAGCCTATACTAATTTAATAATTACTATATAACGAATCTGATGTATAGAATGTCCAACGTTTTCCATCTGTATGATCCAAGTATAATACTTCCTCGTATTCATAGGGTTCCTCAAGTTCGCCAGGTTCGTAAAGATCGCCAAAGGTTTGAGTAAGTTCGGTATAAAGTACCTTAACGTATACAGCGGCTACTTTATCATCTATGTGAATTACCTTGGCATCTAAAAGATCTCTTTGGGAAGAAGGGAAGGTAATCGCATGCTCTACTTTTTCCTCCCAAGTGTTATAGCTTGAACGTTGATTCCAATCATCGATGAATAATGGAGAATAGGCATTGATGGCTGCTTTGACGTCATTTCCTTTAAGTGCATCATAGTTAGAACGAAGATCGCTTAGTACCTTCTCTACCTCGCTCGGCGAATGTTGCAACAGGGTAGCAGCTTTTTCTTCAACATTATCTAGCATTTCGATTTGAAGATGGGTAGGATCGATTTTACTTATTTTCCACATGCCTTCTTGTTTTCGGAAATGAAGTTGCAGTTCTTGATTTATTGTGACGGCTTTCGTTGTAGATAATTGTGATGTAGTAACTACAGCTTCCTTTGTAGAATAGTACTTAATTTTGCCGATTTTGGTATTGATAACTTGCGTAATTGCTGGGTCAGGAGCGTAATATAAATCATCTAATGTACCGTATGGATTGGCATCGTATGTAAATAGAAGTTTGACAGGCATATCACGTTCATAATAACGTTTTGCAAGAAAGTTTATCGTTTCATCATGAGCATAATCCAATGAGTTGATCCAAAGTTGTTTGATTTCATCGACATAGTAGGCATCTATCCGGAGCAAGTTTTCTACGATCTGCAACGGAATATAAAGGTGTTGATCGATCGTCATCAGAGGGGGCGAGAGTTGATAACCTTTGTCAGGGGTGAAAATAATATCTTGCTGTATATCAATTGAGTATGGCTCGTCTTGAAAGATATAAGATATACTTTGTGTTGATTTGTCATAACGGAATGGAATACCAAGAGCCTCGAATACGGCCCGAAACGGAATGTACGTGCTATCGTTATAATTATATGCGTTTGCATCTGTTATAAATTCATCGTTGACACTAAGAGACACTGGGTAGTCCTCTGTCGAAGCCAATACCGGTGACTGGGTAAATAACATACTGAGTATGACCACAACCAAATAATATTTACATTTCCGCATAAATAACACTCCTTCTTATTGGTTCTGATTAATAACTTACTACATATGGGATAATTTGATAGTATTGTGAAACATTCTATGAGTCAAGCTGTTTCTACTGTATAAATGAGTAAATAGAACACGGGTAGTTTCCTTCCTCGTGTTCAACTAGTGGTGAAAGATAATTACAAACAAAGGGGCAGTAAAAGAAGATTCTTCTTTTACTGCCCCTTTAATCATGTAACTACTACTGATACATATTATTATTGATTACTAACTTTGTTTCTATTAGTATGCAGTCCAGCCTGCATCTGCTGCGATAACCTGTCCATTAACGAAGCTTGACTCATCAGAGCCAAGGAAAAGCGCAAGTTGTGCAATTTCATCTGGCTGACCAACGCGTGGCATTGTACCATTACCAGTCATTTGGCGACCTGCACCAAATTGCGAGACACCAGTCATAGAAGATTGAATATTTGTCGCTACGCCACCTGGAGCAATACCGTTACAACGGATGCCAGAGTTAGCATACATATAAGCGGTATTTTTTGTTAAACCAGATACAGCATGTTTCGATGCCGTATATGCTGCACCCGCACGAGCACCACGTAAGCCACCTGCAGAAATGTTGTTCACGATAACGCCATGGCCTTGCTCTAAGAAAATGTTCGTAGCAATACGCATTGCACGCATAACACCAGTCGTGTTTACAGCAAATACGCGATCCCATTTCTCATCACTAATTTCACCAACGGGTTCCATACCATCCATAATACCAGCGTTGTTGACCAAAATATCTAGCTTGCCAAATGCTTCTTGTGTTTCAGCAAACATACGCTCTAAGTCTGCTAATTCAGCAACATTCGCTTGGTTAGCAATTGCCGCACCGCCATTAGCATTAATAGCTTCAGCTACTGCCTTTGCACCTTCGAAATTATAGTCAGAAACAACAACTTTAGCGCCTTCCTTTGCGTAAAGCTCTGCGATAGCTTTACCCATACCTGATGCTGCACCTGTTACGATAGCTACTTTGTCTTGTAATCTCATATAATAAACCTCCTAAATTTTTTGTAGCTTCCTGAAATACTTCTTAGTAACAAAAAGTTATTTCGAAAGCATAAACTAAATGTAGTTTATGTTATTGTACATCTGTATAATAAAATTATAGTATACTTAAGTAAGCGCGTTCAATATACAAAACGTCCTCAAATTGTATGATATCCAACAAAATAATCAGAAATGTTCAATAAAGGAGAGGTAATATTTGAATAAAAATGATTTGCGCGTTGTAAAAACAAAAAGTAATATACATCAAGCATTACTAAATTTACTGAAAAATAAAACGTTAGCACAAATTAAAGTAACCGAGCTTTGTAAAGAAGCAAGCATTAATCGAGGCACATTTTATTTTCATTATAAAGAAATAGGAGATGTTTTCAAAGAATTATTCGAAGAAATTATGTTAGATTTGAAAAATTCTTATAATGAACCTTATCGACATATAACTGTTCTAGACGTAGAGAAGCTAGATCCCAAGACTGTAGGTATATTTCATCATGTGAAAAAATACGAGCAATTTTACAGAATTGTACTATCTCAAGGTGTGTCGACTAAGTATTATTACATGTTATTTGATGAGATTCGTTCAAATTTTATATCCGATAAAAATACGAAAATTCGAGGAGCGGTCAATGATTATTTCTATTCCTATACTGCCAATGCATTTATTGGACTCATTATCGAGTGGTATCGTCGTGATTTCCAAGAGTCTGTTGATGAAATGAATGTGCAGTTAGTTAATATTGTTAATTTTAAGGTTTAGAATTTGGGATACGTAATGATTCTGAGTCGAACGATTTTCGGGATATTTCGTAAGTTAACATAAAGATATTAATATTGGAGGTAGCTATGAAATACGAAGTTATTATGTTCGACGCTGATGATACACTATTCGACTTTAGTATATCGCAGACCAATGCACTACATAACACATTTACCCAGTTTGGCTTGCCTACGGGATTGGCGGATTATGAAGCAGACTACAAAGAGATTAGTAGCATATTATGGAGAGAGCTAGAACAAGGACTTATTACGACAACAGAATTGGGAGTAGAGAGATTTAGCAGGTTGTTTCTTCGGCATGAACTTGCCATTGATGCACATAGGTTCAGTGATGCTTATCTTGAAAACTTGGGTAAAGAATCCCATCTTATAGAGGGAGCAGAAGAGTTATGCACCCAATTAGCCGCTTGTCGCCTAGTCGTTATAACGAATGGATTCACAGCTGTGCAGCGATCACGAATTGCAAATTCGCCTCTTATTCATACATTTGAGCAGATTATTACTTCTGAAGAAGCGGGATATCAGAAGCCTGATATAGGGATTTTCGATTATGCATTTTCCAAGCTACAGATTACAGATAAATCTAGCGTATTAATCGTGGGTGATTCTTTAACCTCTGATATTCAGGGTGGGATTAATTACGGAATCGATACTTGTTGGTTCAATCCGAATGGCAAGGAAAACAATCTAGCAATTAAGCCGACATATAAAATTCGTGAGTTGATGGAGCTTGTGGAGATTATGGAAGGTTAAGTAGACAGGAAAGTATTTAAGGGAACCGAATGGGGAGCGGGAATTGAATTCCGCATCTGCAGTGACCCCGAAAAGTTAGACACAGTTATTTCATTTAGCAATTTGTTTGAAATGAGTCCGATATTGTATCGGGCTCATTTTTAATTTTGCCTTAATTCGTTTGTAATTATAGTACGCTATATATTTATCTAGCTCTTGTTTAAAATGCTCCATACTGTCAAATTCCTTTAGATAAAGAAATTCTGATTTCATAATCCCAAAGAAGTTCTCTATGACTGAATTGTCGTAACAATTTCCTTTGCGAGACATACTTTGAACAATCCCACGTTCCTTTAGCGCATGACGATATTGTTTCATTTGATAATGCCAACCTTGATCTGAATG
>NZ_JBXCIX010000012.1:0-45219 GCF_056786375.1 Paenibacillus sp. Y930 | reverse complement strand
ATCTTCGTGTTTCGCTTGTTATTAACAATTTCACGGGGTGAAATTGTTAATGGCAGTTCTTACTCGTTGTTCAGTTTTCAAAGATCAAGTGAAAATATCAAAGCGTTTCTCATTTACTTACGTAAGTGTGACTCGCATTTCGTTTTCGTGTGTGTCCCGCAATCTCTTGTCGCGGTAAGAAGTAATATACCATAGCAGCCTAATAGATTGCAAGCTTTTTTATTATTATTTTATTTCATACTATAACATGATGTATTACTACAAATTAACACTTGATGATGTGTTGGTTCAATATTATTAATGAATAATATTGAATTTATATTTTTTTCTATAAACATAATTATTACATTTAAGGCACTGTTACATTTTCTTGATAGTAAGCTTCTAACTGATTTGAGACTTTTGCTCGTTCACTTTCCAAACGTGCAATTCCAACTCCTTCAACATATGCTGGTAAATCGATTTAATCAAAATTCTGGTATGGATCAACGATAAAGCGGATACTTATATATCCACACTATGTAGGTGACCTTGTACAAGAAAGAGAAAAAACGATTAGCGTTACTTCTATTATTCGTAGGAAAGTTCCGAAGTGTGATTATATTGTGGTCAAAGATACACACACCCATCATCTCTCGAGAACTATTCGATGTAGTTCAAAAACTGATGGGAGAACGGAGTGAAAATCGTCCACAGTCTAGCCAGCATTTTATCGCTGAAATCGAGCTTAGTCACACGATTATGGAACAACTCAATCATATTGCTATTGTTATTAGCCAAGCTGACAACTCTGAACAGCTCGAAAACAATCAAAAAAGGGTGAATTACTCGACTTTTTAGTAACTGAATTGTCCAAAAAAATGAGTGAGCTACAGAGCTCACTCTAATTCAATACATCTGATGTTCTATCCAAAAGCATCATCATCTCGATAATAGCTCAGAAACCACTTAAGAAACTAGCCAAACCAATTATATCTGAATTCGTAAAACGAATCGAGGTCACAGAACGAGAATAACTGCTACTTATTTATCAGTTTCCTCTTCTTGACCACTACTTACCGACGTAAATCATCTACGAACAGCACTCAATATGCATCGAATGTGTATAATTAACCCCCTAAATGGATATAAAACATCGACGCTTCTACCCTTAATACATATTTCTGATTTAACACTACTTGATACGGTTCACCCTATGGCAAATAATTAAATACATTACAGTTTAGTAGACATTTTGTCTACTTATATTCATCGTAATTGTTAATCTATAAAACCAATGTCTAGTAAATGTCTACTTCCTAAAGATAAAACAAAAAACCCGACCTCATGCGGTCGGGTTTAATCATGGTGGAGGCGAGGGGATTTGAACCCCTGTCCGAAGATCACGCCACACAGGCTGCGCATCGTATTATTATGCTTTTTATTTGCCATTCCGATAGATTCTCTTGATTTTTGACGATCTCTTCAACGTATAATATTGCATCTTTATGATTAATAGCTTCCAAATGTTCTTTTATCGCTTTAGCTCCGCTCGTTATAATGCTTTTTCTCGTAAGCTCACCAACTCCTCTATCCGACTAATCATGTGGTTCTTGTTTTTCTCAACATACAAAAATACCGCTTCTCCTATTACGGAAAAACGGCATTTGTTCCGTGATAATAAAGTATTATACTGAAAAATATAGTATAGAATCGATATAAAAAAGTTGTAGACTTAGTGTCGAAAACGTTGCTTTGTCGTGCTTATGGCAGCACAAGTATTTGTCCTGGGAAAATCAAGTTAGAATTTTTAATCGTACCCTTGTTTAATTCATAAATTTGTTTCCAAAGCGTTCCGTCATTTAATGTTTTCTTAGCAATTTTGAAAAGATTATCTCCCTTTACGACTGTATAAGTTTTCACAACTACAGGTTTTTCTGAGGGCTCCTCTTTAGGAGTTTCGACTACTGGAGATTGCTCCGACTGCCATTCTTTTACCGATTTTATGGAGTAGCTCTCTGCACTCGGTTTAACAAGCTCTCCACCGTTAAGTTGCTCTGTAAATAACTCAACAAGAGGTACGGCATATTGAATATGAGTTTCTTCTTTTATATTAGGGTCTCTCTCAATTGCCTTTTCGAAAGTGACGTAGCCGTCCTTGCCAAGCGCTGTGAAGGAGTTGGTAGCTACGACATAGGTCTTTTTCATGTCAATTGGAGACCATACGCCTGTCTTACGATCTTTTACGTCCACATTGTATACGCTCTTAACATTTTCTGTTGCATTCAAGTAAACGTCATATCTCAAGTGTGATGCATAAGGAAACGCACCTGTTGACTGTGTAATGCCTTGCGAATAACGAATGGCTTCATCCAAAACATTAATGATTTCTTCACCGGTTATTTTGAGAGTGGTAACGGTATTCGAGAAAGGCAGCATCGTGTAGGCATCTGCCATTGTATAGTCACCCTGCAAGAAGTTTGCCCTTACGCCGCCAGCATTCTGAATGGCAATATCAGCATTCGGCAAGCCATATAAGAATGCGTCGGCAACAACCTGTGCCGCAAAGCTTCCGTTCGCATCTTTCATATCTGTGAAAGGTTTAGGGATCCGCTCGTTAGATAGCGTTTCTGTCACAGAGCCGATTACTGTCACCATTTGGGTTTCTAACCCTTCCCGATACGGATTAATAATTTCCTCCACAGCAGGGTTTGCTCTGCCCTCAACCAGAACTTTACTACTTGAAATAATGTTGTTGATTTTGGTCAATGTAGCTTCGTCCGCGTCAACCCATTTGCTGTCTTCGTAAACCTGGTAGGGACCACTAACAGGAGCAATTGGATTCCCGTCTATGCTAATTACTTCGCCTTGCTCATCAAATTTCAGATCAATTTTGCCCAGAAGCTTTGCACTTTCCCATGCTTGAACAATGTAAGTATCTTTACCTTCTGCGTTCTTAACAACCGTTGGATATTCACCGTTTACAGGCAAGCCTAGAGCTTTCATTTCACCCGTAGAGTCAAGTAAGTCGTGTGTATCTCCACCTACAATTAAGTCGATGTCGCTTGTTTCAGCTGCCAAAACTTGGTCAAAGTCATAACCTATATGACTCAGAACTACGATTTTATTTATGCCTTGCTCCTTTACTTCTTCAACCGCACTCTTTACAAACTCGATTTCGTTAATAAAGTCTACATCATCACTGACAAGAGAGGACTCCTTCGTTTTTTCTACTTTTAAAACGCCGATAATGGCTACCTTTTCACCTTTTACTTCTTTAATCATGTACGGCTTGTCTAATTTTTCATAGAGCGGGGATTTTTCATTAGGCTTAATATTTCCTGATAAAATTGGGAATGTTGCTATATCATACAAATCCGCAAGGTGTTTGTCGCCCTCATCAAATGCATGATTACCAAGCATGTAAGCATCAGGTTGCAATTCGTTTATCACTTTTATGTCAGTTTCACCCTTATAAATGCTGTAATAAAGGGTTCCGTTTAATTCTCCACTTTGCAAAAATAAGGAGTGGTCATTTTTGTTATTATTAATTAATGAGGATATGTATGACATTCCACCTAATTTCAAGCGCACCTTTTCTCCTTCTTGTGCGTCGTCATAGTTTAAGCTTAAATCATAAGTTTGACTTTCCAAGTGCGAATGGTGATCATTTAAGTGCAAAATGGTTAAATCGAAAGGTTCAGAAGCATGTGTAGCTGCCGGGCTAGCTAATAAAGATATCATCATTGCAGCTAAACCGGACAAAACCCACTTTTTTTTCAAAATAATTCCTCCTTCAAATTGTTATTCTTTCTTATTGTATTACTGGATTATTTTCAGAATCTCAATTTCAGGTTAATATTATGTAAATAATTGTTATAGTTTAGTAAAGGGAATATAAAAACATAATTTAAAATTATTTTACACAAATTAGTTTCACTTTCCTTCCTTGTACCCACACCATTTACACAACATGTCTATGTAGTTGATTGGACTTTGCTTTGTCTTGCAAGCTCATCCCATACCTTGTGCCTGATGATGCTCGTGTTCCTCGGATCGGAATTTTGCCTCCAGCTTCCTTCAGATTCCACCTTGCGATGGACACCCTTGCTCTTGACTAGTGGTTGGAAACTATAAACCCCCTACAGCGGACTTTCACCGCCTAGTTATTTGTCACGTATGGCGCACAAGCAAAAACCCCGACCTCTTGTTGTGATCGGGGTTCTACATATTGGTGGAGGCGAGCTTACACTGTTGAAAACCCTGTGAGAAGAATACACCATATAAGCTTCTACGGGTGTAGTCATTGTTTTGGATTTATTCTGCGGGAGCGAACCTGTACAATATGCCCCTATTTGCTACAATCTCGTCTATTTCACACTTCAGTAAAAGATGCCTATGGGTACTTCTGGGCTTGGACATAGAGTTTTTGTAGAAAGTTCCTGGATTAAAAACCTACGGAAGAGCCTCCACTAAAGTAAGCCTTAAACCTTAAGTAGTCTAATAGTTCTAGTGCTTATAGTGGAGGTTATTTATGTTTATGAATACTCTTATTCGTCTTATTTAATTACACCGCATGCGATGCGACCATCTGAATTGCCAGACGGGTCTGTATTATAATCATCAGCATTCTCGTGAATGATAAGAGAAGTACCTTCAGGTCTCCGAATAGAATTAGGTTGGCCTTCTTCTAGGGTTATTGCTTCCGTTTCAAAATCTGCAATAACTTTCCCATCTTTACCTACTACGAGATTAGGTAAATCTCCGTTATGAAAACCTTTTGGATTATTAAATCCATGCTGTTTACCAACTGGATTAAAATGCCCTCCTGAAGAGGTAAAATCAGGTGGTTCACATTTACCAAATTCGTGAATGTGAATACCGTGAATACCTGGAGGTAATTTACTAGCCTCCAGATGAATTTTAACACCTTTATTTCTATACTCAGTAAACTCCGCATTCCCAATTTCATTTCCTTGTGAATCTAATAATGCGATTACACCAGCATCAAACTGTCGCTTATTCGCATTAGCTATCGATTGTGGCACACTGATAAGTAATATAGACATTAAAAACATTGTAAAAATCTTCATGATAACCCCCACAATAATTATTTTCAACTTATATAAGATGAAGGTTTTACGAATTTAGATAAGAGTATACATTATAGATGTAATTTCATATTTTGTTATCCATAACTCTTGCGAAATGCTCTCACTGTATTTTCACAAACTTCAACCCTGAAATGTCACCACTCTAAGTGCTGTTTTTTCTTTAGTAACAATATAAGTTCCTTTGCAGACTCAATAGCTTAATCCAGTGAATAGATTAATCGATCTGCCACTGAAATAATGTCCTCATGATCTTCAGGTGTGTCGAGCACTTTCTTAATATTGAGATTAGCTCCCGTCATTTTATCTGCTTTATTCATCAATCAAAGGATTCCGCTTATCGAATAATGTGCTGTTCTTAACGATCAAATAATTTTCAACCTCTTTACTTCATTTTCTGTATATACGAGTCCCATTTGAAAGTCTAGGGACTGTTATCAATCCATTTCGTTCCCAATTCCAAATAACTTCAGGTGAAAGTTCCAGAATCCGAGCAGTTTCTGTACGTGTCCCATTTGCACCTAACAATCCAATAACTTGTCCAGTCTTTACTTGAAAACTAATTCGATCAACTACGGTTTTCTGAGCATATGTTACTGACAAATTCATAACCTTCAATACCATGTTCTGACCCCCTAAATAACTCTTAGGACGTTACTATATCAAAATATCAATAGGGTGGTGTCTTAGTGGAGGGTTTGAATTGCTATATTATTAATTATCTATTGGTTATATATAACGACACTAATTTAACTGAAAGCATTAAAATTCACCCTATAAATAAAGCCTATGCTAGGCGCACAAACAAAATCCTGTGAAACATATAGACTAACATTACTGACACTAGTAACATATTCAAGTCTAGTGTCAGTAATCATTTAGATTATCAATTTTTGATAGCTTCAAATGCTTTTATTGTTTCATTAATGTATTGACTAACTTTTTCGCCTCTATATATCAATGACATTTCTAAGTTACTATATAAATTCTGTTCATCTCTTACTGCAGACAACCAATTAAATGATCCAACTACAAACACACTTTCATCTAACCATAATAACTTACTGTGAACACGTTTTAGTAATATTACCTTTACTCCTAGACCTTCTAAAATTTTATGAGCCTTAATAAACGAATCTGTATAAATACCATTCTCCTTGTTAAAACCTTCATCAGTATAAATTGTAACATCAACACTTTGTTTTATTGCTGACTCAAATGCACTAACCAAATCTATATTATTAATAACATTAAATCTTATCCACGGAGAGACAATCACTAATTTACTTCTAGCAGATAATATAGAGTTAATGAGAAAAGTAAAATGTATTTGAGTATTATTCATAAATTCTAATGTTTCACCTAATCTAGAATTATAAATATAGTTTACATCAATCGATTTTAATTCATTTGATTCAGAACTAAACATGAACTTTGCTAAAATATTTGAAGGCGAATTTCCATTCATCTTAAAAATATTCAATTGTTAAATAGTTACAAAATTATAATATTTATTTCAGACAAAACAAAAACACCATCCTCATGCGGATGGTGTTGATGATGGTGGAGGCGAGGGGATTTGAACCCCTGTCCGAAGACTACGCCACACAGGCTTCTACGAGTGTAGTCACAGTTTTATTGTCGATCTAGTAAACGCCCCGTAACCGGCTTTCACTAGGCCCAGCCTGATTGTCTTCTTCTGCTCACCCCAGGCGGAGATGAGACAGCGTATTCCACTACTTGTTAGCCCCTATTCCAGTCACATGGACGATGCTGGGTAGAAGCACGCACACAGTTTCTTAGGCTGCGAAAGCGTAGTTTGTTTGAGTTTTGCCGTTTAATAGGCTTTAGCGTTGATAAAGCGGACGCGGCCCCACTACTCGCAACCCGCGCTCGTCCAGTCCCCGTCGAATCCATAAACGCCCCCTAAATGGCATCAAGCTTATCGTAATAAGCTTTAGCTTAGGAACGCTTGCTTCAACAAGAAGTAAGCACGGATTAATGTACTCATTAGCCACCGACTAATAAGATTTGATTACTACTATAGTATATCATGATTTTCATCAATTCACACTGTATGATCGTTGGAAATTATCAAATTCACTGTTAAAGAGGAATACTCTCTCTTTTCTACTTAGCGAATGACTTTCTGCTTTTCACGTAATATACGTTGAATATCACGCTGCGAATCACGTTTTGCTGCTGCATCACGTTTATCGAATTGTTTCTTACCTTTACCTAGTCCAATTAGCAATTTGGCATAGCCATTACGCACATAAATTTTCAATGGCACAATAGAATAACCTTCTTGCTTTGCCTGACCCAGAAGTTTAAGAATTTGAGACTTGTGAAGCAATAGCTTACGAGCACGAGTTGGATCAGTTGGATTGTGAATATTCCCTTGTTCGAAAGGACTAATATGCAGATTGTGAATAAAGATTTCGCCATTACGAATCGTCGCAAACGCATCATTAATATTTGCCCTACCTGTACGAAGAGATTTGATTTCTGTACCGGTTAGCACCATCCCAGCTTCCAAGGTTTCTTCAATAAAGTAATCATGAGATGCCTTTTTATTTCGTGCTAATGGCTTACTCTCCGTTACATTTTTACTCACACCATTCACCTCTCTACTTCTAATCTCATGAAACTATATTGTAGCAATTCTACTGTACAAAAGCAATATTGTGATAGAGACAAGAAGGACCGCCTAGCCACGAATGGTCTAGGTCGGTCCTTCGTTCACGCATTAGCGCAAGTAAGCTATTAAAGCTTAACTACGTTTTCTGCTTGTGGTCCACGGTTGCCGTCAACTACGTTGAACTCAACTTGTTGGCCTTCTTCAAGAGTTTTGAAGCCGTCGCCAGTGATTGCGGAGAAATGTACGAATACATCATTTCCGCCTTCAGCTTCGATAAAGCCGTAGCCTTTTTCAGCGTTAAACCATTTAACTGTACCTTGTTGCATGTGAAATAGCCTCCTTTATAAAGAAATAAATAATATGCGCCTATTTCGTTGTAAAACAAAAAATTCACACATTGAAAAAGGTTCATGAAGATGATGATACCCTTTTCAATATGTGAATAGAGGTGAATCATATCAATTAGCTTGAGTTTACTATAGGAATTGGGAAAAAGCAAGCGTTTTACTTGTTTTGCTTTCTCCCTTTATTCATCCGAATGTATTTTTATTCGTTATCGAAATTGCGCTTATTTCTTTTTACGTACGAAGCCACCCATTGCTTTTTTGGCTTTATCTTTTTTCTTTTTCGCCTTCTTCTGTGCGGGATCTAACACAATACCAGACGATTTTGAACTATCTTTACCGCCATTAAACACCCCACTTGCTGATGTCTTCTTATAGTATCTCTTATTATCCCCTTGAGCTGAAGCAGACTTTTTCTTTCTTGGTGGTTTTCCTGCAAATGGGTTGGAGTAATATGTTCCGCCCTCTTCACGATTCGGCTGAGCCGCAGCCTTTTCTTTATCCACACTATCAAAGTCAAGAATTAAGCGGTTGTCTTCCACCCACGGATTTTTCGACTTATCACCAGTTACTGCGCTTGTCCGCGGACCACGCTTGAAGTCCTTCTTCTCTTTGTTATCACGAGAATCTGTTGCTCCAGAACGTTTATCCCCTTGACGAGGATTACGATCTCCACCTGCTCTTGGCTTACGTCGATCATTACTACTTCCTCCAACAGCTGTCCCTGGCTTCCCACCGCGTGCCGGCTTGCGATCACCTGCTTGACCTACATCTTGACGGTTTCGTCCCGTTCTTCCAGAGTAACGATCACTATTCCCTTTCGTACCTGCAAACACAAAATCTATCGTATGGTCGCTCATATTCACACGATTAACCGTAATTTCTACTTCATCACCGATCCGATATATTTTCGAAGTACGTTCTCCGACAAGAATCATATGATCCTGGTGGAAATTGTAATAGTCATCGGTCATATCTCCAAGACGAATTAATCCTTCAACAGAATTTTCAAGTTCTACAAACATCCCGAAACTTGTCACACTGCCAATGATCCCACTGAATGTCTCGCCAACCTTATCAAGCATATATTCGCATTTTTTCAAACGATCAGTGTCACGTTCAGCCTCTACAGCAATACGTTCACGTTGTGAGGAATGTTGGGCAATATCCGGCATACGAATAGCTAGCGTTTCCTGGCGTTTGCTACTTAGTGAACCGCCACCTTCGATTACTTCACGAATGACCCGATGAATGGCAAGGTCAGGATAACGACGAATTGGCGATGTGAAATGCGAATAATATTCAGCCGCAAGCCCGAAATGGCCTAAGCTTTCCGCATCGTATTTCGCTTGTTTCATCGAACGAAGCATCATCGTCGAGATAACCGTTGCTTCCTTCGTACCTTGAATTTTATCAAGTAGCGTCTGCAATGCACGAGGATGTACCGAATTACCTTTTCCTTTTACTACATGACCAAAGTTCGCAGCAAATGTCATAAATGTTTGTAGTTTTTCTTGATCTGGATCCTCATGGATACGATAAAGGAAAGGTACTTTCATCCAATAGAAATGCTCTGCAACTGTTTCATTAGCTACTAGCATAAACTCTTCAATAATTTGCTCAGCTACAGAACGTTCACGCTTTACGATATCTATAGCTTTACCATCGTCATCAACAATTATTTTTGATTCTTGGAAATCAAAATCAATCGCTCCACGCTTCATCCGGCTCTTTCGCAATCTCATAGCTAGATGTTCCATCAACTGGAACATATCTAGTAATGGAGCGTAACGTTCTTTCAGTTCCGTATGAGGTTCTTCTTCTGTAGCTATAAGAATATCGCGAACATCTGTATACGTCATACGCTCTGTTGTACGAATAACACTAGTAAATATGTCATGTTTAACTTGCTTTAACGACTCCGCATCAAATTCAATTTCACAAGAAAGCGTCAAACGATCTACTTGCGGGTTCAAGGAACATATTCCATTAGATAGACGATGTGGTAGCATCGGAATAACTCGGTCTACCAAATAGACACTGCAGCCTCGAAGAAACGCTTCTTGATCAAGTTCAGAACGTTCTTTTACATAGTAGCCTACATCAGCGATATGCACACCGAGTAACAGATTACCATTGTCTAACCGTTTTACATGAACAGCGTCATCAAGATCTTTTGCATCTGCACCATCGATCGTTACGATCACTTCATTACGAAGATCGCGACGATTTTGACTAGTAATTTCATCTTCAGTAATGACTTCAGGAGCAGCTTCTGCTTCGGCCATAACTTCATCAGGAAATTTTTCGGGTAATTGATGTTTACGTATGATGGATAGTATATCTACACCTGGATCATTTTTATGACCAAGAATTTCGATAACTTCGCCTTCTGCAGCCGATCTTCCTTCAGGATAAACCTTAATTTGCACGACAACCTTTTGTCCGGAAACTGCGCCTTTTGCTTTACCTTTAGGAATAAAGATGTCTCGATTAATTCGCTGATCATCTGGCATAACGAATGCGAAGGCTTCATGGTGTTCAATAACACCTACAACTTGAGTTACCGCACGTTTTACAATACGTTCGACTTCCCCTTCCATACGACCGCCTGCTTCGCTTTTGCTTGTAATGCGAATAAGGACGATATCACCATTCATCGCACTTTTCAAATCATTGGCATGAATATAGACATCTCCGTGTTCCTTGTCATCTGGAATTAGAAATCCAAAACCTTTAGCATGTGCCTGTATCCGCCCACGCAATAAATTCATTCGCTCTGGCACACCATAACGCTCTGTCCGCGTTCTAAGAATCTTCCCTTCATCCTCTAATGCAACAAGCATTTTCAGAAAGTTTTTGAAATCTGTAGCTTCACTAATCGCAAAATGCTGTTCTAATTCTTGATATGTCATCGGTTTATAGGCTATTTCTTTCATAAATTCGAGTAATTGACTCTCGTTCACCATAAACTTTCCCCCTTATTCTTATATCATCATACTGTTAAGTATACACTATATGTGATTAAATCAATCTTAAATATATGTAAGATACCAACAAAAAAAAGCGAGGGAATCCCTCGCTTTTCAATGCTCTAATTATGCATTTAAGAAATACGATACTACTAACGCCAAAATAAAGAAACCTGCAGCTAAAGCCACAGTTAGACGCTCCAAAAATAGGTCTAAACCACGAGCCTTTTGTTTACCGAATAAATGTTCAGCACCACCAGTGATTGCACCAGTAAGTCCCGCGCTTTTACCTTTTTGCAGCAATACTGCTCCAATCAAACCAAGCGCAAAAACAATTAACAAGATTTTCAAAGCAACATCCATTTCTTCCACCTCCAGCATAGCCAATCCATACAAAAATAGATAATATGATTCTAACATAAATTAGGCGCTGTTACAATAGGACGGGTTTCGATTAGAATTGATATTGTAGAGGTACTTGTCGCTTTTGAAGTTGTTCTTTTACAAATTGATAGTTATGCCGAGCATGCTCTAGTTCGTGTTCATTATCAAATTGTTGATCGATATATATTATTTTCTCCTCAAGATGAGGCAAGCGATGTAACTGCCTTGCATAATCAATTTTACCTTTTCCAAGATTACAATCTTTTCTTCCATAAGTCACATCTCGCAAATGAATTAAAGGGGATCGTTCCTCATAATCTCGGTATATTTGAAAAGGATCTAATCCCGAGATATAAACAGAGCCAAGATCTAACTCTAACTGTAATTGATCTTTGTCGAATGGTCCAATGAGCTGTTCAAGTACAAATTCACCATCAATTATTTTGAATTCTCTTGAATAGTTATGAAGAACAAGCTGCAAATCATTCTTTTTCGCAACCGAGATACAAGTACCAATTAAATGTACAAGATATTGGATTTCACTCTCTTTAACTTTCTCACTAATCGGTAGCCAAGGAATAACAACATACTTTGCACCTACTTCTGCTGCATACTCAGCAGACTTCTCGAAATCCTCAACAATTTTTTCTTCATCATAAATTCGTAATGGAACATGAACTGACGGTATTACGAGATTAAGGCGGTTAACATTCCTTCTAATCTGCTGAGCCGAATACGTATAATATCCAGTCATCTCCACAGCTTGATAGCCGATGTTCGCAATTTCCTCTAACGTTTTCTCCATATCATATTCTGCAAGCTGGCTCATCGAATACATTTGCATACCGATTATTGGACCTTGTTTTGTTGCAATCTTTGATTCATTGTTAGGTTCATTCTTTGAATCATTGTTAGGTTCATGTGTTGACTCATTTTTTGTTACATTATTGGACTCATTGTTTTCTTTACTATTTGGTTTATTCATTGTCTATTACCCACTCATCTGTATTTATTACGTTCATTATTACCTAGAGTGGTCTGTTTCATGTGTCAGCAACAAAAAAGGGAGGCACTCCCTCATCCGTTAAGATGTAAGAAGTACTTCCCTATTTATAATAAGTTATTGGATTAACTTATTTGAATTTTTTCAAGTTGTAGAATGCTGTTTTACCAGCGTATTGAGCTGTAGAACCAAGTTGATCTTCGATACGAAGCAATTGGTTGTATTTCGCAACACGGTCAGTACGAGAAGGAGCACCAGTTTTGATTTGTCCAGCGTTAGTCGCAACAGCAATGTCAGCGATTGTGCTATCTTCTGATTCACCCGAACGGTGAGAGATAACAGCTGTATAACCAGCACGTTTAGCCATTTCGATTGCATCGAAAGTTTCAGTCAATGTACCGATTTGGTTAACTTTAACTAGAATTGAGTTACCAACGCCTTTTTCGATACCATCGTATAGACGCTCAGTGTTAGTAACGAACAAGTCATCACCAACCAATTGTACTTTGTTACCAAGTTTTTCAGTAAGAAGTTTCCAACCTGCCCAGTCATCCTCATCAAGACCATCCTCGATTGAGATAATTGGGTATTTATCAACCCAAGAACCAAGAAGGTCAACGAACTCAGCAGATGTAAAGGATTTACCTTCACCAGCAAGAACGTATTTACCATCTTTGTAGAACTCAGTAGCAGCTACGTCCATACCTAGGAATACATCTTCGCCTGCTTTGTAACCAGCACGCTCGATAGCTTCAAGAATTGTAACAATTGCTTCTTCGTTAGAACCAAGGTTTGGAGCGAATCCACCTTCGTCACCAACAGCTGTGTTAAGACCTTTGTCATGAAGAACCGCTTTAAGGTTGTGGAAGATTTCAGCACCAATGCGTAGAGCTTCTTTGAAGCTTTCAGCACCAACAGGAAGAACCATGAATTCTTGAACGTCGATGTTGTTATCAGCATGCTCACCACCATTGATGATGTTCATCATTGGAACTGGCAATACTTTAGCGTTGAATCCACCAAGATATGTGTAAAGAGGTACATCAAGAGCGTCAGCAGCTGCACGAGCAGTAGCCATAGATACTGCAAGAATAGCGTTAGCACCTAGCTTAGCTTTGTTATGAGTACCATCTAATTGAATCATTTTACGGTCGATAGCAACTTGATCAAGAGCGTCAAGACCGATAATTTCTGGAGCAATGATTGAGTTAACATTGTCAACAGCTTTCACTACACCTTTTCCTAGGTAACGAGATTTGTCGCCATCACGAAGCTCAACAGCTTCGTATGCACCAGTAGATGCACCGGATGGAACGATTGCGCGGCCTTTGCCACCAGATTCAAGAGAAACTTCTACTTCTACAGTAGGATTACCACGAGAGTCAAGAACTTCGCGTGCGTATACGTCAACGATAATAGACATTAAGTTACAACTCCTTTAGGTTTTTAATTATTATTTAATTACTTTATAACTATATTGTACATGTTTTGGTACTACTTAATCAATGTAGAACCTGTCATTTCTTCTGGTTTTGCTACTTCAAGCAATGAAAGCATCGTTGGAGCGATATCAGCTAAGATTCCGCCTTCACGTAATTGCACATCATTAGAAGTCACAATAAATGGAACAGGGTTTGTTGTATGCGCCGTATGAGGACGACCATTTTCATCAAACACCATATCAGCATTACCATGGTCAGCAGTAATTAGACATACGCCACCTTTGGCAAGAACAGCGTCTACTACTTTACCAACACACTCATCAGTAGCTTCTACCGCTTTAATTGTCGGTTCAAGCATACCAGAGTGACCAACCATATCTGGATTTGCAAAGTTAAGGATAATAACATCATGCTTGTCTGATTCAATCTCACGAACTGTAGATTCCGCTAGTTCATAAGCACTCATCTCAGGCTGCAAGTCATATGTCGCAACTTTTGGAGAGTTAATCAAGACACGAGTTTCACCAGGAAGCTCTTTATCACGACCACCACTGAAGAAGAACGTGACATGCGGATATTTTTCAGTTTCAGCTGTACGTAGTTGTTTCAAGTTGTTTTGCGCCAATACTTCACCAAGCGTATTATCAAGGTTTTTCGGCGAGTAAGCAACTAGTCCACCAACTGTTTCACTGAACAGTGTCAAACATACATAGAATAGATCCTTCGGTAATTTCTCACCACGATCAAATCCAGGGAATTCTTCATTCGTAAATACTTGAGAAAGCTGGATTGCACGGTCAGGACGGAAATTAAAGAAGATTACAGAATCTCCAGTTTCAACCAATCCAATTGGGCTACCATCTTCTTGTAGCATTACGGTAGGTAAGAAGAATTCATCATAAACGTTAGCAGCGTAAGAATCTTTAACAGCTTGCAATGCATCCGTTGCAGATGGGCCATCACCATACACCATAGAACGATAAGATTTCTCTACACGATCCCAGCGTTTGTCACGGTCCATTGCATAGTAACGACCTTGCAGTGTTGCGATTTTACCAACGCCTACTTCTTGGATTTTCGCTTGTAATCTTTCAACATAGCCAAGTCCGCTATCTGGAGATACATCACGACCATCTAGGAATGCATGAATATATACTTCAGAGAAATCATTACGTTTCGCCATATCAAGCAAAGCAAATAGATGCTCGATATGACTGTGCACACCACCATCGGATAACAATCCGTATAGGTGAAGTTTTTTGCCATTTTCTTTGGCATGAAGCAATGCTTTAAGCAATGTTTCATTATCATAGAAATCGCCATCACGAACGGATTTCGTAATACGAGTTAAATCTTGATATACAATACGTCCAGCCCCGATGTTTAAGTGACCTACTTCAGAGTTACCCATTTGGCCCTCTGGTAGTCCTACTGCTTCACCACACGCTGTTAGAGTTGTATTTGGGTATTGAGTCAAATAACGGTCGTAGTTCGGCTTATTAGCTTGTGCCACGGCGTTACCAACAACATCATTACGAAGACCGAAGCCATCCATAATAATAAGTGCTACTGGTTTGCGGTTAGCCATCTTACTTGGCCCCCTCGACAAGTGCAATATAAGAAGTTGGCTCAAGACTTGCGCCACCTACTAGTGCTCCGTCGATATCAGCTTGACCCATATATTCCGTTACATTTTCCGGTTTAACACTACCGCCGTATTGAATACGAACAGCATCAGCAGTTGCTTGATCATACAATTCAGCAACAACGCTACGTACATAACCGATAACTTCTTGAGCATCAGCGGAAGTTGATGATTTACCAGTTCCGATTGCCCAAATTGGTTCGTATGCAATAACGATGTCCGCTACTTGAGCTGCAGATAGACCTTGAAGCGCAGCTTCAGTTTGAACTTTACATACATCTTTCGTAGTACCAGCTTCACGCTCTTCAAGCTTTTCACCAATACATACGATGGGTACAAGGCTATGTTTAATCGCAGCATGAACCTTTTTGTTAACTGTTTCATCAGTTTCAGCGAAATATTGACGACGCTCAGAGTGTCCGATCAATACATATTTCACGCCAAGATCTTTCAACATTACACCACTGATCTCGCCAGTGAATGCGCCGTTATCTTCAAAGTGAAGGTTTTGCGCGCCGATAGCAATAGATGTGCCTTTAGCAGCCTCAACAAGTGCTGGTAAATTTGTAAATGGTGCACAAATTACGCTTTCTACTCCAGCAACTTCAGCTTTACCTTTAATAGCATCGAAGAAAGAAACCGCTTCTGAAATCGTTTTGAACATTTTCCAGTTACCTGCAATAATAGGTGTTCTACTCATCATATACCCTCCTAAAAACTTTTCGTTAACTATCATAAGCAACTTCTCTGTAACGAAAAGTTACCTCGAAAGCATAAGCTAAAACTTTTTCATCGCTTCACGATTCACTTCTCGGTTAATGAAAATTTACTTCGAAAGCATAGTCAAAACTTTTTAGCGTTCGATATACTTAGCCAGTATATGAAAAGTATATCGAACGCTTATGTTAGAACGTTACGTTCTTATTTATCGTTAAGAGCTACTACACCTGGAAGAACTTTACCTTCCATGAACTCAAGGGAAGCACCGCCACCAGTTGAGATGAAGTTCATTTTATCAGCTAGGCCGAATTTCTCAGCTGCAGCTGCGGAATCTCCACCACCGATTACTGTGTAAGCATCAGTTTCAGCTGTTGCTTTAGCTACTGCTTGTGTACCATGAGAGAATGGCTCGATTTCAAATACGCCCATAGGTCCGTTCCATACTACTAGCTTAGAGTTTTTGATAACTTCAGCGTAGATTTCACGAGTTTTTGGACCGATATCGATACCTTCCATGTCAGCTGGAATGCTGTCTATGGAAACAATTTTCGTGTTAGCTTTTGCACTGAATTCATCCGTTACAACAACATCAACTGGTAAGTATAAGTTCTTGCCAGCAGCTTTTGCTTTTTCAATGAATTCAAGTGCAAGATCAAGTTTACTGTTATCAAGAAGAGATTGACCGATTTCATGACCTTGAGCTTTGAAGAATGTATAAGAAAGACCGCCACCGATAATAATGTTATCCGCGATTTCGATCATTTTTTCAATAACTGCAATTTTATCTTTAACTTTAGATCCACCAACGATTGCCGTGAACGGACGAGCTGGATTGTTAAGCGCTTTGCCTAGCACATCCAATTCTTTCTCCATAAGCAAACCAGATACAGCCGGTAGGAAGTGAGCGATACCCTCTGTTGAAGCATGTGCACGGTGAGCAGCACCGAATGCATCATTTACGAATAGATCAGCAAGATCAGCAAATTGTTTTGCTAGTTCTGCATCATTTTTCTCTTCACCAGCATTGAAACGAACGTTTTCAAGCAACATTACATCACCATTGTTCATATCAGCGATAAGTGCTTTAACAGCATCGCCAACTGACTCATTAGCTTTAACAACTGGTTTGCCAAGTAACTCAGCAAGACGAACTGCACTTGCAGTATGACGAAGCTCTTCAACTATTGCGCCATCAGGGCGACCAAGGTGACTAGCAAGAATAACTTTAGCACCATTTTCAATTAGGAAATTGATTGTAGGCAATGTCTCGCGAATACGTTTGTCATCTGTAATTTTTCCATCTTCAAGCGGAACATTATAATCTACACGAACAAATACTCGTTTTCCAGTTACTTCGATATCACGTACACTTTTCTTATTCATTAGACGTTCCTCCGCACCATTTATATTGTCTATAGCTTAGAACCACAAAACCTAGTCATGCTAATATTGTTGAAACTTCACGACACGATTATATATAAAGAGCGGAAACAATATCACTGTTTCCGCTCTTTGATATTACTCAAATATTACTTGATAAGTTTTGCAAAATGTTCAACTGTGCGAATCAATTGAGATGCGTATGACATTTCATTGTCGTACCATGATACAGTTTTAACCAATTGTTGGTCGCCCATAGTTTGAACTTTAGTTTGAGTTGCATCGAATAGAGAACCGTAAGTAATACCAATAACGTCAGAAGATACGATTTCGTCTTCTGTGTAACCGAATGATTCGTCAGCAGCAGCTTTCATAGCAGCATTAACTTCATCAACAGTTACTTTTTTGTTCAACACAGTAACAAGTTCAGTTAGAGAACCAGTTGCTGTTGGTACACGTTGAGCTGCACCGTCAAGTTTACCGTTAAGTTCAGGAATTACTAGACCGATTGCTTTAGCAGCACCAGTTGTGTTAGGGATGATATTTTCAGCCGCTGCACGAGCACGACGGAAGTCACCTTTAGGGTGTGGAGTATCTAGTGTATTTTGGTCACCTGTGTAAGCATGAATAGTTGTCATAAGACCTTGAACGATACCGAATTGGTCATTAAGAACTTTAGCCATAGGAGCTAGACAGTTAGTAGTACAAGAAGCACCAGAGATAACCGTTTCAGTACCATCAAGAATTTCATGGTTAGTGTTATAAACGATAGTTTTCATATCGCCTGTAGCTGGAGCAGAGATAACAACTTTTTTCGCTCCACCTTTAAGATGTTTTTCAGCACCTTCTAGAGTTGTGAAGAAACCAGTACATTCTAGAACGATATCAACGCCAAGCTCGCCCCAAGGTAGTTCTTCTGGGTTACGGTTAGCAAGAACTTTAACTTCTTTGCCATTAACTTTGAAGAAGCCGTCATGCACTTCAACTTCGCCATCGAAACGGCCTTGAGTTGTATCATATTTAAGCAAATGAGCAAGCATTTTAGCATCTGTCAAATCGTTAATTGCTACTACCTCAATACCTGCCACATTTTGAATGCGACGGAATGCCAAGCGACCAATACGTCCAAAACCATTAATACCTACTTTAATCATGAGTAAATCCTCCTAAGGTTAATTTGTTTTTGAAAAGATTTATATATTTGAGACGAGTGTAATAAATTACAGTTCGTCGTGATGCCGATTAGCTTCATAGTTCTCGATCATCCGCAACGCTGCCCCTTCATCAGTGACAAGTGCGTGATCATAACCAAATTTCATGATTGCATCAATAGCTTCAGCTTTGCTAGCACCGCCAGCAACTGCTATCAACACTTCAGTTTGAGCAATATCCTCAAGCCGCATACCTACTGTTTTCATTTTATAAATAGGTTCACCATTACGATTAAAATAAAAACCGAATGATTCGGCCATTGCACCTTCGCCTTGCATCGCCAGTAATTCTTCAGGATCAGTCTTTCTTCGTCTGGCCATTACAATAGCGTCACCAATGCCGTGCACAATAATTCGTGCATTTCGAATAACTTCAACAATTTCTTTAATGGAAGGTTCTTGAATGATCGATTCATACGCATCAGAGCTAATATGATCGGGCACATGTAGTAATCGGTAATGTCCACCCGTCCGTTTCGCCAGCATAGATGCGATCGTGTTCGCTTGATAATCCAAGCTTTCACCAAGACCACCACGAGCTGGTACAAATACAATATCTTTGATGGAATTGGGTAAGCTCATGTACTTGGCAACCTGTGCAGTTGTCGTTCCACCTGATACCGCGATAACATCTCCAGAACGTATTGCTTGCTTCAGCAACTGGCTTGCTGCACGGCCCAATTCACGCTTTGCAATTTCTGATTGTTCAGAATCGCCAGCAACGACAATAACCTGCTTTAACCCATACATCGACTTCAGCTTGTCTTCAATTTCTGAGCTACGAAACACTTGATCGCCAAGCTGCTCGATTTCCTCAAGCACTTTCTTGCCGTCTTCGCTTAATTGCATGCCAGAAGATTGAATAATTAGAAGTCCTTGTTCTTTCAACAGCTCCGTTTCAGCTCGTAGCACTCGTTCGGTCATCGATAACGTTGTTGCTAACGCACGTCGACCAATTGTTCCTGCAAGCATCACTTGCTGCATAATTTTATATCGCTTTCTCATGACATCCAAAAGCTCTGGTACTAACTGTCTTTGCAGTTCAATAAGCTGACGCATAAATACCATCACTCCATCGGAAAGAGTCCACGTGTACCACATACAACATTACTCTAGAACTCATTGGACATCTTCTGTCCCTGTGGTATGATTTAAGTCCCACCTTTAGTTTACCTAATATTTTGACGTACTGCAAGTGCCGTTTCTTCATGTAAGCGATTGCCCGAATAATTTATTTGAATTTTAAACTTGCTTCGCTTCCTATTATCCCATATAATCGACAATGTCATCTTAAATTAGCGCCCGTGGTCCAATGGATATGACGTAGGCCTCCGGAGCCTGAGATCTAGGTTCGATTCCTAGCGGGCGCGCCAAACCTTCTACTTATAGCCTGTACAAGAGAATTTTCTTGTACGGGCTTTTTTATTTTTATAATCATGCTACTATCATTTTATACATAAGCTAATGTAGGATATCGATACATTTTCTCGTCATTTATTATGTTTAATGACTACCAATATAGGTAACAATGATGAAGTGGAAATAAAGTCTGACTATCTTTGACTTTTAATTAAAATTCTATTATGATATTTACACAACATAGTTGTGATGTGGTGTTGTACTTAGTAGTTCATGAAAAGTTTAAGTCGATGCTTTCGACGCTACTTTTCATTTACAAGAAGTTGTACCAAGTAGTTCATGAAAAGTTTAAGGAGGATTGGTGAAAATGAACTTTGTACCAATGGTTATCGAGCAAAGTAATCGCGGAGAACGTTCTTATGATATTTATTCTCGACTTCTGAAGGATCGCATCATCATTCTTGGATCTGGTGTAAACGACGTCGTTGCCAATTCCATTATTGCGCAAATGCTTTTCTTAGCAGCAGACGACCCAGAGAAAGACATTCATCTATACATTAATAGTCCAGGTGGCTCTATCACTTCAGGTATGGCTATCTACGATACGATGCAATATATTAAGCCTGATGTATCTACAATTTGCGTAGGTATGGCAGCATCTATGGGTGCATTTTTACTTACTGCTGGAGCGAAGGGCAAACGTTTTGCACTTCCGAACAGCGAAGTTATGATTCATCAACCGCTTGGTGGTGTTGAAGGTCAAGCAAGTGATATCGCCATTCGCGCTAACCGCATCATTAAAATGCGCGAGAAATTGAACGGTATTCTTGCAGAACGTTCTGGCAATCCGATTGAACGTCTTGAAAAGGATACTGATCGCGATTACTTCATGAGCGCTCAAGAAGCACTGGAATACGGTTTGATCGATAAAGTTATCAAACGCATAGATTAATACCTACAGCTTTGTAACACTTATCTAGAGACGATAGTGGTTGATCCACATTGAACATTTTTTGTTCTAGTGAACCAACCACTGTCGTCTTTTTCATTTGATAATTTTCCATATATTTCTTATTCGTGATTTATGTCACATACATTATAAGCTGTTCACAATATGATAAAGATATCATCAAATAGATTTTGCTTACTTGGAGGAATTCTATTATGGAAACAGAAGCATTAGCTCAAATTGAACAACTAGCTGCAAAAAAACTATCTATTTTCAAACAGGATAAATTCCGTTCCTTATTGAGATCAATTATGGCAAGTATGTTTATTGGATTTGGTGTTATTGCAGCCTTTAAGACGGGATCTCTCTTCTATCAAGTTGAATCACCGTTTGCATACCCTGCTGCAGCATTGATATTCGGTATGGCTATTATTCTAATCTACTATGCTGGTGGAGATCTATTTACAGGTAATACATTTTATCTTAGCTATGCTGCATTACGTCGTAAAATGACTTGGATAGATACATTAAAAATGCTATTATCTAGCTATATAGGAAATATTGTTGGTGCAATTCTGTTCGCAATACTCGTTTGGTTAACACAGCTTTTTGCTGATGTTAATGTGAATACTTTTCTACTGGAAGTTGCTCACAAAAAAATTGATGCTTCAACCATCGAAATATTTTTTCGTGCTATCTTATGTAACTGGCTTGTATGTTTAGCATTTTTCATTCCATACTTTATGAAAACTGATGGAGCAAAAATGTTCGTCATGGTATTGTTGGTATTCAGCTTCTTTATCGCTGGATTTGAACATAGTATCGCAAATATGTCTGTTTTCGCTATATCTATAGCAGCCCAAGGCTGGGGAGTACTTAGCATCGGAGATATACTACATAACCTCATCCCTGCAACATTAGGTAATATAATGGGCGGCAGTGTACTTATGGCCACGTTCTATTATTATCTCAACAAACCTTATTTCAAAGAGAGTGGGGAATAACTATGAAAACACGTAAACTTGTTATGATCGGCACAGGTGCAGTAGGCTCTACAACGGCATATACGCTATTGCTTCGCAATCGCGTCGATGAACTCGTTCTTATCGATGCTAATCACGCAAAAGCAGCAGGTGATGCACTAGATATGAATCACGGAATGCCATTTGTAGGCGGAGCAAAATTATGGGCAGGTACTTATGCTGATTGCGTAGGTGCGGACATTATTATTATTACTGCAGGCGCGGCACAAAAGCCTGGTGAATCTCGTACAGATCTTTTGCAACGTAATGCAGATATTTTTGATAGCATCATTAAACAAATATTACCGTATAACCAAGAAGCGATTCTGCTTATCGCAACAAATCCAGTAGATATTATGAGCTATGTAGCACTGAAGAAATCTGGTTGGCCAGTTCATCGTGTCATCGGATCTGGTACATTGCTAGATAGCGCAAGATTCCGTTACTTGCTGGGTAAAGAATTGAAAATCGATCCTCGTAGTGTGCATGCACATATTATTGGCGAGCATGGTGATTCTGAACTTCCAGTATGGAGCTTAGCTAACGTTGCAGGAGTAGATCTCAAGCTTCCTGATGATACGAAGCAAAATATTTTCACGAATACCCGCGACGCTGCTTATGAGATCATCGAGGCAAAGGGCTCTACTTACTATGCCATTGCACTCGCGATTGATCGTATTGTAACGGCCATCTTTGATGATGAAGGTGCAGTATTGAACGTATCTACATTATTAGATAATTATTGCGGTGTGTCTGATGTCTATCTAGGCGTTCCATGTATCGTTGATCGCAGCGGTGTTCGTCAACCACTTGAGTTGAATTTAACTCCTGAGGAGCAACAATTATTTGAGAAATCTGCCAATAAACTTAAAGGCATGATTGATAGCTTGAATCTTGAACTTGATTACAACAAAATGTAATTGATCATTATAGTTTCACCATGTAAAAAGTCTGCATGAAGGGAGCAAATCGCTTCCCCTTCTCATGCAGACTTTTTACTTTTTACTAAGTAATGATCCATCCCTTAACCATAGCAAAAAGGATACCTGCTTATATCCGCGAATGTGAATATAACCAAGTATCCTTCTATAACTTTCGATCATATGACTGTACATACAAAGTTCATATCGAAAATCAATAATAATGCGCTTAAGCCACATGACTATTGATTTTCTAATTCTTCTTTGCTTACTAATGCAATTAGGCCATTAACTGCTTGTTCAGCATCTGAACCTTCGGCACTAATTGTAATTTCCGTACCAGAGCTTATTGCAAGACTCATAATACCCATAATCGACTTTGCATTCACTTTTTTATCGTCCTTCTCAACAAATACCTCGGAGGAAAATTTGTTTGCTTCTTGCACAAATAATGCTGCTGGTCTTGCGTGTAGTCCTGTTTTTAGACGAACAACAACTGGAAGCCTTGCCATGGTAAACATACCCCCTATATAATTGAATCACTAATTCATTCACAATCGTTCATAATTAAAGCTTTACAAATTATTATACCATTTTCGCACTGTTTCTACTAGGATAAAGTTGAACCATTTCGTATTTTATCAGCAAGTTCGTCTATTTTGCGTAAACGATGATTAACACCCGACTTACTTACTTTCACTTTAAGCATCTCTCCAACTTCCGTTAAGTTCAAATCAGGATGCTGTAAGCGTACTTCAGCTACCTCACGAATTTTATCAGGTAAGTTTTCAAGACCAAATTCTCTTTCAAGAAGCTTTATATTATCGATTTGTCTTACCGCAGCACCAATCGTTTTATTCAAGTTAGCAGTTTCACAATTGACGATTCGATTCACTGAGTTACGCATATCACGCATAATCCTTACGTCCTCAAATTTGAATAAGGCTTGATGCGCACCGATTATGTTAAGCAACTCAATAATTTTCTCGCCCTCTTTGATGTAAAAAATAAACCCCTTTTTGCGTTCAATGCACCTGGCATTCAAATAAAATTTATTAGCAAGATCGACTAATGACTTACAATGTGCTTCATACATCGATGATATCTCTAGATGATAGGAAGATCCTTCTGGATTATTAACTGAACCACCGGCTAGAAAAGCTCCTCGTAAATAAGAACGCTTGCAGCAATTCTTCTTAATAATATCTTTATCTATCTCTGAGGTAAACATAAATCCTTCAGACACAATTTTCAACTCACTCAATATTTCTTGCACTCGCTCAGGCATCCGAACAATATAAACATTATTCTTTTTCAAGCGCATTTTTTTACGAACAAGCAATTCGACGTGTACTTCAAAGTGCTTCTTCACGAGTGTATATATTCTACGAGCAATCGCAGCGTTTTCCGTTGAAATATCTAATACGACCTTGCGGCTCGATAAACTGACAGATCCGTTCATGCGCATAAGAGCTGCTAATTCTGCTCTTTCGCAACAGTTATCTGTCTGAATCATCGTTAATTCCTTCTTGGTCTGTGCCGCAAAAGACATTTCATCTCACCTCTTTCTAAGCATCCAGTTCTCAACTAGTTTGTAAATATGATGGCTTAATCGCTCCGCATCATGTCTTAAAAACGTACGGAATAATACGAGTTGATCCGCAATAACATGATAACCTCGCTTTGTTACTTCATCAATGTCTAGTTGCACTGCTTTTGCACCTATCTCCGCGTATTTACTTTCTACGTGAGGAGGTATTTCACCATTATTTACAATAACATAATCGAACAAATGATGACCAATATGATCGTAGATCGCATCTAGATGATCACTAACAGAATAGTTATCAGTTTCACCTGGCTGTGTCATAACGTTACAAACGAATAATTTTACTGCTGCTGATTCTACAATAGCTTGCGCTAGCTTAGGAACCATTAGATTCGGCATGATGCTAGTGTAAAGACTTCCTGGACCGATAAGAATCGCATCCGCCTGTTTGATTGCTTCAACAGCATCTGGCAGTGGCTCGACATCCTGCGGTTCTAGAAAGACACGCTTAATCGCTCCACCAGCTTTTGGAATCATCGATTCACCAGTAATAATCGTTCCATCTTCCATCTCAGCCTTCAATACAATTGCACCATTGGCAGCAGGCAATACCGTTCCTCTTACAGCTAGAACTTTACTAAGCTGCTTCACGCCCGTTACAAAATCACCAGAAATATCCGTCATCGCTGCTAACATTAGATTACCCAAGCTATGGCCCGCTAATCCTGTCCCTGATGTAAAGCGATATTGTAATACGTCCGTTAGTAATGGCTCCGCATCTGCCAACGCCGATAACACATTTCGAATATCTCCAGGTGGAGGGATATGTAGTTCATTCCGTAGAATACCAGAGCTACCACCATCATCAGCAACGGTAACGATCGCTGTAATATCTAAAGGCTTTTCTTTCAGCCCTCTTAACATAACCGATAAGCCAGTTCCTCCACCAATTACAACTATTTTAGGGCGTCCGACATCCTTCTGCACGATAAGCATGCCCTCCTCTCATTACTGCCTGTCGCGCTCTGAATCACGATGACTAACTCGAATCTGTTCTGAATCTTTAAGTTTCAAAGCCGTACCTAAGTACTCAGAGATAGCTACTGAGCGATGCTTTCCACCCGTGCACCCTATTCCGATTACGATCTGACTTTTTCCTTCATCATCATATTGAGGAATAAGATATTCTAACATATCTACTAATTTCCCCAAAAACTTTTGCGTTTCTGGCCATTTCATAACGTATTCGAATACATCAGGATGTTTGCCAGTGTTAGGACGAAGCTCATCAATATAATGTGGATTCGGCAAAAAACGTACATCAAATACGAGATCTGCATCCAGTGGTATACCGTATTTGAATCCAAAAGAAGTAATATTTACCGTTAAAGATTTGGATTGCATCTGACCAAAATGATTAATAATACGTTCCTTCAGCATGGCCGGCTTCAGATCGCTAGTATTAATAACTAATGAAGCTTTTCCTTTCAAATCCTCTAACAATGTTCGTTCTGCGCGTATACCTTCTAATGGCATACTATGCTGAGACATGGGATGTCTACGTCTACTTTCCTTATAACGCTGAATAAGTGTTTCGTCCTTCGCATCTAGAAATAAAATTTCAGAATTAATTGTATGATGCTCACTTATATAATCAAGCGATTCAGATAGAGATGTAAAAAATTCTCGACCACGCAAATCGATAACTAAAGCTACCTTGCCGATTTTTCCATTGGACTGCTCGATCAATTCAGCAAATTTTGGAATAAGCACTGGTGGTAAATTGTCTACGCAGAAAAAGCCTAGATCCTCTAAGCTTTGAACCGCAATTGTTTTTCCTGCACCAGACATCCCAGTAATAATAACAAGTTGTGACAAAGTCGTTGTCGCTCCCACCTAGCAACACCTACTATCCTCTTAGAATTAGACCAGCCGCGCCAACTACACCAGCGTTATTTCCTAGCACCGCAGGTACAATCTTAACACTGGTTTTCGAAGCTTCTTGCGTATATTTTTCAAATACTTCTTTAATCTGATCAAATAAGAAATCACCAGCTTTAGCAACGCCACCACCGATAATGTAATATTCTGGATTCAAAATAACGGACATCATTGCCATAGAACGACCAAGGTAATAAGCTGCGCGCGCAACGATTCGTGTCGCTACTTCATCGCCTGCTTTCGCTGCATCAAGAACGTCTTTAGCCATAATTTCTTCAACATCTACTAGAGAAGTACGATCCCCGCGTGCAACGGCTTCCTTAGCCATACGAATAATACCTGTAGCAGAAGAAACGGTTTCGAGGCAACCCATTTTACTGCAGCCACATTGAATTGCTTCAAGATCCGGTACGATGGCCATATGACCGATCTCGCCGGCAACGCTTTGGAACCCTTCCACAATTTTACCGTCAATAATAATTCCACCACCAACGCCAGTACCAAGTGTATACATTACGCAATTGGCAATACCACGTCCCGCTCCAGCCCAAGCTTCTCCTAGCGCTGCAACGTTTGCATCATTGTTTACTCTTATTATTGTATTAAGCTCTTTCTCCAAAAAGCCTTTAAGATCAACATTATTTAGATTTAAATTCGGTGATTGCTTTATTATTCCATTAGGGATATCTAAGAAGCCTGCGATACCAATACCAACACCGCTGACTTGCTCCCATTCATAATCAGATTGTTCAACAATTAATTGGACGTACTGTGCAATATTATGAAGAATAGCATCTGATCCTTTGTTAACCTCTGTTGGTCCTTCATATGTTTGTAATAATGTACCTTCTGAATTACAAATTCCTAGCTTTACAGTTGTACCGCCAACGTCAACACCAACATAAATTTTTTCAGACATGACAAAGTCACCTCGTTCATAATATAAAGTTCCATTTCAACTATAAGCGTTGTAAACGCAATGGTCAAGCATCGTAAATTACCATCTAACATTACCATATTATAAACAGTAAAAGACTATTGCCTATGGATTTTCTCACATAGCATAGTCTTTTCAGCCGCTCGAATACTACTAGATTAAGGTTGCTGCTTGTTGCACTTCTTTCATGTCATCATCCAAGAATATGTCATTGATTTCATCTTTCTCTTCACTTCACATATTTCATCAATTTGTTTGACACGCTTGCTAACTGTAGAAATACTCGTGCCATAACGAAGGGCAACATCATGATACGTAACCGATCGTTTGTACATTTTTGCAGTTAAATACTCTATCGCTGCAGCCCAAGCTTCAATTTTATTCAACTTCGGTGCAGTTCTGGAGCTTTTACTTAAGAAGTTAATCCACAACGTAATCATATCATGCTGCTCTATTACATTAAAATACTTTGCCGTTTTGGTGATGGCAAGTTGAGCAACTTCTTCCCAGTTCAGATCAGCATATATTAGCTCCGGAGATGGCATAGCAGGTACGCGCTCAGCTTCAACATTTATTTTTTGTCCACTAATCATCACGTGGAATGCTTCATTCACACCCATCGAACGAAGAACAAACATTGCAATTTGTTTCAAATAATCATCTTCATCCGGTAACAATAGAAACTGCCTCATCACTATAGCTACTTGTTCATCTGCATAAGACTCCATTGCTTGAATACTTTTCAGCTTCGCAGCATAATTGCCATGTTGTAGTGCCCAATAGAAAAATGCTTTCAATAATTGTGGTTCAATAGCTACTCCACGTTCAGAGGCTTGATGCTCCCATGCCGCCATTTGCTCTTCTACTGAATGATAAAAACTATAGGTAAGAGACGATTTCAATGGTTCATGCTTAATAATATTCAATAATTCCAAAAAATATTGCGGAATGGAGGAATGTTCATCCATCGCCTTATACATTTCCCAATATTTTTTGGCTACATCATACTTTGCAATATTACAAGCCGCTATAGCTGCAAAATGATAGACACAAGTATCTTTCTTCGCTTCGCCTTCTCTAATTAGCCGAGAAAAGTGACGAAGTGCAATCCGATGCTCCTTCAATATGCCCATTGTAGTAGCCATCTTGAACGTATGCTCTTGATAAAAGGGATCAATATTTTTCAACGTTTGCAGTAAAGCATGCAGTGCGCTTGTTTCACCTTCGTAATGATAGAACAATGCCAGATTGCAAAGTGCATGCAAGTTGCCAGGCTCCTCGATCAGAACTTCTTCAATCGCTTGTTTCCCTTCCGCTTTGAAGCCAACATAATAATACGCTAACGCCAAATTATTACGTGCAGCAAGGAAATCGGGATTTTCTTTCGTTATCGTCTGAAGTAATTGGATAGCGTCAGCATACTGCCCCTTCTCAAGCAACTCACGCGCGTGAATATGTTCATAGACGCCTGCCCTTGCTTTTACTTTCGTTATTGAAGTCGGTCGTTCAAGCTCTAGCTCAAGATATTCAATCATCTCTTCAGCTTCCTCTAAATATTGACCTTCCTCGTCTTTTTGCAAATATTGAATAAGCTCTCGTTCAGCATCTTCAAAAAACTCCATATTCGCAAAATTATTCGCCATGTAGAAATGACATTCCGTCATACTCGGATCTATTTCATCAATTACTTTTTGTAAAATGTGATTGGATTCACCATATTTACCTATTTCCGATAATACACCGGCTATGTTGCAATAGTTAATAGGATTGCTTGGCTCATAATCGACGGCTCTTTGAAAATATTTGAGTGCCTTGTCATAGTGAAATCTATCCAAGGAGCGCAGTGCTCGCTCATAGAAAAAGTTAGCATCCATTTGTATCGATATAATGTTACGATTTTCTCCTACTACCTTTTTGTTTCTATTCATCAACAAGGCACCTCCTTCTTCTGTAGTGATTCGATTATAACATAGTCGCTCTTGAAAACTACAATTGGAAAACAAAAACCGCGGATGACTAGTCGTCCGCGGTTTATATGTTTAACTCATTTTTTTGAAACGCTGCTACTAGACACCATTATTTTTGAATAGTGTACTAATTGATCCACCATCCAAAATAATTTTCGTAGCTTCCGCTAATAGTGGTGCCACTGTCAGAATCTTGAAGCGATCTGGCGTATTTTCTGGTAAAGCAATAGTATCGGTTACGATCACTTCTTTGATACTAGGGTGATCTAATCTCGTAATCGCATTACCTGAGAATAACGGGTGGGTCGCACATACATACACATCTTCAGCGCCGTGTTCCTTCAAGCTTTCCACAACATTAACAATCGTACTACCAGTATCAATCATATCTTCAATAATGATTGGCGTCTGACCTGCAACATCACCAATAACATGAGTAATCGATGATTCATTGTGTGCCGTACGCTTTTTAATCATAATAGCAAATGATGTATCCAAATAGTTCGCTAGCTTTTCTGCTGTAGATGCACGACCAGCATCTGGTGAAACCACAACCGGGTTCTTAATATTCTTAGATTGTAGATAAGAACTAATAAGATCTAATGCCGTCAAGTGGTCAACTGGAATATTGAAGAAACCTTGAATTGCCGGTGCATGTAAATCGATTGTCACTACACGTGTAGCTCCTACAGTCGTTAATACATCAGCTAACATTTTAGCTGAGATTGGTTCGCGTGGAGCTGCTTTTCTCTCCTGACGAGCATAGCCATAGTACGGCATAATAATATTAATCGTACGCGCTGAAGCACGCTTCGCAGCATCGATCATAACTAGCAATTCTATGAAGTGCTCGTTGATCGGATGAGAAAAAGATTGTACTAGGAACACATCACAATTCCGAATCGTCTCTTCATAGTGGACATAAATCTCACCACTCTTAAAGCGGGAAAGTTTGATAGCCCCTAACGGTACACCAAGTTGTTCACTAATCTTTTGAGCTAGAGCGGGATTGGATGAACCCGAAAATATACGCACCTTGTCGCTTAACATGATACCCTCCTGAGCGTTTCAACCATATAAATTAAATGTAAACATGAGCTTACTTCTTGTCTTATTATACATTGATTTGTCAATAATTCAAAAAGAGATTAATACTTTTTTTCGACAATAATAAAAACTATCGCATTTTATTCGTTGTTTGCTTGCCTTCACGCGATTTTAGCTCGCTCATAATATCATCCCAAGATAGCCCACGCTCGCGCATTAACACGGAAAGATGGTATATAAGATCGGTCGCTTCTGAGCGTAATTCATCATTATCATCATTTTTCGTAGCGATAATAACTTCCGCACTTTCTTCGCCAATTTTCTTCAAAATTTTGTCGACACCTTTGTCGAATAAATAAGTCGTATACGTTCCTGCTGGACGCTCGGCATGTCGCTGTGCAATAGTTTGCTCAAGCTGAGTCAGCATACTGAAACGGTCTTGCTCGACTAGTGCATGTTGTGCGCTTAGCTGATCAGCAATTTCAAGCTCATTTGTAAAGCAGCTATAGCTACCTGTATGACAGGCAGGACCCGACTGGATCACCTTAACAAGCAATGTGTCACCATCGCAATCATAAGACATACTAACAATACGTTGCTTATGACCGCTAGTTGCGCCTTTATTCCATAGTTCATTACGAGAACGGCTCCAGAACCAAGTGTAGCCTGACTCCTGAGACAACGATAATGATTGTTCATTCATATAAGCAAGCATAAGCACTTCTTTACTTTGCGCATCCTGGACAACTGTGGGTACTAACCCGTTACTATCCCATTTAATATCGTTCAAACTCATCGTACCTCTACTCCTTTTGAACGCAGATCTTCCTTCACTTCAGCTATGGTCATTTCCTTGTAGTGGAATATTGTCGCTGCAAGCCCGGCATCTGCATTAGCTTCTTTGAATACTTCAGCAAAGTGCTCAACCTTACCCGCTCCACCTGAAGCGATAACAGGAATGCCTACCGCAGCTGCAACAGCTTTTGTTAAGCCAATATCAAAGCCATCCTTCGTACCATCTGCATCCATACTTGTTAGCAATATTTCACCTGCTCCAAGTTCTTCAACCTTGCGAGCCCATTCAACAGCATGCATACCGGTCGGCTTGCGACCGCCATGTGTATATACTTCCCAGTCCTGCCATTCTTTATTATAACGAGCATCAATGGCAACAACGATACATTGCGCTCCAAATCGGCGTGACCCTTCCGTAATCAGTTCAGGTGTAAGCACAGCCGCCGTATTAATCCCGATCTTATCTGCCCCGGCGCGCAATATACGTGTCATATCATCAACACTTGATATCCCGCCACCAACTGTAAATGGAATTGTAATTTCCCCTGCCGTACGACGAACGACTTCAATCATCGTTGCACGTCCTTCTACCGAAGCTGAAATATCAAGAAATACTAGCTCATCAGCCCCCTCTTGATCGTACGTTGCAGCAAGTTCAACAGGATCTCCAGCATCACGCAAATTAACGAAATTAACTCCCTTTACAACACGACCATCCTTAACATCGAGACATGGAATGATTCTCTTAGCCAGCATCGTTATCCCTCCTAAAACTTTTCAGTTACTTCTCGATCCACTTCTCGTAATCAAAAGTTACATCGGAAGCATGTGACTTACTTTTTGTGAATCTATATAAACTGCATCCTGCGAACAAAAAGTTACTTCGTAAGCATACGCTTTACTTTTTGTGAAGTTTTTTGAGCTTCCTTTTACAATGAAGGTTCAAAAAGTGGGCTTTCAGAACCGAGAAGATGGAGATAATTTTAGGAAGGAGGACGCTCCAGTGTACGTTATTGGTACACGAGTCCCGGACTTCCCAAATTAGCTTCATATTCGATGTCGAGTAAGCTACGTCAGCATACCCATCGTTATCAAAGTCCACTTTTTGAACATCCCGATAAAGTTAAGAAATTTTGTAATAACTGCATGCCCAGCTCACCACTTTTTTCGGGGTGAAATTGCATACCGTATATATTGTTTTTGCCGACGATCGCCGTTACCGGTCCGTAATAATCTCCAATCGCTAGCAAATTGTCTTTATTCGCCGGTAGCACATGATACGAATGAACGAAATATACATGCCCTTCCGTTAAGTTATGAAACAATGGGGATTGCTGCAAAAACTGTAACATATTCCAGCCCATATGGGGAATTTTGAAATCCCCCTTAAAGCGAATAACTTCACCTTGCAGCAGGCCAAGACCTGGATGTATACCATATTCCTCGCTCTGCTCAAATAACAATTGCATCCCTAGACAGATACCAAGCAAAGGCTTACCCGTTGCAGCAAACTGCTTTGTTACCTCAGCAAGTCCAGTCTCACGCAAATGCTGCATAGCATCACCATAGGCGCCAACTCCTGGCAATATAACAGCATCTGCAGACATAATCGCGTTAGCATCCCCTGTTACTACCGTTTCATAGCCCAGACGCTCAACTGCCTTACTTACAGAATGTAAATTACCCATCCCATAGTCAATAATTGCGATCATCGTTAAATCCCACTTTCTATATAGGTAGAGCGTGTTCGCTCCATATTCGTCGCCAAATCATCTACGCAGTATTACATCGTGATCACAGTCAGATGGTTCGAGCTTCCTCTAATAAAGAAAATTTTTTCCTTATTCTCATTCTTCAGCCCCTACAATAGGCTTCCAATGAAGGTTCAAAAAGTGGGCTTTCAGAACCGAGCAGGTGAAACGCTACTTGAGAAAGGCGGAAGCGCAAATGTACGTTATTGGTACATGCGAACCGTACTTTCCAAGTAGCGCTTCAGATGCGATGTCGAATATGCTACGTCAGCATACCCATCGTTATCAAAGTCCATTTTTTGAACTTCCTTATTAAAGGATGCCTTTTGTGGAAGGAACTCCCTTTACCCTCGGATCAATACTAGTCGCTTCGTCCAATGCTCTTCCTAATGCTTTGAATATAGCTTCAATCATATGATGTGTATTAGAACCATAATGTACGATAACATGCAATGTAATCCGTGATTCTAGCGCGAATTTCCATAGAAACTCATGAACCAGATCAACCGCAAAGCTTCCTACTTGGGCAGCTGGATACTGGGCACGATATTCAAAGTGTGGGCGATTACTAATATCAACAATAACTTGCGCTAACGCTTCGTCCATTGGAACAAAGACACTTGCACAGCGCTTAATACCGGATTTGTCCCCTAGCGATTGCAGCAATGCTTGACCAAGCACAATGCCGATATCTTCAACTGTATGGTGATCGTCTATTTCAATATCACCCCTTGCATCAACATTCAAATTGAAATGACCATGCTTCGTAAATGCATCGAGCATATGATTAAGGAATGGAACATCCGTCTGAATGGTTGATTCTCCTTGACCATCAACATTAAAGGCTAACTTAATATCTGTTTCTTTCGTTGTGCGAACAATAGAAGCTTCGCGAGTAGATTGTGCTGTCATCTATAATCATCCTCTTTCTATTATATGTTTGCTTTCAAGTAGGTTTATCCGTTCAATCCAAGTTAAGCTAGCTTACAGACGCTTTATATAGGCATCTACAAGCTAGCAAATAGGTTATTGTCTTTCTTTATTCAAACGCATTTCGATCGCGCGAGCATGTCCTTCTAGCCCCTCATGACGAGCAAGCGTCATGATTTTGTCTCCATTGCTCATTAACGCTTGTTTGCTATAGTAGATTAAGCTTGATTTCTTCAAGAAGTCGTCTACATTAACAGGAGATGAGAAACGTGCCGTTCCATTCGTTGGAATAATATGATTCGGTCCTGCGAAGTAATCTCCCACAGGCTCTGAACTGTACGGTCCAAGGAAGATCGCTCCTGCATTTTCAATAGACGCTAACAAGCTCATCGGATCTTCCGTAATAATTTCAAGATGCTCCGGAGCAAGCTGATTCACTACTTTAATACCTTCTTCAATGCTTTCTGTTAGTAACACAGCTCCATATTGATCAATGGAAGCTCGAGCAATATCATGACGCGGCAATGTCGCAAGCTGACGTTCCACCTCTTCAATAACCGCCTCAGCAAGCGCAACAGATGGCGTAACTAGAATAGCAGAAGCCATCTCATCATGCTCAGCCTGTGAAAGTAGATCTGCAGCAATATATTGAACATCAGCCGTATCATCAGCTAATACAACAATTTCACTAGGTCCTGCAATGCTATCAATGTCGACAACACCAAATACAGCACGTTTAGCTAGTGCAACATAAATATTACCTGGACCGCATATTTTATCAACTGGAGTAATACTTTCTGTTCCATAAGCTAATGCCGCTATCGCTTGCGCACCACCAACGCGATATAGTTCCTTTACACCCGCTTCCGCTGCCGCTACAAGGATATAAGGATCAATACCTTCCTTGCCGCCAGTTGACGGTGGAGTGACCATTACGATTTCAGGAACGCCAGCTACTTGCGCCGGAATGACATTCATCAATACAGATGAAGGATATGCTGCTTTACCACCTGGTACATAGACCCCTACCCGCTTCAGCGGTCGCATAATTTGCCCTAACATCGTACCGTCTGGTGACAGATCTATCCAAGAATTACGCAGTTGCTTTTCATGGAATTTCCGGATATTGTGAGCTGCTTCACGTATCGCAATAAGAAAATCATCTTCGACATGAGCATAGGCAGCTTGAATTTCTTCATCGGTAACTCTTAGCTGCTGTGCTGTTAGTTTCACATGATCGAATTGCTCTGTATATTGTAATAGTGCTTCATCACCACTGGTTTTAATGCCCGCTACAATTTGCTCTACCGCCGCATTTTGCTCTGGTGTGCCATATTCAACTTCTCGCTTTAAGCCAAATTGTTCAGGCTTTAATAATCGCATACTCATGTCATCATGCTTCCTTTCCACTCACAGTTAGTCTTATTATTATGTAGATACACTAACTGTAATGATACTATATATCACTTATTGATCATACTCTTTGCCTGCAAAATGATGAGTTAACCTCGTGCTGCTAACGTCTCTTGTAACAAATCACATAAGCTTTGAATACGTTCATTTTTCATTCTATAGCTTACACGATTGGCAATCAATCTACTTGTAATTTCGAAAATCTCTGTTTGCTCCACTAAACCATTCTCTTTCAACGTTTGGCCTGTTTCGACCATGTCAACGATGCGATCAGCAAGACCGATCATTGGAGCTAGCTCGATAGAGCCATTTAATTTAATAACTTCTACTTGCTGACCTAGCTCACGGAAATAGGCAGAAGCAACATTAGGATATTTCGTCGCCACTCGAGGATGAAACGTTTGCTTCCAATCTGGCAGAGCAATAACACTCATACGGCATTTCGCAATACCTAGATCGAGCAGCTCGTATACATCTCTATTTTCTTCCATCAATACATCTTTTCCGACAATTCCGATATCTGTTACTCCATATTCAACATAAGTCGGAACATCAACAGGCTTCGCCATAATGAATTCCATCTTCGCTTCGGGAAGTTCAATAATTAATTTACGAGTATCATCATATTCGGTCGGAATTGGTATCCCTGCATCGCGAAATAATTTGGATGCTTGCTTATAGATACGTCCTTTAGGCATGGCAACTCTTAGCACGTTTTCATGATTTCCGTTCATTACGCTTTCTCTCCTTCGCCCATATATGTCTTCACCGTAGTGTACGTTACGCCTTGGTATGACATCTCGCCGTCTAACGCAAATCCTGCTGGTAGCTCAGACACTTTACTAGTAATGACATACATTCCTTCACTTCTTAATGCTTGAGCCTGCTGCAGCGCTTCTAAGCGACCTTGCTCATCATATATAATTAACGTCTTGTCTGTTTGTTCCTCTTGTTCATTACCTAGTAATTCCAGTATTCGTGTTGTTTTCAAAGCAAATCCCGTTGCTGGAGCCGGTCTACCGAATTGCGATAACAAATTATCGTAGCGTCCGCCACTTACTACCGGGAATCCTAGATCTGCTGCATAGCCTTCAAATGTCATACCTGTATAATAGGAGAAGTCACCAATCATCGTCAGGTCAATGAGAACATGCTCACACACTCCATACGCTTCAAGCACTGCCCAAATCGCACATAGATGTTGAATAGCTTCTCTTGCTGTCTCATTACTACTTACCGTTAATGCATGTTCACAAATTTCTTCCCCACCACGTAAGCGCAGAAGGTCTGACAGCTCCTTGCGAACGGAATCCGTTAATTGTAGCCCATTAAGCTGATCTCTATAACCAACATAATCTCTACTTAACAACTTTTCCTTCAACGAAGCTTGATCCTCTAGACGATCCTTCAATGCCTCTTCAAGTAATCCGTTCAAGAAACCAACATGGCCAATCGCAATTTTGAACTTTTTCACACCTGCTGCTTTCAATGAAGCAATCGCTAATGCAACAACCTCAGCATCAGCCTCAGGCGAAGAATCTCCAACAAGCTCTACACCTGTCTGGAAAAATTCAGCTTCGCGACCCGCTTCTTCTTCAATCGTACGAAACACATTGGCATGATACGATAAGCGTAGTGGAAATTGCTGATCTTTCAGTAAAGAAGATACAACCCTTGCAATAGGTGCCGTCATATCAGAGCGCAACACAAGCGTCGTACCGCGATTATTCAACAACTTAAATAGCTTCTCATCTGATGTTGAGCTTGCGACACCGACCGTATCGTAAAACTCCATCGTAGGGGTAATAATTTGCTCGTAGCCCCATCCTTCCATGCAATTCAATACTTTATGTTCAACTGCACGAAGTTTTTTCACAACACTCGGCAAATAATCCTTTAAACCAATTGGTTTTTCAAATACTTTAGGCTTAGACATATCCGTTCTCCTCAGTTCTTTATCATATTAAAGCGTTGCTATATTACCATGCTAATAAATTAAAGGTTTTTGCTATTTTAGCATGTAATAATAAGTAAAGTCAAGTGCATACAAATATACCCTTATCGCTACATCTGATGGTCAGATATTTGCAATAAGGGCATATCATTTACTCGTTCCTCTGCTTTGCTATTACGGTCATCGGATTACCACCTACAAAGCTATTGGGTGCTACGTCTTTATGTACAAGCGAGCCAGCAGCAACTACAGCATGATCGCCGATTGTAACACCCGGTAGTATCGTACAATTCGCACCAATCATCACATTAGCTCCAATATGCACTTCACCAAGGCGGTACTCTTTAATAAGGTATTCATGCGTCAAGATCGTCGTATTGTATCCAATAATGCTATTGTTACCAACGGTAATCTTTTCAGGGAAAAACACATCCACCATTACCATTAACGCAAATGCAGTATGTTTCCCGACCTTCATACCTAATATGCGCCGATAGATCCAATTTTTCAGCGGAAGATAAGGGCAGTATCGCGCAAGTTGAATAGCTATAAAGTTACGAATAGATTTCCAATAACTCACTGTAGAATAGACCTGCCACAATGCATTAGGTCCTTCTACTGGATACCGAGTAATTTTCCGCAAATTAGTTAATCTCCAATCCTACTATCGCATAAAGATCGCGCATATCATGAATGACATATGTCGCTCCTGCTTCTTTCAACACCTGCTCGCCCTTCATAGACCAAGCTACAGCTACAGTATCTACTCCAGCATTAATGCCTGATAATATATCTACCGTACTATCACCGACCATCAATGCTTTTTCCGGACCTACGCCCAGTAATGCTAATGCCTTCTCAACAGGCTCAGCATGAGGCTTAGCATTGACTACATCATCGATCGTAACGACTGCGCCCATATATTTGGCGATATCAACAAAGGCTAATCCACGATCCGTTGTTAAACGCATCTTCGTAGTTACTACACCTATCTTCACACCAGCAGTCTGTAGACGTTCCAGCACTTCTATTACATAATCAAAAGCCTTTACATACTCATCATGTAGACGCAAGTTAACTTCACGATAAGCCACAACAAGATGCTCGACGTCATCTAATCCTGAAAAACGTTTCATCTGATCTACTAACGGTGCTCCCATTGACGGAATAATATGATCCCGATTAAAATCGTCAGCCACCGTACCTTGTAGCGCTTCAATAAATGATCTAATAATTAATTCATTTGTATCTAGTATTGTGCCATCCAAATCAAATAGCACCGTATCGTATGCTCTCATTTTATGCCATCCTTTAATCGTATCATTTGTGTTAATTATTCTCCGCCACCACTATCTCCGCCCGATGAATCAGCTTGACTAACTCCATCAGAATGATGGTCTGCCTTCGAATCTGAACCTTGGTTATCAGTTTTCTTGGTTGAATCCGTTTTAGAATCAACTATAGCAGTTGAACTATCAGCTTTTTTCTTTGGGGATTTCTTTGTATCGCTATTTGTATTTGCTACTTGATCCACTCCTACAACAGCAGCTACCTTAGTACAAATAAGGGGATCATTGTAGTACGTAATTGATTTAATATTAAGACGACGCACAACAACGAAAATAATTGCTCCTAGAACAAGCAGCAATGCTACTAACTGCGAACTACGAATATTTCCGTAAGACGGTGACATATACCCTTGCTGGAATACAACTTCCATCGGTGTCCATAAGCCATTAATTAGATTAGCTAACCATGTTGGACCAACAAAGCCAAGACTATCAGTACGAAGCGCCTCTATGAAGAAACGACCGATAGAATACCAACCAATATACGTAGCAATTAATTCACCTTCACGCAAGAATTTGCGACGACGGATGACAAACAATATCGCTAGTCCCACTAAACTCCATAACGATTCATACAAAAACGTTGGATGAACAAATATCCCTTCCTTAACAATATACATCTGTTCAACTATAAAGCCCGGAATATGTAATGTATCTCTTAAAAATGATTCCTCTACTGGACCACCATAAGCCTCTTGGTTAACAAAGTTACCCCAACGTCCAATCATTTGACCAATTAATAGGCCTGGTGCGCAAATGTCCGCAATTCTCCAGAAACTATATCCTCTTGCTTTGCTGAAGAAGTATCCACATATAAGCGCCCCTGCTATTGCGCCATAGATCGCAATGCCGCCTTCCCATATTTTGAATACATCCATTAAATTATCTTTATAATGATCCCACTGGAAAGCTACGTAATAAATCCGTGCAGCAATAATTGCAGTAGGGGCTCCTATTAATAATAAATCCATAAAAAATTCAGACTTGATACTAAAACGTTTACCTTCTTGAATAGCTAATAGCAGACCTGCTACAGCACCTAATGCAAGAATGACACCATACCAACGAATGATTAACGGACCGATTTCTAGCATAACCGGATTAAGCACTAACTCCAACTACATTCACCCTTTCTATTCACCGTCTTGCTGTAACATAACTTCTTAATCAATCGTAATCTTCCATATCATCGGCAATCGTTTCCGTTAGCTTATTCGTAAATTGCAGGGCAGCATTGTAGCCCATACGTTTCAAGCGGAAATTCATAGCTGCTACTTCAATAATGACAGCAAGGTTACGTCCAGGTCTTACAGGTATTGTTACAAGTGGAACATGCGTCTCAATGATTTGTGTTTTTTCCTCATCAAGTCCCAAACGATCATACTGTTTATCCTGTTGCCAATTTTCCAGACGAATAACTAGTCCGATTCGTTTCTGTGTACGAACAGCACCCGCACCAAACAAAGTCATTACATTGATAATACCTAGTCCACGAATTTCCAGTAAATGACGAATAAGTTCAGGCGCTGTACCCGTTAGCTTACCATCTGAAGTTTGTCTAATTTCTACCGCATCATCAGCAATTAATCGATGTCCGCGCTTCACTAATTCTAGTGCAGTTTCACTTTTACCGATACCACTACCGCCAGTAATTAGCATACCTACACCATACACATCGACTAGTACACCATGAATGGTGGCAGTTGGTGCTAATTTATTTTCAAGAAAATCTGTAATGCGACTAGATAGAATCGTTGTTGCAATATTACTGCGTAGTACAGGGATTTGAGTTTCATTAGAAAATTCAATAAGCTCAGCTGGTGCTTCCAAGCCGCGAGAAATAAGAATACATGGTGTTTCTTCCAAACAAATTTTGCGCATACGTTCGCGTCTTTCTTCACTCGGAAGCATACTAATAAATGAAATCTCTGTACGACCTAATATTTGAATGCGCTCGATTGGGTGATAGTGAAAATAGCCAGCCATTTCTAAGCCAGGTCTATACAAATCATCTACGGTAATTAATCGTTTTAATCCATCTTCCCCCGATAGAACTTCCAGTTGGAAATGTCTAACAAGTTCAGCTACCTTTACTTTCTTCGGCATACTTATTTCCTCCTCCAATGACAATCCATAAACCATCATATATCATGTCTCAATGGTATAGCAAAAAGAGCCTAAACGCAATGTTAGGGCTCTTTACAATGGATAAAATATCCCAATAATAAATAAAACCCCACTGCAATAGTTTGCAGTGAGGCCTTAATAACAATTTAGCTTTCGAAAATGTTAAGTTCTGTTTCTTTATCGAACATATGAACTTTGTTCATGTCGATTGCAAGTTTAACTGTAGCGCCATCACGTAGAGTAGAACGACCATCTACACGAGCGATTACAGAATCAGTGCCGATACCGTTAAGGTATAGATACATTTCATGACCAAGGTTTTCAGCAACTTCGATGTTAGCTGAAACGATAGTTTTTGGTGAAGCTTCTAAGAATACAGGCTCTTCATGAAGATCCTCAGGACGAATACCTAGAACAACTTCTTTACCAATAAATCCTTTAGAACGAAGTGTAGCTGCTTTACCTTCTGGAACAACTACGTCTACACCACTAGCTTTGAACTTAACTTCGCCAGATTGCTCTGTAATTGAACCAGTGATGAAGTTCATAGACGGAGATCCGATGAAACCAGCAACAAAGATATTAACTGGGCTGTTGTATAGTTCTTCAGGAGAAGCTGTTTGTTGAATGAAACCATCTTTCATTACAACGATACGATCACCCATTGTCATTGCTTCGATTTGGTCATGCGTTACATAAATTGTTGTAGTCTCTAGACGTTTAGTCAATTTAGAGATTTCCGCACGCATTTGTCCACGAAGTTTTGCATCCAAGTTAGAAAGCGGCTCATCCATAAGGAATACTTGAGGCTCACGAACGATCGCACGACCAAGTGCAACACGTTGACGTTGACCACCAGAAAGAGCTTTAGGCTTACGTTCCAACAAATGTGTAATATCTAGAATTGCAGCTGCTTCACGAACACGTTTGTCGATATCAGCTTTTTTGAATTTACGAAGCTTCAAACCAAAAGCCATGTTTTGGTATACGTTCATATGTGGATACAAAGCGTAAGATTGGAATACCATCGCAATGTCACGATCTTTTGGAGCTACATCGTTTACCAAACGGTCGCCGATGAATAGTTTACCTTCAGAAATTTCTTCAAGACCAGCGATCATACGAAGAGTTGTAGATTTACCACAACCAGACGGACCAACTAGCACCAAAAATTCTTTGTCTTTAATATCAAGACTAACATCAGTTACAGAAGCTTTGTCGCTTCCTGGGTATTTTTTATAAAGTCCTTCTAAACGTACGCCTGCCATGTGTATTTCCCCCTAAAGTGAAATTTTCTTATGTCCTTATCTTATCCTAAGTACGGTTAGTTGACTATGCACATACTTTACAAAAAAATTAATGTGTTTTCGTAACTTTGTACAATAGTAAAATAATCTTCACTAATACGGCATCGCGGAACAATCTTACATCAAGTCCTGTCTCCTGCTTCAACTTATCTAAACGGTATAATAGTGTATTTCGATGAATATATAATTTCTTGGCTGTCTCGCTAACATTACAATCCAAGCTGAAAAATGTTTCTAAAGTAGCTAGCATTTCTGTTTCTACAAAAAGATCTGCACGTTTCAATGATTGCTCTAAATACTTCTGACGATGCACTTCGGGTATCGCATGCAGCAATACTTCTAATTGAAGCAACCATGGCAAATGTATATTGGTTCCAACATGAAATTTGCGTCCAATATGAATACTTTCTCTTAATTGCCCGATTGTTTCAACGATCGATTTAGCTGGTACGATCGGATAGGTTATGGCGATCTGACTTTCACCAATCCATTCACTAGCTAGCATATCATGTAAACCATGCGCAATATTAGATAAACTATCTTCCAGCGTCTCCTCATCTATATGATCAGAATCTGAGGAATCATCATCTCTTAGCAATGAAGTCGGTCCCCATATTAACCACTCATCATTCGGCAGTGGAATAAGCAGAACATCTTCAGATAGAAAAGAGCGAAGGAGCTTGTCCAGCTCTGGGTAGCTACTATGGGATTGTATAGAGCTATCAGCAATTAATAGAATAGGAACCATTTCGTGATACAAGGAGCTTGACATAATAAGATGCTCAGGTATATTCGACCTCGTTGCATGAGCATCCATTTGACTTTGAAGCCATTCGCCTAATTTCGTTGCCTGCTTCTCAATCATCGTCATTCCTGCATATTGGTTATCAAGCGTAACACTTGTTCTATTCAATAAAAGTATTGCAATAAGCTGCATTTCTGTTGTACTCAAAGTTTTCTGCTGAAACTCAATGACCTCACAATACTCTGCAAATAAATCCATAACTAACCAACAATCATAATTTCCTTCTATATACTGTCCCTTTTCTATAGTAGCATTCTCGTACGAAGGTCCCATAAAAAGGGCAATATCCTCCAAACTTCTATTGCTGCGTATAACAGAACAATTCAATATTTGTTCTAATTGTTTGGTCATATCTATAACGCCCATACTAGACACTCTCCCATTGCTGCAGTTTCCGTCATTGTACCATATTAATTAGTGCCGGATACAAAAAAGCTCTGTTCTTGTTTCTTGACCCTTATCGCTAGTTCATGATACGCTTGATAACAGTTTATACACTTATAGATGAAGTTCAAAACTAACATGCACTTATATTGATCTAATTATATAGTTCTACGCTTCCGAAGCTACTTTTATTAACAGGAAGCTCATTATTCAGATTATAATAAGTTTTAGGTCTACGCTTTCGAAGCTACTTTTTATTAACAAGAAGCTTATTATTTAGATTATAAAAAGTTTTAGGTCTACGCTTTCGAAGCTACTTTTTATTAACAAGAAGCTTATTATTTAGATTATAAAAAGTTTTAGGAGGATACTGTAAAATCATGTGTAAAGTTGTTATTTTATCAGGTAGTCCGAACGCTAGCTCGCGCCTTAACGGTATGACTAACTATATTCGTCAAGCATTAACCGAAGCTGGATTTCAAACTGCTGCTGTTAATGTTGTAGATCTTCCCCCGGAGGATCTAGTATATACACGCTTTATGAGTCCACATATTATCGCTGCAAATGAGCTAATTGAACAGGCAGATGCTGTTATTATTGCAAGCCCAGTATACAAAGCTTCATTTACTGGTGTATTAAAAGCATATATTGATTTACTGCCGCAAAAAGGATTCGAAGGAAAAATTATTACACCTGTCTTTATCGCAGGATCAATGTCACATCTACTCGCTATCGATTATTCCTTGAAACCTGTGCTTGCTTCTATGGGTGCACGACAATATACGAAGAGCATGTATGCTACAGATTCAGCCGTTACTCGTGAGCAGCTTGAAACTGGTGAATATGTATTTACATTAGATGCAGACACAGAACTTCGACTTTCAGAAATCGTTCAAGAGCTTAAGAAATACTTACAGTAATATACAAAAAGGGGAGGTCGCTTAGTCATTGTGAGAATGACCAGGCGACCTCCCCTTTTAAGAGATATTTCAAAAGTAGAATTATAAGATAAATACATTTTAAAATCAAAAAAAGAGAGGTTTCCCTCTCTGTTCGATTAATAACTGGTGAGCCATGAAGGACTCGAACCTTCGACACCCTGATTAAAAGTCAGGTGCTCTACCAACTGAGCTAATGGCTCCTATTAAAATAGAAGTGGTGGAGGATGATGGATTCGAACCACCGAACTCGAAGAGAGCAGATTTACAGTCTGCCGTGTTTAGCCACTTCACTAATCCTCCACGGTTGTAAAAATGGTGGCTCGGAACGGAATCGAACCGCCGACACAAGGATTTTCAGTCCTTTGCTCTACCGACTGAGCTACCGAGCCAAACATAATAGAAATTAAATGGCGGAGCTGACGAGATTCGAACTCGCGATCTCCTGCGTGACAGGCAGGCATGTTGGGCCACTACACCACAGCTCCGTATTATTGAAAAGTTTCCATAAAAATTGGTTGCGGGGACAGGACTTGAACCTGTGACCTTCGGGTTATGAGCCCGACGAGCTGCCAACTGCTCCACCCCGCGCTAATGTTTTGAAATTTTTATGGTGGAGGATGACGGGTTCGAACCGCCGACCCTCTGCTTGTAAGGCAGATGCTCTCCCAGCTGAGCTAATCCTCCATTTGTGGTAGCGGCGAAGGGGATCGAACCCCCGACCTCACGGGTATGAACCGTACGCTCTAGCCAGCTGAGCTACACCGCCACATTTGAGACTTGTCCATCTTACTGGATTGAGATGAACTTGTCAACTATACTTTTCGGTAAAATTATAGTTGAAATACAAGGGTTTGCGCCCTCAAAACTGGATGTGAAAGGTAAAACTCCAAAGTGAATCATTTGAATCTATGCTTCCGATGTATTTTTCTATCTTCGCTTG
>NZ_JBXCIX010000011.1:0-61234 GCF_056786375.1 Paenibacillus sp. Y930 | reverse complement strand
TTATCTTCGTGTTAGAAATTCAAGTGAGTTTCTCGTTACATTGTGTAAGTTTGAAGCTCGTCTTGTTTTCTTCGTGTGTCTCGCAATCTTCTGCGGCGACAAGAAATAATATACCATAGCAGCCTAATGGAATGCAAGTCTTTTCTTAAGTTATTTTCACTTCTTTTTTCAATACCTTATTTAGCACTAGATGTGCTGATGCTTATCGTTCTTATAACTATATATAGATAAAGCTTTACATCTTCGAAATTAATAAGATGTAAAGCTTCTATAAAAAGAGGTTGTTCAGAAAGTAGTATTGTTGAACCTGCACTTAAAATATAACTATTCTTGTGTTTTTTGTTCTCTCATATGAGGGAATAGCAGTACATCACGAATAGAAGGTGCATCTGTTAACAACATAACTAGACGATCGATACCGATACCTAGCCCACCCGTAGGAGGCATTCCGTATTCAAGTGCGCGGATGAAATCATCATCCATTTCATGCGCTTCGTCATTTCCTTGCTCTTTCTCAGTCATTTGAGCTTCAAAACGCTCGCGTTGATCGATCGGATCATTAAGCTCTGTAAATGCATTGGCATGTTCACGTGCGACAACAAATAGCTCAAAGCGATCTGTGAAGCGCGGGTCCATAACATTTTTCTTAGCTAGTGGTGAAATAGCTACTGGGTGCCCCGTTACAAATGTAGGTTGAATTAATGTTTCCTCACAGAACTGTTCAAAGAACTCATTGAGAATATGACCGAATGTCATATGAGCTTCAACAGCAACTTTATGTTCTTTCGCTAATGCGTGTGCTTCTTCATCAGTCATATGCACGCTGAAGTCAACACCTGTTACTTCCTTAACGATATCAACCATTGTTACACGACGCCACTGTGGCGTTAGATCAATCTCAACACCTTGGTACATTATTTTCGTTGTTCCAAGAACTTCTTGCGCGATATGTGCAATCATATTTTCCGTCAAAGCCATAATATCTTTGTAGTCCGCATACGCTTCGTACAATTCAATCATTGTAAATTCAGGATTATGACGAGTAGACATACCTTCATTACGATATACGCGTCCAATCTCATATACTTTCTCTAATCCACCAACGATTAAACGTTTCAAATGTAATTCGATTGCAATACGCATATATAACTGCATATCCAATGCATTGTGATGTGTAATAAACGGACGTGCCGCTGCACCACCAGCAATAGAATGCAATGTAGGTGTTTCAACTTCTAAGTAACCTAGAGAATCTAAATAGCGACGCATAGATTGAATGATTTTTGAACGTGCAATAAAAGTTTGTTGGACATCAGGACTCATAATCAAGTCAACATAACGTTGGCGATAGCGAAGTTCAACATCCTTCAAACCATGATGCTTATCTGGAAGTGGAAGCAGTGATTTAGTCAACACTTCAATTTCTAGCACTTTAATAGAAACTTCGCCTGTGTTTGTTTTGAATACTAGACCTTTAACACCTACGATGTCACCGATATCAAGCATCTCAAACGCGGCAAATTTATTCTCATCTACTGTATCTTTACGAACATAAATTTGAATACGTCCCGTTAAATCTTGAACATGAGCAAAACTAGCTTTACCCATTCCACGTTTTTGCATAATGCGACCTGCTATACTTACTGGGATCGCCATCTCTTCTAGTTCAGGCTTGTCCACTTCAGCATAACCATCTAAAATTTCTTTCGCATTGTGTGAGCGATCGAATTTGCTGCCAAAAGGATCTACTCCAAGCTCCCTTAGTGAATCTAATTTGTCGCGACGAATTTGTAGCAATTCACTTAACTCTTGGACATTATTTTCTGTTTCCAATGTATTCATCTCCTCGAATCTAGCGGTAAACGTTCAAAAAGCTTCCTAAGGGAAGCTTTCTAATGAACTAAGTATACCTTATTTTTTAATATCTACAATTTTATATTGAATATTGCCGGCTGGAACGTTCACTTCAACGACTGTTCCTTTGTCTTTACCAAGCATTGCTTTACCGAGTGGGCTTTCATTAGAAATCTTATTCTCGAATGGATCAGCCTCCGCCGTTCCTACAATCGAGTATTCCGTTTGATCGCCGAACTCCAGATCCTCTACCACAACGATACAACCAACGCTTACGACATCTATACCAATCTCGTCGTTATTAATAATTCTTGCATTACGCAACATCTTCTCTAAAGTAATAATTCTACCTTCAATAAAAGCCTGTTCGTTTTTTGCATCTTCATACTCGGAGTTTTCACTAATGTCTCCATAACCAATAGCGACTTTAATTCGTTCAGCTACTTCACGTCGTTTGACAGACTTTAGAGTTTCTAACTCGTCCTCGTATTTCTTCAATCCAGCTTGAGTCAGAATTGTTACCTTATCATTCATCTTTCCATGTCTCCTATCATGTGACCTATTTTCATACGTAGATATGAATTCACTGATTATTTAATATATTGCAAATTAATTTGATGATGCTCGCATTAATATATTTCTGTGTATTTTCAACATTCAAAACGTTGGATCGCCGTAACGAAAGTCAAACTAACGACTTGAATTCACTTCGTGATGTTAAGCGAGCTTTTGAATATCCTATGAACTAAGATTTATATTGCAAGATTATATGGCATAGATGAATGATATGTCAATCAGATGTATGAAATCATTTTATTTAGTAAACATTCCCCCGAAGAATCGTGTAGAAGTTTGTCGATTCATACGGTATTAACGAATATTTCATTCCATATCATTCATTTATAATCGTCGCTAAGTTTGTGTAGTCCACTCGACTTCATCCAATGATATAACGTATTCTTCTAATATTTCCACTAGACGATCGCGATTTGTTTCTTCCATAATTCTATCCTTCACACGAGCTGCTCCTGGCAAGCCCTTCATGTACCATGCCATATGCTTACGCATTTCACGTACAGCTACAGACTCATTACGTAACGCGATCAGGCGGTCCATATGCAGAACTGCAACTTCAAGCTTTTCACGCGGCGATGGATCGCTTATTAATTCTCCCGTAGTTAAATACTGAATCGTACGGTATAACATCCATGGGTTACCCAATGCACCACGGCCAATCATTACACCATCACAACCAGTATGATCTAACAGTCTACGCGCATTTTCACCGTAACAGGCTTATCTACAGCATCTACTACAGCAGATACCATCTCATAAATCTTATTCGGATCAAGCAGCCAACGCGCACCTGCATCACATTTTGTTACCTTTGGTACGGGGTAGCCCATATTAATATCGATAATATCAGCATTCGTCTGCTTATCTACGACTTTGACCGCCTCAACTAATGACTCTCGATTGCCGCCAATAATTTGCAAGCTTAACGGCTTCTCACGTTCATCAACAAATAACATTTCTAGCGTTCTTTTGTTGCCGTGTAGAATCGCCTTATCACTTACCATCTCAGCACATACAAGTCCTGCACCAAACTCTTTGGCAATAAGACGAAAGGCTAGATTACACACGCCTGCCATCGGCGCCAGCACTACTTGATTTTTCATCTCGATGTCTCCGATTTTCAGCATGTGTATCCTTACCCCTCTCGAATTGTAATCAGTTCTTCATAACTAATATCTAATGTATTGGCTATCAACTTCAGCAACTTGGGATCATTCCGTCTAGTGCCACGTTCTAGTGAACCTAGAACTGCAACGGATACTCCTAGTTCTTCAGCAAGCTCGATTTGTGTGAAACCTTTTAATTTACGAAATGCCCTGACTCTCTGAGCTAGTTGATCGTTGTCCATAGTGTAATGCCTTCCTTTCTCAATCGCAGCGCTTCTTCGGCAATACCCTTCACTTCGTTGTATAGAAGATGCACCTTAGATAACACGTCATGGAGTGGAACTAGCACAAATGCCCGCTCCATCATTCTAGGATGTGGCAACACTAATAATTCTGACTCCAATGAAACATTATCATATAATAACAAATCTAAATCAATAGTGCGAGGACCCCATTGCACTTCTCTTACTCTGCCTAACTGTTGTTCAATGGCCAATTGCTCTAATAATAATGCCGGTGCAGCTAATGTCGTACGCACTTCAATAACCATATTAAGAAAAGACGGTTGCTCCGTATATCCTACGGGTTCAGTCTCATATATGTTTGATACTTTAGTTATTTCGATTGCGTCGTGTCGATCAAGCGTATCGATGGCTTGGCGTAACCATTGCTCTCGATCACCCACATTTGAACCCATGGCAATATATGCCGTCATAGCTGTTACTGAATTAGTCATGAGAAGCTCGCTTTCTATTCATTTCAATTGTTACACCATCAAACTCCACTTTGAATGGCGGATGTGGCTTCGTAACACGTACAGTAACTTCATGCACATTAGTATAATGCTCTAACACTTGGGAAGCAACTTGTGACGTTAATACTTCAATTAATTTGAATGGCGGACCTTCTACAATCTCTTGTACAAAGCCGTGTAGCTCGGAATAGTCAAGCGCATACTGTAATTCATCGGTAAGAGCAGCTTGTTGCATATCCATTATTAGTTCAAGATCAACTATGAATTGTTGACCTAGACGATTTTCCTCTGCAAACACACCATGATAACCATAGAAACGCATACCTTTTAATTGCATTTTATCCATAACTGTTACTCCTTGTAGTGTGGTATTCGATATAGTAGTGCATCTGTCATCAGCGCCGCCTTCTTCATGGCACGGACATCATGCACTCGCACAATTTGACAGCCTTGCGTAATTCCAAGCACATTAGAAGCAATCGTGCCTTCTGCAATTTCATCTACGGTCATAGCCAATGCTTCACGAATAAACTTTTTGCGTGATGTTCCTAAGAGTACAGGATATCCTAACGCATTTAATTGAGCTAATCTCGCGTGAATTTCTAAATTTTGCTCATACGTTTTGGCAAACCCGATTCCTGGATCTAACCAGATCTGATCATGTGCAACGCCTGCATCAATGGCAATATGTACACTTTCCAGTAAATCGGCAATCACTTCCTCAATGCCATATTCCTCATTGGCATCAGTACGATTGTGATTCAGTATTACAGGGCAACGATATTCCGCTGCCACATAAGCCATATCAGGATCATATTTCAAGCACCAAATATCATTAATAATATGTGCTCCCGCTGCTAATGCTGCCTTCGCTGTTTCTGCCTTATACGTATCAATCGATAGTGGAACTAGCGGATACTTTTGGCGTATCGCTTCAATGACAGGTATCACTCTGGCGATCTCATCGGCTATCGTCACCGGAACAAAACCAGGCCTTGTCGATTCTCCACCAATATCGATCATGTCTACACCATCGGCAACAAGCTGATCTACATGCTGAAGTGCTCGCTCCACAGAATTATACTTACCACCATCCGAGAAAGAATCTGGCGTTATATTCAATATTCCCATCATTAGCGTCCGCTGTCCTAATTGCAAAGGAACATGTCCACTTAGCAAATAATTTCTTGTCCAAAATACCGGTTGTACCATGATGTCTTCACCTTCAATCTTTTCGTTGTATCGTAGCGCGATAAGCTGCTGCTAGCTGCTGACAGTAATGACCCGCTACTCCTTCGCTAATCAGCTTCATATGACCTGCTGCATCCAGTAAGGAAGTAATCGGGATAAGCTCTTGAATGGAATTGGTCATCCAAATTTCTGTAGCTTCCCATAGCTCTGCAAATGTATACAATCCTTCTTTAACTGTAATTCCTCGCTGCTTTGCCAATTGCATTACGAACTCCCGCGTAATACCTGGCAAAATCCCTGTATCCAGATGGGGCGTGTAGATCTTCTCATCTTTGACGAAAAACAAATTACTAACAATACCTTCTGCAATATAACCTTTATTCGTTAACATCAAACCTTCTGCACCAGCAACCGTCACTTCACCTAACGCTAGCAACTCACGTTTGGCGATAATATTATTCATGTAATGTAGTGATTTGAAGCGATATGGACCCTCTGGCGTATTACGTACCGTCTGCAATAACTGTAATGCTTTCCCCTTATGCCACTGTTCAAACGTCGGATCTCCGATTGATTTCACCATCACAACAACGGTTGGTTCATTATAATCTTGCGTAGGCAGTCCAAGTTCACCTGTACCAGCGCTAACCGTTACTCTTACATAGCCATCTTCTAATGCATTAGCTTCTAATAGCGATTGTACGATACGCTGTAATTGCCCTAAAGTTATTGATAACTTAATACCAAGGTATTGGCTAGCAGTCTCAAGACGCTCCATATGTCGCTCTAGCAGGAAACTTTGCCCACCATAAGTACGAAAAGTCTCAAACAAACCTAGACCGTATAAAAAGCCATGGTCATACACTGAGACCATAGCTTCTTCCGCCTTCATCATTTGTCCATTTATATATATTTTCATTATCTAATCTCCATAAGTGACCGAGTAACTATTTCGCTACGCTTAGCTTCAAAAAATTGCTAAGCATACGTAAGCCATGCTCAGTGATGATCGATTCTGGATGGAACTGTAGTCCTTCAATCGGATACTCCTTATGACGTAGCCCCATAATTTCTCCCGCTTCCGTCTCCGCAGTAATCTCAAGACAATCAGGCAATGACTCTCGGCGTACAATCAAGGAATGATATCTTGTTGCCGTAAATGGCGATGGTAGTCCATCGAATAATGATTTGCCATCATGAAGAATTTGCGAAGTTTTACCGTGCATCAATTGCTCCGCACGAACAACCTCACCGCCAAAAGCTTGACCGATCGATTGATGACCAAGGCATATTCCAATAATCGGGATAATTCCTTTAAATTGCTCAATAACCTCTAAGCTAATCCCCGCTTCATTCGGAGAACAAGGACCAGGAGAGATCATAATGTGATCAGGAGCTAACGCCTCGATGCCAGCCATATCAATCTCGTCATTACGTTTAACAATAATTTCCTGACCGAGCTCACCCAAATATTGCACCAAGTTGTAAGTAAATGAATCATAATTATCGATAACCAGAATCATAGTAATCCCTCCCACAATGTATAATGACAAACTAAAATCTATCAAGCACCAGCGAACTCATGGGCAACGCCCATATTCGCGGAAGAGTTACCATCAAGTGCTTCGAAGCTACGCATCGTGATCACGTCGGAAAATCCGAAAAAGATTCGGCGTATTGAATCGCCTTCCACAGAGCCTTAGCCTTACTCAACGACTCAACATATTCACGCTCAGGATCAGAGTCAATCACAATCCCTGCACCTGCTTGAATATGAACCTCATCTCGCTCAATAACCATGGTCCGAATAATAATATTGAACTCCATATCGCCATTATAATCAATCCAGCCCATTGAGCCTGTATACGGTCCACGTGTCACTGGCTCAAGCTCTTCAATAATTTCCATTGTGCGAATTTTCGGAGCGCCAGTTATCGTCCCGCCTGGAAATGTTGCTGCAATAACGTCAAAGCAATCTTTGCCGCTTGCCAGCTCACCTTCAATCTGTGATACCAAATGCATGACATGCGAATAGCGTTCGATAACCATAAGTTCTTCTACCTTGACTGTACCATAAGCAGAAACTCTACCTAGATCATTTCTTTCAAGATCAACGAGCATAATATGCTCAGCCTTTTCCTTCTCATTGTTCATTAGCTCTTCGGCGAATAATGCTTCTTCTTCCTCTGTACGACCTCTGCGACGTGTTCCTGCAATCGGGCGCGTTGCTAATTTGCCACCATATTGCTCCACTAGCAACTCTGGTGATGCTGATACAATTTGAAAATGAGGAGTTGTAATATAACCCATATATGGAGATGGATTAAACAATCTCAACCATTCATATAATTCTGCAGCGTTTGATTGCACCGCTCTACTTTGACGTTGTGACAAATTCACTTGAAACACATCGCCCTGTGCGATATAATCTTGAATTTTCTCTACTGCCTGGATAAATTCTTGCTTAGCAAATGGAGAATAGATTCCAGTAATACTCTCCACATCAATATGTAGACTTTGTTGCTCAATATGAGCAAGCCTCCGTTCACGCTCCGCCTCATCCTGTGCACGCTGCTGCTCACCTTCAAACCACGTTAGCCAATAATCCGCCATTCCTTCTGCATGTCCTGCAGCAGCTTCATACGTGTGAAGCAGTTCCGCTTCGCCCATTTCATCAGAAATAGGTCGATGTACAACACAGTAAACGCACCGTTCCTGATGGTCCAACACCCATACCTCATTCATCCGCATGAACAAGTAATCAGGAACTTCGATATCTCGCTTAGCTAGTCGAGGTAATTTTTCGATGCTACGAATAACGTCGTATCCCCAAAAGCCAACACATCCTCCGCTGAACTTTGGACCATTTGCAACATATGGACTTTTGTATGGCTTCATCCACTCACGAACAACCTCTAATGGTTTCCCACAAATTTCTTCCCAGTTTTGCGCCTGTTCATCAGGATTGTAATAAGAAATCGTACGAGCGATTTCATCTGTTCCATATATTAAACTTTCTGGCGAAATACCTAAGTACGTATAGCGACCTACTTTACCACTTTCTAATACAAATGCATGCGGGGAAGCATCTTGCCATACTCCACCCCAAGATGGTACATAGCTTTGCTGGGACCAATCTAACTCTACACGCTTTATATAAGGTAACATCGTATACTGCTTCTCTTTATGCCATTGTAACCATGTTTCCCATGAGGTTAGCATGCTAACTTCCTCCGTTCTAACTACTTTCGCCTAGTATACAAAAACCTACTCGAAAAATAAAGCATTTTGGATGATCATTCGCTATTCTACATATGCCGTTGGAGTTGTATTTTCGTAATATATGCAAAAAAGTAGAGGACTAGCCAAGCGTCATAACGCAAGGCAGCTCCTCTACTTACTTATTACTTACTATTAATTATCAAAGTTGAAAAGTGGAGTACTTAGGTAACGCTCACCATTACTTGGAATAATTGCTACTACACGTTTGCCAGTGCCAAGCTCTTTGGCAACTTGCAATGCAGCAGAAATTGCAGCACCAGAAGAAATTCCGCATAGAATACCTTCTTCTTTCGCAGCTCGACGAGCATGATCAAATGCATCCTCATTCTCAATTGTAATAATTTGATCGTAAATCTCACGATTCAAGATGTCTGGAATAAAGTTAGCACCAAGACCTTGAATTTTGTGAGGACCTGGACTACCACCAGAAAGGATTGGAGAGCCCGCAGGTTCAACTGCTACAATTTTGATTTTAGGGAATGCACCTTTAAGTGTTTCGCCTGCACCAGAAATTGTACCACCAGTACCGATACCAGCAACGAAGGCATCCAATTTACCGTCAAGAGAATTAATCGCTTCAATAATTTCAGGACCAGTTGTTTCGCGGTGAATTTTCACGTTTGCTTGGTTTTTGAATTGTTGCGGAATAAAGTACGTCGGGTTTTCAGCAGCAAGCTCTTCAGCTTTGCGAACTGCACCATTCATACCTTCAGAGCCAGGTGTTAGTACAAGACTTGCACCATACGCACGAAGTAGGTTACGACGCTCAATACTCATTGTTTCTGGCATTACAAAAATAGCGTTATAGCCTTTTGCAGCTGCAACAAGTGCTAGACCAATACCAGTATTACCGCTTGTTGGTTCAACGATTGTATCTCCTGGTTTAATACGACCTTCTGCTTCTGCAACTTCAATCATGCTAATTGCAATACGATCCTTTACACTTGCGCCTGGGTTTTGATACTCAAGTTTCACATATATTTCTGCACTACCTTCAGGGACCAAACGATTCAAACGCACCAGTGGTGTATCTCCGATAAGATCAGTTACGCTCTGTACAATTCTTGCCATAACAATGAACCCTCCTTATTCCGACTAGATTAGTTGGCTTTGATTATTATATTATCAATGAAGACCTTATCTTGTCAATAGGTTTTATCAAATAATGGAAACAACTTTGAACTACCCCTTATTTTTTAATTCCGCTTGCGTACTGATTCATTAACTGCTCTTGTACATCGATCAAAGATCCAACTTTTTGTAGAGCAACTTCGACCTTAGCTTTTTGTTGTCGCTGTTCTTTCGTTAGTCCTTCAGGTATGTTCCTTCCAGCTAAATACAATATCGCATAGCCGTCCGCTGTACGAATCGGACCAACGACATCACCTACTTGCATCTTCGAGGCTTCTTCCAGCACGCTTTGATCATAAAATGGATCATTGTATTCAATTTCACCTAAGTCTCCACCCATTTCAGCAGAGTAAATATCTATAGAGTATTGTGATGCCGTCGCGGCGAAATCAGCCCCTTGCGTAAGCTCATTAAGCACATAATTGGCATCACTATCGTTTTCAGTAAGAATCCAGCTTAGACGAAACTGCTGTTTTTGTTGAAATTGCTCTGGATGACTTTCGATATAAGCAGTAATTTCTGCTTCGCTAACCTCAATATCGGAGATCGCGATTTTGACTAGTAATTCATGGTCTTGAATACCTTCTATTACTCTTTTCTGTGAAAGCCCTAATTGCTCCTTCATCATCTGAAAATATTGTTCTTTGCTTTCATATCCGCTAGAAGCTTCACTAATCGCTGCTTCTAGCTCACTATGAGTAAGCATAATCCCTTTTGCCTGTGCAGCAAGCTCAATCGTTACATGCAGCAGTAATTGCTGCAGTGCTTGATCTCCGTATAGTTCTATCAACTCATCAATAAGCTGCTGCTTTGTTATATTTTTATCTGCTACCACGGCGACAATCTCATCGTCAATTCGATTTCTATCGTCTTCGATCATTGATCCTTCAAGTTCGGCTGATTTGCCCTGCAAGTTAGGCCATAGCTGCCAAATCGCAAAGCTAGCTAGAGCGAACATGCCTACCGCTTGAATAATAACTACAAGCTTCAATACATCATATTTTTTCATATTCTACTATCCTTACTTAAGACCTTGCTTCATCTCTAAGTTCCACTAGCTTCTCTTTGTTGAAATGATACTTTTCATTACAGAAATGACATACAAGCTCTGCCTCTCCAGTATCATCAATCATACTTTGTAGTTCGTCCGCGCCGACACTTAACAACGTTGCACTTACACGCTCCTCCGAGCATTTACATTGGAAATGCAAATCCATGATGTCATGAATGACGAAATCGTCTCCCACTAACGAGCGAATAATACCTTCAGGTGTTTCACCTTGTTCAAGCAAAGTTGTAACGGGGGGCAATGCCGCGATAGCATTCTCTAATCTCGTCAAATCTTCGTCTTTAAGTCCAGGTAGCACTTGGACAATCATCCCACCTGCATGAAGCACTGAATTGTCAGCATCTACTAATACACCTACTGAAACAGCGGAAGGCGTCTGCTCGGATACAGCAAAGTAATAAGTGAAGTCTTCACCAAGCTCCCCTGAAATAATAGGTATACTTCCACTATACGGCTCTTTCATTCCTAAATCTTTGGTTACATAAATAAATCCTGTTGTACCTACAGCACCTGCCACATCCAACTTGCCGCGCTCGTTGCTTGCATGATGTGCTTGTGGATAATCAACGTAGCCTCGAATTTCGCCATAAGTGTTCGCATCAACGACAACATTGCCGATTGGACCGTCGCCCTTTACTTGAATCGTAAGACGTTCCTCGCCCTTCAGCATAGCTCCCATCATCGCAGCAACTGCACTTGTTCTTCCTAACGCTGCTGTTGCCGTTGGATAGGTCTGATGACGCGTCTGCATTTCCTGTACAATATTAGTCAACCGTGTCGCAAATACACGTATCTTACCACCCCATGCCGTGCCGCGAACGAGAATGTCTTTCAATTGTTCTGTCATAACTATCCCTCCTGATTGCGTTCATAGATTAAACGTAATCCTTCAAGCGTTAGCATAGGATCAACGACTTCAATCGTTTCAGACTCAGCAAAAATCAATTCCGCTAATCCACCCGTTGCAATAACTTTAGGTGTTACATTAAATTCTTTTTTGATACGGTTAACAATACCGTCAACTTGTCCAACATAGCCAAAAATAATACCCGCTTGCATAGAGGTTACTGAATTTCGCCCTACAACGCTTTTCGGTTTCGTCAGCTCAATACGTGGTAATTTGGCTGCTCGCTGATACAATGCCTCTGTCGAAATTCCAATTCCTGGAGCAATCGCTCCACCAATATAGCTTGCCTCTTCATCAATATAATCAAACGTCGTTGCTGTTCCGAAATCAACAACGATCAATGGAGCGCCATACTTCTCTATCGCAGCAACAGAGTTAACGATACGGTCAGCACCCACCTCGCGTGGATTTTCATAGCGAATGTTAAGTCCTGTTTTCACACCAGGTCCGACAATAAGTGGTGTCTTCTTCATATACTTAGCACATAGCTGCTCCAGCAATCCCATTAATGGCGGAACAACCGACGATATGGCAACCCCATCAATCTGTTGCAAGCTTATGCCGGCATACTGAAACAAGTTATGAATCATAATTCCATACTCATCAACTGTTCCAGAACGGTTCGTACTAATACGCCAATGATGCAATAATTGTTTCCCTTTATATATACCAAGTACGATGTTTGTATTGCCGACATCTATAACTAAAATCACGCGATAGTTCCACCTTTCTTCTCATTCAAGTCTAGACTAATGTCTAAGGCTTGAAAAGAATACGTCAAACCACCAACAGATATGACATCAACACCCGATGCTGCCTTATCATATATCGTATCAAGTGTAATGTTACCAGAAGCCTCAACGATAACATGTGAAGAGCGCTCCTTAATATATACAACTGCTTCTTTCATCGCTGCAGCCGGCATATTGTCGAGCATAATAATATCAGCCCCGCAATGAATAGCTTCTTGAATTTGCTCCATCGATTCGGTCTCCACTTCAATTTTCATCGTATGCGGAATTTGCTGGCGTGCGGATGCAACAGCAGCTGTAATACTACCAGCTCCTTTAATATGATTATCTTTAATCATAACAGCATCATACAATCCAAAGCGATGGTTATAACCCCCACCTATACGTACCGCATATTTCTCAAGCATACGATGACCAGGTGTTGTTTTTCGTGTATCAACAAGTTTTGTCGGTAGTCCTTGCAACGCTTGCACAAAGCTATTCGTTTTCGTTGCGATCCCTGAAAGTCTTTGCATCAAGTTCAAAGCAAGTCGTTCTCCAGTAAGCAAGCTTCTCGTACTACCCTCAACTTCAATAATGACGGTGCCTTTATCAACAGAATCACCATCTTCAACTAACGCGTTAAATATTAATGATGTATCTACTACTTCAAATACAAGTCGAGCAATCGGAATACCTGCAATAATTCCTGGTTCTTTCATATGAATGACGGCTTTAGATATCGAGTTTACAGGTATTGTTGTCTCTGTTGTAATATCTCCACTACCTATATCCTCTGCTAACCAACTACGTATCAATTGCTTCAGTTCATAATCGTATCCGCCGTTTGTCCACTCAAACATTTGTGATCCACTCCTCAAATTGACCAGTTTCACGATTCAATACCGTATGCTTGCTCCAATGTTCATCATCACGATTCGGGAAATCCTCACGATAATGTCCACCGCGACTTTCTTCTCTGAAAAGTGCTGACTCCGTAACGAGTAACGCACAAGTTAACATATTCGCAAATTCGAACTCTTCACGCTCCGTAAGTTCTGTATTGAAAATAGTAACTTGTCGCATTAATTCATCTAATCCCTTTTGCAGCCCTTCGCGATTACGTTTCAAACCAGCATAACGCACCATAATTTTCTGTAGCTTCAAGCGGCGTTCCACAACAGGCTGGATCGCATGGATATGACGATCACCAGTGAAACTCGTATTCGGCACCCCTGTAAGTGGTGACAATAACGCTATACGGTCGACAATACGTCTACCGAAAACAATAGCTTCGGAAAGAGAATTACTCGCCAATCTATTCGCACCATGTACGCCTGTTGATGAAACTTCGCCACAAGCAAACAAACGAGAAATATTAGTTTCTCCATTCAAGTCAGCTTCGACTCCGCCCATCATATAGTGCATGGCAGGGGCAACAGGAATCCAATCGGTCGTTAAATCTAAACCATAGTCCAAACAATATTTATAGATCGTTGGGAAACGATGCTTAATTTTCTCTTCGGTTTCATGCGTAATATCAATATATACGAAAGTAGATTTACTCTCTTCCATCTCACTTACGATGGCACGAGCAACAACATCTCGCGGAGCAAGCTCTAATTGTTCATGATATTTGTCCATAAAACGTTCGCCTTTAATATTACGTAAATAGGCCCCCTCACCACGAACAGCTTCTGAAATTAAGAAGCGTGGCGCGCCAGGGTAACATAGCGATGTGGGATGGAATTGAATAAACTCCATATCACGTATATTAGCACCTGCACGATATGCCATAGCAACACCATCTGCCGTAGCAACTTCTGGATTCGTTGTATAGCGATAGAGTTGACCCGAACCGCCAGAGCATAGAACTGTAGCTTTGCCTCGTAAAAATAATCGCTCTCCATTGCTTTTCTGGACAATCGCTCCATAGCAAATACCTTTGTCTGTTACGAGATCAATAACGAAATGATTGTCCCATACATCAATATTAGCATTGGCAATTGCCTTCTCAGAAAGAGCACGTACAATTTCAAATCCTGTAGCATCTCCATTGGCATGCAAAATACGACGCTGACTATGAGCTCCCTCTTGTGTAAGGGCATATTCTCCATTTTCCACGTCGAATTGCGTGCCGAGCTTAATTAGATTTTCTACACCTTCTGGACCTTCATGAACGAGCACATCCACAGCACTATGATCACAAAGACCTGCACCTGCTACTATTGTGTCCTGCAAATGATATTCGGGTGAATCATCAGCTGATATAACCGCTGCAATGCCACCTTGCGCATAACGAGTATTGCTATCCAACAATGACTTTTTCGTAATCATCACAACAGATTGCCCTTTACTAGAACGAAGCGCCGTAAACAAACCGGCAATTCCTGCTCCGATTACAATCACATCAGTATCCACTACCGGCAAGCTCTGAATATCTATATCCACTAAATATCTTGGAATCATTGTTGTACCCTCCGAACTTCCTCTACGTGCACGTTCAGCTACTTCCAATCGAGGTTCAAAGAGCGGGCTTTCGAAAGCCGAGAAGAGGGAGCGCTACTTGAGGAAGGAGGACACTCCAGTGTACGTTATTGGTACACGAGTCCCACACTTCCCAAGTTCGCTTCCTATTCGACGTCGAATAACCTACGAAGCATACCCATCGTTATCAAAGTCCGCTTTTTAAACACCCTCTACTTTACAAGTAACATGCGCTCTAGTGATAAACGTGCCTGGTCAGCCACATGAGGCGGCACATAAATTTGAGGCTGCATCGTTTCCAGACATTTCACAAGCTTTTTCAAATTATTAACCTTCATGTTCGGACATACTAAATATTTTGAAGCGAAGTTGAATGTTTTATTGGGACTATCAAGACGTAATTGATAGCCTGTTCCATCTTCTGTACCTACAATAAACTCTTGGCATGGTGATTCTTTACAATATTTCAAAATGGCTGTTGTACTTCCTACAAAGTCTCCAAGCGCTACTACTTCTGGACGACATTCAGGATGTACAACAAATTGTGCATTAGGATATTTCGCTTTCATTTCTTCTACATCTTTGACGGTTAGCATATCATGCGTATTGCAATAGCCTTCCCAAATAATCATTTTTTTGTCTGTATTTTGTTGAACATAATGACCAAGGTTTTTATCTGGCACCCAGATGACTTCGTCACCTTCTACAGAATTGACAACATTCAATGCATTGGCAGATGTACAACAAATGTCTGTTTCAGCTTTAATCTCAGCTGATGAGTTAATATATGTGACAACGGTCGCATTAGGATGCTGTGCCTTTAGCTTACGAAGACCATCAACATTAACCATATCCGCCATCGGACAACCTGCTCGTTCATCAGGAATAATGACTGTTTTGTTAGGCGCAAGAATTTTTGCACTCTCGCCCATAAAGTGAACACCGCAAAATACAATAACTTCAGCATCAGTTTGAGCAGCTTTTTGAGCTAATAGAAACGAATCCCCACGAAAATCGGCAACCTCTTGAATTTCATCACGTTGATAATAATGTGCTAATATAATCGCATTTCTTTCTTTCTTCAGCTCCATAAGACGTTCACGCAATTGACGATTCTGTTCTTGTTTGCGTTCTAGCGCTAATGTTTCCACTCTAGATCCTCTCCTCTATGCACAATGGTTTTGTTACTATTTACAATAGCAATAACGACTTTGTGAATTCTTGCACTTACTCTACAAGTCGCTTCCTATACATTTAAAAAAAGTAATTAAAGATAAACGATTCAAGATTTAATTTACATGTGTTAACCCGTCATGTCAATGGAGTAAGCAGCAAATGTTCATCATTCCTTAACATTTAAATAATGGAAGGCTAATTTGTTCGCTTTAAAGCCCGTTAGTTTCAAATAAACAAAAAGACTGTCCTCTTCAACAACCTTACAGTTGAAGAGAACAGCCTTGCTATTTAATATGATTAGTCTTTTTTGTTATCATCATCTACCGGATTGTTCGGAATCGGGTCCTGCTCTGTTACAGACTCTTCATCTTCACGCGGTTGAATGCGAACTTTCACATCACCGATCTCATCGATAATTGGTGCTGCTTTCGATTCTACGATCGCTTCAGTTGAAGCACCGCCAGCAAACGGAGCTGGTAAGTGACCTGTTTCAAGCAATGACTTGATTTGCTCGATTTCCAACGTCTCAACATCAAGCAATGTCGTTGCAATAGCATGCATCTCTTTGCTCTTCTCGTTAAGAAGGTCTCTCGTACGGTTATAACATTCGTTAATAATCGCTTGCATTTCTTGGTCAATCTCATATGCGATCGCATCTGAGTAATTTTGTTCGTGACCAATGTCACGTCCTAAAAATACAGAACCTTGCTGCGAGCTACCGAACTGCATTGGTCCTAGTTTATCGCTCATACCATACTCCATAATCATGCTACGAACAATAGCTGTAGCTTGCTTGAAGTCACTGTATGCACCTGTACCAATTTCCCCAATGAAGATTTCCTCGGCAACACGACCTGCTAACAGACCACATACGCGATCTAGTAGCTCGTTCTTCGTTACAAGCATACGATCTTCTTTTGGCAGCATGATTACATATCCGCCAGCGCGTCCACGAGGAATGATCGTAACTTTGTGAACTTGATCTGCATGCTCTAGGTAGTAGCCAGCAATCGTGTGTCCAGCTTCATGATAAGCAACAATGCGCTTCTCACGATCACTAATAACACGACTCTTCTTCTCTGTACCTACGATAACACGATCAATCGCATCATCGATATCAACCATATTTATTTCCTTCTTATTACGACGAGCAGCAAGTAATGCTGCTTCATTCAGAAGGTTTTCAAGATCAGCACCACTGAATCCAGTTGTACGTTTCGCAATAGTAGCTAAATTTACTTCACTTGTAAGTGGCTTATTACGCGCATGTACCTTCAACACGTCTTCACGACCTCTAACGTCAGGACGATCTACCGTAATTTGACGGTCAAAACGACCTGGACGAAGTAACGCTGGATCCAAGATATCAGCACGGTTCGTTGCAGCGATAATAATAATACCTTCGTTAGCACCGAAACCATCCATTTCTACTAGCATCTGGTTCAACGTTTGTTCACGCTCATCATGACCACCGCCAAGACCAGCTCCACGTTGACGACCTACTGCATCGATCTCATCAATGAAGATAATACATGGTGCATTTTTCTTCGCATTCTCGAACAAGTCACGAACACGAGAAGCACCAACACCGACGAACATTTCCACGAAGTCAGAACCTGAAATACTAAAGAATGGTACGCCAGCTTCTCCAGCAACTGCTCTTGCCAGCAATGTTTTACCTGTACCTGGAGGTCCTACAAGAAGTACCCCTTTCGGAATACGAGCACCTACCAAGTTGAACTTACGAGGATCTTTCAAGAAATCAACCACTTCGATAAGTTCTTGTTTCTCTTCATCAGCTCCTGCAACATCTTCGAACGTAACTTTTTTCTTGTCTTCCGTATAAAGCTTGGCTTTGCTCTTACCAAAGTTCATAACTTTGCCGCCGCCACCTTGAGCTTGATTCATTAAGAAGAAGAACAATACGAAAATTAAGATGAACGGTATTAATGTTACTAAGAAGTTAGACCAGAAACTTGGTGTCTTCATCTTCGTGTATTCTAAGGAGAACCCAAATTCTTGACGAAGCTCTTCGAGCTGTCCTAACGAACTAACCCCAGCACGAGATGTAAAGCTTTGACTACTATCATCTGCTGGCACCTGTGTATACTTACCCGTCACTAAGTAGGATTGATCTTCATACCTCAAAACTAATTCTGCCACATTCCCTGATTCGATTGCTATAACAAGCTCATCGTATCTTAAAGGTTTGGAAGTATCACCTGTTTTACTAATGTAATTATAGATCCCTATCGTAACCAAAAAAATAATTAAATAATAACCTGTATTACGGATGAACCGTTTCATCCCCTACCTCCTCTCAGACGCTTCAATTATTTTAACATAGCATGTCTTTCGATAACAACGTATAGCTGTTATAGAGGACATACCTGGCCAGTCCTACGAATAGATTTCTGGCTTAAGGATGCCGATAAATGGCAAATTACGATACTTTTCAGCAAAGTCTAAGCCATAACCGACAACGAACTCGTCTGGTAATGTATATCCCTTATAATGGGGCTGAAGATCTACTGTACGTCGAGCAGGTTTGTCAAACAACGTTGCAACAGTAACTGATGCCGCATTGCGATGCTCTAATACATCGATCAAATAGCTTAAAGTAAGACCACTATCGATAATATCTTCTACAATGATCACGTCACGACCTTCAACGGAAACATCAAGGTCTTTAATAATTTTGACAACGCCTGATGAAATTGTAGATTGGCCATAGCTCGAGACGGCCATAAAATCGATTTCTAGTGGGATTTTGATCTCTTTCACAAGATCAGACATGAAAATAAATGCGCCTTTTAAGATACAAATAACGAGCGGATTGCGACCTGTAAAGTCCTTCGTTAATTGTTCACCAAGCTCTTTCACCTTTTGTGAAATTTGTTCCTCACTATATAGCACTTCTTGAATGTCGTTTAACAACTGAAATCCCCCTACACTTAACTATGTTATGTTTCTAAATCAAGTTCATTCCTATTCATCGATCAAGCTAAAAATTGGTTGCCTCTGTTGCATGTGATCACAATATAAGTATTCGTTTGCTCATTGACTAAGCTATAACTTGATCTACGCACACCAGGAAGCCAGATGATTTGATTCGAATGCTGGAGCAAGATTGGATAGGTATCACGTTCAGAAATAGCGATTTTTTCATCCACGAACATATCTTGCACTTTTTTCGTTCCATTTAACCCTATAACATTCATTCGGTCACCAGTTAATCGGGAACGAATGGTAAGTGGAAACGAAATCGTATCATAATCAAATACCGCTTCATATCTAGAAGCTGGATTCGGCAGTTGTGCATCGCCTTCGTAAAGCTTACATGAGATCAACCAATTACCGTATTGTACCATACAAGGTAGCTGTTGTTGTTCAATGATGAGTGGCTTAGCTTTTGTCGACTGGAAAAGCGAATAATTATTACTATGTACAAAGCGCAATATATCGTATTCGCGGACGCATACGATCCCTTCGCCAACATCGATACGATACGTGGATGTCGCAGTATTTCCTGCAGCCCATCGTATTCGCTCTATGCCCTCGAACGAAATGCTAGTTGCTTCTTGAGAAAGATAACTTAATATTAGTTTAATCAATCTTCTTTGTAAAGCGACGTGAGCGTCTAATAACACTTTGCAATTAATTATTATACTCTGATCTTGATGTTTCACATCTTCTACAAACATCTGATTGGCTTGTTGCTGCATCCAATCATCTTCAACTCCCGCTACGTCAGCCAGTCGTGCTAACGATTGTGTCAGCTTCGGATTAAAGGTTTCTAAGTAAGGAATAACATCTAGTCGAACTTTATTGCGGAAATAATCTCGTTGCTCATTACTACTGTCATTAACATATCGTATTTGCTGCTCGTGACAGTAAACAATCAAGTCATCCTTCCTCATACGAAGTAGAGGACGAATGAGTTCCACGTTTTTTTCAGAACGCTTCATAGCCATACCACTTAGCCCTGAAATACCTGTTCCTCGTAAAACATGCATAAGTACCGTCTCAGCTTGATCATCACCATGGTGGGCAAGTGCAATATAGTTGGCATTATGACGTTCACATACTTCATAGAGAAACGCATATCTTCGTTGTCGAGAGGCCGCTTGACTATTGCCTCTGTTTTCCTGCAAATAAAGTGGCATCTCTAGTTCTGTATATTCACATATAAGTGCTAATTGCTTGGCAGCCTGTCTAACTAGCTCATATTCTGCAGCAGACTCCTCGGGTCGAAACCCATGATTAACATGAGCAACGACCAACTGGAGCGAGTCACGCAATGCGATACTATGAAGGATATGTAGCAATGCCATCGAATCTGGCCCACCTGAAACGGCCACAACAATTGTACTATTAGGTTGCCATAATTGTTGATTCTTCGCTACATTCCAAGCTTCTTCAACCAATTCCATAACATGCACCTCCTTCTAACCTATGTTCAAAAATTGCAATATTAAGTAGCGAGAAGGCTCGTTCCGTTATCAAATCTAACTATTTCAGTAATCCACCGAGATCCAATAAAGCTATGGAAGCTACCGTACATAATGAAAGTACCGATATCGTAATGAGCACCTTCAGCCAACGCGGCGTTTTATTAGACTTCACAATAGCTTTCCGTCGATGTGCTAACATTCTCCAAGCTTCTGCAGCCTCTTCACCATCACGAAAATGTCCATGAAATGCCTTAAGTAACCAGCCTTCATAAGGCGCAAGCTGAGGAATCGTTTTGACAATTGCCATTAGCTCCTCAATTGACCGGTTTTGCGGTATTAACTCATTCGTAGCTAGGCTTAATTTACGTGGGGCAAACAATTGGACACAAAGGGTAGCAAATGAAAATAAATCGTAAGCTGGGTCAGCACAGCGAGTTCCGCTATTCCAATAGCCACGATCATATATTTCCGTAAACTGTTTCACACTCTTTCCTATTTTGGTTGCACCACCGTAATCAATCAACTCAACATGGCCGTATTCCGCAGCAATAATGTTTTCCACCTTCAAATCGCCAAAAATCCAGCCTGCTTGATGAAGTTGACCAAGACGACGTAGCATATTCAATGCTAGCAATGGAAACCACTCTTGCCCATTTTGCTCAATATAAGAAGGAATATCTAGCCCCTTTATATAGCGCATCGTATAGAAAGAATATTCTTTTCCGTCTGGCATAATGCAATCATCAACGTCTTTCAAGTAATTATCGTTAGCTGACGCATCACGCCCCGCTAACGCTTTAAGCGCATTGATTTCAGATTGTAGATCGATCGCATTGGCACCGATTTTCAAAGCATACCAGTTCCAATCTTTAGAGACTAGAAATACTTTACCATTAGCGCCCTCGCCAAGCAATCTTTCTACAAGATATTGTTGACCTTTCCACTTACCTACAAGAACATTTCCCTTTTTTAAGGGTAATTTAGATAGCGTCGTCACCCATTATCCCATCCATTTCTGTCCGGTCATATGGCGCTTTCGCTCTTTGCTCGGTATAAAATTCTATAACTTTCATAAGCGCGGGACCTGTTGGTGTTGTACCACTCATATGCAACTTCGGAAAAATCGATTGCATCCCTTTAAGATGCGTCGTCCATTGCAAATCAACAACACAATCCTCCTGATGCTTCGCACCTGGGAAGTGAAGCACTGCAATTTCACTTTTACCTTCTCTAGCTTGCAAGCTCAGCATAAGATCATAGATAGCTTCCTCTACAGATGCTAGCTTTGGACGCATGCTTGCACTCGCATCAATGAGTAATGCGACTTGCAACTCTGTTGTCTCTGTAAGCTCATCCATGACGCGCACGACCTCGCTGCGCTTCTCTGGCGCTAATGCCTCTATAGAGTGATTACCGAGTACATGCTGCAGCTCCTTCTGAACAGCCATTTGAATCGTTTGTACAACCGTTTTGCGTGTCATCATCTGGACAGTTTGCGCAAGCTCCTTCGTCTGGACAAGTCTACTTAATCCTCCACCTGCTCTAGCAATCTCATGAATTTCGGCCGAACCATACTCTCCCAATTCACCTTGATCCACTACTCCGATAACATTAACCGAGATTCCTTCGGATTTGGCGTGGGCCGCAGCGACAACAGGACTCATTCCAACATTAGAACAACCGTCTGTAATAAGTAATATTTGCTTCATCACTATACCTCCTCAAACTTTTCGTCCACGCTTCGTTATCTACTCGTGAAAAGCAGATCAGAAGCCTAGTCTTCGTATTCCAGACATAGATAAGACTATATAGCTCTATCTTTGCCAAAATGAGAGGAAGTTAACCCTAGCAAACTACTTATTTCTTGAATCTATTAATTATACTCCAGTTATTCAATAGAGTGCCAATTTTCAGAAAATGGCGATTTCTCATTCAGATAGTAGACAATAAAAAAGTTTTTTGAGAGATTGCTACTTAGCAAGAGCTCACAAAAAACTTTTTTGCTTGCTGATTGAACTTCCCTTTCCAAGTTCGCTTCATATACGATATCGAATACGCTACCAAGCCAATCATCGTTATCAAAGTCCGCTTTTTGAACCATCCCCTAAGAGACGACTTGCGCTCTTTCGATCTTCGCCACCCCCGGCCACTTAAACGTTGCCCATTCTGGGACATAACGATCCAATCTTGTAACAAGAACCGTCATATCATCAACAATCTCCCCATCATGGAATCTTACGACCGTCTCTAATAAAGAGTCGGCAATTTCCTGTGGATCATTACTCTTCAATTCTCCTATGACGCGCTTCATCCATAAGTCCTTATTAACCGCATATCCCGGTGCATCATAAATACCATCGCTCATCATAATTAATACATCGCCTGGTAATAATGGCATATGAATAAAGTCGACATCAATATCTTGAATAATTCCGACGGGTAAATTATTGGCACATATCGGAATAACTTCCTGCCCTCGCTTAATAAAGCTTGGTGTAGAGCCAATTTTCAAGAACGTTGTGTCTGCTGAATAGAGGTCGATAATCGCAAGGTCAACCGTTGCATATGTCTCATCAGGAGAACGTAGCAACAATATTGTATTAACCGATTTAACAGCTAGCTGCTCATTCATTCCTGATTGCAATAGTTGCTGAAGAATAGATAGCGCAGCACTGCTTTCTTGCCTTGCCCGTTCCCCATTCCCCATTCCATCACTAATCGCTACAGCAAACTTCCCACTATCTAGCTCGACGATACTAAAGCTATCCCCCGATAACAGATCGCCACCTTTTGCTACCCCTGCTACACCAATTTCCACTTCGTATTGTTTTGCCGATGCAAACATTGCTCGTTTCAGCTCACTATGCTGTGACCATGATGATTCACTACGGACGGTAATATTTTCCCCTAATATATCACTAAGTAATGGCGCAATAATTTTTCTGCACTCCTCGAAACCACCATCAAAGCTATGCTGTACCTCGATTTCCACATTACCGAGCTCTAAGCTAATAATGTCGATGCTCTGAATGGATAAACCTAACCCTTCTAGCGCCTCTTTAATTTGCTCCTCCTGTACATGCAGCGTTTGACCTTCTCGTTTAATTTCCAGCGATAGATCCTCCATTACTTGTGAGACTCCTAATAATTGATCGGCAACAAGTCCCTTCAGCTCATGAATTTGTCGTTGCCATTTATAATTGAGATTATACAGTTCATACTGATGCTTCATCGCAGTTAGCACTTCATCTACACGACTGCAATGTGCTTTCCATGCGCGTGGGATATCTTTTTGCAATCCCCCTTGCCTTGCCTCGATACTCGTCATCATCTCATTCATCATTTTTTTTGTTGGAAATAATTTATCACCCCAGCATGATTTTTGCTTATGGCAATTATGGCAGCTCTGCATCGCAACGGCATCGATAAACTGCACCACTTTTTCTTCTTGACTTACTGCTTGTCCACTTACGTAATTCGGATAGAAGCTATTCGATAATTGTTTGAACATATCTGAAAAATGGAATACTCGTGCTGCCGTAGCATTACGAATATGTTTCGCATACTCGTAATGTGATTTATTATTTTCTAGCGAACCAGGTATATACCGCGATATCGCATTCGTTATTCCTTTAGGTGTTAACAAAAACAGTAAAGTAGCAAATGCTGATTCCCATACCGATGTGAATATTTCACCCTGCCCACCAACGTATACCGTTAGAATAGAAGTACCAAGCAATAGTCCGAATGCAGACCCTAGCTTTCCACCTTCACGTAGTAAGCCCGCTAACAAACCTGCGAATGAAAGCACACCGATTTGTAGCACCGCGCTAAAATTAGCAAGACTGATAATTAAACCTGCGATTACTCCTACCGTCGCACCTAGTGGTGCACCGCCTACAATAGCGAAGATGAGCAACATATAACGAGATAGCACATGTTCTACTGAAACCCCTTCCACAACCCAACCTACGGTGCCAGTCATAGCACAAGCGAGTAGGATCATGACACAAATAATTTCTTCATGCTTCAATTTTGCTGATTTACGTGAAAAAGTAATGACTGGGATGGCATGAATGAACACTAACGTCAAAATAAAGGCAAGGGTAGCTTCGACAATCACCATTGTGAGATTATACCAATCTAAAGAATTTCCAATAGAAGTATGGAATAGCTGTACGAGCAATACCCCTATGAAAACAACAAGCGGCACTTTAGAAATGGCAACTCGTTCATAAGCCTGTAATCCACGAAATAGTAAATATACAACGAGAATTTCTAATGCAATCCATAAAGGTGCTGGTGTAACGGCGAACAAACTGCCTAGTACCGTTATAATACCTGTCATAAGTGCCAAATCTTTACGAATAAAATAGATGACTGCAAAATAAGCTACTGCAAATGACATTAACGAATCTAGAATGACTGCTCTACCTAACAAAAATGCGAGCCCGATCAGTAAAATATCCCACTTCCTACTAGACACTGCCTCATAACTTTTGTTTATCCACTTCACCTGCAACAATTTCTCACCAACACGAGCTTGCCCTTCGTTCAACGGGGCAAATATTGAATTACCCTTCTTCATACCGTCGCACCACCATCCGAATGTTAATGTGTTCCTCATTATAGATGGTTGTCTCAACAGATTTTGTCACTTGAAGGAAGATGGTCAAAAGTTTTTTCCGACAAAACTAACGACGCTCGCATCACTTGTCGGAAGTCGTTCAACCTCAATCATAGCAACAGATGAGCATGCTGCCTATGAACAAGATCGTTGCAGTACATCGGTCTTATTGTGTCGGCAACCTCAAACAATATTTGACGAATCAACTAGAGTTACCGTTTCAGATGAAGAATGTTGACCGAAAGTTTCTGTTCTATACGTTAATACGACAAGCAAATTCGATGCCGATTACGCTTCGTTAGCATAATCATCGTTATCAAAGTCTGCTTTTTGAACTTCCTCTAAAGGAAAAACAAAAAAGCAGAGCCATAGTGGCCCTGCTTGTATCAACATAGGAATCGTAACTAGTCTCGTTTTGCTCCGCGACCGCCACGTTTACCTTCAGTATTCTTTTTCAAAGATGAAATGCGCTCTTCACTATCTTTTAAGAACTTAGACATTTTATCCTCGAACGTCACTTTACCAAAGCTTGGCTTACCAAAGCCTGGTTTGCCGCCACCTTGCTTATTGAATGGACGACCGCCTCTTTCAAAGTTTCCGCCGCCACCACTGCCGCCGCTGCTACTACCACCGCGATTAAATCTCTCTCCGCTTTGTCCTCCAGATGAATGTCGTTCTCGAGAAGGTGGAGCTTGCTCTCCTGCTGGACGATCAACAGCTTGTTTGATTGAAAGACCGATCTTACCATCTTTGTCCACATTAATAACTTTAACTGTAACGACATCTTCGATCTTCAAATGATCTTTAACATCCTTGACATAGTTATCAGCGATTTCGGAAATATGAACTAGCCCAGTGACTCCTCCGGATAAATCAACAAATGCTCCGAAATTAGTAATACCCGTCACTTTTCCTTCTAATTTGGCGCCCACTTCAATTGCCATAAAATAAAATGTTCCTCTCTTAAAGTAATATAAAGTCAATCTTACGTACGATCAACAGTTACGCATAAAATTGCTCATATCGTGATTATAACCGAATCGACGAATTAAGGTCAACAGACAGGCATCATGGTTGCTCACTAAATATTTGCTGTTCGCCTTCTTTTACCATTCCTTGCTCCTTTGTTGCAAGTTGAGCCATGTACTCTGGATCATTGAGCAGCTTGACTTGTGTTGCTAGAGAATCAAGCTCTTGCGAGATTGAATCACGATTACTTTCGAGGGACATTAGCTTCTCTTGGATCGCATCATGTTGATTGGACTGATTCAGAAATGTGTAACCTGCCCAGGCTAAGAAAATTGCAGCAAGCACAAACAAGATCTTAAATCTTCGCTTTGCCCCACTAAATGATTGTTTTGATTTTGTTTGTGCCATTTGCTACTTCCTCCTTAACCATGACTGCGACTTTTGCTTCACAAAGTTCCACATTTTCGCTAGCTTAGTTGATATATTCGATTTTTCCCAATACGGGTTGAGCCACCTACCCAGCGGCTTTGTAATGGGAGAAAGTATCCATAATGTCAGTTTTATGAACGGACGTAGTAATTGTAGCACAAATTTTCCAATTCCAATAGTGATCTTAGAACCAAGTTTCATAATAAAAAGTAGTATTGCCCATATAAAAAGAATGGGTTTTATTACTATAAAGTGGAAAATGTTCATTATTAATTGTATACACCATTTCACAGCGTTAATCAACCATAGCGTTATTTTTGTTGTTGCTTTACTGAATAACCAGTAATAAACGACAACGCCGATAGCTAGTCCAACAAATACATATGCACGCACCTCGCCATTATTGCTTACATATAGCATTCGAAAGACGATCATTGCCGATGCAATCCAATATAATAGATCAAGCAATGATAATGACCAGCGCGGAAATTTAAACTCTGAGGAAACGACTCGATAACCATCGAAGATTATTCCCATCCCAACACCAGACATTAACATTGTGCCTAACGTTAACCATTGTATACTTAAGCTCATCGAAACAACTTACCGAATACGCCTTTACTCTTGCCAGCGTTTTTGCCATCAGAATAGGCGAGTGAGTATACCATACCCTCTATTGTAACTAAGCCCTGTTCTAGACTTAAATGCTTCATATGCAGATTATGCCCCGTAATTGTAAGCATTCCGAGTTCCGTATCTAGCAAAAACAGCTCACTATCGAAGCTCTCCACCTTAGTTACTCCTGTGAGCTCTAATAGCTTCCGATTCATTAGCTTTACATCCTGCTGTTTTTGCTTTTTCGGTTGTTCCATCATAGACTCGTCCTCCACTTCTATTCATTTCTTATAGTGTATGGAGGGCATTCTAACTTTAGAACTATTAACTATACAAAAGAGAGTAGTATCGCTCACTTTCGTGAATGATACTACTCTCTATGATGTCTATTCCCAATCCAGAAGATTCTCTTTTGGGCGTGCTTCTTCTTTCACCAAAGTATAAAGCTCCGTGGCTTCGTCTTTTCGCGTTGTTTCAGCAATACGATCTATGCGAACCGTTACGATCTTCTGACCATATTGGATTTGCAATTCATCGCCTACTTTAACGGCACTACTAGGCTTAGCTTCACGGCCGTTGATCCAAATCCGTCCCTGTTCTGACACATCCTTGGCAACGGTACGTCGCTTAATTAGTCTTGATACTTTGAGAAATTTATCTAAGCGCATAGACTACTTGATAGCTTCTTTCAGTTTGTTACCAGCTTTAAAAGCGGGAACAGTAGTTTCAGGGATGTTAATGTCAGCACCCGTTTGAGGGTTACGACCAACACGTCCAGAACGTTTACGAGTTTCAAAAGTACCAAAACCAATAAGTTGTACTTTATCTCCACCAGCAAGCGCTTCTGTTACTTCAGCAAGAAAACCGTTAAGTACTGTTTCTACATCACGTTTCGTTAAACCATTTTTTTCTGCAATGTTATTAATTAGATCTGTTTTGTTCATTTCTTATATTCCTCCTGAAAAATATATGTTTAATTTAAGGCTAACGCCATTTAGTGAGATTACAGCGATATGCATTTGAATCTCACGAAGATTATTAATTCAACTAAAGTTTACAAAATCCTTCTTATTCCTATTAAATTATTTACAAGATTTGCTGAATAAGCAAAGTTTATGACGACTTTTAGAATTTTACAATCCCTTTGGCTTCCTCCCACCATCGATCCATCTCTACTAAATCAGTATCGTCAAAGCTTTTATCATTTATACGAAGCTGCTCTTCAATATATTGAAATCTAGCTTTGAACTTCATATTTGTCCGGGCAAGTGATGCTTCCGGATCCGCATGAATGAATCTAGCAACATTCACAACTGCAAATAGCAGATCACCTAATTCTTCTGCTTGCTTATCCTGCTCACCTGATGCAATAACTTCCTTCAACTCGGCAATTTCCTCTTCGATTTTGGCAAGTACAGGACCAATCTCGTCCCAATCAAAACCAACTTTAGATGCTTTTTTCTGAATCTTATAAGCAGTTAGAATAGCAGGTAGGTCTTTCGGAATACCATCCAGCTTAGATGGCCGTTGATCTATAATTCCATTAGCACGTTGTTCTTCAGCTTTCATCTTCTCCCAGCTGACTAGCGCTTCCTCTGAGCTTTGAGCAGAGTCTTCACCAAATACATGCGGATGACGATAAATTAATTTCTCATTCAACGTCTGAAGCACATCGTAGATGGAAAAGCTGCCTAGCTCCTCCTCCATCTGACTGTGCAGCATTAATTGCAATAGTACATCACCGAACTCCTCCTGCATTCCCTCAGGATCATCGGCATCAATTGCCTCCAACGCTTCGTACAGCTCCTCAATGAAATTTTTGCGAATCGATTGATGAGTCTGTTCTTGATCCCATGGACAACCTTCTGGACTACGTAGAATCGTAACAATTTCATGCAAGCGGTCGAAGCTGCGATTCCGCACGGCCTCATCGGTCGCACGCGGCACATAGATGATCGATAGGTTGTGATAGCCATCTATTCGATCTAATTCATAGACAGGCACGGAGATGAGCTCCTGCTCGCCCGCTACGCCTAGTGCATGCCCAACAATAACCTCATAGTCATCTGGATACCGCTCCATCAATGCCAGCTTTACATCAGATGCCGTATACTTATCATAAACTTGCCCGATTAGTGTATGCAATTGCGGTTGCAATAACGATGGCTGCAGTTCGGCCGCATCAAGTAATGCAAATCCTTCGATAGGATCGAATCTAAGTGCTGTGAACGCTGCATCCAAAAAACTTTCACCGCCACGAATATGTAAGGCTATTCCTTCCGCTTCACAACGCGTAATGAGCTGCTGAACGGTGCTTTCCGCGACCATAGGATGTCCAGGCACCGCATAGACGATATGAGCCTCTTCGCCCGCTTCTGCAATAGCCTGAACGCTCTGCAGCAATGTTTGAACGATTTCTGCATATACCTCTGGAAAATTACTATGCGCCTCGTAAATGCTATCAAAGCTTATATAAGCAATATGCTCATCGTGTAACAGCTTCATCATCGGATGATGTTCGGTTCTAACATAAAGCTGACTTGCCTCTTTAATCTGTTTCCATATTCCTAATGTAATCTGTTCCTCACTACCTGAACCTAGTCCAACGACAGTAATTGATTTCATCATTTGCTACTCACTCCTTCACTTTCATCTGAACAATCAATCGCGATTATTCAACAATTTCAACTCCGTTTTAGTTATACCTTTACATACTAGAAGTATGAGACCGAATACAATCGACCCAACTACTACCGACAATAGTGACTCTAACGTAGAGTAAAGACGTATATTCCAGCCTAGCGGCCATAGATAACGAACAAGCTCACTGACGATGTTAATCGATAGAATCATCAGTACAAGCGCTAGTAGCGTTACAGCAAGCACTCGTAGCGCCTCTAGCCAGCTATATGCCCTGCGATGCACAACTGCATCTATATGTTTCGTTGCCCGTCGCAGTACTAATGCACCGATTATTGCGGGAATAAATAGGGCAATATTGCCAGACAATGCCGCACCCTCAATACCCCAAATTGGCACAAATACATAGTTCAACAGCGCTTTACTTCCAGCTGCAATAAGCAACAAGTAAAGTGGTAGCTTTCTTACTCCTGCAGCCTGTAGTAATGGGGCTTGTACAGCTAACATACTGCTTGCTAATGTCGTCCAACTTAGAATACGGAAGGTCATCAGACTTTCCGTATTCTTATATAGCATAATATTTAACGGCGTAGCGAGCAGACATAGACCAACTGCTGCCGCTGCTCCGATCATCCATGCGAGTCGATGAACGAGTAATAATCTTTCCCCATAAAGTGCTATTTTACCTCGCTTCACCCAATTAGGAATAAAGCCTGCGGCAAATGCACCAAGCAACATCGAAACTAATTGAATAAGCGGCTGTATACGGCTGTATCGACCAAATTCCGCCATTACGAATGAAACCTGTTCACCTGCTCCCAGCATAAAGCGAGGAATACTTATTGCATCAACAACAGCTACCATCGGCACAACTATAGCCGCCAGCGCGGTCGGTAAAGCCATTCGGAATAATAATTTACCTTCTGTCGCAATAAGCTTCCGTTCTACCCGCACGATCTTGTCACCTTTTTGATACAACAAAAACCATAACAGTGCTGCGATAGCTCCGACAACTGAACCGAACATCACGCCAGCCGCAAGCTTACTATCTGACCAATTGTAGCTAAGTCCAATCCAAAGCAGTAACAGCATACACGCTACTCGAACGCATTGCTCAATCAATTGCGAGATAGAAGATGCTTTAGCATCATCTTTTCCTTGATAGTACCCTCGATATACTGCTAGTAAAGGAGTAAACAATAGCGCAAGCGCTAAAATCCGAATAGATGTTATAACCTCATCATTACCAATAAGATTAGCGAGCCAAGGCGCAGCTAACAATCCGATTATACAGCTCAATACTGCTGCCCCACTAATGACAACTAATGCTATAGTCAAAGTATTATGCTGCTCTTTTTCATTTTTTTGCGCGACATAAAAGGCCAGCGCCGTTGGAATTCCGGCAATCGCTAATGCCATCATTAGCTGGTAAATAGGATATACAATATTATAAATACCAAATGCCGCATCTCCCGCTAGATTTTGCAGCGGTATCTTTTGCAATACACCAATGAGCTTCGTAGCAAATGTTGCCGATGTTAACCATAGCGCACCATAACCACTTAGCTTCAGCCACTTTGTTCTAAGACTCAATGTTTCATGTTCACCCGATTCTATTGTGGTTTGTACCATCACACCATTATAGGTGAAAAAAGCTTCCTCTGCCAGAATTGTTATCTGGATGAGGAAGCTTGTATGTTTCACGTGAAAACTGTCGATTATTGTTCCATTTGCTTCGCTAGAAATGCCGCTGCAGTTTCGGCCATTTTCTGTTCTAGATTACCAATCTTAACGTTATCTTCCTTAGTAAGCATAACAACCGTACCGATGGGATCTCCGCCTGCAATAATCGGTGCAATGATGTAGGAGCTGTAAGTATCTGGCTGATCTTTAACAATTTCATAACTTCCACTATTTGTTTCTAGATGTGTCTTGCGATTATCCATACAATCCTCTAACGTTTGTCCAATAGATCTATCGAGCATTTCTTTTTTTGATGCTCCTGCAACAGTAATAATCGTATCTCGGTCGGAAATAAGTGTAATATGTCCAATACTTTCGAATAACGATTCCGCATACTCCTTAGCAAAGTCACCTAGTTCCCCGATAGGAGAGTATTTCTTAAGTATAACTTCACCATCACGGTCAACAAATATCTCTAATGGATCGCCTTCACGAATTCTTAATGTGCGACGAATTTCTTTCGGTATTACAACACGACCCAAATCGTCAATACGACGAACAATGCCTGTAGCTTTCATTACGCAAGACCTCTCTTTCAAACAGATCAAAATAGTTTGCATTCATTACTTCTATAAAGAACTCCAATAACATAAGGCGCAGCCAAAAATTGAATCTGACCATAGTATTCATCCATAACTAGCATCTTATACATAACAATGACATCATTTCTCAATAATAATGGAATTGCTTATCGCACTGTATTATGATCTATAACCGAAATCCCGGTTCCATTCCTGCACACAAAAAGCTCATCTACGTCTAATATGGACGTAGATGAGCTTTTTATACAATAACGAACGACCGCTGTCTTATTTCGCTATTTATTATTTTTCAGGTGTTTCTGTCGTAGGCGCTTGATCGCCTTCTGTTGTTTCTAGCGGAGGTAATGTCATATTAATTTCATAGCCTGGTAACTCGTTGTTCACAAAGTTTGTTGTTACCGTATTAGATAATACGTTACGAATCATTTCTATCGTTGTATCAGCAATCGCATCATACTCTAAAACATCGCGTGCTTCTACTTTAATAATACTGTAGCCAGTCGAAGATTTAATCGGCTCGCTCACTTCATTCAACGGAAGCGTGAATGCAGCTGTCTTAATCTCTTCAGTCCAATATCCACCCATATAGTTTGTGAATACTCCGCCAGTAGCTTTTGTCCTTGCATCATCAGAATACTCAGCAGCTAATGCCTCCCAGTCTCCACCTGCCACAAGCTTAGCTTGTACCTCTTTCGCACGAGCTAACACTTCTTCATCGGTACGAGTTTCTGTTACTTGTTGCGTTGTTGCGTCTACCACACTATTGTTCACAATAATTTGACGACCGTTATAAAGCGTATAAATATCTTTATTTGCTTCATATTCTTCCTTAATCATATCGTCAGTAATTTGGCTTTGAATATACTCATTAGCAGTAGCAGCAATCATAATAAGCGAAGCCATATCATTTTCTGTTAAATTCTTTTCTTTCAGCATATCTTTGAAGTCACCATATACAGCTAGTCCTTCTTTTGTTTGCTCGAAACTCGCTAATGCTTCTTCTTTGGACTTCGCTTGTTGCTCTTCCGTAGTACGGTGAGCCAAAATTTTGTACGTAATATATTGTTCTAAAAACGCTTCACGATATTCACTTTGATCAAGAAGCGCTTCGTCCATTCCTTGTAATAAAGCAATGCCTGATTTGAACTTATTAAACTCTAGATCGGTTACCGTACCCTCTTTATACGTTGCAATAACTTCTCCACCTTCGACACCCTTGAACGTTAAGGAAGGATTAACTTCATCTTTACCGCAGGCAGCCAATAATGCTACGAACACTGCAGATATTACGATTAACTTTAGCGCATTACTAAAGCTCTTAGCTGTAAAATTTAATAACATGTGTAAACCCCTTTCGAATGTTGGAATCTGCTATCCATTGTAGCAGATTCTATAAAGCAAAAGCCAATTTCTCATTACGTTGTTGCCTTATGAAGACTCTCTTCCACTTGCTGAGTTAAAGATTGATATTCAAATAGGAATCGCTCGGTTAAATGTAACTTTTGTTCCATCGACAAACCTTTGCCACGCAATTCAATACTATATGAGCCTTCATCTTCTCTTGATTGCTTAAAGCGATTTTCCATCTTCAAACATAATTTATCAATATCTTTTCGGACCGCCTTTTTCTTAGGCATCGTATCGAATAATAAGCGGAAATCATCATTTTTATTCGTAATCTGCGTAATACCAAGTAAAGAACCAAGCACCTTCAAGCGAGCAACCGTCATTAGATTAACAACCGATTGCGGTAAGTCACCGAAACGATCGATGATCTCTTCGATTAATATATCTGATTCTTCAATGGTCGATATGACGGCAGTTTTTTTGTAAATCTCAATTTTTTGTATGCTGTCGTAAATATATTCATTCGGTAAATACGCATCTACACTAAGATCGATAACGGTCTGAACAGCTTTCTTCTCTTCAACTTCCACGCCATCCATCTGTTGTTTTCTAATCTTGATCTCTTCAGCAAGCATTTGCGAGAACATCTCAAAACCAACGGAAGCAACAAAACCATGCTGCTCGGCTCCAAGTAAGTTACCCGCTCCCCGAATCGACAAATCACGCATTGCAATTTTGAACCCTGAACCAAGCTCTGTAAATTCTTTAATCGATTGCAAACGTTTTTCAGCCACTTCGGTTAATACTTTATCTCGTTGATATGTGAAATATGCATAAGCAATTCGATTAGAACGACCAACACGTCCACGTAGTTGATAGAGTTGAGACAATCCCATTTTATCAGCATCATGCACGATCAATGTATTAACGTTCGGAATATCTACACCCGTCTCAATAATACTTGTACTTACCAATACATCTGATTCACCTTCAAGAAAATCTAGAATCGTCGATTCAAGCTCCTGCTCACTCATTCGTCCATGCCCAACGCTAACACGAGCACCTGGTACAAGCTCACTTATTTCCTCAGCAATTTGTTGGATACCTTGCACACGATTATATAAGTAATACACTTGCCCGCCACGTGCTAATTCACGCTCAATCGATTCACGAACTAGCGCATGCGAATGCTCCAATACATAGGTCTGTACAGGGAAACGATTTTCAGGTGGTGTTTCAATTACAGACAAGTCACGTACCCCTAGCATAGACATATGAAGTGTTCGTGGAATAGGTGTCGCTGTTAATGTAAGCACATCAACACTTGTTTTTAGTTTTTTCAACTTTTCTTTGTGTGTTACTCCGAAGCGTTGTTCTTCATCGACAATAACGATTCCTAATGCAGAGAATATAATATCTTGGGACAGGAGACGATGTGTACCAATAACAACATCAACCGTACCATTCTTCAACCCTTTAATCGTTTCATTTTGCTCTTTGCGGGAGCGGAAACGACTCATAACCTGGACATTAATAGGATAGCCACTGAATCGCTCACGGAACGTTTCATAATGCTGCTGTGCCAATATTGTCGTAGGTACGAGTACGGCAACCTGCTTGCCCTCCATCGCTGATTTGAAGGCGGCACGAACCGCAACCTCCGTCTTACCATAGCCAACATCACCGCATAATAGTCGGTCCATCGGTTGCGCTTTTTCCATATCTCGCTTAATTTCTTGAATCGCTCGTAGTTGATCCTTTGTTTCCTCGTACGGAAACATCGCTTCAAATTCATTTTGATATGTTGTATCTTCACTAAATGCAAAGCCAGGAGTCGCTTGTCTTTCCGCGTATAGCTTAATAAGATCATCCGCAATATCTTGCACCGATGATCTTGCCTTACTTTTCGCCTTCGTCCATTCCGAGCCGCCAAGCTTATTCACTTTAGGCTCTTTATCTTCATTACCTACATATTTCTGAATCAGATCAACTTGGTCTACAGGTACAGAAAGCTTATCACCAGCTGCATATACGATATGTAAATAGTCGCGGTGAATCCCACCAATTTCCAGTGTGCCAATCCCTACGTATTTACCGACGCCATGATTTTGATGAACAACATAATCGCCAACTTTTAATTCTGTATAGCTCTTAATACGCTCAGCATTGTCCATCTTCTTATCTACACGTCTAGCTTTACGTTGCTTCTGCGTGAACATTTCTCCTTCAGTAATGACAATTAAGTTAGATGATGGCAACTCAAAACCTTGCTGTAAGTTACCTTCTAGCAATTGTGGTGGCACAATATCATAATCCAATAATACACGTTGTATCCGATCTAAGCGCTCTTTGTTGCCCGCTAGCATAATGATCGTTGCGTTGTTTTTCCGCCAACGTTCCATCTCCGCCTTCAGCACATTCATCTGACCGTGGAAGCTTTGCATCGTACGCGTCGTAATATTGACGATATTTTGCGGTTGCGTATGGGGAATTTGTCTTAAAAATAGCTGAAGAAATAATGTTGGAAACGGACGATACTGTAGAATTTGTGTGCTTTCTCTAGCAAGCACAAAGCTCGGCAACGACTTACCATTTTGCAATAAATGTAAGTTCCATTCCGACTCATCGCGTTCAAGCTGCTTCGCTGTTTCTATTAATCGACTTGGTTCATCGAGCACCAGCAATGTATCGGCTGGCACAAAGTCTAGTATGCTTTGCTGCTCCGGATATAGTAATGAAATGTACTTATAAATTTCAGAGAAGTAGATTCCTTCTCGAAGCTTGCCAATTTCGGCTCCAATCTGATCACGCAACTTGTCCTGCGTAGCACGATCAGTCATCTTATCTAGCTGAGCTTCTAATAGATTCGTTGCATGCCTTGCTGCCGTTTCCATTCTTTCTTTCGTTGCTAATATTTCTTGTGCTGGCGGAATCACGAAACTGTCCATACGTTCAACGGTCCTTTGATCTACTGGATCAAAGGTACGTATCGAGTCAATTTCATCTCCGAACCACTCTACACGTACGGCAAGCTTTGAAGTAAGTGGATAGAAGTCTATAATTCCACCGCGCACACTTAACTCACCTTTAGATTCCACACGATCAGCTCTCGTATAACCAAGCTCATTGAGCTTATGGAGAAAATGATCAGGATCTATTTGCTGATTTACGGAAATTTCTAATTCGGCATGTAGAAAAGCTTCCTTCGTCGGAAGATATCTTCTAATTCCCGAAAATGGCACGACAACAATACCACGAAAGCCTTTAGCCAAGGATAGTAGTACATCCATTCTTTGGGCTAATGTTTCGGGGCTAGATATCGCTGCCTCAGCAGCCATTAATTCATTGGCAGGGTATAGTAGCACCTTGTCACTAGACAAACAATCTTGCAAGTCTTCTGCTATTTTCTGAGCGGAAAACATATTATGCGTAACAACTAGTAAAGGATGCTGCAAGTGATCTTCTAATGCTGCGAGAAACACTTGCCTAGAAGAGCCCGCGAGCCCTGACACCATCTGTTCTTTCATTCCTTTTTCAAAGCCTTGTACTACTGATTTTAACTCAGAGTCTTCAGCCAATAACTCTATTAGCGCTTTCAATTTGTGTGACACCTTCTTTCTAAGTTACAAGCTATGTAACTCTATCTTGCACTATAACAACTCACATATTGTGCGCAAACAAGCCATCCACTGGGTGACGCTAGCTTGTGGACGGCTGTTACGCACGTGAGGAAGTTCAAATGATTCACCTGTAATCACGATTTGTTGCTGCGCAGGTTACCCGGCGGTGAAGACGACTCTTTGACTTTGACTACTGCAAAGGATTATTAATTAGCATCAATTCCGGGTTACTGCTTAATGCTTCATTGCAGTAATCGCAAACGAGCTGCACTACAATGTCGCCATTTAAATTATACGTTATTATATCTTTACGTTCATCGTCGGTCAAGGAATTGAAGCCTAGACGCTGCTCAGATATAACCGTCTCTTCGATCTTACCAATATTGGATCTGCAATATTTGCAAATATAGGTTACAGCCATGTTATGCCTCCCGAAGGTTATTTATACCCTTCAGTATGCCCTAATTTTTACATTCTATTACCCATTATATTTGCCCATCGTATCTTCGAATGGATGTTTCAGACTATATTCGATCGCATCACAGGCATTGCTGATCATCTCTTCTAGACGACCTTGCTCTGCCTTAGCAAATTTACTTAACACATAATCCGCAATAACGATACCTGGTTCAGGGCGAGAAATACCCATACGCACGCGATTGAACTTTTGTGTATTCAAATGCGCAATAAGTGACTTAATGCCGTTATGACCGCCTGCACTGCCCTGATAGCGTAGTCTAAGCTTACCTACCTCCGTATCAAGATCATCATAGACGATAATTCCATCTTCAACGTTAAGCTTATAGAAGTCTATATAAGCTCGAACTGCCTCGCCAGATAAGTTCATATAGGTGATTGGTTTAATTAAAGCTACCTTTGTGCCAGCAATATTACCTTCGCCAACTAGTGCTTTATACTTGCTCCCATTCATAGTGATACCAAAGCGGCGCGATAGTTCATCAATAACCATAAAGCCGACATTATGACGTGTTTTTGCGTAGCTAGCGCCTGGATTTCCCAGACCTACAATCCATTTCATTATACTTCGTCTCCTTCAATTTTTCAGAGCCTTAAAACCTACCTTCTTCGTACAGAAAAATACATCGGAAGCATAGACCTTCAATTTTTCTAAGCTTCAGAGTCTACCTTCTCCGTGCAGAAAAATACATCGGAAGCATAGACTCTTAATCCTTATCGTTATCCTTCTTCGCTTTCGCACGAGCACGAATTTTATCTGCGTATTCAGGTTTATTTTCTTGTCGTTGACGGGCAATAGCTAAGTCGCCAGCCGGTACATCTCTAGTAATCGTTGATCCTGCAACGACATAAGCACCTTGACCAACATTAACTGGAGCGATTAGATTAACATTACTGCCAATAAAAGCATGATCGCCAATAACCGTTTTCGCTTTGTTAATCCCATCATAGTTAACGGTAATTGCACCACAACCAATATTAACTTCTTTCCCTACTTCAGCATCACCAACATAGCTTAGATGTGATACTTTACTGCCATCATCAAGGATCGCATTTTTGAGCTCGACAAAATCGCCAACTTTGCACCGCTTGCCAACCTTCGTACCAGGACGCAAGTAGGCAAATGGTCCAATGCTGCTTTCATCCCCTACCTCTGCATGATCAAGTACAGAATGTTTGATTGATACTCCGTTATGGATCGTACCATGAGATATATCCGATTGTGGTCCAATAATACAATCTTCCCCAATCGTAGTCTTACCTTTCAACAGCGTTCCAGGATATATAATCGTATCCGCACCAATGACTACATCCGACTCAATATAAGTCGATGCTGGATCGATAATGGTTACACCATTAACAAGATGCTGACGATTAATCCGTGTGCGCATCTGCTGTTCTGCTTCTGCTAGTGCTACACGATCATTAACCCCAATAGCTTCTGCAATATCTGGTGTGCAATAGCCCTGCACAACTTCATCAGCTTGTCTAAACAATCCAATAACATCCGTCAAGTAGTATTCACCTTGCGCGTTATTATTCGTTACACGACTTAGAGCCTCGAATAATTTCTTATTGTCGAAGCAATATGTTCCTGTATTAATTTCTTGAACTGCCGCTTCAGCATCCGAACAATCCTTCTGCTCTACAATCCGTTCAACGATGCCTGCTTCATTACGAATAATACGACCATAGCCTATCGGATTATCAAATAATGCCGTTAGTATTGTCGCTACTGCTCCGCTTTCTTCATGCAGCTTCAACATTTGCTTAATCGTGCTTGCTTGAACAAGTGGAGTATCTCCGCAGATTACGATCGTTGTGCCTTCTTCAGCGCCTAGTAAGCCTTCAGCTTGCTGTACGGCGTGCCCCGTACCTAATTGCTGCTCCTGTTTCACAAATTGTGCTTGGTCGCCAATGAATGTCTGAACCTGCTCAGCACCATGACCTACTACAACAACTATTTTTTCGCTATTTGCTTGAATAACTGTATCTAATACATGACCCACCATCGGCTTACCGCATACGGGATGTAATACTTTATATTGTTTTGATTTCATACGCTTGCCTTGTCCTGCCGCTAATACAATAGACATAATTTTCATGTCATTCTACCTCCTTCATCAATAAAACCCTCAACTGAATATATCTTATTATACAAAAAAAGAAAAGAGAGCCTAAGCTCTCTTCCCCCTTGTTAACATACTAATAATAGCTTCTTGGATTACGATACTTCTTCGATTACAACTTCATCAGCTGCAAGCTCATACTCTGCTAGTACAGCAGATTGGATCTTCTCTCTTGTAGTTGAGGAGATTGGATGAGCGATATCGCGGAATTCTCCGTCTGGAGTACGCTTACTTGGCATAGCAACGAACATACCGTTGTTTCCATCGATTACACGAATATCATGAACAACGAATTCGTTATCAATCGTGATAGATGCGATAGCCTTCATACGTCCTTCAGAGTTCACGCGGCGGAGTCTTACATCAGTAATTTGCATTTGTGTTCACCACCTTTGTCTATTGGAGACTTGGTGTATAATTCCACATTTCAAAGCCAATTCCTTCTTATTATTTGGTAATTTGATACTTTTTTTTAATATTTTTTTTAATTTACATAATATTCGTCTATATTCGACACGAATCGATGAAAACGTTTTATTTTTGACAATTTCATTTTGGGAATCGTCTCTATGCTTGGTGCAATATTTATGAAGAAAGACCGCCCTAGACGGTCTTTCAGTTATGTCATTGTATCAAATCGTTGGCATAGCAAAATAGTTTCCTGGGACAACTTCCATCTGCTTTGTCTTCATATCTACCGCAATAAGATTAGCAAGCGATACATAATCCGTTAATAGTCGTTCCTCATTCTCAACTTCGCCAGATTCTACGAGTACACCGACACCAGCGACCGTAGCATTGAACTCATGAAGCAAGTCCATCATACCTTGAATCGTGCCGCCTGCTTTCATAAAATCATCGATAATAAGAACACGCGAGCGTTCTTTCAATGCACGACGTGCTAGCGACATCGTCTGAATGCGTTTCGTTGAACCGGATACATAATTAATACTTACTGCAGATCCTTCTGTTACCTTATTGTCTCTACGGACGATAACAACAGGAATATTCATACACGCAGCTGTAGCATACGCTAATGAAATCCCTTTCGTCTCCACAGTCATAATAATATCAATTTGTGATTCAGCAAATGCTGTTGCAAACATCTTACCGATATCTGCCAACAACTTCGGTTGACCAAGCATATCGGTCATATATAAGTATCCACCAGGAAGCACACGATCTGGCTGCTGCAATGTCTGACATACTTCATTAATAATAGCTAAAGATGTTGCAATTGGCATCATCGGCTTAAACTTAACCCCACCTGCAGCTCCTGCTAATGTATGCAGTTGACCGATACCTTCTTCTTCAAATACCTCTTTAATAATAGCTAGATCTTCACTAATGGAGGACTTGGCAGATTGATACCGCTCTGCAAATGCAGTTAACGAGATTAAAGTGTGAGGACGAGCAAGCAGATATTGTGTCATTTCTACAAGCCTGGAGCTACGCTTCAATTTCTTCAATGCAATCTCTCCTCTAAATCCGAATAATATAATGTCAATATTACATTTTTATTCGGGTTTAATCAAGTTTGATTTGCTTTTGGCTTATGTCAGTATACGAACAACGTAAACTTCCTTGCAGAAACCACGTAGTCCGTTGTAAATTCTTGACAGCTTCGCTTCTTTGGATACTAGACCAAATACAGTTGGCCCGCTCCCAGACATTAGTACCCCATCTGCTCCGAGTCGAATCATAATTTCTTTCAATTGCTTTACTTCAGGATACAATTGAAGCGTCACCGATTCCAACACATTGCCAAGAGAATCACACATTCCTGTAAATGAACCGCTATCCAATGCATTGATCATATTTTGCACAGATGGATGTTGCTCCACCTTATTTACTTTAAATTTTCCATATACATCAGCTGTAGATACATTGATTGGCGGCTTTGCTAGCACTACCCAGCATTGCGGCGGAATAGAGATCGGTTGTAGTCGTTCACCTCGACCAGTAGCAAGTGCTGTTCCTCCTGTAACGCAGAAAGGCACATCAGAACCAAGTTCCGCACCCAATTCACATAGCTCGTGTTCTGAAATTTTAAGATTCCAGAGACGATTCAAGCCACGAAGTGTCGCTGCCGCATCACTGCTACCTCCTGCCAAGCCAGCAGCTACAGGAATTTTTTTGTCCAAATGTATATATACGCCTTGCTTCACCTGATATCTTTCTTTAATCAGCTGAGCGGCTTGAAAAGCTAGATTTTTTGAATCTAGCGGAATATAACCAACTTGAGAGCTTATGATAATTTGATCACGAGCCAGTGGTTCCATTTCCAGACGATCAGCCAAATCAACCATTGTCATAATCATCTCAACTTCATGAAATCCATCTTCACGCTTATGTAACGCGTCTAATACTAGATTGATTTTGGCTGGCGCTTTTTCATATATCTTCATTATTTTTCTTCACCCGTCCATTTTAGCATAGGTACATTATAGCAAAGGAAACAAAGAAAAGCTAAACAATGCTTTTAATTGACAGCATGTTTAGCTAATTTTTGTTGTTACTTATTTTGCTTTGCTACTGCTTCCTCTGCTAATTGAATGGCACGCTTCACCATGTTACCAGCATCTTTGGCTTTAATACCGCCCCAGCCTTCTTGCTCGACTGTATCCAAAATCCCAAGATCTTTAGCGACTTCCATCTTTAACTGTTCGGACATCACGCTGCGTCGTCTACCCATAAGCTTTACCTCCTGATTTAGCAGATGGTTAAATTGTCCACTTGTGATTACGATGCATACACTCCGTAGCGTACTCGGCATCGAATATGAACTCCTTCATCGGAATGAAGTAAGCTTAGTATGTGTTGAATCCTTAAATTCATGCTGAATAAAAAAACAAGACGCAGATTTCTCTGCGTCGATTATCCGATCATATTCACTATCGCTATTAAGCCGTTATTCTTGAAGATGAGCAATACGAACTTGCCCCTCATCATTACAAACTGTAACTTCTACCGATTCCGTTAAGATATCCGCATAGCTATAGGATACACGTTTGAAAGCATGCTGTTGTTCATCTAACTTAACGATGAATACGGAAGGGTAGGTTTCTTCTAACGTGCCAGTACGTTCAATCGTCTTACGACGACCTCCATTTGCTCTAAGAGTGATTCTTGAACCAACATGAGCCTCTAAGCTGCGTTTAATATCCAATAGCGTATTTTTTGCCATTGTGACACCACCTCTTTCCTTGTCCATTATAACGAACAATTTGGAGTTTGTCAAATAAACAAAATATTATATCAGTAGCAATAAGTTCTTGTCAACGGTTATTTTATCCATTTTTTCGAATATTATCTAAGCTTCGTTATTATGCTCATCATCTCCGAAACTATACAAATTGTTTTGGCTTTGGATAACCAACGCGATATCGACCAATCGTCTCTATTCCACCGACACCGTCTATCCCGCTAATTGTACCCGCAACGAGATCTTTCAGATTAACAATTTCCTTAATCGGAGTATAGCTCGCTTTAATCGCGATATAAACCGGATCAAGGGCATGTATAAGTATTCTGCCTGGTGAACTTGCAAAGTTAGCTCCTGTATTAAGCAATGCCTCATAATGTGATTGACATGCTCCAGCAACGACAACTAGACTATCCCGATTGCGCTCATAATTTCTTGCTACTCTAACTGCATTAACAAAATGCTGCGAATTTTTATAACTGCTTAAACTATTAAGGTCCATACCCTCGCGATGCTTCAATACGCCATCATGACCAGTAATTACGACAATGTCTGGTTGAATCTCCGGAAGCAGTCGTACAAGAGCATCTGCCATCTTAGATTCATTAATAAAATATCCTTCTGCCGGAACCTTCATCGCTTCGTATAGCTGCATACTTTTTTTCAAATAGTTAGCATCTCCATCAAGATGAAGTACTTTACCAGGCCATTCAAAATACATCTCATCTTCAATTTCCCGGTAGCTATACATCATATCTCTATAAAGATCTGGTCGTTCAATTGTAGTATGCATATGACGTAATGTTTCGTTCACTTTATGCCGTACCGTCTGTGCGACTACTGTGGTCGCAGGATCATGAATGGACCTAAGATCAACTTTGGGCGAATCCGCCAGAAGTCTGAAATCTAATCCTTTTAATATTACATTTTCACTTTGAACCATCTCTATGCGAAATAACACATCTCCGCCATAAGATTGACGAACAACAAGATCACCTTGCTTCATAGGTAAATCACCTCTTGGTCTATCGTATGGATAGCCAAGGCGAATGGTGAGTAATTCAGAGCAGAATTTCTAGTTAAACCAATCCACAGCTAATAACGCAATGCTTAGCGTTGCGAATTCTTCAAGACTAAGCGTTTCCCCTCTACGAATCGGATCGATATGAATAGATTCTAACAACGCTGTTAACTCAGGACGCTTCTCTTTACCAGTAACCATCATTAGATTATTAATTAATGTTTTACGACGCTGTACAAATGCGCTCTGAACAACGCGGAAGAAAAAGGCTTCATCCTCAACCTTAACTGCAGGTTCATCTCTTACCGTCAGCTTTATAACCGCTGAGTCTACATTAGGCTGCGGTATAAATGCCGTGTTAGGAACGATACAGACAATTTCCGTCGTGCAATAATATTGTACCGCTACACTCAAGCTTCCGTACTCCTTACCACCTGGCTTTGCTGACATACGCTGTGCTACTTCTTTCTGAATCATGACAACAATGTTTTCAAGTGGTAACTTCTCTTCTAGCAGCTTCATCAAAATTGGCGTCGTTACATAGTATGGCAAGTTTGCAACAACACTTACTTTCTTATAATCCGAAAATTGATCGGTAAATAATTGACGTAAATTAATGTCAAGGACATCACCCTGCACGATATTGACATGATCTTGATCTTCAAAAACTTCTGCTAGTATTGGAATTAATCGTCTATCGATTTCAATAGCTGTCACTTTGCCCGCTTGTTGCGCTAATGGTTGTGTCAACGCACCAATACCAGGACCGATCTCTAAAGCACCTTTATCTTTACTCAAGTCTGCAGCATTTACAATTTGATCAAGGATATGACCATCAATCAAAAAGTTTTGTCCTAAACTTTTTTTGAATGAAAACTTATGCTTTGCAATAATTTCTTTTGTACGTTGTGGGGTTGAAACCTCTAATTCGTTCATGAATTCTATTCCTCCAACTGATATCCTAATTGATCGAGCGCAGCTTGAAACTCCTGCTTCGTAATGTTAAAGCTTGTGCAGCGCTTATAGAACTGCTTACCATTGGCATAGCCAATCCCTAGCAATTTACCTAATTCTAATCTCCGCGAAGCAGCCTGAGGATGGACGAGCAAGCCTGCTGCCATCAAATCCTCCATCGTCACTTCCCCTATCATGGCGGTCGTCTCTGTACGCAACTCCGATAGAGCCTGACGAATCGCCTCTGGAGAGGCATTCTCAATGCCGATATCACCTTTATAACAAGCCTTTTCCTGCGGTAAAAACGCATGCTTACAACCCGGCGCATGGTTAGCTACAATTTTTCGTATTCTTTCGCCCGCATGATCAGGATCTGTAAAAATAATAATACCTCTACGTTCATTGGCAAGTCGAATACGTGCTAGTACATCTTTTCCGATCGCGGAGCCATTTGTTTCGATCGTATCTGCATCGACTGCACGCTTAATCGCCGTTGTATCATCCTTACCTTCAACGACTATTACTTCTTTAATCAACACTAATCCCCCCCCCTTTAGAGGTAGTTCAAAAAGTGGACTTTGATAACGATGTAGCTCTAACGTAGCGTATTCCGCATCGCATCTGAAACGAACTTGGAAAGTACGGTTCGCGTGTACGTAATCATGTACACTTGCGCTTTCGCCATTCTCAAGTAGCGTTTCACCTGCTCGGTTCTGAAAGCCCACTTTTTGAACCTCTATTTTAAGTTAGTTCAACGAATATAAAGCGAACTTATGCTTCCGAAGGATGTTTCTTTCAGAAACCTTGTAGAGACTCGTGTACTAATAACGTACACGGTCGCTTACTCATTTCTTTAGTATAACCGATATTACTTCTACATAAAAACAAAAAAGGGAGGCTATGAGCCTCCCTCTTATGATCGCATATTCAACTAAACCATGCGATACAGAAAATAAAATTAACTAGCAGAAGGTTTGTTAGGTCCGATTACGTAGACCTTAACACCTTTCTTCTTACCAAATTTCGTAGCGACTTTTAGACTTTCAAAGTAAACGTCAATCTTATTTCCTTTAATCGCTCCGCCTTTATCTTCTGCACGTCTTAAGCCTACGCCTTCGATGTATACCCACCATCCCATAGGAACGACAGATGTATCCACTGCAATCGTACGGCCTTCCTCCACAGTAGTGCCAGAAGCAGTAATGCCATAGCCTTCATCTCCTGCACTTTTACCTGTCGATTCAGCGCCCGCCGTATATGCAGTCAGCGTAACATTCGTTAAAACTTTTTTCGCATTGAAAGTGTAGTCACCCTTCGTTACTTTTTCAACAGCTGGACTGCTGTTTGATAACGTTGTGACTGTTGACTTAGGTTTCGCTGCACCCACAGCGACTACCTGGTCTACCGTATTTGTCTTCACAGTTTCACTTAGAACCGAATGAGATACGAACACACCATCTTCATATCTTTCTTCTAACTGTTCAACCACAACACCTGCTTGGCCAGATTGCACTACCTTTTCTGTGCCCTTATTCAAATTAGTGTCTTCCTTCTTCACGATAGAGAATGGTACCGTCTTTTCGTTAGACGTGATTTTTGTTTCTACACGAACAACCATGATGGTTGCGTTCTCCCCGATACTCGAAGCAAGGGGAGGATCTATTTCATCTTGACTGCCAATCGATATATCGAGATCTTCGATCGCTGCCTGCACCGTTTTCTCCGTCGTGTATACTTTTGACGTATTTCCGTCGGCTATAACCGTAATTGGCATAGCATGATCAATTTCAACGACATCACCATCTTTAATCGGTGCATTGAGTGATGCTGAAATTTTATCATGTGGTCCTACAGTAATAGCTTGTTCATCCAGTAGGCGTTGCAGGACCCATTGTTTTGTTTTTACAATGGTTTCTTGTCCATTCACTACTACGGAGACGTTTTTTTCCGTCGCCCCGTATAACAACACCAAAAACATGAAAGTCATAGCGAGTGAGATTATTATACTTAACATAATCAAACGCAAGTTTCCATGCTGCCATCGCATTGCGAAAGTCATGCTGGATGATCGTTTGCCATGGGTGTCCTTAGCTGGAATATTGCCCATTTCATCGGTCCTCCTTCATAGCCCCGCCGCCAAGTGTTACGCATGTTACAACTGACGTGACTATAACTTATATGACGTGCTTTGCACGCTTCCAGTTCTTCTGATTCCTCCCACATCTCTATCTCTATGTCGTCTATCTCTTAATTATGCAAAATCGATAGATAGCAACTTTGAAGTTATGATAATAAGTGTTATCAAATAACAAAGTGAGACAACTTATGATGCGATTGAAACGTTAATAGCGAAAATTGGAAATCCAATACAGAATCTAAAAGTTCTGAGATGAATCATACCTTGTTCAGAGACTACTTGTAAAGACGCGATAAAATGCGATTTCACGTAAATTTGAGGGTTATTTCGGAATATTATATTGATTTCGGCTACAAAGGTTAGTTTTAATCCATGAAATGTCCGTTTTCCTGCTGATTTCAACCGATTCTACTTAATTCGGAAACAATTCTTTCCATTTTGAGTCGTAATAGCTGCCAATTCCTCTACAGAAATCCCCTTAATTTGAGAGGCAGTCTCCGCAATAAGAGACACAAAAGCGGTTTCATTACGTTTCCCTCGATGCGGATGAGGAGCAAGATATGGGCAATCTGTTTCAATTAATAATCGATCAAGTGGAACATTTGCAAGCACCTCTTTTGGGACTCTAGCATTTTTGAATGTGACCGGTCCTCCGAATGATATATAGAAATTCATATCTAGACATTGCTTTGCACTTTCCCAACTTCCTGAATAACAATGCATAATTCCTCCTACTTCTGAGGCATCTTCTTCTTTCAATATTCGAATCACATCTTCATGGGCATCACGATTATGGATAATGATCGGTTTATTAACTTTTTTGGCTAATCTAATCTGCTTGCGAAACACCTCATGCTGTACCTCTTTAGGAGATGTATCCCAATGATAATCAAGACCAATTTCACCAATCGCTACCACCTTAGGATGTTGACATAATTCCTCAATCCATTCAAGATCTCCCGCTTGCATATGTATACTTTCTACAGGATGCCAGCCAACCGCAGCATAGATAAAATCGTACTCTTCTGCTAAAGAAATTGTCGTTGGAATTGTTTTGCGATCAAAACCAACATTTACTATAAGCTCTACGCCAGCTTCTCTTGCTCTAGCAATCATCTCCGCGCGATCTTCATCGAATTGAGGCGAATCTAGATGAGCGTGTGTGTCGAATAATACAGGCATGTTGTTCAATACTCCTCTTTAGTTAGATTGAAAATTTGTAGGATGTTATCGTTTAATTGGTCAATATGTCTAATTAGTAATTCTTCTGGATAATAAAGATGAACTTTACCTTCATGTAATCCGCTAATTGATGCAACAATATCAGATTTAGACGCAATTTCAGACAAACTTCCATTTTGATTCAGTAGCATAATTGGCGCTTTTTCCTTACTTCCATTTCCACCTTGCTCAGGTCGATATATATCATATGGTCGATCATATGGATAGTCAATTTCCAGATCATATTCTGGATGCAATCCAATGGAAACAAATACATTTTTTAGTTCTTCCAGCCATTCTTCGCTTAATTTCTCAATCGTTATATACTTGTACAGTTTTCGATTGAGAAAGCGTTCGCACAACCCCGATAAAATCGAATCTTCTTCGTTCATCCAGCATGAAAAAGTATACTGCATTAGTGACTCATCTAGTCGTAAATATGTCTCTAAATTTAGTGTTTCTTCTATTAAAGAGAGAATTGCTGAATCCATCCATTTAAATGTATACTTTTTCTCAAATAATTGTTTGGCACGCTTGAAAATTTGTCGCAGAATTATTTCTGAACTGCGAGTGACCGGATGGAAATAAACTTGCCAATACATCTGATATCTCGACATCAAATAATGCTCAACCGCATGCATGCCACTTTCCTTTACAACTATACTTCCCTCATGCGGACGTAATACTCTTAAAATTCGCTCTAAGTCAAAGTTTCCGTAATTCGTTCCGGTAAAATATGCATCTCTTAGTAAGTAATCCATGCGATCTGCATCCAATTGACTTGAGATCAAACTGACAACGATAGATTGGGGATATGTCTTCTTAATCACTTGAGCTACCTTCTGTGGCAACAGCTCTGAACTGCTCTTTAACACTTTATTAATTTCCGTATCGCCTAGTAATATTTCTATTGTCCACTCTTCATGATCTGTTTCAAATATTTCTTCAATAGAATGAGAGAATGGAGCATGACCAACATCGTGAAGCAACGCTGCACATAGAGCTATTAATCGCTCTTCTTTCGGCCAGTCAGGATAATTATATCGTTCAAATTGCGAAATTATCTTTCTTGTAATTTCATATACACCTAATGAATGTGAAAATCGGCTATGTTCAGCTCCATGAAATGTTAAATATGTCGTGCCAAGTTGTCTAATTCTTCTCAATCGTTGAAACTCCGATGTATTAATTAAATTCCAAATGAGTTCATCTTGTACATACACATAATTATGTATCGGATCCTTAAATACTTTCTCTTCACCCAGCATTGACATCTCTAACTACCTCCTTTTGTTCATTTTTTAGACACATGTCGTTTTTTTTGTCGAACAATGTCGTTTAATAGTTTCCAAATTGTCGAAAATGTTGTATTCTATTACAAAGTAAATTACCATCTTTATAATGTAAAGTCTATTGTATAAGCTCTTCCACACAAAAATAATATTGACTGGTATGGTAATTGTTGGTATTATTAATGTAAATAACACGAACATTGTCGAAAGATGGCATTGTTAACTTGCGAGAGGATGGAATTATTATGATGAAATCAACAGGTATTGTACGTAAAGTAGATGAATTAGGTCGTGTCGTTATCCCTATCGAATTAAGACGTACATTAGGTATCGGAGAGAAAGATGCTCTTGAAATTTATGTAGACGGTGAACGTATTATGTTGAAAAAATACGAGCCTGCATGTATCTTCTGTGGTAACGCAGAAAACGTTTCTTACTTCAAAGGAAAAATTATTTGCCATAGCTGTTTATCAGAAATGCCTGAACCTGTGACAAAATAAGAAAAATGATGTATAATGTATTTATTGATATGTTAATTCTAACCTTTTAAATACTCCTTGATGCCTTCCTGGATGTTTTCTGCCAGGAAGGTCTTTTTTTGTCTCGATTAAAGTAAGCGACCGTGTACGTCATACGTACACAAGTCTCTAGCAAGTTTTGAACTTCATCTTCCAATCGAGGTTCAAAAAGTGGGCTTTCAGAATCGAGCAGGTGAAACGCTACTTGAGAAAGGCGGAAGCGCAAGTGTACGTTATTGGTACACGCGAACCGTACTTTCCAAGTTCGTTTCAGATGCGATGTCGAATACGCTACGTTAGCATCACTTCGTTATCAAAGCCCACTTTTTGAACTTCATCTCATCTATTGACTTCGTTGTATATGTCACGCTTGGACACCCCACGATCCCCCGCTACTTGCTTCATTGCATCCTTCCTAGACATCGTTGCTTCATAATGCTCTACATGCTCTTCAAGAGTCAATCTCTGCCACCATTCATTAGCTGCTTCTTCTAGCTGCTTGATTCCTTCTTGATCCAAACCTTCAATAAGGATACAAAATTCCCCCATTGGTTGATGTTCTTCAAACCAGTCTATACATTCCGTCAACGTTCCTCGCAAAGCTTCCTCATGACGCTTCGTTAACTCCCTTACGATGGCAACTTTACGATTACCCCAAACTTCTAATAATATAGCTAAGGTTTTGCGAATTCGATGTGGAGATTCATAAAGAATCAGTGTCTCTGTATAAGATGAATATTTATCAAGGAGTTGTATAATCGTTTTTTTATCACGGGGTAAAAAACCAATAAATGAAAATCGATCCGTTGGCAAGCCTGACATAATAAGTGCAGATAAGGCTGCATTTGCTCCTGGTATCGGAATAACTGAAATATCGCTAGTGATTGCATCTCTTACAATATCTACTCCTGGATCAGAAATCGCCGGCATCCCTGCGTCACTTACAAGTGCAATATTATTTCCTTCTAATAGAAGCTTAATCAACTCAGGTCCACTAGCTTCCTTATTATGTTCATGATAGCTAACACATTTTGTTTTGATTTCAAAATGCGTTAATAGCTTTCTCGTTTGTCTTGTATCCTCTGCAGCAATAAGATCAACTTCCTGTAATGTACGAATCGCTCTCATCGTCATGTCTTCAAGATTACCAATCGGTGTAGCAACTAAATACAGCTTACCCACTTGTTGCTCCTGTGAAGCCCCTATAAAGCTCTTCTGAATGTTCATATCACTTGTTCTCCCGCTTCATTATATACAATTTGTGGTGGTAGTACTCTAATATCAGGCTTCCCATCACGCGTTGCTTCAATTAATACCATATTAGCTTCCGAATCGATATGAGAATGTACAAACTGAATAACTTTAGGTTCAATTTTCCATTTGCGTAATGCCTCTGTGATATCGACTAGACGCGATGGTCGATGAACCATAAATAACTTTCCACCTGGACGAAGTAATTTACATGAAGCTTTAGCTATATCTTCGACATTACAATAAATTTCATGGCGAGCAATCGCATAATGTTCATTAATATTCATATCACCAGCAGCAGACTTCATATAGGGAGGATTAACCGTTATAACATCGTATATACCATTTTCCGCTGCCTGGGCATATTCCTTCAAATCAGCTTCAATAATTGTAATACGCTCCTCTAGCCCATTCATCGCTACATTACGTCTTGCGATCTCCGCTACGCGCGGTTGGATCTCTATCGCATCGATATGAGCCTCCGTCTTATCGGTACTCAGTAGCGCTATAACACCATTACCTGAACAGAAGTCAGCTGCTCTACCGTTCTTCGGAAAGCGAGCAAACCGAGCAAGTAAGACCGCATCTAATGAAAAGCTGAACACTTCTCTACTTTGAATAATTTTCAACTGTGATTCCGTTAATAAATCATCAATTCGTTCGCCTTCAAATAGCTCTACTGGATTGTGTGTGACCAAGCAATTCTCTCTCCTTACATTACTGTATTTATATAAAAGTCCGCTTTTTGAACTTTCATCTAAAAAAAGCCGCCCTTATTAGATCTGGGCGGCCCTTATATCTCAATGTGTTCTCACTTATTCAAGAAAGACAGGCAGAACAGACAATCCCCTTCGGTACGAAGATGTCCATAGTATACATTACAAATATGGAAGCCTTCATGATATAAGTTTGCCAAATTATCATGACCTTCGCCTGGTTCAGCAGATTGCTCTAAAGAATCCGCTGTTTGCATCGTATGCTGATTTGTTTTCTCGTGGACAGAAGAACTTGTATCCACTTCTCGCTCAGAATCATGCTCCCGCTTCAATACTTGTCTAAGTTGCTCGTTTTCAATAGATAGACGTTGATTATCTTCTATTAACGCTACTACTTGCTGTTTCAGCAAAGCAAGATCGACATGTAATTGTCCTGTTCGCTCTTCTATTTCAGTCATTTGAATAAATATATCCTTCATCTCTAAGTATCCACCCCAGAGTCACATGCTAAGCTACTATTGGCATTATGCCTATTTTACTACTACTTCATCTAAAGAAAGTTCTTTTGCCTTACCTGGTATATCAAATAACTGTACAAATACTGTTTTTGTCGAAGCATTAATTCCGGTTACTTTGCCCTCACCCATAGAAGTAACAACCATTTTACCGATTGTAGGCATCTCTTCACGAACACTTTCATAATTATCATGCTCGTATTTCAAGCAACACATTAATCTTCCACAAAGTCCTGATATTTTGGTTGGATTTAACGATAAATTTTGATCCTTAGCCATTTTTATAGAAACAGGCTCAAAATCTCCCAACCAAGATGAACAACATAATACTCTACCACAAGGACCAATTCCACCTAGCATTTTCGCTTCATCTCGTACACCGATTTGACGTAGCTCAATCCGAGTGCGGAATACACTTGCTAAATCTTTCACAAGTTCACGAAAATCGACTCTTCCTTCAGCAGTAAAGTAAAAAATAATTTTATTGCGATCAAAAGTAAATTCAACGTCCACTAGCTTCATACGCAATTGATGGTGTTGAATTTTCTCAATACATGTTGTAAAGGCTCCTGTTGCAGCATTGCGATTCTCATCAACAACTTGTGCATCAGAGTCATTTGCAATACGAATGACGCGCTTAAGAGGTAGTACAACATCCTCTTCTCCTACTTGCTTTTGACCAATAACTACTTTACCGTATTCAATTCCTCTGGCTGTCTCAACAATAACATGTTGATCCTTTTCTACGGGATGCTCTACAGGGTCAAAGTAGTATATTTTGCCCGCTTTCTTAAAGCGAACACCTATAACATTATACAAGGATTAGCCCTCCTGTAATTTAACCAAAAGTTGCTCAAAAGAAAGTTGGGGCGTTACATTTGCTCTCATACGCTTGTCCGCTTCCAGTACATATTCCATACATGTAACCCAGTTAGCGAATGAGCGTGAAAACGCATGCTCGCTGATCCACTCCAATTGATCAATGAAAACAATGTTCTCATTTCTCCCAGCTTGGAATTGTGTCATATCTTTATACCATAACAATAGTAACTGTAGCACAAGTGATATTTGCTCCGCATATTCAGTTTTGAATAGCTTTTGCCCGGCGGTCACCATTGCTGTAGTATATTTTATTATACTTTCCTTTCCTAATTGTATCACTAGGCTTCTAACTTCTGCAAACCCATTCTTTTCAAGAATTTCTCGAGCCCCATCGATACCAGACGAAAGATGAACAGCCGTCCTAGCTAATGTTGGTGAGATCCCTTCTGCTACAAGTAATTGCAACATAATCTCTGGTGCAAGCGGGGTAAATGGAACGCGCATTGTTCTTGATCTAATGGTTGGCAGTAAAGCCTGTTCATTGTGACTAATTAGTATGGCAACGACAGGTGATACAGGATCTTCAAGAAACTTCAATAAGCTATTAGCCGCTTGAACGGTCATTTTTTCAGCTTGCTCTACGATATAGATCATTTGCCCAGCCGATGTTGTACGATATGACATATCTCGCTGTAATTGACGGATTTGATCGATTTTTATACTTTGCCCTTCAGGAGCGATGTACCTGATATCTTGTTGATTACCATTTTCGAATTTCCGACATTGTTGGCACTCTCCACAAGCTGTACCGTCTATTGGGTGCAAGCAAAATATTGCTTTTGCGAAAGCATTGGCTGCAGCTAACTTCCCTGTTCCTGAGGGTCCTTCAAATAGATAGGCATGCGATATACGATTGTCTCTAAGTGCATTTTTCAATATTCGCTGTGCTCTCCATTGTTGCTCTGTCGTATCCTCAGTCATCATCTTAATGCTCCTTACATCAAAACACATAATTAATAAGTATGCCTCGAATTTCACCTAGTGTATGAAGTAGCTGTATACGGCCTTCTTCCGTTGCTAACAATTCTTCGGCCAATAATACTAGCTTTTCATCCACTTCTTCTAATAGCTTATAGCGCTTTACACGGCCTCGACGATCAAAGCCTCGCACTTCTTTCAAGCCAATGCCTTTTCTGAGTGTATCCTCTAAAAACTGTTTGACCATTTGGCGATAAATTTTCAATTCGCGAACAGTCATATGTCGTGACAGACGATCACCTTGTTCTTGAATGCCTTTTATCATTTGTTGCATTTCACTAACAGTATGCTGTCTATTTTTCTGCATTAACATCTCAGAAAACTGATTAGACTGGACTTGCTTATTAACACCTTCATTAGCTGTGCGACTTTGCCCAAGTGGTCTAAAGCTTTGGTCTACCCTCATTCATGCTCACTTCCATTCAAAAATGTTCAAATCTTTCTACTGGAACTACAAATACCGTTGCGCCACCTACCTGTACCTCTACAGGGAATGGAATATAAGAATCGGTCGACCCACCCATTGGTGTAACTGGCGTAACCAATTGATCTCTTACTTTACAACTATTGTTAATGACTTGGAAAACCTCATGTACACGCTCATCCTCGACACCGATCAAAAAGGTTGTATTACCAGCTCGTAAAAAACCACCCGTACTTGCAAGCTTTGTAGCGCGGAAGCCCTCTTGAACTAACGCAATCGATAAACGATTACTGTCTTTATCCTGAATTACTGCAATGACCAATTTCATAAGAATTCCTCCTATTATATGATAGAATTTGAAATCTTGGTTGTGCGATTGAACGCAATTCACATTATTTACGAATAAGACATCACGTGTATATGTTACATTTTGACGATACCTAATCATTTTTCTTCTATAAATGCGCTAACAATATTAAAAATGTTATGATAAACATCTTGTTGGCTCTCATTCGCGTCCACTTTAATCATACGATTACTGTAGCGTTCACATAAAGTCAAATATCCTGCCCTAACCTTATCATGAAAGCTTTTGCTTTCCAAATCAAGTCGATTAATTTCGCGTCCTGCTGCCGCTGAAATTCTAGCTAGCCCTACCTCTGGCGTTACATCCATATAGATCGTTAATTGTGGCATTAGATGCTCAATAGCAAATTGATTAATAGACCATATTTCATCAATTCCTAGTCCGCGTGCTACACCTTGATAGGCTAGACTACTATCAATAAATCGATCACATATTACAATATATCCTTCTTCAAGAGCAGGTATGACTTTTTCTACAAGATGTTGGCGTCTAGCTGCAGCATATAGTAAAGCTTCAGTGCGAGCATCCATTGCAGTATGTTCTAGGTCGAGAATAACTTCTCTAATTTTTTCTGCAATCGGAATGCCACCTGGTTCTCTCGTTACGATCACTTTATGTCCTTGCTCTATTAACGCTGTAGTTAGCGATGTAATAACGGAGGACTTACCTGCACCCTCGCCGCCTTCAAATGAAATAAATAGTCCCTTATTCAACGTACAAGCCCCTATTCTACCAATAGCGTTCTCATTCTAAATATACTTATTATTGTATCAGACTAACCGTCTATATTATACGTTTCCTAAATAAATACTTTAATCATTCCTTCAGATATTGTAGTTGAACCTTGAAATCTTGCCCCTGAATGAATCAATTGCAGCAAATAATCAATATGAACAGCTTGAACAATCTCTTCTTCAAATAAAATAGGAATGCCTGGTGGATATGGAATGACCATTTCCGCACTATGTCTTCCTTTTGCCTCAATTAGTGCGATCGTTTCAACCTTCCTATTGCTAGGAAACCGTTGCAGCTTAACGGGATTGCTAATCGTTACTCCGGTTGCATTTTTAATAGTAGAAACAGAATGACGTAACGCGACCATAAGTGAAATCTGCTGATGAATTTCTAATAACACCCGTTGCACCATTTCATACTGTTGTTCTGTAGCATTCATATGCCATACAAGTACTACATATTTTTCATTAGCCATTTCAGCCCAGAGCATTTTAGATTCCAGCATTTTTTGCAGTTGATGACCCGTCACCTTATTAGACTGATCAAACAATAGCATTCGATATGGATCCTGCTTATATTCTAATAACTTACTATCTAACTGTTCTACACGTAAACATAATTGCTTACTATGTAGCCACTCTGTTAATCGATTCACAATCGTATACGTTTGAAGAAACCATTCATAGCCATAACACTCCAAAGTCGCTCTTGCTGCATCTAACGACGCCATAATAACATAAGATGGACTCGAACTTTGAATGATGCTTAATTGCTGCTGTAACCTCATCTTCAATATATACTGCCCTTGTGTATGCAATACTGCCCCCATTGTGAAGGCAGGTAACGTCTTGTGCATAGACTGTACAACGGCATCAGCACCTGCCTCGAGCGCCGAATGTGGCGCATAGGGTGCTATTCCATAATGAGCGCCATGTGCTTCGTCTACTACTAGTGGCATATGGTAGTCATGGATAAGTGTTACATATTCTGTTAAGTCCGCACTAATTCCATAATAATTAGGGTTCGTGAGAAACACAGCTTTCGCTTGTGGGTATTGTACTAATGCTTGCTGCACCGTATCAATACTTGGTATAACAGGTAAATTTGTCGTAGCCTCATTGGCTGGATTAAGAAATATAACGTTAGCTCCTGCTAATTTGCAGCCATTAATTATTGATTTATGGACATTGCGTTGCACTATTATATAATCATTTGTGTCGCAAAGAGATAGTATCAACGCTAAATTACCTGCCGTACTTCCACCTACTAGAAAAAAGCTTTGCTCGGCACCGTATAGCTTTGCTGTAGCAGCTTGCGCGTCCTTAATAATGGTCTCGGGATCATGCAAATCATCGGTATGGGATAATTCCGTTACATCAATCGCTCCAAGCTTAGCCATATATCGCATGAGTTCTTCATAATCTGTATGTCGTAGTTGCTCTGTTAGTTGATTATATACTTCGCCATGACGATGACCAGGTACATGTAGAGACAACGGCTTTTGCTGTGAAAACTGTATGAGATGTTCTAACAATGGCGCATGCCAATGCTTTTGCATAAATGTTTCAACTCCTTACGATAGCTTGCATTAACTGTATCATATCTCTGTATACTAGCAAACAAAAAACGACCACCCATTGGTAGTCGTTACGCGTTTTTCTTGAAAAATATATGCTTCATTTTAGTTATGAAAAAAGGATACTTTTCATCCATCACATCTGTAGTTACCATTTCATATTCGCAGCTCGAACAAATAAAGCTGGAAACGATACGAATACCTTCTTCTCGTTGTAAACCGCATATCGTACAGTTGTGTTCTGTTATTGTGTTCATAGTATAGCCACCTTGTCATTCTATCTTTTTTCTAATAGCTGTTTGAACTTATACTAATAGTATGTCTTATATTCTATGAAAATATACATCGCTATTTTCAATATATCGCTTAACCCTACCTAACATAAATATCTCTTATAAACATAGATTGGAAAATAACCGATATATATAGTATCACCATGTTTGAAGAAGGGATATAAGTATGAAGCAATCGTTAACTGATCACCCTACAGCAACCATTTACCAGTATAAACATGTTCTGAAAATTTGTATACGTCCTGAAATGCTCCTCAGTTATATACTATGTGTACTATTACTTTTAGGGTTTCAAATGCTTTATTATAATATGTATGGGTTATTTGCATGGCTAATTGGGTTTGCTGCTGTTCAAATACTACATATCATCATTATTTTAATAACGTTTATACAAGTTAATGAAGCTGCCGATCGCCAATGGAAATGGACGATTATTCCGCCGTGGACTGGATTTATGCCTGCTAATGATATTAGCTTCACAGTATTCCGTAAAGTTCATAATCATTTATTTTGGCTCGGTATTATTATTATCGGGATATTGTATCCTTGGCTTCATCCATCTATTATGAGTAGCCTAATGACATGGCATATTTGGTTGCTCATGCCGCGACTACTGCTTAACATTCGATTACGTAAGCTCAATAAAAAGAAACAAACAGGTATTCTCCGTATACAAAACAAAGAAGTGAACTACTTTCAACCTTAATCTTCACCCATTATCATGATAAGTATTTCTACGTAGGGAGCTCAAAATCATTCAAATCATGCGGCATATTTTCTTAGTAACAACAAAACATCCTTAGCCAAAGGCTAAGGATGTTTTGTTGTTTGCTATTTTACGATAACACGTATCGTTATGCTTTTGCCTCCAAAGGTGGCTTTAATGGTAGCCGAGCCTTTAGCGATCGCTGTTATTTTACCATTTTTAACAGTGGCAACACTAGCCTTTGACGATGTCCATATAGCAGCTTCTGTCGCTTCTACCGGGTTTCCAGTAGTGTAGTTGGCCGTAAGCTTAACCGTGAACGTTCCACCTGGAGCTAGCTTAGCCGATCTGTCTGAAAGAGTTAATGATTTTAGCTTTGGTGTAACATTAATTGGAACATTGATTGTTAGCCCTTGATAAGATCCTGACACTATACCTGTTCCGACCTTTAATGCTTTAATCGTTGAACCTTTAACTGATGCAAGTGTTGCTGGCGATACCGTCCAGTTTATTTTAGAGCTAAGCAGTACCGATCTACCGTCCTTATAATAGCCTCTTACTTTAATTGATTTTGACTTATTTGGATTAAGTTCTAAAGATTCAGGCTCAGCAACAAGTTTTACAATTTCCTCATCAATTCGTACTTTCAAAGATGTTGATTTATTCAGATAGGTAGCTGTTAACGTAACAAGTGATACTTCCAATCCTTTAATTGTATCTGCTTTTAATATAAGATTATCAGATGAAGTTTTCCATTTCACTCTTTTGGAAACATCCTCTTCCTCCCCATCTTCATTAATAACAATGACAGATGGATAAGCAGATTCTTTCCCAAGAATAATATTTAATTCTTTAGTGTCAATAACTAATTTGAGTGGTTTAGCATGGACAAGTAACTTCACATCAACTTCATAGTTACCTATCTTAGCTGTAAGAATAGTTTCTCCTAAAGTCTTAGCACTCCACTTTCCGTCTTCAATGATAGCGACTTTCTGATCCTTAGAAGACCATTGCACAAGCTTAGATACATCAACTACTGAGCCGTCGAACAATTTACCTGTTACAGCTGGCAGCTGACCACTGCTATTAACAAAGCCATCAAGCGTTTCACTTTCTAAGCTTAGTTCAGTGATACTTGGATAAACTGTAACATTAATACTGCGGCTTACCCCTTTATAGGATGCCGTAATTTTTGTTGTTCCAATAGCTTTTGGCGTTACAAGACCATCTGACACCGTAGCAACGACCGCATTAGATGTAGTCCAATCAGCTAATTTAGTAGCATTATATGAAACATTGAAATTATTCAATACTTCAGCTTCAATTTGTAAAGGTTTGTCCTGCAAAAGCATATGGTATTCTGTCTCTGGTGATAATCTAATCGATTGGTATGCAGTACGTACAATAACATCGATTGATGTCTTTACTCCCTTGTATGAGACACTGATCGTTGTCTGACCAGGACTTATAGGTTTTACAATGCCCTTCTCAACGGAAGCAATCTCGGAATTAGCGCTTGTCCATTCTGCAACATCCGTAACAACCTCAGACAGCCCTCCAGCTTTAGGTTGAGCAGTAGCTTGCAGTTCTTTATCATCCGTACCAATCTCAAGCTCAATTAGCTTTTCAGGGGAGATTGAAATTGATTTATATGGTGAAGTTACAACGATATTGATTGAATCTGTTTTTCCTTTTAATTTCGCAGTAATAGTAACTGTACCCGTTGCTAGGAGTGTAATTGTACCTTCTTCCACTTTAGCAATTGAAGAATTGGAGGATGTCCATGTCGCCTCTGAAGTAATATCCTCCACGACGGAATCTTTGGAACCATCAAGTGTGTATACTAGTTCTTCACCAATCTCAATTTCGGTTTTTGCGGGAGCAGCCACGTTATTTTCCATTAGAGTTATACTATCGTAAATATAGTCTGAAGTTGCTTTTATCGAAATTTTATAATCCTTATATGTAGCACTTATTGTAGCAGTTCCTTTACCAACAGCGGTAAGAACGCCTTTTTCAACTTTTACATAGGCCGTATTTGAAGACTTCCATGTCACGGCTGATGTAACATCCTTCTTCGATGTTGATTCTGACATCTCAGCTAGTACATCTAAATTCACCTTGTCATCTTCTACAAATAATTCAAGAGCTGAAGTATTACTATTGTAATCGGAAGATTCATAATCGAATTCAATTCCTATTACCTTATCCTCTGCCGCATATGCAATTCCTGTCATAGAAGTTGTTATAAGCGTGATCACGAGTGCAATAGCTAACCATCTATACCCCTGTCCTAATAATACGTTCCAACGATCAAGCACTTTCACAATATCCTATCCTTTCTGACTTATAATAATAGTCTATACCTTATTAACGGCTTAAAGGGCGAGAAAATGAATAACATTAAGCCAAACTACTTCATTTTCTTTTGAACTTGCCTCTATCTGTCATTGTTTAGACAATGTTCTTCACTCTACAGCGATCCCTCGTAATCACCCGTTAGAAAACAACAAAAAAGCCTACTGCGTATGCAGTAGACTCATCCGTGCTTGGCGACGTCCTACTCTCCCAGGACCCTGCGGTCCAA
>NZ_JBXCIX010000010.1:0-63302 GCF_056786375.1 Paenibacillus sp. Y930 | reverse complement strand
CTACGCCTTGGTCACTTTGATGTTATTGGCAGAAGTAGTAGTTTCAGTGACAACTTACTGCGCAAGTTCGTGAATACCTGAACGTTATGTGAAATCATCGCAAATTCATTTCATGGGAGAATGTCATGATAGAAACAAATAGATGTAGATTACTCATAATGCAAGATAGTGACTATAATGATTTGAAAAAATTATATACCAATCATCAAGTCAGAAAGTATCTCGGAGGAGCATCTGATGATGAGATTTTATTAAGGAGTAAGTTCGAAGAAGTATTAGAAAATTCGAGTAATGCTTACTATTGGGTAATAAGATCAATAAATAATAGTGAATTTATAGGTCTCGTGACATTGGATAAGTATCATGATGGAGAGAATATCGAAGTATCTTATCAAATTCTACCAAAATGGTGGGGCTCAGGATATTCTACAGAAGTGCTCATAAAAATAATTGACTATTCATTTGACGAATTGGGACTTATAAGATTAGTGGCTGAAACACAAACAGCAAATAGATCGTCTTGTAGACTTTTAGAAAGAGTGGGAATGAAATTAGAAACTAATCTCTACAGATTCAATGCAAAACAATCTTTATATAGTGTTGAACGAAAAATTTAGGTAACACGAAGAAGGCGATGACATCACATAACACAGCATTAGCGCTACGTCGCATGCGCTCCTCGGTCACTGGAATGCTTTCGGCAGAGAAGCTATTCATGTGACAACCTGCTAAAGGCAGGTTCGTTAATGCAAGAACGTTAGCTGAAATCCTCAAAATGCTTGAGGAGTATAAAAAAATGAAGCTAATCGATCTAGAAACAAATCTACTATTTTATAAAATTATTAATAATACGATAACTACAAGAGATTATTTGAAGTGGTCTTATATATTAGTAGATGCTGATAATGAATCAAAATCTTTATATAAAATCTTATCTATGGATGATAATGAGAGTATTTTTCTTTTTGACGAATATGTAAATAAAGCATTAACTGAACTTGGCATAGGATTTCCAGTGTTTGAAGAATGTGCGAGAGCAAATATTTACTCTTTATGTAAAGAAATAATTAATAATAAACGAAACGAATTTGATATAGTTAAGGACATATTTAGAATTACTGTTGAATTAGATTATCCACATGATTTGTCAGTATGGCTAAACTTAGATGATGATATTGATCGAATTATTTATGATGATGAATACTATAAACCTAATGAAACAGAATTAAGGGGGCAAATAATAATAGAGGCAAAGAAATTTGTAGACAGTCAAGAAGCAGAGGACTTCAGCTAACACCGTATTCTCGCGGCTGCTGCGCCTTGGTCACTAGGATGCTTTTGGCAGAGTAGCAGATTCATGTGACAACTTGCTGCGCAAGTTCGTGAATACCTGAACGTTATAAGAAACCGACGAAAAAAGGGAAAGGATAGAACATACTTGAAAAAAACAATCTTAAAGATACTAATAACATTATTGGTTTTTGGTGTACTCGTATGTAGTTCAAATACAACACATACAAGTGGAAAAGTATTAATTAAGGAAGTAAGGTCAAATGAAATTGTCATTGAAATGTTCAAAGAAGAATTGACAACAATAAAGATACATTCTAGTTTACAGAATTTAATCGAAGAAGATAAAGAGTATTTTATTAAGTACAAAGAAACCCGTTTGGGGAAACCTAAATTAAAACATATTGAACCAATAATAAATTAAAAATAGTTTTAATTGTAATGCTCTGAGGTCCTCGACATCTTATAACACAGTATTCACGCGGCGGCTATGCCTTGGTCACTTTGATGCTTTTGACAGAGTAGTTAATTCAGTGACAACTTCCTGCACAAGTTCGTGAATACCTGAATGTTAGATGAAATACCTTGAAAGGCGATGAAAACATGAATAAAATATACTACTCAAGAGAATTGAGTAGAGAAGAAATTGATGACATATTTGATAGACTCACTAAGAGGTGGGATATTTCAAACCATTATTGGTTTCCGTTATATGATACAACTGCTCGGCCAATTATCGCATTTGACTCGGAAGCATTTGAAAAGGAATTTGGATTCAATAATTTACGAATAATTTTAAGAGAAATAAAAGAAATAATCGAGATCAGAGAACTAAAATACAAAGGATATATTGTAAAGAACGAAACTTTTGAACCCTCTTATGAAGGATTAGGAGAAGGTTATTGGTTTGATTCGAATATGGAATGGATAATCTATTGCTCTCATGAAGGTTCAATAACATTCGGAGGAGTATTGCTAATAAACAAAATAAAAGAGGATTGGAAAAACTGGGAACGACATTTTTTTTGTTGATGCGAAGAAGTAAGGTACTTCATCTAACATAGTATTCACGCAGCGGCAATTCAGGATGTGATCGCTGTCTGACAACTTCCTACGGAATTTCGTGAATACCTGAACGTTAGGTGAAATCCCCGTAAATCATGAAATCTATAATATTAAGTCCATACAAAGGAGCTTAAATAATGAATAGAATGACTCGTGATAAAGCCATGCAATATGCTAAGTATCGATTACCCTTTTCAACAGAAGCGAGTAAATATGTTATTGATATAGCGAATGTAAGTCAAGGTGTAGTTGCCGATATTGGTGCAGGAACTGGACTTTTGACAAAACATTTTGTTGGTAATGTAAAGAAGGTATTTGTAATAGAACCTGATTTTGAAATGCGTGAACTTGCAAAGGAACTGATTGGGGAAAGAGAGGATGTAGAATTCCATGATGGATTAGCTGAGAATACAAATCTGCTTGCATATTCTATAGATCTAGTTGTAGCAGCCAATGCTTATCATAGATTTCAACCAGAAAGTACAATTAAAGAATTTAAAAGGATACTTAAACCTAATGGAATGTTAGCTGTTTTTTCATATTATGATGACTCAAATTTTTTTAGGAATACATTGCGAGTATGTAACGATGAACAATATGTTAAGCGATTGACTGAGTCTAGGCACATAAAACCAGTTCAATATTTCTTTGGAGACTCAACACCAAATAGATATTTGTTTAAACAAGAGCATAGTGAGACATGGGATGAATATTGGGGAGCAGTTATCTCTAGCATGGAATCACCTGATGAGAGAGAGGAATGGTTCGTAACATTTCAAGAAGCACATAAACAACGATTCAATGATTTGGCAAGAGATGGTGTAATTACAGTAATGTACGCTACAGAAGTGTGGCTAGGACAACCAAAATATATATAAGATCCTAGGCTTGAAATTCATTGAAGCCGGGGACATCATCTAACATCGCATTCCTACTGCGGGGCATTCGCCCCTTGGTCGCCGGAGGCATTTCGAGAAAGAAGGATTCAAGCGACACATTGATTTCCCTAAGATAAGAGCTATCTAAGGGAAATCAATGTCAGGAATGACAAATGTTAGGTGAAATACTTGCATAGATCTAAGTTGTTTGTAGACCAAAGATGAATGATACATTTTTTGATTAATTATCTAATGAAATGAGGTTTGATAATGAAATATTATGAGATTACAGAACATGATAATGAATTAATACAAGTAGCCTTAGAAGTAATCGGAAGAAATTATGACAATATAAATTACAATCACACAGTTGGTTCAGCGATTCGATGTAAAAATGGAAAGATTTATACAGGGATTAATTGTTATGGAATTCATGGATCATGTGCAGAATTTATTTCTATGGGAACGGCAAGATCAGCTGGAGAAAAAGAATTTGATACTATAGTAGCTGTTTTAAAGGATGCACCAAATCATTTATTGCCTCCTTGTGGCAACTGCCGTCAAATGCTTTTAGAATACAGTTCAGATATTAAAGTCATTTTAAATGATGAAAACTTAAATATGGTAAAGGTAACAATCAGTGATTTACTTCCCTTAGCTTATAAGCACATTGAATCATAACAAACGAGAACTTAAGAATTAATTCTGTAGTATACCGAAGATGGCACGTACTTCACCTAACACAGTATTCACGCAGCGGCTTCGCCTTGATCAGCAGAGGAAATTCCAGATGTGATCGCTGTCTGACAACTTCCTGCGGAAGTTCGTGAATACCTGAACGTTAGGCGAAATCATTACTAAGGAGAATAAAATGCATATTAGAGGAATTATTCTTGAGGGATATTCAAATGCTGGGAAAACCTCTTTATTAAAAGCAATTAAACAATATCAAGGTCAAGATGAAAATGCGGAACGAAGTGTAGTTATACTAGGAGAACACTATTCTCAAATATTACATAATAATCATGGGGAATATGTGAGATTAAATCAAGAAGAGCATTTGAAACTACTTAGTGAACGAGTAGGAATGCTAAAGAAACTTAATGATTGGGCAATTGACCTAGGCCCAGCATCCAGAAGAGCCAGAGGACTATTTTTTGTCCTAGAACGGTTTCACTTAAATCACAGAGTTTCTTTTCCTAATGCGGATGACAATGAAATAAAAAATATTGAAGAACAGCTTGTATCTTTAGGTGCGAAGTGTATATTACTCACGATTTCACCAAAGGTCGCTGAAGAACGAATTAAAAGCCGACAACCTGATGAATGGATAAATAAAACGGATAAAGAAGTTAAATCATCCATAAAAGAATTATTAGATGTACAAAATGTATTAAGACAACAAGCAAAACTTTCAAAAGTGCCAATACTAGAAATTAATACAGATGAAAAAGATTGGAATAACTATGCAAATTTGATCATAGATGGTAATGACTTCGCCTAACACAGTATTCAAGCATCGGCTCCGCCTTGGTCACTATGATGCTTTTGACAGAGTAGTAGATTCATGTGACAACTTCCTACGGAAGTTCGTGAATACAAGAACGTCATGTGAAATGTGAAGTGAAAGGAGCAAAAATGTGAAAGATGAATTATTAAAAAAATATTTTTATAAAGATGGAAGCCTTCGAGATATTTATGTACTACATTCGCATCATAATGATGGGGATATATTAATGAATTATTTTACATCAAATCATGATTTTTCATTCTCCATTTTAAGAGATGGAGAAGAAGTTAGAGAGCAACTAAGTACAAAGGAAATAATAGATCTCAAAAAAGATTTTTCAATATATATTCAAATAGACTATAAAGGAATTTATATTTTAGGTTATTTCTATGAAACTAACGACATCGAATTTGATATTACTCCGAATGCAATTAACAGTCATGAAGAATTTGATACAATAGTTGAGTTTATGGAAAGGATATCTGAGTTAACGAACAAGGAAATTATTTTGACACCAGAAATGGAAGAGAAAGAAGTATATATAAGAGTACTTCCTACAGGAGAAAAAATATATTTATAAGTAACTTTGGAGCACTTCACATAACGCAGTATTCACGCGGCGGCTACGCCTTGGTCACTATGATGCTCTTGGCAGTGTAGTAAATTCAGTGACAACCTTGCATAAGCAAGGTTCGTGAATACCTGAACGGTATATGAAATTGATGCAAATTTATTTAACCTAGAAAGGAATTACTATGAATATCTTTGATGCACTATACGATATAAATAAAAAACTTAGTAATATTCCCGAACTAAAATGGGCTGTTGTAGGTTCGATGGCTACTGTTATTCAAGGTGCCGATATAATACCTGGAGATATAGACATTTGGGTATCAAAAAAATCAGATGTTGAAAAGACAGTGAATTGTCTTAAAGATTTTCTTCCAGAAGACTCAACGATCAGAACTATGAACGACAATTGGCTTTCATGCAACAAACAACCAGTAGTTACTTTTCAAATTGGCAATTCTAATTGGACATTTGGCAGAGTCTATATGAATAATATGAAAATTGATATCGCACATGCAGTACAACATGATGTAATAAGTTACACTCCAGGCAATGGTATTTGGGAGAATGGTCCCGAAATTAGTAGTTTAATAAAATTAGTGAATATAGATGGGAATACTGTACCGGTAGTTCCTTTAGAAGTACAGCTTCAAACTAATTTTTCAAGAGGGAAAGAAAATAGAATAGCAGAGATAACAAAAATATTTGTAAAGGAAGGATTTGATGAAAGTCTATTAACTTATTGCTTGAGTCATGTAAACTATAAAAAATTCTTAGAAATTCAACAAAACCTTTTTCAGTAATTCATTGAAGGCATCAACATCCTCTAACAGAGTATTCACGCAACGGCTGCGCCTTGGTCACTTGATGCTTTGGGCAGAAGTAGTAGATTCAGTGACAACTTCCTGCGGAAGTTCGTGAATACCTGAACGTTATAAGAAACCGACGAAAAAAGGGAAAGGATAGAACATACTTGAAAAAAACAATCTTAAAGATACTAATAACATTATTGGTTTTTGCTGTACTCGTATGGAGTTCAAATACAACACATACAAGTGGAAAAGTATTAATTAAGGAAGTAAGGTCAAATGAAATTGTCATTGAAATGTTCAAAGAAGAATTGACAACAATAAAGATACATTCTAGTTTACAGAATTTAATCGAAGAAGATAAAGAGTATTTTATTAAGTACAAAGAAACCCGTTGGGGGAAACCTAAATTAAAACAAATTGAACCCATAATAAATTAAATAATAGTTTTAATTGTAATGCTCTGAGGTCCTCGGCATCTTATAACACAGTATTCACGCGGCGCTATGCCTTGGTGACTTTGATGCTTTTGACAGGGTAGTAGATTCAGTGACAACTTGCTGCGCAAGTTCGTGAATACCTGAACGTTATCCGAAACATCTGGAATGGTTAAAACCGAATAAACTTGAATACCTGAAACACAAACGAAATAATTTGATAGAATAGATGTTAGAACAACACCTCTTAGAATCCACAACCTAAACCATCATAAAATACTTTACACACGATCATCAATAGATGCACCAGTTGGTGATCCAACTCCTAGAATAGTTGTAAAAAAGAAAAATCATATCAAAACGCAATTAAAACCATAGTTAAAGAATAAGGCCGATTAATCAATAAAATAATTAAGGGCAATGAGACATTAAAAACATTTTAAGTAAGCGTGGCAACATTCAGTTAAGAACCATAAAGCTAAAGCATAGAAAAATTTAGAAAAGAAGCAGTAAACACTTGGTAAGAAAGATGAATCGATGAAGTCAGATGCATCGGATAACACCGTATTCACGCTACGGCTGCGCCTTGGTCACTTTGATGTTTTTGACAGAAGTAGTAGATTGAGTGACAACTTCCTGCGGAAGTTCGTGAATACCTGAACGTTAGCTGAAATCCCACAAAAAAGGAGGAAAGCGTTTGAGATTGGGTCAAACCTTCTTAGATAACAGAAAAAAGTCGTTAAAAGAACTTCATTTTATTACTGATAAAGCAAAAGTTAATATAAGTTCAGATAAGTATTTCACTTTTTATCATTTCACCCACGAGGATAAGATCAAAGATATAATGACCGAAGGATTGTGGGCTTATAGAGAAGTCGCATGCCCGACTCCCCCTGAAGAATTAAAGGGATGTTATCTGGTTGAGGGCTTCGTTGAACCATTGCCTAGTTGGTTAACAACAAGTGTGTATTTTAATAATTTAGGTATTGAACTTACAAATAAACATATTGGAGATATTTTACTCGAGGTTTCTGTTCCAATATCTCAATTTAAAATATATATTGCTGATTACTCTCATATTCTTGATTGTAAAATGATAGAAGAAAGCAAAGGACCAGGAATAGGATTTGGTTACGATTGTAGTAATGGCCGAGAGTGTACGCAAGCTTACGTAAATTCCTATCTTAATATCAATGAATATGTCAATCAACACCATGCACCACTTGTTCAGGTTGTTAGGCAAGGTTCTGGGTTATTAATTCCAAATAAATTTATAAAAACAAGTACAATACAACCTCGAAAGTAACTCAAAGATGCTGGGACTATAGCTAACACAGCATTAACGCATCTTCGCATGCGCTACTTGGTCACTGGTGAAGCTTTCGGCAGTGAAGAAAATTCATGTGACAACCTGCTTTGCGCAGGTTCGTTAATGCAAGAACGTTAGGTGAAATCGCTGAAACAATAAAAAGAAAGAAATCATTTTTCGAAAGCTACTCTTGGAGGTTTATAAATGACTATTTTTTACTTAGTAAGACACGGGGAACCCGATTGGAAATTTAAAGAAGAACGGAATTTAAGAGGGGCAATGAGAGACTATGTTCCCTTAACTTCGAACGGAGTTATACAAGCAGAACAGGTAATTGGAAACAACCCCTATTTAGAAGAATGTGAATTGATAATTTCATCACCGTATACAAGATCATTACAAACCGCAGCTATTATGAATAGAAATATAGGAAGACCATTGCAAGTAGAATTTGACTTACATGAGTGGACCCCAGATAATTGGCAAGCTTCAACGGTTCACGAAATAAAGGATTTATGGAATGACTATATGGATCATAATGGTTGCTTTCCTCCAGGAGAAACCAAGTTATGGGAGACCAAAGAAAGCTTATTCAATAGAACCAGTAACATACTTAATAAATATGTAAATAATTCAAAAGTTATTGTAGTTTGTCACGGGATGTTTATAGCAACTTTACTGGGATTAGTATCGGAAGATATCAGTCTATGTGGAGTATATAAATATGTTATAAATCAATAGAAATTTTAAATTTTTACACAAAGCCTTGAAACTTTTCAGGATAATTCAGGAAGCCAGCGACATCACCTAACACCGTATCTACGCTGCGGCCTAATGGCCTTGGTCTGCTCTGCAAGAGGGGATTCCGAAGAAGCGGATTCAGCAGACAACCCTACACTCCCTAATCGCATTGCGGCCGTGACTTCGTCCCTTAAGGCAGTGAGGGTTCGTAGATACAAGAACGTTATCTGAAACCCACGAAAACTATTAATGATCTTGTTAAAGATACTTGTACTAGAAGAGGGGAGAAGTACATGAAATTCATAAAATCATTTATACTAATTGTCTGTTTTTGTTTAATTGTTGCATGTTCAAGAGAAGAATCCTTTAAATTTTCTGATAAGGATAAAGAACAGATAGTTATAATAACGAATGAATATTATCAAAATGTTATGCACTTGAATTATTCAAAAGCATTGAATTATCTGGATATCAAAGAGAATAATATTGAACGCGAAGTAAAGATCAATACATTGAATGAACTTGAGGTAAACTCAAACTATCGTATTAATTGGCGCGAAGCAATAACTATTAACGATGTTTCATTTGAAAAAAATGAAAAAACACCATTTTTGGATACTGTCATTTCAGTGATGTACAAAAATAGTGAATTAACTGATATAAGTGAAATCCTATATTTCTCAATTGAAAATGGTGAATGGAAAATCAAAAAAATAGAATCAAGCGATCCTTATTTATCATACCGTGCAAATTAAATATGAAATATCCTATAACAAAAAATGAAATAATTCATTATAGAAGCATTTACATATTTCGAATGTGAAGCAAGAAGTCATGGGCATCAGATAACACAGTATTCACGCGTCGGCTTCGCCTTGGTCACTTGATGTTTTTGGCAGAGGTAGCAGATTCAGTGACAACTTGCTGCGCAAGTTCGTGAATACATGAACGTTATCTGAAATAACATATAAATTAAAGAATAAAGGTGATCACTATATATGAATTATGAAATAATAAACGCTACAGAAGAGTACAAAGATGTTATAAAAAATCTAATGCAATTCTATATTTATGATTTTTCTGAATTTGTAAAATGCGATGTCGAAGAAGATGGATTATATGGGACATACCCACATTTAGAAGACTATTGGAGAGAAGTAAATTATCGATTTCCATATGTTATTAAGCAAAATGAAAAATATGTAGGCTTTGTATTGGTAAGATTTATTGAATCAAAAGAGCGCAATTACTTTTCAATTGCTGAGTTTTTTATATTGAAGAAATATAGAAAAGAAGGAATTGGTAAAGCAGTAGCTAAACAAATTTTCAATTTACATAAGGGACAATGGGAAGTCTATCAAATAGAGACTAATAAACCTGCTCAATTATTTTGGAATAAAACCATTAATGAATACACTCAAGGTAATTTTAAAGAGCGTATTGAAAACAATAGAAAGATTCAAGATTTTGAAAACTAATGATAGAAGTCATGTTATATCAGATAACAACGTATTCACGCAGCGGCTACGCCTTGGTCTCTTTGATGCTTTTGGTAGAAGTAGCAGATTCAGTGACAACTTGCTGCGCAAGTTCGTGAATACCTGAACGTTATCGGAAATTGCCAATAAACAATTATTGTAGGTGAGTATTCAATGAAGAAAATCTTTATTATTGGAATCGTTGCAAGTGGGAAAACAACATTGGCAAAACAATTATCTAAAAGCTTAAACATAACCTGGTATGAACTTGATTGTATTGTCCATAACGATACAAAAGAAGGTAGGAAAAAACGTTCTGCAGAAGAACAGGTTGAAGTTATTAAGGAAATTGATAAAAAAGGTTCATGGATATTTGAAGGCACAGATAGGGAGTCGTACAAATGCTTGTATGATATGGCAGAAGTAATTATATTTGTTGATACTCCATTGTGGAAGCGAAAAATTAGGATTTTCACTAGATTTATTAAACAAAAAATAGGAATAGAAAAGTCTCATTATAAACCTGATATTACTATGTTAAAGATGATGTATAAGTGGACGAATGATTTTGAAAAAAATAGAAGTGAATTTGAGTTGAAGATTAAAAGATATCAAGAAAAAGTTATTGAATTGAAAGACATAAAAAACTTGGTGATATAAGTTAATTCAATGAAGTTGCAACATCCTATAACACAGTATTCACGCATCGGCTACGCCTTGGTCACTGAAGGCTTTTGGCAGAGTAGTAGATTCATGTGACAACTTGCTGCGCAAGTTCGTGAATACAAGGACGTTAGGTGAAATTACTGTAAACGAAATATGAAAGGAATACTTGAATGCAAAATCTAAATACGTGGCCTACTTCTACACCGAAAGAGTATAAAATAAATATTGAATTGATGGGGAAGTTCATCAAGTCCGTTGAGAAGGCGAAAATTAAAAGCTGTTTGGTTTTAAAGCAAGGAACATTAATTCATGAGTATTACAAAAGCAATAAAATTAGGGATAACCTGCAGAGGATTAATTCATGTACAAAAAGCATTATTTCCATATTGATAGGAATAGCGATTGATAAAGGTTTTATACCTTCGGTTAATATTACTATGGAGTATTATTTTCCTGATATTGTTTACAATCAAGCAGACCCGCGTAAAAAAGACATTACGATAGAACAGCTTTTGACGATGACCGTAGGGCTGGATTGGCCGGAGTTCGGTGAATGGAACTATATGCCTCCAATGTTTACCCACGATGTAGTAAAATTTGTGTTTGATAGGGAGTTAGTAGATGATCCGGGAAAACGAATGAACTATAATTCGGGTTGTTCTCATGTACTTTCCGCTGTATTAACCAAAGCCACTGGAATGAAGACTTCGGAATTTGCAGAACAGTATTTATTTAAACCTTTAGGTATAGACAGAGATTACCTTTGGTTCGAGGATGCAAAAGGCATTAGTTATGGTTCTGATGGGCTACGGTTACATCCGTATAATTTAGCAAAATTCGGGCAGCTTTACTTGCAGGACGGCATATGGAAAGGTAAGAGAATTGTATCATCGGAATGGGTCAAGAAATCTACAGATCCCTACTTGTTAACCTATGATTATATTGGTCATTATGCTTCTCATTGGTGGGTAGCAAAGTTAGATACCAATCATAATGATTTATCTTTAAACAACAGGATGTACTTCGCTATGGGAAGAAACGGGCAATTTATTATTATCATCCCAAGTTTACAAACGGTAGTCGTGTTTACAAGCACGTTAAAGAATACCATCAAACCTTTGGATTTTGTAAGGGAATACTTGGTTATGTCGATGGTTAACTAGCTAGAGTAACAAGAACGGTTATTACTGAACTAACATGTTTGAAAGTTAATCGGTGAAGACAGCAACTTCACCTAACACAGTATTCACGCAGCGGCTACACCTTGGTCAGCATAGGAAATTCAGGCTGTGTTCGCTGTCTGACAACTTGCTGCGCAAGTTCGTGAATACAATAACGTTATATGTCATGGGGGGAACTACGATTAAAACCCGATTAATTAGTACGAGAAGCATTATTATTTTCATTGTCCTAATAGGGACAATATATTTCTTATTCGAAGTTGTGAACAATAATCCAAGTAAGCCAAATTTTACTAAGGAGATTCAAGTTAAACTAATTTCAAGTACTGAGATGTCCAAGGCAGAATATACGAGAGATGGAATAGGTGCAAATATCATTTGGATAGATATTAATTTAAGTCAAGAAGATATTAATAATATTGCAACTTGGATTAATTCCGTGTCTGAATCAGAAATTACAGAGCTGGATCATATTCCCTCAAACAAAAGTATAAGTGCAGGTATTGTATTTAGATTAAAGGCCAAAAAAGAAATACGAATTCAATATGATCTTGAGAAGATTTATATAACGAGAACAGACATAAAAAATAGGCAAGTTATCTATTCAATCAATCAAGAAGAATTAAAGATTTTTTTTGATAAACATCTTAAGGGATTTTATTTTGGAGAAGACAAAGTAAAGGCTTTCTGATTGCATACCAGGAAGCCCCCACATCATATAACACAGTATTCACGCAGCGGCTTCGCTTTGCTCACTTTGATGCTTTCGGCAAAGTCGTAGATTCATGTGACAACTTCCTGCGGAAGTTCGTGAATACCTGAACGTTATATGTCATACCCCAAATCTGAAAAACGGAGAAGTTATATATGAATATTTCTATATTAGAAGGTCAATATGTAAGCTTAAAACCATTAGAAATACAGCATATTGAAGAATTATATAATTGCTCGAGAGATTTAGAGGTATGGGAATATCTCCCTAAAAAAATCAAGACAATAGATGAAATGAGAGTGTTTGTTGAAGAAGCAATATTTCTTAAAGAACGTGGAGATCAATATCCATTTGTGATGACAGATAAAATATCTAATAAAATAATCGGAATGACGCGTTTTCTACGGATTATCGAGCAAGACAAAACCTTGAATATTGGATGGACCTGGTATTCCATGAAAGTATGGAGAACGGTAGTAAATACAGAAACTAAATATTTATTACTGAAATATGCTTTTGAATTTTGGAATGCATTAAGAGTTGAAATGATAACTACACTAGTACATACCAAATCACAGAAAGCAATTGAACGATTAGGAGCAAAAAGGGAAGGTATTTTTAGAAAGAAATATAGAAACCAAGATTATGTGTTTTTTAGCATTATCAACAATGATTGGTCTGATGTAAAGCATCGTTTAGAAGGATTACTCACAGGAGAGGGGTACGACATATAACACAGTATTCACGCGGCGGCTCCGCCTTGGTCACTTGATGCTTTTGGCAGAGTAGTAGAGGCAGTGACAACTTCCTACGGAAGTTCGTGAATACAAGAACGTTAGGTGAAACATCTGGATTGGATAAAACATATTTAAGAGATTCTGAAAGAAATTATGTGATTAATTTCAAAAATATGAATTAGAAGATGTTTTAAGGAATTCAAAATACATAACTTCGTTGATTACTTTTCGGATTATCATCAAGTGATGCTCTAGTTGGAGATCCAACACGGAGCTAAGTTCTGAAAATCAAATCCTTCACAAACAACTTTAGTGAAATTTATGAAAACACACAAGTGCAGATATCAAATAGTTTTAGTAAACAGGTAGAGTAATCACATTCCGAAATAATCATAAAAATTTCGGGATTTCTGATGATGGATAAATATCTATAAGAATACAGAAGGGAGATGATATTAGATGAGACTAGATTTATATAGAATCTTACCTCAAATCATATTTATTGGATTGATCGTATTGTTTTTTGTGAGTTTTTGGTTATTTGTAAGTCGAATGATAACTAGTAGAAGAAACACAGAAATTTCAGTCAGAAGAATAGAAGAAAAATTGGATTTAATCATTGAAAAAATCGAAAAAATTTAAATTGGTAAACACATACTAAGTATACTGGTAATTCAAGAAGTCAGATTCATCACCTAACATAAGATTCACGCTGCGGCTACGCCTTGGTCAGCAGAGGAAATTCAAAAATGTATTTGCTGTCTGACAACTTTCATTCGCAAATTCGTGAATCAAGAAACGTTAGAGGAAATTCTTGAACCGTAATTAAACAAAGATACTACAAACGAGGTGATATAATTTGATACATTCAAAGAAAAGATTATATTTTTTAGACAATTTAAAAGTGTTTTTAATTATGCTTGTCGTTGCACATCATGCGGGTCAACCTTATTCAGGTGCCGGATGGTGGTGGTATTTTACAACAAATAACTCACCTGGATTGGGATTCTTTTTTGGTGTAAATGCAGCTTTTTTTATGAGTCTATTCTTTTTGATTTCGGCGTATTTAGTCCCACCTTCTCTTGAAAGGAAAGGAGTTGGTCCATTTCTAAGAGAACGATTTATTCGATTGGGTATTCCGCTGGCTATTGGTTTTGTATTACTAATACCGTTTTCATGGCCTGAGATTAATTTCGGTCACTTATGGTTTCTCCAACATCTATTGATTTATGTTGTGATTTACGCAATCATTCAGTTGTTTATTAGAAAATACATGAAAGATCGAACGGAATACGTTCGCAAACCATTTCCTAATCAAACCGTCATCATACTTTTGAGTATTTTTGTGAGCTTGTTGACTTTTTTTATCCGTATTAAGTTTCCTATCGGTCATTGGATTGGATTTCTTGGAGTTATTCAAACTGAATTTGCCCATGTTCCACAATATATGTTCTATTTCATTTTTGGACTTGTTGCAGCGAGAAATAATTGGTTTGAGAGAATTCCTAAATATATTGGTATTACGTGGCTATTAGTCGGGGGAGTAATTGCATTACTTATGTATGCAGGTAAAATAACATATTTTCAAGCGGGTGGCTTGAATTGGGGAAGTCTAGGGTATTCCTTTACTGAAACATTCTTATGTTCAGGACTATGTATTGGATTAATATACTTGTTTCAACTAAAAGCCGATAAATCTAATGTAATAATGATGATGTTGTCATCGAATGCTTTTGCAGTATATGTTTTTCATGTTCCCATCGTTGTTATGTTACAATATATCGTTGAACCTTTACCAGTATCTGCATACTTCAAATTTTATTTAGTAGTTGTATTAGGAATTTCACTGAGTTTTTTGTTTAGTCATTTTATAATAAGAAAAATTCGCTATTTGAAAAAAATGTTTTAGAAACCGTTTCGATAGTGTGATTCGATGTAGGTGAGAACTTCCGATAACACAAGATTACTACTGCGGGCATTCGCCCTTGATCGCTAAGAATGATTTCTAAGAAGAATATTCAGGCGATACATTCAACCAGCTAAGTCTGACGACCCGTTCCCTTCGGTCACTTAAGCCGCTTGAACGTCAGAAATGCGGCAAAGTTAGGCGAAACCCTTGAAAATAATTAGAAATTGGGTGATTTCAAAGATGCAATATACTATTAGACCAATAAGTCAAAATGATATTTCTTTCTTATGGGAAATGCTGTATGAATCATTATTTGTTCGAGATGGCCAAGAGGTATTCAGCAAAGAGATAATTAACGAGCCTTTCTTATTGAAGTATGTTGAAGGATGGGGTCGACAAGGAGACTTTGGATTTATTGCGATAAGTAATGAAGCTCAGCCAATTGGTTCTATAACAGCTCGATTTTATAATGAGAGCAATAAGGGTTTGGATATGTTGATGAAGATGCACCGGAGATAGGAATGGCACTATTAAAGGAATACAGAGGGAGAGGAATTGGAACGGCTTTATTAGATGAATTATTCAAAGAAGCTACTAGGAAGAACATTAGTAGAATATCATTAAGTGTCGATCCGATTAATAAAGATGCGGTTAAACTTTATCAACGATTTGGATTTGAAGAAGTTTGCATGGTCGGCACATCAATAACTATGGTTGCAAATGTAAACAGAATTTTATTGTGACTAAAAAAAAATATGGGGGATTGAAATGAAAATTACCTTTAGAAGGTTCGACGATTCTTGTTATGATAACGTTTGCGATTTTTTGATTGAATTATCAAAAGATGACCGTAATCATATAAATTGGAATTGGGCAAGGTGGGAATGGATGTTTTTTCATCCTGAATTTAATAGTGACTTAATGGAGAAGATTGGCTTGTGGTATTGTAATGACGAGTTAGTAGGTATAGCAACCTATGACCACTATTTCGGTGAAGCATTTTTTGCAACGAAACAAGGGTTTAGAGAATTAGAAGAAGATATATTAGAATATGCTATTGTTACTTTCAGTAATGAGAACGGCCTTGGGGTTGCCGTGAATGACAAGGATACTCACACTCTAGATTTATTGCATAGTAAGAATTTTGTGGAGAATCATCTTACTGAAAACATACTTGAACTTACACTAGAGAATGCTGGCCTTGAATTTATAACTCCTGAAGGCATAATTGTAAAAAATATTGATATAAAAAATGACTTATATAAGCTTCATCATTTGCTATGGAAGGCATTTGAAAACGAGGGATCTGTACCTGTTGATGAAACTACTATGAATAAGCAAAAAGTGATGTTGTCAGCACCGAATTTGAATTCATTGATACACATTGTTGCAGAAAATACCGATGGGGAATATGTTGCATACTGCGGCTTATGGTATAGTCAGAAAACTGATTATGTTTATGTGGAACCTGTATGTACAATACCGGAGTATCGGGGTAAGGGACTTGGTAAGGCAGTGGTTTTAGAAGCCTTGAAAAGAGGTCGCTCCTTTGGGGCTGAAAAAGCATATGTTATTTCTGATAATTCTTTTTATAAGTCATTAGGATTTCAGCAGTTTTCACATTACACTTTCTATTGGCATAACATCTGATAAACATGAATACCTGAACCCAAAGAAATAATTTGATAGAATAGATAATAGAACAACACCCCTGAGAACTCACAACATAAATAGTCATCCAATACTTTACTCACGATCATCAATAGATGCACCAGTTGATGATCCAACTCCTAGATTAGTTGTAAAACCTTAACCCACTAAAAAACATAAATATTGAATGAAATCAAATGAATAGACCGAATCTTCAAGAGAAAAGCTCCGCCTTGGTCAATTGATGCTTTTAGCAGAGTAGTTTCATGTGACAACTTCCTACAGAAGTTCGTGAATACAAGAACATTATGCATAATTACCTAAAGTCAGATCTAAATAAAAATCAATAAATAGCATACCAAAGGGGTAGTTTAAATTGATTTATCCAAATGTTGAAACCGAAAGACTTTTCATCAGAATACTAAGTTTAGGAGATGTAGAAGCAGTCTATAAACATTTTTCATATCCAGAGGTAACGAGATTTATGGATATTGATGTATGTAAAGATTTGCGAGAAGCAGAAGAGATTATTGCTTTCCATATCCATGATTCGGGCTGTAGGTATGGGTTATTTAATAAAGAGACTAATGACCTTATCGGGACGTGCGGTTTTCATTGCTGGTCAACGGAGAATCAAGAAACAAAGGCCGAAATAGGTTTTGACTTATCTCCGTATTACTGGGGAAGAGGACTGATGCATGAAGCCTTGAAGAAGATTCTACGAATCGGATTTGATTTAATGAAGCTCGATTATATTGAAGCGACGACCGAAGTAGAAAATCTCCAGTCGCAAAGGCTTCTAAAGAAGATGGGATTTAATCAAGAGAGTGAATTAAAGGACAATTTAATGTTCTTTACCCTGAGAGATAAGGAATCATTTTGTAAGTAATTCAAAAGAACGGTAACTATGCATAACACAGTATTCAAGCAGCAAAATCTAAATACATAAAAGAAAGGTGATTCGTTGATGTTTTATGTTAATGCAAGGGCAATTATTGAACGTGATGGAAATGTTAGTACAGAAATAATCATTCAGACCCGAAATAAAAAGAATGAAGAATCACTAGAATTACCTGGTGGAAGATTAGAACTATATGAATCAATATTAGATGGACTGAGACGAGAAGTATATGAAGAAACCGGATTAACAGTTATAGAGGTAGAAGGTAGTCAAAAGCGTATAGATACACGTGGAATTAACCCAGATTTTGAAGTTGAGTGTTTAGAACCTTATTGTGTATACCAAACCATAAAGGGACCAGTTGATTCTATAGGTATGTATTTTATATGTAAAGTTGAAGGTAATCTCTTAGAAATAGGAGATGATACGACAAATATAAGATGGGAAACTGTTGATGAAATCTATAGACTAATGATTGAAGATCCAAGACAGTTTTCGGATGTTGATCGAGCGGGGTTAATGTACTATTTAAAACACAGGTTTGGAAAGCAATTCGAAGTAAGCAGTAGCATAACATAGTATGAGTCTTACATTGTATACACTGGTTCACGTATGAAATATAGTATCCAGATGGAAACGAAGTTGTGTTTGTAATGTTTATATTTAATGCACAAGCAGACTTAACAGGAAGAATCGCTGAAGATAATAAAACACTTATATATAGAGATAAAGAACAAGAGTCGTTACAGTTGGAGTTTAAATCGATAGATGAAATTAATATTAAAGAAATAAGCACTGTACAAAGGCTTTTAATAGAAGACTTAAAGAATGATATAAAATCTATATCCCGATATTAAGAACCAAATGTAGGATGACTCAAAGACTTCGTTATCATCATATAACAAAGCATTCACGCTGCGGCTGCGGCTTGGTCACTTTGATGCTTTGAGTAGAGTAGTAGAATCAGTGAAAATTTGTTACGCAAATTCGTGAATACCTGAACGTTATCGGAAAGATAGGCAAACAACTTAATAATTTCAAATACTTATAGTGAGTGAGGATTACCATGACAGATATTATTTTAGATAATATTAAGATCACACTAGGATCGAATGAAACTGACTATAAAGAGATTTGTAATAATTTATATCAATATAATGTTCATGCAACAAATGGACTACTAAAGACCCCCGGAAAAGATATTAATTTATTTTTAAGAGATGAATTAGGAAATGCAGTAGGAGGTTTATTCTGTGAAACTTGGTTAAATGGTTTGTACTTGGATGTTTATTTGCTCATACATGTACGTTTTCATACCAATCACCTGACTTTTATAAAAATATAGGATATGAAATATTTGGTATTAACGATGAATACCCTAATGGAATAAAACAATACTTTTTGAAGAAAAAATTAATATAAAATAAAATCCGACAAAAAAATGTTGGAGCCGTGCTTTGACAAATGGAATGATTACACCAACAGGCGGAGTAATTTATGAATCAAGCAATTTTCATGTCCGTCAGGAAGTCGCATATCCAATTAAAGGCTTAGTTATACTGGCATCTAAAAGACATTTTTACTGTATGAATGATAAAGATAATATGAAAGAGGTGATCGAAGGAATTGATATATTAAGAGATGGATTAAAGAATTTTCAAGTATCTCAAGATAACTTCATCTAACACAGTATTCATGCGGTGGCTACGTCGTGGTCACTTAGATGCTTTTGGCAGAGAAGTATAATCAGGGACAATTTGCTGCGCAAGATCGTGAATAACTGAACGTTATATGCAATCGCGAAAAATAAAAATAGAAACAAACTTAATCACCATGGAGGTGTTTACTTTGTTAATTAAAAACATTAGGCTTCTTACCGCTCAGCTTGAAGAACTTCAAAAATTCTACTCAAATATCTTGTGCTTGCCAATCATAGACGAAAATAATGATAATTTTACAATTCAGGTAGGGTGTTCTACCTTGACCTTCGAAAGAACTTTAAATTTGGGGGAATATCCTTTTTATCATTTTGCTTTTGATATCTCAAACAATAAACTTGAAGAATCGATAAAATGGTTAGAAGAAAGAGAAGTTAATCTAAACAAATTATCAGCCTCTACTTATCAATTATATTCAAAGACTTGGAATGCAACCTCGATTTATTTTTATGATCCAGCAGGGAACGTTCTTGAATTTATTGCTAGACATAGTTTAAACATCACAGCTCAAGGACGATTCCAATCAACTGATTTACTTCGAATTAGCGAGATCGGGCTTGTGGTGCCCGATGTACCATCAACTAGGAAGTTACTAAATTCAATGTTTTCGCTTACCGAATACAAGGATTATCACGACCGATTTTCAGCTGTTGGGGACGAAGTTGGCTTATTTATTTTGTCGGCGCATCAAAGGGTTTGGCTTGGGTCAGATAAACCGGCAAAAATATATAAAACGGAAGTAGTAATCGAAAGTGCTATTGAAAGCGAGCTTTATTTTTCTGACCTTCCGTATGTAATAATAGGTAAACAATAGAGACAGCTAGATTGAAAGTGAACTATACAAACTATGGTTCAAGCCCTACTTATTATGATGAAGATCTCTAACTAGTTTTAAATTATATCTACGATAAGATCGGCACGAGGTGGATTTACTATGCATGATTGCGAATACATCACCTAACACAGTATTCACGCAGCGGCTACGCCTTGGTCACTGTGATGATTTTGGCAGAAGTATAAGATACATGTTACAACTTCCTACGAAAGTTCGTGAATACAAGAACGTTATATGACATCGGGGGAAAGAAAAAAAACAAAATGGGGGTATGGTCAATGGGGCATGTTGAAGATCTAAGAAAGATAGTTGGCAATCAGCCGTTAATCCTAGTGAGACCTAGTGTTGCAATTGTAAATAGCTTTGGAAAAATACTATTAGTTAAATATCAAGACCAATCTTGGGGAATCCCTGGAGGGTTAATGGAACTTGGAGAGTCAGTTGAAGAGTGTCTTAGAAGGGAAGTAAAAGAAGAGATTAATTTAGATTTGGAAGCGCTTAGACTCTTTGGTGTGTTTTCAGGAAGTGAACTATTTACAAAATTAAGGAATGGACATGAATATTACAATATAATCATCGGATACATTTGCACAGATTTCAATGGTGAGATAAAGCCAGATGGCGAAGAAGTAATAGAAGCGAATTATTTTAATCTTACTGATTTGCCTGAGGGAACGCAACCATATATAAAAGAAAAATTGAAAGAATTAGGACCAAGATTGGAACAAATTTTTAGAGCAACTCAATGAAGTCCCCGACATCATATAACACAGTATTCACGCAGCGGCTACGCCTTGGTCACTCTGATGCTTTTGACAGAAGAAGTAGAATCAGTGACAACTACGCAGCGGACATTCGTCCTTGGTTGAAAGAAGTTGAAACATAGAAGAATACACACCAACACAGAACCCCACCTAGAGAAAGCAAGAGTAAGAAGATGGTGGGGTTCCGTCGTGAACCTCTGAACGTTATCCAAATTACCTAACGTTATAAAAAATTGGGGCAAAATACGGTAAGTTCAAAATATAAAAATGAGGTGTAACTTTGCCACACGTTAGAATCAGGTGTACTGGTTTGATTATAGAAGATGATTCAATTCTTCTAGTTGAATATGAAGATAATGGAACCCATTATAATTTACCTGGTGGAGGTTTAGAACCAGGCGAAACAATTGTTGATGGCGTTATCAGAGAAATTTATGAAGAAACCAATGCTGAAGTCGAGGTTGGAAAGTTGGCGTTGACATATGAGCTAGCTCCGCATAGACAGTCAGGAGATTATTCAGCGAATGAAAGTCATGGATTACATCTTATTTTTGAATGTAAATTAATTAATAATTCAATCCCACGACATCCTCATAATCCAGATCTTCATCAAGTTGCTGTTAAATGGATACCTGTAGATGAGTTAGAATCAATACTTTTAATTCCAAATATATCCAAACAAATTAAGAATTTCGTGGAAAATAGAGAGAGTATAAAGTTAATAGAAGACCATCAATTAGAAAGATTGAAAATATAAATTTATAGTATTACGGAGTTGGCCACAGCATGTGATAACACCGTATTCACGCTGCGACTCCGCCTAGGTCTCTTGATGCTTTTGGCAGAAGAAGCATGTTCAGTGACAACTTCCTGCGCAAGTTCGTGAATACAAGAACGTTATATGAAATCTTGCTAAGCCAATATTAAAACCATCATGTGAGGGGGATCATGAAGTATATGGAGAACCAAAATCAAAAATATCATGTACTTGCAAGGGGGATTATTATCTCCGAAGGAAACATATTAGTTGCCCACTGTAAGGGAATGGATAATACTTTTCTTCCAGGCGGTCATGTAGAATTTAGGGAAGGAATGAGAACAACTTTATCTAGGGAAATCAAAGAAGAACTTGGACAAATTTGCATTGTACAGGAATACTTTGGATGTGTCGAAGCTGATTTTGACCTTCCTAATACCTATCATCAAGAAATAAATCACTTATTTAGAGTTGTACTACCTAAGATCAATCATGATTTGAACCCTGAGTCTAAAGAGAATCATTTGGAATTTTATTGGATTAAGATAAATGAAATGGAAGAGCATAATCTACAGCCATATCCGGTAAGAGACATTATAGTGAGATATCTTAATAAAGAAGAAGGGCCTTTTTGGGAAAGTACATTTTAAGAACATTTTGAAAGAGGTTATTCGGAGAAGAAGAAGAAGAAGAATCCGTCGTCTAACATAAGATTCACGCGGCGGCTCCGCTTTGGTCACTTTGATGTTATTGGCAGAAGAAGCAGATTCAGTAACAACTTGCTGCGCAAGTTCGTGAATACAAGATACGTTATAAGAAATTGGCGCAATAAATAGAAACCAAAATAGAAAGAGGTGCTCAATGATCGCAAAACTGATTAGTTATATTCCGAGAGATTGGCTCGTTTATATGTATAAACACATGCCTTTTAATGGATTAAAGAATTGGATTGTTTACAGAGCACAATATAAGTTTTTAGTTGCAGTATTAGGAGTAATTACAAATGAAAAAGGAGAAGTGTTAATCCTTAAACATGAATATCGAAAAGAACCATGGGGAATCCCTGGTGGGTGGATGGAATTAGAGAAACCAGAGAATGGCCTAGAAAGAGAAATAAATGAGGAAACAGGACTTAAAGTCCATATTACTGGTCTAGCAAAAGCTATATATGGGAATAAACCCAATAGAGTTGATTTGATATTTAAAGGGAAGATAATAGAAGGAACATTTAAACCGAGTTCAGAAATATCTGAAATCATGTATTGTAGTATGGTTAATTGGCCAGAAGGATTACCAAATGAACAAATTAAACTTATAAAAGAAATATTAAGTGATGGTTAATCAAAGAAGGCCTCAACATCTTAGTATTCTCGAGAAAGGGTCTTACAGCAACTGAAAGTAAATAGTACGGGATTTAATGAAATCTTAGACCTTTCACTTGTAATTATAAGAAATCCCCTTGAGACAGAAGTAGAGCATACTGACTTTATAGTTAAAGTTCGGCCTTTTACTGAATGGATATTTACTGAAATTGAAAGAGCTTAATACCTTTTATGAATTTGTTTGCGGTTACCTAAGTGGATCCCAATTTAACTAGATTTATTCTATGGAAGGATAGGATTAGATATAGCACGTATGTTGATCACAAAATATTTTATAGAATGCATAAGATTCAAGATGTATTATGTGTATCAGTAAGGCAATGACATCACCTAACAATACATCTACGAGGCGGGCCGGCTACGCCGTCGTGGATTCGTGAACGTTCGGTGAAATTAATACAAGTGCGTATTAAGAGCGGAGGTATGCTAATGAATAATAAGCATTTTATTATTACAGGAACATCAAAGGGAATCGGAGAGCAACTAGCAAAGATGCTCCTCGAGAATGGTAGTTATGTGTACGGAATCTCAAGAAGTATTTCTGACAAGTTAGCTAAGTGCTCGAAGTACATTCACTTCAATTTTGACTTGAGTAATATTTTAGAAATTGAGCGGTTGCTTAATGGAGTTCTGGATCATATCGACATAAATACTTCCAAAATGGTATGCCTCATTAATAATGCTGCGATGCTCGAACCTTTGAAATCAATAGATCAATGTAGTGCTGAAGAAATTAATGAACATCTACAAACAAGTCTTGTTGCTCCAATGATTTTAACATCAAGCTTTATTAAAGCAACGGATAACATTTCAATAAGACGAAAGATAATTAATATATCTTCAGGGTCAGGGAGCTATCCAGCCCCTGGAATGAGTGTATATTGTACAGCTAAATCTGGAATAAATATGTTTACTCAATGTATTGGGTCAGAGCAATCGAAACGGAAATATCCTATTGAAATAGTAGCTGTTGACCCAGGAATGGTTGATACAGAAATGCAGGAAATCGCCAGAAGAAAGAATGATCAAGATTTTGAAATGGCAAAATTCTTTAAAGAGGCACATCAAACAGGACAAATACAACCTACAGAAGTACTTGGAAAGCAATTATTAATAATTATTGATAAGAAGTTTGAACCTGGAAAGCTAGTAAAGTATTTCGAAGCTTAATTCGGAGAAGGCATTGACATCACCTATCATAGTATTCACGCGGTGGCTACACCTTGTTCACTTTGATGCTTTCAGCTGAAGTAGCAACAATACTAGATCGTATCTCGTTGTAGTAAGTAGAAACGAACATCAAATCTAATCACAAGTTTCATCCTCGCACCATGAACCGCACCAGTTGGAGGTCCAACTATAATGTCAGACAACTCAGATGAAAACGATGAATCAAAAAAGAGTGAACAGAAACCTTAAGGGGAAAAAGCGATATAGATGAAGTCATTTAAGACATATAAAAATGATAGCATCGCAACATTTAGGTTTGTGAAGTATTTCAAGAAGTCAGATGCATCACATATCACCGTATTCACGCCGCGGCTACGCCTTGTTCACTTTGAATAACAGAATGTTTTTTCCGATGGGACGAAACGGGCAATTTATTATTGTCATTCCAAGTTTTCAGACTGTAGTTGTATTTACTAGCACGCTTGACAATACCATAAAACCTTTGGATTTTGTGCGAGACTTCATTATGAATTCAATAGAAGACAATTAAATTTAAAACTGTACAAGAAGGGGTTAGCTATATGAACACTAGAGGATTTACTAATTTACTACAGATTTTTCCGAGTGCTGATTTGAAGAAGACAGCTGAGTTTTATGAACATATTGGCTTCAAAGCAGTAAGTTATCTTAATTCATTAGAGCCACATATTTGCCTGTATAACGATCAGATAGAGATTGTTTTAATAAAATCAAATAAAGAATATATAGAACCAAATCGAGAAGTTCATGGATATGGATATGATGCGTATTTTATTACGGATAACCAAGAAGAAATGGAGGTGAATTTTAAGAAGCTAGGGATAAAGATCGTGAGACCTTTATTAACAACAGATTATAATAATAAGGAATTTGTATTTGAAGATATAGATAGAAGATGGATTGCTGTTGGTAAAAAACAGGAAGAGATTAGAGTCTGAAGATTGTATGAAATAAATTTCGAAGAGGTCCGAACATCTGATAACACCGTATTCACGCTGCGGCTACGCCTTGGTCAACAGACGGAATTCAGGATGTGTTTGCTGTCTGACAACTTGCTGCGCAAGTTCGTAAATACCTGAACGTTATATGGAATATCTGCAAGAGCATGTTAAGTGCAAAGTTACTAAAAGTCGTGTGTTGATTTCATATTCATACGATTAATCGAAGGGAAATTGGAGTGAGTCAACTTGTCATTAATAATTTCTAGTAAAATAAGTGTAAAGAGCAAAGATTACGTAAGAAACAAGATGATTGAGTTCAATCTAAATCATTTTCCTGACGATTTAAAAGGCCGATATCAGGAAATAAAGTTGCATTTAGTGAATCAGGATGGAAAGATATTCGGAGGTATAGTTGGAGAGTTTTGTTGGAATTGGTTGGAAATTCAATATTTTTTTGTTGATTCAGTACATCGAAAATCAGGATATGGAAGAGCACTACTAAGGGAAGCAGAGAAAATGGCTAAAGAAAAGAAATGTGATTTTATTAAGCTAGATACATTAAGTTTTCAAGCATTAGATTTTTATTTGAAAGAAGGTTTTCAGATCTATGGAACAATTGAGAATGCCGGAAGACACACACATTATTATTTAAAGAAAGATATATTAAACTGACTCTTTAGGTTGCTCGATGGAGGCAGATATAGCATATAATACTCTGTTCACGCAGCGGCTCCGCATTGGTCACTTTGATGTTATTAGAAGAAGAAGCAGATTCAGTAACAACTTCCTTTGGAAGTTCGTGAATATCTGAACGTTAAACGCAATATTGCCAGCGAAACTAATGTAGTGTGATTTGGAGGTGTTAAACTTGAAACAAGTTGGTCAAGGTAGGACAGCAGACATATTTGAACATCAAGAAGATGAAAATATGATAATTAAGCTTTATAAGAGGAGTTTCCCTGAAGATGCAATTAATCAGGAATTTCAGATTAGTAGCATAGTGTATTCTTTAGGTATTAATACACCTCAACCAATTGAGTTAATTCAGCTAGATAATAGGAAAGGAATAATATTTCGACGAATATCAGGAATCTCATTACTTAAGATCATCGAAAAGAGTCCTCTATCAATTAATAAGCATTCACGGAAGTTAGCAACATTACATCATAATTTACATGATCATTATGTGGTCGGAGAGCTAAGACAGCAAAAAAAAGTATTGAGCAATAATATTAATTCAGCATCTGTTCTTACAGAAAGCGAAAAGAATATAATAATTAACTATTTAGAAAAACTACCTCATGACAACAATAGGTTATGTCACGGAGATTTTCATCCTGGTAATGTGATGGTTGGCAATGAAAACTGGATTATTGATTGGATGACAGGAATGTATGGTAATCCTGCAGGTGATGTTGCCAGAACAGTCATTATACTTACTACTGGCACGATGCCCAATGGCACTCCGAAATATATTAAATCTGTTGTTAATTTTTTAAGGGGTAGATTGAAGAAAAAATACGTAAGGTGTTATTTGCAACTTTCAGGACTAGATTACGCTGATATCGATAGATGGATCTTACCAGTTGCTGCAGCAAGATTAGTAGAATGGATGCCTAAAGAAGAACAAGAGCAATTATTAAAAATCATTAAAGAACGATTGAAGGCAGTTACATAGAAGTGCAATACAGCAGCGTATAGCAATATGTTCACGCATAGGCGGACAAACCCCCACGGTCCGGTAAGATAAGTCTGAGAAGTGATTGCCGGGACACAACCGCTTCGCGGTCGATCCTCCGGACTTTAGAGTGGTGGGACGTCGTGAAAACGGAAACGTTATCCGAAAAAACCTAATGGAAAGGCGGGAAGTACCAATTAAAAAAACTGTATAAATCTTCTAAACATAAATCAATTTTCGGTGTATGTGGTGTCATTGCTGAGTTTGTAGGAATTTCACCATTTAGTATTAGATTGATTTTTTTAGTTACTTTACCAACATCAATCTTAGTATATGTCATTTTACTTAATTTAATGGAAGAGATAAACACACTCTAGGTAAGCAAAGTCATATCATAATCTCATTAATAGGGATTAATTCTATCGTTGAATAAAGATAAAAGAAAACAATCTTAAAGAGGATATTGAAGAAAATCATTCAATAATAATTACAAATGTCCAAACATCAGTTTCAATTCAGTCCTAAATTTCAAAAAAAACATTATAAGCAGTAAAGGTCAAAAATTAATATTCTTAAGCAGCCTCGAAGTAGGAGGTTACATCGGATAACACAGTATTCACGCGGCGGGCATTAGCCATTCGTTGGAAGAAGATATGACATAGATGAATATACAACGTAGTGAAAGCAAGATCTAGTAGTAGTGGGCTTCCGTCGTGAACCTCTGAACGTTATAGGAAATCAGAGCTAAATCATAATACGAATTTAGAGATGAGGATTTTTAATGGAGAAAAAATTGATATTAATTGATGGAATGCCTGGGTCAGGTAAGTCAACGACTGGAAGCTTTATAAGTGAAAGATTGAGTGAGTTGAATCTCCCAAATAGGTTTTATCACGAGCTAGAAGATAATCATCCATTACGAATATACGACAAGCAATTTACCTCATTCACTAATTTAGAAGAAGCAGAATGGTTTACTAATAAGGTTGTAGAGCTATTTACTAATTTTGTTAATGAAAAAATAGATCGAGATGAAATCACGATTATGGAGAGCTACGTTTTTCAGGATACTTTAGGCTTTGCTTTTAATATGCAAATGGACGAGCAAAGAATATTAGATCTGACAAAGAAAATACAATCTATTTTAAGCTGTCTTGATCCTGTTCTCATCTATTATTATCAAGTGAATGTAGAACAAAACTGGAGGTGGATATGTAATATTCGTGGACCTGAATTCACTCAAGATCGATGTGGACTTTATACAGATGATGATTTTATCGAGGCAAGCAAGTTCTGGACGAGAAATCAGAATTTTGTATCCAATATCGTTAAGGAGTGGGATATTCCAAAGCTAATAATAAGAAATGAAAATTATAACTGGGATGAGTATAGAAACAAAATAATTGATTTCTTAGAGTAACTCAAAGAAGGCGCTGATATCCTATAGCACCAGATTCACGTAGCGGGAGTTCGCCCTTGGTTGGAAGAAGTTATGTAGCGATGAAGTAGCACACCAAATACGAAAACATTGCAATATATTATAAGGAGATAAAGGGAATGAAGAAAAATATGATATGTTTTTTGATTCTACTTCTTCTTGTAACAAATTTCATATTTCTTATTTTATTTCTGAAAGAAAAAAAACAGGATATCAAATCTAACGTTGAAATATTCACATTGAACGGTGAAGGAACATCTTGGAATGTAATGAACTATAAAGTGGTAAAAACTAAGAATTCGATGTGGAGAGGCTCTGCAAGTTTGGTCTATTTAGGAAAAGAAAGTGAAATTATTGATTCTAACTACATAAAATACGAAGTCGTTGAAGTTAATAAGAGTTTAAAACCTGAAACAGTATTGGTAGGATCTAAATCAGGGACAAATGGGAGTATTAATATATTTAGTAATATTAATAAATTAGGATCCATTAGTGGACCTCTGTCTGCACGAGAAAAAGAAATGAAAATAGATGAACTTGAAATGACATATATGAATTTAATTTGGACAGATAGTAACGGTAATGAGAATAGTGAAAGGATAGAATTAAATATAATAGATCATATCAAATTAAAGTGATGTTTTGGCAGAGTAGTAGATTCAGTGACAACTTGCTACGCAAGTTCGTGAATACAAGAACGATATGTAATACCACAATAATATAAATGAATGGAGAATCAAGTTGATAACTATACATAATGCTCGAGATATAGAAGAACAAAAAGAAAAAATCATTGAGTACTACTGGAGTAAATGGGGAAATGAAAGTAATTATATGTTTTATAAGGATTGTATTGAAAGATCAATAGACACAGATAGTGATCTACCACGATTTTTTGTAGCAAAACAAGAAAATGAGATTATTGGATCTTACGCCATACTAAGAAGCGACTTAAATAGTAGACAAGATTTGTTTCCATGGTTTGCTTGTTTGTATGTTGAAGAAGAGCATAGGAGAAAAAATATAGGTGCAATGTTACAAAGTCATGCAAAGCAATTTTTAAAAACAATTGGATACGAGAAATTATACTTATGTACGGAATTAAATGATTATTACGAGAAAAACAATTGGAATAATGTTGGTATAGGATATTCCATAGGAGACGATAAGTATAAAATCTATGAAACAAGTTGTGAATGATAAACCAATGAAGTGTGGTACTACTTATAACACCGTATTCAAGTGGCGCCTCCGCCTTGATCAGCAGATGCAACTGAATGAAGTATTTACTGTCTGACAACTTGCTACGCAAGTTCGTGAATACAAGAACGTTATCGTAAATCAACATGTAAAAAACAAATATAAATGCATCACAAGGAGGAAATTATGATTACAAGACCTGATATGAATGAATATTTGCCTTTAGTTAAGAAATACATCGATTTAGTTCCAGAAGGAAATATCATCAGCATTCTACGAAAACAAAATGAAGAAAATATATTATTATTAAGCAAGCTCACTGAGGAACATGCTAAATTGCGATATGCTCCAGATAAATGGACAATAAAAACAGTAATCGGACACATTGCTGACGTAGAAAGATTATGGAGCTATAGAATATTACGTATAGCGCGTAGTGATGTACGAGAATTACCAGGGTATGATCGTGATATATTTGCTGAGATGTCATCTTATGATAACTTACTTCTAAGTAAAGTACTGAATGATTATCGTGCTGTACGAAACTCTACAGTTAGTTTAATAGATAATCTTACTGAAGAGGCTTTGACAAGAGTAGGGGAATTTAATGATCACGCTTTATCCGTGCGCGCAATTATTTATATTATCGTAGGACATGAAACACATCACATAAATATTATTAAGTCTAAATATTTGAATCAATTAAATCATTGAAAAAAGTGGAATGAAGTACGAAATTAAAGAGCTGAATAATAATCAATATTTAGAAGGGCTAAAAGAAAAACTAGTGGAAGAGCTAGAAGAGTTTAAAGAGGGAGAAGACATTAAGGAGCTCGCTGATATATTAGAGGATGTGTATGCCATAGCAAGGCTAAAAGGTGTGTCTAAGGAGCAATTAGAAGAACTAAGAAAGCAAAAAGAAGAAACGAATGGAGGATTTAATAAAAATTTATATTTGATAAAGACCTATGCTTGATTGTTCGAGGATCTCGCTATAAACAGAAAAGACCCAATCACGCTAGGGGCATACGCCCTCGGTCCAGACCGAGGCATACTAAATTTGGGCAGAGTCAGATGGACGTCTGAATACCTAAACGTTATAAGCAATTGCTTGAAACCAATAAATAAAATTAAAATCTATAAGGAGTGAGTTATACGGTGATTACTTTAAGCAAATCAGACTTAAATGAAGTATTTATTATTCATGAAATGCAAATAAAAGCATTTATACCCTTGTTAGAAAAATACCAGGACTTTGAAACAAGCCCTGCCAACGAGACTGTCGAACAAATTAGAACTCGCATGAATCAATCATTTACGGATTATTACATAATAAAGAGTTCAGGTATTGACGTTGGGGCAATTAGAATCGTCAGAAAAGAGAATAAAACGTATCGTGTAAGTCCAATATTTGTATTGCCTGAATATCAAGGGAAAGGAGTTGCTCAAAAAGTATTTGAAATAATTGAGAATACATATAATGATGCAAAGATATGGGAACTAGGTACAATATTACAAGAGCAAGGTAATTGCTATCTCTATCAAAAGTTAGGTTATAAGAGAACAGGAAAGATAGAAGTGATCAACGATAAAATGACAATTGTGTTTTATGAAAAACACTTGATGTAATAATAAAAAGCTTGTACTCGATATGAATCAAACAATTATAAAGTAACTCGAAGAAGCCAACAACTGCGTATAACATAGTATACACGTGGCGGCTTCGCCTTGGTCATAGTGATGCTTTCGACAGAGTAGTAGAATCATGTGACAACTTTCTGCGGAAGTTTGTGAATACCTGAACGTTATATAAAACCAGAAGATTTTATGTTATAGAGGGTGAATTCATGGAAGTGTCTTTTATTGAAAGTCTTCCGAAAGTAGAAGAATATATGTTGTTGATAGAAAGCACAGGATGGCAAGGAATACTAGATAAAGGTAAGTCTTCCTTAATCTCTTCGCTCGAAAATAGCTGGTATAGCATAAGTGTTTACTCAAAACAAAATGAAATTATCGGATTTGGTAGAGTGTTATCAGATGGAGAATTACATGCTTTAATTTGTGATGTAATTATATTACCAGAGTATCAAAGACATGGAATAGGATCTGAATTATTACAAAAGTTAATTGTGAAATGTAAGAAACATGATATTCTAATGATTCAGCTATTTTCAGCAAAAGATAAGTGTGAATTTTATGAAAACCATGGATTTGAAAAACGCCCAGATCATTCTCCAGGTATGAGTTTTAAACCATTTTAATTTTATGAAAGTAATCCAAGACGGCTTCGTATAACACAAGTTTCACGCTACGGGCGTACGCCCTTGGTTGGAAGAAGTAATAACATTGTAGAATATATACCACCTAATGAAATCTAGAGTAAATAGTAACTGGGTTTCCGTAGTGAATAGCTGTACATTAGGTGAAATCACCGCAAGTGCATAAAACACATTCAATGGGGGTAGTTCAATGAAGAATTTAGCAAAAGAAATTTATGATATTTCACATCTGACTGGCGAGTTCCTTTTAAGATCGGGTAAAGTCTCAAATGAATATTTTGACAAGTACTTATTCGAATCTAAACCTCAATTATTATCCAAGATTGCAAAGGAGCTTGAAAAGTTAATTCCTAAAGGAACTGAAGTACTTGCGGGACTTGAGCTTGGTGGTGTACCGGTAGCAACGGCACTCTCTTTGAAATCAAATATCCCAGTAGCCTTTGTAAGAAAAAAGGCTAAGGAATATGGTACATGCAAATTAGCTGAAGGAATTGATGTAAAGGGTAAGAGAATTTGCATTGTTGAAGACGTTGTGACGACTGGTGGACAAATCATTTTAAGTGCAAACGACCTGAGAGAAGCTGGAGCAATCGTAACAGATGTAATCATCGTAATAGAAAGAAATATTGAAGGCAGAATGAAATTAGAAGAAGAAGGACTCAGATTACATTCATTATTTAAGATGGAAGAACTGATTCAGGCAGCAGGTAAGTAGATTCAGCGAGACACATCCGCACCGACTAGGTACATCGCGCTCGGCGATATTCGTCGCCTAAAGTCGATGGGGCGTCGTGAATACAAGAACATTAGGTGCCATTGCCTGAAACTTATGAAAGGATGTTGAACATTGAAGAAGATTTATCTGGTTAGACATTGCAAAGCAGTTGGACAAGAACCAGAATCATTCTTAACTGAAGAGGGGGTTAAAGATGCTTCGAGTCTAATCGTAGATTTTTTTATGGATAAGAGTATTAAAAAGATTATTTCAAGTCCTTATTTAAGGGCAATAGATACAATAGAGCCATTTTCAAAAATCAGTAATACAGAAATTACGATAGATGAACGATTAAAGGAACGAAAATTGAGCGCATCTGATCTTGATGATTAGCTTACAAAACATGAAGAAACTTATGACGACCTAGAATTAAAATTTGAAGGCGGTGAGTCATCAAACGATGCGATAAAAAGAGGAATAGAATTAATTAATGAAGTAGTTGATATGCCAGAAAATAATGTCATCCTAGTAACTCATGGAGCATTACTTTCTCTAATTATTATGCATTATAATCAAGCATTTGGATTTGAAAATTGGAAATCTATGAAAAATCCAGAAATCTATTGTATGGAAGTTGAACAGAGTAATATTAATCTTAAACATTTACTATAGATGATCAAGGAAGTAGACAACAGCACAAAACAAAGTATTCAAGCTACTGGGCATTCGCCCTTTGGTCTGACCGAAGAATTCCAAAGAAGTATAGTCAGTAGACGCATTCATATTCTTAAGATAAGAGCTATCTAAGGGAAACGAACTTCGTGAGTACCTGTACGTTTGTTATCAGAAACTCGCAGAGAGCATTAAAAAGAATTAAAGAAAATAAGGAGACTATATGGGTACACTTATAAGTTGTCGTGTCTGTGAAAAGGCTGTTTCTTCAAATGCAAGGTTTTGCCCTCATTGTGGGGAGAGATCTCCAGAACCATATAAAGACACATTCAAATACGGATTATTAGGTTTTGCAGTCATTGTTGTAGTGGTAATGATATTGGCAGGAGTAATTAGTTATATATTTAAATGATAGCAACATAGATTAATTACAGTTGAAGAAGATCAAATATTATTGTATTAGAGGAAGATACTGACTTCCTATAACACCGAATCTATGCCCTTGGACTGCAAGCGGAGATTCAAAGAAATGTTTGCATGTAGAAGGCTAAGCACATCAGAGCCAGTCTCTGGCGCTCCTTTAAGCCTCGCGGGTTCATAAATACAAAACGTTATATGAAATAGGGAGGATAATTAAATTAAATCTAATAAGATATATAGTAAATCATTCTAAGAATACGAAAGGAAAAACGATGCCAATAGAAATGAAGGAACAAAATGAAGTTTTCCTTTTCAGAGTAGCAGGAGTCTTAATTAAAGATAACAAACTGCTATTACATACGACAAAGAACGGAAAAGGATGGGTATTGCCTGGTGGAAGAGCAGAAATAAACGAGGAAACAGCAAGTACAATAATCAGAGAGTTAGAAGAAGAACTTGGTATAAAAGGGAATGTTAATAGGTTATTATGGATTATTGAAAACTTTAATGCATACGGAATAAATAATGTACATGAACACGGTATTTATTATTTAATAGAAGCAGGAGAAGTAACGATTAATAAATTTGAATTTACAGGATTAGAGGAAATAGGAATTAAGTTTAGATGGATTGATATTAATGCTATTGAAACAATAAACCTATATCCAAAGATATTAAAGGAACTAATACAAAATATATCATTGGAAAATCAAATAAAACACGTTGTAAATAATGACTTAGATTAAAGAAGAATGCAATTCAATGAAGTTCCCAACTTCATATAACAATGTGTTCACGCATCGGCAAATAAGCTGCATCGATCCCGGGAAAATAAGTGGGGGAAGCAGTTGCCGGACACATCGCACCATAGAAGACCGACATAAAGATAATACCTAAAGAATATTTATGAAAATCTAAACCTGTTGGAAGGTGATGGAAATTAAGCTTAAGTATTTCTTCATTATAATCATGTTATTTATGTTTATTTCTCTTTTGACGGGATGTATGCCTGGAGATGGTACAAATAACGCTCAACAACCTGCGGGATTTTTCTGGGGAATATGGCATGGATGGATTGCTCCAATTTCATTAATAATTGGTGTTTTCAACCACAGTATTAGATTGTATGAAACGTATAACTCAGGTTGGTGGTATGATTTTGGATATTACATCGCTATCATAAGTGGCTTCGGTGGAATTTCACTTTCTCGTCGTAAGAAAGTGAAGCGAGATTAATTTCAATTATTACTATCAGATATTCTATAACAGAGTATTCACGTTGCGGCTGCGCTTTGATCTCTTTGATGTTATATATCGATTAAATCTTTTTGAAAAAACCAAAGGAACAACATGGGACATATGTGGATTGACTGAGGAAGTAACTGATGAACTTGGAATGCAGGTGAAAGTGAACTTAATCAAACCTAATCTATCTGAATATGATCTTGTATTTATTCCGGGCGGAATGGGAACTAGAAAATTAAAAGATGATATTGAATTTGTTGATTGGATTAAAACCGCTGAATCTGTTCCGTATAAGATTTCTGTTTGTACAGGTTCACTTCTATTAGGTGCGGCGGGATTCTTAAAGACTAAGAAAGCAACAACCCACCCTAATGTATATGAATTACTAGAACCTTACTGTCAAGAAGTCATAAAAGCTCGAATAGTTAAAGATGGAAACGTGATAACTGCTGGAGGAGTAGCAACATCTATCGATTTGGGATTATATATAATTGAATTGTTTGCAGGACCAGAAGAAGCAAATATAGTAAAAAAACAAATTGATTATCCGTATATTGCTGCAGGAATAGTTGAAGTGTAGTTTTCAGAAAAAGGCTGCTTTAATACTGTCAGTAGTTCATCGCAATGCTTTGATTGGAACATCTTCCTTTTGTATGAAAATCCATTCTTTCGTATATTTATTGTACATTCGTATGTCCAGTAGCAGCGTTCTGAATTCTACCATTCTCGTCAGTGAATACGATTCGAAGGCATTTAAGGGATTGGAATTTACGTTTTAGCCAAATTTGATTAAGTTACTATGAAAATATTGTATAATGCTTACATATGATTCGATTTACAATCTTCTTGCGAATGAGGTGTAGGTTATTGATGTATAGAGTAGCTTTGTGCGACGATGAGAAAAAACAAAGTGAGTTTGTTAAGGATATCCTAATTACACTATCGATAAAGTCTAATATAGAATTTGAATTTGAGTTATTCGATTCGGGAGAGCAGCTCGTATCTCATTATGAGAACAAGGAGAAACCGTTCCATATTATAATATTGGATATTGAAATGAGCGGTATTAACGGAATACAAACAGCTCAATTCATTAGGAATTTAAAAAATCTCGATGAACAAATTATTTTTCTAACAAGCTATCCGGAATATATGGTAGAAAGCTTCGACGTTATGACCTTCCAATATTTGATAAAGCCCATTGCCCCTCACATTTTGGAGGGAAAAGTGATAAAGCTATGCCAATACTTCCAAGCACTTGAAAAGAAGTGGATGATCATTAAGTCAGCTTATGAAGAAGTGGTTATAAGATATGAGGAGATCATTGCTATTGAAGCTGCCAAAAGCTTAACGATAAAAAGCAAACTAAACTTTATAACAACAAGTCAAACCTATGAAAGCAAAGGCATTATATCCGATTATGCATTAGCGTTAAAAGATTTTAATTTCTTACAAATTCATCGTTCCATTATTATCAACCTGATTCATGTAAAGAAATTTTCCAGTGGTGCTGTACTCATGTCCAACGGGGCGGAATTTCCAATAGGTCGTTCTAAAGTGAAAGAGGTTAAAGATTTTTACACTAAGTTTATGATTATGAAGGGCCATTAATATGATTCAATATAATCTGCTTATTGTTCTCTGTGTCGCACTTGTGATGTGCTTTCAAATTAATTTATTCTTTAATTCGGTCCTTGATAAGTCAACGAGAAAGAAGAATAGAGTTGTTTACTTCATCATATTCGTAGTCCTTGATTTCATATATTTGACGGTTTATATGAATCCTATTGTATCCTCGATCCTAGCGTTGGTGATGATATTTAGTTTGGCGCAAGCTTATCGAGTAGAGTTAAAAACAAAGATCATTTTTACGGTACTTTATGCTGTTTTAATGACTATCGTTAATTTGATAACCCTTTATATTTTTTATATGATAGACTCCGTTGACTTAAGCACCGTTGATCCTACCTATGTACAAGCTCAATCTCCCTTTATTAAGGCCATATTACTCAGTTGCATTATCATGTTTGCTGTCATTCAGATCATACGACTGATAGCTAAACGTAGGAGCTTCTCTATACATTATCGTTACTATATTATACTTATGATCGTCCCCGTCATAAGTATATATCAGCTTCATGTTCTAACGAGTTACAGTGAAAAAAATATTTATTATTTTATTTCCATTATTGGATATCTTGTCATAAATGTGGGTATTATCTATATATTCGATAATATTATTGATAAAGTTCTATTCATGCATGAGAACGTTCAATTGCAGCAGCAAATGGATTATCAAGATGCGAACTACGAGAAAACGGTGCACAGCTTCAAATCGATAAAGAGAATTATGCATGATACGAACCAGCAGTTTCTCTATGTAGAAGAGTGTATTAACCGAAATGAATTAGCAGCAGCAAGGGAGCATATTAAGGTTACGTTGAATAAAGTCGAAGGATCCTATCATAGGGTAAATACGGGCAATCTAGTGATAGATGCTCTTGTCACGAACACGCTTAATATCGGCGAGGCGAACGGCATAAAAATAAATACAAAGATAAGCCTATATTCGCACGAATTAAATATTGATAGATATGACTTATGTGTCGCGCTAGGTAATATGTTGGATAATGCCGTAGAAGCATCTAAGAAGGTCAAAATTGCTGAGGATAGATATATACTTATTAAAATACATTCAAATGAATCTGCCCTATTCATTCATATACTTAACCATATGGAGAATGAAGTAGTCCATTTGCATAGCCAAAAGGCAAACCCAGAATTTCATGGCATCGGCTTAACGAATATTTCTAGAATCTGCGACAAGTATGGTGGGAATATGACTATAGAAACGCAACATAGAGTTTTTAATAATATGGTGCTCATCCCATTTTAGAAGAACAATCCTTAGACAACATGCTGTTTAGGGATTGTTTTTTTCGTTTCAGGGTGTTTTTTGTAATACAATCTTTCATCATAGTATGATTCAAACTGTGTCGTATGGTTTATTTAGTAATATAAACGAATGATGAAAAGGTGGAATTTATAATGGCAAATGTTACAGTTGGTAATGAAAATGGAGCTCCGATTCAGCTTCACTTCGAGGATATCGGATCGGGTAAACCGGTCATACTGATCCATGGTTGGCCGCTTAGCGGAAGGTCATGGGAGAAACAAGTTCCTGCTCTGATGGCAGCCGGCTATCGCGTGATCACGTATGACCGCCGCGGATTCGGGCAGTCGTCTCAGCCTTGGCAGGGATATGACTACGATACATTTACAGCTGATCTGCATCAATTGATCCTGCATCTAGATCTTCAAGATGTGACACTTGTGGGTTTCTCGATGGGTGGTGGCGAGGTTGCACGCTACATCGGCACATACGGAACGGAGCGGGTGTCCAAGGCAGTATTAGCAGGGGCGGTTCCACCATATCTATACAAATCTGCGGATAACCCAGATGGCGGGTTTGATGATGCGGCAATTAAGGGGCTACAAGACGGAGTGAAGATGGATCGACTTGCGTTCCTGGATGATTTCACGACTACGTTTTTCGCTTCGGGAGATAGAACTGACTTGGTTAGCGAAGCGTTCCGCTTATATAATCGAGATATCGCGGCTTTCGCATCCCCGAAAGGCACGCTCGAATGCATATCGGCGTTCGGCTACACGGATTTTCGTGACGATTTGGCGAAGTTCAATGTGCCAACACTTATCATTCATGGCGACTCGGACGCAATCGTGCCGATTGAAATCAGCGGACAGAAGGCGCATGAGCAGATTGCCGGCAGCCAGCTTATTGTGATCGAAGGTGGCCCTCACGGACTTAATGCCACGCATGCTGAGGAGTTCAATGAAGCTTTGCTGCAATTCTTGAAAGGTTGAGTATTCAATAAGAAACCGCGCTCCTGAAGGGGCGCGGTTTTGAAACAAAGAGGAGAACGAATCGAATGACGATCAGTACTTAGGATGCTGCCTTACAGGAAATTACTGCGGCAACGCCGATCGAGGCGCATAATCTTCTTCAAGCATTCATTAAGGAATAGCAAAGCTCAGGCTTGGCAAACGATTTGCCTGTTGGCGGTAAAGCAAAGGATTTCGTATTGAAAGATACGTTTGGCAGGGAAGTTTCGTTATATGAAGAGTTATCGAAGGGACCAGTTGTCCTGACGTTTTATCGCGGTAGCTGGTGCCCGTACTGTAACCGCCAATTGCGAGCGTATCAAGAGGTCTTGCCAGACATTCAGGCACTCCAATCCCAACTGATCGCGGTCAGTCCGCAATTGCCAGACTCCACGCTTTCCTTCAAAGAGAAGGCCGAGCTGGAGTTTCAGGTCCTTAGCGATCCGAACGGCCTAGTGACTGGAGCATATCGGCTACTGTACGATGTACCAGACCCGCGGTCGCTCTAATAAGTAAAGTAGATGCATACTATCCAAAAACGGAAATTTGGAAGATCTTAAAAAACAATCCCCAAACGGCATGCTGTTTAGGGATTGTTTTTTTCGTTTCAAGCTGTTTTTCTATATTCAATCCCTCATCATAGTATGATTCAATCAGTAATAAAATCTAATGAAAGAAAAGAGGGCTAACAGATGATGAAGAAAATAATTTCAGTATGTATTGCCGCTATGCTTTTTGTAATACCGATTACCCATACGTTTGCACAAGGTAATGAGGTCTCACTAAAGGAAAAAGCACAAAGTCTGGCTTCGGAGCTCATTGCCAATTATGGTGTAAGTGGTTTGCAGTATGCCATTATGGATCATGGAACCGTTGTTTTATCCGATAGTGCTGGTGTAAACGATGAAGCTCACAATAAACCGATAACTAAAGATACGATGTTCGGTATAGGTTCGGTAAGCAAGATGTATGTAACTGCTGCAACGATGATGCTCGTTGATTCTGGGCAAGTTGATATTGATCAACCACTTACAACGTATATCAAGGATTTTAAAATGGAAGATGAAAGATATCAAGAAATTACGCCACGCATGTTAATGAATCATTCATCAGGACTTTACGGTACTCACTATGGCAATAGTATGCTGTTTGATGATAATGATACACAAAATCATGATGAGTTATTGATAAGATTGCAATCCGAAAATTTGAAATCAGACCCAGGTGAATATTCCGTCTATTGTAATGATGGGTTTCAACTACTTGAAAAATTGGTTGAACGAGTGAGCGGTTTAAGCTATAGTGAATTCCTTGAAAAATACATTAGCACCCCGTTGAATTTAAGCTCAACAAAAACACCACTCGATGATTTTGATAGAGAAAAACTCGCAAAAACTTATTACCCTACGATGGATCATGCTTTACCCGTTGAAAATGCTAACGTTCTTGGGGCAGGAGGGATATACTCGACTGCGGAAGAATTAACTAAGTTTTCAGATGTGTTAATAGGTAATCGAATAGATATTTTATCTGAACAATCAGTAAAATCAATGCAAAGTCATGAGTATAAAAAAGGATTGTGGATTGCTGAAGAGACGAATGCCTATAATTACGGTTTAGGTTGGGACGCCGTTTCTTTGGCACCGTTTAATGAGTATGGAATAACGGCGCTAAACAAAGGTGGGGATACGATTTTATATCACGCTGACTTGACAACAATACCAGAATATAATATCTCAATAGCTGTGCTTTCAGCAGGTGGAAGTTCAATTTTTAACAGCGTTTTTACAAATAGTGTCTTATTAGAATATTTAAAAGAAAAAGGAATTATTAAAGACATCCTACCGAATAAAACATTTGAATCCTCTGTTAAAGTGGAAATGCCATCCGATTTGCTTGCATACTCTGGATTATACGGTATGGTTGGTGAAACGATGAATGTCGAGATTCAGAACGGTGAGATCGATTTACCTGCATTCATAGGAGGGTTTATTCCTCCACAAAAATATGTATATACGGGCGATGGACAATTTAAAAGCAATGATGGTAGTGTAGCTGTAAGCTTTGAGCGGCAGAAGAATGGTATTACCTATTTTAAGCTTAGCGCATACTTGGATTTTCCAGGAGTAGGTCAATTGCTTATGGTTACCTATGAATATCAAAAGCTGAACCCTAACACACTACAAGATGCAACGAAAGAGGCGTGGGAAAATAGGAACGGTAAAAATTACTATGCTCTGGATGAAAAGATAACTTCTATATTTTATCTAGCCCCAGAAATCTTAACAAAGAATATAACCGTTGATATGGAAAATGGATACGCAACAGGGACTAAAATTATTGATGAGAATAAAGCAGTAAATGTATCAGAAATTCCCATTATGAACGGAAGAGATGCATTCGATTTGAATTTCTATAAAGATGGACAAACGGAGTATTTAGCGATAGATGGATTCTCCTATATTAGCGAGGATGCTGTAAAACCCATCTATGGAGGGAAATCATCGATTAGTACCATTCCATCTAATGGCCATGCCGTATGGTTTAAGATAGATGAACAATCAGCCAATAAGACAATGACCGTTGATATTCCCCAATCAGGAGGCTTTGCTGTTTATGATGCAATGGGTATGCCCGTCAATTTCTCTATTGCTAGCAAGAACAATTCAGTCCAACTGCCAGAAGGAGGATTAATCGTATTTGGGGGTAATACAGGAGGAGTATTTAAGATCAGTTTATCGTTGTAAAGCAAGTCTATAAGTGCAAAAGGTGACGGAAATCGTCACCTTTTTTTCGTGCATTTAGCAGAGGAAATTTAAGGATGATTTACCTGCTGACAATATTCTTCGAATGTTCGTAAATACAAGAACGTTATACAATAGGACAGATAAAGGGAAATGTTGTATAATATAGATATTATTACACAAGTGGTGGAATAATCTATGATATGCAAGATTTACTCGGTCTGCTGATTCAGTCTTTTCGTATTCTTATTCAAACCCCTAATATTTATTAATGATTTTAGTCGATTATGTTTAATCGTCAATGGGATAAGGAGTTCTCAATTAAACAAATTGCAAGAAAAATTTATAACAGAACTGAAAGAATATTTATTGATCGAGGGAGTGCAAAAAAATCTAATCAATCAATATTTATTTGAAGCAGGGGAAGTAAGAATAGGTAAAACAAATAACAAGAGTGTTCTAGGAACCATGAATGAAATGTCATTCTATTGTAGGGATGTAGAGTTTGACCATACATTTGATTTGAGTGCTTGGCTAAACTCGATGATATATAAACCAATTAATTATGAAGAGCCTATTAAAGTATTCAAGAAAACTCTGGAAATAAAATATTCTTAAATCATAATGTTAGTTTATTCCTCGCACCATGACCCACATCCGTTGGAGGTCCAACAAAGAAACCAGCCTAAGATACAAACACCAAGTTATAGACCATTCGAGAAGTCAGATCCATCACATATTATAAGATTCACGCAGCGGTTACGCCTTGGCTACTGGCGATGCTTTTGACAAAGTAGTCCATTCAAGTGACAACTTGCTGAGCAAGTTTATGAATTGATATGCACGTAAAAAAAGAGGAGGTGAAAATATGGGCTCAGCTTCAATTTTTGGTATTGTTCCAATTTTATTTATCCTTGCATTCGGAGGGTTAAGTATTTATTGTCTTATATTATTTATCCAAGTTGCACAAAGAGGAATTAAAGCATTAGATATCTATATTAATGAAAAGAGCAATAAAAACTATTGAAAGTATTTTAGAATCAAATACAAAAGAAAAGGAATGACTGTCTATGTCTATGTCAATTGAAATGAAAGAATTGATTAATTTATTCGAAGAGTTGATTACTTTCTCCATCAGCTTAAAGGAATTAAATGATGAAACTTGGAACTCAAGCATTGAGGCAGGCAAATGGACAGTAAAAGATATTATCTGTCATATCATGTTATGGGATAAGTATTTTTACGAAGAAGCAATAAAAAAGATTGCTACGGGTGAAAAGATTACTCTCAAACACTTAGACTACGATGACTTTAATAGCAAAGCAATTACATATTCAAGAACAATAACAACAGAGGAACTAATTGAGATGGTAGTACATTATCGAAAGAAGATCGTTGAAGAAATTGAGACATTAGCAGAAGAATTAATCGTTCAACACCATAAAGATGGAGACGGAAATGTATTTAATGTTCAACAATACTTAAAGGATTTTATATGGCATGATCAACATCATGTTATTCCGTTAAAGGAATATTTAAAGGAACATCAAAGTAGGATGTCTAATTCCAGTCGAAAAGGGTCACGAATTTAACGAAGTGGAGGAGTTTTATGGATTCAGAACTGTTAAATATTTTTAATGAACATAGAGTTCCAATTGGTGTGGCAACTCGTGAAGATGTTCATAAATATGGTTATTGGCATGAAGCCTTTCATTGCTGGTTCATTAGCAGAGATGAGAATAACGAATATATCTATTTTCAACTACGAAGTGAACATAAACAGGATTACCCGAATCTATTAGATATTACAGCCGCCGGTCATTTATTATCAAACGAAACTGTCGAGGATGGAATAAGAGAGGTTAAAGAGGAGACCGGCATTGATGTTAGTATGTATGAACTAACTCCATTAGGAGTCATAGATTATGTTGTAGCTAACAGTAAAATTATCGACAAAGAATTTGCTCATGTTTATTTATATGATTACAACGGATCTCTTGATGAATTTTCGATACAAAAGGAAGAAGTTTCAGGCATGTTTATTACACGATTCTATGATTTTTTTGATTTGTGGATGGGCAGAAAAAATCAAATTGATGTACAAGGGTTTATCGTAGATAATAATGGAAATAGAATCAAAGTTAATAAAGTTGTAGGAAGGGCTCAGTTTGTCCCTCATCATGAAACATTTTATAAATTATTAGTTAATCAAATCAAGGACATTCTAGAAAATAGGAGAAAATATGCAGAAATGTTTAAATTGTAAGGGAAGATTTAAATATAAACAAGTCATGAAATCTGGTTTTTTAAACTATCAGTCAGTAGTGTGTGGTAAGTGTGATGAGATTCATAAGGTTACATTTAATTCAAGGCTTAGAACATCTCTTTGCGCTGTGGTATTTCCAGTTATGTCAGCATTTGGTTTTTTTAATCCATCGAAATACAACATATTGGTTATATATTTAATAATCTTTTTATTAATGATGCTAATGATTTTGATAATTCCTTTTTTAATGAGGTTTAAATTAAACAAAGAAGAATTGGCTGATTGAATACCTGAACGTTATATGACAGCTCAATCGGAGAAGATTCAGCGCAGATTCGTTAATCACGGAGCGTTAGGTGAAATTACAGGAACTTAGAAAATCCGAAGGAGTTTTTGAAATGAATAGAAAAATATCAAGTAGCAGTATTTTATTGATTTCTTATATAGTCATAATCCTTTTTTCAAGTGTGATCTTTATTCCAAGCTTTGAAGTTTGGGGACCTGATAAAGAGATTAATGGATATAGTTATGTATTTCTTTTTAATTTGATTGCAGATCGAGTTGTAAACGGATTCCAAGTCTATTATGAAATAGATTACTTAAGAACGCTTTATACTATTGGAATTATAACCTTAATTTTTTTCATTGCTTGGAAACTCCTTGCACTATGGGATAAGGAAGATGATATTAAAGATTTAAAGAGTATATCAAAATAGTTACAACAAAGTAGAGATAGAACTCTTCATGAAAAAAAGGAGGAAGGCTAGTATGATATATGACTTACAAGGTGACGCCAATATGTCACCAACGGTAGGATTATTATATTCTACTGTGAAAGAAAACAGCCAACGACTAAAACTAATCATTGCTGGCATGTCTCAAGAAGAAGTAGATTATAAAGGTCCAAATTACAATTTTAATAGTGCCGCTCAGTTAATCAAACATATCACATATGTTGATCTTAATTGGGTTTGTAGAATAAGTGGACAACCACTTTCACAGTCATTAATAGAACAATACGGCCCCATGATAGATGCAAATAATAGGCTGCCGATGATTCAAGGGAAGTCTTTGAACAGACTTATGTCTGACTATGAAGTTGTACTGACAATGTTGAAAGATACATGTACACAATTAATAGATAATGATCTTGATAAAGTTGTCACGTTTGGACATGAAAACGAAAAGCAAGCAACTATTCGCTGGGGATTATGGCATATGGCTGATCATAGTCGCTACCATCAGGCTAATATTAATCAACTTAGAAAGTGGTATAAAGAAAATATACATTTTAATTAAAGTCCCGGCGATTAGTAAAGTTTTCAGAAGAGCTAACTCAGATAGAACCCGATCGGATATTAAAAGAAAGGAAACTGCAAATCATATTAATGAAAAGCATAGGGAGAAGCTTGAAGTAATGTCAAAAAAACATTTGAAATAGATGCATGAAAGTAAAATCAGTGCAGGGGAAATTCCTACATTTGTATTGGATTTGAAATATAAAAGGTTATATCTAAAAACTTTTTATTATATAAATTTGGGAGTGAGCATGAATGGAAATTAAAAAAATCACTGAACTAAATAGAGAAGCTTGGAATGAAGTAACTCCACTGCACCAACAGGCGAGAGGGAATTCTATTTTTACCGATTTGAAAAACCCGGACTATATTCAATTAGATCATGTTGTCATTAGCAAATTACACGAGTATGGCATAGTCGGTAAGAAGGTTGCACAAATATGTTGCAACAATGGGATTGAAACTATATCACTTAAAAAACTTGGGGCAGAACTGTGTGTAGGATTCGATATATCCGATGAAGCTATAAAAGAAGCCATTAATCTTTCAGAAAGTGTTAATATACCAGTGGAATATGTACGTACTGATATTTATGAAATTCCCAAAGAGTATTATTCTCAATTCGATTATGTGTATATATCAGTAGGTACATTGGGTTGGATGCCAGATTTAGATTTGTTTTTCCAAAAGATCGTTAAACTCTTGAAAGTAGACGGATTAGTCTTCATATACGAAATGCATCCAATCATTGATATCTTCGATGAGGAAGTAAAGGAATTTAAGTATTCGTACTTTAAAGATACACCCCTTATCAGTAATGATAGTTTGGATTATGTAGGCAAAGAAAATTACATATCAAAACCCCAATATTGGTTTCCACATACAATGTCGAATATCATTCAAGGGCTTATTAAGCAAGGGACGAATATTAAATATTTTGAAGAGTATTCCAAAGACATTTCAGCGGTTTCGAGTCATTTGGAATCCGATGAAGAACATTTACCATTAAGTTATATGTTAATTGGAATGAATTCTGAGAAGTAGTAACAGAATATCACTCTGTCTTGAATCTAAGAATATTATATGAAATCTTAGCAAAAGAAGGAGCAACTTAATAAATTATCTCTTACTAATAGAGCTGTCGTCCAAACATTAAATATTTGCCTAACTTTCATATTTTTCTTTTTTGCATATTGCTTCTACTTTTATGCCGAGACAGACGAAGTAATTCACCAACACAGACACCCAGCTAAGATAACTTTTATCTTAGCTGGGTGTCTGTGTTATATTTTTGATTGAGAAATACTTAACAGCAGATAACGTTTCCGTAATGGGAACTAGAAAACTCAAAGCAAGCAGCTTCATCCTATAACAGTATTGTGACACGAATTTTACTAGTAGGAAATTTAGATCATCCTAGGAATAAGGTTGCCTATTAATAAAGAAGCTATTAAAATAGTTTAAGGAATGCTACCTTCCATGTAGACGTAATAAAAACTTCTATTGCAACTCCTATAGATTGATTGAAGGACATCCTTGCTGTATGTAACTTAATGAATGGAATAATGTTTTTTTGTGCAATTGATTTGTTTAGGTTATCGCACAATTCTTCAATAAACCACTTACTTCAATGAGTAAGGCCATTTCGAGTGGAATTTTAATGAAGAGGTGAGACAGATGAGAAAGAATTTAGTTGGAATTATCGCATTAGTTGCTGTCATATCCACTTTTATGTTAGCAGGTTGTCATTCATCCAGATCGGGTCCGTCTAATGTTGGGAATAGCGTGGTCAGCGAAAACAAGAAGGATGAGCTAGTGTTGGCTTTTGGATCCGAGCCAGAAACAGGCTTTGATCCAACAACAGGATGGGGTCGTTATGGTTCACCACTGTTCCAAAGCACTCTATTTAAAAGAGACAACAAGCTTAACATTGTCAATGATCTTGCAACCAGCTATGAAGTGAACAATGAAGGCACCGTTTGGATAGTTAAAATCCGTGATGATGTGAAATTTTCGGATGGGCAACCATTATCGGCTGCTGATGTTGTCTTTACATTTGAAACCGCAACGAACAATGGGGCAGTTGTAGATCTTAATAGTGTGCGAAAAGTAGAAACTGTGGATAATTACACCGTTAGATTTACATTGAAAGAACCCCAATCCACCTTTATTAACACACTTATCGCAACTGGAATTGTTCCAAAACATGCCTATGATAAAGACTATGCTGAGAATCCTATAGGCTCAGGTCCGTATCAACTCGTGCAATGGGACAAGGGACAACAGCTGATTGTCAAAGCAAATCCACAATATTATGATGAACAATCGTATTTCACCAAGATAACTTTTCTATTCTTAAATGAGGACGCTTCATTTGCGGCGGCAAAAGCAGGAATAGTTGATCTTGCCTATATACCAGCTGCATTTAGTAACAAGAAAGTATCGGGTATGCGATTAGAATCTATTCAAACGGTGGACAATAGAGGAATCGTTTTTCCATTTGTGAAATCAGGCAATGTTAGGGCAGATGGTGCACCCATTGGTAACGATGTAACCGCAGATCCAGCCATTCGTCACGCTATCAATATGGCGGTAGACCGGAAAGCTCTTGTCGATGGTGTATTAGAGGGACAGGGAACGCCGGCCTATACTTCTGTAGATGGTCTTCCTTGGTGGAATCCAGAAACCGTTATTAAAGATTCTGATCTAGATGGTGCTAAGAAACTGCTAGCAGAAGCTGGCTGGAAGGATACCGATGGCGATGGAATCGTTGAGAAAGATTCATTGAAAGCAGAATTCACCCTATATTACTTAGCGAGCGATACAATAAGACAGTCTCTCGCAATTACTGTTGCTGATATGATGAAACCTTTAGGTATAAATATCCGCTTAGAAGGTGGGAGTTGGGATATCATATCTAAACAAATGTATTCAAACGCCGTCCTTTTAGGCTGGGGAAGTCATGATCCTCATGAAATGTATAACATCTATAGTAGTGAAGCGGCTGGGAAAGATTATTACAACACTGGTTATTATTTAAATAAGACGGTGGATGAATATTTTGAAAAGGCTCTTCACGCTACTACTGAAGCAGAAGCGATTGAGTTTTGGAAAAAAGCTCAGTGGGATGGGACTACCGGTCTCAGTGCGAAAGGCGATGCTGCCTGGGCTTGGTTAGTCAATATTAATCATTTGTATCTCGTGAAAGATGGACTTGATATCGGAGAGCAAAGAATCCATGTTCATGGGCATGGTTGGCCGGCAACAGATAATATCGTGGAATGGAAATGGGCGAATTAAGGGTGCGTAAAAATATTGATAACAAACTGGGATTATTTATATTGCGAAAAGGATTTCGGATGGCTACTTTATTAGTAGCCATCTGTTTCATATCCTTTTTGCTAGTGAAAAACTCTCCGATCGATCCGATCCAAGCCTATATTGGTGCGGATATGTTGAAGGTAGGTCCTGAGCAACGAGCCCAAATCGCTGAATATTGGGGAGTAGACCAGCCCATCATGGTGCAGTTCTTCCATTGGGGTTCTGCTGTCCTGTCCGGTGATTTGGGAACCTCTATGATCTTTCGCCGCCCGGTCATTGATGTTATTGGTGAACGGTTCTTAAATTCACTAGTACTTATGCTCGCGGCTTGGATATTATCAGGTGTGATCGGGTTTGTGATTGGTGTTGTAGCAGCGATGAAAAAAGGAACCTGGATGGATCGATTAATCCAATGGTACTGCTTCACCTTAGCTTCCACACCTACCTTTTGGATGGGGCTCCTTATTCTTATTCTCTTTGCGGTATCGCTAGGCTGGTTCCCTATTGGAATGGGGGTTCCTGCCGGGGTGCTAGCGGAAAATGTTACGCTGATGGACCGAATTCATCATCTTGTTCTGCCTGTCCTGACACTTAGTATTGTTGGTGTTGCCAATGTGGCTCTCCATACAAGGCAAAAGCTGATTGACGTTCTTGCTAGTGACTATGTTTTATTCGCTAGAGCAAGAGGGGAGCATGGATTGGTGTTGTTTTGGCGACATGGATTGCGCAATGTTGCTTTGCCAGCAATTACGCTACAATTTGCAGCTTTCAGTGAATTATTTGGCGGAGCAGTATTAGCAGAGCAAGTGTTTTCTTACCCTGGACTTGGACAGGCGACGGTTGAAGCAGGATTAAGAGGGGATGTTCCTCTATTATTAGGAATCGTAATCTTTAGTACTTTGTTTGTTTTTGTAGGGAATTTACTCGCTGATATAAGCTATCATATACTTGATCCGAGAACGAGAGAGGGGAGAAAGGTATGATTGCAAGCCAGAAAAAAAATCCTCTGAATCACAAGCAATGGGCACTTATGAAATTGCTAATCTGCGTTGTTGTCATCATTATTGTTATATTAGCTGGGTTATTTCTTGATGAGGAGAACATAGTAACGAACCTTACTGATCGGAATGCTCCACCTTCCCTAGACCATCTCTTTGGTACGGATTGGTTAGGCCGAGATATGTTCACACGTACGGTAATGGGGCTCACTTTAAGTATAGGAGTCGGGTTAATTGGAGCTATAGGAAGTGCGTCCATTGCTCTGTTCCTCGGGATGGCAGCTGCAACAATGGGAAAAAGGGCGGATCGTCTTATATCATGGCTTATTGATCTGTTTCTGAGCGTCCCACATCTAGTGACTCTGATTTTGATCGCTTTTACTTTAGGTGGAGGATTTAAAGGGATCGTTGTAGGAGTAACGTTAACCCACTGGCCAAGTCTTGCCAGAGTCATTCGGGCAGAGGTGATGCAAATCCGATCTGCTGAATTTGTTCAGGTTTCTCAGCGGCTGGGGAAGCCCGGATGGTGGATCGCTGTACATCATATCCTTCCACATATTATCCCGCAATTTCTAATTGGTTTTATGTTGCTATTTCCCCATGTTATTTTGCATGAGGCGGCAGTTACATTTATAGGACTGGGTCTATCTCCACATGAGCCCGCAATCGGAATCATTCTATCCGAATCAATGAAATACTTATCTTCTGGTATGTGGTGGCTCGCCTTCTTTCCAGGACTTTGTTTGCTAATTATCGTGAGAATGTTTGATCAGATTGGAGACAATCTCAGATTACTTACAGAGGCTAATGGGAATCGCCATTAAGATGATATACTGCGTTCAATAGGAAGAGGAGTTAACGAATGTCTATTCTTGAAGTCGAAAATTTATCAATCTCTTTTAATCAATATGCAGTCGGACTTAAACAGATCAATCATAACGTAATATCTAGTTTAAATGTATCCCTTGAAGCAGGTGAGATTGTTGCTGTTGTCGGTGCAAGTGGATCGGGAAAAAGTCTACTCGCGCATGCAATTTTAGGAATACTCCCAAGCAATGCAAGAATAAGTGGTGTGATTACATTTGAGGGGGAAGAGCTTACTTCTGCTCGCCAAAAAGCAGTTAGAGGGAAGGAAATTACACTTGTCCCTCAATCCGTAAACTTTCTTGATCCACTGATGCGCGTTGGTAGTCAAGTCCGTACGTCTGTGAAAAAAGGGGATGCTGTGGAAGCGCAACGAGCGGTTTTCAAACGCTTCCACCTTGAACGAGTGGTTGAACGCATGTATCCCTTTCAACTTTCTGGAGGCATGGCAAGAAGGGCACTACTATCGACGGCAATGGTGAGTGGAGCAAAGGTTATTATTGCGGATGAGCCGACGCCAGGACTTGATCCAGTTGTTATCAAGGAAGCGCTAGATCATTTTAGAGAGTTCGCCAATCAAGGTTGTGCAGTGATGTTAATTACGCATGATATTGAAGCGGCGCTGCAAATTGCCGATAAAATTGCCGTGTTTTATGCAGGAACGACAGTCGAAATCGCGAGAGTGGGGGATTTTGCAGGGCAGGGTGAGGCGCTAAGGCATCCTTATACTAAGGCTTTGTGGAGAGCGTTACCGCAAAATGATTTTATGCCTATTCCAGGTTCTCAGCCTCATCCGAGCTCATTGCCACCTGGTTGCTTGTTCGCCCCACGTTGTGGTATGGCGACATCTGAATGCCTTCAAGATCAGCCTGAAATGCGTAATCTTAGGGATGGAATAGTGAGGTGTATACATGCAACTTGATGCAAACAATATCGGATTTCACTATGAGAATGGACCATGGTTGTTTCGAGGAGTCAACATATCGATAGAGCCAGGGGAAGTTGTAGGTATTACCGGTCCAAGTGGACGCGGGAAAACAACCCTTTGCCGAATACTAGCTAGTTATGAGACACCTATTGAAGGAACTGTAACTTTTGATGATGTGCCCTTATCTAAGAAAGGGTATCATCCTGTTCAAATGGTGCTTCAGCATCCGGAAAAAGCGATTAATCCCAGGTGGAAGATGCATAAGATTCTTAATGAAGGATACCATCCTGATGATGAATTACTAGAATTACTAGGAATTGAATCGGAGTGGTTAACACGTTGGCCCCATGAGCTATCTGGGGGAGAGCTGCAACGAATTTGTGTTGCCCGAGCATTGGGTCCGCATACTCGATTTCTAATTGCAGATGAGATGACAACGATGCTTGATGCGATTACACAAGCTCAAATCTGGCATGCTGTCATGGAGATTGCCAAGAAGCGAGAGATGGGAATCATCGTTATTTCCCATGAATCGAAGCTCATGCAAAGACTTTGCGATCGTGTTATTGAATTGTAATATGTTGAAAGCAATTCGAATATGCAACATTAATTGACCATTCATCGTACTAATAAGTAGAAGATCATATCCATACTTCACCAAATTTGTTTATTCCTCGCACCATGAACTGCACCAGTTAGAAATCCAACTAAGAACATCATTGTAAATAACACAAAACTAGGAAGGAAGATGCAATTGATTTACTTTGAAAAATCTAGACGTTTTGCAAAATGGCTAATTGCAATCAGTGTATTCTCATTCATTCTTTTTCTTATTTTCTTTAGTGTTAGCAATGCTAAGGAATTATTACGTGATAATATAATGAACGATACACTAGGAATACTTTTGACATTATCTTTTTTATTAACTGCTATATTTTGTTTGTTGTTAGGGATATCATTATTTATCATATCATCAGATGCAAAAGACGAAATAACGGTGATGGAAAATCGTATAAAAGAGCAAATGAAGTTGTCGTAGTAAGGAGGTGAAGCGTATCTTCATCTGAATGGAGTCTCTAATTTCTCCTCAATGCTTGCTAAGAAAAGAGGGGAATAGAGATTATCAGAATTACTCTAGCGTATTCATAGGAATAGGTCGCATTGCATACTGGGCTAGACTAAAATACAAAGTGATTGAAGGGGATTTGATTGAATAGCCAATATAAACCACTTATAAGAATACCTTCTATTCAAGAATATAAAAACATTTGTACTGCAGTTGGCTGGAAGGACTTTATGAATTTCGAAGTAGCAGAAGAGTCACTAAACAAATCATTATTTGGTGTAGTTATCCAATATGAAGATGAAATAGTAGGTATGGGAAGAGTAATTGGAGATGGTTATATTTATTTTTATATTCAAGATATTGCTGTCATTCCGGCGCATCAAAATAAGGGTATAGGTAAGCTTATAATGACAACGGTTACAGAGTATCTAAAGGTTAATGCGCCTGAAAAATCCTTTATTGGAATGTTTGCATCCCATGGAAAAGAATCATTTTACAAAAAATACGGTTTTAATGAGCACGAGGGAATGACTGGAATATTTGGGGTATTAAATAAGGGTGAAATAAAGTGAATTGGTTACTAACCCAAACTTCCGTCGCATAAAATAAGGTTTACGATTAAGGAGATGTGAATTAAAAATGATAATGGGAAATAGTATGGACACTCAATTCTATTTAGATAAATTCGTTGCACTCATAAAGAGAGAGCTCACTGAAAATGTGTTAGCAATTTATTTACATGGCTCGCTTGCTATGGGTTGCTTTAATCCGAAAAATAGCGATATAGATTTCATAGTTGTGATCAGCAAAAGGTTGGAAAGAGAGGTCGCAAGAAGGATTACGGACGCTACTTTAGAATTGCATGATGAACTCCCGAATAAAAATGGATTTGAATTTAGCATAGTGTTGAAAGAACACTTGGATCCTTTTATATATCCAACCCCTATTGAGTTTCATTACTCGCCATTACATAGAGAACGGTATCAGACTGATGAAAATTATCTTTGTGGTGGATATGAGGATGAAGATTTTGCATCACAATTCGTAGTTGCCTATTATCGAGGAAAGTTGTTGTATGGTAAATCGTTGAAAGATATTTGTAAACCAATAGATCGTAAGTATTTTGTGGCATCTATTTATTCCGACGTTAAAGATAGTAAGGAGAATATCGTTAATAATCCTGTATATGTTGTATTGAATCTTTGCAGAGTCATATATTACTTACAAGAAGAAATATTATCTTCCAAGAAAGAAGGAGGAGAATGGGGACTACAGAGTTTACCACAAGATTTTCATCCTATTATACGGGAGTGCTTAGATAGATATAGTGGAGTAGATGAAGAAATAGAGTTGGATAGTCAACAACTTATGCATTTTTCTGACACTATGTTAACTGAAATAAAGCGTATGATTGAAATATTACAACGTTAGGTGAAAGGAGAGAACGAAATGAATGAGCAAGGTCAACAAAATAAAAAGGCCTGGGAATATCGTGCTTATGAATTTTGGCATAAAAGAGATGGATCACCTATGGAAAAAGCAAATCAAATATTGGTGGACCCCATTGGATGTCTAAAAAAACACAAACATTTTTTTGAGCATGTTAAAGGAAAAAAAATTGCCAATCTTTGCGGATCAAATGGCAGAAAAGCTGTTCCATTAGCTTTGTTGGGGGCAGAAGTTACTGTATTCGATATCTCTGAAGAAAATAGAAAATATGCTTTAGAATTAGCTGAATGCGCTCAAACTGCCATAGATTATATCGTTACCGATATTTATGACATTGATATGAAGAAATATAAAGGCCACTTTGATATTTTGTATTTGGAAGGAGGAATATTACATTATTTTGGTGATATCGAAAAGTTGATGTCTATTCTTTATGGTCTATTGAATAATAATGGAATCATGATTCTAAGTGACTTTCATCCGTTAAGAAAATGTATCATTAACCAAGGGAATGTTGGTTATTTTGATACGGATATAAAAAGCGGAGATGTGGCATACAAGAGTTTCTTTAATGAACAGGAACAGTTAGATTTTCCTGATGTCTCAGTTAGATCCTATACATTAAGCGAGATAATAAATTCAGTACTTTCAGTAGGTTTTCAATTGAAGAAGTTTGATGAACATCGTGGATGGAATAATGAAAATATCCCTTGGGAATTTACTATACTTGCAGAAAAATAGACTTTGATGAAGGAATATATAAAGGGGACTTTCATAACAAAGGAGATACGCAATGAAATATTCAATGTTATTCATACTGTTATTTGTGATTATTGGATGTTCCAACGATCCGAGTTCAAATGAATTTGTTGATGTAATCGAGGTTGCCGATGAGACAAATGAAATTTCTTTGAATGCAGATCAAATTGATCAAGACGAAGATCAATTTGAAGTAGTAACAGAAGACATAACATTTGAAGATTTCAATATCCTATCAGGGCTTATACTACAAAGGGAACTTAGTCATATTGACACAAATGCAACATATTTTCTTTATGAATTTGAATTGAGTAACTCAATACTCGAGGCAGATAATTGGATAAGAAGCGAATCGCAACGACTTGGAGGAAAGATTACTGAACGTAATTCATACGATATTGAATCAGATTCTGAATTGGATTTGATCATTGAGCTACCTTCCAAGGTTGGTACAAGAATTATAAGTACATATTTACAAAAGTATTTAGATAAACAATATCTCATCATCGAGGAAACTTTATTAGCGGAGTCGCAGAACATAGATGAAAATTAAGAGGATCATGCTTTAGTAATTTTCATTCCTCAGGATGATGGCACGACAAAAGAGACTTTTAAAGGAATGTATCCTCATCAACATACCGACATTTTTTCTTATTATTTCTACACAAATGTTTTTTTCGAAGAACTGCTAGAGACAGGTAATAGTAAATTTGAGATACCTCAGTATGAATTGAGTTATCTCATCGGATATTTTGATAAGGAAGGAAATGAATTTGACCCATATAACATAACAGAAGAAAATTTGAATGAACTGACTTTCGGGATCCAAATAATAGATGACTTTCTACCGAAAGAAAAAAACGAAAGTGAGAGACTACTATTTCACTGGGCAAAGACACTTTTATTAGGAGATAAGGCTTATTCAACAGTTTATAATGGAACAGAACAGGTTGTTTTTCTGAAAAATGGCGATGTGTTTAAAGCATTCTCCCTGCAAGAGTTAGCTGGAGAAAGCTTCGTGGAGAATTGATTTTTCGAGTATGGCTAAAATAGCATCTGATGTTTTACGGAACCAGATCTGCAAGATATATTGAAAGAAGGGTTAATCAATGAAGGTCTGTATAGAAGGACCAAGTGCAGTTGGAAAAACAACATTGTGTAATTTAATAGAAAGTGAAGAACAAGCTACTATAATAGAAGAAACCATCGTACTTCCTATCAAAGGATTGAGTCCATATGAAGAAGCGCAATTTTATTTAAGTAAAGAACTTGAAAGATGGAAAAGTACTGAGGAACACAGAAACAATTTTTCACTATCTCTTCTAGATACTGATGTTTTTAAGCCTCTTTGGTTTAACTGGTCATTAGGTTATAAAAACTGTCTGAGTAAAGGCAAATTAAGACATATTTATGAGGAAGCAATTTCAAATAAAGAAGTTGGAATTTGTGATCTATATGTAATCTTATCAATTAATCAAAATGAATTATTACGTAGAAAGAATCAAGATGAACTAAGAAAACGTGATGAGTTTAACTGGGTATCTAAAGCTAATATATTTCGGGAAAGGTACTATAAGAAACTTAAAGAATTTATTCCAGATCGAGTTATATTTATTGAAAATAATAATGTTATTGAAACTAAAAATATAGTAATGAAGGAAATAGATAAAGATAGAAAAAGCGTAAATGAAGAAGAAGTATTTTTAGCAATCAATGATTGGCTAGAACAACAAGTAATATAAAAAATCATATTATGGGATGACAATCATACTAATACTAAAAACAGAATATAAGATTATAATTTTATTGAAAGTGGGTTGTTTAAATGACCAGTTTTATTATCAAACAAGCAACTATTGAAGATTTGAATGAGCTAGCTACTTTGTTTAATGCTTATCGCATATTTTATGGCCAAGAATCTGATCTTGAAGGGGCTAAGCAGTTTTTATTTGATCGTTTCGAACACCGTGAATCAATCATATTTGTAGTACTTGATAAGAATCAATTCGTCGGTTTTACTCAACTCTATCCTTCGTTTTCTTCAATATCGATGAAACGTTCATGGTTATTGAATGATTTATTCGTATTGGAAGGAAACAGAGGTAATGGAATAGCAAGATTACTGTTGCAGGCTGCACAGCAGTATGCTAAACATACGAAAGCTAAAGGGATCTCATTATCAACCTCAATAAGTAATGAAAAAGCTCAAAGGCTATATGAACGATATGGATTCGAGAAAGATAATGAGTTTTTTCATTACTATTTGAATAGTTGAGAGAATAAGATCATTTAGGAAGCAGGCAGGTGAGTTATGGTATTTATAGTGATAATTCTAAATATAACGGTGCTTCTTACTATTCAAGCTATAAAAAAGGAGAGAAAGATTAATCCGTGGATTGCTAAATTCCTCAAATATACCGTAAGAGTAGTGACCCCATTCATCATTATTTTCCCTACTTATAATTTGATTGTTAATGGGAATCAATACAATTTCCAAGAAATAATGATGAGAGCTGCATGTATCCTTTTTGCTATGATTTTTACGATTTTGTGTGGTAAGTTATTACATAGAATAGAGGAACAAGAAGGATTTAATAAAGACAGCAGTCACGAAGATGGTGAAAGCAACAACTAATGTTGTAAGGGATTACTTGCACAAATTATTGTTGTTTATATGAGGAGGCAAAACATGAAGTTTCCAGTACTTGAATCGGATAGATTAATTCTTAGACAATTGACTCAAAAAGATGCACCTGATTTGTTTGAATACTTAATAATAGATGAAGTAACTCAGTTTTATGACATCGATAACTTGACTGAAATTGAAGAAGCAGAAACAATAATTAAGTATTGGAATGATAAATTCCATACTCTTGAAATTGTTAGATGGGGAATAACATTAAAGAATGAAGATCGTATTATCGGAACATGTGGATTTCATAAATGGATCAAGAATCATCACAAAGTAGAGATTGGATGCGAATTAACTCCAAAACACTGGAAGCAAGGATATATGACTGAAGCATTATTACTAATTATAAACTATGGATTTAAAGTACTTGAATTAAATCGAATGGAGGCATTACATCACTCAGAGAATGACAATTCAAGAAGAATATTAGATAAACTTCAGTTCAAAGAAGAAGGTACCTTATATGAATACTTTTATAAAAATCATAAGTATATTGATGTAGTAATACATTCTTTATTGAAGAAAAACTGGAATGGTCAGATCTAATAAAAGTAAATATACTGGAAAAGATCAGGTTGTTTGATATAATTAATGTTAGAAGAACACTCCCAATACCCCTCACCATTTTACTCCGTCGATTTCTTTACTGACGAACATCATGATATGCACAATTCAAAGCCCTAACTCCTAGAACATTATACATAACCAAACCTTCTTAGTAACATCCATTACAACATCTTAGTGAACTGCGAGAAGTAATTTATTTATTGGCTGAAAAACTAGACAACAATGATTTAGTCGTTGATATATATGATATGTATCATTTAATTGAGCATACAGGATATCATGTCGAGCGCTTAATAATGATAGTTCGCAAACAATAGATGAGATGTGACAGATTTGCTCAAATACATGGTTTGTAAGGATCGTGAATACATAGATACTACCTTTATTAAATGATACTAGAAATATAACCTTCTCACCAATAGAAAAGAAATCAATAATCTTACTTATGAGACTGGTGGTTGATCCTATAAATGTTAGATTTAATGATTATTTAATTAGTTCGGACAAGACATTATTAAATAAAAAAAGTATATATAAATTTTTAGCAGCATCGTATTGGGCTAGTCAAAGATCAGTTGAAACGATTAATAAATCTATTGAAACGATTACCCAAAGTGAAGAGTACCAAGATTTACTAGGAGTATTAGGAACAGCAGATGCCCATGGACTGTATGAACAATATGGATTTAATAAGAATGCTGATAGATTTATGGTAAGAAGACCTCAATAAGTAGTATAGCTTAGCAGTAAGGCAGATAGATGAGAATTAAAGGAGAATTGAACATATGAAAGTTGCTTATCTTGGACCAAATGGTACGTTTTCCGAAGAAGCTGCAAAACAATATTTTTCAGAAGACAACGTGGAATTCCTTTTACTTAACACCATCCCCGATGTAATCGAAGCAGTTGGAGAAAGTAAAGTAGATAAAGCGATAGTTCCTTTAGAAAACACAATTGAAGGTACAATAAACATGACAATTGATTCAATAATGAATCATGAAAATGTTTTTATTGAAGGAGAATTATTATTACCAGTTTCATTGCATCTACTCGCTAATAAGGAATTTAACAGAAATGACATTAAAGAAGTATGGTCGATTTCACCGATTCTAACTCAATGTAGGACATACTTGAGAAATCTAGATGTTAAGAGCTTGCAGTATGATAGTTCTGCTTCTGCAGCAACATCATTAAGACAAAGTGAAAGAGAAGACGTGGCAGTTATTGGATCGCAGTCACTTGCAAAACTATTAAACCTCACTTTAATAGATCAGAATATTCAAGATAATCCAGACAATGAAACACGTTTCGTAATTATTAGTAGCGATAGACAATTAAAAAAGGATTCTAAGAAAACTCTGCTTGCCATTACTCCTAACCAAGATCAACCAGGAGTTTTATCAGCAATATTGAACATATTCACAGCACTCAGTATTAATCTGTCATGGATAGAATCAAGACCAACGACAAAGAAAATTGGTGTTTATAGATTTTTTCTAGAATCAAATAACAATTGCAGTGAACTACTGATAAATAAAGCGATTAACATATTGAATACGTTAGGTCACGAAGTAAGGATTATTGGAAGATATAATACTTATAAAAGTGAAATAATGTAAAAACGGAACACAGATGGAGTGAATTATATATCCAGTTTAAGTATTAAATTAATCCCAATAACCGATGAAAATAGAACCGAATGCATTGAACTTAAACCACATAAATTTCAGGAGAGATTCGTTGCTTCTAATATTGATTCATTAAAAAAAGCACTAGAAGAACCAACTTCAAAGCCTTATGGCATTTATAACAATAAAGTAATGGTTGGATTTACGTTGTTCGATCAAGAACCATATCCAGATGACGGTTACTTTTGGATTGTAAGATTTATGGTAGATATAAGGTTTCAACAAAAAGGATACGGAAGAGCAGCGTTAGGGGAAATCATCAATACAATAAAGAGCAATCAAAGCGACTCTAAGATTAGAATATCTCATGTCCCAAACAATATAGTTGTTAATAAATTATATAAAGAATTTGGATTTTGTTGAAACTGGTGAAATAATTAATGGAGAGATTGTGCTAGACCTGATAAATAAATAATAAGCAGGGCTGATTTTTTAGCCAAAAATATATTATGAGAAGGGATGATAATTATGGAGCTACTTGAAGCAAAGAACATTGTCACTTTATTATCTAATGGAGTTGATCCATTAACAGGAGAAGTATACGAACAAGATAGTCCATTTCAACAAGCAACTGTAGTGAGAGCATTACATATCGCGTTACAAGGAATTGAAAGATTAGAGAAAAGAAAGACTAGAGAGCAGAAGTTACCCAATAAAGCAGGGAAATCATGGACTGAGGAAGAAGACACAGAAGTAATAAAGAGCTTTGAGGCTGGTGAATCTATTAAAGAAATAGCAACAAGATATGAAAGAACAACAGGCGCAATAAGATCAAGATTAATTAAATTAGGGGCAATAAAACTTACATCATAACGATCTAATTCTACTAGGACTTACTTGTTCGATGGGAGACACTTGAGGACCATGAGATAGGATTCAGAGGGTCAGAACAATATCAACAATGGAAAGCTTTATTGCATCATTACTATAGTCCGTTCCCTGTTGTAGAGCACTACAGAGAGATATCACTGAATGATTAGAATTTGAGAATAAGCAGCTACATTATAAGGAGATGCTCAATGGATACTTTATTGATGGAACAAATGAATTTTTTAATAGAAATAGATAAACTCAAAACAATCGAGAGAAAGACGAAGATCATGCATGGTTCAAGATTAGAGAATGACGCAGAACATTCTTGGCATCTTGCAATGATGGCGTTAATTCTTCAGAACAATTCCAATAACAAAGTTAATTTACTTAAAGTTATTAAAATGATCTTAGTACATGATTTGGTAGAAATAGATGCAGGTGATACCTTTGCGTACGATAGCACTGGTCAAGTAGATAAGTATGACCGAGAAGTCCAAGCAGCAAAGAGATTATTTGGTATGTTACCAAGTGAACAAGAGAAAGAACTAATGGATTTATGGATTGAATTTGAGAATAAGGAGACAGATGAAGCAAAATTTGCTTCATCACTTGATCGCTTACAACCACTCATACACAATCATAATAATCAAGGTGACACTTGGCAGAAATACAATATAACTAGTGAACAGGTTTTTAATCGCAATAAAGAGATTGCTAATGGCTCAAATGTGTTATGGGAATATGCCCGATCGATTATTAATAATTCGGTGGAGCAAGGAATTCTATCGAAATAATTATAAAAAGGGAGAATTTATTAAAATGGACAAAACGATAAATGAAAGTTTAATAGAGGCAGATATCGTTACGTTGCAGGCAGCGATGGAATCAGGCGCATTATCATCGGAAGCTTGCGTTCGTTGGTATTTGGACCGCATCGAACTACTCAACCCGAAGCTAAAAGCAGTGTTGGAAGTCAACCCGGATGCGATTAAGATTGCAGAGGCCCTTGATACGGAACGACGGGAACGTGGATCTCGTGGACCACTTCACGGCATACCGATCTTGCTCAAGGACAATATTGATACAGGTGACCGCATGCATACTAGTGCCGGCTCAATTGCTCTTGCGGAACATTTTGCATCGACAGATTCAGCCGTGACCGCGCAATTAAGGGCTGCGGGAACTGTATTCCTCGGTAAAGCAAACATGACGGAATGGGCGAACTTCATGTCGGGCTCGATGTGGGCGGGCTATAGCTCTAGGGGCGGCCTGACGCTTAATCCATACGGTCCCGGCGAGTTGTTCGTGGGCGGGTCAAGTTCGGGCTCTGGGGTTGCGGTTGCCGCGAATCTGTGTACCGCCGCCATTGGTACAGAAACTTCAGGTTCGATCATCAGCCCCTCCTCACAAAACGGCCTCGTTGGCCTAAAGCCGACTATAGGGCTCGTTAGTCGCACAGGTATAATCCCAATTACACATAGCCAAGATTCAGCTGGTCCGATGACACGCACGGTGAGAGACGCCGCGATCTTGCTCGGAGCCATAACGGCAGAGGATCCAGAAGATGTGATCATGCAAGATAATAGGCGAATAGCTTATAAGGATTATACTTCATTCTTGGACGCGAACGGCTTGCAAGGCGCGAGAATTGGCGTTCCGCGGCATTATTATCGAGAACTGGACGAAACTCGGGCGATTATTATCGAGCGGGCGATCAACTTGTGCAAGAAACATGGGGCGATCATTATCGACCCGGTATCATTACCTTGCGAGAGTTCGAAGTGGGATTGGGAAGTGATGCGGTTTGAATTCAAAAAAGGGCTTAACGATTATCTCGCCAAAGCAGGTCCAGGAGCTTCTGTTCGGACGTTAGATGAACTCATCGCTTATAACGAAGCGAATCGTGACGTCGCTTTGAAATATGGGCAGGATACGCTGATCTGGTCGAATGGAACAAGCGGCACATTATCTGAACCCGAGTACGTCGAAAGTTTACGCCTTAACCGTGAGGTATCTCGGGATCAAGGCATCGACCACGCGATCCAGGAGTATCGACTAGACGCGCTGCTGTTCCTTGGCAATGAGGAAGGGCTCGATTTGTCCGCGCGTGCGGGATACCCTGCCATTACCGTACCGGGCGGGTACGCGGAGACAGGCATTATTGCTGAAGGCGGCTATACGACCAAAGGACCACAGGGAATCACTTTCGTAGGAACTGCCTACAGCGAGCCCTTGCTTTTCAGACTAGCTTACGCCTACGAACAAGCGAGCAAATACCGGTTTGCACCTACCGATCCGGTCTAATCTCGGATTCCGTCCTTTGGACTTGCATCTATAATTCCTTTATTAAACGGAGAACGATAATTTGAAAAGGTGCGATTACCATTTTAGAGCGCATGCTAAATATATTTGTACCAGTTAACCTCTGAGTCTAATATGAAGCATTACGCCTTCTATAAAATTAGACCGGGAAAAATAAAGTGTTCGACAGTTGACCCTTGGTTAAGCTAACGGGCAGATTAGTTGAGAACCATAATCTGTTTGAAAATTTCACAGAAAAATTTACAGCATTGTTATCGTTATGATGACGTGACACTATAGAAATATAAAGATAAGACAAGAGAGGTTACTCAATACCAAGAGAGGGGCTAATAATTGAAGAAATATGTTAACGCAAAACAAGTCCTACCTAATTTACTAATTGAAGAAATCCAAAAGTACATTCAGGGATCGTATATTTATATTCCTAAGACTGAGCGGGTGGCTTGGGGAGCTAGTACAGGGATTCGAGATGAACTTAACCAAAGAAATGAACAAATAAGAAAACTATATAAAAACGGGTTTGAGGTA
>NZ_JBXCIX010000009.1:0-67021 GCF_056786375.1 Paenibacillus sp. Y930 | reverse complement strand
CTTGGACCGCAGGGTCCTGGGAGAGTAGGACGTCGCCAAGCACGGATGAGTCTACTGCATACGCAGTAGGCTTTTTTGTTGTTTTCTAATATTACATAAAGAAGGGGATAATCCCAGAGTCATTTTTCAATGACAATTGGAATTATCCCTTTTCTTGTTGACTACTCTAAGAAGTGGGGAGTATTTTTCGAGGGTTCGAATACTTGCATGGATGATGCGAGGAGGTTAGCTGATATGGAAGGTAATGCGAAGAACATAGATCAAGTAAGCTCATGTTGAAGAAAACGATAGTCTTCTAATTCAAATCATGAAACTAAAATTACGTAATACAGAATAATAATGGACTAATGAAACTGTAATACAATTGCTCACTCTATGTTTTAATATGTAAGTACAAGTTAAGGTAACGATCAAACAAATAGATATCTTGAAGTATGGTTAACTACTGCTTCTTAATGCTTAAAATAGTAAGATTAATTATTAAAAGGAATGATTGTAGTCATGAAGTGCTAGTTCAAGTTAAATATATTGTAAAACATTATCATAAAAAAGTAAATGTGGAATTAAAATGAAGAAAAATGAAATTTTTTATGTATAGAGTCATAGAAAAAATTAAACTGGTATAGATTTCAAATAGTACTATCGATGTCGATATAGGTAGAAAGAAATGCTTTTGTTGGAACAACGACTAGTTACACAGCATCATACTCCCAATAATCCATTATTAATTGAAAATTATGATTTTGTAGGGACATATGCAGCGATTCAGACATAAAATAATGAATGTGGATAAAAAGAATCGCAAAAAAATAGTAGTTTACACAGGTATATTTGGACTAATAAAGAATCATCCTAATAATAAGAGGCAGTTCTGTTAGCTCGTTTTGTGAACATATAATACAAGTGGAATATTTTAGTTATTTGAATTATCTGATAAATAGCGAAAAAACTTGACCTTAACATTATATTTTGTATAATGAAGTTAAGGTCAAAGAAAGTCAAAGTCAATATAACTGAACTGAGAGGAGGTTGTTGATTTGCGTAATATTTCAGATCTCATCGAACTTTATTTAAAGCAGATGCTTGATAATAGTGGTGAGAGTGCTGTTGAGATTCAGCGCAACGATCTGGCCGAGAAGTTCTCTTGCGTTCCCTCTCAAATTAATTATGTGATGAGTACACGGTTTACCCTTGAGAAGGGCTACGTTGTAGAAAGTAAGCGCGGTGGTGGTGGGTATGTTCGCATTCAACGTGTTGAATTACCTGAGTTAAAAGGGATTCAATTACATTTTGATCAAACGATTGGTAAACAAATTGATCAAAGTAATGCAGAAGGACTTATCTATCAGCTTGAAGAAGCAGGTCATATGACAAAGCGTGAAGCAAATCTAATACGTGTAGCTATTCATCGAGATACACTGGTATTAAAGCTTCCCTATCGAGATGAATTAAGAGCAAGATTATTGAAATCGATGCTGGTTGCTTTATTATTGAAATAAGTCGCAAGGAGTTGTGTATGATGACTTGTCAAGAATGTGGGAAGAGACCCTCAACGTTACATTTTACTAAGATCATAAATGGAGAAAAGACAGAATTTCACATTTGTGAAGCTTGTGCTAGAGAAAAGGGAGAAAGTATCCCTGGCGCGCCAAATAGTTTTTCTATTCACAGTCTATTATCGGGCATTTTAGATTTTGATACGATCGGTAATAAAAGCTTAAGCAATATTGCACCGCAGGAATCTGTACGTTGTGAAACATGTGGGATGAGCTACACCCAATTTAGTAAAGTTGGTCGTTTTGGCTGTAGTGATTGTTATCATGCTTTTTCTGAACGATTGAATCCGCTAATTAAACGGATTCATGGCAGCACAACACATAGCGGGAAAATACCTAAGCGTTCTGGTAGTAAAATTCAATGTAAGAGACAAATAGAAGAATTACGCAGTGAGCTTCATCGCAATATTGAAATTGAGGAGTTTGAAAAAGCAGCTGAGCTTCGTGATGAAATTCGTGAGCTTGAGCGAAAGATGCAGCAATGATCAGATGACAATATTTATATAGATAGGAGTGAGTTTGTTGACAGAGCATCAATTTTCTTCTGATGCACTTAGTGATTGGATGAGAGGTCAAGGACCAGATTCGGATGTTGTTATAAGTAGTAGAGTTCGCTTAGCACGTAATCTTAATCATCAGCCGTTTCCTCTACTTGCGACAACAGCTCAAGCCAATGAAGTGCTCGAACAATTATTAGCGATTAGTGATTCAGGAACTCTAGATGCTCATGGGCATTTCAATACTATTTTATTAAAGGATCTTAGTGAATTAGATAAAAGGGTGTTAGTTGAAAAACATCTTATTAGTCCAAATTTGGCTAATGAATCCCGTGCCGGTGCTGTTATTTTGAGTGATAATGAAGCTGTTAGTATTATGATCAATGAGGAAGATCATTTACGCATACAATGTTTATATCCAGGATTTCAAATTATGGAGTCATGGAAATTAGCGAATGCGATAGATGATTGTTATGAAGAGGCTGCAGAATTTGCATTTGATGAGAATAAAGGCTACTTAACGACTTGTCCAACCAATGTTGGTACGGGATTAAGAGCATCGATTATGATGCATTTGCCCGCATTAGTACTTACGCAACAAATCAATCGTATACTTTCGGCAGTTACCCAAGTAGGGTTAGCTGTTCGTGGACTTTACGGTGAAGGAAGCGAAGCACTAGGAAATTTATTTCAAATATCGAATCAAATTACGCTTGGTCAATCAGAACAAGAAATTATTGACAATTTATACGGGGTAGCCAAACAAATTATTGAACATGAAAAAGCAGCGCGTCGTAAGCTAATGAATGAATCATTAAGGCGTGTAGAAGATCGTGTGAAACGCTCTTATGGTATTCTTGCACATGCAGCTATTATAGATTCTAAGGAAGCAGCACAACGGTTATCTGATGTTCGACTTGGGGCAGATCTCGGTATATTGTCGAATATTCCACCTCATGTGCTGAACGAATTACTTATTATGACACAACCAGGATTTTTACAGCATCGTTACAATGAAAAACTCTCTGTAGAGGATCGCGATTATAAGCGAGCCGAACTGATTAGAGAGCAATTGAATAAACAAGGTGAAAGTGGAGGTGCTTCATTATGATGTTTGGTCGATTTACAGAGCGTGCCCAAAAAGTACTAGCGTTAGCTCAAGAAGAAGCAGTACGTTTGGGACATAACAATATCGGTACAGAGCATATTTTACTTGGTCTAATTCGTGAAGGTGAAGGTATCGCAGCTAAAGCTTTACAAGGACTAGGCTTAGGTCTTGAAAAAATTCAAGATGAAGTGGAAGCATTAATTGGCCGTGGTCAAGAGCAGCCTAACAATATTGCCTATACGCCTCGTGCGAAAAAAGTTATTGAATTATCGATGGACGAAGCACGCAAGCTTGGCCATACGTATGTAGGAACAGAACATATTTTACTTGGTCTAATTCGCGAAGGCGAAGGTGTTGCGGCGCGCGTCTTGAATAACTTGGGCATTAGCTTGAATAAAGCTCGTCAACAAGTGCTGCAATTGTTAGGGAGTAACGAGGCGGTATCAAGCCATCAGCATACGCAAAACAATGTAAGTACACCAACACTTGATGGATTGGCTAGAGACTTGACGGTGTCAGCTAGAGAAGGTAATCTAGACCCTGTTATTGGTCGTTCCAAAGAGATTGAGCGTGTTATCCAAGTATTAAGCCGTCGTACGAAAAATAATCCTGTATTAATTGGGGAACCTGGTGTCGGTAAAACAGCGATTGCCGAAGGATTAGCACAAAAAATTATTAATAACGAAATCCCTGAAACTTTACGTGATAAACGAGTGATGACGCTTGATATGGGTTCTGTTGTGGCAGGTACGAAATATCGTGGTGAATTCGAAGACCGTCTGAAAAAGATTATGGATGAAGTTCGCCAAGCAGGTAATATTATTTTGTTCATTGATGAGCTGCATACTTTAATCGGTGCAGGTGGTGCTGAAGGAGCAATTGATGCTTCTAATATTTTGAAGCCAGCCCTAGCTCGTGGTGAATTGCAATGTATCGGTGCAACGACACTTGATGAATATCGCAAATATATCGAGAAGGATGCGGCACTTGAACGTCGTTTCCAACCGATTACGGTAGATCAACCATCTGTGGAAGAAGCGATTCAAATTTTGTATGGTCTGCGTGATCGTTATGAGGCTCATCACCGTGTGAAAATTACAGATGAGTCTATCATTCAAGCAGTTAAATTATCTGATCGTTACATCCCAGATCGTTTCTTACCAGATAAAGCGATTGATTTGGTCGATGAAGCTGGTTCTCGCGTAAGATTGAACACATACACTGTACCACCTAATTTGAAGGAATTAGAAAATCGTCTTGAAAACATTCGCAAAGAAAAAGATGCCGCTGTACAAAGCCAAGAGTTTGAGAAAGCAGCAGCACTTCGGGATACAGAACAAAAAATTCGTGAAGAACTAGATACAACGAAAAACCTTTGGAAAGAAAAACAAGGACGTACAGACTCTGAAGTAACACCTGAGGATATTGCTCAAGTTGTAGCAAGCTGGACCGGAATTCCTGTAAGCAAGCTTGGAGAAGGAGAAACAGAGCGTCTTCTTAAGATGGAAAGTATTCTACATGATCGTATAATCGGTCAAGAAGAAGCAGTCAAGTCAGTATCTCGTGCGATTCGACGTGCTCGTGCTGGATTGAAGGATCCTAAGCGTCCGATCGGTTCGTTCATCTTCCTTGGACCTACAGGTGTTGGTAAAACAGAACTAGCTCGTGCACTAGCTGAAGCGATGTTTGGGGATGAGAATTCGGTTATTCGTATTGATATGTCTGAATATATGGAGAAACACTCCACTTCTCGACTAGTAGGTGCTCCTCCAGGATATGTAGGTTATGAAGAGGGTGGTCAATTAACAGAGAAGGTACGTCGCAAACCATATTCTGTCGTATTGCTAGATGAGATCGAGAAGGCACATCCTGAAGTATTCAATATTCTACTTCAAGTGCTGGAAGATGGTCGTCTAACCGATTCGAAAGGTCGCGTCGTTGACTTCCGCAATACATTAATTATTATGACTTCAAACGTTGGTGCTGATCAAATTAAGAGAAACTCTACACTTGGCTTTACGGCGGTAAATGACGCTGGTAGAGAGTTTGCATCGATGAGAGATAAAGTATTGGCTGAGCTTAAGAAAAGCTTCCGTCCAGAATTTATTAACCGTATCGATGAAACGATCGTGTTCCATTCACTTGGTGAAGAGCATATTGCGAAAATCGTTACGTTAATGTCAGATGATCTTGCTAAACGTTTGATGGAGCAAGAAATTGAGTTCACTTTATCAGATGAAGCGAAGAAATTCTTAGCAAAAGAAGGTTATGATCCGCAATATGGTGCTCGTCCATTACGTCGAGCGATTCAAAAACATATTGAAGATCGTCTTTCAGAAGATCTGCTAATGGGCGTTATTCAAAAAGGAGATTCCTTCCTCATTGATGAAAAAGATGGTGAATTAGTTGTAGTGAAAGACGTAAAAGCTACCGTTGAATAAGTAAGTTAAGTTCATTGGTTGGATATAATGTTATCTAGTTAGTTTTAAGGTGTCATAAAAGTAGGAGGTTCCTATTTTTATGACACCTTTTTTGTATAATAAATACTATAAAGTGAAAATTTTCACTAATGTCTCTTTTGAAAATTATATGTTAATGTTAAAATGAAATGAAGTAAGAATAGTCGGATATAATGAAATTTGATTTTGAACTGTCTATTAAACTACCTAATAAAATAAAGGTTTAAAAGGCGGGCTTTCGAAAGCCGAGAAGATGGGGTGCTACTTGAGAAAGATGGAAGCGCAAGTGTACATTAGTGCGTACACGCGAACCGTACTTTCCAAGTTCGCTTCATATTCGATGCCGAGTATGCTACGTTAGTCTACTCATCGTTATCAAAGTCCACTTTTTAAACTACCTTTAAAGGAGTATGTTATGGCTAAAGTTAAAATAAAGTTCGCCTGTACGGAATGTGGTACGGAATCAACACGTTGGCTTGGTAAATGTCCAGGCTGTCAGTCATGGAATACGATGGTTGAACATAAAGAAACAGTTTCCAAAACGAAAGGTGTAGGCTTAACAGGTGCGCTAGGTAAAGAAAAACCGATGTCGATTATGAAGATAGAAACAGGTAAAGAGCCACGCATTGAGACAGAAATGGTTGAGCTTAATCGAGTGCTTGGTGGTGGGGTTGTTCCAGGTTCTTTAATATTAGTTGGTGGAGACCCTGGTATCGGGAAATCAACGCTAATGTTACAAACATCGCATGCCCTTGCTGCTAAAGATTACAAGGTCTTATATATATCAGGTGAAGAATCGGTGCGTCAAACAAAGCTTCGTGCAGATCGTCTAGGAGCATTAACGGAGCATTTATATGTACTTTGTGAAACGAATATGGAGCATATTAATGAATCGATCGAAAATCTCGATCCAGATTTTCTAGTCGTTGACTCTATTCAGACGGTGTATGATCCAAGTGTGGAATCAGCTCCGGGAAGTGTGTCGCAAATTCGTGAATGTACTGCCCATTTTATGAGAGTTGCGAAGCAAAAAGGGATTGCTACTGTTCTAGTAGGTCATGTTACGAAGGAAGGTGCGATCGCAGGACCTCGTTTATTAGAACATATGGTTGACTGTGTGCTTTACTTTGAAGGAGAACGACATCACACCTACAGACTGTTACGTGCGGTGAAAAATCGCTTTGGCTCAACGAATGAAATCGGCATATTTGAAATGGGAGAAGATGGACTACGAGAAGTAACGAATCCTTCAGAATTATTTTTATCTGAACGTCCTTTAGGTGTATCTGGTTCCATGGTTGTAGCAAGTATGGAAGGGACGAGACCGGTACTTGTCGAGCTTCAAGCATTAATTGCCCCGACCAATTTCCCTTCGCCAAGGCGTATGTCTGCAGGAATTGACCATCATCGTATGTCACTAATCATTGCTGTCCTTGAGAAGCGAATGGGGATGTTTCTACAGAATCAAGATGCTTATCTTAACGTAGCCGGTGGATTGAAATTAGATGAGCCAGCAATAGATTTAGCAGCTGCGGTATGTATTGCATCTAGCTTTAAGGATGCCCCTACTAAGCCAGATGATGTCATATTTGGTGAGATTGGGTTAACAGGTGAAGTACGAGCTGTCTCGCGAGCGGAACAACGAGTGAAGGAAGCGGCTAAGCTTGGCTTTAAGCGGGTAATTATGCCCGAGAAAAGTCTAAAGGGATGGACCCCTCCAAAAGGTATTATTGTAATAGGTGTTCAAAACGTAGCCGAAGCGTTGAAAGCTGCGCTCGAGTAATCCAGAAAATAACAGTAGGAGCGGTAGTGATTGATGGGAAGAATACAGTTATTTGTATGCTGTGGCTACGTTCTATGTTATTGTAAAATAGTTAAGCATAATATGAATGTAAAACATAATTAGATATATTGCTCTGAAAATGCATGAAGTTAATGGAATTTCAATAAGATAGAAGTAGTGTAAATAAGACGCTATATCCTGTTGTAAATTCAGTGGCAAGTATAGATAGCAGCCTTGGAACAGGGGGAACAACATGAAGGAAGTTAGTCAACGAGAAAAAATGAACATTTTATTGCGACTTGTAGCACCTGGCACACCTTTTCGTGATGGACTGGAAAATGTGCTTCGTGCGAATACAGGTGCATTACTCGTTGTTGGTTATAGTCCGGAAGTGATGGAAGTTGTAGATGGTGGTTTTGCGATCAACTGTGATTTTTCGCCCAACTATTTATATGAGCTTGCCAAAATGGATGGTGCTATTATTTTAAGTGAGGATTTGAAGCGTATTTTATATGCAAATACGCAACTTATCCCTAACAGTAGCATACCTTCAACAGAGACAGGTATCAGACATCGTACTGCGGAACGTGTAGCGAAGCAGACGGGGAAACTAGTTGTGTCTATTTCTCAGCGTCGAAATATCATTACATTATATCAAGGGTCGTTGCGTTATTCTTTGAAGGATATGGGATTTATTTTGACGAAAGCGAATCAGGCCATTCGTACGTTAGAACGATATCAATCTGTGCTTAGTCAGGCGTTTACTAATTTGTCGGCAATGGAATATGAGGATTTGGTAACGCTACAGGAAGTAGCTCATGTTATTCAACGATCAGAACTGCTTAATCGCATAAAGACGGAGATTATGCGTTATGTCAATGAATTAGGAACTGAAGGTAGATTAATTCGGATGCAAATGGAAGAGTTAATTGTTGGTTTAGAAGAAGAAGCTGCGTATCTGATTAGCGATTATATGAAAGATCCGTCTGCTGGAAAAGTAGCTGAATTTCAGCTTGCTTTGAAAAAATTAAGTAATGAAGAATTACTTGAAGCGTCAATGATTGTGAAGCTGCTTGGTTATCCTAACAGTATGATGTTAGCTGATGAAGTAATTTCATCACGAGGATATCGATTGTTGGCCAAAATTCCGCGACTACCGATCTCCATTATGAATAAATTGGTAGAAAAATTCGGTAAGCTTTCGGTTATATTAATGGCAACAGCAGAAGATCTGGATGCCGTTGAAGGTATTGGAGAAGTAAGAGCGAGAACGATCAGAGATGGCTTAAAGCGCATTCAAGAGCAAGTGTTCATTGACAGACAAATCTAAAACCCCTACAATTAATTGAATGTGCTACAAAATATTGCATTCATTATTGTAGAAGAACGCATTGAAAAAAGAGGTGGATGATATGATTACGAAGTCGATACCGAGCATTCTTACGCTAGGAAATTTAAGTCTTGGTGTAATCTCAATCATATTAGTTTACAACGATCGCTCAGGTATGGCAGCAATCATGATCATAATTGCAATGCTATTAGATGCTGTTGATGGCCTTGTTGCCCGAGCACTTAATGCACAAAGTGAGTTTGGTAAAGAATTGGATTCATTAGCAGATGTGATTTCATTTGGAGTAGCCCCTGCTTTTATTATGTATGTTGTAGCATTACAGGATGTAACACCGATGGTATCTTGGTTTGTGACTGCGTTATTTCCGATATGTGGTGCACTTCGTTTAGCAAGATTTAACGTCAAATCAGGCTCGCCAGGTCATTTTATAGGCTTACCTATTCCAGCGGCTGGTGGAATACTTGCTACTGTTGGATTGTTCAAAGGTGATGTAGCGCCAATCGTATTTATAATTACGTCTGTTGTGTTAGCTTTGTTGATGGTAAGTAATATTCGTTATCCTAGCTTCAAACGCATTGGTATTCCGAAAAATGCGGTGTGGGTTATTCCTATTATTGTGGTGGCATCGCTTATTATCGGGATTATTTTTGAGAAGCACTTATCAAAAATATTCTTTATTCCTTTAATCTTATATGTTCTATATGGATTTAAAAAAACAGTTAGACGTCGTTCGAAACGTAAACAGCAATATAACATTCAAGAAGAAGAGCAATCTGAAAAGCATGCCTAATATAGTAAGAGCGTACGCTAGTGTAGTCGTTATTGACTGCTGTAGCGTACGCTCTTTTTTGTTATGTTAGATTAAATAACCCTAAAGTTGAACATTTTGTAGACTCTGTAGCGACAACATGCGTAAGATCGAGCTGTAATTGCGTACATAGTGCAGTGAGATAGAAGAGATTACGGCCCAATGATGACTCGATAAGTTCTTTACAATGCTCACATAATTGACCCGAGAGATGATTTTTGATCGTTGATTGCGAGCCATCTAGAGATTGCAATTCATTGTAAGGTTGTTTGGATGCATTCAATTCGATACAACCACAGTCGGTGATTGCCTTTGTAACGGAACGATTTACAGCGGCACTGGTCTGATTTAACTTGGACATGATGTCGAGCACACTTCGATGTCTAAGAAGTAGCTGTGATACTTGACCTTGAAATTGATCTAGCGAGGGACTATCGTTTGTAGACAAAATCTTCACCTGCCTCTTAAAGTGTATTATGGCTCTATTATAAACATTATTTCGTCGGAATTCCACTTTGTGTATATTTAGTTTCAAACATACGGTTAACCTTTCGAAAAATGGCTAATAATTGTAATGGAGGTGAAAGGTAACCTATGAAAAAATTGATTATTATTATAGGGATTTGTATTGGTGCGATGATAGGAGCCGAAATGTCTAGTTGGTTCAATTCTAGTATGGCATGGTCTAATTCAGCGTATCCTTTCTTACAGCACTCAGGCACTTATTACTTGAATGTAGCAATTGGGGCATTTCTAGGGTGGATGGTAACGAGCATATTTGCCAAGCCACTTGTGCAATTGCTGAACAGTGGCGTAAGTAAAACCGAAGGAATGCCACTTCGTCAATTATTGGCTGCGATGGGTGGATTATGTGTGGGACTATTTATTGCTGCACTGGTCTATCCTGCTATTGCCTTGCTCGGTGGAATGTGGAAGCTTGTACCTGTGGCGCTTGCGCTAGTATGTGGTTATATTGGTGTGATGATTGGTATTCGTAAGCAGGATGAATTGGCGGTTGTCGTGGGGCAGTTACTAGAAAAGCAGAAAGTGGTTACTTCTCAAGGTGAAGTAAAAGGATATGAAGAACATAAAATCCTTGATACAAGCGTTATTATCGATGGGCGTATTGCAGACATTTGTAAGACTGGGTTTATTGAAGGGACATTGGTTATTCCCGAATTTGTGCTAGAAGAATTACAGCATATCGCAGATTCTTCTGATTTGTTAAAGCGTAATCGCGGTCGTCGTGGCTTAGATATACTGAACAAAATTCAGAAAGAGCTAGATGTTCACGTTCTCATCTACGAAGGAGACTTTGAAGAAATTAGCGAAGTGGACAGTAAGCTTGTGAAGCTAGCTAAAGTGTTATCGGGCAAAGTAGTTACGAACGACTTTAATTTGAATAAAGTATGTGAACTACAAGGTGTGTCTGTTCTTAATATTAATGATCTTGCTAATGCGGTGAAGCCAGTGGTGCTGCCAGGAGAAGAAATTGTGGTGCAAGTCATTAAAGATGGCAAGGAAAATGGACAAGGTGTTGCCTATTTAGATGATGGTACGATGATTGTAGTTGAAGGCGGCAGAGAGTATATTGGGCATACGATGGAAGTACTTGTAACGAGCGTATTACAAACATCTGCAGGAAGAATGATATTTGCTAAGCCGAAGTTATTGGAAAAAGCGCAATAACAAGGTATGATAATACTATAGTATTATAGTATGGTTTAAGGTAGGTATCTTTGATGAATGAACGTTGGGGTGTCGTAATTGTAGCTGCAGGACGTGGAACACGTATGGGCTCGCATGAAAGCAAACAATATTTACAACTTGGTGACAGACCGATACTTGTACATACACTACAACGATTTCAGATGATGGAAGACGTTAGTGAAATGGTGCTCGTTGTTGGTGCTGAGGATGTAGAGCGTTGCGAGCAATGGCGTGATCAATATAACATAATGAAATTAACAGTTATTATACCAGGCGGTACAGAGCGTCAGCAGTCCGTGTACGCAGGTTTGCAGTATATAGAGTCACCATGGGTTATGGTACATGATGGTGTTAGGCCTTTCGTCTCTGAGCATGCTGTGAAAGCGTGCTGTGCAAAGGCTATTGATTATGGAGCTGCAGTTCTTGCCGTTCCTGTGAAAGATACGATCAAGCAAGTCAGCAGTGACGGTGTAATTACAGCTACCCCAGATCGTAAAAGCTTGTGGGCCATTCAAACCCCGCAAGCTTTTCGTCATGACTTGCTACTGCAAGCTCACGAGGCGGCATTAGCGCAAGGGTTACTTGGAACAGATGATGCAATGGTCGTAGAGTGGGCGGGGTTGCCGGTAGTAGTATCTGAAGGTGAGTATACTAATATTAAAATAACGACTCCGGAAGATTTGCCTTGGGCTGAGCAATTACTTGCTAAAATGGAGAATGAGATAACTTAATTAAAGGGTTTATGCTTTCGATGATACTTTTTGTTTCAATTGAAGCAATCCAGGAAGCGAACAAAAGTAAAGTATATGCTTCCGAAGTGACTTTTTGTTACTTAGAAGTCAATCAAGAGGTACAAAAAGTAAAGTATATGCTTCCGAAGTGACTTTTTGTTACTTAGAAGTCAATCAAGAGGTACAAAAAGTTTTAGGGGGAAATATACGATGATTAGAATTGGACAAGGATTTGATGTACATCAATTAGTGGAAAATCGTCCGTTAATTATTGGTGGAGTGACGATTCCTTATGAAAAAGGACTGCTCGGACATTCCGATGCCGATGTATTGTTGCATACCATTACGGATGCTATTCTAGGTGCACTTGCGTTAGGGGATATTGGCAAACATTTTCCTGATACAGATGCTGCGTATAAAGACGCGGATAGTGTAGAATTATTACGTAAAGTATGGGAGATGGTAGAGCATAAAGGCTATCAGCTTGGCAATGTAGATGCTACAATTATGGCACAAAAGCCCAAAATGCTTCCTTATATTCCGGCAATGGTTGAAGTGATTGCCAATGTATTACATGCTGATCATGCTCAAGTGAATGTTAAAGCGACAACGACAGAGCAACTAGGTTTTGTGGGACGCGGCGAAGGCATAGCCTCACAAGCCGTCGTGTTGTTGGTTAAAAAGTAGGCTTTGATAACGAAGTGATGCGTTGTAGCGTAGTCGACATCGAATATGAAGCGAACTTGGGAAGTTTCGGGCACTTGCCCGCTTGTGTACTTGTACGGTACACGTTGCTGGGTGATCTTTCATTGTTAGGTGTTGGTAAGTGAATATTTTGAACTTTTATTGGAAGTTGAAGTTAACAAAAAGTTTTAGACTATGCTTACGAAGTTACTTTTTGATTGCATAGAAGTAACTATAAGAAGTTAACAAAAAGTTTTAGGAGGCAATGATATATGTCAGCAGAAATTAGAGTTAGATATGCACCATCACCGACAGGTCATCTACATATTGGTAACGCAAGAACGGCATTATTCAATTATTTATACGCGCGCCATTTGGGTGGGAAGTTTATTATCCGTATTGAAGACACGGATGTGAAGCGGAATGTAGCTGGTGGAGAAGAAAGCCAGTTGAAATATTTGAAATGGTTAGGTATCGATTGGGATGAAAGCATTGATGTGGGCGGGGAATATGGTCCATACCGTCAAACTGAACGATTAGATATTTATAATAAGTATTGGCAGGATCTGATTGATCGTGGTTTAGCTTATCGCTGCTATTGTACAGAGGAAGAATTAGAGCAAGAGCGCGAAGAACAGACAGCTCGCAATGAGACGCCTCGTTATTCTGGTAAGCACCGTGATCTAACTGACGAGCAAAGAACTGCCTTTGAAGCGGAAGGTCGTATTCCAAGCATTCGCTTTAGAGTACCTGCAGAGCGTACTTATACATTCGATGATATGGTTAAAGGAACGATTTCCTTTGACACGAATGAAATGGGCGATTTCGTAATTGTGAAAAAAGATGGTATACCTACGTATAATTTTGCAGTAGCACTTGATGATTATCTAATGAAAATCAGTCATGTACTACGTGGTGAGGATCATATTTCTAATACACCTCGTCAATTAATGATTTATGAAGCATTTGGTTGGGAGCCGCCACAATTTGCTCATATGACATTAATCGTGAATGAGAACAAGAAGAAGCTAAGTAAACGAGATGAATCGATTATTCAATTTATTGAGCAATATGATAAATTAGGTTATTTGCCGGAAACATTAATTAACTTTATCGCATTGCTAGGCTGGTCACCTGAGGGTGAGCAAGAGATGTATAGTCGCAAGCAGCTAATTGAAGTGTTCGATGCGGGTCGTCTAAGCAAAAGTCCAGCTGTGTTTGATTCACAAAAACTGGCGTGGATGAATAATGAATATATTAAGAAAGCAGATATTGAGCGTATCGTTGCGTTATGTCTACCTCATCTGCAAAATGCTGGATTGATAGCGGAGCAACCTAGTGATGAAGTAATGTCCTGGGTAACAGATCTTGTTGCTTTACATCAAGATAAACTGCGCTGCGCATCGGAAATTATTGAGCATACAGCTTTATTCTTCCGTGAAGCAGTTGAAGACGAAGCAGAAGCTATTGAAGTATTGGCAGAAGAAACAGTACCAACTGTATTATCTGCTTTCCTAGCGGAATTACAAGCAGATGGAGCAGAGTTTACAGTGGACGGAATTAAAGCAATGATAAAATCTGTACAGAAATCAACAGGATGCAAAGGTAAAGCGCTATTCATGCCAATTCGTGCTGCCATCACGGGTCAAACACACGGACCTGACTTGAACCAATCGCTTGTACTACTTGGACACGATAAAGTAGTTGCCCGCCTGCAAGCACGATTGTAGTTCAAAAAGCGAACTTTGATAACGAAGTGTATGCTAACGTAGCGTATTCATCGTGATCACAAGCGAACAACTGGTGCTTGTCAGTATGTGGGGGATTCGTTATACTATGTACTATTGAATAACATAAAGCACTGATCAGGATTAGTAAATTAGATGTCGATGTTCAGAGAAGGTAATCATCGTTTTCTTTTATCGCAAAAGAATAACGTAGGCTGAAAATTACTTCATCGCAATAATTGAAATTGCACCTGTGAGCTTTGTCCCGATCTGTTCTTGCAGGAACAGGGTAGGTCACAACGTATCATCTGCGTTAAAGATGTTGAGATAATAGGAGAAGGCTCATCAATGTAGTCATTTCTCTTATTAAACAGAGTGGAACCGCGATCTTTGACGCCTCTGTAGCGCTATGTGCTACAGGGGCTTTTTTGTTCTTATAGGGGATGTTTAATATACACGACTGTGATCACGCGGATTATGCTATCGTAGCTTAGTCGGCATCGAATATGCCCTCCATCGAAAGCCTGTGTGTGCTCGCGTACCAATAACGTACGCTGTGCTACTCGTTTCCGCTGGAGTGCATCTTCTTGGTGCTGACAGCCGAGTATATTGAACTTGATTGGAAGAGGAAGTTCAATATACACGACTGTGATCACGAAGTATCACAAGGGGGCTAATTCGACTGAAGGTAGATGCTTAGCCTTCGGAGGGGTACAAGGAAGTTTCTCAATCGCATTCGCGATTGAGAAACTATTCAACCAGGATCAAAGATCCGGCGTTGAATCATCGAAGCGGACCAAAGAAGTACATCACGGGAATACTCGCCAGAGGGCATCATCGAATATTTCGCTTGTCAGGACAGAGTAGTTGACATGAAGCTAGTGAAGTGAGAAACGGAGTGTACATGGTTGGTACACGAGTATCTACAATGTTTCTGAAAGAAACATATTGCGGAAGCATAAGCTCAGCAAGCGATGAATGGCAAATACGAAGTCGAATAAACTGCGAAGGCAGGCACCGTACTGACAAGTGAAAAGGGGGAAACGTGTATGTTTCGGCATTTCCGATCCGACATCCAAGCAGTAATAGAGAATGATCCAGCAGCAAGAAGTCGGTTTGAAGTTATTTTCACTTATTCTGGTTTACACGCAATATGGGCACATCGTATTGCTCATACTTGCTATAATGGAAGATGGTATACATTAGCTAGAGTTATTTCTCAAGTAAGTAGATTTTTCACAGGCATTGAAATTCACCCTGGTGCACAAATTGGTGATCGCTTATTTATTGATCATGGCATGGGAGTCGTAATCGGTGAAACTTGTATTATTGGCGATGATGTTGTTATCTATCAGGGTGTAACATTAGGTGGTACAGGGAAAGAAAAAGGTAAACGTCACCCAACGATTGGAAATAACGTTGTTATAGGCTCTGGTTCTAAGGTGTTAGGTTCCTTCTCTGTAGGGAATAATTCTAGTATTGGTTCGAATGCGGTTGTTCTTCGGGAAGTGCCAGACAATTGTACTGTGGTCGGTAATCCAGGTCGTATAGTAAAACGAAACGGTGAAAAGGTTCGCGATCGACTTGATCATACACAGCTACCGGATCCGATTATTGAAATGCTGAGAGAAATGCAGCAAGAAATTGATTTACTGAAGAAATTTAAAAAAGAAAAAAATAATGATAATGATCTAAGTAGTTAATAAGGGCGGAGGGTTACTTTAATGTCAGTTACAATATATAATTCCATCACACGTCAAAAGGAGCAATTTATACCGATTGAAGCGGGCAAAGTGCGAATGTATGTGTGTGGTCCGACGGTATATGATTATATTCATATCGGAAACGCACGTCCTGCGATTTTCTTTGATGTCGTTCGACGTTATTTGGAGCATACAGGACTTGAAGTGAATTACATTTCTAATTTTACAGATGTAGACGATAAGCTTATTCGTAAAGCCAATGAACTTGGAACAACAGTCAATGAAGTCGCAGATAAGTTTATTGCTGCATTCCATGAAGATACTGAAGCGATTGGTATCCGCCGAGCGACGATGAACCCGCGTGTGATGGATCATATTGATGAGGTAGTTGAATTTATTGCTCAGTTAGTGGAAAAGGGCCATGCTTATGAAAGTGCAGGAGATGTCTATTTCAGTACGTCAACATTCCCTGACTATGGTAAGCTATCGCATCAAAACCTTGATGAGCTACAGCATGGTATTCGTGTGGAGCTTGATGAGCGCAAGGCGAGCGAACAAGATTTTGCACTATGGAAATCAGCTAAGCCAGGCGAAATTAGTTGGGATAGTCCATGGGGTAAGGGGCGTCCAGGCTGGCATATTGAATGTTCAGCGATGGCTCGCAAATATTTGGGAGATACACTCGATATTCATGGTGGTGGACTTGATCTACAATTTCCGCATCATGAGTGTGAGGTTGCGCAATCAGAGTGCTTAACAGGAGAGCCGCTTGCTCGTTATTGGATGCACAATGGTTACATTCATATTAACAATGAGAAAATGTCGAAGTCACTTGGTAATGGCATTACTGTTCGTGAAATTGTGAAAAAGGTTAAACCGCAAGTGATCCGTTACTTCATGCTTGCTACTCATTATCGCAGCCCATTGAACTTTAGTGATGATACGATTGCACAAGCGCTTAATAGCGTTGAGCGGATTACCAATGGTTATAATAATGTGCTTCACCGTCTGGAAATTGCCAAGGATCAAGAGCAAGGGACTGTAGAAACGCATTTACAGACTGAATTAGAGCGAGTGAAACAGAATTTCAATAGTAAAATGGATGATGACTTCAATACGTCTGATGCCATTACCGCATTATTTGATTTAGTGGCACTTGCAAATACGAAGCTACAGGATTCAACCCTTAGTTACTCATCTATTGAAGCTATTAGGGAGTTATTCCTGACATTCAATAATGTTCTTGGTTTATTGCCTGAGCAAGCTGAAGCGGATAATTTAGATGAACAGGTAGAACAGCTTATTGTAGAACGTACAGAAGCAAGAGCCACGAAAAATTGGGCCAGAGCAGATGAAATTCGCGATTTGCTTAATGAACTAAATATCGTACTAGAGGATACTCCACAAGGTATTCGCTGGCGCCGTAAGTGAGCGTGAATTATGGATAATCCATTTGCATTTCATCAGCCAAGCAAATCACCGAACCTCGTCTCACCTGTAGTATTAGCCTATATGGGCGATGCCGTATATGAGATGATGGTACGACAATATTTGATTTCCTTACCCAATCATAAGTCACATCATATGCACAAAGAGGCTACGCAATTTGTGTCTGCCAAGGCACAACGCAGTATGCTGGAAAAATGGCAGCCACATCTTACAGAGGAAGAAGCAGATATTGTTCGACGCGGTCGTAACAGTAAGTCAGGCAATCCTCCGAAAAATGCCGATATGTTAGATTATCGCCATGCTACAGCATTGGAAGCGTTAGTTGGTTATTTGTATTTTGAAGGGCGTGTCGAGCGGCTAGGACAATTACTAGAAATCGGCATAGAGGGTAGTTCAAAAAGTGGACTTTGATAACGATGATTAGGCTAATGCAGCTTAGTCGACGTCGAATATGAAGTGAATTTGGGAAGTCCGGGACTCGTGTACCAACTACGTACACTGGAGCGTCCTCCTTCCTAAAATTAACTCCATCTGCTCGGTTCTGAAAGCCCACTTTTTGAACTTTTATTGGCATCGAAGGAAGTTCAAAAAATGGACTTTGATAACGATGTAACACAGGAAGATTACTCAACATCGAAGTAGTAAGAAAGGGTGAACAACATGTCAGAGACTCATAATACAGAAGGCTTGATTGCTGGAAAGCATCCTGTACTGGAAGCATTGCGCTCAGGCCGTGAAATTAATAAGATATGGATTGCGGAAGGTGCTCAAAAAAGCGTAACGAGTTCCATTCTTGGAGAAGCGAAAAAAAATGGGATCATCATTCAGTTTGTTGATAAGCGCAAACTAGATCAACTTGTCCCAGGAGTAACCCATCAAGGTGTTGTGGCACAGGCCGCGGCGGTTGATTATATCGAGCTAGAAGATTTGCTGGCAATTCCAGCGCAAAAGGGTGAAGTTCCACTCTTTATTATTCTTGATGAAATTGAAGATCCGCATAACTTGGGCTCCATTATTAGAACTGCGGAATGTACAGGGGTGCACGGTGTTATTATTCCGAAGCGTCGTTCAGCAGGCTTAACAGCTACTGTTTTGAAAATATCAGCAGGTGCTGCAGAGCATATACCGGTTGCACGCGTAACGAATTTGGCACAAACGATTGAAGTGATGAAAGAAGCGGGCGTATGGATTGCGGGTGCAGATGTAGGTGCAGCTGCTGATGTATATGCTAATAAATTCGATATGCCGCTTGCACTTGTCATCGGTAATGAAAGTAATGGATTGGGTCGTTTGATCAAAGAGAAATGTGATTTCCTAGTGAAGCTGCCGATGGCTGGTCGATTGAATTCGTTAAACGCATCAGTCGCAGCAGGTGTGCTAATGTATGAGGTGCTAAGACAACGTAGAGGCTTATAGCTATGTTACATAGACGTAATGATGTGCTACTTGTTGATGGCTACAATATGATCGGAGCATGGCCTGAGCTGACTCGCTTGAAAAACATTAGCTTGGAAGAGGCTCGTGATGAACTTCTACATATGTTGGCTGATTATCAAGGGTTTACTGGCTTGCAGGTATATGTCATATTCGACGCCTATTTAATGCCAGGTATTGGAGCGACATACAACCAGCACAGATTAACCGTCGTCTATACGAAAGAAAAAGAAACAGCGGATGAATGCATCGAACGGATTTGCAAGGAATGGACAAGTCGCAGACGTAATGTGTATGTTGCTACATCTGATATGACGGAGCAGCATGTAATTTTTGGACAAGGTGCACTGAGGATGTCAGCTCGTGAATTGCTAATCGAGATTAAGCAAAACAACGTAGAAATTAAGCAGACGATTACTGAACCTGCAGCGAAGCGGCGTCATTCTATAGATAATCGAGTGAACGATGAAGTATGGTTAAAACTTGAAAAAATAAGACGCGGTAACAAGCCAGAATGAGCATAATATTGCATCTTGTCGAAATTTAACCATTAAATTCAATTTATGTTATAGAATATACAGGAAATAGGCCCATCTCGGTTGACTGAAAAGCCTATTTTCATGTATACTGACTCTATGTTTTGGACACATAATACTTGCGGTGTACGCCTTGCAGGCCGGAGGGATGGGGTATGAGTATCGACCTCAAAGAATGGAGTACGCTCGAATATGATAATAATACGGATGAAGAAAATATCGAAGCTGTCCGTAATGGTGAAAGTCTAGCTTTGGAATACTTGATCAATAAGTATAAAAACTTCGTGAGAGCGAAGGCTAGGTCGTACTTTTTAATAGGTGCCGACCGAGAGGATATTGTTCAAGAAGGTATGATCGGGTTATACAAAGCGATTCGTGACTATAAGGGAGACAAGTTGTCTAGCTTTAAAGCGTTCGCAGAACTTTGTATTACACGTCAGATTATTACCGCAATCAAAACTGCTACTCGCCAAAAGCATATTCCTCTTAATTCCTATGTTTCTTTGGACAAACCGATATACGATGAAGATTCCGACCGTACGCTATTAGATGTCATATGCGGTACTAGAGTATCGGACCCGGAAGCGTTAATTATTAATCAAGAAGAATTTTCAGGGCTTGAAGATAAGATGGCAGAAATACTTAGTGATTTAGAACGCAAAGTACTTATGCTTTATCTAGATGGTCGTTCATATCAAGAAATTGCTGTTGATTTGAAGCGTCATGTAAAATCGATTGATAATGCTTTGCAGCGGGTGAAACGTAAACTTGAAAAGTATTTAGAATTACGCGACACATCGGACCAACTATGACAGCTATCATATTGAATCATACGTAGTTTCTATAAATTAAGAAACAACGGACTGTCTTTGGTGTCTGAAAGTTTCAGACACCGAAGACAGTCCGTTGGTTTAATGAGACAGTAATTGGAATATACTAGATGGACGAGGGTTGATAAAGCTAGAAGTAAAGTATAGCGAAACAACTTTGAAAAAAAAGTATATTGCACGCCCGAGAGAGTTGTTTTGCATTGACATGACGGATGCCTTATGCTAAAATATTAAGGTAGGCCTTGGAAAAGGTTTTTTCGTTATGGCGAAATCGACACAGGGCATAGAAATTGAGCTTTTTTGCTTCTTATTTTTAAGCAGTTCGGGAGGTGTTATTCAATGCGGGTTATTATCACGCTGGCATGCACAAACTGCAAACAGAGAAACTATGCGACAACTAAGAACAAACGCAATCACCCCGACCGCATCGAGTTGAAGAAGTTTTGCAAGTTTTGTAACGAGCAGACTCCTCATCGCGAGACGAGATAGTCAATGGGAGGTGTGACCGTGACATTTTTAGCAAAAGTGAAACAGAGCTTTAGTACGACGTTTAGTTTTTTTGCTGACAGTTGGGCAGAGTTGAAGAAAGTTCGTTGGCCTAATCGCAAGGAATTAACTAGCTATTCTATCGTTGTCTTGGTGACGGTTGTGGCTGTGACGATTTACTTCTGGCTTCTAGACATCGGGATTTCAGCTCTCGTAAATCTAATTGTCTGAGAAGGCCCAAAGGTGGATTAGTGATGGAAAAAAGATGGTACGTCGTGCATACGTATTCCGGTTATGAGAACAAAGTGAAAGCCAATTTGGAACGTCGCGTTGAATCAATGAATATGGAAGATAAGATTTTCCGTGTTCTTGTGCCAATGGAAGAAGAGATCGTGGAGAAGGACGGCAAGAAAAAAATCGTCCAACGCAAGGTTTATCCTGGATACGTTCTAGTCGAGATGGTTCAAACTGATGATTCATGGTATGTCGTTCGTAATACACCTGGAGTTACGGGTTTTGTAGGGTCTACGGGTTCAGGTTCGAAACCTACCGCATTGTTGCCTGAAGAAGTGGAACAAATTCTTAAGCACATGGGAATGGATGAGCCGAAGCAGAAGATTGAGTTCGAGCTAAAAGAAACTGTTCGCGTCAAAGTAGGTCCTTTTGCAGATTTTGTTGGATCAGTGGAAGAAATTCTGCTCGACAAAGCGAAGCTCAAGGTACACGTCAACATGTTTGGTAGAGAAACCCCAGTTGAGCTGGATTATACTCAGGTGGAAAAAATCTAATTTATTAGATGGGTTCTCAAACGGATGTTCGCGAGAGCATCTGTATATCTAGTCAAGGAGGTGTACATCATGGCAAAGAAAGTCATTAAATTGGTCAAGCTTCAAGTTCCTGCTGGTAAAGCTAATCCGGCGCCACCAATTGGTCCTGCTCTAGGACAAGCTGGTGTGAACATCATGGCATTCTGTAAGGAGTTTAACGCTCGTACAGCAGACCAAGCTGGATTGATTATTCCAGTTGTTATTACAGTATTCGAGGATCGCTCCTTTACATTCGAAACTAAAACGCCACCGGCAGCAGTATTGCTTCGTGTAGCGGCTGGAATCGAAAAAGGATCTGGTGAGCCGAATAAGAAAAAAGTTGCAACGGTTAAACGTGATAAAGTTCGCGAAATCGCTGAAACTAAAATGCCTGACCTTAACGCTGCTACTGTAGAATCAGCAATGCTTATGGTTGAAGGTACTGCTCGTTCTATGGGTATTACAATCGTCGACTAGTCGATGAAGTTGTAACGCTGATGTCGGACGACATCTCGCTTTGTGAAGCTTTGCTTCACAGGTGGGAGGAGTACATCTTGAATGTTACTCCGCTAAAACCACACTAGGAGGAATTTACAATGGCTAAACACGGTAAAAAATATGTTGAAGCTGCTAAGCTAATTGATAGCGAAGCTAGCTATGAGCCACAAGAAGCAATTGAACTTGTGAAAAAAACTGCAACAGCTAAGTTTGACGAATCTGTCGAAGTTGCTGTACGTCTGGGTGTAGACCCTCGTAAGCAGGACCAAGCTGTTCGTGGTGTAGTAGTACTACCACACGGTACTGGTAAAACTAAAAAAGTTCTAGTTTTCGCTAAAGGCGAAAAAATTAAAGAAGCAGAAGCTGCTGGCGCTGACTATGTTGGCGACACAGAAATGATTAACAAAATCCAACAAGGTTGGTTCGATTTCGATGTTTGCGTAGCAACTCCAGACATGATGGCTGAAGTTGGTAAACTTGGTCGTATCCTTGGTGGTAAAGGCCTTATGCCGAATCCTAAAGCAGGTACAGTAACATTTGATGTTACTAAAGCTGTTCAAGAAATCAAAGCGGGTAAAATTGAATACCGTCTTGATAAGGCAGGTCAAATCCATGCTCCTATCGGTAAAGTATCATTCGATGCAGAAAAATTGAATGAAAACTTGCAAGCATTGCTAGATGCACTTCTTCGTGCAAAACCAGCTTCAGCTAAAGGAGTTTACTTGAAAAATATCTCTGTTTCCTCTACAATGGGTCCAGGTGCTCGCGTTAATAGCGCTAACTACCGCTAATTGATAGATAAGAAACAAAGAACTAAATTTGAATATGCATACCGTAGACAGTAGGTGCCCAAGTGGCTTAAATATCCTACCGAGGTGTTATGATAAAGCGTTTATAGCATTCAAGAATATTGAATAGCGGACGGAATCATGGCCCTTGCTTAATCTGCGAGGGCCTTTCTCATGCATCGAGGATAGGATCTCTCTAAATTACACGGGATGTAAACCAATAACGGGAGGTGTACAGTTTGGCTAACGCTAATATTATCCAAAAGAAACAAGAGGCAGTTGACGTAGTAGCTGCGAAGCTTGCTTCCAGCCCAAGTACGATCGTTGCTGATTATCGCGGATTGAACGTTGCTCAAGTAACTGAACTTCGTAAACAGCTTCGCGAAGCTGGTGTTGAATTTCACGTCTTGAAAAACTCAATCGTTCGTCGTGCGACTGATGGTACTGATTACTCAGCGCTTAAAGATATTCTTTCTGGACCTACAGCAGTAGCATTCAGCGCAGAAGATGCTATTGCTCCAGCTAAGATTCTTAACGATTTCGCTAAGAAAAATGACGCTTTGAAACTTAAAGGCGGTCTAGTTGAAGGTAAAGTTGTTAATGGAGATCAAGTTAAAGCTCTTGCAGAACTTCCTTCTCGCGAAGGTCTTCTTTCTATGCTACTCAGCGTACTACAAGCACCAGTTCGCAACTTCGCGCTTGCAGTTAAAGCTGTTGGAGAGAAACAAGAAGCACAAGCTTAATTTTGTTTCATAGATTCAATTGATGCAATATGCATCGCAAACCAAAAAAAATAATAAAATTACCGGAGGTAATATCATGTCTAACGAACAAATCTTAGAATCAATTAAAGGTATGACTGTTCTAGAATTAAACGATCTTGTTAAAGCTATTGAAGAAGAATTCGGCGTTACTGCTGCAGCTCCAGTTGCAGCAGTTGCTGGTGGCGCTGATGCCGCTGCTGCTGTTCAAACTGAATTCGATGTTATCCTTAACGGCGCTGGTCCTTCTAAAATCAACGTAATCAAAGCTGTTCGTGAAATCACTGGTCTTGGCTTGAAAGAAGCTAAAGAACTTGTTGATGGCGCTCCTAAAGCAGTTAAAGAAGGCGTTAGCCAAGAAGATGCAGACGCTGTTAAAGCTAAGCTTGAAGAAGCTGGCGCATCTGTAGAAGTTAAGTAATTAACTTTTACAATCCTACTTGCTAACTAATGGCGAGTATAACAGAGCCCCTTGAAGCCTAGGTTTCAAGGGGCTTCTTATATGAACGATTGAAGGTTGGTGAACTGGTTGTCCAATCATTATTATTCAAAGCAACCAACAGTAGCAAGTTCAAAGCGGCAACATGAATGGGATTTAAGAGGGTTTAAGATTAAGCTGGCTACTGACGCAGGAGTATTTTCAAAATCTGGTGTTGATTACGGTAGTCAAGTGTTAATAGAAGTGATGCAATTTGCTGAGAATGCTACCGTATTAGATGTAGGTTGTGGCTATGGCCCGATTGGAATTACTGCAGCTAAACTCGCGCCGGAAGGTCATATTACGATGATTGACATTAATGAGCGAGCGGTACAACTTAGCAAAGCTAATGCAAAACAAAATGGAGTGAATAATGTAACGGTGTTACAAAGTGATCTCTATGAAGCGGTGAAAGATCAACGCTTCGATTGTATTATAAGTAATCCGCCTATTCGTGCAGGTAAAGTAGTTGTACACCGAGTTTTTGAAGAAGGTTATGACCTACTTAATGCTGGTGGAAGTATGTGGATTGTTATTCAGAAGAAACAAGGTGCTCCTTCAGCATTTGAAAAATTAGAGCGATTATTTGGAGAAGTTGAAGAAGTGACCAAGGATAAAGGATACCGCATTTTCAGGGCAATAAAAGCTAAATAACATTTTTATGAAAATTATACTGAAAAGACTCGAAAACATTTGACTTGACATTTCTAATATGTTAGTATTATGGAATGTCAGCATAAAATTGCTTATAATCTCTTTAGTTAACTAAAGTGTCAAGTGCCGAATTACACGCGGAAATTAAATAATTTGGTATTTTTGGTGTAAACAGTAAGAATTTGGGCAAAATTACTTGATATGACCTTCGTTATCGCGTAACGGATGGTTAACTGCCAGAAACATGCTCTTTTTTCGAACGTATTCGATAAGGGCTTTTCTTTATTTTTATGATACCTACAGTGCTAAGTTGTAGTTATCGCAACAGCTGTGAAAATTTCGTTGCTGTTAGACAGACATGAGGGGTGAGGTTAAGTTGGCAGGACAACTTGTTCAGTATGGTCGACGTACTCGTAGGAGCTACAGTCGAATCAAAGAGGTGCTGGAAGTCCCGAACCTGATTGAAATCCAACAAAAATCGTACGGGAAATTTTTGGACAATGACTTGATTGAGTTATTCCAGGATATCTCTCCGATTTCGGACTTTACGGGCAATCTATCGCTTGAATTTATTGATTACAGCTTGGGTGAACCGAAATATTCAGTCGATGAATCGAAAGAACGGGATGTTACATTTGCAGCTCCTTTACGTGTGAAAGTGCGTTTAATTAACAAGGAGACAGGCGAGGTTAAGGAACAAGAAGTCTTTATGGGTGATTTCCCACTAATGACGGAAACCGGCACGTTTATTATTAACGGGGCGGAACGCGTTATCGTTAGCCAATTGGTTCGATCCCCGAGTGTGTATTTCAGCGCTAAAGTTGATAAAAATGGTAAAAGGGTATTCACGGCTACTGTAATTCCTAACCGTGGTGCTTGGCTTGAACTTGAAACTGATGCTAAGGATATCGTCTACGTTCGTATTGACCGTACTCGTAAAATCCCAGTAACAGTACTTCTTCGTGCGCTTGGTTTTGGTACGGATGCGGAAATTCTTGATCTTCTTGGTCACGATGAATACATCAGTAACACACTCGATAAAGATAGCACAGATTCAACAGAGAAAGCTCTGATTGAAATCTACGAGCGTCTTCGTCCAGGCGAACCGCCAACATTGGATAATGCTAGAAGCTTGCTTGTTGCACGTTTCTTTGATCCAAAACGCTATGATTTAGCAAATGTTGGTCGTTATAAGATTAATAAGAAACTTCACATTAAGAATCGTCTATTCAATCAACGCCTTGCAGAAGATTTGATTGATGCTTCGACTGGTGAAATTGTTGCTGAAAAGGGACAAGTGATTGACCGTCGTTTGCTTGACCAAATTCTTGAACGTCTTGAATCAGATATCGGCTTCAAAACATATTCCGTTGGTAACGGTGTGTTAGAATCTCATGATATTCCGCTTCAAACGATTAGTGTGTATGCTCCTAATGATGAAAGCAAAATTATTAAAATTATCGCTAACGGTATTATTGATAAATCTGTGAAGCATGTTACGCCAGCAGATATTATCTCTTCTATCAACTACTTCCTTAACTTATTACAAGGGGTAGGCGATGTAGACGATATTGACCATCTAGGTAACCGTCGTTTGCGTTCAGTTGGTGAATTACTACAAAACCAATTCCGTATCGGTCTTTCTCGTATGGAACGTGTTGTTCGTGAGAGAATGTCGATTCAGGACGCGAATGCGATTACGCCTCAAGCGTTAATTAATATTCGTCCTGTTATTGCATCGATTAAGGAGTTCTTTGGATCTTCTCAATTGTCTCAATTTATGGACCAAACAAACCCACTAGCGGAATTGACGCATAAGCGTCGTCTATCTGCACTAGGACCCGGTGGTTTGACGCGTGAACGCGCAGGCTTTGAAGTGCGTGACGTTCATAACTCTCACTATGGTCGTATGTGTCCGATTGAAACGCCAGAGGGACCGAACATCGGTTTGATCAACTCCTTATCAACATATGCACGGATCAATGAATATGGTTTCATTGAAGCGCCATATCGTTGGGTTGACCCAGAAACAGGCATTGTAACTGAGCGTATCACTTACATGACTGCCGATGAGGAATATAACTATATTGTTGCACAAGCGAATGCACCGCTTACTGATGATAGTAGATTTGCTGATAAAGAAACGATTGTACGTTTCAATAAACAAGCGGATAACATCTTAACGATGCCAAGTAGCCGTGTTGACTATATGGACGTATCGCCTAAGCAAGTCGTTTCCGTTGCAACAGCGTTGATTCCATTCCTAGAGAATGATGACTCCAACCGTGCGTTAATGGGATCGAACATGCAACGTCAAGCTGTACCTTTGCTTATCCCGAGATCACCACTTGTTGGTACGGGTATGGAGCATAAGGCAGCGAAAGATTCCGGTGTATGTGTTGTAGCCCAATTCGATGGTGTTATTGAACGTGCAACAGCGAATGAGATTCTGCTTCGTCGTGTAGAAATCGTAGACGGTAAGGAAGTACAAGGTGATCTAGTTAGACATAAGATTCATAAATTTATGCGTTCTAACCAAGGTACTTGTATTAACCAACGTCCACTAATTCGTAAAGGTGATATCATCAAAAAAGGTGATATTCTTGCGGATGGTCCTTCTACTGAGAAGGGTGAATTGGCTCTAGGTCGTAACGTGGTTGTCGCGTTTATGACTTGGGAAGGTTATAACTATGAGGATGCTATTCTACTTAGTGAAAAACTAGTTAAAGAAGATGTGTTCACATCTATTCATATTGAAGAGTATGAATCTGAAGCACGTGATACGAAGCTTGGACCAGAGGAAATTACTCGCGATATTCCTAACGTTGGTGAAGATGCACTTCGCAATCTTGATGAGCGCGGTATTATCCGTATTGGTGCTGAGATCAATTCTGGTGACATTCTAGTTGGTAAAGTTACGCCTAAAGGTGTGACGGAACTTACTGCTGAAGAACGTCTGCTACATGCGATCTTTGGTGAAAAAGCTCGTGAAGTTCGTGATACTTCTCTACGTGTACCGCATGGTACGACTGGTATCGTTGTTGATGTCAAAGTATTTACTCGTGAAAATGGCGATGAGCTTCCACCGGGAGTTAATCATCTAGTACGTGTGTACATTGCGCAAAAACGTAAAATCTCTGAAGGCGATAAAATGGCGGGACGACACGGTAACAAAGGTGTCATCGCACGTATTATGGCAGAAGAAGATATGCCGTTCTTACCAGATGGCACGCCAGTAGAGGTTGTTCTTAACCCACTAGGTGTACCGTCACGTATGAACATCGGTCAAGCGCTTGAGGTTCACTTAGGTATGGCTTGTAAATTGCTTGGTATTCATGCTGCAACTCCAGTATTCGATGGAGCGAATGAAGAAGATGTGTTTGACGCTATGGAAGAAGCCGGTATGAACCGTAGTGGTAAAACTATTCTTTATGATGGACGTACTGGTGATGAGTTTGAACGTGAAGTTACAGTTGGCGTCATGTATATGATCAAACTGGCACATATGGTTGAAGATAAAATCCATGCTCGTTCTACTGGTCCTTACTCACTTGTTACACAACAGCCACTTGGAGGTAAAGCTCAATTTGGTGGACAGCGTTTCGGTGAGATGGAAGTATGGGCACTGGAAGCATACGGTGCTGCATATACACTGCAAGAAATTCTTACGGTTAAATCCGATGACGTGGTTGGTCGTGTGAAAACATACGAATCGATTGTTAAAGGTGAAAATATTCCAGAACCAGGTGTTCCAGAGTCATTCAAAGTATTAATTAAGGAACTTCAAAGCTTAGGTATGGACGTTAAGATCCTATCGGAAAACGAAGAAGAGATCGAAATGAAAGAGATGGATGACGACGACGATGGTACAAGCGAAAAGCTTAACCTTGACGATGTCGAAGTTGAAGCATTCGAGACGGCTCCTGTAGCTTCTAGTAAAGTAGCATTGCAAGAGGAACAACCTGCTGAAGAAGACGAAGAAAATGTTGATTTAGCATAATTTCACAAAGCACAACCTAAGCTTCAGTCAGTGTAGAGAGTATTCTCACTGATTGAAGTTTGGTGCTTAATAAGACATAGTCATACATGACGAAGGAGGGTTGCTCCTTGTTGGACGTGAACAACTTCGAGTATATGAAAATTGGTTTGGCATCGCCAGACAAGATTCGCTCATGGTCCCGCGGAGAGGTTAAAAAGCCGGAAACCATCAATTATAGAACGTTGAAACCGGAGAAAGAAGGTCTTTTCTGTGAAAAGATTTTCGGACCAACAAAGGACTGGGAATGTCATTGCGGTAAATACAAACGTGTACGTTATAAAGGCGTAGTTTGTGATCGCTGTGGCGTTGAAGTCACTCGTGCGAAAGTACGTCGTGAACGTATGGCACACATTGAATTAGCAGCGCCTGTCACTCATATTTGGTACTTTAAAGGTATTCCAAGTCGTATGGGTCTTGCGCTTGATATGTCTCCTCGTTCGCTTGAAGAGATTATCTATTTTGCATCATATGTTGTAACTGATCCTGGTGAAACTCCATTGGAGAAAAAACAACTATTGTCCGAGAAGGAATATCGTAGCTACCGTGAAAAATACGGTTATGGTTTCCATGCGGGCATGGGTGCAGAAGCTGTGAAAAAATTGCTACAAGATATCGACATTGAGCGTGATCTGGAATCGTTGAAGGAAGAATTGCGTACTGCTCAAGGCCAACGTCGTAATCGTGCGATCAAACGTCTTGAAGTTATTGAAGCATTCCGTAATTCCGGTAATATGCCTGAGTGGATGGTTATGGATGTACTTCCTGTTATTCCTCCGGAACTTCGTCCGATGGTTCAATTAGATGGTGGTCGTTTTGCTACATCTGACTTGAATGATCTATATCGTCGTGTTATTAACCGTAATAACCGTCTGAAACGTCTTCTTGATCTTGGTGCTCCTGATATTATTGTGCAAAATGAGAAACGTATGCTTCAAGAAGCTGTTGATGCGTTGATCGATAATGGTCGTCGTGGCCGCCCTGTAACGGGTCCTGGTAACCGTCCATTGAAATCACTATCTCATATGCTTAAAGGTAAACAAGGTCGTTTCCGTCAGAACTTACTAGGTAAACGTGTTGACTATTCTGGTCGTTCGGTTATCGTTGTAGGTCCTGACTTGAAAATGTACCAATGTGGTCTACCAAAAGAGATGGCGCTAGAATTGTTCAAGCCTTTCGTTATGAAAGAACTTGTTAACAAAGGTCTAGCACATAACATTAAGAGTGCTAAGCGTAAAGTTGAACGCGTAAGTGCAGAAGTATGGGATGTACTTGAAGAAGTAATTAGAGAGCATCCAGTTCTGTTAAACCGTGCTCCAACATTGCATAGACTTGGTATTCAAGCTTTTGAACCGATTCTTGTTGAAGGTCGTGCAATTAAATTGCATCCATTAGTATGTACAGCTTATAATGCTGACTTTGATGGTGACCAAATGGCGGTTCACGTTCCATTGTCTGCTGAAGCTCAAGCTGAAGCGCGTATGCTTATGCTTGCTTCTGGTAATATCTTGAACCCGAAAGATGGTAAGCCAGTCGTTACTCCGTCTCAAGATATGGTTCTAGGTACTTATTACCTTACAATGGATAACAATGAAGCTAAAGGTAGTGGCGGTATCTATGCTACGGTGAATGAAGTTGTATCTTCTTATCAACGTGGTGCCGCAGCTCTTCATGCTCGTATTGTTATTCCTGCTAAAGCTTTGAACAAAACAAGCTTTACAGAAAAACAAAACGCAGCACTTCTTTGTACAACAGTAGGTAAAGTTATTTTCAATGAAATATTCCCAGCGGAATTCCCTTATATCAATGAAGCGACTAAAGCTAACTTGATTAATGGTATCCCTGATAACTATTTCGTCTATGAAAAAGGTGCTGACCTTCAAAAAATTATGAATGATTTCCCGATAGCTCCTGCGGTAGGCAAAGACTACCTTGGAACAATTATCGCGGAATGTTTCCGTAAATATCATACAACGAAAACGTCTGTTATTCTTGATTTGATCAAAGAGCTTGGTTTCACTTACTCTACTAAAGCTGGTATTACTATCGGCGTGTCAGATATCATTATTCCAGTAGAAAAAGCTGGCATTATGAAGATTTCTGAAGATAAAGTAGCAACAGTTATGAACCAATATCGTCGTGGTCTTATTACGAATGAAGAACGTTATGACCGTATCATTCGCATTTGGAGTACGTGTAAGGATGAGATTACAGAAGTCCTAATGAAATCTATGGATCGCTATAATAACATCATGCTTATGGTTGACTCTAAAGCCCGTGGTAATAAATCTCAAATTACACAACTAGGTGGTATGCGTGGTCTAATGGCCAATCCATCTGGTCGTATTATCGAGTTACCAATCAAATCTAACTTCCGTGAAGGTCTTACTGTCCTTGAGTACTTTATCTCTACTCACGGAGCGCGTAAAGGTCTTGCCGATACAGCGTTACGTACAGCCGATTCAGGTTACCTAACTCGTCGTCTAGTTGACGTTGCACAAGACGTTATCGTACGTGAAGAAGATTGTGGTACAGATAAAGGCTTTATCGTTAGCAAAATTCAAGACGGTAAAGAGGTTATTGAAGACCTATTTGACCGTATTGAAGGTCGTTATTCATTCGAAACTGTTCGACATCCGCAAACAGGTGAAGTTCTAGTTAATCGTAATGAGTTAATCGATGCAGATAAAGCTGAAGGAATCGTTGAAGCTGGTGTTGAAAAACTTCAAATTCGTTCTGTACTAAGCTGTCGTGCTCGTCACGGTGTATGTAAAGTATGTTATGGTCGTAACCTTGCGACTGGTAAGCATGTTGAGATTGGTGAAGCGGTTGGTATTATCGCAGCTCAATCTATCGGTGAGCCAGGAACACAGTTGACGATGCGTACGTTCCATACGGGCGGTGTAGCCGGAGATGATATTACACAAGGTCTTCCACGTATCCAAGAGTTATTCGAAGCACGTAATCCTAAAGGTCAAGCACTTATTTCCGAGCTTGATGGTGTTGTGAAGAAAATTCACGAAACAAAAGATCGTCGTGTTATTGAAATTCAAGGTGAAGCAGAATCCAAAGAATACCCTGTTACCTACGGATCTCGTATTCGCGTAACAGAAGGTCAGCATGTTGAAGCAGGGGATGAACTTACTGATGGTTCTATTGATCCTAAAGATATGTTGCGTATTAAAGGTATTCGTGGCGTGCAAAACTATATTTTACAAGAAGTACAACGCGTATATCGTAACCAAGGTGTAGAAATCAATGATAAACATATCGAGGTTATGATTAAGCAAATGCTACGTAAAATCCGTATCGTTATTGCGGGTGACACTAAGCTATTACCTGGTTCATTCGTCGATATGCATGAATATGAAGCGGCTAACCTTGATGCCATTCTTACAGGTAAAGATCCAGCTATTGCTAAACCTGTATTACTTGGTATTACGAAAGCATCTCTTGAAACGGATTCCTTCTTGTCTGCAGCGTCATTCCAAGAAACAACGCGTGTTCTTACTGATGCAGCAATTAAAGGTAAAGTGGACCAATTACTTGGTCTTAAAGAGAATGTTATTATCGGTAAGCTAATCCCTGCCGGTACAGGTATGCAGCGTTACCGTAATATTCGCTTCAAAGGAATGGAAGAGAATGCGGAAACAGCAGTTCTTTCAAGTGGAAAAAGTGAAGCAGTAACTGTAGAAAAAGCTTAATTGCTATGACATAAAGCGGTAAATTCTCGTCATATTTTCGTGACTGAGAATTTACCGCTTTTTTATATAAGATAAGATGACCATAGTTAACAAAAATAATTGATAGTGTAATCACCCAGTGCTTGACATAACCTACTATTTAATGATAATATATCGGAGTGCGCCTAATGGTCGGGTATGGGTATATGCAACTTCATTATGAACCGCCTGGATCTGTGGGCTTGAATTTAGGTGAGATGTCTACCAATATAAATGACATAATTATGGGAAGGGGGTGGCAACATGCCAACAATTAACCAGCTAGTTCGTAAAGGACGCCAAGCTAAAGTTTATAAATCAAAATCACCAGCACTACAAAGAGGGTTTAACGCTCTTAAACGTGAGATTACGGAAACTAGATCTCCACAAAAACGTGGTGTATGTACTCGTGTAGGTACTATGACTCCAAGGAAGCCAAACTCCGCGCTTCGTAAATATGCGCGTGTACGTCTTACTAACCGTCTAGAGGTTACAGCGTACATTCCAGGTATCGGACATAACCTTCAAGAGCATAGCGTGGTACTTATCCGCGGTGGTAAAGTAAAAGACTTAGCAGGGGTTCGTTATCACATCGTTCGTGGTGCGCTTGATACTGCAGGTGTAAACAACCGTATGCAAGCTCGTTCTAAATACGGTGCTAAACGTCCTAAAGTTAAAAAATAATGGCAACTCCAACTCGGAGTAATGTTAGACCAACACAAATTATTTATTGAAGAAAGGGGGACTTCTAATGCCACGCAAAGGTCCTGTAACAAAACGCGATGTACTACCAGATCCGATGTATAATTCGAAATTGGTAACTCGTCTAATTAATCGTATCATGTTGGACGGTAAAAGAGGCACGGCTGCAACGATTCTTTATGATGCATTCAAATTGGTACAAGAACGTTCTGGAAATGATCCAATGGAAGTTTTTGAAGCAGCAATGAAGAACATCATGCCTGTACTTGAGGTTAAAGCACGCCGTGTAGGTGGAACTAACTATCAAGTGCCTATCGAAGTTAAACCTGAACGTCGTACTGCATTAGCATTACGTTGGTTGGTTAACTACTCCCGTAACCGCGGTGAGAAAACGATGGAAGAACGTTTGGCGGCTGAAATCATGGATGCATCGAACAACACTGGTGCAGCTGTGAAGAAACGCGAAGATACACACAAGATGGCGGAAGCTAATAAAGCATTCGCACACTACCGTTGGTAGGATAAACAACGAAAGTAGGAAAATTCAATGGCAAAAAGAGAGTTCTCCTTGGAAAATACACGTAATATCGGTATCATGGCACATATTGATGCGGGTAAAACTACAACGACTGAGCGTATCTTATTCTTCACTGGCCGTACTCACAAAATTGGTGAGACTCATGAAGGATCTGCTACAATGGACTGGATGGAGCAAGAGCAAGAGCGTGGTATCACAATCACATCTGCTGCAACAACAGCTGCTTGGAAAGGTCACCGTGTTAATATCATTGATACACCGGGTCACGTAGACTTTACAGTTGAAGTCGAACGTTCCCTGCGTGTATTGGACGGGGCTGTAGGCGTATTCAGTGCCAAAGAAGGCGTTGAGCCACAATCCGAAACTGTATGGCGTCAAGCGGATAAATACGGGGTTCCTCGTATCGCTTACATTAACAAAATGGACATCATCGGTGCTGATTACTTAAACGTAATTAAGGACATGCGTGAACGTCTAAATGCTAATGCTGTAGCTATTCAAGTACCTATGGGTGCTGAGAATGACTTCATCGGTGTTATCGATATTATCGAACGTAAGTCTTATACTTATGTTGATGATCTTGGTAAAGATCCAGTTGTTGGTGAAGTTCCTGCAGAATATGCGGATCAAGTTGAAGAGCTACGTGCAGAATTAGTAGAAAAAGTTTCAGAGCTTGACGAAGACTTGATGATGAAATATTTGGAAGGCGAAGAAATTTCAATTCCAGAAATCAAAGCTGCACTTCGTAAAGGCGTTTGTGAAACTAAGATCTATCCTGTAGTAGCAGGTTCTTCTTACCGTAACAAAGGTGTTCAATCGGTTCTTGACGCAGTAATAGATTACCTACCTGCGCCAACTGACATTGAATCCATTAAAGGAACATTGGAAGATGGTACTGAAGATGTTCGTCATTCTGACGACTCTGAGCCATTCTCCGCACTTGCTTTCAAAATTATGACGGATCCTTACGTTGGTCGTTTGACGTTCTTCCGCGTATATTCTGGTGTTCTTGCATCAGGTTCTTACGTGTTGAACTCTACAAAAGGCAAACGTGAGCGTGTTGGTCGTATTCTACAAATGCATGCGAACAGTCGTCAAGAGATTCAAGAAGTATTCTCTGGTGATATCGCAGCTGCAGTAGGCTTGAAAGATACTACGACTGGTGATACATTATGTGATGAAAAGTCACCAATTATCCTTGAATCCATGAATTTCCCTGATCCAGTTATTCAAATCGCTATCGAGCCTAAGACGAAAGCTGACCAAGATAAACTTGGTATTGCAATCTCTAAGCTTGCTGAAGAAGATCCAACGTTCCGTGCTTACACTGACGAAGAAACGAATCAAACGATTATCGCTGGTATGGGTGAGCTTCACCTTGAAGTACTAGTTGATCGTATGCGTCGTGAATTCAAAGTTGAGACAACAGTTGGTGCTCCTCAAGTAGCATACCGTGAAACTTTCAAAGCTAGCGCGAAAGTTGAAGGTAAATTTGTTCGTCAATCAGGTGGTAAAGGTCAATTCGGTCATTGTTGGGTTGAATTCGAACCGCTTGAAGCTGGTTCGGGCTTTGTCTTCGAAAGCAAAGTTGTGGGTGGTTCTATTCCTCGTGAATATATCGCTCCAATCCAAGCTGGTATTGAAGAATCAATGAAAAATGGTGTTGTCGCTGGTTACCCACTAGTTGATATTAAAGCAACTGTCGTAGACGGTTCTTACCATGATGTCGATTCCTCTGAGATGGCGTTCAAAATTGCAGGTTCTTTGGCGCTTAAAGCTGCTAAAGAAAAATGTATGCCGATTATTCTTGAGCCAATCATGAAAGTAGAAGTAACAGTTCCTGAAGAATACTTCGGTGATGTTATGGGTATGATCAGCTCTCGTCGTGGACGTATTGAAGGTTCTGATGTTCGTAGTGGTGCACAAATCATTCGTTCTAAGGTACCTTTGTCCGAGATGTTTGGTTACTCAACAACTCTACGTTCTGGTACTCAAGGTCGTGGCGTATTCTCGATGGAGCTTTCTCATTATGAAGAAGTTCCGAAGACTATCGCTGAAGCGATTATTGCAAAAAACAAAGGTGAGTAATTTCACACTTGTAAAGTTTGATTTTAGCCGAAATTAGATATAAAATAATCTAATATCGGCTTACACATAAAAATATAAAGATATATTGAGGAGGATTAAGTTCAATGGCAAAGGCAAAATTTGAACGTAATAAACCGCACGTTAATATCGGTACAATTGGTCACGTCGATCATGGTAAAACAACATTAACAGCGGCAATCACTAAAGTTCTATCTACTCGTTATGGTGGAGCAGCAATGGACTATGATCAAATCGACAAAGCTCCAGAAGAGCGCGAGCGCGGTATCACAATCTCTACTTCTCACGTAGAGTATGAAACTCCTGCTCGTCACTATGCACACGTTGACTGCCCAGGTCACGCGGACTATGTTAAAAACATGATCACTGGTGCTGCACAAATGGACGGCGGTATTCTTGTAGTTTCTGCTGCTGACGGTCCAATGCCACAAACTCGTGAGCACATCCTTCTTTCTCGTCAAGTAGGTGTTCCTTACATCGTAGTATTCTTGAACAAATGTGATATGGTTGAAGATGAAGAGCTTCTTGAACTAGTAGAAATGGAAGTTCGTGACCTTCTTAGCGAATACGACTTCCCTGGTGATGATACTCCAATCATCCGTGGTTCTGCTCGTGAAGCTTTACAAGATCCAACTGGTCCATGGGCTGATAAAATTATCGAATTGTTCGATCAAGTCGATACTTATATCCCAACTCCAGAACGTGCTACTGACAAGCCTTTCCTTATGCCTGTTGAGGATGTATTCACAATCACTGGTCGTGGTACTGTTGCTACTGGCCGTGTTGAGCGTGGAGAAATCAAAATTGGTGACGAGATCGAAATCGTTGGTCTTCAAGAAGAAGTTCGCAAGTCTGTAGTAACAGGCGTTGAGATGTTCCGTAAATTGCTTGACTATGCTCAAGCAGGAGACAACGTTGGTGCACTACTTCGTGGTGTAGATCGTAAAGATATCGAGCGCGGTCAAGTACTTGCTAAACCAGGTTCTGTTAAGCAACATACTAACTTCACAGCTCAAATCTACGTTCTAACTAAAGAAGAGGGTGGCCGTCATAAGCCATTCTTCACTGGTTACCGTCCACAGTTCTACTTCCGTACAACTGACGTAACTGGTATTGTTAACCTTCCAGAAGGTTCTGAAATGGTTATGCCTGGTGACAACATCGAAGTAACTGTTGAATTGATCTCTCCAATTGCGGTTGAAGAAGGTACTCGCTTCTCAATCCGTGAAGGTGGTCGTACAGTTGGTGCTGGTGCGGTTGCATCTATCCAAGCTTAATATTTCTGCAGCATAAGCTGCTTATAAAAAAGCTCCCATGCAAATGGGGGCTTTTTTTTGTGTTTATAAGGTGCATTATCTTTTAAATTTTGCTACGACACCCCTTTATAGCTTAGAAGTATTGACGTATTACCTTCATGCATTTAATATGGTGAAAAGAATATACAAGCATTCATAAAATTTTTGCAATTTGAGAGGGGTCATTTCATTGAAGAAGAAATTATGGTCAGGTATTGCTTTATCGCTTATGGTTTTGGCATTAGCAGCTTGTTCTGGTGGAAAAGATTCAGGTTCATACAAAGTAGGGATATCGCAGTTTGTTGAACATCCTTCTTTAAATGCAGTATATGATGGTATTATTGATGCGCTAGCTGATGCGGAGATTAAAGAGGGTGATAACTTAGTTATTGATTTCCAAAATGCTCAAGCGGACTTTAGTAATCTGCAACCGATTTCGCAAAAAATTAAAGAAGGCAAACCGGATGTTGCCGTAGCGATTGCTACACCAAGCGCATTAGCTTTAATTGATGAAATTACCGAAACTCCAGTAGTGTTTGCAGCAGTTACTGATCCGATCGGTGACAAGCTTGTTCCTACATTAGAATCGCCAGGTGGCAACGTTACAGGTGCTTCAGATTCTAATCCTGAAGCTGTTGAGTCACTTATGGATTTTATTGCTAAAGAATTTCCTGGTGTAAAAAAAGTAGGTATTGTTATTAATAAAAGTGAGCCTAACTCTGTAGTTATGGCTGCAACGGCTGAAGCTCGTCTAGCTACACATAATATTGAATTAGTTGAAGCGCCAATCGTTAATGCTTCTGATATTCAAATAGCAACTCAATCTTTAATAGGCAAAGTTGATGCGATCTATATCACGCTTGATAACACAGTAGTAGAAGCAGTTGGTACGATTATCGATATTGCTTACAAAAATGATATTCCATTCTTCTCTTCTGATCGTGATACAGTTGAAGCAGGTGCATTTGCAACGGTTGGTTTCAAATATTATGATCATGGTTATCAAGTTGGACAGATGATTGTAGATATTTTGAAAAATGGTAAAAAACCAGGTGAGATGACTGTGACTAAACCGCAAAATCTTGATTTCATTATTAATACAAAAGTTGCAGCTGAGATGGGTATTGAAGTGACAGATGCAATGAAAGCTTATGTGAATGATCCAGCTAATAACATTATTGAATAATATAATATAATATAATATAAAAAGCTTGATAAGTTTTACGATAAAGCAGGGGGTCAGGAGACTGATCCCCTCGGTACGTTAGAAAGCAAGGAGGAGTATAATGCTTTATTCATTAGTAGGAGCTTTAGAAAGTGGTTTGCTGTATGCGTTAATGGCATTAGGTGTATTTATTACTTATCGTGTATTAGATTTTCCGGATCTTACAGTGGACGGTAGTTTTACGACAGGAGCAGCAATAGCTACTATTATGACGATTAATGGATACCCACCTATTGTTTCTTTAATATTCGCTTTTTGTGGCGGAGCGCTTGCGGGTTTAATGACAGGGCTGCTACATACGAAAGGGAAAATCAATGGACTGCTATCAGGTATTATTATGATGATTGCCCTCTATACGATCAACCTACGTATAATGGGCAAGCCTAGTCTTTCTTTACGTGATGCTGCGAGCTTATTTGATTTGGCTCCAGTATGGTTAATTGGATTAATTGTGGCTGTAAGTATGAAATTACTTTTAGATCTGTTTTTCAAAACAAATATTGGTCTAAGCTTACGTGCAACAGGTGATAATCAACGAATGATCAAAAGCTTCGGGGCTAATACACATATGACGACAATTCTTGGCGTCTCATTGTCCAATGCATTAGTTGCAACTTCGGGGGGATTAATCGCATTTTCAACGAATCAAACAAACATCAATATGGGTGTAGGTATGATTGTTATTGGTTTAGCATCTGTCATTATTGGTGAAGCTATATTTGGTAGGAAAACAATATTCCGTGCAACGATTGCTGTTGTACTTGGAGCTATTATATATCGGATTATTTATGCATTAGCTTTAAGAATCCCAGGAATGGATGCGCAAGATATGAAGCTGATTACAGCACTTATTATTATTTTCGCACTAATTATTCCTACTATTAAAAACGCAATACAAGAAAAGAAAATATCACGTAAGCGAGCAGAAGAAGTCATCCAACAAGTGAATTCAGCCTCGAAAGGGGAGGGTGCGCTAGATGTTACACATTAATGAAGTATCCAAGTTGTTTAACCCAGGTACAATAGATGAAAAGATAGCATTATTAAATGCTGACTTACATTTAAACACTGGAGACTTTATAACTATTATAGGAAGTAATGGAGCAGGGAAGTCTACTTTAATGAATGTAGTATCTGGAGTGTTGAAACCTGATGTCGGAACGATTGAAATTGACGGAACAGATGTAAGTAATTTACCTGAGCATAGTCGAAGTAGGTGGATCGGACGAGTCTTCCAAGACCCTATGGCAGGCACTGCACCGCATATGTCTATCGAAGAAAACTTAGCCTTAGCTTACAAGCGCGGTCAACGGAGAGGTTTTTCCTTCGGCGTGACGAGTAAGACGAAGGTTATATTCAAGGATGAACTTTCTAAGCTTGGTATTGGTCTTGAGAATCGTATGGGTGCTAAAGTTGGCATGTTATCTGGTGGGGAGCGTCAAGCGCTAAGCTTATTAATGGCAACCTTTACTCGTCCACAAATATTGCTACTTGATGAACATACCGCTGCACTTGATCCAGCTCGTGCTGAACTCATTACGAACTTAACCGAAAAAATCGTAAAAGATCTTAATCTAACTACGATTATGGTCACGCACAATATGGAGCAAGCAATTAAACTTGGAAATCGTCTTATTATGATGGATAAAGGGCGAATTATTTTACAGGTTGATCCAGAGCGTAAGAAGGAGTTAACGGTTGCTAGCTTGCTTAAAGAGTTTGAGCAGATTAGTGGTAAAGCTATGGCTGATGATCGAGTAATATTAGGGTAACATGGAAGTTCAAAAAACAGGCTTTGATAACGAAGTGCTGTAGGTAGCTTAATCGGCATCGAATATAGTGTGAAAATTATATATAGAAGAACTACGTGAAACAACGGCGAAAAAATGCCGTTGTTTTTATTTGGAACATGACATTTGGTGAAAATAAATATATAATGTAAAAAGTGATGAAAACGGGAATATAACGTCGACAAAAAGAAAAGTTTTACTATGTATAAAATTAGTTGCAATCATATGCCTACTCGTGTATAATATTGACTGTTGGTCTGACGTTGCGTTGATGTGAGAGGTTGCCGACACACCAGGCCCCTTTGCCATGGGGTATGTGTAGGGTTTTCTTACGGAGTATGTCCGATAATAAAATTGGGCGATAGAAGGAGGGACTTAAAATGGCAAAGCAAAAGATTCGTATTCGTTTGAAAGCATACGATCATAGAATTCTTGACCAGTCCGCAGAGAAAATTGTTGAAACTGCAAAACGTTCCGGTGCAGGTGTATCCGGTCCGATTCCGTTACCAACGGAAAAGCAAATCATCACTGTTCTACGTGCTGTGCATAAGTACAAGGATTCTCGCGAGCAATTCGAACAACGCACTCATAAGCGCTTGATCGATATCGTGAATCCTACGCCGCAGACTGTTGATGCATTGATGCGTCTGGATCTACCATCCGGTGTAGATATCGAAATCAAACTGTAAGTTGAATTAATGTAAGTATAGAGAGGAATGAGGTGTCAACATGAAAGGTATCTTAGGTAAAAAACTTGGTATGACTCAAGTATTTACTCCTGAAGGTAACGTAATTCCAGTAACAGTAATTGAAGCTGGTCCTTGCGTAGTCTTACAGAAGAAAGACTTGGAAAACGATGGCTATGAAGCTGTTCAACTTGGTTTTGCTGATAAGAAAGAAAGCAGATCCACTAAACCAGAAGCTGGTCACGCTAAAAAAGCTAATACAACTCCTAAGCGCTACGTTCGCGAAATTCGTGGAATTAATCTTGGAGAGTATGAAGTTGGCCAAACCGTGTCAGCTGACTTATTCGCACAAGGCGAATTTGTTGACGTAACAGGTATTTCTAAAGGTAAAGGATTCGCGGGTGTAATCAAACGTTGGGGTCAAAGTACTGGTCCAATGTCACATGGTTCTCGTTATCACCGTGGTCCAGGTTCAATGGGTTCTATCCAAGCGAACCGCGTGCCGAAAGGTAAACGCCTACCAGGACATATGGGTACAGAAACAGTTACTATTCAAAGATTAGAAGTTATTCGTGTAGACGCTGAGCGTAACGTACTTCTTATCAAAGGTTCTATCCCAGGTCCTAAAAATGGATTTGTAAATATTAAACAAACGGTTAAACACTAATCGTTGTTGAAGAAAGGAGGAACAAGAAATGCCTAAAGTAACAGTATTCAACGTGAGTGGTGCACAAGTTGGCGAAATAGAACTTGCTGATAGCGTGTTCGGTATCCAACCTCATACTCATGTTATGCATAGTGCTGTTGTTCTGCAACAAGCTGCAGAACGTCAAGGAACGCACAAAACTAAAGGACGCTCTGAAGTACGCGGTGGCGGACGTAAACCTTGGAAGCAAAAGGGTACAGGACGTGCTCGTCAAGGTAGTATCCGCTCTCCACAGTGGGTTGGTGGTGGTACTGTATTCGGTCCTACACCTCGCTCATATGGCTTCAAACTTCCTAAAAAAGTTCGTCGTCTTGCGATCAAATCTGCTCTTTCTTCTAAAGTAATTGCAGAGAATATTATCGTATTGGATCAGCTTGCATTTGCAGCTCCAAAAACGAAAGAGTTCGCAAACATTCTTAACAACCTTAAAGTAGAACGTAAAGCTTTGGTTGTTACTGCTAACTACGAGGATAACGTAGCATTATCTGCTCGTAACATCCCTGGAGTTAAATTCGTCGCTGCTGATGGCATCAATGTTCGTGATGTTCTTGTCTATGACAAATTGATCATCACTAAAGAAGCGGTAGAGAAAGTACAGGAGGTGTTTGCATAATGAAGAATCCTCGCGATATCATTAAGCGCCCGGTTATTACCGAACGTACTAGCGATTACATGGCTGTAAAACGTTATGTTTTTGAAGTTGACTTACGCGCTAACAAAACCGAAATTAAACTTGCTATTGAACAAATTTTCAATGTAAAAGTTACTAGTGTTAACACTATGCGCGTTGCGGGTAAACCGAAACGTTATGGTAAATACAGTGGTTACAGACCAAATTGGAAAAAAGCTATTGTTCAATTAAGCCAAGATAGCAAAGAACTTGAGTTCTTTGAAACGTCTGTATAGAAAAGGAGGGAACACAAGTGCCAATTAAAAAGTACAAACCGACCTCTCCTGCTCGTCGTAACATGTCCGTTTCTACATTCGAAGAAATTACGACAAGTACTCCGGAGAAATCATTGCTTGCGCCGCTTTTCAAAAAAGCTGGTCGTAACAATCAAGGTAAAATTACAATCCGTCACCATGGTGGTGGACACAAACGTAAATACCGTATTATTGACTTCAAACGTGTTAAAGATGGTATTATTGGTAAAGTTGCAACGATCGAGTACGATCCAAACCGTACTTCAAACATTGCATTGATCCATTATGTTGATGGAGCGAAAGCTTACATCATCGCACCTAAAGGTCTTAAAGTTGGTGATCAAGTTCAATCTGGTCTTGGTTCTGATATTAAAATCGGTAACTCATTACCACTTGCAAACATTCCAGTGGGTACAGTTATCCACAATATTGAGTTAAGACCTGGTAAAGGCGGACAACTAGTTCGTGCTGCTGGTACAGAAGCTCAATTGCTTGGTAAAGAAGGTAACTATGTAACAGTTCGTCTTAACTCTGGCGAAGTTCGTCACATTCTTAACACTTGCCGTGCTACTATCGGTGCTGTAGGTAACGGTGATCACGAGCTTATCAAAATTGGTAAAGCTGGTCGTTCTCGTTGGTTAGGTAATCGTCCTTCAGTTCGTGGATCGGTAATGAACCCTAATGATCACCCTCACGGTGGTGGTGAAGGTCGTTCTCCTATCGGTCGTAAATCTCCATTATCTCCTTGGGGTAAACCGACACTTGGTTACAAAACACGCAAGAAGAATAAAGCATCAAGCCAATATATCGTTCGTGGTCGCACGAAGTAATAATTGCTTGATACAAGTCGCATAATTACGGTTATGCTGAAGCTCTTACGTGAAGGGAGGAACTCATATGGGTCGCAGTTTGAAAAAAGGTCCATTTGTTGATGGTCACCTTTTTAAAAAAGTTGAAGTTTTGAATGAAGCAGAGAAAAAGACTATTGTTAAAACTTGGTCTCGTCGCTCTACAATTTTCCCACAATTCATCGGACATACTTTCGGGGTATATGATGGTCGTAAACATGTGCCGGTTTATGTGACAGAAGACATGGTTGGTCACAAACTAGGCGAATTCGCACCAACACGTATGTACAAAGGTCATGCGTCTGATGACAAAAAAACGGGCAGACGTTAATTTGCCCTTGATCACTTTCTAATGAATGAGAGGAGGTTCCTACATGGCAGAAGCTATAGCACACGCACGTAATATACGTATTGCTCCTCGTAAAGCTCAATTGGTTGCGGATTTAATCCGTGGCAAGCAAGTTGGCGAAGCAATCGCAATTCTGCGTCACACGCCTAAAGCTGCTTCACCAATTTTGGAGAAGTTGCTGAACTCTGCAATTGCTAACGCTGAGCATAATAATCAGCTTGATGTTAACAATTTGGTTGTATCGCAAGTATTTGCGAACCAAGGACCAACGATGAAACGTTTCCGCCCACGTGCAATGGGTCGTGCAAGTAGAATTAATAAGAGAACCAGCCACATCACTTTGGTCGTATCTGAAAAATAAGGAGGGATAACGAGTGGGTCAAAAGGTAAATCCTAATGGTATGCGTGTCGGGATCATCCGTGATTGGGAATCCAGATGGTACGCAGAAAAAGACTTCGGCGATCTTCTACTAGAAGACGTTAAAATTCGCGAATACCTTAAAGGCAAGCTGAAAGATGCAGCTGTTTCTCGTTTTGAAATCGAACGTGCCGCTAATCGCGTAAACGTAACGATTCACACCGCTAAACCAGGTATGGTTATCGGTAAAGGCGGAACAGAAGTAGACAATCTTCGTGTTCAACTAGGTAAAATCGCAAAAGGTAAAAAGGTTCATATCAATATTTCAGAAATCAAGTATGCTGATCTAGACGCTATCCTTGTTGCTGAAAGTATTGCTCAACAATTAGAGCGTCGTGTATCATTCCGTCGTGCTCTAAAACAAGCTATCCAACGTTCTATGCGTTCGGGTGCAAAAGGAATTAAAACTGCAGTTTCTGGTCGTCTAGGCGGCGCTGAGATTGCTCGTTCAGAAGGATATAGCGAAGGCACTGTTCCACTTCATACTCTTCGTGCTGATATCGATTATGGTACAGCTGAAGCAGCTACGACTTATGGTCGTCTAGGTGTTAAAGTATGGATCTATCGTGGTGAAGTCCTTCCGACTAAGAAGAAAGCTCCACAGGAAGGAGGCAACTAATCATGTTGGTACCTAAACGCGTCAAACATCGTAAACAACAACGTGGTCACATGAAGGGTCGTGCTAAAGGCGGTACTACAATAGCTTTTGGTGAATACGGTCTTCAAGCAGTTGAACCATCATGGATCACTAACCGCCAGATTGAAGCAGCTCGTATCGCTATGACTCGCTACATCAAACGTGGTGGTAAAGTCTGGATCAAAATTTTCCCGGATAAGCCTATTACGCAAAAGCCTCTTGAGGTTCGTATGGGTAGTGGTAAAGGTAACGTTGAGAAATGGGTAGCAGTAGTTAAGCCAGGCAAAATTATGTTTGAGCTTGCTGGTGTTCCAGAAGAAGTGGCTCGTGAAGCTATGCGTCTTGCAGCTCACAAGTTGCCAGTTAAAACTAAGTTCGTGAAACGAGAAGAAGTGGGTGGTGAAGCAAATGAAGGCTAGTGAATTTCGCAACCTAACATCTACTGAAATTGAGCAGCAAGTCGCTGGTTTCAAAGAAGAGCTGTTCAACCTTCGTTTCCAATTGGCAACAGGTCAACTGGATAACCCGACTCGTATTCGTGACGTGCGTAAAGAAATTGCTCGCGCAAAAACAGTTCTTCGTCAAAGAGAACTTGGAATAAGCAGCTAATTAACTTGCACAGTGGCATCATAATCACTGTCAGGAAGGAGGCCAACTATGAGCGATCGCAATGCCCGTAAAATTAAAATCGGCAAAGTGGTAAGTGACAAAATGGACAAAACAATTGTTGTTGCTGTTGAAACATACAAGACACACAACTTGTACCATAAACGTATTAAATCTACGAACAAATTTAAAGCACATGATGATACCAACACTGCTAAAATCGGCGATGTTGTAAGAATCATGGAGACTCGTCCACTATCTAAAGACAAGCGCTTCAGACTGGTCGAAATTGTTGAAGCAGCTGTCATTCTTTAATGAACGTGTGTAAGAAAAGCACTTTTCTTGAAAGGAGGACGTTGAAATGATTCAACCGTTTACGCGACTTAGAGTTGCTGACAACTCTGGTGCAAAAGAAGTTATGTGTATTCGTGTACTTGGTGGTACTGGACGCCGCGTTGCTGCAATTGGCGATTTAATCGTCTGTTCTGTTAAACAAGCAACACCAGGCGGCGTTGTCAAAAAAGGTGATGTAGTTAGAGCTGTTGTCGTTCGTACGAAGCGTTCTGTGCGTCGTAAAGATGGTTCATACATCGCATTTGATGAAAATGCTGCAGTGGTAGTTAAAGATGACAAGAGCCCACGTGGTACTCGTATCTTTGGACCAGTTGCTCGCGAACTTCGTGATAAAGATTTCATGAAGATCGTTTCTCTAGCTCCAGAAGTTATCTAATTTAATGCTTTAGTTTATATAACCCTGAAAGCGAAAAGCGCAGGAGGTGTAATAAATGCCAAAAGTGAAAAAGTTATTAGAATCACACAACAATAAGCTACATGTGAAAAAGGATGACATTGTCATCGTTATTTCTGGAAAAGACAAAGGTAAAAAAGGTCGCGTAATTGCAGCTTATCCTCGTCAAAACCGTGTTCTTGTTGAAGGTGTCAGTATTGTTAAAAAACATGCTCGTCCATCACAGTCTAATCCACAAGGTGGAATTATTGAGCAAGAAGCAGCAATTCACGTTTCCAATGTTATGCATGTAGATCCTAAGAGCGGACAAGTGACGCGTATCGGATATAAAGTGCTTGATAACGGTAAAAAGGTTCGGATTGCTAAAAAATCCGGAGCAGTGATTGACTAATCGTTATGTAGGAAAGGAGGTCCATGACTAATGACAGCAAGACTGAAAAGTCGCTTTCTTAATGAAATCACTCCTGCATTAATGCAGAAGTTCAACTATACTTCAGTAATGCAAGTACCGAAAGTTGAGAAGGTCGTAATTAATATCGGTGTTGGCGAAGCAGTTTCCAACTCCAAAATTCTTGATGTTGCTCTTGAAGAGCTACAAATCATTTCCGGTCAAAAACCGGTTGTAACACGAGCTAAGAAATCCATCGCTGGATTTAAACTTCGTGAAGACATGCCAATCGGGGTTAAAGTTACACTACGTGGTGAGCGTATGTACCATTTCCTTGATAAATTGTTCAACATCTCGTTGCCGCGTGTACGTGACTTCCAAGGTGTATCAACTAAAGCTTTCGACGGTCGTGGTAACTACACACTAGGTTTGAAAGAACAACTTATCTTCCCGGAGATTGAGTATGATAAAGTTGATAAAACACGTGGTATGGATGTCGTCATCGTTACAACAGCTAATACAGACGAAGAATCTCGTGAATTGCTAGCCCAAATGGGTATGCCATTCGCGAAGTAATCCACTACTAGGAGGTGTAATACCCAGTGGCAAAAACTTCGATGAAAGTGAAACAACAACGCGCTCCCAAGTTCAAAGTACGTGCTTATACACGTTGTGAACGTTGTGGTCGTCCGCACTCAGTTTTACAAAAATTCAAAATTTGCCGGATTTGTTTCCGCGAGTTAGCACATATGGGCCAGATTCCTGGCGTTAAAAAAGCAAGCTGGTAATCAGCCTAGTTCGGGAAGGAGGTTCACACTAATGGTTATGTCTGATCCGATTGCAGATATGTTGACACGCATTCGTAATGCGAACGTGGTTCGTCACGAAACTGTAGAAATGCCCGCTTCAAAAGTGAAGAAAGATATCGCTGAAATACTGAAGCGTGAAGGATTTATCCGCGATGCAGAATACATCGAGGATAATAAACAAGGTATGATTCGTATTTTCTTGAAATACGGTCAAAGCCAAGAGCGCGTAATTACTGGTCTTAAACGTATTTCTAAGCCAGGTCTACGTGTTTACACAAAATCTACTGAAATCCCACGCGTACTTGGTGGACTTGGAATTGCAATTATTTCAACGTCTAAAGGTGTAATGACAGACAAAGAAGCTCGTCAAGCGAAAGCTGGCGGCGAAGTAGTCTGCTACGTATGGTAATATAAGTAACGAAGGCAGGAGGTGTTACAATGTCCCGTATTGGTCGTAAATCCATTCCAGTACCAGCAGGTGTTGCTGTTACTTTTGATAACTCTTTTATTACAGTTAAAGGACCTAAAGGAACTCTTTCTCGTACACTTCATAGCGATATGATCGTGAACGTTTCTGAAACAGAAATCGTGATTGAGCGTCCTTCCGATAACAAACTTCATCGTTCGCTACACGGAACTACTCGTTCTGTTGTTGCTAACATGGTTAGCGGCGTTACTGAAGGTTTTAAGAAAAATCTTGAACTTGTTGGTGTCGGCTACCGTGTATTGAAAAACGGTGAAAAAATCACGCTAAACGTAGGTTACTCTCATCCGGTTGAAATCACTCCTGAAGCAGGTATTGATTTCGAAGTTGTAGGTACTACAAAAATTACTGTTAACGGAATTGATAAAGAGCGTGTAGGTCAAATCGCTGCGCAAATTCGTGCTGTACGTCTTCCTGAGCCATATAAAGGTAAAGGTATTAAGTACGAAGGTGAGCGTATCATCCGTAAAGAAGGTAAAGCCGGTAAGAAGAAATAAGCAGCTTTATAGCTCGCTTATACTTGCGTCTTAAGGCAAAGGAAAGGAGGGTACATGCATGATTACAAAAACTGATAAAAACAAGGCTCGTCTGAAAAGACGTTTCCGCGTTCGTAAAAAAATCAATGGAACAGCAGCTCGTCCTCGTTTGTCTGTGTTCCGTTCTTCTAAACACATTTATGCTCAACTAATCGATGATGTAGCAGGTGTGACAATCGCGTCCGCTTCTACAAAAGATAAAGAGTTAACAGCTGCTATCGGTAACGGTGGTAATGTTGAATCTGCAACTAAAGTTGGCGATTTGATTGCAAAACGTGCTCTAGATAAAGGTGTTCAAGAAGTAGTATTTGACCGTGGCGGTTACTTATATCACGGAAGAGTTCAAGCACTAGCTGCAGCAGCTCGTGAAGCAGGCTTGAAATTCTAATCAATCAATAAGGAGGTAAACGACTTGCGTGTAGATCCTAATACGTTAGAACTATCTGAAAAAGTAGTTCAAATTAACCGCGTTTCCAAAGTTGTAAAGGGCGGACGCCGTTTCAGCTTTAGTGCGCTTGTAGTAGTAGGCGACGGAAAAGGCTACGTTGGCGCAGGGATCGGTAAAGCAGGCGAAGTACCTGATGCAATTCGCAAAGGTATTGAAGATGCTAAGAAAAACCTGATCCTTGTACCACTTGTAGGAACAACAATTCCTCACCTAATTGAAGGTCGTTTCGGAGCTGGTAAAGTTCTTTTGAAACCGGCATCTGAAGGTACAGGAGTTATCGCTGGTGGTCCAGTACGTGCAGTACTTGAACTAGCAGGCGTTGGTAATATTTTAACTAAATCACTTGGTTCTTCAAACTCCATGAATATGGTGAACGCGACGTTAGAAGGTCTTTCTCGTCTAAAACGTGCTGAAGACGTTGCTAAACTTCGTGGTAAAACTGTTGAAGAGCTACTAGGTTAAGGGGGGAAAATCGATGGCAAAATTGCAAATCACCCTCGTTCGCAGTTTGATTGGCCGCAACGAGAAACAACGTGCAACAGTTCAAACACTCGGCCTTCGCAAAATTCGTCAATCGGTCGTTCTTAACGACAGCCCAGCTATTCGCGGCATGGTACATCATGTTAGTCATTTGGTTAAAGTTGAAGAAGTTTAATTTTAACTAATAGCTAGGTAGAGATAATGTTACGAAATATATAAGGAGGTGCACGAACGATGAAATTACATGAATTAGCACCAGCTGCTGGTTCCACGTTTACGCCTAAGCGTAAAGGGCGTGGGATCGGTTCAGGCACTGGTAAAACAGCAGGTAAAGGCCATAAAGGTCAAAACGCTCGTTCCGGCGGCGGTGTTCGTCCTGGTTTCGAGGGTGGTCAAAACCCACTTTATCGCCGTTTACCGAAACGTGGATTTAACAACCCGTTCCGTAAAGAATATGCGATTGTGAACATTCAAGACTTGAACAGCTTTGACGCAGGTACAGAAATCACTCCAGAAGTTCTTCTTGAAAAAGGCGTTATTAAAAATACGCTAGCAGGAATTAAAGTCTTGGGTAATGGTGAATTGAACGTAGGGCTTACAGTGAAAGCTAACAAGTTCTCTCAATCTGCGGTGGAGAAAATCCAGGCTGCCGGCGGTAAAACCGAGGTGATCTAAATGTTTACGACCGTGTCCAATATATGGAAGGTTCAGGATCTTCGTAGAAGAATTCTGTTCACACTATTTGTACTATTGATTTATCGTATTGGTGCCTTTATTCCAGTACCAGGCGTGGATACTGAGACGTTAAAAGCAGCAGGTTCTTCAGGTGATAACTTGTTCGGCCTTCTTAATACGTTCTCAGGTGGAGCCTTGTTCAACTTCTCTATCTTTGCAATTGGTATTACACCATATATTACAGCTTCGATTATCGTACAGTTGTTATCTATGGATGTTATTCCAAAATTTGCAGAGTGGTCAAAACAAGGTGAAGATGGCAAGAAAAAACTTGCTCAAATCACTCGTTACGGTACAGTTATTTTAGGTCTAGTACAGGGTCTAGCTACAGCGATTGGTTTCAATCGTATGTATGGGATCACGATCATTGAAAATGCAAACTTTGTAGATTACTTAGTTATAGCTATTATTTTGACTGCAGGTACTGCTTTCTTAATGTGGCTAGGTGAGCAAATTACAGAGAAGGGTATCGGTAACGGTATCTCTATTATTATCTTTGCTGCGATTGTAGCTGGTTTACCAGGTCATATTCGTACAATTTATGAAGATCAACTTGCATCTAATGCAGGTTTCATGAATTATATTAATGTAGTTCTAATAGCATTAGTAGTAATACTTATGATTGTTGGAGTTATCTTTATTCAGCAAGGTATTCGTAAAATTCCTGTTCAATATGCGAAACGCGTAGTAGGTCGTAAGATGTATGGTGGTCAATCCACTCATATTCCTATGAAAGTGAACGGCGCTGGCGTTATTCCAGTAATCTTTGCAATTTCTTTGCTTATGTTCCCAGTTACAATTGCGAACTTCTGGGCAGGAAAAGCTTGGGCTAACTGGACTATCGAGAACTTGAACTATGACCAACCACTTGGGATGGTATTATATGTTCTTCTAATCGTCGGTTTCACATTCTTCTACACATTTGTACAAATTAATCCAGTTCAAATGGCGGATCAAATGAAGAAAAATGGTGGCTACATCCCAGGTATTCGTCCTGGTAAACCAACATCATCTTACTTGACTCGTGTTCTAACTAGAATTACTTTGGCAGGAGCAACTTTCTTAGCGGTTATCTCAATCTTCCCAGTGCTTTTCGGATCACTTGCAGGATTGCCGACTTCCGTACAGCTTGGTGGTACTTCACTGCTAATCGTTGTCGGTGTTGCACTTGATACGATGAAGCAAATTGAAAGCCAATTGATCAAACGCCACTACAAGGGGTTTATCAATAAATAACAACAGGTTCGACAACGGGTTGCCGCACCGGCAATTAAGCTAGGCGGTGCCCTAACGGACCTATTGTGCTTAAAAGCGAGGAACTTAATGATGAATATTCTATTTATGGGTCCTCCGGGAGCCGGCAAAGGAACGCAAGCGGAGAGAATCGTTGAGGAATTTAATATTCCGCATATTTCCACTGGGGATGCTTTTCGTCTAGCGATGAAACAAAGCACGCCAATTGGTCTGAAAGCGAAAGAATTTATCGATCAAGGGTTACTCGTTCCTGACGAGATTACTAACGGCATTGTGAAAGAAAGACTGGCGCAAGCTGACTGTCAAAACGGCTTCTTGCTTGATGGCTTTCCTCGTACATTGCAACAAGCTGAAGCACTTGACGGCATGTTGCAAGAGCTTAGCCGTACAATTGATCATGTTGTTAACTTGAGTGTAGATCGCAACTTACTATTAGCTCGTCTAACTGGACGTCGCATCTGCAAATCTTGTGGAGCTACTTATCACGTAATGTTCAACCCTCCAAAAGTCGATGGCGTATGCGATAAAGACGCTGGAGAGCTGTATCAACGTTCTGATGATACAGAAGAAAAAGTGGGAACTCGTCTGGATGAGTATACATCCAAAACAGCTCCTTTGTTGAACTTCTATGCTGAACAAGGTACGCTGCGCGAGGTTGACGGTGAACAAGATATCAATCTTGTTACAGCTGAGATCATTTCAACTTTAAGAGGTTCCTTGTAATGATCATTTGCAAATCCGACTCGGAACTGCAATTAATGAGAGAAGCAGGGAGGATTGTTGCCATGACTCATCAATTCATGGTTCAAGCGATTGAGCCAGGAATTACGACGGGTGAACTCGATGCAATTGCGGAGACGTACATTCGAAGTCAAGGTGCAATTCCATCATTTAAAGGTTATAATGGTTTCCCATCCAGCGTATGTGCTTCAGTAAATGACGAACTAGTGCATGGTTTCCCAGGTTCACGTAAGTTGAACGAGGGTGATATAATTAGTCTTGATATTGGCGCTCAGTATGAAGGGTATCATGGTGATTCTGCTTGGACCTACCCGGTCGGAACAGTTACATCTGAAGTACAACAATTACTGACGATAGGTGAACAATCGCTTTATGCGGGAATCTCACTAATCGAGCCTGATATTAGACTTTATACGATATCACACGCCATCCAGAGGGTAATCGAAGCAGCGGGATATTCCGTCGTTAGAGAATATGTAGGACACGGTGTTGGTAAGGAACTTCATGAAGATCCAAAAATACCAAACTACGGTATTCCTGATCGTGGTCCGCGGCTAAAGCCGGGTATGGTGCTAGCTATTGAACCTATGGTTATTATGGGTGAACGATACGTTCGGACACTCGAAGACAAGTGGACAGTTGTAACTCGGGACGGTTCCTGGTGTGCTCATTTTGAGCATACAGTAGCTGTAACGGAGGACGGATTTGAGATATTGACCAAATTGCCTGGGCAGAATTAGAGGTAACGACAATGAAGCCAGTACAAATCGGACAGTTAATCAAAGTACTCAGAGGTAAAGATGAAGAGCGATATGCGATCGTAATTGAAGTGCTTGATGAGCGCTTTGTCAAAATTGCTGATGGCAGAAAACGCAAATTCGATCAACCAAAGAAAAAAAACGTTCTGCATCTCGAGCTGCTACCCGTCATTTGTCAGGAGGTCGCAATCAGCTTGCAGGAATCAGGTAAAGTTACTAATGCAAAGTTACGTTATTTTATAGAGAAGTATGCACATGGAAAGGAGAGTTAATATGGCTAAAGAAGATGTAATTGAAGTTGAGGGTACGGTAATCGAACCATTGCCTAATGCTATGTTTAAAGTTGAGCTTGAGAATGGGCATCAAATTCTTGCTCATGTATCTGGAAAATTAAGAATGCACTTTATTCGCATTCTAACTGGAGACAAAGTTGTTATTCAGTTATCGCCTTATGATTTATCAAGAGGGCGCATCACCTATCGTAAATAGATTAGCAATAGTCTATGAGACGAAAGATTCGGGAGGTAATCACAATGAAGGTAAGACCTTCTGTAAAGCCGATTTGCGAGAAATGCAAAGTCATTCGTCGTAAGGGCAATGTAATGGTCATTTGTGAAAATCCGAGACACAAACAAAAACAAGGATAAAAGGAGGAGGAAACTAATCAATGGCACGTATAGCTGGTGTAGATATTCCGCGTGATAAACGCGTTGTAATCTCTTTAACGTACATTTTTGGTATCGGCAACACGACTTCTAAAAAAGTTCTAGCATCTACTGGTGTTAGTCCGGACACTCGTGTTCGCGATTTGACAGAAGATGAGCTTGGTCGTATTCGTGATGAAATCGACAAAGTAGTTAAAGTAGAAGGCGACTTACGTCGTGAAATTTCTCTTAACATTAAACGTCTAACTGAAATTGGTTGCTACCGTGGTCTTCGTCACCGTCGTGGTCTTCCAGTTCGCGGTCAACGTACTAAAACAAATGCTCGTACACGTAAAGGTCCTCGTCGTACTGTAGCTAACAAGAAGAAATAAGAAGGGAGGATAAACGATAATGGCTAAAGCAAAAAAAGTCGTTCGTACTAAGCGTCGCGATCGGAAAAATATCGATACTGGCGTTGCACATATCCGTTCCACATTTAACAATACTATTGTGACGATCACAGATCCACATGGTAATGCGATCTCTTGGGCAAGTGCTGGCGGTATGGGTTTCAAAGGTTCTCGTAAGAGTACACCTTTCGCAGCTCAAATGGCTGCTGAATCTGCTGCTAAAGCTGCAATGGAGCATGGTATGAGAACGGTTGAGGTTAGTGTTAAAGGTCCTGGCGCAGGACGTGAAGCGGCTATTCGCTCGCTTCAAGCTGCTGGCTTGGAAGTTAACTTGATCAAGGACGTTACACCAGTTCCGCATAACGGATGCCGTCCACCAAAACGTCGTCGCGTATAATTTGTAGACTTGGTGGTATCAAATGGAAACAATCTGTGAATAATGGTTGTGAAGGTTTGGCATACTACGAGGTTTGACATAATAACGACTTAGGTAACGGAGCGACGTTTGAAGGAGGGTACTATTAGTGATTGAGATCGAAAAGCCGAAAATCGAAACCGTAGAAGTAAGCGACGGAGGTACTTATGGTAAGTTCGTTGTTGAGCCGCTAGAACGCGGATACGGCACTACGCTGGGAAATTCGCTTCGTCGAATTTTATTATCTTCTTTGCCTGGCGCGGCAGTAACATCTGTTCAAATCGACGGTGTTCTGCATGAGTTTTCTACAGTTCCAGGAGTGATTGAAGATGTAACTGAAATCATCCTGAATTTGAAAGGACTCTCGCTAAAAATCCACTCGGATGAAGAAAAGGTATTAGAAATTGATGCTGACGGTGAAGGTATCGTAACAGCTGGTGATATTCGTGCTGATAGCGATGTCGAGATTTTGAGCCCTGATCTTCACATTGCGACTTTGGCATCCGGTGCTCGTTTGCATATGAGAATTTTCGCTAACCGCGGACGTGGTTATGTGCAAGCGGATCGGAACAAGAGCGATGATCAACCGATAGGCGTCATTCCTGTAGATTCAATCTACACGCCCATTACTCGTGTTAATTATAGCGTAGAGAATACTCGCGTAGGTCAAGTTACAAACTATGACAAGCTAACGCTTGAAGTTTGGACAGACGGTAGTATTCGTCCAGAAGAGGCTGTAAGCCTTGGAGCTAAAATATTGACAGAGCATTTGGACTTGTTCGTTGGATTAACGGATGAAGCTAAAGATGCGGAAATCATGGTTGAGAAAGAAGAAGATAAGAAAGAGAAAGTGCTTGAGATGACTATCGAAGAGCTTGATCTTTCTGTTCGTTCTTACAACTGTTTGAAACGTGCAGGTATCAATACCGTTCAAGAGCTTATTACGAAATCGGAAGAAGATATGATGAAGGTACGTAACCTTGGTCGTAAATCTTTAGAAGAAGTTCAAGAGAAGCTTGAAGAACTTGGTCTTGGCTTGCGCATGGATGAATAGTTGAACCTTAGCCATTAGAGTGAAGAAAACAGCAAGGGAGGGGAAATCAAAATGGCATATCAAAAATTAGGTCGTGATGCAAGTGCACGTAAAGCTCTTTTCCGTGATCTTGTAACTGACTTGTTCCTATATGAGCGTATCCAAACAACTGAGGCTAAAGCGAAAGAAGTTCGTTCAATCGCTGAAAAACTAATTACGAAAGCGAAGAAGGGCGACCTTCATGCGCGTCGTCAAGTAGCTGCTTATGTTCGTCGTGAAACTGTTGACGGTGAGAAGGATGCTATTCAAAAGCTTTTCTCTGAAATAGCACCTCGTTATACAGAGCGTAACGGTGGATACACACGTATTCTTAAATTAGGACCTCGTCGTGGTGACGCTGCACCTATGGTTTACTTAGAATTAGTTGACCGTGGCTAGTAGATAAGAGGGTGGACCTTACGAGGCCACCTTTTTTTGCGAGGTTGAGGTAGTTCAAAAAGCGGACTTTGATAACGATGTTTATGCGTTGTTGTATATTCGGCATCGCATCTGAAACGAACTTGGAAAGTACGGTTCGCATGTACCAAGTACGTACACTTGCGCTTCCGCCTTTCTCAAGTAGCGTTTCACCTGCTCGGTTCTGAAAGCCCGCTTTTTGAACCTTCATTTTAAGTTAGATCAAGAATGGTAAGCAGATTCAGGAAGTAGATGAGACATAAGATGCGAAATATTTGTATGAAGGTTAGTTATGATGGAACAGCTTTTAATGGATTTCAGAATCAACCCAAAGGTAGAACAGTGCAAGGCGAGATTGAGCGAGTACTGAATATTCTAACGAGGGAAGATATCGATATTCATGCTTCTGGTCGAACTGATGCAGGCGTACATGCTCGCGGACAAGTTTTTCATTTCCTTACGGAATCGCAAATTCCAATTGATCGATTTGCGATTGCGATGAACACGAAGCTTCCAGATGATATTATTATACTAGAAGCTAAAGAAATGCCGCTTGATTTTCATGCTAGGCATTGTGCGAAGCGTAAAACATATCGATATAGCATCGACAATGGAAAGTTTCCCGACTTATTCGGACGACAATATCGATTGCATGTCCCTCTGCCACTTCATAGTGACTGGATGAGACAAGCATTATCCTATATTGTTGGTACACATGACTTTACTTCATTTACGTCAACAAGATCGGTTAAGCCACATCATGTTCGTATCATTTATGAAGCAAAGCTATTGGTAGATGGACCATTTATTGATATAGAACTAACTGGAAATGGATTTACGTATAATATGGTTCGAATTATTGTAGGAACTCTCCTGAAAATCGGCCATGGCAAACGTAAACCAGAAGATATGCTAGCTATATTAGATGGCTGTGAGCGAAGTCTCGCAGGACCAACGGCTTTATCCATTGGACTTGTGCTCAAAGATGTAAGCTATACAGATTAGCTCGTTACGTGTACAATAACGTTAACTAGTTATGTGTAACTTCTAATATGCTAGATTATATTAACTAGTGTTCACCCAGCCCCACTGACAAAAGGACCGCATTATTCTTCGTTCTTGAAAAATCTCTTACAATCAGTCGACTAGACGCTTACTTTCCAGATAGGTTGGCTTTAATTAAATGACTATTACACGATAGTATTTACCTAGAGTCTAACTTTTACTGGAAATACTTTCTGTCTAATGTAGTGAGGAAATTGCGATATTATTGCGATTGCCAAAGGAAAAACACTTGATTATTCAATGGGCTTGTAGTATAATATATCTTGTGCTTTCTTAGTGGCTATCCCACAGCCCCGACTGAGAAGTACGACTGAATTTTCAATAGTGAATGAAGAATCACACGATTCCGTTGTTATAAAAAAGAAGAATGTATTTGAATCAAGGAGGAACATCGATGCGTACCACTTATATGGCTAAGGCTAATGAAGTTGAACGTAAATGGCTTCTAATTGACGCTGAGGGAAAAACTCTTGGACGTCTAGCCAGCGAAGCAGCAGCGCTAATTCGCGGTAAACATAAGCCTCAGTTCACGCCACATCTTGACACTGGAGATTTCGTTATCATTATTAATGCTGACAAAATCGTTTTAACTGGTAATAAATTGGCTGACAAGAAATACTACCGTCACTCTGGATACACTGGTGGACTTAAAGTAACATCAGCTGGTGAAATGCTTTCTAAAAAACCAGAACGTATGATGGAACTAGCAGTACACGGTATGTTACCTAAGAACCGTCTTGGTAACAAAATGAAATTAAAACTTAAAGTATACGCAGGTGCGGAACATCCACATCAAGCACAAAACCCTGAAGTTTACGAACTTCGCGGGTAATAAAGAGGAGGACATGTTTCATGGCTCAAGTGCAATACTATGGAACTGGTCGTCGTAAGCACTCTGTTGCACGCGTACGTCTTGTGCCGGGTGAAGGACGAATCATTATTAACAAACGCGACATCAACGAATATTTCGGCTTGGAAACTCTTAAGCTGATCGTTAAACAACCATTGAACTTAACTGATACATTGGAAAAATACGATGTACTAGTATTAACTCATGGTGGTGGTATGTCTGGTCAAGCGGGAGCAATCCGTCATGGTATCTCTCGTGCTCTACTTAAAGTAGATGCTGAACTACGTCCATCTTTGAAACGTGCAGGCTTCTTAACACGTGACCCTCGTATGAAAGAACGTAAAAAATACGGTCTTCGTGGAGCTCGTCGTGCGCCTCAGTTCTCAAAACGTTAATATCCCTTGTATATCAAGGAAAAGAAGCTCTCAGCCATTCGTGGTTGGGAGCTTTTATTTTTAACAATATTCAGTGGCCTATACTTATTTATCGATCTAGAAGTAGGCATAGCGGAAGATTGCTTTATCGAGAATGGTATTGAATGACGGACTTAAAGACATCAGGTGTAATAACTTGATGTCTTTTTTGTAATCTACTATTTTTGCGGCGTTAATTCACGACATTCATATTGAACAATGTCATTCTGATCATAGGTGAATCTGTGCTCGCATTCGAAATTTCCCGCCAGTAGATGTGGTAAGAAGTGCTTCATATTATCGACTACGCCATAATTGCGCTGGTCGAGTACCCAATCAATGGATTTCCAGGCTAATATCCCTTCATCTTTTTCGATTGGTGTTGCATATACTGTGTCAATGGGTAGTTCGCAATAGTATAAATACATTCCAGATTCACCTTCAGCGCTAATCCACTTTACAATTCCTGCTACTTGCACCTGTTCAGTGCGTAATCCAGTCTCTTCATAGATCTCTCTTATAATGCCATCTATAGGCTGCTCAGAGGGCTCTATTTTCCCTCCTACACCGTTCCATAAGCCCATGTTGGGGGCTTTCACACGATTCAATAATAAAAGTTCGTTGCCTCTTCTTATAAAACAAATGGTATATTTCAACATGTTCCAATAGTCCTCTCTATTATCAACTTATATCATTATAACAGCGCTCGGTGGCTCATTTCATTACTGATAAAAGTATTTTATTGCGCAAAGTTAAAATTTGTTATCAATAGTTATTGAAGTCAATTATAGAAAAAGTTATACTTTATATATCGTGCTGTAATTTAATACAACATAAGCGAGGGGAATACTATGAATTTAATTGAGAAGGAACAATTAATTGCATTGAAGGCTGTTGAATTGGAAAGTGCTACTCCAGAGGAAATCATTAAATACGCTGTAGAAACGTTTCCGAATATTACATTTGCATGTAGTTTTGGCGCGGAAGATGTTGTCCTAGTTGACATGCTACAAAGGGTAAGTCCAAAGACAGATATTTTCTACTTGGACACAGACTTTCACTTCAAAGAAACTTATGAGACGAAAGACCGTTTGACGGAACGTTATCCTGGTATTCCATTTGTTAAAGTAAGTCCGAAGATAACTCCTGAGGAGCAAGCGGAACAACATGGAGCTGAGCTTTGGAAGACGGATGCAACGGGATGCTGCAATATTCGTAAAGTTGAGCCATTGACGCGCATTTTAACACAGTATGAGGCTTGGATTACTGGAATTCGTCGTGATCAAGCTCCTACTCGTGCAAATGCAAAGAAAATTGAATATGATACTAAATTCGGTTTAGTAAAATTTAATCCGATCGCTGATTGGACGAATGAAGATGTATGGGAATACATTCGTAATAACAATGTAATTTATAATCCACTGCATGATAATTATTATCCGAGCATTGGTTGCGAGTATTGCACTCGTCAAGTATTGCCTGGTGAAGATCCTAGAGCAGGTAGATGGTCTGGCCAAGAAAAAACTGAGTGTGGTCTTCATAAATAAACAAATGAAAAGTTAAGCTAATGCTTTCGATGCCACTTTTTGTTACTAAGAAGCAGTTCAGGAAGTTACAAAAAGTTTTAGGAGGAAATAATAATGAAGCAAATTAAACCACATGGTGGAGAGCTTGTTAATCGGGTAATTGAAGGAGAAGAACGTGAGCAATTACTTGCTGCTGCTGCTCAATTACCGAGAATATCTGTTAGCACTTGGGCAATTTCAGATATGGATCTTATCGGAGTAGGTGCTTTCTCTCCACTAAAAGGCTTTATGAATGAAGCGGATTATCAATCGGTTGTTACTACGATGCGTTTGGCTAATGGTACGCTATGGAGTATTCCAATTACATTATCGATCAATGAGCAGGAGGCAGCTGCTATTTCTGTTGGTCAGCAAGCCGCACTTGTAGGCGAAGATGCTGTGATCTACGGTATTATCGATGTGGCTAGCATCTATACAGCTGATCAACAGCAAGAAGCGGTGCAAGTGTTCAAGACAGCCGATCTGGAGCATCCAGGTGTGCAAAAGCTGTATGAACGTAGTAGCACGTATGTCGGCGGTGACATTACGGTATTGAATCGCCCAGTACCTGAGAAGTTCGACGAGTATTATTATGACCCAGCAGACACAAGAAAAATATTTGCTGATAAGGGCTGGAAAACCGTTGTAGGATTCCAAACGAGAAATCCAGTTCACCGTGCGCATGAATATATTCAAAAAACAGCAATGGAAATTGTTGACGGGTTATTTTTGAATCCACTTGTCGGTGAGACAAAGTCTGATGATGTTCCTGCCAATGTACGTATGAAGAGTTATGTAGCACTGCTTGAAAATTATTATCCAGAAAATCGTGTATTCTTAGGCGTGTTCCCAGCAGCGATGCGTTATGCAGGGCCTCGTGAAGCGATTTTCCATGCGATTGTCCGTAAAAACTATGGTTGTACACATTTTATCGTTGGTCGTGATCATGCAGGTGTAGGCGATTACTACGGTACATATGAAGCGCAAGAGTTACTACGTTCTGTTCCAGCAGAGGATCTAGACATTACGCCGCTATACTTTGAACATAGCTTCTTCTGTAAGAGTTGCGGCAATATGGCGACGACTAAGACATGTCCGCATGACAGTTCAGTTCATTTGGCGTTATCAGGAACTAAAGTAAGAGCAATGCTACGTGATGGCGTATGCCCACCACCAGAATTTTCTAGACCAGAAGTTGCTAAAATTTTGATCGAAGGCATGAGTGTAACAACATAAGTTCGCTTCTATTACGAAGCAAAACCCAGCAACGTGTACGGTACGAGTACACAAGCGGTCAACGATCGAAGCTTATAATAAAGGTTCAAAAAATGGACTTTCGAAAGCAGAGAAGATGGAGCGCTACTTGAGAAAGGCGGAAGCGCAAGTGTACATGGTTACGTACACGCGAACCGTACTTTCCAAGTTCGCTTCATATTCGACGTCGAATAATCTACGTTAGCAACACATCGTTATCAAAGTCCATTATTTGAACTACCTATACAAGAATAAATGACCACCTCGTCCCATATACATAGAAGTACATACTTAGCAGTAGCTTGTACAATACTATGAATATCGCTATGAGGTGGTTTTTCTATGTCTATATTTCGTCGAAGGCTAATTGTGTGGCTTACGCCTAAAGGGAAGCTTCGCTTAGGTATGGGGGCGTTGTTAGTTGTAGCTTTAATCTTTTTTCTAACGAGAGTAATTCCTGAAAGTAGTACTTGGACGACATGGAATATGCCCTTATCAGGTATGACGATTGCTATTGATGCTGGTCATGGTGGAGCGGATGGCGGGGCAGTGAGTAAGCAAGGAGCGATTGAAAAAGATTTGAATTTATCAATTGCATTATATTTGCGTGATTATTTACAAGAAGCAGGAGCTATCGTTGTTATGACTAGAGAGGGGGATTATGATCTAGCGCAGGATGAGACAAGATCGTATAGTCGGCGTAAAACGGAAGATTTGATGAAGCGGGTAGCGATGCTGCAGGATGCTAAGCCTGAGATGCTAATTAGTATACATATGAACAGTATTCCATCAGCGAAGTGGTATGGGGCGCAAACGTTCTATCATAAGACAGGGACGAAAGAAAGTGAGCAACTAGCGATCAGTATTCAACAACAATTGAAGTATAATCTTGAAAATACGGAGCGATCCGCTGCTACTGTAGAAACGATCTATATTTTGAAGGCGATGAAGGAATTACCTTCGGCATTAGTTGAGGTGGGTTTCCTTTCTAATCCGCGAGAATCTAACTTGCTGGTAGATGCCGAGTACCAACGCACGGTAGCGGCATCCATTTATAAAGGGATATTGCAGTATGAGACAGAAGGCAAAAAAGATTGAATGAATGTAGAAAAGTTTGCACGGAGTACTTCACTTCTTGTTGTAAACCGCCTATGCTATAGAGAGTAATCTGTTAGCGTATAACTATAAAGGTGGGAATAGTCATGACATTATTACGAGAGCAAGCGATTGAAATCATTGAAAATGTACTCGCTACACAATACGGTGCACATTCTATAAGCTTTAGAGATGTTATGGTCAAAAACAATCAAGTTTCCGTTACGGTAATCGGAGCTGTGAAAGAACAGCAGCCTGCGATTGAAGCTGCTTTATTCGATATACTACAAACAAGCGGTGCTACAGCAGTATACTGTCGTTTTCGTGAGGGAGCTGCACCAGCGGGATCAGCGCCTGAAAAAACGGTAGAAGCGGGCAATGGGGCAAGACAGCCTGTTCAAGGTCATGCTGCTAATATGGGGAGTACATTATTAACAGAGCAGCCTAATGTTCAATTTATTGCGATTGCTTCAGGTAAAGGTGGAGTTGGAAAGTCTACTGTAACGGTAAATTTAGCAACGGCATTAGCTAGACAAGGGAAAAGAGTAGGCATCATCGATGCTGATATATATGGCTTTAGCGTTCCAGATATGATGGGAATAGAAGAACGTCCAGAAGTGATTAATGAGCGGGTCATTCCGGTTGAACGTTTCGGCGTGAAAGTAATATCAATGGGATTTTTTGTTGAAGATAATAGTCCGATCGTATGGAGAGGGCCTATGCTTGGGAAAATGCTACGTAACTTCTTCTCGGAAATTGAGTGGGGCGAGCTTGATTACGTGCTGCTAGATCTTCCACCAGGTACAGGAGATATCGCATTAGATGTTCATCAGATGATACCGCATAGTAAGGAAATCATCGTTACAACACCACATGCTACGGCATCATTTGTTGCAGCTAGAGCGGGTGCAATGGCGATTAAGACGGAGCATGAAATTATTGGCGTTGTTGAGAATATGTCTTACTTTGAATCAGCGTTAACAGGCGAGAAGGAGTATGTATTCGGTAGAGGTGGAGGCGGTAAGCTAGCAGAAACGCTACATTGCGATTTGCTTGCGCAAATCCCGCTTGGAGTGCCTGATAATCATCCGCTCGATCCTAACTTCTCTCCAAGTGTCTATGCGGCAGAGACGATGATTGGACAGTTATATGATGAACTTGCCGGAAAAGTGGTTACACATTGTGAGGCAAAGTAATATTTTTTTCTTCTCGGCTTCGAAAGTCCGTTTTTTGAACGTGCATTTATAATTGATCTATATTCTATTGAATAAACAAAAAAATCGCTACTGTAGCAATGGTTCGGCATGACGCCCATTGTAGAAGGTAGCGATTTTTTGTTTGAATAATTTTTAACCGTATATATAGTTGATTGCTACGATTGATCTAATCAGACTAGGAACTGGATTCCTTCTTGCTCGAATCACCTGATGAAGAGTTGGAGGTGCTTGAAGAATCTCCACCAGAAGAGTCTCCTCCTGATTTTGGTTCAGCAGATAATTCCTCAGCAACCGCTTTTTTCATGAGCTCTAATAGTTCAAGGCGGAAGATCGGATTTTGCAGGGAATCTTGCATAAGGCTCATTAATTCCTTGCGGTATTCACTACCCTTAAGTACTTTCAAAATTACCTTTTGCATCTCTTCGCTTTCAAATGCGGCAATAAGTCCTTCCTGATATTGCGGGTCCTTCACTAATTGCTCATGTAGATCCTTGTTCATTTCATTAACAGCTTTAGCGAATTCACCTGCGAAGCGGGTGTCAGTCATTAATGATTTAATAACTTTATCGTAATCGGGAGAGCTAATGACATCTTTGACTGCTGTTTTGATTTTTTCTTGATCCTGCACATTAAGCATTGTTGAGCTTTGCGCAGTATATCCCGATTGGGCTGAGGCGGATTCTTGTAAAGCCTTTTGCGCGTCTTCTGTTTTCAAAATATCGATGACCATTGATTTCATATCTTTATAATTCATTTGTTGGGATTCGCCACCGCCAGAACTACAACTTGTTGTCAGAAACGAGCATACGGTACATATCGATAGTAATTTTATAAAGTATCTCATAGTAATAACTCCCTTGCACAGTGTCTTATAACTATAGCATGTACAAAGTTCACGCTTTTATCATGCAGTTAGTTAGCATTTTTCTGGATACGTGGTAAAATACAGTGAAAAGGTTATATTGACTAACGTTCAGGAGGAATATCGGTAGTGACACTGAAAAAATGGTTTTTCTTATTTTGGAGCACAATGGCTATTGGAGCGGTTGTTTGCATGATTCAAGGGGCAATTATGCTTTTTACAGATCAAGATATCGGTATCATTGGTCTCAAAGGAACGGGTTTTAACTTATTGATGATGTTTCTTGCGGGAATTATGATTGGTGCTTTTAGTCAAATGGGCTTTTTCGCTTATTTAACGCTAAACTTTATTGCGCTAAGTATGTTCCGTCAGAAATATTTATGGAACGCATTACAAGGATACACCACACTATTTGGCGCTTTTCTGCTTGGTTATGTATTGTATCAAGATAGAACGAATGATTGGTTCTTCTGGGTAATGCCTTTAGTGTTGATGATTATGGCACTGGTGGTAGCGTATTTCAAAGTGAAGCAGACGAAGCGAGCAGCATTTATTCCTACATTGTTTCTTATGTATGTTGTAACATCGATTGAAGCTTATCCAGCTTTGCAAGGTGAAACGAATGTAACGACTGTTATCTTTATGGTGCTGCCGTTGTTTGTATGTAATTTCTATCAAAATTACTTAATGACGACATTAACGAAAAAAGAAACTGCCGAACCTGTAGTTATTCCACCAGGCTCAGCAGTATCATAATCATTTAATATGAATCGCAAGTTGATCTATTGCGCGCTTAAAAGTTTGCTTGATGAAACTGATGAGCTTGTAACAGCATCACCTTGCGATTCTGTTTGTGTAATGAGATCAGTCACCGATACGAAATCAAAGCCTTTATTGCGAAGTTCATCGACAATAATGGGCAGTGCGAGATGAGTTTGCGTAGCTGAATCGCTAGCATGAAGTAAAATAATATCACCAGGATGCGCTCTACTGATGACACGATCAGCAATTTTATCGGTACCAAGGCTTAGCCAGTCCATAGAATCTGTATCCCATTGGATGACTTGATATTGTAATTCGCTAGCAATTTTTAATACACGTTTATCGAAATCACCATTAGGTAAGCGGATCAAATTAGGTGCTTTGCCCGTTACATCTGCTATAATGCTATGAGCCGTTGTAATTTGGCTACGTATTTCGTCGTCCGTTAGTGTAGAGTAATTATCATGCTTATGACCATGACTTCCTATTTCATATCCAGCATCTTGAATTTTCTTGACGAGCTCTGGATGTGATTGGCCCCATACGGAAGAGACAAAGAATGTAGCAGACTTCACATCTTTTTCTTTTAGAACTTCCAATATAGGCTCAAGTCGCTTGTCCCCCCAGCTAATATCGAATGTAAGAGCAACAACATTTTTGTCAGTGGGTACATTGTAAATGGCAATGGGCTGCTGTGGAGCAAAAACGGTAATGTTATCACGTTCGGAGTAGATGACACCTACAGCAAATACAAGTGCGATCGTTAGAAAAAAGTACTTTTTTATTTTGCTGGCTGTAAATACAAAAAATGAATTCATAATTGATAATTCTCCTCTCTATTCGGCCGTGGCTGTCTTACCTAATGGAAGTAGGCTTGGCTAATACCTAATTAGTACAATCTATGCTCGTACCAGAAAGATATTCTGAGTTTTTAATAAAGAGGTGGAAAAATGTTTCGATTGAAACAAGTATGGCAGGATTTGCGCATCACAGTTCCGCATATCATCGTCGCTTCAATATTATTTGGGGTAAGTATGTATATTGGTGCGACCAATGATGCTTTTCGAGAATTTCTTATGATGCAAATGGATGCTATAGGTGAATTAGCGGATCAGATGAATGGAAGTAGTAATCCGACATTAACGTTTATGACGGTAATTTTCTTCAATAATGCGATTAAATCCATATTGGTTATCTTTCTAGGAGCATTCTTTGGACTGTTTCCGATCTTCTTCTTAGTTGTTAATGGGATGATTCTTGGATTTGTTATTCAGCTTTCATTGGACGGGACTATGGATGTTAGTGTGTGGGATCTTATATTCAAAGGGTTATTGCCACATGGAATATTGGAAATACCAGCATTGATCGTAGCGGGTGCGTATGGATTAAGACTTGGTCGATTATTATTTAGTACAATGGGTGCGCTAATAACGGATCATAGTAAATTAGATAGTATTGGAGCTACTTATAAAGAAACGTTGAAGCGTAGTGGTGTAATGGCAGTCTATATAACGATTGTTCTATTTATAGCTGCGATTATTGAAAGTACATTAACGCTGTGGTTATTAACTTTGTAAAATGATGGTGGCATAGAGGTAATAAAAAAAGTTAAATATGAGCATAACTGTAAGACGATGATTATCATCGTCTTTTTTGTATGTTTTTTCGGTATAGAATGAAGAAGGAGCTAACAGAATGCTTGGAATGTTATTTAACGAGAGAGAGTGTAAAGAATTCGATTATGTATTGCGTAAGGAGTTAGATGAGATGTTATTTGATCTTGGAGACTCCAGATTAGACGGTGAAGTAAGAAAATCAATTACAAACAGATATAAAATTATCTTTAGAATGTATGCCAGAATAGCATCGCCTAAGCAATTATCGAAATACGTACTTAATGTCCGTTCACAAAGGTAGCCGAAATCCCTTGATATATAAGGGTTTCTAAAAAAAAAAAAAAGAAAAATGAAAAAAGTTTTAAAAAGGGGTTGCATTATAGTCAGCCCCTATGATATATTATTTCTTGTCGCCGCGAGAGATTGCGAGACACACGAAGAAAACAAAATGCGAATCAAACTTACATATGTAAATGAGAAACGCTTTGATATTTTCACATTGATCTTTGAAAACTGAACAACGAGTAAGAACTGCCATTAACAATTTCACCCCGTGAA
>NZ_JBXCIX010000008.1:0-108312 GCF_056786375.1 Paenibacillus sp. Y930 | reverse complement strand
GCTACGCCTTGGTCACTTTGATGCTTTTTGGCAGAAGTAGCAGATTCAGTGACAACTTGCTGCGCAAGTTCGTGAATACCTGAACGTTAGGTAAAATTATTGAAAACCTTTTCTAGTATTTAAACCAAGAATAAAATTTCGATACTAGATTTACTTTCAACTGGAAGGTGATACTATTTTTCTGAAGAGAGTTTTAATAATAATTTGGATTTTAGTTCTTCTGTTTAACCTGTCCGGTGTTTTATGGTTTATTTTGGGTTCAACAGCCAACTTTCAACGAGGTATAGATTTAATTTCGACTGTAATTTTGGTAACGCATGTTATACCTTCAATTTTATTGATAATAGTATCCATTTATTGGTTAGCGAAGAGACATATTGCTATAAATAAGATAAAAGTTTCAATTATTGTGATACTAAGTTTAATTATGATTGTATTAACACCTAATATGTTTAGATATGTAAATACAAGCGGCTGGTTAACTGAGGATATTACTGAGGATACTATACAATTGACTGATGATGGTAAATATGAATATCAAATAGAACTAATAAATTTATTTCAGAGAAATAGTAATGCTCGACTATATATAAAAAATGTTGAAACCTCAGAAATGAAGAGAATTTCTCTAGAAATGCCTGTAAGAGAAATTCATGTTATTGGTATATCAAAAATAAATCATTGGATCAATTTGCATCCGAATAATGTGGAGGATCTATACATATTAAAATCAACAGGAGATTTTCCATTGAAAAATTTAGTTTATGAAGTAAATCTTAAAACTGATAAAGCAATACTAATACAAAGTAATATAGAACATAAGGAATAGCTTTGAAGTCTATAATTTCACCTAACACAGTATTCACGCAGCGGCACCGCCTTGGTCACTTTGATGCTTTTGGCAGAAGTAGTAGATTCAGTGACAACTTGCTGCGCAAGTTCGTGAATACCTGAACGTTATATGCAATTTGTGCAAGTCAAACAAACGCAGGAGGGAACTATGCAAAGAAGAACTGTTGGCGTCATTTTGTTATGTATATCTGCCTTTCTTTATGGGGTACGGTATTTATCGGCGGCTATATTTGGATCAGGTGTTTCTTCATGGAACAGTCAATTATTTAATGCAATGTTAGAGTCCGTAGGCGATGAACCATTAATCATGAGTTGGATAGCCTTAATTGCTGGAATTGGATATTTAGTTTTTGCGGAATTTGAAACATTCATTTCGAGGAGTATTAAACAAATAAAGGATAAGAGAAATATTAAACAAATAAAGGATAACTGGAATGATTTTGATAGTCAGAACGGTAAGGAAATGGATTAAAGAAGGTAAGTAAGAAGACATCGACATCATCTAACAACGTATTCATGGGGTATTCTATCATTAAACTAACGAGAACGATAGTTGAATTCAGCAATACTTTTTACCAAGTCATAATGTCATTGTAAATGAACGAAAAGATGGATAGAGATTTCAGAAGTATTCTGAATCTCTATCCATCTTTTTATATAATATGTTGATGCTTGTAGTGCATTTTGAACTACCTTATATGGAGAGTAGTGTTTGCCACTTGTCGGCGTCTAACTGATTCCCAATATAGAAATCACCGAATTCGCCATAACGAGCACTTACTTCATCAAAACGCATTTCGTATACAAGCTTCTTGAATTGAAGTGGATCGTCGGCAAATAGTGTTACTCCCCACTCCCAATTGTCAAAGCCAACAGAACCTGTAATGATTTGTTTAACTTTACCAGCGTAAGTACGACCAATCATGCCGTGACTGCGCATAAGTGTTTTACGTTCGTCCATACTAAGCATATACCAGTTGTCTGCACCATTGCGGAGCTTATTCATTGGATAGAAACAAATATGCTTTGCATTAGGTAGAGCAGGTTTCAAACGAGCGGCAAGTTCAGGGTTTTCCATAGGATCGCCTGTAGAATGTCCCATGTAATTGCTTAGTTCTACGACACTAACATAAGAGTAAACACTATATGTAAATGAAGCAAAGCTTGTTTTGTTAAATGCTGTTTCAATCGCATTCAAGTCTTCAAGTGTTTCACGCAAATGCATGAAAACAAGATCAGCCTTCTGTCCTACGACAGAATATACAACAGTGCTTCCAGTGCGAGCTTCACTTACTGATGTCCATTGCGCTAGAAACTCATTCAATTCAGCAACGGCTTTACTTCTCTCGCCTTCATCTGCTAATCTCCAAGCAGTCCAATCAATCGTACGGAAATCATGCAATGCATACCAGCCTTCTAATGTTTGTGCTGCTTCACTCATCGTATACAATACCTCTTTTCGATTGTAGTTAAGTAATAATATTATTGTAGCTTAATTAATGGGCAAGGAGCAAATGTCATAGTTGTGACAAAAAAATTGTCGCAATTGACTTTCCAGCCACCATTCTTTAAACTAATAACAATGATAATACATAATATATATATTAAAGAAGGAGGACATTTACTGTGCTTCAAATTATAATAGCAACTATGCTTTTTCTAGTCATGGCATTTGGTATTGGTTTTGTAATTAATATGCTTGTGAAAACGACATGGTTTCCGACATATTTTATTATTGCAATCATCATTGTATTAGCTGTATGGGCACCTTGGGGTGGCAATAACGAAAAGCTTATTGATGTCATAAGTAACTATACAATTATTGACTTTATTCCTGTTATTGGAGCTATTGCAGGTGCATTATTAAGTGGAACATCGATGAAAGCACTTCGCAAAGCCGGGTTTAAAATGTTTTAAGGAGATTTACTAATTCTTATTACCAACATATTGCTATTAAAATGGGCAGTTTCTCAAGGTCGATTAGATCGATCTGTGAGAAAGCCCTTATTTTTTTGCGTTCAAAGACGTTTACTTCACATGCGAATCCAATTCGAACGATACTAAACATAGTTAACCCAGTTTTTTGAACATACGAAAGCTGCAGTTTTATGATAGAATAAAGAGAAGATTGTCAAGGATGGAGTCGATTCAGTGCGGATCCAACATTTGTTTGAATTTACAGAGCATCACCAATATTATTGTTATCGTGATTTCTCACTAAGTACAGTAGATTATCGGATGCTATCATTAATTTATAAACCATTAGTCGGTGCATTTGCTATTTCAATATATGAACAATTATGTATGATCGTGCCCGAAGGAAAGACAGGCTACTCTCCAGTAGAACCTCATCGTAGATTGCTTTTAGGCTTAGGTCTTGCACTCAACGATAAAAGTCGAACATATTTACTAGAGCAGCTTTCAAAACTTGAAGCTATTGGTCTTTTGCAAAGCTCCAGATTTATGAAAGAGGAGCAGGAAGATTATATATACGAATATGAGCTCGCATGCCCATTACCTCCGAATGAATTTTTTGAAAATATTCATCTAACGATGTTATTACGTGATAAACTTGGCAAATATGCTGTTATTGATATTCGTGAGCAAATGTATGCTCCACTTCCAGAAGAAGTAAGCATTGGTCAAGAAACAAAGGAAAACATTTCAGTTCCGTTCTATGAAATATTTAAGCTTAATGCTCATATTGTAGATGATGAACTGGATCAAGCATTATTAGAGGTCGCACCTGCTAGAGCAAATGCGCCCGTTATTCAAAACGCATCAGCAGGATATTCTTATTCTGAAATTTCGATTCGTTTCCCACGAAATTCTAATAACCGTTATTATGTTGAGCAATTACGGACTCACCCAGAGCAATTAGCGCAAATTAATTATGTAGCTTATAAGTATGAGCTTGCTATCACTCAAATATCTCGTCTGCTAGATGAAGACGGTGTGTTTGATATAAGTGGCGAATTAGATTTTGATCAGCTACAGCGTCTTGCCGTTCAATTTTTCCGTCAAGATAAGAAGCATGAGGAAGAACGTGATCGGAAGCTTGCTCAAACAGCGATGTATCAAGAAGATCAAGACCAAGAACACCAAGCCAGTGAACAAGATGATGAACCTGAATTCGATGTGGACGAGCAATTCTTCCTACCAGTTCCGAAGCTACTTGCTAACTACTGCGATATTAATCAGTACAATGCACTGATGCGCAATGAGCCGCATATTCAGTTTTTGAAGAGATATTTCCCTGGTTCAGTTCCAGATTGGATATTGAATGTATTCGAACGAATTGATCTTCATTATAAATTAGCACCTCCAGTTATTAATGTGTTGATCCATTACGGCATTGGCATGAACGATTCAGGTCGAGTGACGAAAGCATATTTAGACTCTATTGCGTCAAATATGTTAATGAAAGGAATCGATAGCTACGAGAAAGCCGTGCAATACGTTCGAGACCAAGATCAACTTGAAAAAGATATTGTACGTCGTAAAGAAGAATCCTATCAATCAAGCAGTAGCAATGGACGTAGCAATCAAGCTACAGCAAATCGTCCAACGAACTACGGTAATAATCGAGGTAGAAGTACTAACAGACAAAAGCCAGTTATACCAACGATCAGTAATGAGCAAGTGGCGAAAGGTCAAATTTCAGCAGAAGAGTTGGATGAACTTCGTCAATTAGCTCGTAAGTTCGATCAGCAACCTTAATGAGATAAGAAAGAGGTGAATACGATGGAATCTCTAGGAGATCTACTAAAAGCTTGGCCAAGTGGTCAAGATATGCTTCAATTAGCTAAACAGAAGCAAGCGGAGCTTATGGAAGACCCACTTGTGATCGCTTTAAGAGAAAAGTATCCGAATATCACCGATTATGCCATTAAAGTGAATTTGAATCGAGTACATCAGTATGTTACCGAATATCGTAATTGCAGTCATTGTCCTGGGCTTGATCTTTGTCCTAATGACTTCACAGGTCACTATACGTTGCTGCAAACGGAAGAAATCAATGGTGAAGCTCATCTTATTGATAGAAAAGTAGGATGTAAGAAACTAAGAGCATCGCAGCATGAGGAATTGGTACGTAATCGTATTCGTAGTTTCTATATTGATGATAAAGCGTTGAAACGTCAATATTCTGCTGACGAGATTTTAGGCAAAGATTTAGAAAGAGCAAAGGTTGTTGGCTCTTTATTGAAATATATTGATCGAACGAAAGCAGAAGGATTGTCTCATAAAGGACTTTTTCTTGCTGGGGACTTTGGTGTAGGGAAAACTTATCTGATGTGTTATGCATTGCAAGAATTAGCCAAATCGGGCTATTCAGGAGTTATTGTATATATGCCAGATTTCGTCGAAGATCTGAAAGTATTAATGCATGAACCTGCGAAGCTGAAGGAAACGGTAGATTTGATGAAAGAAACTGATTTACTCGTGTTTGATGATATCGGTGCAGAGAATTTGAATCCATGGGCACGAGATCATGTGCTTGGAGCGATTCTCAATTACCGGATGGATCGTAAACCAACGTTCTATACATCAAACTATAGCTTAGATGATCTTGAAAGTCATTTTAGCTTTACGAATAAAGATGGTGAAGAACATCACAAAGGACGACGCTTGATGAATCGAGTGGCGCCTTATGTAGATGAGTTGGTTATTACAGGTAGCAATAAGCGCGGATAAGTATAGATGAACTACAAAAGCAGCGAAGAGGATGAAGAATCCTTTTCGCTGCTTTTGTTTGTTCCGCAACCAGCATTCCCTAGTATAATAAAGTCTTAATTCGCGAAATTCATAAGTCCTAAAAAAATATAACCTTACAAATTATTGGTAAATATATAATTATTATATAATTAGAGAGGTTATATTGGTTGTTGGTTTTATGTTAAATTATTAGAAGAAATATAATGGGGTGAAATTTTTTGAAAAATTCGAGAGTGTCAGTTTTGAGAAAAGCCCAAATCACCTTAATATTACGAAACTTAAGAGATTTAAAATAGAAAATTCCATTTTTATATTTTAAATATGACAGCGCATTCAAAAATTAATATGAAAAATAAAGGAAGTGTTGGAATGGGATTTTTTCCGGTTGCTTACTCACTATTGGAAGAAAAAAGATTGCTATTGTATTTAAAGGAGAATTATAAGACTTTAAAACCAACTAGTATTCAGTACTTTCTTAAAGGAATGAATGATACTTATATTGTTTCGACTGAACAGAAGAAATACATCTTCAGAGTGTATCGGGCAGATAGAAGAAATGAGGAGGAAGTTAAGTTTGAAATCGAGTTATTAATTTATCTGCAGAAAAATGGAGTGACAGTATCGATTCCAATTGAGCGAGATGATAAAAATTATTTGAATATTTTTAAAGCTCTTGAAGGAGATAAAGTTGGTGTAATGTTCAGTTTTGCAGATGGAGAAGAAAAACCGATGCGAGCAGTAGCGGATAGTCAGAAGTTTGGCAGATCGGTGGCTTCTATCCATAATGTTACTGATCAATTTAAAAGTTCATACAAAAGAACAGAGTTGGATTTGAATTACTTAATCAAACAACCGCTTCGCACTTTAGAAAATTATTTAAGCCATCGCCCATCAGACTTTGAATTTATAGTTAAAATGGCCGCTCATTTGGAGGATACAGTAAATTCGTATTCACAGGAACAATTGGATTGGGGATTATGTCATGGGGATTTGCATGGTAATACCAATGTTGCTTTTACAGATGAAGGTAAGCTGACACATTACGACTTTGATATTTGTGGTTACGGGTGGCGAGCATACGATATTGCAGAGTTTAGATTAGCAAGAGAAATTCATAGTGGTCATGATAAAGAAGAAGTAGAACGTTTGTGGCAAGCATTTTTGGATGGTTATCAAGAAGTGAGAGTACTATCTGATAAGGATATTCAACTAGTACCCACATTCGTAATGATAAGACAGCTCTGGCTGTTTGCATTCTGTTTTGAGGATGCTACTTTAAGTGGAATAGCTGATTTAGATGATTATTTTATTGATGAAAAAATAGAATTTTTTAAGCAGCGTATAAATGTTTAATCATTATACATTGACCCACTGGAGTTCTAATTTAGAAATAATGATTGCTATTCTATCATAAAGTACTATCAAAAATTGTCCAAGAGCCAGCTTAAATTATATTTAAGCTGGCTTCTATTGAGAGTATGGAGAAATTATTGATTACTTCATTTAGAAAAAAATTAAGGAGCTCACAATGTCAACGACGACGTATTCGACGAGAAAAACATTTTTTAGAATGCTGTTTTTTTCTAAAAGCTATCGATATTGGATTGCATTACTTTTTGCAATAGTGTTCTGTGCAAGTGCTGCAGGTGTTGGGTATATGGAAGCTATTCGTAGAATGGTTACTGGCGCAACTAAAGGACAAATTGAAATGATCTATATAGGCGGTATTCTCGCATTAGTAACGATTGTAGTTCAAGCTATATTAAAAATTGTAGAAAGTCGTGTTCTTGCTAAAGTTAAATTAGATTCGACAGCGGGATTTCAATTACATGTTCTCGAACAAATACATACAAAGAGAATGGATCGCTTGGAACAATATCGCACGAGTGATTTGGCTAGCAGAACTACACAAGCGGTTACAAAAGCTCAGACTGGTCTTACAGATAAAATGATTACCCTTTTTTCTAATGTCGTACAAATTGTAATTACACTGGCTTACTTCACCTGGTTGGATATTACGTTAACAGTCGGTCTAATTGGATTTACTTTAGCTTCCCCGTTATTGACATACCCATTCTCCAAGCTAGTTCGTTTGCAATACGATAAAAGAGGTGGAGAAAATTCCTTAGTGGAGACCAAGCTTCAAGATGCAATACATGGTGCAGAGGAAGTCAGAATATTTTCTATGCATACGCATATGCAAAATGTTTTAACCAAAAAGTTTAACGTATTAATAAAAAGGACACTCAACATATCCAAGTTCGAAAGAGTATTTGATATGGTGAATCGGATATCAATTTTTGGTGGTATGGTGTTTATATTAAGTTATGGCGGGATTCAAGTTCTTAATGGAAAAATAGAAGCAGGGACACTAATTGTATTTGTAGTTACAAGCGGCCAGCTCTCTAATCCGCTTAGAGAAATTACACGGATATGGACGGATATGATTCAGGCTATATCTCAAGCTCAACGAGTATTCGACATTTTAGACATTGATGAGGAAGTAGAACGACAAGCAAACATACAAGTAGATAACATTAACAAACAAGGTGAATTACTGAGGTTTTCTAATGTCTCATATGAATATTCCAAGGAAGCGGTTGCGCTGCGAAATGTTAGCTTTTCAGTAAATATAGGAGAAAAGGTGGCTATAGTTGGTGCTAGCGGTTCAGGAAAAACGACTTTAATGAAGCTGTTTTTAAAGTTTGCATCCGCTACTCAAGGAGAGATATTTGTTTATGGGAATCCTTTAAGTCAATTTTCTTATAAAGTATGGCGCTCTATGGTCGGCTATGTGCCTCAGGAAAATCATGTATTTAGCGGTTCGATCGCGGATAATATTCGCTTTGGACGTCATGTTGTTTCTGAATTACAAGTGATAGAGGCAGCACAGCAAGCAGGATTATATGAGTTGATTATGGGATTACCAAAAGGCTTTAACACTCAAATAGGAGAGCTTGGAACACAGTTGTCTGGCGGTGAATTACAGCGTTTAGGTATTGCGAGAGCATTTTTTCATAAACCTTCTATATTATTGCTTGACGAGCCTACTTCGGCGCTAGATGTTGAAAATGAGCGAAGATTTGAGCAAACTATTCATGCATTAAAAGATGAGACTGTTATTGTTATAGCCCACAAGCTAGAAACAATACGTAGGGTGGATAAAATTATTGTTCTGAAAGAAGGAGAGATTGTAGAAGTAGGAACGCATGATTACCTAATGAATCTACAAGGTTCATATTTTGAACTGTTTTGTGAACAGAATCAGGATATGGGAGGAGCAGTATAGTGTCAGCATTTCAAATAAGAAAACAATTATCGTTTATTTTTTCCCATATGAAGCGTTATTCATTGATCTTGGCCTTTTTTCCATTGCTAATGGGTGTCGATATTGCCTTTGAGCTAGGAGTTGCCAAAATCCAAGGGGGATTTGTTGATACTGTAGATAATAGAAGCAGGGATGAGTTAATTGAACTCATTCGTTTAGTGATATGCTTGCTATTGACAGGAATAATTTTGCTAGCAATACACCGGCATTTCATTGTAAAACTATTGAGTTTTGTTCATCGAGATATTACATTGCAGCTATTTCAAATATTAAATAAAGCTTCTTTCGGTAAGCTCAAGAAATATCATTCTGGCTATCTAATGAATCGAATCAAGGATGATCCGCAGCATGGTTCAACGATTGTGGAAGCTACAATTGAACTTATTACTGTATTTGTTATGATTATACTTTCTTTTTTATACTTGGCAAGAATTGATTTGCTGCTTGCATGTACTGCGCTACTAAGTGCGCCTTTGCTTTTTGGAATAGGTCGACTTTTTGACAAACGTATTCGAATACAAGCTAATGATGTGCAAGAAAAGGAAAGTCAAATTCATGGAACAATTCAGGAATTTATTCAAGGTTTATCACTAGTAAAAGTATTTGGAGAAAGCTCAGTTTATATTAATCAAATTAAACGGCAGAGAAAAGCTCTCAACAAGGCACAGACCTCATTAATTATGACCAATTCCATTAGTCATAATGCTACAGAAGTGGCCTATAGTCTAGTCTATATTTCAGCACTACTTTTCATAGGGTTAGCAACGATTAGAAATTCATTAACTCCAGGTACGCTTGTAACATTTACAGTACTGTTTGAACTAGTTGTATGGCCAGTGGTCGGGTTATCTGATCAGTACACTCGTGTTCAAGAGGGAGTCGGTGCATTTCAACGTATTTATGATTTTATGAAGCTGGATACTAAGAGCGACCTGAAAGTAACTGCTGGCTTAAGCAATTCTACTAATATTGCAGACGAGTTACTTACTTTTGAAGGAGTAACCTATCTAAGTGAGGAACATGAGAGAGCTATTGTTGACAATATTAATTTTTCCATAAAACAAGGAGAAGTCGTAGTTGTCATAGGAGCAAGTGGTTCAGGAAAGTCTACGTTTGCCAAGTTATGTTGCGGCTTGTATGAACCATCTGCTGGTCAAGTGGTAATTAACGGTGAGTCTGCATCTAACTTATTGCAAGCAGGCATTTCTCCAGCAGTATACTTGTCACAATCTCCATATTTGTTTTCGGGAACTATAAAAGAAAATGTAAACCTTGGAAATTCAGATGTTTCGGATGAGGCTATTCAAGAAGCTTTGAAACAATCTGAACTTAGTGAGCATGTTGCGAAGCTTGCTAGTCATGAGCAGAGCTTAATTGGTGAAGGGAATTCCAGTCTTTCTGGGGGGCAGAAACAGCGTCTTGCATTATCACGTTTGTTCTTAAACAATGATAAAAGTCTAATTATTATGGACGAGCCAACCTCTTCGCTAGATATGAAAACAGAAAGAAAAATTATCCATCATTTAAAGCAATATCTACAAAGTAAAACAGCTATTATTATTACGCATCGTTTGAATCTTCTTTCATTGGCTGACCGCATTATTGTGATGGAAGGGGGAAGGATTATTGAAGAAGGAACTTATAAGGAGCTAATGCAAACATCGCATAAGTTGAAAGTGTTTCTTGAATCAGAGCTTAATCTATCAAAAGAGAAAGTAGAGTTAACGTCTTAATAAATTAGCGTGACAGCATACAAAGTTTTAGTCGATGGTGTTTTTCTTGAAGGTAGTTTGGAGCAGTTGTCGCTTGCCGTGCTGTTGTTCGGATTATCGGCGGTTGGATACTTGGTGTTTTCGCAAGCTAATCACATTTTGTTCACGAAGGTTGAAGAAAATGTATTGCTGAAGTTAAAGCTTGATATACATAAAAAGTTTCGAAGCATTCATAATATAGATGGGCATGATCTCGGTGAAAAAGCTTCCTATTATACGAATGATGCTAATTTACTAAAAGAAACATATCGAGCTATTGTAGCATTACTGCTCGGAATGTTTCAATTAATGATTATCTTTTTAATTATGCTAGTAATAGATTGGCGTTTTAGTGTCATTATGTTGTTGTTGATCCCCATATTTTCAGTATGGCCACGTCTTATGAAAAAGGGGATACATAAAAAGTCAGCTGTCGTGCAAGAAACAGAACAAAAAATGTTATCTAGCATAACAGATAGTTTGCGGCTGTCAAAGGAAATTAGAATATCCAATAAAGAAAAATGGGATATAGATAATATGCGAATTAGCTTTGGCAGTATTATTCGTCCCAAGTTAGCATTGCAAGTTTGGAATGCTCTAATGTCTGTTAATCAGCTTTTCTATTGGATTATTTTGTGTACATTGATGTATTTCGGTGGAAAGATGGTTCTTGATGATGCTGTCAGTGCAGGAATGCTCATTGCTATAATTAATTATCTTGGATTTGTCAATGAACCCGTGCATTCGATTATTTCCAATTATACAAAACTTCAAACTACGAAAGGGGCAATTGAGCGATTAGATAAATTGTTCCAACTGGATAATAGAATTGAAGGAAGCCAACAAATAGAGCGTTCAAGTTATTCGATTGAAGTTAATCATTTATCGTATATAAAAGAAGGGAAAGCGATTTTAAAGGATATAAGCTTCAAAGTAAATGAGGGTGAGTTTGTAGGAATCATTGGGAAAAGCGGATCTGGTAAATCGAGTTTATTGAAATTGCTTTCACGTTTGGATGAACCTACGGAAGGGGAAATAAAAATTGCAGGCTTGAATTTGCAAGTTGTTGAAATTAAAAGCTTTTACGACAACGTGTGTATTATTACACAAGAAAACCACTTCTTTAAGGGGACGATACGTGATAACGTGCTGTTCGGAGAGCGGTACACTGATGATGAACTAGTAGATGCATTACATGGAGTATCTCTATTAGAAGCTATTAAAGAATTACCTAAACAACTGAATAGCGATCTAGGGGAAGATGGCAACAAGTTATCGGGAGGACAAAAACAAAGACTAGCTATTATAAGAGCATTGTTGAGAAATACACCAGTTCTATTGTTGGATGAAGTGACCTCTGCTTTGGATATTAATACAGAGAGAGCTGTAATGGACTATATTAGACATTACAGACAGGGTAAGACGACAATTGTTGTAACTCATCGAATTAATACAGTCCAAGAGTCAGATTGGATTATGATTATAGAGGATGGGCAAGTTGTAAAGCAGGTTACGTATGAACAAGTTCTGCAAATGCATGATTATCGTAAATAGAGGTGAGTAGAATGGACAATCTTTTGTTTTTATTGTCTTTTTTTATCGGGGGAGCTTCAAGTCTCGTTCATTTACAAAGAGATGACAATACGGTGCTGCTTATGAAACGGTTTTTTATTGGTGCAGTTGTTAGTTTAGGGTTATGTAGCCTATTCTTTATTGGGGTCTCAATTAAATATATTATCCTTATTTCAATCGTTATTGGCGTCCTTTCAGGCTATATACCTGTTAAGAAATAACCAATATTGGTGGACAACTGCTTCAAAACGGTTGTCCACTTTTCTTTGCCTATGATGTTTTAATCAAACATTCCGTTGATTATAATTTTTAGTTACATTCCCTCGTGCACTTTAAATGAATCTATTCGCGATTAAACGTAACTAAAACTCAGGGAGTAGCTCGATTTGAGCTTTCGTTAGTGTTGCTATCTCCAAAAATTCAAAGCTATTTAATGGTTCATTGGTAACTGCTTTAAGTAGTGATTGAACGATACGCTCCCCCCATAATTGTTCATTACCATACACATTCGTTGTAATTTGACCGTTAATCATTGCTTCCTTAACTTCATGGGTCATACCAAAGGCAATCGCATATCTGTTCAGCCCCATCGCCTTCCACACTAATACAGCCTCAGAAATAGAGACAGGGTCCATCGCAATATACGCATCGAAATGAGGATGGTTATCAATCATTTCCTCCAAATCAGTTAAAGCAAGCTCGCTGCTTCCTTCATGAGCGCGTATATCTAAAATTTGGATTTCAGAATGCTGTTCAAGATAAGTAGTCATTGCGGATAGACGCTGCTCTACGCTCGACATGCTGCTCATGCCGATTTGTACGAGAATCATTCCTTTGCCGTTCAGTCTTTCGGTAATGACACGCCCTAGCTCAATACCAGCTTGTTCGTTATTGCTTCCAATATAGGTAGCACGCCCAGTATCCGGACAGTCTGATTCGAAGCACACAATGGAGATACCTTTGGAGATCGCTTTCTTTATTGTTGGAGCCAACGCTTCGGCGTCAATAGGTGCGATCGCTATCGCGTCAACCTCTTGCTTAATCATCGTTTCCATCATTCGTATTTGTTGCTCTAAATTAGTTTCATCTGGTGCCTTGACGATTAGATTACTACCAAGTGAATTAGCTGTTTTCTGGGCATTTTGTGTAATCATTTCATAGAACGGATGTGACATTGGATATATGATTCCAAATGTGTATTGATTATTAGGTTGCTCGGTTATCGCGTTAGCCGAAGGAGGCTTCACTTGACTTGGTATTGATCTATTCAAGCTTATAAGTACAACACAGGTAGAAATAATGACAAACGCAGTTAACATTATAGTCAATCTACCCCATTTTTTCGATGCAAAACAATTGGATTTAATCATGCGATTCACCTGACTCTACAGTAGATGTACTATGACTTTGACGGCGGAAATCTCTAGGAGTCATGCCGGTCATCTTCTTGAACAAATTAGAGAAATAGTGAGGATCATTATAGCCAACCTTGAATGAGATTTCATAGCTTTTATCAGCTGTCGTATGCAGTAATTCCTTTGCTTTCATAATTCGAGTTGACGTTAAATGTTCAATAAATGTACTTCCTGATTCTTGACTGAAAATTTTACTGAGATGGCTTGGGCTTATACTTACATGTTCGGCGGCATCCTGTAGTGAGATTAGATCATTACTATAATTTTGTTGTATATACATCTTCACTTTATGGATGAGGTCTCCGTAGCGATCGGCAGATTCAGATCGCCATTTCCATATCTGTTCGATTACCATAACAAGATAATCCTCACACTGCTGCCTATTTTCAATTGCCTTTATTTTTTGTTGCATAGTGTGAATGAGCATTTCTGTTACTTCAGCAGCTGCAGAGCGAAATGTTTCCTTGGACCACCGCAAAGCTTCTAGTGTTAAGTCATTAATTAAATAATAGCCATACAATGAAGCGTTCCAATCTAATCGTTGAAGTGCCGAAGTAAAGCTCTGCAGAAACGTATGAAGCTCTGCAGATCGTCCGATTTTAAGGAAAATGTGAAAACTTGCGCGATCAAGTAGAATCATTTTGTTAGTTGCTTCATCAGCGGCGTTCCACAATGCATGTTTGTTGTTTTGTGAGTATCTCTTTAAGTTACGATCTTCTTCAGCCTCTAGGAAGGAAGTATGAATTGCTTGCAGGCGATTCTGCACAGTTCCAATACCTAGTAGTACTGTAGGTGAGAGTAAGGAGCTAAGTTGAGTGAAGATTTTATCTCTTATTTGTACAACAATTTTTTGTAGCTCAGTTTCACTATCATGATAAAGAATCCAGACATATTCAGATTTACTTCTTTTGAATGACCAACAGTTGCTGTAAGAGGCTTTGATCGCTTCCATAACATCATCTGTTTTGAAAATAGTTGCTGTATCAAGGTTAACTGGAGGTTCTAAGTAACGAACATCCCAGACGATGACAGCATAATATCTTGCGAACAGTGAAATCGATAGTACGTTGGCAGCTTCTGCTGCATCTGCAATCGGAATGAGACCACCACATAGATCGCTCATTAGCTTATCCTTTGTATAAGGAATATTGTTTTTATGTTGACGCTCTTTATCGATTTTACGGCTAACATTTTGCAATAGCAGAATAAGCTCGCTAGGACCAATTGGCTTAAGCAAATATTCCTCTACCCCTATTCTTATAGCAGTTCTCGCATAGTCGAATTCATCATGCCCACTGAGAATAACAATCTTCGTATTAGGAAGTCTTTGCTTTACAATTTTACTTAATTGAATACCATCCATAAAAGGCATCCTAATATCCGTTATCAAAATATCAGGCTTCCACTTTTCAATGAGTGGCAATGCCATTTCACCATCAGAAGCATCACCACAATAAATAAAACCTTCCTTGTCCCAGTCCACATAATCTCGTATATGTTCACGAATTAAAATCTCATCATCAACAAACATAACCTTCTTCATATATTCACTCCTAAGAGATTAATCGAACAGTAAGGCGGCATAAGTGGCTATGATGGGATACGTACGATGAGTCTGGTGCCGATACCATCCCCGCTCTCAATCTCGATCCCATATCGTTCCCCGAAATAAAGTCTAATGCGTTGATTGACATTATATAACCCGAAGCCACGGATCTGCTCTGTGGACTCTTGTTCACTTACATTGGGTTCTCTTAGCTCGGCAAGTACAGCTACTAGACGCTCGGCGCTCATGCCAATTCCATTGTCCTCGACAATTAGTAAAATATCATGATCTACAATATGACCGCTAATACGAATGAATCCTTTGCCGCGCTTGTTTTTAATTCCATGATAGATTGCATTTTCAACTAAAGGCTGCAATGTCATTTTTAATGTGGCATGTGGTAAAACTGCTGGGTCAATCTCAATCACGTAATCTAGTATGTCACTATAGCGCATTTGTTGAATGACGAGATAGTTATGGACATGATCAATTTCTGACTTGATAGAGATCCAATCTCTTCCTTTATTCAAGCTTATTCGAAAAAACTGGGAAAAGGCTTGTACGAGCTTAATGACTTGATCTTTTTTTCCGGCTTCCGCCATCCAAATAACCGAATCTAGTGTGTTATATAAGAAATGAGGGTTAATTTGTGCTTGAAGTGTTCGCAGCTCGGCTTTTTGAATCATTTCTTTTTCTTGTAAATTTTGATGAAGCAGATTTTTGATTTTTTCAAGCATTAGATTAAAGCTATGTCCTAGATCGGTTATTTCATCGCGACCAGTGGACTTTACTTTAGCTTCTAGATCTCCATTAGCTGCTTGCCGCATTTTTTTCTTCAATATTTGGATAGGCCGAGTTAATCTAGCAGTGATGAAGAAATAAAGTGTAATCGCAAATATAATACTTAACAGGACGCTTACAATAATAAGCTGTCGAATTTCATTTGCATCCTCGACAATTTCTTGCAGAGGGACAGTACCGATAATTTTCCAACCGGTCGTTGGCGATGTTGTAAAGACAACAAAAATCGGTATACCTTTTGTATTATGAACAAAACTACCTTGCTCGACAGGAAGAACATTGTTAATCCATTCCGTAGGTTGAATTGAAGTTGATCGATTATTTATGTCAGGAGCTGTGAAAATCGGGTTGCCTTTTGGATCGGTAACATAGAAAAAACCAGAATCTCCAATGGTGACATTACTTATAAACTTTTTAATAACCGAATCATTCATATCGATTACGATAAACCCGATCACTTCTCGGGTTACCTTTTGTTTGACTGTTGCCATAATAGAAACGGTATCAGAATTAGCATATTTAAACCCATCTAGTCGATCTAATGGTGAAGCTTCTATTGGAGGAATGATTGATATCATTTCAGGATCTTTCATTAATATATCTAAATGTGAGTTTCGTAATGGATTGTAATCTAGCTGAAACAGTCCCTTTCGCTCACTAATACCTTTACCATAAAGATTGATCATCGTAATATTTCGAACATCCCCGTATTTATAAATTTCACGGTATAGCTCAAAGGTTTCTAGTATTTCCTTAGCATTTTCATACGTCTCATTCGGTGCAAATAAAAATTTAAGCACATGGGGATTGTTTTCTAGCTCTAGCAGCTTACCTGTATCTTGAAATAAGACATCGATATCGCGAGCGAGTTGTTCTGCTACAAGCATAGTGGACGCTTTATTATGATCAGAAATCGTATCAAATGATTTTTGATAGGAGATCAAGCCTACAGTAATTAAGGGGACAGAAGTTAAAATGATAAAAAGCGTTAATAGCTTTGCTTTCAAGCTGGATGTAATCAATCTAAGCAAAGTGAGCAATAAAACCAGTCCCTCTCTATTTGCAATGTGAGATGGTAAAAAGTACTAACTCTACATAGTATAGCAAAAAAACAGTACAGAAGATGATAAATGTAAACGTAACCAAAATTAACAATAAAATAATAAGAAATTCTATGAATATAAGAGAATACAGCTAAAACAGACAAAAAATCGAATGAAATGCTTAAAGAACTCCGTATATCTTCAGCTTGTGCCCCCTATATACTGAGCGTACACCAGTAAATGGTGATAAAGGGGAGGGTTTTAGATAATGAAAAAATCAATTAAGTTGAGTTTTGCACTTCTTTTAGTACTAGTCTTGGTATTTGTTACAGCATGTAGTAACAATGGTGGGAAATCATCAGGAGATAAAGTCGTACTTGGCTTTGCTCAAGTTGGTGCGGAAAGTGGTTGGCGTTCAGCGAATACGAAGTCTATTCAAGATTCTGCTGCTGAAGTAGGATTTGAATTGAAATTCTCTGATGCTCAACAAAAACAAGAAAATCAAATTAAAGCGATTCGCTCATACATTCAACAAAAAGTAGATGTTATCGCATTTTCTCCAGTTGTTGAATCCGGCTGGGACACTGTATTGAAAGAAGCAAAAGAAGCGGGAATTCCAGTTATTTTAACGGACCGTGCAATAGATTCCAAGGACACGTCATTATACAAAACATTTATCGGTTCGGACTTTGTATTAGAGGGTCGCAAGGCTGGAGAATGGTTGCTTGAGCAATACAAAGACTCTTCAGAAGATATTAACATTGTAGAACTTCAAGGAACGACAGGATCTTCCGCTGCGAATGATCGTATGGCTGGCTTTGCAGATGTTATTAGTGCTAATTCTAAATTAAAAGTTATTGCCTCACAAACGGGAGATTTCACTCGTGCTAAAGGTAAAGAAGTTATGCAGGCTTTCTTGAAAGCGCATAAAAAAATTGATGTACTGTACGCACATAATGATGATATGGCACTAGGTGCAATCCAAGCGATCGAAGCTGCCGGCTTGGTACCGGGTAAAGATATTATTATCATTTCTGTTGATGCAGTTAAAGATGGTATGCAAGCTGCAAGCGAAGGGAAAATCAACTATATCGTTGAGTGTAATCCATTACTTGGACCACAACTTATGGACGCTGTTAATAAAGTTTTAGCTGGTGAAGAAATTGCTGCTCGTATTGTAACGGAAGAAACAACATTTACTTCAGAACAGGCGAAAGAAGCTCTACCAACTCGTCAGTACTAGGATAGTAGAGAATCTTAAGAATTCAAGCTACTCCTTAAGATGATGTTCCAATCAAGTTCAAAATGATCACACGTCATATTCGATGCCGAATCTACTTCAGAGCTTGCGCATCATGATCACGTGCGGTCTGATTGAAACCCATCTAAAGGAGCGGCTTTTTCTTGAAGGAGAGCGAAGTCATGAGCGAAAACCAGTCGATATTAACGATGACGGGAATTTACAAAGGATTTCCTGGGGTGAAAGCTCTAGATAATGTGAATCTGCAGTTATTTGCAGGGGAGATTCACGCTTTAATGGGTGAGAACGGAGCAGGGAAATCTACATTAATTAAAGTGCTGACAGGCGTTTATATGATAGACGAAGGGGCGATTGAGCTAGAGGGTCGCCCTATTGCCGTTCATAGTCCACTAGAGTCGCAAGAGGTTGGAATTAGTACCGTGTATCAGGAAGTGAATTTATGTCCTAATTTAACGGTTGCTGAAAATATATTTATAGGACGAGAGCCGCGGAAATTCGGTCGTATATTATGGAAAGAGATGAATGAGCAGGCGGGAAAATTGCTGCAGGAAAGGCTGCATCTAGATATTGATGTGACATTGCCGTTGCATAATTATTCAGTAGCAATCCAGCAATTAGTATCCATTGCGAGAGCACTCAATATTTCTGCTAAAGTGTTAATTTTGGATGAGCCTACTTCTAGTCTTGATCGGAATGAAGTGAAGCAATTGTTCAATATTATGATGAAGCTGAAAGAAGAAGGACTAGCAATCTTATTTGTCACACACTTTCTGGATCAAGTGTATGAGGTATCTAATCGGATTACCATTTTACGGAACGGTCAGCTTGTCGGTGAATATTTGACAACGGAGCTACCGCAATTCGAGCTAGTATCGAAAATGATCGGGAAGACGCTGCAAGCCTTTGAGGAAATGCCGAAGTCACGTGCACAGAAGAAGCATGAACGCTGGTTTGCTGAGGCAAAGGAACTTGGGCGTACGGGTGTGATTGAACCATTTAATCTGAATATCGGATATGGTGAGGTTGTAGGACTAGCTGGTTTACTAGGGTCAGGCAGAACGGAAGTAGCTAGACTGTTTTTTGGAGCGGATCGTCCAGATCATGGGACATTGCATTATGAAGGAAAGAAAAGTATTCATTCACCACGCCAAGCATTAGAAAATTCAATCGCATTCTGTTCGGAGAATAGAAAAACGGAGGGAATCATTGAAGATCTTACGATTAGAGAAAATATAATATTAGCATTACAAGCGAATAAAGGCTGGTTCAACAGAATACCGAGAAAAAGACAGAACGCGATAGCAGATGAATATATTACAATGCTGAATATTAACCCGCCAATTCCGGAGCAATTGATTAAAAATTTAAGTGGTGGAAATCAACAAAAAGTATTATTAGGACGCTGGTTATTAACTCAACCTAAGTTACTTATATTAGATGAACCAACAAGAGGAATTGATATTGGAGCGAAAGCAGAGATTCAAAAACTCGTATTATCATTATCAGAAGAAGGTATGTCTGTATTGTTTGTTTCTTCAGAATTAGACGAGGTCATTCGAGTTAGTGATCGTATCGCAGTATTGCGTGATCGACATATCGTTAAAGAGATGACAGATACAGAATTGAATCAGCAAAGTATTATGAAGGCAATAGCGGGAGGTGGTGAGCAATGAAAGGAATAATGAAGCATCACTTATTCTACCCTCTTGCCTTACTAGGTCTATTATTGCTCTTCAATTTTATATATTCTCCAGATTTCTTTTCACTTGAAATGAGAAATGGTCAGCTGTATGGTAGCCTTATTGATATTTTGAATTTCGGGGCGCCATTAATGTTAGTATCTATTGGTATGACGCTCGTAATCGCGACGAAAGGGATTGATTTGTCAGTTGGCTCAGTTGTAGCAATTTCTGGTGCGATGGCATGTCTAACGATCAGCAATGGAACGGATCAGAATGCATTTTCATTAGTGCTGATTGCGATCGGAACAGCATTAATATTATCTATTGTACTTGGCATGTGGAATGGATTTCTAGTTACCGGAGCTGGGATACAACCGATTATTGCAACATTAATATTAATGGTTGCAGGTAGAGGTATTGCGCAATTAATAACAGGTGGACAAATTATTACAGTCGTAAGTCCCAAATATCAATTTATTGGGTCAGGGTCGCTTTTGTCATTACCGTTTTCGATTTTTGTTGTAGTCATTGTGTTATTCGTGGCCGCATTGTTAACTCGTAAAACTGCGCTAGGACTATTTATTGAATCAGTTGGTAATAACCCAGAGGGAAGCAGACTTTCTGGTATTAAATCTAGTATGGTCATCTTCGCTGTATATATATTTTGTGGCTTATGTGCAGGGATTGCGGGATTATTACTTAGCTCTAATGTAGCAAGTGCAGATGGAAATAATGCAGGGCTTTGGTTCGAACTTGATGCTATTCTTGCAGTTGTTATTGGTGGAACATCTCTTAATGGTGGAAGGTTTTTCTTAATGGGAACGATTATCGGCGCACTTATTATCCAAACGTTAACAACAACGATTTATATGACTGGTGTTCCGCCAGAGATTACGCTTGTCGTTAAAGCTTGTGTTGTACTTGCCGTGTGCTTGATTCAGTCAGAAACATTCCGAAAATCTTTCGTTAAACGTAGAAAAACACGTACTTCTGTTGATAAAGAGGTGATGCCTTATCTTTAATCGCAAATATGTTCCGATTATTATAACAATTTGCTTATTCGGCTTAATGTTTGCCGCGGGCTCGTTTCGTTATACTGGATTTTTTTCTATTCAAGTCATATTGAATTTATTAATTGATAATGCCTATCTATTAATTGCAGCAGTTGGAATGACCTTCGTCATTGTATCTGGTGGGATTGATCTTTCAGTAGGTTCTGTTATAGCTCTTACGACAATGGTATCAGCTACTCTAATCCAGCAATATGGCTGGTCGCCGATGTTAGTTATTCCGTTAGTGCTATTGATCGGATCGACACTCGGGCTAATTATGGGAGCATTGATTCATTATTATAAGCTACAGCCATTTATCGTTACACTCGCAGGTATGTTTTTGGCGAGAGGCCTATGCTACGTCATAGGGACAAATACAATTACGATTGACCACCCGCTATATGTTAGTATCGCGCAAACAAAAGTATATTTACCTGGTGGATACTTTATTTCAATAAGTGTAATTATAGCAATAGTTATCGTTATCGTAGGTATATTTATTGCTCATTATACAAGACTAGGTCGCAATATATATGCCATCGGAGGAAGTGAGCAATCGGCTCTACTTATGGGACTTCCTGTAGCGAGAACGAAAGTAATGACTTATGCATTGAGCGGGCTTTGCTCTTCATTAGCAGGTGTTGTTTTTACGTTCTATATGCTTTCAGGCTATGGCTCGCATGGAATTGGCGCAGAATTAGATACGATTGCAGCGGTAGTTATTGGAGGTACTTTATTAACAGGTGGCGTCGGATATATTGCAGGTACTTTCTTTGGAGTCATGATCCAAGGTGTCATTCAAACGATCATTAGCTTTGAAGGGACATTAAGTTCGTGGTGGACAAAAATAGTTATTGGACTTTTATTATTTGTATTTATTATTTTACAAAGGATACTGGGTAATCAGAAGAAACGGCAATCGGGATATTCATTACTAGCGAGAAAGTAATATCATTGGCAACCTTATTTTACCATGTTATCATTAATGTATTAGCTATCTCCATCTTGTGAATGTAATACATCAGTAAGACGTAGCTACAATATGTAGGCGGAAGGCGTGCTGTAGCATGAAGCTTTGGTGGCATCGGAATTTCATATATAGTTTGGTGTTATTTCTTCTGCTGGGCGGATGTCAAGCAAGTCAATCAGCGGTGAATAATGATATTAATAACGTACCAATTGTGATCAATGAGCTGGAAGAAGTTGAAATCGATAAACCCATTGTATTAGGGTTTTCACAGCTAGGATCTGAAAGTAAATGGAGACTAGCTAATACAGAGTCTATTGAGGCAGCAGCAAGTGAAATGGGAATTGAGCTTATATTGAAAAATGCGGAGCAATCACAAGAGAAACAATTCGAGGCGATTCGTTCATTTATCGAGCAACAAGTAGATATTATCGCATTTGCCCCTGTTGTGGAAACGGGCTGGGAGCCTATTCTGCTAGAAGTTCATGCAGCAGGTATTCCGGTAATATTGATCGATCGGGCAGTAGATGTAGAAGATTCCTCGTTGATTGTTACTTTTATCGGCTCGGACTTTTATGATGAAGGTGTCAAAGCAGGAAAGTATTTGCTCGATAAAATGCGGAATAGAAACGAACCGATTTATATTGCTGAGCTAGCAGGAACAATCGGCTCTACGCCTTCTATTGAACGAGGGGAAGGATTTCGAGAGATGATTAAAGATCAGTCGAATCTAATCCTTGCTGTTAGTGAGTCCGCGGATTTTACGATAGAGAAAGGCAAGCGAGTTATGAGGAAATTTCTAGAAGGTGAACAGCTACCAGATGTATTGTATGCTCATAATGATGATATGGCACTTGGCGCGATTCAAGCAATCGAAGAAGCAGGACTAGTTCCTGGAGTCGATATCGTCATTATATCAGTAGACGGTACGCAAAAGGCACTTGAAGCAATGAGTGAAGGGAAAATTAATCTTATTGTGGAATGTAATCCTTTGCTAGGTCCAATGATTATCCAGGCTGCCAATGAAATAATGGCAGGTAGAACATTACCAAAGCGAATTATTCCTCCGGAAAATGTTTTTACGGAGACGATGCCGCTTGAAGAAATTTCCAAGCGAAAGTATTAGACGCAGTTTATATATTTTTGTAAATGAGTATAAGGAGTAGCCCAAAGTCATGAAAATGACGATGGAGCTGCTCCTTTTTTTTGAGGGAAACGAGCCTGAAGTTAAGAGAGGATTTTATTAGGAGTGCAAGTAATAGCATACAATCTAGAATGGCAATAAGCTAAAATTAATACGGATGAATCACATTACATATGCTTTATAAGATTCTCTAATAGCTTTAATAAAAATATGTTGACAAAGAGTGGTAATTACTGTTAATATCCAATCAATAACCAACTAAACAGATAGGAATAATAAATAGTGACCGGAACAACCGGAATGAACATTACCTATCCCTAAATTATGGAGGGATTTGTTATGAAGATGAAGTCAATTACTCATTTATCAAAAATTATTGTTTTGGCGTTACTAATTGGGGTGCTTGGAGCTTGCGGTACAGCTACAAATTCAGGGTCAATACAATTATTAAACGTATCGTATGATCCAACTCGTGAGCTATATGTAGACTTCAATGAAGCTTTCGCGAAGTATTGGTTAGAAACGGCTAATCAAGAAGTAACCATTGAGCAATCACACGGTGGTTCTGGAAAACAAGGTCGAGCAGTTGTGGACGGTCTTGAAGCTGATGTCGTTACATTGGCACTTGGCTATGATATCGATGCAATTGTTGATGCAGAACTAATTGAAAGTGATTGGCAAACACAATTTGACCGTAACAGTGCACCTTACACATCAACGATCGTTTTTCTCGTTCGCAAAGGTAACCCGAAAAATATTTTGGATTGGAATGATCTAATCAAGGATGATGTAGAAGTTATTACACCGAATCCGAAAACTTCAGGTGGAGCACGTTGGAACTATTTAGCAGCTTGGGGTTATGCACTTAAACGTAATAACAATAGCGAGGACGCAGCATTTCAATTTGTAAAAGAGCTGTTCAAGCATGTGCCAGTATTAGATACAGGAGCTCGTGGTTCAACGACAACTTTTGTAGAGCGTGAGATAGGTGATGTACTGCTAGCGTGGGAAAATGAAGCATATTTATCGATTAATGAATTAGGTCCTGATCAATTCGATATCGTATATCCATCATTAAGTATATTGGCAGAACCCCCGGTTGCCATTGTTGATAAAGTAGTCGACAAACGTGGTACACGCGAAGTTGCAGAAGCTTACTTGCAATACTTGTACACTCCAGAAGGACAAAAGATTGCAGGAGATAACTATTACCGCCCAACAGATTCAGAAGTTGCGGCACAGTTCAGTGATCAATTCCCTGAGCTAGAGCTACTAGAAATTGATAAAGACTTTGGTGGCTGGAAAGAAGCGCAAACGAAGCATTTTGCGGATGGCGGAGTATTCGATCAAATCTATACACCGGGTAGCTAATACGTAAAGTGAATCTGACCTATAAAGGAGTATGAGCACGTATGTCATTAGCTAACCTTAAGCGAAAACGCTCGACCTCTAGATCGATCATTCCAGGCTTTAGACTAACACTTGGGATTTCAATGTTCTACTTGAGCATTATTGTATTTATCCCGCTAGCTATTATTTTCCTAAAGTCGTTCGAGCTTACCTTTGAGGAGTTTTGGGCTGCTGTTACGAATGCACGCGTGCTTGCCTCTTATCGTGTTAGTTTCGTTACAGCTTTATGCGCAGCATTGATTAATACTTTTTTCGGATTAATCGTAGCTTGGGTGTTGGTGAGGTATCAATTTCCAGGTAAGAAGATTATAGATGCACTCGTCGATATCCCCTTTGCATTACCAACAGCAGTTGCAGGGATTGCGTTGACTGCGATTTACGCAAAGAATGGCTGGATTGGTTCGTTTCTAGAGCCACTAGGTATTAAGGTGGCGTATGCTCCACTAGGTATTATCGTTGCTTTAACATTTATCGGTATTCCATTTGTCGTGCGAACGGTGCAGCCTGTTATTGAAGACTTGGAGAAAGATATGGAGGAGGCAGCGGTTATGCTTGGTGCATATCGGCTCCGTACCTTCTTCAGAATTATATTGCCAACACTATTCCCTGCGCTATTAACTGGTTTCACATTAGCGTTTGCAAGAGGAATAGGAGAATTTGGATCCGTCGTATTTATTAGTGGAAATATGCCTTTGAAGACAGAAATTTCACCGCTGCTCATTATGACAAAGCTTGAGCAATATGACTACGCAGGAGCAACTGCGATCGCAGCTGTTATGCTAATCGTCTCATTCATATTACTGTTCGCCATTAATCTATTGCAGTGGAGAATGAACCGTAGAATGACATCAAATTCTTAAGTTGAACATCCTATCCTATAAAGGAGGAGATCAAGATGGCTGGAGTAGTACAATACCACAGCCCCTCCCACAAAATTGTGCGAGAGAAGCATATCAATGAAGCGACCTGGGTACGATGGAGCTTGATAGGCATAGCAGTATTGTTCATCGTTATTATGATCGTCTTGCCGCTTGCACTCGTTATCGTAGAGTCACTAAAAAAGGGATTTTCAGTTTATATTGATGCGATAACTCATTCGGACGCATTTGCAGCATTAAAGTTATCGTTAATAACAGCATTAATAGCTGTACCGCTTAATACAGTGTTTGGTGTACTCGTCGCTTGGGCAATTTCTAAGTTTAAATTTCGTGGTAAGCAAATTTTGCTAACGCTGATCGATCTGCCATTTGCTGTATCGCCTGTTATTGCGGGACTTGTGTTCGTTCTTATGTTTGGAGCACAAGGATATTTTGGACCATGGTTAGCAGAGCATGATATTAAAGTTATATTCGCAGTTCCTGGCATTATTATTGCTACGCTTTTCATTACCGTTCCATTTGTAGCAAGAGAAATAATTCCGCTGATGCAGCAACAAGGGATTGGTGAAGAGGAAGCGGCGATTAGTCTTGGTGCGAAGGGATTCAAAGTATTTTGGTATGTCACATTACCGAATATTAAATGGGGTTTGTTATACGGAATTATACTTTGTAATGCGAGGGCAATGGGCGAGTTTGGTGCTGTATCTGTCGTATCAGGACATATTCGTGGCAGAACGAATACATTACCACTACATGTTGAAATTCTGTACAATGAGTATCAATTTTCAGCGGCATTTGCCATTGCATCGATGTTAATGTTATTAGCGATTTTCACATTAATAGTGAAGGCGATTGTAGAGTGGAAGGAAGGTCTTCAATCGAAGCGGGAAAGCATTGAGTAGAATGCAATTTGGGAATATATGAAAAGTTTGAGTATATGCTTACGGAGTAACTTTTCATTATAGAGATGTAATCCAAGGCGATATGAAAAGTTTTAGGAGGAATTGTGATGGCGAACCCTTTAGAGGTTGATTCAGTGTGGCAGGCACGTATTGCGGAGCAAATTAAAGGATTACAATTCGGGCAAGTACTAGTAACGGTTCATGAAGGTCAAATCGTACAAATTGATCGCACAGAACGAACGAGATATCCACTTGCTCCTAGAAAAGTAGATAACTTCGAAGAGCGTAGCAGCACTCTTCCGAATAAACAAGATATAAGTTAAATTCATTGTGGCAATAGAGCAGAAAAGACGGAGTGACTCTTATTCAAAGATAAGAGTCACTCCGTCTTTCGTTGCATTCTGTCTGCTTATTATGAAATGAAAAATTTCACAATAACTGCAGCTGCGAACACAACGACCATAAAGCCAAGCATGCCGCCGAAGCCAACAAGAACGTCTTTAAGATCGTCACGTGGTTCTTCGTTAATATGCTGACGTGGATCGCTTACATTTTCCATCGTGCAGTCCTCCTTGACATACCTATTACTGTACATAGTATAACCAATATTTCGCTAAATTGTAAAGCGAATATCCGATTCAATCAAAAAGAATGAATGCGAACAAATATGCTACAATAATAGTAGTACATGAAAAGTTAGATAATGCTTACGAAGTAACTTTTCATGTACACGAAGCATAATCATGTAGTACATGAAAAGTTAAGTTTATGCTTTCGATGCTACTTTTCATTCACGAAGTAGTTTCTTATGTTTGTATCATGAAAAGTTTTGGGAGGTAATGTAATGTCGCAGTCATCGAATCCTTATGATGAAGCTATCGTGAAAGAACATCTACGCAATAAGTTAGCATTACTTCCTGATTTGCCTGGTTGCTATCTTATGAAAAATAATGAGGATGTCATTATTTACGTTGGTAAAGCAAAAATATTGAAAAATCGCGTACGATCATATTTCAATGGCAGTCATAATGGGAAAACACAAAAATTAGTTAGTGAAATTACGGATTTCGAATTTATTATAACGGGTAGCAATATGGAAGCACTAATTTTAGAGTGTAATCTTATTAAACTCCATAATCCAAGATATAATGTTCTGTTAAAGGACGATAAAACATTTCCTTATATTAAAATTACCCATGAAGCACATCCGAAGCTTGAAGTAACACGTAAAGTATACAAAGATAAAGCGAAATATTTTGGGCCTTATCCTAACGCATATGCAGCACAGCAAACGAAGAAATTACTTGATCGTCTCTATCCGCTGCGCAAATGTCAGAAGCTTCCGGACAAAGTATGTCTTTATTATCATATCGGTCAATGTATTGCACCGTGCGAATTTGAAATAGATCAAAAGCAGTATGATGAGATGGTCGCAGAAATTACGCGTTTCCTTAATGGCGGTGAAGATTCTGTCAAAATTGAATTAGAACGTAAAATGGGAGAAGCGGCCGAAAAGCTTGAATTCGAGCGTGCCAAGGAATACCGTGATCAAATTGTAGCTATTGATGCCATTATGGAGAAACAAAAGATTACGATGAATGATGCACTTGATCGAGATATATTCGGTTATGCGGTTGATAAAGGCTGGATGAGTGTACAAATTTTATATATGCGCAAAGGTAAATTAATCGAGCGCCACGGAACATCATTTCCCTATTATGGTGAGGAATACGATGATTTTATGAGCTTTGTGACGCAGTATTATAGTGAAAACCCTGCATTACCTAGACAAATTTTATTGCCTCAGCCTGTCGATGGTAGCAGTATGGATGCCGATGAAATTATGTCATGGTTACATGAATGGTTGAAGGTCAAAATATTAATACCGCAGCGTGGACAGAAGAGTGAAATCGTCTCTATGGCTGTGCAAAATGCGCAAAATGTATTGAATGAAAAGTTCAAGCTCATTGAAAGAGATGAGGAGCGTAGCGTCATTGCTTCACGAAATCTTGGACATGCACTAGGAATAGAAAATTTACATCGAATCGAAGCATTCGATAACTCGAATATTCAAGGGACAAACCCAGTATCGGCGATGGTTGTCTTCCGTGATGGTAAGCCTGATCGTCGTGAATATCGAAAATATAATGTGAAAACGATTGAAGGCGCTGATGATTACGGGACGATGCGAGAAGTTATTCGTCGCCGTTATGAGCGTGCTCTTAAGGAAGGTACAGAGCTGCCAGATCTTATTGTAGTCGATGGTGGTAAAGGGCAAATTTCAGCGGCTATTGAGATACTACAGGACGAATTAAGCTTATTTATTCCCGTATGTGGACTTGTGAAGGACGATAAGCATAGAACAGCTGAATTAATGAGTGGCGACTCGGCGGAGCTTATTCCGCTCGGTAGAGATAGTCAGGAATTCTATTTGCTGCAGCGCATTCAAGATGAAGTGCATCGCTTTGCGATTAGCTTCCACATTCAAAAACGTGCCAAGTCGATGGTAGAGTCGAAGCTTGATTCGATTCCAGGTATTGGCGAGAAGCGACGAAAGCAGTTATTGAAGCATTTCGGGTCGCTGAAAAAAATAAAAGAGGCTCAAGTCGAAGACTTTAAGCCCCTTTCTATTGGTGAAAAGCTAGCAACTACTATACTTACGGCATTGCGGGAGGATACTCGGGACGATTAGGCGGTCCTGCAGTATCCTTTCTTTTACTATGAAGCAGCTTAATAACATAAGCAATTAAGAATGGTAGAACAAGGAATACGATCGAAGAGACGATATCTATAGTCCCTCCAAATAGTATAAGCTGCATGCTCATCAATATCGTATTGAAAATCGCATGAGTGAACATCGCTGCAATAAATCCGAATTTGACCATAATAAATGTGAATAGCATTCCGATAATAACTAACTCTAAAATTCGCGTACTTGCTGGGTAAAGTGGATAAAGTGTATGTCCAGCTGCCCACACAAGCGACGGAATTAACGCAGCAAGCCATGTGTTTTTGAACCAACGACGGAAGATGCCGACTCCAAAGTAACGATAGATAACTTCTTCAGAGATTGCCGCCATCCAAGCTAATGCTGGAAATAGCCATGTAAATTCAAAGTTTAAAAATGATTGTGCTGCATCATTTGCCGACCACGTTCCAAGTACAGTCGTAAGTAATAAATAGATCACATTTTGAATACCTAGCAATATTATCGCTAGCAAATAAGACATTTTCATCATATCCCAAATGTAATGACCATAATCGCGATCACGGAAGCGCGGCCAGAGACGGAAGCCTTGTGCTTTCCACAGTCCATCACCAGCGACAAAGGAGAAGTATACTCCAACGGCACCAAAGATGACCGAGATAATAACGAATATAAACATAAATATGTTAGCGAATCCGTCATCCATAATCGTATTAGATTGTAGCCCAAGCTGACTTTTCAAAAATCCAAAGTTAACAAGCGCAGAAATAATCGTACTAATAATCGTTAACCACATACCGTATTTAAATGAAGTGTGGCGACGATATAAAATTCCATAGATGATCGCAAGAACACCGAAGATGAATGTAAAGCCCATATACAAACCATAAGTCCATATACCAGCGAAGAAATCCTGTTTTTTTGTATAAGCTGTGTATTCGTCTGGAATAATGAAGTCAGGCAAATATTTACTTACAATAGTTCCTTCATTTCTTTCTAATACAGCAGTGTCAATTTGTAGAATAGCTTCCCCGATAACTTGTTCATCATTAGATACGTACCAGCCGATAGAGTAATCTGATGAATCTTTAATCGAAAACATAGTCGCTTCACTAATTGTTTCATACATATCGAAATGTGTTGCGTCATTCAAAGGGAACTTTTGCTCTGTAATTTCTTGTTTAAGTGCTGCTAAAGTAGCTGCCTCATCTGCTTCAGTTCCAGCAATTGAGAAATTCCAACCAGTAACTTGACCAGTGAATAGACTCATAATGACGTATCCATCACCTTGGCCAGAAGCAAATCGAAGGTTGACTTGATACTGATCGAACGGCACTAATTGTTCGAACTTTTCATCATGCTTGGCCTGTAGTTTTTCTTTCATTATGTAACCGGTATAAATTTTATTACCTTGATGATAGGCTTCTGCCTTCTCGACCTCAAAGCTTGTGCGCTGCTCGGCAAATGCTGATGCTATTTCAATCGCTTTATCATTAGAGATAGGTTTGCTACTCGTTGTTGAAGTAGCTGTTGCATTCAAGCTCGGAAGTAGTTGTAATAAAATGAAAACGATAAGTGAAATCGTCGCTAATATACTCGCTAGCTTCCAAGTTTTCGGGGTAATCTGGTTGATCATAATTCACCTCTTTAAATTATTATGTACTCATTATACCGTGTACGCAGAATACAGTGTATACAATATATTCCAATTTGTTTATACGTTTATTACGCTTGACGATGATAAAAGGTTGCAATGTCTTGAATACAGTTTCTCACCGCTACATCCAATGTATTAGGATCTGCATGAATTAATGACGTCGTACGCTTAGTACCTTCCAGTTGTGGAATGGGATAAATATCTAGATCGTTATCAGCAATTAATTGCGGTCGCAAATACGACTTCGGTAACAGTGCACCTGCTCGGAATGTATGAAGCAAGCGTAGTATAGCTTCGAAAGAATCGATTTCCATTCTAATTTCAGGCGTTAATTGATACGCTTCAAACAATTCATCGATCAATAAGCGATACCATGTTCCTTTGGAAAATAAAATCATCGGAATATTATTCAGATCATGCACATCTAATTGTTTTGCTTCTGGAAGCATCAATGAACGAGGCATGACTAGAATAAGATGATCATCAAACAACGGGGTACACTGGACATAGGAATCATCTAGATGTGAGGCGATGACCGCAATATCAACTTTATGTTCCTTCACAAAACTAACGATTTCATGAGTTTTTCCAGTAATCGCTTTTATATCAATTTCAGGATGAGATTCTCGAAGCAGTGCAATGAGATCAGGTAACGTCGTTTGTAATGTCGTCAAACTTGCACCGATCGTAATCGAGCTTCTACCCGTTTCTTTGAATTCAGCAACTGTTTTTAGATATTTGAGGTACAGTCGTTCTTGTTCAATAGCATATTCAAAAGTAAGTTGTCCAATACGTGTTAACTCTAGTCGTTTTCCAATCCGCCTGAATAGTGGAGCTCCGAGTTCATGCTCTAGCTTTGAAACTTTTCGTGATAGTGCTGGCTGGGATAGATTAAGTGACTGAGCAGCTTTATTCATACTAGAGTGTTCCACGATACGTTTGAAAATATATAAAGCTTCATCCATTCTAATATACCTCCAACTGTTCATAACTAATACGTAAGCTTCCTGTTTGAAAAGTAATTCGGAAGCATTCGCGCCAATTTTTTAGAGCCTAATATAATACTTCTATTATAAAATTATAGATGAAATTATTCTCTTATGCAAATTTGTTATAAGCATTAATAATGAATATGCAATTCCATTATAAGCGAAAAAGGAGTACGATTAAACTATGGCAAAAATGTGTCATCATTTGCTATACCTATAGGTGATTGATTGACTAGCGCATATAGGTGGGGTAAAATGTGGGTTGATTTCATTGGATAAGTAAGCACTTACAGTTTGAAAGGAGAAAACAAAGAGATGAAGGGAAATAGTTATTTCTCTCGTAAGCTGCACTCACTACTAGGTATCATTCCACTAGGTGGATTTTTCGTAGTGCATGCTTTAACGAATTTCCAAGCTTTCGAGCGAGGACCAGAAGGATTTCAAAAAGGGGTAGGCTTAATTAATAGTTTACCATTATTGCCTGTACTTGAGTTTATATTGATCTATATCCCGCTATTATTCCATGGAATATATGGTTTATACGTAGCGTATCAATCGAACTCAAATCTAGGACGCTTTAAGTACGGACGAAATTGGGCATTTACAGCACAGCGTATTACAGGGGTAATTACCTTCGTATTCGTATTCTGGCATGTATATCAAACTCGTTTCCAAGTATACCTTGGATCAATTACACATGAGGAACTTGGATCAACGATGAATCATATCGCATCAAGTCCGCTTATGTTCGTATTATACGTAATTGGTGTGCTTGCTGCATCATTCCATTTTGCGAACGGCTTCTGGGCCTTCCTTATTAGCTGGGGAATTACAGTTGGTGAACGAGCTCAACGTATTTCTTCGAAAATTTGTATCGGTATTTTTGTAATTATCTCTGCGTTATTCATCTTATCTCTTGTTGCTTTCAGAGGCGACGAATTCAAAGAAGTGGCAGATGCCTACATGGCAGTGCGTTCAATTCTTTAGTATAGATCAAGGAGCGAATCGTAATGGCTAAAAATAAAATTATTGTCGTTGGTGGCGGTCTTGCTGGTCTAATGGCTACAATCAAAGCCGCTGAGGCTGGCACACATGTCGATCTATTCTCAATCGTTCCCGTAAAACGTTCACACTCTGTATGTGCACAAGGCGGTATTAACGGCGCTGTAAATACAAAAGGTGAAGGCGATTCTCCTTGGGAGCATTTTGATGATACCGTATATGGCGGTGACTTCCTAGCGAATCAACCACCAGTTAAAGCAATGTGTGATGCTGCACCTGGTATTATTCACTTAATGGACCGTATGGGCGTAATGTTCAGCCGTACATCAGAAGGCTTGCTAGATTTCCGACGTTTCGGTGGAACACAATATCACCGTACTGCATTTGCAGGTGCTACAACGGGTCAACAATTGTTATACGCACTAGATGAGCAAGTTCGTCGCTGGGAAGCAGCGGGACTTGTTACGAAATATGAGCACTGGGAATTCCTTGGTTCCGTTATTGATGATGACGGCGTATGTCGCGGTGTATCTGTTCAAGATTTACGTTCTATGGAAATTAGTACGGTGCGCGGTGATGCAGTTATTCTTGCATCAGGTGGTCCTGGTATTATTTTTGGGAAAACTACGAACTCCGTTATTAATACAGGAACTGCTGCAAGTGCGGTATATCAACAAGGTGTGAAATATGCGAATGGCGAGTTCATTCAAATTCACCCAACAGCAATTCCAGGTGATGATAAACTTCGCTTAATGAGTGAATCTGCTCGTGGTGAAGGCGGACGTATTTGGACATATAAAGACGGTAAACCTTGGTACTTCCTTGAAGAGAAATACCCTGCATATGGTAATCTAGTTCCTCGTGATATCGCAACTCGTGAAATCTTCAGCGTTTGTGTTGATGATAAATTAGGAATTAACGGCGAAAACATGGTTTACCTTGATCTATCTCATAAAGATCCTAAGGAACTTGATGTTAAGCTTGGTGGTATCATTGAAATCTACGAAAAATTCATGGGCGATGATCCTCGTAAAATACCGATGAAAATTTTCCCAGCAGTTCATTATTCAATGGGCGGTATGTGGGTAGATTATAATCAAATGACGAATATTCCTGGTCTATTTGCAGCAGGCGAATGTGACTATAATTATCATGGTGCTAACCGTCTTGGTGCTAACTCGCTATTATCAGCAATTTATGGTGGTATGGTTGCGGGACCAAAAGCAGTTGAATATATTAAAGGTCTTAATAAATCAGCAGAAGATATTTCCGCTTCTGTGTTTGAGAAAGCTACTCGTGAGCAAAAAGCGAAGTATGATCGTATTCTTGGTATGAATGGTACTGAAAATGCATACGTGCTTCACAAAGAGCTTGGCGAAGTGATGACTAATAATATGACCGTTGTTCGTTATAACGACAAGCTGGTAGAAACTATTCAAAAGATTAAAGAACTGAAACAACGTTATAACAATATCAACATTAATGATACTGCGAATTGGAATAATGCTGGTGTCGCATTTACTCGTCAATTATGGAATATGCTCGAGCTTTCTGAGGCGATGACATTAGGTGCATTGCAACGTAATGAATCGCGTGGTGCACATTACAAGCCTGAATTTACGGAACGTAATGATGAAGAATTCTTGAAAACGACAATTGCAGATTGGACTCCAGAAGGTCCGAAAATATCTTATGAAGAAGTTGACGTTAGCTTGATTAAACCTCGTACCCGTGACTATTCTGCAGGGAAGAAGAAAGGAGAATAACAATGGCTGAAACTACAGTAGCTACGAAAACTGTTACCTTTATTATTTCACGTCAGGATAAGCCAGACTCAGCAGCATATACGGAAACGTTCAAGATTCCTTATCGTCCTAATATGAATGTAATTAGTGCTCTAATGGAAATTCAACGTAACCCAGTAACTGCTGAAGGCAAGAACACTACACCAGTCATTTGGGATTCTAACTGTCTAGAAGAAGTATGTGGTGCTTGTTCTATGGTTATTAACGGAAAGCCTCGTCAAGCTTGTAGTGCGTTAATCGATCAACTAGAGCAGCCAGTAAGACTTGAGCCAATGCGTACTTTCCCAGTTATTCGCGATCTTGTTATTAATCGTGAAAGAATGTTCTCTGCTCTGAAAAAAGTTAAAGCATGGATTCCAATTGATGGAACGTATGATCTTGGTCCTGGACCGCGTATGGCAGAATCAGAACGTCAATGGGCATACGAATTATCTAAATGTATGACTTGTGGCGTATGTCTTGAAGCTTGCCCGAATGTGAATGATCGTAATAGCTTTATTGGACCGGCTGCGATTTCTCAAGTTCGTCTCTTCAACGTTCATCCTACTGGTGCGATGAATAAAGATGAGAGACTTGAGGCGCTAATGGAAGATGGCGGAATAGAAGGCTGTGGTAACTCACAGAACTGTGTTCGCTCTTGCCCGAAAGGGATTCCACTTACGACATCTATTGCTGCGATGAACCGCGATACTACTAAGCTATTATTCAAAAAATGGCTTGGTGTGTAGTTCGAGGTAGTTCAAAAAGCGGACTTTGATAACGATGAATATGCTAACGTAGCATATTCGACGTCGAATATGAAGCGAACTTGGAAAGTACGGTTCGCGTGTACGTAATCATGTACACTTGCGCTTCCGCCTTTCTCAAGTAGCGCTCCATCTTCTCGGCTTACGAAAGCCCACTTTTTGAACCTTTATTGGAACTTGAATATATTATTTTAAAAACGTCGGGATAGCAATCTATCCTGGCGTTTTTTATTTGGCTAGGCAACTAGCGAGCGTTGTACTATATTCAATCTCATATTATCATTGATAATCATTATCACATCGAGTTATTATTATATTACTGAAATTTGTATCGATTGTCAATGCTAAGGAGTGGTGACAAAGCAATGTTCTAGGAATCGGTCGGTGCAGCTTATTCCTCGCTCACTAGTAAACTCTGAGCATAATAATATCAATAGCGCACTAGTGTGTCCTCTTACAGCCTAATGTATTGGTTTTGAGCTAATTAGCGTACTGTGTATGTCGACGCGTATGCGCACTAGTGTGCCTAGTGCGTCGCACAAAGCTAAAAGTAGTTTAAATGTGCGTAACATGGAGCAACAGCTGTCAGAATGGAGTTATTCTTACAACATCAAATGTAGGCACAATAGCCACTCAAAGAAATTGTAGTATAGCAAAAACTTGCTTTACTCTAAACTAACCTGATATTAACCATCGCAGTGAAACTACTAATGTAATGAAAATCACAGTAAGCTCAAAGTGTAAGTGTTACTATATGTGGAGAGTGTGATAGAGGGGTGACCAGTTTGAATATAGATATGTTTTTAACATTAATAATATTGCTATTAGCATCGATCATGTTCGTCAGTGGAAAAATACGTTCAGACCTCGTAGCGATATGTGCGTTAAGCTTATTAGTTATTCTAAATATTCTTGATACTGGAGAAGCGTTAGCTGGCTTTGCAAGCTCTGTTGTCATTATGATGATTGGCCTATTTGTCGTTGGAGGAGCGATTTTTCAGACCGGCCTTGCCAAAATCGTCAGTGGAAAGTTATTGAATTTGGCAGGTACGAATGAGACAAGACTACTTATTACTATTATGCTATCGACCTCCTTTGTTGGGGCATTTATTAGTAATACAGGAACGATTGCAGTGATGCTGCCCATTGTTGTAAGTTTGGCTAATCAAGCGCAAGTAAGTACAAGACGACTACTTATGCCATTAGCATTTTCAGGTAGTTTAGGTGGAATGCTGACTTTAATTGGTAGCCCGCCGAATATGGTAGTAAGCGAAACATTAGAAAAAGCTGGATTTAAAGAGATTAGCTTTTTTGGATTTGCACCAACGGGTGTCATCTGTCTTGTTGCGGGAACATTACTTATTATATTTTTCAGTAAAGTAGTCCTGAAAGGGAAAAGTAAAGGTAGCTCGAAAAAGAAAAAAGAGCGTTCATTAGATGAACTAGCCGAGCAGTATAGCCTGGCGCAAAATTTATATCGAATGCAATTGGGTGAAGGCTCACCGATGCTCGAGAAGACGCTGAAGGAGCTTTCGTTGGTAAGTTTATATCATGTACATATTAATGAGGTTAGACGCCGCCAATCTCACAAAAACCCGTTTTTCAAAACGATTAATCAGGAAATGGCCGGTCCAGAAACTAGATTACATATGAATGATATTATATATGTTAGCGGTCATTACGAAGAGATTGAACGATTTGCAAAGCATCAGAAGCTGACAATTATTAGTGATGATATTGTGGAGAAGGACTCTGCAGCAGTGCTTGAACAGTTAACAACATCCGAAATTGGCATTGCCGAAATACTTATCCCTTCTAATTCTCGTCATATTAATCAATTGGTGAAGCATTCGGGCTTTCGCGAAAACTACAATGTTAACATCCTTGGTATACAGCGTAAAGGAACGTATTTGCTAAATGAATTGAAGGAAGAGAAAATAAGATCAGGCGATGCGATTTTAATTCAAGGGGAATGGAAACATATTGCACGATTATCTCTAGAGCATGAAGATGTTGTTGTCGTTGGTCAACCGGCCCAGGAAGCTGCGAATATACCATTGATACATAAGGCGCCTATTGCTGCTCTAATTATGGTGCTCATGATTGTCGGAATGATTATTAATATTGTACCTGCCGTTGTATGTGTGATGATCGCTGCAATAATGATGGTCGTTACAGGATGTTTGTCTAATATGGAATCAGCTTATAAGACAGTTAACTGGGAAAGTATTGTACTTATTGGCGCAATGATTCCGATGTCTACAGCAATTGAAAAGACAGGTGCAGCAGCCTTATTATCAGAAAAGCTTGTTATTGGGCTAGGAGGCTATGGTCCGTTAGTATTGCTTGCAGGAGTATATTTTGCAACATCATTGATGACGTTATTTGTAAGTAATACAGCGTGCGCTGTGCTGTTTGCTCCAATTGCCTTATCGGCGGCTGTAGCGCTTGACGTCAATCCTCTTCCATTTATGTTAGCAGTATCGATCGGAGCTAGTATGTGCTTTGCTGTGCCGTTCTCAACGCCACCGAACGCGCTTGTCATGGGGGTAGGTAAGTATAAGTTTATGGATTATATTAAAGTGGGTTTACCGGTGCAGATTTTGCTGGGGGTTGTAATGGTCTTCGCAATACCATTAATCTATCCATTTTGAGCGGTAGCTCAAAATGTCCATACAAACAAGAGCTGGATTAAAGGAATCATTGATTCCTCTAATCCAGCTCTATTTGCTTAGCCTATCCATTTCTCTGCCCATTGTTGAATGGCACAGATGACAGGTTCTAAATCTCGACCTTTTTCAGTCAGTTCATATTCAATACGTACAGGCATTTCAGGATATACATTGCGAACAACGACACCAGAACATTCTAACTCCTTCATGCGATCGGTAAGCATCTTGTCGCTCATTTCTGGAATTTGTTCCTTTATATCTTTGAAACGTTTAGGTCCGCCGAGTAAAACATGAATGATCCTACCGGTCCACTTTTTTCCTAGTAAGTCCGCAGCACTTTCATACCGTGGACACATTACTGAATAGTCCATCCGTATCACCTTCCTTAACAATTATTGTAGCATACAAACTAAAAAAAAGTAAGTACCTATGGCAAAGTAGGTTGACGGTCAATACTGGAGTAATCAAATATCTAGTCAAAATAATGCGCATGAAAAAACCTCTCCCACTTAACAATATTGTAAGTTAGAAAGGTAATTGATAAAAATTATATTATAGAACATAACAATATGAGCTAGCTACAAAAATATTATAAGGCTACCTCAATAGCTTGACGATTTTTATAGTAAACCCAGCTACGATAGCCGATGTCTTTTAAACGGTTTGCCACTTCATCGAAATCATCACCAATGCGCTTAGGAGTATGAGCATCAGAACCGAACGTTACCTTCACACCATAATGATATGCCCTTGCCAAAATATCATCGGAAGGATACCAGCCACCAACATCTTTGGTGCTGCCTGACGTATTAATTTCAATTGAAACATTACAATCAGCGATGACTTGCAATGTTTCATCTATTTTATTATAAGCAGGGATATCAGAAAATGGTGGATAGTAGCCTTTCATAGCATCGATATGACCAAGAATTTGGAATAGTCCACTGCGAGCAGATTGAGCAATAAGATCATAGTAAAGCTCTTTCGTCTCGATTTTTTCTTGATCGGTTAAATTTTTCCAACGATTTCTGTTAAAGATACTTACTCCAGCTACTTGGTGCACGGAGCCAATGACATAGTCGAAAGGTACTTCATTCAAGGCTGTTTCATACACAGTTGTATGTTGTGGGAAGAAATCAGATTCGATCCCTAGTAATACATCAATTTGACCTTCGTATTTCTGTTTTAACGATTGTACCTCTGTAATATAATTGTTAAATTCGCTTCTAGCCATCGCAATACCTGGGAATGGCTGATCATCATCGTGTGCGAAGTAAGGCGTATGATCTGAAATACCAACAGCTTGAAAGCCTTGTGCGATTGCAGATTGAATATAATCCTCAATTACTCCATCAGCATGCCCACAACGGTTATGATGGGTGTGAAGATCGAATTTAACACGGCTGCTATTATCAAATGTACTCATTTGCAATCCTCCTACAACTTTTCATTTGCTTCTTGTAATGCTTCCTTGAGTTGAAAAGTACATCCTCATCGTTATCAAAGGCTGTTTATTGAACTACCCTATCTACTCTGCATTCATAAATTGATACTCTGGCATACCCTTCAAATCGCTTAAAAATTGCTGCATCGCTGAATTAATATATCGTCCTGATTTGTAGACTACACCTACAGGATGTGTAGCAACAAGCTCTTCTACTCTAATTATTTTAATAGTACCTAACTTACGTTCTTGTTCAATTGCTAGTTTAGATACAATTGCAGCGCCGAGATTAATTTCAACCATTCGTTTAACTTCTTCGCTACTGGACAATTCCATTATTATATTAGGAGTCAGGCGGCAATCTTTACATATTTGATCAACGAAACGTCTTCCTAAAGTATCAGGTGCAAGCATAATCAATGGGACATGCTGCAGCTGATCCATCGTAATGAAATCGTATTGGCTCAATGGATTTTCAGGGGATACAATCAATTCAAATGTATCATAATAAAGAATTGAGGAAGTTATATTTGTGTTTTTTTCAGTTAAGTAAGTAATACCAATGTCTACGCTACCATTATCTACACTAGTCATAACTTGGGAAGATGGCATCGTATGAATGGTTGTTTTGATTAGTGGGTATTGATTTTTAAAATAGGATAGTACTCTAGGTAACACTTGAACTGCGATAGATGCTGTTGTACCTAAAATAATATGACCCTGCGGATTATCGTTAAGATCTGAAAGTCTTTGTTTTAAGTCATCAACAATCGAGAGCATTCGTTCAGCATGATCAAGAAATACTTGTCCATGTTCAGTTAAAGTGACGGGTTGATTACGATCAATCAAAATCGTATTGAATTCTTCTTCTAAGCTTTTGATTTGTGCCGAGACAGCTGGCTGAGTCAAATTCAAAAGTTCACCAGCTTTTCGAAAACTCATCGTTTTCGAAATTGTAAGTAAGGTTTCTAGCTGACTAATATTCAATTTTCGCCAATCCCCCTTCTCGAATAGTTCAACTCGATGGAGCTATCCTCTATTATAGCGAATACAAGCTCAATGGGCAAAAAAAATTGAGTAACTATCCCTTTTTTCGATTTTTTTGTGAAATTGCACCTAGAATAAAAAGTGGACACTACTTAGAGTTACACAGATAATATACTTATCAAAACAAAGTGGTATCTACTCATGAACAAGCCAAAAATACGCAAAAAACTTTTGAAATAAAAGGGGATTCTTACATGATATATTTGAACAGCTTCAAGCTTTCTTCCGTAATCGAGCGTAATCCAAATGTTTACCCCTATCGTGTGTTTAACAATAACGCTGGTGAAGTATTTATATTTGATAAAATAACGGTGATTTATGGAAATAATGGATCAGGTAAGTCTACCTTACTTAATTTGATAGCTAACAAATTGAATATGAAGGGAAGTGAGCATTTATCCGATCATAAGTATTACAACAACTTTATGGCGGAATGCTCATTTTCCTTAACTGATAATGGAAATGCTCATAATCAGCAGCTAATACCTGACGATAGTCTTTATATGAAAAGTGAAGATATTTTGTATGAGATCAAAAAAATTCAACAAGAAGCTGTTTTAAGAGAGGGTTATTTGTATGAGCATTCTAAACTAGGATATACGAAGGAACAGATAGAGCAATTAAAGCAATCAGCACAAATGAACAAACGAATTGAAATTATGAAATTTGCCAATGAAAAATATTCTAATGGAGAAACCTCTATGCAAATGTTCGATCAATATTTAGTACCAGATGCACTATATTTGCTCGATGAGCCTGAAACATCACTTTCTCCTGCTAATCAGATTAAGCTTTGTGAAGAAATTAATCAGCTAGCTAGATATTTTAACTGTCAGTTTATCATTGCTAGCCATTCCCCCTTTATGTTAGGTACTCTTGATGCGAAAATCTATAATATGGATGCGCCAAGCTTGAAAACATCACAATGGTATGAACTTGAAAATGTACGTTTCTTTTATGAGTTTTTTCAAAGTCGTAATCATATGTTTAAGTAATTGCATAGGTGCTGTACTTATGACAACAAAAACCTCCTTAAGTAGCTGATAGACAAGTAATCAGAGACTTAAGGAGGTCGTTGGCTAAAGTGTAGTATTTACAACCATTCTTTTTTGCGGAAAATAAAGTACATCCCAATTCCGAGCGTAATCATAATACCTAATATGACATAAGCGCCGTATTTAAAGTGAATGCCTGGGATTGAATCGAAGTTCATTCCATATATACCAGTAATAAAAGTTAGCGGCATGAAAATCGTTGTAATTGCAGTAAATACTCTCATAATTTCATTGGCTCTGCTAGATAGGGAGGATTGATAAGCCTCTCGTAAGTTACCCATTAGATCGCGATACGTATCGAAAGACTCAGCAATTTTCAATGCATTTTCATATACGTCACTGAAATATTTTTGTAGTTGGTCATCAATTAATTTAAGTTCTTTTTTTATTAAAGTAGCGATTAGCTCGCGTTGTGGACCAAGTACTTTTTTCAACCACAGAATTTCACTGCGTAAGCCGATAATCTCATTCAAATGAGATTTTTTGGTATGCATCAATATATCTTCTTCAAGTACCTCGATACGAAGCTCAATACGATCACCAACAAGTGCATAATTATCAATAACTAAATCGACCAAGTGATAAAGAAATTGATCGGGTCTTGTTACTTCTTGCTCCCAAAGGATGGGCTTTAACGTACGCAACTCATTAATTTTTTGCTTCGTTACTGTAATAATAAAATGTTTACCAAGGAAAATATTAAGGGCACGCAGGAAAAATTCCTCATCATCGAAACGAAGGCTATTGATTACGATAAAATAATGACTTTCATAAATTTCGATTTTCGGGCGTTGCTCTTCTTCATTCAAACAGTCTTCTACTGCAAGATCATGCATGCCGAACAATGGCTGCAAGACGACAAGATCGTCGACATCTGCATCAATCCAGTAGAAACCTTCGTTAGGAGGTATTAAAGTATCCTCAATATTTTTTATTAAATCAAAATTTCCGCTTTTAACATGTCTAATTTTCATAATAGTTCTCCTTCCTGTCTGGAGGAGCTACACAAATTACGAGGTTGCTTACAATGTCATCATCTATATTTAGTAGCAAAGCAGCTGTGGGTATAGAGAAGAGCAACAATCGTTAGCAAGCTTTAATGGTAGCATCCCAATATGAAATTGCCAGGGACTTGGTCGATCATCGTCCATCTAAGCCACACACTCCTTTGCCTCATTAATAATAAAATTGCTTTATACTCGAAAAGTCCATGAATCCTTGTCTAGTATACTCTGATGTGTCCGAATCATACAATATAAATTTGCTATAAAATATAAAAAATGATTGAATATCAGGTTATTGACGTAACTCTCATAATGCTATAAAGTATTGGTAATAGTAAAAATTGAATATGCTACTTTCTTATCAAGAGCAGGCGGAGGGAAAAGCCCTATGAAGCCCGGCAACCGACAGTTATGCACGGTGCTAATTCTTGCGGAAGCTTTAGTTTCTGGGAGATGAGAGAGAGGTTCCGATATATAGGCCTTTTCTCATTACAGAATGGTCTTTTTTTTGCGTCCGTTTAGACAAAAATGGTGTGCTTTTCATTGCAAGAAGTATATCAAGCTGACATGAAAAGTTGGGACTATGCTTTCGATGTACTTTTCATTGCAAGAAGTATATCAAGCTGACATGAAAAGTTGGAGGAGTGAGTGTTATGCCAATCAAGATTCCCGATTCTCTACCGGCCAAGGAAGTTTTAACAAGTGAGAATATTTTTACGATGGATGAAAGTATTGCCTACAAACAAGATATTCGACCATTGCGAATTGTGATCCTTAATTTGATGCCGACCAAAGAAACAACTGAAACTCAATTGTTGCGTTTGATTGGTAATACGCCACTACAGGTTGAAGCTGTGTTGTTACACCCCAAAACTCATACATCTAAGAATACATCATCCGACCATCTAACAAGCTTTTACAAAACATTTGATGAGATTGAACATCAATATTTTGATGGGATGATCATCACTGGTGCGCCTGTAGAAAATCTACCTTTTGAAGAAGTGAACTATTGGGAAGAGTTAACGCAAATTATGGACTGGAGTAAAATACATGTTACTTCTACTTTCCATATTTGTTGGGCAGCACAAGCTGGCCTTTATTATCACTACGGAGTGCCCAAATATCAGCTTGATGAGAAAATGTTCGGAGTGTATCCTCATACATTAAGTACGCGCAATGTTCCACTGCTTCGTGGATTTGATGAAATGTTTTTCGTGCCCCAATCACGTCATACGGAAGTGCGTCGTGAAGATATTGAAAAGATCGAAGATCTTGAAGTTTGGTCAGAATCGGAAGATTCCGGGATATATATTGTTGCTTCCAAGGGAGGCAAGCAGATTTTCGTAACAGGTCATTCTGAATATGATCCTGCTTCATTAAAATTCGAATATGATCGCGATAAAGAAAAAGGTCTTGAGATAGAGGTTCCGAAAAACTATTTCCCGGGAGATAACCCAGATCGTACACCGATCTCTACGTGGAGAGCGCATGCTAATTTATTATACTCAAATTGGTTGAATTATTATGTTTACCAACTTACGCCTTACGAATTAGGCGCAGGGATATAGAGGAATAGGGGCGAGTATTTCATGAAAATCGAAAGTCGTTTGGCACAAATTGGTTCACAAAAAGATACAGTAACGGGAGCTGTAAGCTTTCCCATTTATCAGGCAACGGCATTTCGTCATCCAGCGCTAGGTGAAAGCACTGGCTTTGATTATGCAAGAACGAAAAGCCCTACACGTTCCGTATTAGAGGAAGCAGTAGCGGAATTGGAATCTGGAGATGCGGCTTTTGCTTGTAGCTCGGGTATGGCAGCTCTTCAAACAATCTTTGCTTATTTCAGTTCAGGTGATCATCTTATCGTATCTCTTGATCTATATGGTGGCACATATCGTCTTTTGGAGCGTGTTATGTCTCGCTTTGGTGTAACTGCAACCTATGTAGATACGAATAGCTTAGATGATTTGCAATCCAGCCTACTGACTAATACGAAAGCAGTATTAATTGAAACGCCAACTAATCCATTAATGATGGTGACCGATATTGAGAAGGTAACGACTTGGGCGAAGGCGAACGGTCTACTTACGATTGTGGATAATACATTACTTACGCCATACTATCAACGACCGATCGAGCTTGGTGCAGATATCGTTATTCATAGTGCGACGAAGTATTTGGGTGGTCATAATGATGTGCTTGCAGGTCTTATTATTACGAAGGGCGAGGCATTGTCAGCGGAGATGGCTTTTCTGCATAATTCCATAGGCGCCGTACTTGGACCGCAGGATTCATTTTTACTTGCTAGAGGGATGAAAACTTTAGCATTGCGGATGGAACGCCATCAAGCGAATGCGACAGCCATTGCGAATCATTTGGTCACTCATCCTGCAATATCAGAGGTGTTCTATCCGGCTCTCGCAACTCATCCTGGACATGATATTCAGAATAAGCAAGCGTCTGGTAATACTGGGATATTCTCATTCAAAGTGAAGGATGCACGTTATGTAGCTCCAATACTACGACATGTGAAGTTGATTGCATTTGCAGAAAGTCTTGGTGGAGTAGAGTCGCTAATGACATACCCTGCTGTGCAAACTCATGCGGATATCCCACTGGAAATCCGTCAAGCGATTGGCGTCGATGATCGCTTGCTGCGATTCTCTGTTGGGATTGAGCATGTGGAGGATCTGATCGCAGACCTAGATCAAGCACTAGCAGCTGCTGTAGAGGAAGTTCAATAAGCGGACTTTGATAACGATGCGTATGCTAACGTAGGTTATTCGACATCGAATATGAAGCGAACTTGGAAAGTACGGTTCGCGTGTACCAATAACGTACACTTGCGCTTCCGCCTTTCTCAAGTAGCGCGTCATCTTCTCGGTTCTGAAAGCCCGCTTTTTGAACCTATATTTAAAGTTTCGGGCATTTGACCGCTCGTGTACTCGTACCGTACACATTGCTGGGTTTTGTTACAGTGTTTGTACCAATATTATGAAATGTATGGGCTGTATTGCTTGTAAACTGTGAAGTTTACTGGCTGTACAGCTTTTTTTGTTTTTATGCGTACAAGGTTTATATAATTTATTGTATGTATGCCAAACTCTTCCCTGTATATACAGTGTCCACTGACCATATACTTTAGGGGAGAAAGGAGTGATCATATTGAGTATACTAACGATTTACTTCCCCAGTCATCGAGAGCAGCATTTGCAACCGCTAATTCACCAGATTAATGAGCAACTGTTGACCTATATACATAATACTGACCAACGGAAGAAGCGCGACCGACAACAAGTTATCGCATTACCAATCCAATTGGAGGTAGATATGGTAAGTAAGAAGCTGACATTTGTTGCCCAAATGCCGCAGTTTCAGCTATTGCTGCATGGACCGATGCTTTATCAATTAGTATCCAAATTATTAGGTCGCTTTATTGTTGAGCACTTTGAGGAAAATCTGATCCGATTATTACTCCAACAACGCTGTGAGAAGAACAATATTAAGCCTGCTACGGTTGAACAATATGCTTATAATATTTTGAATAATGACCCTTGGGAGCCACTTGGAAAGAAATTTACGGAGGAAGACCGACAACGTAGAGCTAATAAAATTGCTGAAGAGCTTAATCAACATCTAGAGATTAATTCGGAGCTACATCTCGATGGTTATGTTGCATTTCGAATGCATAGCTACAAACGTGAATTGAAAGAAGTTATCGAATATGCGCTGGATGAATATATACTTGATCAGCAGTACGAAGAATTTATGATGTTATTGAAATATTTTGTACAGCTTCAGGAGACCCGGATAGACATTGTACATTTAGTGCAACAAAATGGAAATAGCTTTATACTCTGTGATGATACTATGCAGCCTTTAGAAATAAAGCAAGAGAATGATCGGATTGTTGCTGAGATGCTGGAGACTGAGATTAATATTGAAGATATTGTAATTAGCTCATTAATATCTGTTTCACCGCAAAAAATTATGATTCATGCTAAGCATCATGACTATCAAGTTATTCGTACTGTTAAGACAATTTTCGGTGATCGTACTCAAGTATGCACAACATGCCCCATGTGTCGTAGTAATCAAGAAGAGATTATTCCGTTCCAATAGCTACTGAAGTTGTACGCACCTTGACGAAAAGGATTGTAATATTTATAATGTTGAATATACGAAGAACATTTCGCGATGTTCTTACTACTTATAAGCAATAGCAATGACGAAGACAAGCAACTATGCCGCACAGGCTCAGAGATAGGAAACTAGGCTGAAATTTCCTTCCATGATGCACTTAGCTGTACCACTTCTTAGCTGTATAGCAGAACGTTCTTACGAACGAAGTAAGTTATACCGGATATCTCCGTTATCAGATTTTTACGAGGACTGCAATTGATGTAGTTGAAGTAGGGTGGAACCACGAGCTGACAAGCACTCGTCCCTTTTTGGGATGTGTGCTTTTTTTGTGCTTTATTTTAAGGACAAGAAGCAGATTCATGACAAACATAATAATTTTAGGAGGTCGTATGTAATGAGTATTAATGTAACTTTCCCAGATGGCGCTGTACGTGAATATCCGGTAGGAACAACTACTGAAGATATTGCAGCATCGATTAGCTCTGGACTGAAAAAAAATGCAATTGCAGGTAAAGTAAATGGTAAAGTCGTAGACGTATATGCACCGATTGAAGCTGACGCGACGGTTGAAATTGTTACTGTTGATAGTGCGGATGGTCTGGAAGTATATCGTCATAGTACAGCTCACCTTATGGCGCAAGCGATCAAACGCATTTACAAAGATGCAGATATTAAGCTTGGTATTGGTCCAGTTATTGAGGATGGTTTCTACTATGATCTTGATATGGAGCAATCACTTACTCCTGAGGATCTCGTGAAAATTGAGAAAGAAATGAATCGCATTGCTGGTGAAAACTTGCCAATTCGTCGTCGTGAAGTTTCTCGTGCAGAGGCGCTAGCTATATTTACTGAGCTGCAAGATAATTTGAAATTAGAATTGATTAACGATCTTCCAGAAGACTCCGTTATTACAATGTATGATCAAGGTGAATTCTTCGATCTATGTCGTGGACCGCATCTACCAAGCACAGGACGTATTAAAGCATTCAAGCTACTTAGCGTAGCAGGTGCTTACTGGCGTGGAGATTCTAAGAACAAAATGCTACAACGTATTTACGGTACTGCATTTGCTAAGAAAGCAGAACTAGATGAGCATCTTCATTTCCTAGAGGAAGCGAAAAAACGTGACCACCGTAAACTTGGTAAAGAGTTGAAAATGTTCACATTCTCTCGTGAAGTTGGTCAAGGTCTACCATTATGGTTACCGAACGGTTCCAAAATCCGTAGAACAATGGAGCGTTATATCGTTGACCTAGAGGAACGTCTAGGCTATGAGCATGTATATACTCCAGTACTAGCGAACGTTGAGCTGTACAAAATTTCAGGTCACTGGGACCACTACAGCGAAGATATGTTCCCTCCAATGCAACTGGATAATGAAGAGCTTGTTCTTCGTCCTATGAACTGTCCGCATCATATGATGGTGTATAAGAGTGATATGCGTTCTTATCGCGATCTTCCAGTTCGAATTGCTGAGATGGGTACAATGCACCGTTATGAGATGTCAGGCGCGCTAACTGGTCTTCATCGCGTACGTGCGATGACATTGAATGATGCTCATATCTTCTGTCGTCCTGATCAAATTAAAGAAGAGTTTGCTCGCGTTGTTAACTTAATTCGTAAAGTTTACGAGGATTTCGGCATTAAAGAATATCGTTTCCGTCTATCTTATCGTGATCCTAAGGATACTGAGAAGTACTTCCAAAATGATGAGATGTGGGAAATGTCGCAACGTATGCTGCGTGAAGTTGTTGAAGAACTTGAGCTTCCATTCTTTGAAGCCGAAGGCGAAGCTGCTTTCTATGGTCCTAAGTTAGATGTACAGATCAAAACTGCACTTGGTAAAGAGGAGACATTGTCTACTGCACAATTGGACTTCTTACTACCTGAACGTTTTGAGCTTGAATATATCGGTGACGATGGTAAGAAGCATCGTCCAGTCGTTATTCATCGTGGTATTATTAGTACAATGGAACGTATGACTGCATACTTGATTGAAAACTTTGCAGGTGCGCTTCCACTATGGTTATCGCCAGTTCAAGCTAAAATCATTCCTGTATCTACTGTATACGATGAGTATGCAATGAAAGTGAATGATCTATTGCTAGAAGCGGGTATTCGTGTGGAGAAGGATCTTCGTAATGAGAAGCTTGGCTACAAGATTCGTGAAGCGCAGCTAGAGAAAGCTCCGTATATGCTTGTTATCGGTGAGAATGAGATGCAAGCAGGCACTGTAGCCATTCGTAAGCGTGGCGAGGGTGATATTGGTTCTATGCCAATTGCTGAGTTTATTGCTCTTGTACAACAAGAGATTGCTACTAAAGCTCAATAATAATGTATTAAGCGGCCGATCTGACTTATTAGTCAGATCGGCTTTTTCTCTCTAACAATCTCCAGAAAAGCATTCATTTGTGGAGATATCCAACGCTCAGGACTATAGCAGACAAAGATCATGCGGGATGGGAAATCTTTATGAATATTCTTACAAGCAAGCTTACCCGAATCAACTTCTTCTTGAATAGCGGTATGGGAGATGAAAGTTATATTGTTACCATGCATAAGCGTACGTTTAATGGATTCTAAAGAATCCATCTCCATGCCGTTAGTTAATGTAATTTTGTTTGTTTGCGCCCAATGATTGGTCATTTCACGTGTTGTAGATTGTGAACCGTGTAGTAGAAAAGGGTAAGCTGCAAGCTCTTCAGGTAATGTTGCAGCTTGATCGAAATCAGCTTTTTTTGCAAGTGGATGGTCTGCAGAAAAGGCGACGACAAGCTTATCATCACAAATTTCTTCGTAATACAGTCCGTCTTCAGTGTTGGCATTTTGAGCGGATATGAAGCCGATGTCAATTTGTCGCTCTGCTAACATTTGGCGAATGACAGGTGCAGTGCGTATCGTAAGTCGAACCTCTACTTCAGGGTATGTTTCTCTAAATTGATGAATCCACACAGGAAGCAAATAGGTACCTGCTACGTAACTTGCTCCAATATGAAATATTCCCTTCTCCGGTGAGCGTTGCTCAGCCATTATACGTCCTGCTTCAAGTCCCAGTGCTCTAATTTTCCGCGCATAATGAAGTAATGCATTTCCAGCACGAGTGAGTTTATATCTACCGCCATATGTTTCAAAGAGTGGTACACCATATTGCTCCTCTAGACTTTTCATATGAAAGGTAATCGTCGGTTGCTTGACGCCCAGTGCGTCTGCGACGGCGGTTATTTTTTTATGTTGATCAAGTAGTACAACAATATCTAATTTAATAAAATTCATGTTGGATTGCCTCCAGTAGAAGATTTTGTACCTCGGAGTATAGATTATCTCTATGAGAATGTAAAGATACTAATAGTTTATTTAATAAACACTTAACACTACGAAGATATCCAGCTGATGAATAAAGATTAATCTGTAGACAAGCAAGAAAAGACGAGATGGGAGTGAAGGACATGGAGGTGGAATTAAGTGGCGTAACCAAAACATTTGATGGCACGGCTGCGCTTCATCCGCTCAATTTGAAAATAGCTTCAGGAACCTTTACTACATTACTCGGTCCATCGGGCTGTGGTAAAACAACGCTGTTACGGTTGATTGCTGGGTTAGAAGGCCCCGACAGTGGAGCGATACGAATCGGGGGTAAGCTCGTTTGCGATGCCGCCAACGGTATCAATTTACCACCACAGCAAAGGGAATTAGGAATGGTATTTCAGGATTTTGCACTGTGGCCGCATATGACAGTATATGAAAATATTGCATTCGGACCTAAGGCGCGGGGACGACGCAAGGAGGTTGCAGAGCAAGTGGCAGAAGCTATTGAAGCTGTGCGTTTGCAAGGGTTCGAGAAGAGATACCCACATCAGTTATCTGGAGGTCAACAACAACGTGTTGCCTTTGCTCGTTCGATTGCTTCTCGCGCTAGACTCATTCTGTTTGATGAACCACTTAGTGCACTTGATGCCTTACTTCGAGATGAAATGCGCGAAGAGCTTGTTCAGATGGTGCGTAAATTAGGTTTGACTGCAATTTATGTTACGCATGATCAAACGGAAGCTATGTCGATGTCAGATACAATTATCGTCATGAAGCAAGGAGAGGTTCTTCAGCGTGGTAAGCCAGAGGAAATCTATCATGCACCTACTCATCCATTCGTTGCTCAATTTGTAGGTCGTTCCAATTGGGTGGAGCCAAATATTCGAATGGTGAGACCTGAAAATGTCCGTTGGATAGCAAGATCTGGTGATCGTATATTTGAAGGTATTGTTACTCGAGTTTCATATTTCGGTGATCGCTATGAGGTAGCAGTGAGGCTGGCAGATGATACGATCTGGACAGCTTATCATAACGAACGGATGACTCTTGGTCAAAAGATTCAGTTAGTTGTGGCTGAGCAGCATATTCATACGCTGGGAGAAAAGTATCGATCTATAAATGAAATATCAATGGTAAAAGAGCAAGGCAAACTTAGGGAGGTTATTAACCGATGAAAGCAATGAAAAACAATGTAATGAGATTGGTATCTTGGCAATGGTCGCTCGCGATGTTATTGATTTTGAGTAGTGTACTTACAGCTTGTGGTAGTAATAACAACACGAACAGCAATCGTACAAATGCAACGGAGAAGCCCCCTGTTACTCAATCCACTGAACAATCTGAAAATAAGGGAGCTACACCAGCACCATCTGGAAAAGTTGTCGTTTATACTGCTGGTCCAGAAGGGCTAGCTACAAAAATTAAAGAAGGCTTTGAAGCAAAATACGGAATTACAGTTGAACAATTTGACGGTACAACTGGTAAAGTGTTGGGCAGATTGGAAGCGGAGAAAAGCAATCCGATAGCAGATATTGTAGTCGTAGCATCTTGGCCAACTGCTATGTCTATGAAAGCAGATGGTTGGGTACAAGGCTATCCTGATGCAGAAAATGCTGATAAGTTACAGTCTGGTTGGGTAGATTCCGATTACCATTTGTTCGGATATAGCGCTTCAGCACTAGGCATAACTTACAATACTAAATTAGTTACAGAGATCCCTACTGATTGGTCTGATTTGACAGATCCCAAATGGAAGGGACTAGTTAATATTCCTGATCCTTCATTGTCAGGTTCTGCCCTTGATTTTATTTCTGGTTACCTGAATGATAAGGGTGAAAATGATTGGAGCTTATTCGAAGATTTGAAGGCAAATGGCGTAGCGATGGCTGGTGCTAATAAGGAAGCCTTGGATCCAGTTATTACCGGAGCTAAAAGTGCGGTAATGGCTGGTGTTGACTACATGGCATATAGCGCGAAAGCAAAAGGTGAACCGGTTGATATTGTTTACCCTGACAGTGGAACAGTTATTAATCCTCGTGCAGCAATGATTATGAAAACTTCACCAAATGTTGAAAATGCTCGTTTGTTCATTGATTACCTTCTATCTGATGAAGCACAAGCACTTGTTACTGGTGCATATTTACTGCCAGGAAGAGCTGATATCAAAGCGGAGAATAGAACGAATATTGAAGACATTAAGCTATTGAACTATGACTGGAACTGGATGAGCGAACAAGGCGAAACAATTAGCGCACAATTTCTGGAGCTATTCAAATAAGTTATGAATAACTTATTTCGCGGGGGGCTACGGCTCCCCGCTTCCTCGTGGAGAATGCTAGTGGGGCTGTTATTGCTTACATTGTTAGTGGCAGTTCCATTAACAATGGTATTACTGCACAGCGTGTTTCCTAATGACACATTTGATGCGTTCGCTCCGTTAAAAGTGTTGTCTGATCCAGGTCTTATCTCTATTTTTTGGAACTCTATTGTGCTCGGAGGATGGGTCGTTCTAGGCTCTACATTGCTAGCTTTACCAATGGCTTTTTTGTCAGCTAGAACGTCAATTGGTCGTCACGCTTGGCTTGACGTAGTTCTTATTATTCCTTTCATGACACCACCCTATATCGGCTCAATGGGATGGATACTCTTCATGCAGCGACGCGGCTTTGCAGAACAGTTGTTTCCCGCTGTCGCGTGGATAACTCCCCACTTTTTTAGCTTGCTCGGGATGGTCGCCATTATGAGCCTGCATTTGTTTCCTTTCCTGTATCTCATTTTGCGCAATTCACTTATGCGCATAGGAGGCTCGTTGGAGGAAGCAGGGAGTGTTCATGGTGGCAATATGTTTTATTTGTTACGACGAGTCATATTTCCGTTATTGTTAGGCAGTTATGCTATGGGAGCTTTACTTGTGTTTGTTAAGACCATTGCTGAATTTGGAACACCTGCGACATTTGGGCGACAAATTGGCTATTACGTATTAACTAGTGAGATTCATCGGTTTACTTCAAGCTGGCCAATAGATTTTGGTAAAGCTACGTCATTAGCGTCCATTTTACTTGGAGCTTGTCTAATATTTTGGTATGTACAGAATGTTATTAGTCAAAAGTATCAATATAAAACGCTAAGCGGGAAAGGTATGCGCACTCGGATGTTGCCTTTGCGTGGCTGGCGATCGATTTTTGGCTGGGGTTATATTGGTTTATTATTACTATTTTCTATTGGGATTCCTTATTTCTCGATTATCGTTACTTCATTGCAAAAGTTGAGAGGTAATGGTCTCGCCTGGACTAATATATCTCTGGAACATTATATGGAGCTACTCCGTCCAGGTTCAAAGGGCTGGCAAGCATTAATCAATAGTATGGGACTGGCTGCTATAGCTGCAACGGTTGCTGTTCTTATCGGTACTTTTCTAGTATTGCAGATGGGAAGCTTAAAGCGTTGGTCTCAGCGTGGTCTAGATATGTTGAGCCTTCTACCGAACACCGTTCCTGGCATTGTTATCGTAGTTGGATTAATTTTATTATGGAATGCACCTTGGATGCCAATTTCAATTTATAACACATACTCAATGGTTGTTCTCACCTATGTAGTGTTCTTTTTACCTTACTCCGTGCAATATGTAAAAGCATCGGCGGGGCAGATTGATAGTAGTTTATTACAGGCAGGAAGAGTGTTTGGGGGTCAACCATTTTACATTTTTCGGAGAGTTATATTGCCTTTACTCGTTCCTGGTATTTTGGCAGGTTGGATGATGACTTTTACGATCTCAGCCCGTGAGCTAGTGGCTTCATTAATGGTACTGCCACCTTCTATGCAGGTGACTGCTACGTATATATTCGGTCAGTTTGAGCAGGGCGAGGTGTCATTAGGGATGGCTATGGCAGTTGTCTCCGTCGGTTTGACAACTTTAGTACTGGTTGTAATGAATCATCTAGGTGCGGACAGAAAGTGAGGAGATTTATGCAACAACATCTTAAAGTGGATGTATGGGGAGGAGCAGGTGAGCACGGAAGGTCTTGTTACCTGGTAGAGGGCGATGAACTATCGATATTACTTGATTGTGGTGGCAAGAAGGAATATGGTGGCGTATATCCGCGAATCGTAGCAGAACAAGTGCGTTCATTGAACGCCGTATTTCTTTCACATGCGCATGAAGATCATATGGCGGCTCTACCTCTACTATTACAGTATGGGTATAAAGGGGATATTTGGTTAACGAAAGAAACTTACCGGCAATTGCCAGCGTATGCTCGTGCTTGGCGCTCTTACGTACAGTCGCATGGTAAGGAAATGCCTTATGAAGTAGCGGATTGGAAAAAACTACACTATCGCTTTATTGATGATGAATTACAAGAGGATGGTTGGGTGTCGATTTTGCCAGGGCTACGACTTTGCTTTGGACCAAGTGGACATTTACCTGGTGCAGTTTGGTTGCTACTTGAGCTTGAAGGTAGTTTAGTTTTTTATTCAGGCGATTATAGCTCAGAGTCATCCTTATTACAGTCAACGATGCCAGATCAGTCGTTATTGAATGGACAACAAATTGATATAGCGATTGTAGATGCTGCGTATGGTGATGCAGCAGAGGATCAGTCTTACCATGTGGCACAGCTAATTGAAAAGCTAGATATTGTACATCAACGAGGAGGGCATGTGTTACTCCCAGTACCTTTAATTGGTAGAGGCTTAGATCTTATTGTGGAAATAAACGAACAACTTCCAAAGTTACCTATTGCAGCGGAATTAAATTTGATTAATGAATGGGAGCGGTTGATTCAGTGTGAGACTTCGAACCAGTGGTTGCGTAGTGAATCATTAAGCAAGCTTGATGAAGCGCTTTGTAAGGTACAACATATTGCAGGAGAAGCAGAGCGTAGACTGTTACTTAAAGGTGAGCCACATATTATTTTGTCAACCGACGGGATGATGCTTGCTGAGCCAGCACGTAGCTACGGAAAGTGGTTAAGCAAAAGTTCAAAACATGCGATTGTATTTACAGGTCATCTGAGTGAGGATGCTCATCTATTTGCTGGAGCGGGATGTGAAATTGTCTCCTGCCGATATAAAGTGCATCAAGGATTGCCTGATGTTCAAAAAATGTTGCTAGAGCTACAGCCGTTACAAGTATTATTGGTTCATGCTGGAGTCGATAAGACTGAACGATTGATTAAGCATTTAGCTAAGCTTGGATATATTAAAGTACAAGGTCAGTTATTACAGCAATATATTTGTTGAAACGATTCCCTTACCTCCCAAATAAAGGCGATTAAAATGATGCATATGAAAATGCCAATTGCTCATACTAGTCTAGGGAGGTGATTACCGATGGCTAACAATAAAAATAAACAATTTGCAAAAAGTAACATTCCACAAGGCACTCCACAAAGTATGACTCAAGATACTGAGTTCTCACAAGAGATTAATGTTAACGAGATTAAGAACCAAAATTCTTTATCTAAACAAAACAACAAAAAGAACAAAAATTAGGTTAGATAATATAATGTACAAGAAGGAGAGGCTGAAAAGCCTCTCTTTTTTGCTATTCGATATTATTGGTCAAAGTATGAATTATTTGTAGCAACAAGAAAAGTACTTATATTGTACATATTACAGTGGAAAATATAAGCTATAATTATAATAATAGTTAGACTAAATGTTTTCGGTAATAAAATATTACATAATAAGTTTGATGCTATCGGTGAACGTAGAACGGAGTGTAAATTATGACGCTATATGGTGCGCTAGTATTTGTACATGTATTTTCAGCGATTTCGAGTATGGGGCCAGGGTTTATATTGACTTTAATCGTATCGAAGTCTAATACAATGAGCGAATTGAAGCATGCTTATTCTATTCGGCATCGTATCCATATTATTGTTATGATTGGTGGAACGTTGCTATTAATTACGGGATTATGGATGGGCATATTACGACCTTATTTATTTACAGGGGGATGGTATGTCGTGAGCTTAGTACTATTTTTGGTCGCTTTAGCGTTCGGTCCGTTGGTATTATCACCAAGGTCGCGTCCGATTAAACAATTGTTGAAGGAACATATAGGTGAAGAAATTCCCAAGCAGTATTATACATTATCCAAAAAGCTATTCTTTTATGAACATATTGAAAATGTAATATTTATAGTAATAATTATATTAATGCTTACGAAGCCTTTCTAAGTGAAAACAAGCTAATTTTAGAAGAAGTAGAGCTAGTTGAGTCTGCATCGCAAAATAGATTAAGATCAATAAGCACTCGTGAGCTATTTTGCGATTGCTTTTTCGTATTGAATAAAGTTGCGTCAAACAACTCTGTAGCAACTTCGAATTCCCGCTCTCAGTCTCTAGACCGAGAACAATTTCAATCTATCGACGCTGTGTGGAATTGTTAAATTTAGCTATACTACATATATAAGAACGACGAGAGGATGGATGTACAATGAAACGCTCATTTTTTGATAAATACGGTGTTGGACTAATTATTATTGTGGTCGGTAGCTGGTTTCTGGGGAAACAGCTTGGTTTTATCCATTTTGGACTTGGTAGGATCATTACTATTTTAATAGGCGTTATGGTTATATATTATGGTGTGAAAATGATTACGAATAATCGTAAGCATGAGGAGCAGAGCGATTCCACCTGGAATAAATACAATCCGAATATGCAGCCACCGCCACCTTTACATGAAGATCCAACAATGAAGGGCACAGAATATGAAGATGACAGATATTCATCTCAGAACGGACCAACCTATGAGGAGTCGCCACCATCTTCATCCCGTTCCAAATGGAAAAACTTTGGACATGATCATTCATACGACCATACATTTGATGAATTCGGTGATCACAAAATAAATAAGTCTACGTTTATTGGTGATTTTCACTTTGGCAAGCAGCACTGGGAGCTTAAACCAATGAATTTATCAGCATTTATTGGAGATACAACCATTGATCTGACAAAGGCACAAATTCCGTACGGAGAAACTCGGATTATTATTTCAGCATTTATCGGTGATATTAAAGTATTTATACCGAATGATGTTACGGTTGGGGTTAGAGTACAGATGAATGCATTTATCGGTGAGAGTAAATTTCTAGATCAACGCGAAGGTGGAATTATGTCGTCGCAAATGAATCAGCAAAGCAGTCATTTCAATGAATGTGAGCGAAAAGTAGTGATTGTCGTCTCAACATTTATTGGTGATGTAAAGGTGAAGAAAGTAGGGTAAGCTATGGCTTCTATTAAGCTGAATAAAGTTAAAGCATTTTCGCTTGCTAATCGCGTTTTGCTACTGTCGATTAGTTCTACAGTGATCGGGCTGGGACTTTATATATTGTTAGAGCCATATTATCATACGATTTCCCTTTGGCTTATAACAGTTGTAATAACGGTACTTTATAGTGCCGTTCTTGCTCATTTTATTACTAGAAAAGAACGTAATAGTTTGGAACGATTAGAATATGCGATCAAAAATGCAGTTAACGGTGATTATGGTGCAAGGGTGCATTATAATAATGATGATCCGCTAACCGAACTGTTTGAACCGTTTAATGAGTTTCTTGAACAGACGGAGCAAAAGCTATCGTATTTGCAAGTATTAGGTGAAGCGCGCGTACTGCAGGAATCTGACTCGATCGAGTCTGCTGTGCTGGAAGAGCGTAAGCGGCTTGCTCGTGATCTGCATGATAGTGTAAGTCAGCAATTATTTGCCATTCATATGTGTGCATCATCCATTACAAAATTACGCGAGGTCAATCCGGAGCAAGCGGACCAAGTCATGCTACAGCTTGTTACGATGTCGAGTACCGCTCAGCAGCAGATGCGGAAATTTATCGCACATTTAAGACCGATGGAGTTAGAAAATCGCAGCTTGCAAGGTGCATTAACACATTGGTATCCTGATTACTGTCGGCAAAATAATATACAAGGTAAGCTAGAATATCGAATCGAGGAGCCTTTGTCTGAAGCGAAGGAGCATCAGCTGTTTCTCATTATTCAAGAGGCAATGGCCAATATTGTAAAACATTCTCTAACAGAGACCTGTCAATTAACATTATATGAGACGGATAGTCAAGTTATTATGACGTTACAGGATGATGGAATCGGCTTTAAGCATGAAGCTTTATCGAGAAAATCATATGGGCTATCGACAATGCAAGAGCGAGCGCAGAAGCTGAGTGGCCTAACTGAAATTATTAGTAAAGAAGGTAGAGGTACAATTGTCAAAGTAACGATACCTAAGCTGAAAGAGAAGGAGTTACAGTCATGAGTGGAGATGAGCAAGTGAAAATAATGATCGTCGATGACCATGATATGGTGCGATTAGGCTTGAAAACATATTTGATGCTAGAGCCTAGTTTTTCAGTTATCGCAGAATGTAGTGATGGGCAAGCAGCGCTACAATTTCTCAATTCCCTAGATGAGGCAGAGCATCCGGATCTAATTTTAATGGATTTGATGATGCCCGTAATGAATGGAATTGATGCAACGCGCAGTATTGTCAGTCAATACCCTGCTATGAAAATAGTGATGCTGACAAGCTTTCTGGAAGATGATAAAGTATATCAATCGATTGAAGCAGGAGCAATTAGCTATGTGTTGAAAACCGTTTCTGCGGAAGAGCTAATCTTTGCTTTGAAGGGAGCGTTTAAAGGGATGCCTGTCATGACAACGGAGGTTTCACAGTCTTTGACAAGAGGCTTGCGCGTCCAACGTAGTCAGCAGGGGGATGAAAGCTTTACTGAACGAGAACGAGAAGTACTGCTACTCGTCGCTGATGGCATGTCCAATAAAGAAATCGCTGAAGAGCTTCATATTAGTATTAAGACGGTCAAAACTCATGTTAGTAATTTGTTGATGAAATGTGAACTTGATGATCGTACGCAATTAGCAGTACTTGCTCATCGTAAAGGTTGGGCTAATCGCTAGCTCCGAGAAAAATTACTGTTCCAATCGCCGTTGTCCTCGGATTTATCGTAATGGGAATAGCGGTATAAATTCGAGGACAAAAACGAACGCATACCACTAGCAATTAGTTCTCGGAACTATGGGTAGCTAGGTGTTGAATAAAAACAAAGTAACGTAATAAATCGATACATAGACCAACGGTTAGAATGTTATTCTAACTGTTGGTCTAAACTTTAAAAAGGGGGACCATATGTTAAGAAAAATTGGTATAGTATTATTTATGGCAATAGCATTAGTTGGATGCTCTAAAGAAAACGACAATAATAGCAATAGTATGATTGTTAAGGAAAACACTATTGTTACATTGGTTGAACATAATGAAGGAACTTTAATGAGTTTTGAGTATCGTCTTAAAAATTCATCTAACGAATTTATAGGTCCATTTTATTTTAACTATGTTTTTTACGGAGATATGATACAACAATATTTAGATAGAGATGAGTATTCATCTTATAAAATAATGGGAGGACCGGGTATCCAATTAAAACCGAGTGAAACATATCAAGGCGGTGATAACATAGAAATAATAGAAGTTATAGCCGAACCCAAACAACTACAAGATGAAATAACGAACAATAATACTATTGAAATTCAGATTATTGATATAAATACTGAAGAAATAGTGGAAACACAATGGATTAACAACTTCAGATATGTCAACGAAATTACCAAATAGCATGTTCGATTATTAAAACCTCCCGCGGATATTCGCGTTTTTTTTCGTTTATTCTATCAATTTGAAGTTTCATATGAGAGCATAGTAAAAAATAGATCACTACTTAGGTACCAAGATAAGAGAGACCTAGTATCTCGAAAGACCCGTCTGTAGTGCCAAATTTGGCGTTACAGCGCCATAGTAACTCGAAAGTCCCGTCTGTAGTGCCACTTTTGTTTTATTAAGTTGGTGAATGAACTAAGTAGTACCAAAAATAGTGTACATCAAAATACAATGAAAACGAAATTTGCATATTCAAAATTATTTGAAATTCATGTTTTTTTAAGCTTGCTTTAAGGAAGATTGTGCAAAATAGAGATATCGAAACAATAGGAAATGAAATTCATATAAAGTATACTTCGTAACAAGGCTAGAGTAATCACCTTATATTCAGAAGTATATGAATAGATCGAGGAGGAGTACACAATGGATAATAACAATAAAAACAATTATGATGACTTTTTCAAAAACGGAGGAAACTCTAATGCATCGGAAAGTAACGACAAAGCTGAGATCAATAATGGAGATGCAGAGTCCAGCTATAATGTGAATGAGCAGCAAAGAGGGCAATCACAGCAGCAACAGCAAATATACGGTCAATCTCCAAATTCGAATAGCGATGATGCAAGGCATTATTATACTTACGGTAATGCTCGACCAAATACTACGATGCAACCAACAGCACCATCGCCTTATCAGCAGCCTGTATATGGCAATCAGGCAACAACACCAGCATATAATGAACTAGATCAAGTACCACCGAATTATCGTCCGTTTACAATATCGCAAGGCGGAGGTAATGATGCTTCTGGTACAGGTAAAGAGAAGAAACAATCGAGTGGTTTCGGCAAGGTTTTCCTGTCCTTTATGGCAGGCGTCATTGCAGTGGGTCTATTAATGTATACAGCAGATGTACAAAATTGGTTCTCTACTGATTCACCGGTATCAACGCAATCATCAACGCTAAAAAATGGTTCAAACGAATCATTGAAAACAGCTGTTACAGAAAAAGGAAGTTCAGTATCATCTAGCAATGTAATGGAAGACCGTCCTACTAATATTGCATCGTTGTTCCAATCAGCTAGCCCGGCTGTAGTGAAGATTGAGACCTATGCATCATATTCATCGGGTCGTGGCGGCTCAAGCTCTTTACTCGATGATCCATTCTTTAGACAGTTTTTCGGTGATAGCATACCGAAATCTAATAGCGGAGATATTAGCTCAAGCGGTGAAATGGAACAAACAGGTATGGGAACTGGATTCTTCTTTGATGAAACAGGTTATATTTTAACGAATCAGCATGTTATTGGAGACGCTGATGAAATCCGTGTCGTTGTTGAAGGCCATGACAAACCACTTGTTGCAGAGCTTTTGGGTTCCAGCTATGAGCTAGACCTTGCTGTCTTGAAAGTAACAGGCGATGAACCATTTCCTACTTTAGCATTAGGTAGCTCGGAAGATATTAAAATCGGTGACTGGGTTGTAGCCATTGGTAACCCTTATGGCTTTGATCATACATTAACGGTTGGGGTGTTGAGTGCGAAAGAACGTCCGATTGATATATCTGACACAGAAGGTACTCGTAACTATGAGAATTTATTACAAACGGACGCATCGATCAATCCAGGTAACTCTGGTGGTCCATTGCTTAACTTAAATGGTGAGGTTATTGGAATTAACACTGCGGTAAGCTCTACAGCACAAGGGATAGGCTTTGCTATTCCGACTTCAACGATTAATGAAGTGTTAGATTCCTTGAAAAACAATAAGGCAATACCGAAAGCAGCTGCGCCATTTATCGGTGCTGAGTTACAGGATATAACAGAAGTAATCTCCGAAGAACTAGGATTGTCTAGCACTGAAGGTACGATCGTAAGAAGTGTCTACTATAATTCTCCTGCCTATGTCGGTGACCTGAAGCAATTCGACGTTATTATTGGTATAGACAATGAATCGATTAAGACGACGCAAGCGCTTATAGATTATATTAAGAATAAAGAGGTTGGTACATCGATCGAGCTGCAAATTATTCGTAACAATAAAAATATGACGCTTTCCGTCATGATTGGCGATAAAAACGAATTTGGCTTAAAATAATATATAAATGAAATAAAGACGCGGGGGATAGTTCTCTGCGTCTTTGTTACTAGAATTCGGAGGTTGTACATATGAGACAACATATATTAGTAATCGATGACGACGATAAAATAACGTCGATGTTAAGGCGTTCACTCGCTTTTGAAGGATATGAAATAACGATTGCTAACAACGGTGCAGATGGCTTGAAAAGCTTTATGATCAAAGAACCTGATCTCGTTATATTGGATGTGATGATGCCTTATATCGATGGCATGGAAGTATGTAGGCGCATTCGTGAAAGTGGTAGTCAAGTGCCGATTCTAATGCTTACAGCTAAAGATGAAGTGAGCGATCGTGTGAAGGGATTGGATCTAGGGGCTGACGATTATGTTGTAAAGCCCTTTGCGCTAGAGGAATTATTGGCAAGAGCTAGAGCATTATTCCGTAGGAAAGTGGACAAGCAGGACAAAGCAGAAACTGTATTAACTTACGAGGATCTAGTGCTTGATATAGATGCGAGAGAAGCGATTCGTGCTGGACGAAGAATCGAATTAACTTCTAAGGAATATGACCTGCTATTATTATTTATGCAAAATCCGAAGCGGGTATTAACGAGAGATGTAATTATGGAAAAAATATGGGGCTATGATTTCAGTGGGGAATCTAACGTTCTTGAAGTATATATTGCAATGCTACGCCAAAAGCTAGAGGAAGGCGGGCATAGTCGTATTATTATTACGGTTCGAGGAACGGGTTACGTGCTTAGAGGAGAGGTAGGTTAAAGCATTGTCACTACGAATTAGATTAACACTTTGGTATTCAGGATTACTTACAGGAGCATTAATTATTTTCGGAGTTATCGTCTATGTATTTATTAACTGGAATACGTACGCTGAGCTTAAAGAGTCTGTAAAGGCGGAAAGTGAACGATTAGTTATTACGGGGACATTAATGTTCGACAAACTTGATCTTAATATTGACCGTCAATCGCGAATTGAAGGCAAAAATATGTATGTCCAGCTAATTAATTATCACGAAGGTAATTATAGACAGTCTTCGAATTTAAATGAACAAAATATTGTTATACCATATCCTGATGCTTCACCTTCGTTACAGGATGGTTTTGTCGAAGTAATGGTCGAGCTGGATCATAAAAAATATCGGATGATTACGTATCAACGTCCGCTTGCGACCAATGGAGTATTAGTTGGTTTGCTGCAAGTTGGAGCGATTCCATATTACGAAGATCAATTTTTAACAGGTTTACGTAATACATTGCTATTCTCTTCAATCATCGTCGTACTTATTGCATTTACGATTGGCTTAATTATTGCGAGAAAAGCATTGCGTCCTATTGAAAATGTTATTAATGCCACACAGCAGATCGAGAATGGTGCTGATCTAAGTGTACGGATACCGATGCCACCGGTGAAGGATGAAATTGGTACGCTTGTTACTACGCTGAATATGATGCTGTCTCGCTTGGAGAAGGCTTATAACGAACTAGATGAAGCTTATATGGCGCAGCGTCGCTTTGTGTCTGATGCATCACATGAGCTTCGTACGCCACTTACAACAATTCGTGGTAATATCGATCTGCTCGATAAAATGTGGAAGCAGACGAAGCGACAAAGTGGAGCGATTAGTGAGCAGTTAGAGCATATAAATATTAGTGGTACTCATTTTGAGTTATCGCATGAGGCAATTACGGATATTTCTGCGGAGGCTAAGCGAATGTCAACGCTTGTTAATGACTTGCTCGCTCTCGCTCGTGCCGATGCAGGTTATATAATGGAGAGAGAACAAGTCAATATTTTAAACTTGACCGAAGCTGTTGTTCGTCGAGCGCAATTATTGCCTCGATCAGCCAATTGGGAAGTCGGTGCTCTTTCTGAATTAAAGGATGTTTATATTTATGGTAGTGAGGATTATTTGCAGCAATTATTGTTTGTCTTTATTGAAAATGCATTCAAATATACTCCTGTTGGTGATGTGAAATTTTCCGTTAGACGAACTGAGAATCATATCGCCTGGGTAATAGAGGATAATGGTATCGGAATGAACCCTGATCAAGTACCCCATATATTTGACCGTTTCTATCGCGCTGACGTATCTCGAGGGGTAACGGTTGGTACTGGACTAGGATTGGCAATTGCGAAATGGATACTAGATGAACATCAAGGTAGTGTAGAAGTGGCAACACTGGAAGGTAAAGGGACGACATTTACGGTATGGTTGCCGATAGACTGTTCCTAATTAGTAGGATGGTCTATAATGGAGAGAGAGGAAGTTCAAAATAGCGGACTTTGATAACGATGTTATGCTGACGTGGCGTACTCGGCATCGAATATGAAGCTAATTTTTGAAAGTGCGGTTCGCATGTACCAATAACGTACACTTGCGCTTCCACCTTTCGAAAATTTTCTCCATCTTCTTGGTTCTGAAATCCCGCTTTTTGAACCTTTATTGAAAGTAGAAGTTCAAATGATAATGAGAGTAGGTGCGATGAGATGGAAATTGTGAAAATATCTCCACGAGGTTATTGCTACGGAGTTGTAGATGCAATGGTATTGGCATTGCAAACTGTCAAAAACAAGAATTTACCAAGACCGATATATATATTAGGTATGATTGTTCATAATGCTCATGTTACAGATGCATTTGAAACAGAAGGTGTCATCACATTAGATGGTGAGAATCGTCTTGAAATATTGGAACAAATTGAAGAAGGTACGGTCATTTTTACAGCACATGGCGTTTCACCTGAAGTTCGTCAAAGGGCTCGTGAAAAAGGTCTTACTGTCGTTGATGCAACATGTCCAGATGTAACGAGAACGCATGATATTATTCGTGAGAAAAGCGAGCAAGGCTTCCATACGATCTATATTGGTAAAAAGGGACATCCTGAGCCCGAGGGTGCGATTGGTGTTGCTCCTAATATGGTACATCTTATCGAGAAGGAGCACGAGATTGCGGACTTACAGTTCGAAGACAATACTCCGCTGCTAATTACGAACCAAACGACGATGTCGCAATGGGATATTAGACATATTATTGATCAGCTTAAGGAGAAATTCCCGCATGCTGAAGTTCATAATGAAATCTGTCTTGCTACACAAGTTCGCCAGGAAGCAGTTGCTGGTCAAGCAGGTGAAGCACAGCTATGTATCGTAGTTGGTGACCCACGAAGTAATAACTCTAATCGTTTAGCTCAAGTGTCCGAAGAGATTGCAGGTGTGAAAGCATATCGGATTTCCGATCTATCTGAATTGAAGCAGGAATGGTTACATGGTATTGATCGTGTAGCGGTTACTTCTGGTGCTTCTACTCCGACGGCATTGACGAAGGAAGTTATTGAATATCTTGAAAAGTATGATCATAATGACTCAACAACTTGGGAGCTTAATCGCTCCGTTAATATGAGTAAAATTTTACCGAGAATTAAGACAAAAACTGTGTAAACAATACAACAATATGAGAAGCCCTTTCTTACTAGTGATTTTATTAGTGAGGAAGGGCTAATTCTGTATTGTCGCGTACGTCAAATAGACATGACTTATGCCGTAATCCCCTATTCAATAAATCCGAGGCCAACGGCGATCGTAACAGCAATTAGTTCTTGTAGCGTCCCGCGAGCATCCCGGGCGAACCGACTAATCATTGCAACGCTACTCATTACATTAATCAGCTAATTAATTTATAACTATTGACGAACGAGGAAAACTAATGTATATTTACTTTAGTGGATAAAAGCATAAAAGCTATAAAGCACAAAAGCTTAAAAGCGTCTAAGTGAAAAAGTTGATTAGTGAAACAAAACATTATATAGCTTAATAAGCAAATAGGGAGAGATAACTAATGATCGTAATTACAAAAAACAATGTGTCAGATGAGCGTATTTCGGAGATTGTATCCTGCATTGAACGTAAGGATGGGATGCAAGCTCATGTATCGAAAGGGACGGATCGTACAGTGATCGGAATTATAGGTCAAGCAGATTCACAGCTTGGCGAACAATTAAGAGCAATGAATGATGTAGATAATGTTATTAAAATTTCCAAATCATATAAGCTTGCAAGTAGAGACTTCCACCCTGATGATACCGTTATTGACATCAATGGAGTGAAAATTGGTGGAGAGCATGTTGTCGTTATGGGCGGTCCATGTGCAGTTGAAAGTCCAGAGCAAATTGATGAAATTGCTCGTCTTGTCAAAGCGGCAGGTGGTCAAGTGCTACGCGGCGGTGCTTTCAAGCCGAGAACAGGTCCTTATAGCTTCCAAGGTGTAGGTGTTGAAGGATTAGTGATGATGGCCGAAGCGGGCAAGAAGCACGGCTTGCTGACGATTACAGAAGTAATGACACCAGAGTATGTTGATGTATGTGCAGAGTACGCAGATATATTGCAAGTAGGTACACGCAATATGCAAAACTTTGATTTGCTTCGTAAACTAGGTACAATCAAAACTCCAGTGCTATTGAAACGCGGCTTTAGTGCAACATATGATGAGCTACTGAATGCAGCTGAATATATTCTTGCTGGAGGAAATCCAAATGTTATGCTATGCGAGCGTGGAATAAGAACATTCGAAAGCTACACACGTAATACATTGGATCTTACGGCGATTCCTGTACTGCAATCACTTAGTCATCTGCCAGTAATATCTGATCCAAGTCATGGCACAGGTAGACGTGAGCTTGTTGAACCGATGTCTAAAGCATCATTAGCAGCTGGAGCAAATGGATTGATCATTGAAATGCACACTGATCCTGACAATTCTATGACTGGTGATGGCGTACAATCATTATTCCCAGATCAGTTTGCTAACCTGCTGAAAGATCTTGAAAAACTTGCACCGATCGTTGGCAAATCATTTGATACGGTGAAAGCTCCTGCAGAAGCATTTACAGAGTGGAAGAAATAGAATTGAGTGAAAAGTCTTTGAATCATTCGTATTAACGAATGGATTGCAAAGGCTTTTTTTTGTGTGTGAAGTAGTTGTATAAATAAAGTAAAAGCTATATATCGAACAAAGGATGGCAAGGATAAGCAGATAAAGTAGTGAAAAGAAAATGAGTGTGGAATAATATGTTGAATTAATGATAAAGCGCTTTCTAGTTTGTACTTTCCTACATAATTTTTGTGGGAAATGATTGAAAAAGTATCGTTTTAAATGTAGAAAGTATCCGAGAACCCTTATATATAAAGGGGGTTCATGCATGTATTAGGCTTGTGAGTTAACCTAACATGTGTATAAAAAATACCTTACATGACTATTGACGATCATTATGGTGAGAATTATAATTACAACATAAAGATTAGCGAGAAATTGAACATTATTCTACTATCACATCTGATTGTTCGGAAATGGAGGAGTTTTTATATGTCAGTTCAACAAATTATCAAATTTCTTGAGGAAAATAATATTCTATTTGTAGATTTTCGTTTTATAGGTCTTAATGGTGGGGTTCACCATATTACACTACCTTCTACTGAAGTAAGTGAAGATACTTTTGTAGATGGCGTAGCATTTGACGGTTCATCTATCCCAGGTTTCCGTGGTATCGAAGAATCGGATATGGTAATGATCCCAGATCCTGAAACTGCATATGTAGATCCATTCACTATACATCTAACACTTAACATCATGTGTAACATTCATTTGCCAAATGGTGAGCGTTATGATCGTGACCCACGTAGTATTGCTCAAAGAGCAGAGGAATATTTACAAACTGCTGGTGTTGGAACTACAGCGTACTTCGCTCCGGAATCAGAATTCTTCATTTTTGATGATGTTCGTTTCGGCAATGACATGCACTCTTCTCATTACTCTGTAGATTCCGAGGAAGCTGCTTGGAACACTGGACGCAAAGAAGAAGGCGGTAACCTTGGATTCAAAGTTGGCGTTAAAGGTGGCTATGTACCAGTTGCTCCAACGGATGCTCAACAAGATATTCGTTCTGAAATGGTTCGTGCTATGCAAGAAGCAGGTCTTCGCGTTGAACGTCATCACCATGAAGTTTCAACAGCAGGTTCTGCTGAAATTAACTTCCGTTTCGATACTTTAACAAAAACAGCTGACAACCTTCTAAAATATAAATACATTGTACAAAACGTTGCAAAACAATGGGGTAAAGTTGCTACATTTATGCCTAAACCGCTATTTGGCGATAATGGTAGTGGTATGCATGTTCACTCGTCGATCTTCAATGGCGATGAGCCGTTGTTCTACGAAAAAGGCGCTTATGGTAATATGAGTAAATTGGCAATGAGTTATATCGCGGGTATTTTACTACATGCACCTGCGCTTATCGCTATTACTAACCCAAGTACAAACTCCTTTAAACGTCTAGTACCAGGTTATGAAGCACCTGTAAACTTGGTATTCTCTAAAGGTAACCGTTCTGCAGCAGTTCGTATTCCGATTGCAGCAGTATCGCCTAAAGGCTGTCGTGTTGAGTTCCGTACTCCTGATACTACTGCTAATCCATATCTTGCATTTGCAGCTATGTTACTTGCAGGTCTAGATGGTATCAAAAAAGGTCTTGATCCAGTTGCTCTTGGTTTTGGACCATTCGATAAAAACATCTACGATCTTCCGGAAGAAGAGAAGAAAGAAATTCGTAGTGTTCCAGCTTCTTTAGAAGAAGCGCTTGACGCTCTTGAGTCTGATTCTGATTTCTTAACTGAAAATGGAGTATTCTCTGAAGAGTTAATTGCTAGCTACATTGCTTTGAAACGTTCTGAAGCAAAACAAGTGGCAATCCGTATTCATCCGCATGAATTTAACCTATACTTCGGTTGCTAATTCGTTAGTACGAAGTAAAAATAGTCCTTTTGGGATATAGAAGAAAGCTGCTTTACTGACGAGAAATTGTTAGTAGGCAGCTTTTTTATGTTCAGACTCAAAGCCAACGAACGATGAGAGTAGAATTACATTTGTGAAAAGATTCACAAAACAGTAACAGTATAATGCTGAGAATTTTGGTATACTTATTAAATCATATAGAAGAGTGAATATTCACCACAATAACTATCTATTATTGCGTTATATACCTTAAAATCCGAATGTTTGTTGATGAAACTTGGAATACGTTCGACTTTATCATTTAAACACGATGATTTTACTTGAAGGAATGTAGTAAAATTGATATAGTTTAAGATATTGATGGTGTAATCAGAGAGGATGAAAGTTAATGACACGTGCTTATAATTTTAATGCTGGTCCTGCTGCAATTCCTTTAGAAGTATTAGAGCAGGCTCAAGCTCAATTTGTTGATTATGAAGGTGCAGGCATGTCTATTATGGAAATGTCACACCGAAGCGCTCTTTATGAAAAAGTAAATCAAGAGGCGCAAGATGTACTTCGTGAGCTAATGAACATTCCATCTAACTACAAAATATTATTTCTTCAAGGCGGCGCAAGTACACAATTTGCGATGATTCCAATGAATCTTCTTTCCGAAGGTAAAGTTGGCGCTTATGTAGATACAGGTGCGTGGGCTGGTAAGGCTTACAAGGAAGCTTCTGTCGTAGGTGAAGCTGTTATTGTTGCTTCTACGAAAGAAGATAATTATATGCGTATGCCTGAGGCTGCTGAGATAAATGTTCCAGGCAATGCTGCTTATGTGCACATTACTACGAATGAAACAATTGGTGGCGTTCAATTCCAAAGCTTCCCTGAATTTGATGGCGTACCAGTAATTGCCGATATGTCTAGTGATATTTTGAGTCGTCCTGTCGATGTAAGTAAATTCGGTATGATCTATGCTGGTGCACAAAAAAACCTTGGACCTTCAGGTGTTACAGTAGTTATCGTACGTGAAGATTTAATTGCTGAAAGCCCGAAATCAATTCCAGCGATGTTCCGCTACGATACACATGCAAAAGCGAATTCTCTATACAATACACCACCATCCTTTGGTGTTTTCATGGTTGGACTAGTATTGAAATGGATCAAAGAAAAAGGTGGGCTTGAAGCTCTTGAGCAGTTCAACCTTAATAAAACAAAACTTATTTACGATGTAATCGATGAAAGTAATGGTTTCTATGTTGGATGTGCTAATAAAGAAAATCGTTCTGCTATGAATATTACGTTCCGTATTGCTAACGAGGAGCTTGAGAAGCAATTCATCAAAGAATCTGAGGCTGCTGGTTTTGTAGGCTTGAAAGGTCACCGTGATGTAGGTGGACTTCGTGCTTCAACGTACAATGCGGTTCCTCTAGAGAGCTGTGAGGCATTGGTCAACTTAATGAAGCAGTTCCAAGCTAATAACTCATAAGGTAATTCAAAATGTCCGCACGTGATCACGATGCGATTGCCCCGAAGTTGATTCGGAGGAGAACTTTTTGAACTTTTATACTAATAGAAATGCAACAAAGACCGCTCCAATCTCGTATGAGATAGAGCGGTCTTTCTGTGCGAACATAAGGATAATATTTTTATACGTTCAAAAAGTCCGTTTTTTGAACTACCTTTCCAATAAAGGTTCAAAAAGCGGGCTTTCAGAACCGAGAAGATGAAGCGCTACTTGAGAAAGATGGAAGCGCAAGTGTACGTTATTGGTACATGCGAACCGTACTTTCCAAGTTCGCTTCATATTCGATGTCGAGTAATCTACGTTAGCATAACATCGTTATCAAAGTCTGTTTTTTGAACTACCCCTACTAGGCAAATGAGCTAGTGCTCACTTTGGGTGGCTGCAGCTTATAGCCAACGTTGCGGATCGTTGTAATATATTCCGGATTACGTGCGTTGCGTTCGATTTTGTCGCGAAGATGACTGATATGCACATCAACAATACGTGTATCGCCCAAGAAGTGGTAGTCCCAAACGCCATGAAGCAATTGTTGACGGCTTAACACTTTTCCTTCATGCTTACAGAGGAATAGTAATAACTCGAATTCTTTCGGTGTCAGTTCAATGAGTTGTTCGTTCAGAAATACTTCACGTTGATCAGCCCAAATATTCAATGAACCAATCTGAAATTGTTGTTCTTTACTTAAACCTGGTAAAGTATCTAATCTACGGAAAATAGCTGTAATACGTGAGATTAATTCTTGTGGACTAAATGGTTTAGTCATATAGTCATCAGCGCCATTATCTAGTCCATTAATTTTATCGGCGATATCATGTAGTGCAGTAAGCATTATAATAGGAACAGCATTATTTTGATTGCGTAAAATACGGCAAACTTCAATTCCATTCATTTTCGGAAGCATTAGATCAAGTATAATTAAGTCAGGACGAAATACTCGTAAAGATTGAAATACTGCTTCGCCATCGGCAACGCAGAGAACTTCAAAGCCAGCAAGCTTTAAGTTGAATTCAATCAATTTAGAAATTGAAGGTTCGTCATCAACAATTAAAATCTTCTTTTGCATAGTAACACTCCTTAAACTTTTTATAGCTTCTCGATATTCTTCTTGCAATGAAAAGTACATCGGAAGGAAAGCTAAACTTTTTATTATTAGCTTAAGTATGAAGGAGAACAATAACCTCAGAATTAACGTTCTGTAAAATTGATGTAAAATGTGGAGAGTTTGTTAACAGAATATGAATACGAAAGAGAACGGAGAATAATAATGGCATTTCATATCGTTTTAGTCGAACCAGAAATTCCGGCCAATACAGGCAATATTGCACGTACATGTGCTGCTACAGGGGCGCATTTGCATCTTGTACGTCCACTTGGCTTCAGCACTGATGATAAACAATTAAAGCGCGCAGGCTTAGATTATTGGCATGCTGTGAATATTCAGTATTATGATTCATTCGCTGAATTACGTGGAAAATATGCTACCGCTAATTTCTATTATGCGAGTACAAAAGCTCGGAAAATGTATTCTGATATCACTTATCAAGATGGAGATTTTATCGTTTTTGGTAAAGAAACGAAAGGATTGCCGGAAGAATTAATTTATAATAATATTGAGTATTGTATTAAAATGCCGATGACAGATGCAGTAAGATCATTGAATTTATCTAATTCAGCAGCATGTATATTGTACGAAGCATTAAGACAAAATGATTTTCCGAATTTACTGTAAAAATAATATAAATATTTATTTCATATTTGCAGGAATTTGTAACTACGTGTCGAAATAGTTTAAAGCATGGTTTTCTCTCGAAATTACTTGCAAATTTATTCGACATAAGAGAGGTGAAAGAATGAAACCGGCAGGCGTGGTAAGAAAAGTGGATCAGCTAGGACGTATTGTCCTACCCAAATCACTTCGCAAGCGTTATCTGATGAATGAAGGTGACCCTGTTGAAATTTTTGTACAGGGAGATCATATTATCTTAGAAAGATATCGTCCTAAATGCGTATTCTGTGGTTCTATGGTCGAAGTCGTTGACTTCAAAGAAAGATATGTATGTGAAGCATGCATGACTGAAATGAATCTACTTAAAAATTAGTATATTCTATTCAATGTAATTAACAAAAAAGCAGCGATTTTCTCCTAAAGAGACGATCGCTGCTTTTTTGTGTTGAAGGCCTAGAGTCCACTTGTTTTATCTTCATTATATGAACTAGTCATAATAGCTGCAAGAAATAAAACAAGAACAGTAATAACAATCCAGAAATTCATGGTATAAGCACCTCCGTTAACTAATACCTATTATAACCAACGTGTGCAAAAAAGAAAACTTCAAAAATTAAGAACATATTGAGCACATTTCGGATATGAGTATAGTAGTGAAGGAAGGTGCATAGTTTGAAAAGAAAAGAGCAGCATAAAGATAAGGACTCGGTACGAATGAATACCTCAAAGAAAAATACAAGCTCTGGTAAAGGTAAAAAGAAAGCTATTGTAAATCCAGAGGGAAAGAAATCTAGTAAAGGTTCAAACACGGCTAAGAAATTAATTAAAGCCCAGAGTACAGCTTTAGAACAAAGCACTGAAAAATTGGATAATGAGCATATTACTTCTATTCCAATGCGAAATATATCTGGTGATCAAGAACGAGTGGAAAAAACTGAGCTTCAAAAGTCGCATAGTGAACGAGATGACGTACGTAACAATGATAATAAATCGACGAGATTTCTCGAACACTGTGAAGCAAGTAAGTTTTTGAAAATCGGCAAAAGAAGCTCAAATGATAAAGAGCTAATTGCTATCCAATTACCTAAAGGACTTCCTAGCAAATTATTACTAAAAGCATTGTTGCAGGAGCAACAAGCCTTCGCCGTATTACGTGAACAAGTAATACAACTAGACCATGCAGATGATACATCTATCGATGTTCAGCTAGAATCAATAAATACGGAGCATATTGCAACGTTAGTGAAGGAATTAGATGAATTGGTAGGTCAATTTACAGCAAGGAATTAGTCCAGCCATGGATCACTTCTTCATATTCTACTATTGCAGCATGTCCAGCTTCCGTTAACGTATATTTGCCACGCTCAATTTTATCAAACCACCCATAGTAATTATGTCGCAATATAGTCGGTACATTGGCAACACCACAATGTGTGCTAAGGTTTTTGGGAGATGATATTTCTAGTTGTTGCAGTGAGAGGGCACAGCGAAGTGCTTTCTCACGGTACGATGTGACCAGCTTTCGAGCATGGCTACCACCAACATTATAATCACCGCTACGCTCTTTGAATTCCTGAAGCAGGCGCTTGCCTTTGCGCACACGCTGATATCGAATCGGCTCATCTTCGGGCAAACATAATATTTCAACAACAGCTGGTTTGGTCTTATAGAAGGTTACAGTTATAAGTCCAATATTGAGTCTACGACAGAGCTCTGTTAGATCCCCATATCGTTGATTGACCGCACCTGATTTTTTGCGATTGCGCTCTATGGCCAAATAAACTTGAGCACCTAGTCTTTGACGTTCAACACCTTGCAGAAGTAATGCAAGATTGAACGTTTTTTTCATTTCTACAATAATAGTTTCTTCTGTATCGGGGTGAATGGCGACAAGATCGCAGTGATTCACTTCCGCTTTAACTTCAAATCCCTTATGAACAAAGTAGCGCTTAATGGGATCATACAATTCCTCTTCTTTTGCAATTGCCATTTCAAATTACTCCTTAGTTCAACAATAATAGCTCTATTATAGCAAAGGTAGTTAATTCGTATATAAATGTTTTCGGTAAAATAATGGGCAATATCCTACAATAACAAGCATACAATAGAACTATGTTACAGGTTCTGCTTGTTGATGTTAACGATCTCCCAGAGCGGAGAAGATAGATCACGTAGGTGTCTGATGTGATTGGGAGGAGGCAAAGGATGGATATTTTCAAACGTATATCAGAGTATCAGGCAGAGAGTGATCAATTAGCATGGTCAGGTACATTTAGAGAGTATGTAGAAATATTGAAAAATGATGTCTCTCCTGCGAGGACTGCGCATTCCAGAGTGTATGAGATGATTGAATCGCATGGGGTCGAAGTTAAAAATGGTCAGAAAAAGTATAAGTTTTTTGAAGAGGAAATATTTGGGCTCGATCGAGCTGTAGAAAAGTTGGTAGAAGAATATTTCCATTCTGCGGCACGACGATTAGATGTGAGAAAGCGTATTCTGTTATTAATGGGTCCCGTAAGTGGTGGTAAGTCAACATTAGTAACAATGTTAAAGCGAGGATTAGAGAACTTTTCGCGATCGGAGAAAGGTATTGTCTACGCCATCGAAGGTTGCCCAATGCACGAAGAACCGTTACATCTTATTCCACAAGAATTAAGACATGAAGTAGAAGCGAGTCTAGGTGCCAGAATTGAAGGCAATTTATGCCCTAGCTGTCAGATGAGATTGAAGGAACAGTATAATGGTAATATTGAAGAAGTTCGAGTAGAGCGAGTATTTATTTCCGAAGATGATCGAGTAGGTATTGGCACGTTCAGTCCCTCTGATCCGAAGTCTCAAGATATTGCAGATCTGACGGGTAGTATAGATTTTTCAACAATTACAGAGTATGGATCGGAGTCTGATCCAAGGGCCTATCGCTTTGATGGTGAGCTGAATAAGGCGAACCGTGGCATTATGGAATTTCAAGAAATGTTGAAATGCGATGAGAAGTTTTTGTGGAATTTACTTAGCTTGACGCAAGAAGGAAACTTCAAAGCGGGGAGATTTGCTCTCATTTCGGCTGATGAGCTTATCATTGCTCATACGAACGAAACAGAGTATAAATCTTTTATTAGTAATAAAAAGAACGAAGCACTACAATCCAGAATGATTGTTATGCCTATTCCATATAATTTAAATGTTACGGAAGAAGAGAAAATTTATAATAAGCTTATATCAGAGAGTGATATGAAGCATGTGCATATCGCGCCACATGCTCTCCGTGCGGCCGCCATCTTCTCGATCCTTACACGTCTGAAGGAAACGAAGAAGCAAGGTATGGACCTTGTGAAGAAGATGCGTATGTATGATGGTCAAGAGGTCGAAGGCTTCAAGGATGCTGATCTTAAAGAAATGCAAACGGAGTATGCAGAAGAGGGTATGTCAGGCATCGATCCTCGTTATGTTATCAACCGTATTTCAAGTGCGTTAATTAAAGGTGATATGGAGTGTATTAATGCGCTTGATGTATTGCGGGCAATGAAGGATGGGCTGGATCAGCATGCCTCGATCACGAAGGAGGAAAGAGAGCGTTATTTGAATTTTATTTCTGTAGCTCGCAAAGAGTATGATGATCTTGCGAAGAAAGAAGTTCAGAAAGCATTTGTCTATTCATTCGAGGAATCAGCACGAACATTGTTTGAAAATTACTTAGATAATATTGAAGCTTATTGCAATTGGGCGAAGATCAAAGATCCACTTACTGGTGAAGAGATGGACCCGGATGAGCGTCTGATGCGGTCTATTGAAGAACAGATTGGCATTAGTGAAAATGCAAAGAAGGCGTTCCGCGAAGAGATTCTTATTCGTATCTCTTCTTATTCTCGTAAAGGGAAGAAGTTTGATTTCACTAGCCATGAACGATTACGTGAAGCAGTTGAGAAAAAGTTATTTACTGATCTGAAAGATATCGTAAAAATTACAACTTCAACTAAAACTCCAGATGAGAGTCAATTGAAACGTATTAATGAAGTATCCGCACGGCTTATGGAAGAGCACGGCTATTGCCCAGTATGCTCCAATGAATTACTGCGTTATGTCGGTAGTCTGCTGAATCGTTAGAGGAGCGTAATTGTGCAGCATGAGGCCAAATTGGTGGAAGAGCCACGAAAGCAGCAATAGACTCTAAAATTAGAGTCCCTGTACTAGAAAGTCCGTAAAAGCAGTAATACACACTGGAATGGAGTTCCATGTATATTATGCCCGATGGTGCACCACATTCGACTCACAGCAAAACAAGCTAGCCTACGCTCATTCTCATGACGTATAGGCTAGCTCGTTTTTGTAATGTAACAGGTCAGTAAATATGAAGAGACGAATTTACTTCAATAACTGGAAGACTTTTGCACCATGTGCTGGGATCGCAAACGACTTAGCATCTTTAGCGACGATCTTAGTATTCTCCCATGCTTCGATTACTTGTGAATAGCTCGACCAATCGTTCATATTTGTACCAAGTTCAGTAGTAAGCTCTTCCTCACCAATATTGAAAATAGCGACGTAGCGAGAACCATTAGCACCTTCTGCTGTCCAGACGATACAATTGCTCGTACGAGAGTACAGGCGGGCGTTTGCAGAGTGTTGATTCATCTCTATAATATGTTTGTTCGTAATCAAATTCAGTGTCCACTCATCATTATCACGAAGCTCGCCGCCGAAGAATAGCGGAGAACGGAAAATACCCCATAGTGACATCATTGTAACTTGCTCATCCTTCGTAAAGCGAGTCCATCTGTCTGCACCGCCACCATCAACGGAGCGTATGCCAATATGTCCTAATGGAAGCATATCACAATCAGGCCAGTTGCCGTTGCCAGACTTACCTTGCCATTTCTCACAGCGATCGAACATATCAAGCAGCAAAGACCAGTGATCCCAGAAATCATCCGTCATACGCCACATATTGGCGTGCGTAGATAGGAAGCCCGCATGCTCTAGTGGTGCTGGACCTGGAGAAAGACTTAGTATCATCGGCCTGCCGCAATGCTGGATCGAATTTTGAATTAAGGCGATTTCAGGAAGATGAATATCATATAGGCGTGAAGCAGCGATATCATCGACTTTAATAAAGTCTACGCCCCAGCTAGCATATAACTCGAACAAAGAATTGTAATATTGCTGAGCACCTTCTTGAGTAGCATCGACACCGTACATATCTGTATTCCATGGACAAATAGAATTAGCAGAAGCGATTTGTCTAGCGGTAGCAGTTGACCCTTTAATCGCTGTATTCTGATGTGCGGCTTGGCGCGGAATACCACGCATAATATGAATACCGAATTTCAAGCCAAGACCGTGTACATAATCAGCCAAAGGCTTGAAGCCTTGTCCATTAGCTGCTGATGGGAAACGGTTAACTGCGGGAATGAGACGTGAAAACTCATCCATTTCTAGTGGCACGAACTGTCTATACTGGGATGATACAGCCCCAGGCTCACTCCATTGGATGTCGACAACGATCGTATCCCATCCAGATGATAATAAATGCTCAGCCATATACTCAGCATTTCCACGAATTTCAGCTTCCGTTACTGCTGCTCCATAACAATCCCAGCTATTCCAGCCCATAGGCGGAGTAGGGGAGAAAAGACGATGATCCATTCGATATCCCTCCGATAAGTTGCTCAATATGAATTAATGAATAATACATTATTGATCTAATCTTAATCGGAATGGGAGCTTATGAATACGATAAATTAGATACTTCAATAGCACAATATTGCAGATGTATTACTGGACAACTTTAATGAAAAGTTGTGCTGGATGCCCTACTTAAATTTCGTTGTAAATTAAGTGGGGGGAGGTTCACTTGAAATAAAACTTATCATACTGTAGCTGATGCTTTGTTGAACGAATTGAAGCGGGAGTTTGACCGATTAATTTGCGGAAGACTCTAATATAGTAGCTTGCCGAAGAATAGCCGACTTCCTGTGCGATATAATCTAGAGAATGAGTAGTGGACAATAGCAATGTTAGTGAGTTTTCAATCTTCTTTCTATTCAAGTAATCGTTCGGCGTGACACCCATATATTTCGTAAATGTTCGGATGAATTGATACTTGGATAAGCCAAGCTGATTAGCAAGCTCCTCTTGCCCGATCATATTCTGATAATGCTGATCAATATATTGTACAGCCGCAGTAATCGAAGCCGGTAGTTGCTTTGGAATGGGAGACGACTCCGCATACTTTCTTAGTTCAATAACAAAGGAATATACATAAGCAGAGGCGACATATTCATCAGTAATAAAGCCTGAGTGAGCTGCTGAGATAATCTCCTCTAATATTTGAATCGGCTTACTATTAGGCGGTAAAGTAGGCGTGCGTCCAAGAAATTGCACAATTTCGTTCCAAAATGGAAGAATTGTATGCGGTCGGATGAGAATAAAGTAGAAATGCCAGCCCTCTTGCTGTGGATCATAGTAGTAGCAATGATCACTAGGAATTTCGGTTAGAAAAGCTTGATGCGACTGGATTTTTAACGATTGTTGGCCAATATCTAAATGACCGTTACCGTCAAGTGTATATTGGAACAGTAGCAGCGGACCATCCTGACGCTCTAACCCATGCCAACGGTATTGTTCATGTGTAATATTAATATTATCATGACCAACGGCAAAGAGATGACAGAGTGGTAGATGAATATTCGCATAGTTATTGAAGCGAAAACCATACGTTTCATAAGGTAAATTCGTAGGCATGACAATACTCCCTTCAGATGGTATGGAGTGTATAGGGTTATGTCACCTCAGTATAACTTGTTTATAGTAATCTTCCTATCTATGAAAATTTACTAGTAAGCAATATTGTATACTCCAAGAGTTGGAGTGAATAAGCATATATTTTCCAACAATTCTTATTGACTAATAAATGTAACCATTGTAATATGTTCCTTGGTCATACTCATCAATAAAATTTATAGGGTTTGTCCACTATGATAAGAAATAGTTGACACTCATAGTTATAAAATTACGTTTTTGTGTATGAACGTTAATAAAATGAAGGACGTGATGATATGCAAGAAACAGGTCAACAAGGATATCAACAACAGCCTGGATATCCCCCGCAATACATAGTGCAAGAGCAAGTAGCGCCAGTTGTTAGCGTGAAAGATTGGTTACTTACAATGTTAATTTTAATTATTCCTATCGTAAATATCGTGATGATGTTTGTATGGGCATTTGGTGGGGGAAATCCTTCTAAAGCCAATTATTTTAAGGCAGCATTAATATGGGCGGCAATTATTACTATCCTCTATGTTGTAGTATTTGTATTGATATTAGGTTCCTTAGGTCTTGCCTTATCTTAAATTAATTAAGTCTTCGGAACGATGTTCAGATAAGAAATTACATTACAATGATAACAAACAAGGCAACGACCTCTTTTATGGAGATCGTTGCCTTGTATGCTTGCAGTTATTGTTCTATCTGCTTAATGATTCTCGCAGGATTTCCACCAACGACAACATTATCGGGTACATCCTTAGTTACAACTGATCCTGAAGCGACGACTACATTGTTGCCGATTGTAACTCCAGGGTTAATAACAGATCTTCCACCAATCCAGACGTTATGACCAATTGATACAGCCTTACCATATTCCGCACCTGTAATTCTAAGCTTTGCATTAAGCGGGTGAGTAGCTGTATAGATATGTACTCCTGGTGCGATAAAGCAGTTATCACCAATACGGATTTCACATACATCCAAAAATACGCAATCGAAGTTAGCGTAGAAGTTTTCGCCGATATGAATATTGTATCCATAATCACAACGGATAGTTGGTTCTATGTACAAAGATTCTCCTGTGGAACCAAATAGTTCTTTCAGTAGTTCTGTTCGCAATTGTCCTTCGCTTTCAAGCGATTGATTGAATAATCGAGTTAGTCTGCGTGAATGATCTCTATCTCGTAGCAATTCGGGATCAGAAGCAAGATACAGCTCACCATTTAACATTTTTTCTTTTTCAGTTTTCATGACAACCTCCGTAAGTATCTCAATCAGTTTATCTTGTTCATCATAACATATTAGTTCACGCCTTCAAGTTAATATAAGATATCGTTATTAAAGTCTGCGTATTGAACAACCCCAAGAAGAATCTTTTTGAATACACTTGATAAATTAGGGGCATATGTATTAGAATGATTAATAATAGTTAAATACTTTGAAGAGGAACAGTAAGATTTTCTGAACACTCAGAGAGCTGTTGGTAGGTGCGAAACAGCTGTAAAGAACTTCTGAACTAGCCTTGGAGTTGCTCACTGAACTTGTAGTATGTAGGTGAAGCCGGAGCCTAACCGTTATCAATAGGAGGATATATGACGTCATGTCATAATCCGCTAAGAGCATACCAACAGGTATGAATTGGAGTGGTACCGCGTAAGATGACAAGTCTTTCGTCTCTATTTTTGGAGATGGAAGACTTTTTTGTGTTTTTATAATGTAATTTTACAATGAATGGTTAGGAACAAATTAGAGAAAAAGGATGGTTATTACGATGAAAAATTACGATAAGTATACTAAAGGTTATTTTATGCCACCTGTGTCGAGCTTGAAATGGACGCAAAAAGAATACATTACTGAAGCACCGACATGGTGTAGCGTTGATCTAAGAGATGGTAACCAAGCGCTAATCGTTCCTATGAATTTAGAAGAAAAACTTGAATATTTCAAATTACTAGTAAAAATTGGATTTAAAGAAATTGAAGTAGGTTTCCCAGCAGCATCAGAAACTGAGTTTACATTTTTACGTACACTAATTGAGCAAAACTTGATCCCTGATGATGTAACGATTCAAGTGTTAACACAAGCAAGAGAGCATATTATTAGAAAGACATTTGAATCATTGAAGGGTGCTCCAAGAGCAGTTGTTCATCTATATAACTCGACTTCCGTTGCTCAACGTGAGCAAGTATTCAGAAAGTCCAAAGAAGAGATTATTAATATTGCCGTGACAGGTGCTGAGTTGCTGAAAACATGTGCAGCAGAAACGGAAGGTAACTTCCAGTTCCAATACTCACCTGAAAGCTTTACAGGTACTGAGATCGAGTTTGCGCTAGATATTTGTAATGCGGTGCTTGATGTATGGCAACCGACGGCAGACAATAAAGTAATTATGAATTTGCCTGTTACGGTATCAATGTCTATGCCTCACGTCTATGCTAGTCAAATCGAGTATATGAGCGAAAATATGAAATATCGTGAGAATGTCATTATATCACTGCATCCACATAATGATCGTGGAACTGGAGTTGCCGATACTGAGCTTGCACTTCTTGCTGGTGGACAAAGAGTGGAAGGAACATTATTCGGTAATGGGGAAAGAACGGGTAATGTGGATATCATTACGCTTGCATTGAATCTGTATTCTCATGGTGTTGATCCTCAATTGAACTTTGAAAAACTTCCGGAAATTCGTACAGTGTACGAAAGATTAACGAAGATGACAGTTAATGAACGACATCCGTATGCAGGCGAGCTTGTATTTACTGCATTTTCTGGTTCTCACCAAGATGCCATTGCAAAAGGGATGAAATGGCGTGAAGAAGAAGATCGCCAATATTGGTCAGTTCCTTACTTGCCGATTGATCCACTAGATATTGGTAGACAATATGAAGGTGATATTATTCGCATTAATAGCCAATCTGGTAAAGGTGGTATTGGCTACTTATTGCAACAAAATTATGGGTTGGACCTTCCGCAGAAAATGCGTGAAAACTTCGGCTACAAGGTTAAAGATATATCCGATCGCTTGAACAAAGAAATTATGCCAGAAGAAATATATAACATTTTCAAAGAGGAATATGTAAATATTAAAGCGCCAATTGAATTTGTGAATTATCATTTCTCCAAATCTGATGATTTCCAAACGGTTGTACAAGTGATTAAAAACAGCGAAACATTGGAGCTAACAGGTACTGGCGATGGTCGACTTGATGCGATTAGTAATGCATTGCAAACAAATCTAGGTATAAGCTTCTCTAATCTCACTTACAAAGAGCATGCGCTAGATGTTGGATCTAAGTCTCAAGCGGTTTCCTATATCGGAATTACAGCAGCGGACGGAACGATGTATTGGGGCAGTGGCATTCATGTTGACATTATGACTTCTTCAGTGAAGGCATTAGTAAGTGCAGTCAATAAAATGATCGGCTAATAGTAATAAATAAGCAGGATGACATTGTCATCCTGCTTATTTATTGTACGCCATGCATGGCGTATAATAACGATGTAAGTTGGTTCGGCAACCTTAATAATTTCACTATAGCTGATGGACGCTGAACGATCTAGACAAATTTTGCGCGACTTTTCAGGTCTAGGAATTCGGTTTAGCATGGATACTTGTACAATTCTGACTACTAATCATGCTCTGAATTAGCAGGAACGACCATTACTGGGCAGTCTGCTAGATGCATCATAGCAGATAAGAGCGTATAATAAGACTATAACAATTTTGATGAATAGGGTGAATAGTATGCTTAGGATGATAAGTAAAAGTATTCGTGATTTTCGGAGAACGTATCCCAAGCTACTAATTTTCGAATATATATATATGCTGCTTACGAGCTTCATCGTCATTCCAATTATTGCTTTTATTTTCAATCGGATATTAAAGGTTGTTGGTTCGGGCTCGTTGCTGAACGACGAGGTCTACTTGCTCGGACTTACCTTTGAAGGTGTTTTTGGACTAATTATTATAGGGCTGGTCGCGTCCTTTGCGCTATTTATTGAACTATGTGTACTCATTATATTGGTTCAGCAACGCTACTTTGGTAAAGATATAGCGATTTTAGATGCATTGCTAACTACATTGCGCCAGACACCAAGGCTATTAGGCTTCGGTATTTTTCAGTTATTTATAATATTACTTGTCCTTATTCCATTTATTAATTCGCCATTATCGGCATCGTTTTATAAATTATTTAACGTTTCTATATTTCTGCAAAACCAAGTGTTGGATATTTCTTATACGATGATTTTTGTGTATGTATTAATACTTATCGCTGCATTATACATGGTGCTGCGTGGAATCTTTGTGCTACATTTTATCGTATTAGAAGGCTGCAAGATTGTCGAGGCCATTCGTAATAGCTTGGCATTGACACGAGGGAAGCGTTTACAGATTTTTCTGTGGCTATTTTTAATTAATAGTTTAGTGCTGGGCACAGGCTTTGTCGTCATTTCTTCACTTTCTTACTTACCGTCATGGCTAGATATTAATGTGCTTAAAATATTCACGAATCATTATTCTTTGACGTTATCGACGATATTGACGTATATGTTTGCATTGCTGCTTATGCCGGTTAATATTATTTTTCTAACGAGGTTATTCTACTATTTTGGTCGTCAGAAGGGGATGAAGCTACGGAATACGCTAACGATATTTCTAAGTCGGTTTGGAAATTTCGAGCGTCGTATTACAGCTTATTTGCAGAAAAGAGAACGGACGCGGACGTTGTATGCAACGACAGCCGTTATTTATATAGGACTAGCAATATTCGTTGGATTTAAGGCGAATGATAGCCTTGTTTATGCGAAATGGAATGTGCTTATATCAGCACATCGGGGCGATGTAGAAAGCGCACCAGAAAATTCGCTTCCGTCGATTGTGGCAGCTATTGAGAAAGGGATCCAATCGGTGGAGCTGGACGTCCAATTGACAAAGGACGGAGTGGTTGTCTTACATCATGATTACAATTTGGAACGGCTCGCTGGAGTATCGGCAAGAGTATCCGATCTTACTTATGAAGAGCTTAGTAGGCTCACGATTGGGATCGATGTGAACAAGGAACCGGTTCATATTGCGATGCTAAGTGAAGCGTTAAAGGAAGCGCAAGATCAGATTAAGCTATTAATCGATCTAAAGCCATATGGAGCAGGCGATGAGCTTGCGCGGGAAGTTGTCAAGCTTGTGAAAACGTTCGAGATGGAGGAAGACGTTTATATTCAGTCATTTGACAGTTATACACTGCACCAAATTCGCGAAAGTGCACCAGAGATTAAGATTGGTCAAATTCTTTATTTTGCGCTCGGTGACTTATCGGCATTAGATATTGATTTCTATACGATTGAGCAGACGATGCTAACGAAGGAGCTCGTAAAGCGCGCACATGCCTCTGGACGGGAAATATGGGTGTGGACAGTGAATAGTAAACAGAATATGAAGGAAGTATTGAAGTTCGACGTCGATGGCATCATTACCGATCACCCGGTGCTTGCCCAGTCGATGGTGGAGATTGATTTGTAGATATGTATGTTTGTAGAATGATGTAGAAGCTGTTATTTGTGAAATTTAGGGTCGAAAGGCATTCTAGTGGATATAGGAGTCGTCAATAGTGAAAAAGCTAATCCTTAAAGGCGCCTAAGCACCTTTAAGGATTAGCTTTCATATTGTAGCTTTTACTCTGCAGCTTATAATTTCATACCTTTTAAAAGTTAGTCAATTAAGCCTACTTCCTTTAAATATTCCTTCGCAACATCATCTGCTCGCATAGCATCATTATCTACTTTTGCATTCAATATTTGCATGGCTTCTTCATCGATTTGATTTTCTAGCAGTGCCAGCACTTCATTGAGTTCGGGGTATTTTTCCAATGCATCTTTTCTAATAATCGGAAGAGCGTGGTATGGTGGAAAGTAAGACTTATCATCTTCAAGTACTCTCAGATCATATATTTGAAGCTGTCCATCCGTTGAGTATGAATTAATGACATCCACATCTCCTGATTGGAACGAACGGTACATCATGCCGTGATCCATTCCTTTAACTTCCTTGAATTCAATTCCGTATTCCTCCTGAAAACCTGGGAATCCATCGGGACGATCCAAAAACTCAAACACAGCACCAAATGTAAACGTATCTGAAATACTGACGAAATCACTGAACGTCTTTATATTATGCTCTTCAGCAACGGACTCAGCTATAGCTAATGTGTAAGTGTTATTAAAGCCAAACGCGTTAAATGCGGTTAAACCATCTTGATCAATCAATCTTTTGGTACTCTCTAATGTTTCCTCTGCAGTCCCGGTAGGCTCTTGATAGTAGTTAGCGACGATTGTGCCAGAATAATCAGGAATCAATTGAATCTCATCCTTGAGAACAGCATTCCAAAGTACGTTGGAGCCTCCTAAATTATCTTTATTAATGACTTTAATGTCCGTTTTGGCTGAAATTAACTGTCCCATAATGTTCGCAAGTATGATGCTTTCAGTATTATTTCTTGAACCGACAGTTAGTGACCTTTCATCTCCACTCGAACATGCAGCAAGCGTAACAACAAGTACAATGGATATCATTAAAGTAATAATCCTATAATTTTTCAATTTTATTTTTCCCCCTTAATTTTCAAACCTCGCGGTGTTGTCCAACGTTCAAGAGCACTAAGTAAAATCTCTAGTATAATTGCTAAAATAGCAGCAGGTATTGCTCCGAGTAGTACAAGAGCATCTAATCCCCGCGTAATCCCTAGAAATATAAAGTCACCTAATCCTCCAGAGCCGATAAAAGCAGCAAGCGTAGCCGTACCGACATTAATGACAGCAGCGGTACGAATACCTGCCATGATCACTGAAAGAGACAATGGCAATTCTACTCTGAATAGAACCTGTCTACTCGTAAGCCCCATACCTTTAGCTGCCTCAATTGTGGATTTATCCACGTCTTTAATTCCTGTATATGTGTTACGAATAATCGGCAGCAATGAATATAAAAACAATGCAGCGATTGCCGTTTTAATTCCAATTCCAAATATCGGGATCATAAACCCTAGCATTGCCAAGCTTGGAATCGTCTGAAGCATACCAGCTCCACCCAAGACTAAAGTTGCTAATTTAGGAACACGTGTGACGAGTATACCTAAGGGAATCCCAACGCATATAGCAAGTACCATAGATATTAGTACAAGCTCTATATGTGTAAACGTAGCAGCAATCAAATCTTGCCAACGCATTTCAAATTGCTGAACAAGCTGTGCCCATAGTGATAAATCTCTCATGATTGACCCTCCATTTCTATCCATTGACTAGATAATGCGGAGAGTAGTGTTCCTCTTGTAACAACGCCTATTACTTTGTTCTTATCATTAACGACGGTAACAATTCCCAATTTTGCCTCCGACATGGCGATGATCGCATCTTTAGCACTTGCTGAATCGGTCAAATAAGGCTCTGGAGAAACCATAATTTCCTCAACCGTTTTAATATGACCAATTTGCGCCATAAGATCATTAGCCGATATGATTCCCATAAGTACATCATCATCATCTGCAACGATTAATGTGTTCGTGCGATGTTGTCGCATATGAGCAAGGGCTCTCTCTGGTGAACGATTAGGAAGCGTTTTCGTAACCTTATCTGCGATCACATCAGTAATCGGCATAAGCTCCGGATTTTGGATCATCCGATGCTTCCCAATGAATTCCTCTACAAACCCATAAGCGGGTTCGTGTAATATTTTCTCAGGTGTATCTAACTGAAGTAAATCTCCGTCTCTCATGATCGCGATTCGATCGCCCAATTTCAGAGCTTCATCCATATCATGCGTAACAAAAATAATTGTTTTTTGAAGCTTCTTCTGTAAAGAAAGTAATTCTTGCTGAAGCTGATCTCTTGTGATTGGATCTAGTGCACCAAACGGTTCATCCATTAGAATGATATCTGGGTCAGCAGCAAGTGCCCTTGCTACACCTACACGCTGTTGTTGTCCTCCAGAGAGCTCTGAAGGATAGCGATTGGCGTAAATTTCTGGGGCAAGTCCTACCATTTTTAGTAAAGTGTTTACTCTCTCATTAATTTTGTCCTTACTCCACCCTTTTAGCTCGGGAACAATTGCGATGTTTTTGGCAATCGTATAATGCGGAAATAGTCCAATCTGTTGAATGACATAACCGATATTACGACGAAGCTCTGCCTTATTTAGCTTCGTAATATCCTTTCCATCGATAGAGATACTTCCACTCGTATGAGGAACCAATCGATTAATCATTTTCATCGTTGTTGACTTTCCACAGCCACTTGGCCCGATGAGTACAAGAATTTCCCCCTTAGGAATTTCAAAGCTGATGGACTTCACCGCTTCAAATCCATCAGTGTAAACTTTACTTACATTGTCAAACTTAAGCATGTAATCCTCCTAAAAACTTTTTTGTTACTTCTTTGAATATGCTCCTCAACAAACAACAAAGTTCACTGCGAAAGCATAAGCTAATTATTTCTCGTGAAAATAAAAAAACCATTCTTCGTATTCACCTCTGTTGAAACCAATTAAACAATAGGTCCAATACTAGGTGTCTGAAAAATGATTATATTTATAATTATACATATTAATGTTTAAATTTGCAAAGAGCTAATAGAGATACATACTGTCATATACACCATCCATCCATGCTGTTAGCAAGGAAATCACCTGTATAGCTAGAGTTCCTGCCTTATCCCTCTGTATCCTCTCATTTGATACGAAATGAGGGATTGTATTATTATGCAAAAAGAGATCTTAGCAGAATGCCTCTTAAGCATAAAAAAGCTCATCTATGAGTTTGGTGCTATACGACTAGCTTTTACATGCTTAAGCTGGGCAACGATAATGACACTAATAATTACAAGTAGGAACCACGAGCTAATTTTACTAAAACTAACGATTTGCCACGTTTCGTGCTGATCAGGATATTTCCAAGCACCTAAAAAGGTGGCTAGATTTTCAGCTAACCAAATAAAGAAGCCTACAATGACAAATGCGACGGTTAAAGGCATTCGATAAGTCGTTCCTTGTACATTATAGATAATCCATGTTTTCCAGAAAACGATAAATACAAGTGCAGTTAACCACCAACGAAAATCGGGAATGAAATGATGCGTGAAGAAGTTAAAATAGATCGCCCCACCAAGCAGCGTCGCAGACGTAAGACCTGGCCAGCCAGTCATATCCATTCGCAGTCTACGCCATATCTGACACATAAAACTAGCAACACTAGCATACATGAATCCGCTGTAGAGTGGGACACCAAATATTTTCGAATATCCAGGCTCGGGGTACGACCAGGACCCCATCGATACTTTATATAACTCTAGTGCTAACCCAATAATGTGAAAAACACAGATGACTTTGATCTCATCGAGCGTCTCTAACCCACTACGGTACATCAGGTATTGAACAAGTAGCAATACAATGAGAATAGCATCATAACGATGAAGGAAAGGTATCGGTATTACGCTAGACAAAGCTAAAGTTCCAAATATGGCAACAGGAAAGATACAGCTCATCGCCTGATGATAGCCGAAATGAAGTAGTTGGATGATTGGTTTCAATTCGTTACTCACCTTCTAATGTTCATATTATAGTTAGTTTAGATTTATGAATAATATAGTTTCTAGCTAACTAAATAACGAAACAGAGACTGAAAATGTTACAAACCCGCCAGAGTGGCGAGAGATTCTCGCTACTCTGGAGGTTTCTTCAAATTATAAGGGTTTTATACACATTTAAATACTATACAGTAGCTAATTAAACAAGCGTAACGATTAATGGATCATCGTTACGCTTGTTTTCATTACCTTACAAAAATTTTCTAGTCGTCTTTCCATTGACGCAACTAAACACCATCATCTTACTTTCAACCATCGTTTGTAGATGAACGTTTCTACCCCACAAGCTTTGCACATGCGGCAGCGTACGCTCTACATACTTCAAATCAAGCTCATTGCCCTCGTATTGATGCTCGAGATAAAGCTCGCCATTACTGTTATAATCACCGTCGACGACATGCAAGCTTGGGAATCCACCGTTAACCTTCGAGAATACTAGCTGATCACGAATATGCTCCCAAGACTTATCTGTGATTTTCCACTCGGGCCCTTTTTTCTCGAAAATGTATAGATCGAGCTCATCGACTAAATTCTTCGTTAAGTAATTACGCAAGAACGATTGATCGGAGTCCAGCTCTCGCACCTCGAAAATCTTCTCGCGCCCCTTGCCTGGTGTGCGCCCGAAGCGACGCTGCTCTTCTTCAGTCGGATTATCCCAACGTTTTTCTATGTCCTCAAATATTTTCAAACCTAAGTAATAAGGATTAAGAGTGTTCTTAGATGGAATAACGACAGATGAATTTAGCTTAGCAAATTCAATTGTTTCTTCACTTGTGAGATCCATCTCGCGAATGATGCGTTGATGCCAATAGGAAGCCCAGCCTTCGTTCATGATTTTCGTCTCAATCTGTGGCCAAAAGTATAGCATCTCATCGCGCAGCATCGTTAATATATCGCGCTGCCAATCGTCTAAAATTGGCGAATATTCCTCGATGAACCAGATCAAGTCCTTTTCAGCGCGAGGAGGGAACCGCTTCGCATCCTGTAGTGCAGTTTCGCGTTTCGCTTGATCTCTTGCTTTCGCTTCTACATCCAAATCCCATAGTTCCTGATACGGTGAGGAGTAAGGGGTAGTTAGTGCACTCTGCTTTTCTTGCTCCTTCATCGCCATTTCAATATAGCGTTTTTTGTCTAGCTGGTATGGCTTAATAATAGTTGGATCAACATGCTCTTGAATGGCGAGTATTGAGTCGATAAATTTCTCGACAGTATCCACGCCATAAATTTTCTCGTATTGATGAATCCGATCAGCTGTTGCAGACATACTCTCGACCATATCACGATTGGTTACACTGAACCGAATATTGTTTTTGAAAAAATCACAGTGGGCAAGGACGTGAGCGACGATTAATTTATTTTGAATTAGAGAATTTCCGTCAAGCAGAAAGGCATAGCAGGGATTGGAGTTAATGACGAGCTCATAGATTTTACTTAGTCCAAAATCATATTGTGTCTTCATTTTGTGAAAGGATTTTCCGAAGCTCCAATGATTGAAGCGGGTTGGCATACCATAAGCACCGAAGGTATAAATTATATCTGCTGGACAAACTTCATATCTCATCTCATAGAAGTCTAACCCAAATCCTTTGGCGACCTCTGTAATTTCTGCAATAGCACGTTCAAGCTGCTTCATATCATCTGACGTCATGTACGCTCCTCCTTGAAACTACCGAATGAATAACTACTTATAGTTAGTGTATGAGTTAGCCCGGAGAGATATGAGATTGAGCAGTAAAGTTTGGAAGGATACATAAGAACTAATTGCAGATTGATGACAGTATTGGTATGATGATATCCTATATGAATGGCGATAAACTTGAACATTATTCGAAGGAGATTATTATATTATGCTGGACAATATAAAGCGATTAACAGAACTATTAACGGAGAAAAATCCAGAGCTACCAGAGGATAAAGCAATGCTATGGGTAGAGCTATTATGGAGTGATTATGAAGCAACCTCTGCCAAAGCTGGTTACAAATTTCAAGGAGCAGACTACACTGAGAATCTTGTACGCCAGTTAATTACTAGCTATGGAGATAAGTTACATCTATTTATCGCGAAAAATGCGAAGTATGCAGATTTGTTAAGTGATCCAATAAAAGGTGAATAGAATTGAGAGGTTACTAGGAACTGGAAACATGTATCAACAGATAAACATTAAAGATTTACAGAATAAATAAAGCCTCCCCGGCTGCAATCAACATCATAAATATGATGAATGAGAGCTGACCGAGAAGGCTTTTTCTTAATTTATTTAGCTGGAACGATAAGCTCTTGTCCTGGATAGATTAGGTTAGCATTTTTCAGTTTATTCAATTTTTGCAGCTCCTGCCAAGTCGTGTTGTAGCGTTTGGCAATTTTAGTTAAGTTATCGTTTGTTTGAACGATATAAGTATCAACGGTAGTATTAGTTACTTGATTGTCTTGCGGTTTAGAAGGTTCTTTTGTTCCAGTATTATTGCTCTCAGTTGAGCTAGTCTGACCTGATGTAGAATTCTTCTCCGCAATAATACGACCTTCTGTTACTGTATTAATGTTTCCAAGCTTTTGAATGTAAGAGATTAGCGCTTCATCTAAAGCTGCAGCGTTATTAATAATTTTATTATCAACGAACATCGAGTACTGATCTCCACCTGCTGCGATAAAGTCATTTGTTGCAAGCAGATAGGTTTGATCTAGTTTAAGTGCTGCATCGTTAAGTTTCACGCTATGCACTCGCTGTCCCGCTTCCTTCGTATCATCAATTTTATACGAAACGCCACCTACATGTGCAAAGGCGCCATGAGCGGATGGATAGCCAGTTGCACCAACTTCAAGTGCTGCTAATAGCTCTGCACCTGTTACCTCGATCGTCACGATATAGTTGCCGAAAGGAAGGACGGTAATGACTTCACCTTTGGTAATCTCACCAGCATCAATCGAAGCGCGAATGCCGCCACCATTCGTTAAGGAAACATCAGCTCCCGTTACATCAAGCATTGCATCTGCAATTAGATTACCAAGGTTAGATTCTCCTGTACGGACAACCTCGCGTTCACCTTCTAATTTGACAGAGGATTGACCGATCACTTGATCGAGAAGAGCCTTTTGACCATTTGAGGTTTTTTCAATAAGTTTTTCTACCTCTTTGTTAGCAGCCATAGTTGCAGCATCTTGAGCAGTAATAAATTGAGAGGTTTTATCTACAATTTTACCATCCTCGAGAACAAGCGTTACGATACCAACTTGTTCAGCGTACTCGCCGTCTTGTACAAGTAATGTGTCATTAATAACGCGCGAGACAACCTGATGGCTATGTCCATCAACGAATAGATCGATACCGTCCACCTGCGTTAAAATATAATCGGAGCGGTTTTCATCAAGGGTAGAGCCATCTGTTCCCAAATGAGCAACTGCAATAATAATATCTGTTTTACCCTCTAATGTAGCAACCATTTCCTTAGAAGCTTGCACGGGTGAGATAAAACTTAATCCTTCCACATTATTAGGATGAGTTTTGTATAACGTCTCTGGTGTTGCTAATCCGAAAATTCCTACTTTTAGATTATTAATTTCTTTTATGACGTAAGGTTCAAGCACATAAGAGCCATCGGCATTTTTCACATTTGCAGCTAGAATCGGATAATCAGCAGACTCAGTAAGTTCAACTAGACGATCGAAACCATAATTGTAGTCGTGATTCCCACTGGTCATAGCTGTATAGCCAATTTCATTCATAATATCAATAATGCTGGAGCCTTCCACTAGAGTGGAGTAGGTTTGCCCATGAAGGGTATCACCACCATCAAGTACAATAGTATTTGGATTTAGTTTGCGATAAGCGTCTACAATCGCCGCAACCTTCGCATATCCCATTCCACCATCCTCATAAACGCGGGAGTGAATATCATTGGTATGAATGACTTGAATACGTGTTTGCTCTGATGGAGTAAGCTCATATACCGCAATCGTACCACTGACTTCATGTGCGACAATGAGTAAAGCTTGACCTGTTGGGCTATTCTCTGCAGCTACAAAGCTCATCCCTTCAGGTGCTAAATCTCCCTCGGCTGCTTCACCAGATGCAGCAAAATTACGAGATGAGAAAAACATATCGAATAATGGCTCTTCTGGATTAGCAAGATCATAAGCCATAATGCCACTCATACGTTCTAAACCAACGAAGGCATAAGTTTTATCGCCAACTTTACCAGTAATAATCGATTCTGGTTCAACACCTTTATCATCGGAGCGGGAATCAGTCTTATTTTCTGTACTATCCGTATTAAATGAGTTCGGAACGGCTAGCTTCGTAATACGCTCAAAGGAATCCGCACTATCATACACAAGCTCGATCGTATCTGCATCCCATACAGAGAAGGAGCGTGTACCATACGCATAGAGCGCTTCGTATTGACCAGCCTCATTAATACCTAGAGACGTCGATGTTTTTAAGCGACCAAGTGCGTCATCTTCCGTTAAAGTAGGAAGAAGAGCATCTAACTCTGCTTGTGTATAGCCAGCATAGTTATCAGCTTTCAAAGCTAATTTATCAGCAAGGTCAGCTATTCTAACCTCTTCTGAGTAACCCGCGTAATCCCTTGAATCGCCTTCATTTGCTGTTAATAAGTAGGTTTTACCGTTTGCGTTATAAAGACTAATAGCATCTGGCATAAATGTTCCAAGCACTGGCCAGTTTTTGAGTTCGGTTGTATTATCCTTATCGGAAGCATCAAGTGCTTGACCAGCAGTGGAATAGTCAACATGACCGAGGCTTTTCACAGAGGTAATTGTTTTTGAAGCTATATCTAATGTAGCGATAGCGTTATTTTCTTGAAGTGTTATGTAAGCTTTCGAGCTATCCTCAGCTACAGTAATATATTCTGGTTCTGCGTCCAGTGCAAAGCTAACACCGGGCTTGCCGATACGAATTCCATTTGCATTTACATTGTCAAAGCCGACTGTTGTTACAGAATCGGAGGAAAGGGATTGAGGTCCATTTTGAATATCGATGATGCTAATTCCACCGGCAGGGTCGATCGTATAATCGTCATTAGGCTCACCTTCATTGGCAACTAGAACATATTTACCATCAGGAGTAAAGGTCACCATATCTGGAAGAGCACCAACCTGAACATGAGATATATATTCGCCATTCGTATCTAAGAAGAGAATATAGCCGTTGTCTGTTTTTGGCTCAGCAGGTGCTGAAATTGCGATATAGTTGCTATTGGGACTAATAGCTACACTAGTTAGATCATTTAAGTTTAGCTTTTCGCTAGCAATGTCCTCCAAAGCTACACGTTTCGTAAGGCTCAAATTTTTGAAGTCACTATCTTTAGTTAATGTAGAAAGACTAATAATATCTAGTGCTTTTTCTGCCCCATTCACGGAAAATAATTTCTTGCCTAGTTTGTCATATGCGACAATTTCAGTGCCGCCCTCATCTAGCCCAGCACCACTTGTATAGCGTGCGATCAGTTCAGGTTGTAGGCTTCCTTGCCCAGCATAGCTAGTTAAGCCTGATACAACATTTGTGCTGGCCGCTTGGATGGATGGAGTAAGCTGTGGAATAACGAGGCTCGCAGATAAAGCAGTTACAAGAAAAGTCCGTTTGAAATTCATTTAAATCCTCCTTAAAATTTTTCATTGATTTAAAGCGGGAATTCTCGAAAATGAAAAGGTGCATCGAAAGCATAAGCTAGTGTGGACTAGATATGATAGCAATTGTAACTAATAAATGTCATGTAACCATTAACACAATATGAATTTCTTGTAAACTGATAGAGTAGGCTAGTCTAATATTACAATTTCCGAGTGGAACCAAAGTTATCCAGAATGAAGGATTATATATTACAACTTTATGCGGAGATAGAGTATGTGGGTCAACAATCAGAAATAACGATTACTCATGCTGCTTCACCGATAGGAATTAGTCTACATGAGCAGAATAGCAATATAGGTTTTGGTTATGTTATGGACCAACCGTTACTTAGTACGCTCTTAAAGCACGGAACTGTTTTTCAACAGAAGTACAAATTTTCAGGTTTTTCTCTCGGTGATTCCACTGAAGAGTATATGGAGCTCTATAATCAATTAGCTGCTGGTCATTACCCAAAAGGGGAATATGTCATTACTGCGTGGGCGAAGTTTACTGACATCACAAGTGATCACAAGGAAGAGTATGAGATGAAAGTGTCTACTAGCTTTAAGGTAGTAGAATAATGATGCGCAAATAAATTCAAAACATAAATAGGCTGCTGCTCCGAATGCTAAGTATTCCCCTTAGCTAACTGAAAGTACGATCATCAAATGTTTGAATCCAGTATAGGAAAATTTATAAAGATAGCCTTTTATTTAATATGTGATTATATTACGGCGATTGTCCAATACATCGACTACTAATTGATCATAAACTATTCTATGAATCTTTATCGGCGAGGTGGTCAGAATGAGTCAAATTGTTATAAACATATATTACAAACAAAAATGTAAAACAAGATGTCGCTGTTGGAAGCATCGAAAAAAAGGATGTACAGAGAAGAGAGAGCACAGACATATAAGAAGCTGTAAGAAAAAACTAGCATACAGAGTTATATGCAAGGTTAAAAGGAGAAAAGCAAGATGCCCCAAAAGAAATCTTAAAATTAGTATAAGACCCATTGTCAAAAGATACTTTTTTGTTGCACCTCAGGATATGAATTTATTAGAAGGATTAGTTATTCTATCGCATCAGTTTGTAGATGACAGTGGTGAACCTATTAACAAGTTTTCTAACTTCGGCAAAGAAGGATATTTTAATTTACATGTTAACGGTGTTTTGCAGGAGGGGAAAATGTATCACATAAATACAAATGCGGTCGAATTTATGGCAACGGAGCAAACAATAGTAAGTGGGACTCCTATTATTTTAGAATTAGTTGGATTTACTGCGAAGCTAAACTATAAATAGGTGAAAAGCGAGAAGATTTGCCCTATCACTTTACAATAACTCGAATAGTATAATGCTAGAAACACATTATTTTGAGAGGAGGTTTTGTATATGGCATTACAACTTATGAAGCTAGCAATTACAGCAACGACAACAATAGCAACAGATCCAAACTTAGAAAAGTTTTTCTATGTAACAACTAGTGAAATTGCTGCGGGAACGACATTAACAATCGACACTGCTGATTTTTTTGATGATTCTGGTGCAGTCGCAACAGAACTCCCTGTTTTAGCAACAGATAATAGTATGTTTAATGTATATATTAACGGTGTGCTACAAATGCAAAATATTTCGACTTATGTTCCGGGTGCTACAACTGTTGGATCACTTGAAATTACTGTACCTGCAGGTGTAGATTCTATTATTATTGGTTCACCTATTGTGTTGGAAGTCGTAAACTTTACTCCATCTTCTACTACAACGGTTACATCTTAATTGAGTAATCTATGCTGTTTTAGCACGCTAATCATTGTATATTCCGTTATTTAACTTAATGTATCATCATTTCACTTTCACAAAAAGCATTCGGTACATTACCGTTGGTAGTGTATTGAATGCTTTTTGTATACATAGATCGTTGAAAAATCCATTATAAATGCAAAGAACATAGACAAAGTGAACCTATTAACAAGTTTCTCAACAACATTACCAAATCACCTGCACCTGTTTGCAAGCGCTTTACTATATGGTAACGTAAAGTATAAGACTTATATAGATATAAGGAGAACGTAACTATGAGATCATTAAAATTCAAACTAATGATAACCTTTATTTTCTTATCGTTGTTTCTTTTAGCGTAATGGCACTTATCCTATTCAATTCATCCAAAACAATTATTACCTTCTTTATTAATGATCCTGAAGCAGCACTTATTCTAGGTAATAACCGCGGTGTACCTGTAACAGCAGCGAATCGTAATGTACTTCAAGAAAAAGCAAGTGATGTAGAGAAAGTCATCTACGATTATACATCTCGTGTATCGGAAGCAACCAAGACAGAGCCATTCAACATAAGCTACAATCTTCCTGGAAATGCGGAATTTGAGAAAATGGGCAAAACAGCTATCCAAGAAATTGGCTTTGGACGTAAAACAGTAGTAGAGGCAGTTGAAAGCATCTATACTAATGCACAGCAAATCATTGCAAACAATATTACACAATAACTTAAAAATACGGATAAATACCAAGAAAAGCAACAGCTATGATGCTTTTCTTGGTGTCATTTAAACATTGGAGGGAAAAGCATGCATGAGTTACGGAAGCAGCTTCAAGCAATAGATATTACATCACAAAATGATGTCGTTCATGAGGAAAAGGATAAGTCATTACTTGAACAATGGAAGCAAGGGAGCGATGTTTTTTTCACAGCACAATCAAGCAAGCTAACTAGCGTATATGAACATGCTGTCACTAGTTTGCTTGCTTGTATTAAGCCAACGCTTACAGAAAAGCCGATTCTGCATGAGGGAGGCATCTACTATGGGTGCTGGCTTGAAAGCACAGGAACAATTAACAATGAACTACTTTCTAGGTTTTTACCTGAGGTAGCTGAAGAGACCTACTTAGGGTTTGCAACCTTCCAAAGAGAAGATGGCATGCTTCCGTACAAAATTACTAAGGAGGGTCCAAGCTATAGACAAATTCAGCTTGTTACTCCTCTTGCTCGCTGTGTATGGCATCATTATCAGTTGAATGAAACTTCAGAAGGTTTCCTATCAACGATGTATGATGCAATGGTTAAGTACGACGATTGGTTAATGACCTATCGGAACACTAGACAAACAGGATGTATCGAAGCGTTTAGCGCCTTCGATACTGGGCATGATTTATCTCCAAGATTTTGGCATGTAGCGGATACACCGCATCAGAACGATGCTACGAAATGTAATCCACATTCACCAATTCTTCCGTTTTTGGCGCCTGATCTTACAGCGAATGTTTATTGTCAGCGTAAGTACTTAGCAAAAATAGCGGAAGAGCTAGGGATGAATGAAGAAGCAGCTGCATGGAAAGTGAAGGCTGAGCAGACAAGACAAGCATTATTCACGCATTGCTATGATGCTGTAGATGATTTCTTCTATGATGTTGATCGACAAGGTCAATTTGTGCGAGTGCAATCCGATGTATTGTTGCGCGTGCTAGCATGTGAAGTAGCTGATGATGAGATGTTTGCGAGAATGCTAAGTAAGTATTTGCTAAATACTCGAAAATTTTTTGCGAAGTATCCTTTCCCTGCAATAGCATTAGATGATCCAAGATTTGATCAGCAAATTAGCTATAATAGCTGGGCAGGTCCGAGTAATTTTTTGGCTATTATTCGAGCAGCACATGCATTTGAATATCATAAGCGTTATGTAGAGCAACTATGGACCATTCAGCCTATTGTTGCGGCGATGACAAGAATGAACAAGTTTGCGCAAACGATAAGCCCATGGACTGGAGCGGAAGGATTCACTGAAATATATTCTCCAGCAATATTGTGTGTACTTGATTTTGTTGAAAGACTATCGGGAATTTTACCGACTAATGAGCACACGATATGGTTTACAGGAGTACTGCCATATGATGCGGATCATGGCGAGACTATTACTGGAAATCTCGTATATCGACGTAGTGTGAAAGGTCATCGCTATGAGTTCGTCAATCAAGAGGGAACTTGTGAAATATGGCGAGATGAAAAGCAAATCGTAACTTTCCCATCAGGGCTACGCGCAGTCCTTAATGTAGAAGGAGAAATTGTTAGTTTGATTGGGATGCAATATGGCACAATCTCTGGAGAAGTAGTTGTCCGAGATCGTAAGTATAATGTTGCTGTTAGTGGCAATGAGGAATGGATATTGGTCGATGAACAATGGCAATGTGTCCATCAGTCAGGCGTAGTTACACCAACCTATTAATAGTTTCAGTTAGCTTGGATGGTATAGATAAAATAAATAGAAGTGAATCGAAAGGAGAGTTCCGCATGAAGCTTTCAGATATTCAAATTCGTGATCCGTTTATTGTGCCGCGACCTCAGGAGCAAAAGTATTATATGTACGGTTCAACAGATAAAAATATATGGCAGGATGGAAATGGCTTTGAAATGTACGTTAGTGAAAACTTAGTAGATTGGGAGGGTCCATTTGAAGTTTTCCGCAATTACGAAGGGTTTTTCTCAGATAAAAATTTCTGGGCGCCTGAAGTATATGAATATAATGGTGCTTTCTATATGTTCGCGACATTCCGAAGACGTGACAATGATTTGTTAGGTACAGCAGTGCTTAAGAGTGATTCTCTATATGGTCCCTTCGAGCTCCATAGTGACGGCGTCGTAACTCCACACGAATGGTACTGCCTCGATGGTTCCTTATATGTAGATGACCATGGAATTCCTTGGATGGTGTTTTGTCATGAATGGCAGCAAGTAGGGGATGGAGAGGTTTGTATCATTCAATTAAGCCATGATTTAAGCAAAGCTGTATCGGAGCCACAACTTCTTTTTAGAGCATCTGAAGCTAAATGGCCAACCTCCTTTAAGCATGAACGTGTACAGTTTGCACAAAATTATGTGACGGATGGTCCTTATCTATTCAACAATGAAGCGGGAGAGCTATGTATGATATGGGCGAGCTTTATCGATCAAAAATATGCTCAAGGATTAGCAAAGTCCCTATCAGGTAAAGTAACAGGTCCATGGACACATCAACCAGAGCCTATCTACTCCGAGGATGGTGGTCACGGTATGATCTTCCAAACATTCGAGGGTGTAACGATGCTTGCTTTGCATGGACCTAATAAAACGCCTAATGAGCGAGCAAAATTCATACCTATTTCATTGTAAGAGGTAGTTCAAAAAGCCGCTTTTTGAACATGTACTGTAAGATAAATTTCAGCAACTTATATTGAACGTCCTTCGTCTAATTAATTAACTAAGTTAAAAAGAGAGGGGCGTTACTTGTATGAAAAAGCTTGTTATTATAGTTATTTTCTCGTTATTGCTTACAGCTTGCGGTGAAACTGGGCAGCAGAATACAACCAATCCAGCTGCATCGTCAGTGCTCACTAAGGATGAGCTAGTACTTGAGAAAAAAGTGACCGAAGGCGATTTTGAACTCGCAATTTATACGGAAAAAACGCAGTATGCAGTAAATGAGCTCATCGATGTCTATGCGGAGCTCACTTATGTTGGAGAGCTAGAGGAAGTAGAGATTGGGCACTCGATGTACCCTGTAGGATTCGGTATAATGGAGCATACGAGAGATCTTGATATTGAAGGGGCAATGGCGGAACCGTATGTCGTAACTCTCTTAAAGCGTAACGAGCCTATCCAATATCAATACTCCTTTAGTGGTGGTTATTCTTCAGACGAAGATGCTGACTATATCGCTTTTGTTGATGATCTGCATGATAATCAGTTTCCACAAGGCGAGTATACGATATCTGCTGGTGCGAGTTTTAGAATACATGGACAGGAATTAGAACCTCCATATGATTTCTATGGTTTCAATACGTCAATATCGTTCATAGTTAGTTCTGATGAGGTGCAGTAAATGAGTGAATCTACTGTAAGATTCTTGAAGCAATACACATGGAATTTTCTCATAGTAACACCTTCAACTCACAACATGTGGATTGAAGGTGTTTTTCATAGCATCCGTTGTCAATGGGAATCAAACGGAAGCAGAGGGATTTTTTGCTTTTTCAAAATTTTGGTGTTTTGTATAAAATCTCTTGGACTAACGCCATGCGCTTTACGGAAGAGGGAGGCAAAGTGGTTGTAGTTGTTAAATCCAACTTCAAGTGATGCTTCTGTAGCGGTTCTACCCATATGCTCGATCAAAAGAGAAGCTTGCTTGAGGCGCATCTGATTAAGATATTCCAATATAGATATTCCCATTTCTTGCTTGAACAAATGTGATAGTCGCGAAGGGGATAAGTTAACTGCAGCAGCCAAATGATCAATTCTGACCTGCTCCTTCATTGAGTGAGAAAGCAGCTGAAGAGTGTGCTCAATTCTTGAATCGAGCTGTTTCGTCAGTCGCTGAGCGATTAATAGAATGATTTCTCGCAAGGAATTTTCACAAAGTGTGTTCCATAAACTAAAACGATTTCGCGAATCGTGAAGCAGATTCAAAAAAATATGATAGATTCTCTCTCGTAAGTAGCCGTCGGGCAAAGTATGAATAAGTACTTCATGGGTGGGTAAATAATCGATTTCCGATAGTTTGGGAAAGTGTGCCCAAATGAAATTCCAATGCTGGCCTTGTACAGTACCGTACTCATGAGGAACTTCGGCTCGAAGCAGGGAAATTTCTCCAACGCTACAGCGCTTTTCTCCAGCAGGTGTACGAAAGTAGCCCTCGCCACTTACGGTATAGACGATGAGCCAATCGGATCTACCATATTGCCTACGTGTGCAATACGTATCGGTCTCATCAAAGTGACCACTAATGATCGTTGAATAAGGCAGCTCGTTATTGGTAGTCGGACGGTTTTTAATAGACATGGGCACTCCCCTTCCTGAAATCGACGATAGCAGAATCCCGATACTTTTCAGCAGTAATCTTACTTCCTCTAACATACGAAAAAGTGTAATCTAATGTCAAGAAGCTAGCAAAAGTGATAGAGGAGCTGTGATCGATAATGAATCGACAATTGATGAGATTGACGGAAGAGGAAATCACTAGTTTTGAAAGCGAAGGCTATTTGATTGTAAAAGGATTATTTTCAAAGGACGATCTACAAGAGATTGAGCATACATTCGAGGAAATAAGTCATACAACTGTTGCTGGATATTTTGAACCGGTTCTTGATGAAACTGAGAAAGATCCATTGAAGCGATATCCTCGGGTAATGCATCCGCACCGTTATAACGAAACTGCAAAGAGATACATGCTGCATAAGCCAGTCCTGCAAGTATTAGCAGATCTCTATGGGGAAGAAGCATTTGCAGCCCAAAGTATGTTCTACTATAAGCCTCCCGGTTCGCGGGGACAGGCGCTTCATCAAGATAATTTCTATTTGCAGGTAGAGCCAGGTAACTGTATTGCGGCATGGACGGCAATTGATGCTGCGACTGAAGAAAATGGCGGGTTATTGGTGGTACCGAAGACCGGGGATTATGAGCTATCATGTCCGGAACTGGCTGACGCAAGTGAATCATTTACTACCCATTATATTAAGCCACCGAAGGAGCAGAAGGCGATTCCAGCAATTATGGATAAAGGCGATGTGTTGTTCTTTAATGGAAATCTGATCCACGGTTCGTATCGTAATAAGACGAAGGATCAATTTCGCCGAGCATTTATATGCCACTATGCGAATTCATCGGCTACTCATATCAACGATCATTATCGCCCGCTGTTCAGAGGAGATGGTACTGAAGTTGATTTAGAGGTTAATGCTGATGGCGGTCCATGTGGCGTGGAGATTGATATAACTTACCCACATTAGTATTGATTCTAATGATATGACTTCCAATAAAAAAACCTTCAATCCATAAATATGGATGAAGGTTTTTTCCTAGGATCTCTTATGTCCAAGCCCAAAAGAATCCATCGCGATCCCAAGCTGCGCGTCCGCCATGCATTTTCTTGAATAGCTTCTTAACTGCTTTATCAATCGATTGATTTCCATTTTCATTAATATACAAATATTGTTCTCCGTAGTTTTCGGCAATATAAGTCACCGCTATTTCTTGATGCAACGTGCCTACTTCTTTAACCTCATGTAACATCCATTCTGCTATTTCTTGAACTTTAGTTTCCATCTTACTGACTCCAATCTATTGGAACTATATTTTTGGCATAATATTTCTTGCAGCGATAAACATCCACGTAACGAGAATGAACGGCATAGATAATGGTGAGATTCCATATGGTATGAACAAAGCGCCCAGTGCTGCTGTAATTGGAATGGTAATAATGGCGGCGATAATACCAGTAATAAGCTTACTATTCTTCGTGTGAAATACGGCGGATACTGCCAAAATAGTAAGAACAGCATTGTATCCATATAGTTTAGCATGAAATGAATAGTTCTTTCTATTAAATAATTAGGCTAATCACCACTATTGTAAAGTTTTATTTACAAGAAGCTACTCAAACGGTAACATGAACGATAGAACGTATATAAGCTATCAATGATCATTGAGTATTAGAAGGGTGAGTATAATGATTGAAGCGAATACCGATGCCAAATGGCTACCATTATATGAAGCACTTGCAAGCGAAGTTCGTCTAGAGATCATCAATCTATTAGCCAATCAATCGATGAATGTGAAGCAACTCGCGTCATCCTTGCAGCTTAGTAGTGCAATTATAACAATGCATGTGAAAAAGCTTGAGAAAGCTGGCTTAGTTACGACTCAGATGATCCGTAAGGACGGCGGCACACATAAGATGTGTACATTGGCACATTCCAATATTACTATTGAACTACCTTCCATCGAACCAATTTCGACGCGCTACCATGAAGTACTTATTCCAATCGGACATTATACTGAATTTGAAGTACATCCAACTTGCGGCTTATCGACACCTGAGCGTGTTATCGGTCAATTTGATGATCCGCGTTACTTCTATACACCTGAACGGATGAACGCAGGAATTCTATGGTTCGGTCATGGCTATCTCGAATACAAATTACCTAACTATTTATTACAGAGTCAAAAGATAACAGCGATTGAGATTACATTAGAATTAGGCTCGGAAGCACCTGGCTATAATGAAAATTGGCCATCAGATATCTTCTTCCAAATTAATGGTACAGACATCGGTGTATGGACAAGTCCAGGTGACTATGGTGCTGAACGTGGAAGATTTTCACCTTCATGGTGGGGTGATCCCGTCAATCAATATGGCTTGCTGAAAGTGATCCGCGTGGATGAAGCCGGCACATGGGTAGATGGTCAGAAATTATCTCAAATTACGATTAATGAAATTGTCATTGATCGGCATGTATGGAGCCTCGCACTAGGTGTTCGAGAAGAGGCAGATCATGTCGGCGGATTAACATTGTTCGGTAAAGGCTTTGGCAATTATAGTCGAGACATTTCATTCAAAACCTTCTATGAATAAGAAGTGTTTTGTTCTCATATATCTCTACCTTAAGACATTTAGAAATATAATGAACGAATTCACTTCAGAGAGGAGTAACTACGATGCGTACATTTAGGAGCCATCTTCGTACCTATAAGTTTTTTGTTAGTATTGCTATTAGTATCATGCTAATTGAATTAATGATAGAAGTAATGCAGCCTTTTATGATGTCGAAAATAATTGATGATGGCATCATTGCTGGCAATATGAACGCTATGTTGCTGTGGGGTGGCATATTACTTGGAACGACACTGCTCGCATTTATCGTCGGAATTCTTAGTTCATTCTATTCTGCCCATGTTAGTCAAAATTTCGGGTTTGATCTGAGGCAGTCGCTCTATGAATGTGTACAAAAGATGAGCTTTCATACATTCGGTCATTTTCAAGAGGCTTCACTTATGACGAGAATGACCAATGACGTTACGCAGGTGCAAAATGCTGTATTTATGGGGATGCGCATTATGCTGCGAGCGCCATTACTTGTTATCGGTAGTATGTTGATGGCCTTTATTATTAATCCTTCCCTTGCAATATATTTACTCATTGCTTTTCCGATACTAGCTATATTTCTTGGCTGGGTTATGCAACGTAATAATAAACTGTTTCGATTGGTGCAGGATAAGCTCGATCATGTGAACCGTGTTATGCAGCAAAGCTTAATGAGTGTTCGCTTAATTCGTGTATTCGTGAGAATGGATCATGAAAATGAGCGTTTTGAGCAACAGAATAAGCAACTTAGAGATCGGACGATTGCAACGCTACGTCTAGCTGAGCTTACGATGCCGGTTGTGCTTATTGTTGTTAACGGTTGCATTTTACTAGTCATATGGGTAGCGCGCGAACAAATCGTTGCCGGAAAACTTGTTACTGTCGGTGACATCGTAGCTATTGTCAATTATGCGATGCGTATTGCTGGTGCATTATCGATGATTTCGATGATCGTTACTACTATTTCACGTGCTGCGGCTTCGATGAATCGGATTGATGAAGTGTTTCAAGTAGCTGAGAACGACAATAATCGTTCAGATGAAGATGATTTATATAAGCAACCGATTGAAACTATCGCAGGGTATATTAATTTTGCTAATGTGAATTTTTCATATCCACAATCTGAGCTTAAAACATTGCAAAATATTACTTTTGAAGTGAATGAAGGTGAGATGCTCGCCATTATGGGGTCTACAGGGTCGGGAAAATCTAGTTTACTACAATTGATTCCACGGTTGTATGAGGTGAATGATGGAATGATTACGGTAGATCATCAACAGATAACAGCGTATTCTTTCCACCAGCTTCGTTCTAATATTGGCTATGTACCGCAGGAAGTTCTACTTTTCACGGGAACAGTTACTGACAATATTAGATGGGGCAAACGAGATGCTACGATCGAGGAAGTTATTAATGCTGCAAAGATGGCGCAAATCCATGAGACAATTGTTAAATTACCACAAGGATACGATACACTTATCGGACAGAAGGGGGTTAATCTGTCTGGTGGGCAAAAGCAGAGAATGAGTATTGCTAGAGCACTAGTTCGCAAGCCGCAAATTTTATTATTAGATGATTGTACAAGTGCACTTGATGTCGAAACTGAAAATAAACTGCTCGCTGCCATTCGCCAGTTAAGCTGTACTGTATTTCTCGTCACACAGAAAATGAGCTCGACAGCGATGGCCGATCGGATTCTTATTATTGATGATGGGAAACTTATCGCGCAAGGGCAGCATGATGAATTATTAGCTCGCTCATCGCTGTATCAGAAGATCTATCAATCTCAATCGATAGATAGGAGGGATGACGCATGTCAGAACATCAGCTCAGCACAGTTGATAACTGGAAGATGAAGTTGAAATTATGGAAGCAACAATTAATGATTCCTTTTCAATATGAATCACCTTCCTCACTACTAGCAAGAGAAGAAGAACACCTTCCAGGTGCTAAAGTTACTAAGCTGAAAGGATTTGGATTAGGCGGCGCACCAGGTCGTGCACCTACAAAAGTGAGGAAACCAGATCAGATGGTCACAACATTACGCCGAATATGGGGTTATCTTGCTACTTATCGAGTGAAGTTAATTGCTGTATTGATCATGATTGTGCTTGCTACAGGATTCTCATTATTAGGAACTTTTCTAGTCGGTTATACGATTGATAATTACATCATAGATCGTCAGGATGGATTACTCTATATTCTCGTTATTATGGCGAGTGTATACGGGTTACAAGCACTGGTGAATTGGCTGCAAAATATATGGATGATTGAAATCTCACAACAAACGGTATATCGGATGCGTCTTGATCTATTCCATCAATTTCATCGGCTGCCGATTCCCTTTTTTGCTAAGCGCCAGCAAGGTGATCTAATGAGTCGTGCAACGAATGATATAGATAATATAAGTTCGTCTATGAATAGCTCATTTATTCAAATTTGTTCGAGTACACTGATGCTTGTTGGTATTACCATCGTTATGCTGCTCTTAAGTCCAATTCTTATGCTGCTGACGTTCTGTGTTATTCCGTTGATGATCTATGGAATGCGCTGGATATCGGGTAGAACAAGTCGTTTGTTCAGAGTGCAGCAACGTAATCTCGGTGCATTGAATGGATTTGTTGAAGAAACATTATCAGGACAAAAAATTATAAAGTCATTTTCGCAGGAGAATGTAGTGATTTCGCAATTTCAGGAGCGTAATGAAAAAATTCGATTATCAGGTTATTGGGCTCAAGTGATTTCTGGATTTATCCCTAAATTAATGAATGGTCTCAATTCGTTAAGCTTTGCGTTAATTGTGGGAGTAGGGGCATTATTAACGTTATGGACAGATACTATAACGGTAGGGATCATCATAATGTTTGCAGAGTATGCAAGACAATTCACAAGACCTCTGAACGATCTTGCTAATCAATGGAATACGCTATTATCAGCTATTGCTGGTGCAGAGCGTGTATTTCAAATCCTTGATGAGTCCAAAGAAAATATCGATGAGCAATCAGCTTCAGCTGTTGATGAGATAGATGGAAAAGTTACATTTGATAAGGTTAGCTTCGAATATGAAGCGGGTCGAAATACGATTTCTAATATTAGCTTTACTGTGCAACCAGGAGAAACCGTTGCATTTGTAGGTCCAACGGGAGCTGGAAAGACAACGCTAATCTCTTTACTTTCCAGATTTTATGAGCCAAGTAGTGGTGGCATACTTATTGATGGAAGGCCAATTACTAGTATGAAGCGTGAAAGTCTTCGTGCTCATATGGCATTTGTACTGCAAGAACCGTATTTATTTGAAGGGACGATACGGGACAATATTCGTTATGGTCGATTGGATGCTACTTCAGATCAAGTGATTGAGGCGGCTAAGCTTGCTAATGCCGATTCATTTATTATGAGATTGAAGGATGGTTATTCTACTAAGCTGAAATTAGGTGGAGCGGGAATAAGTCAGGGGCAGAAGCAATTGATAGCTATCGCAAGAGCGCTGATTGCTAATCCGTCTATTCTTGTACTTGATGAAGCAACGAGCAGTATTGATACGGTAACAGAAATTAAGATACAAGAAGCATTGGAACGATTAATGAAGGGGAGGACATCATTTGTTATTGCCCACCGATTGAATACGATTCGCCAAGCAAACAAAATTATTGTATTGCAGGATGGTCAACTGCAGCAACAAGGCTCACATGAAGAGCTGCTTCGCGAAGATGGTTTATATCGTAAGCTTGTACAGGGGCAGATCATATTGGAGGCATAGACAAATTTATAAATGATTGCATTGATTATTGTTGGTGAAAGAGAGAACGTCGAGTAAGTAGAAATAATTCTACTTACTCGACGTTTTTCTATTTAGAACATACTTAGATCGTAATGCGCAGACAACTTCCCTAACAGATCGACACCGGCAATGCTGTTGCCTTTACTATTAAGTGATGGCCCAATAACTCCTATACCAATTGAACCTTGAACTAAAGTAAGTATCCCGCCAGCTACCCCACTCTTAGCAGGAAGACCAACTTGAATTGCAAACTGACCTGAAGCATTATACATTCCACATGTCACCATAAATGATTTGGCTATTTGCACATAACGTTTTGGTACAATTTCTTCACCGGTAATCGGATCCATACCGTTATAAGCTAGAATTAATGCCATTCTTGACAGGTCTTTGCAAGTAACATCAATCGAGCAGTGGTGGAAGTATATATCAAGCACCTCATCTACGCTATGTTCAAGCACGCCATTATCTTTCAAGAAATAAGCCAAGGAGCGATTAAGATCGGCAGATTGTAATTCTGACTGATACACATTTTCATTATATTGTAGGGAGTTATTACAAGTTAATTTACGGAAAAATTGAAGTACACGTTCAAGCTTATGTTGCTGAGAATCGCCTTGAATAAGTGAAGAGATCGCAATAGCTCCAGCGTTAATTAATGGGTTGAATGGAATCCCAGGTTGAACGAGCTCAAGCTTTAACATGGAGTTGAAGCTATCTCCGGTGGGCTCCATCCCAACTTTATGAAACACAATCTCTTCACTGTTATCCATTAAGGCAAGCAATAAGGTGAATACTTTTGAAATACTTTGTAAAGTGAAAACTGTATTGATATCTCCGAAGCTAGCTTCATTGCCATGAGCATCAAGCATATGAATACCTAGGGCGTCTTTATTACCTTTTGCTAATTCAGGAATGTAGGAAGCTACTTTGCCTAATTGGCCTAATGATTTACTTGCTTTAACCCATTGAGGTAGATGCACATCAATATGAGGAAGCAAGTCTTGAAGTTTTGTTGAGTTTTCCATGGTTGATCTCCCTCTCTTTTTAAATGTAACCAAAGGAACTATGCATGATCTTATTATATGTAATTTTGTAGTTGCTAGTAATCAACATGGATACACTATTATAATAGAAGGAATAATAATAAATAAAAGTAATTATAAAAAAAGCTTGCAATCTATTAGGCTGCTATGGTATATTATTTCTTGTCGCCGCAAGAGATTGTGAGGCACACACGAAAACGAAATGCGAGTCACACTTACATAAGTAAATGAGAAACGCTTTGATATTTTCACATTGATCTTTGAAAACTGAACAACGAGTAAGAACTGCCATTAACAATTTCACCCCGTGAAATTCTTAATAACAAGCGAAACACGAAGATC
>NZ_JBXCIX010000007.1:0-152383 GCF_056786375.1 Paenibacillus sp. Y930 | reverse complement strand
GACCGTTAAGCCTTTCAGCGCCGATGGTACTTGGACCGCAGGGTCCTGGGAGAGTAGGACGTCGCCAAGCACGGATGAGTCTACTGCATACGCAGTAGGCTTTTTTGTTGTTTTCTAACTTATGTTATAGGAGTGGGACAATAAAAGGATTGCTGATTACTAGGTGCTGTGAAAATTGCTTATTAACTACGAACTTTGTATAATACATTTAATTATAGAGGGGGTTATATGTATGTCTGATGCGAATTTAAGGAAATTGACAGCTGACGATTTTGAGAAAAGTACTCATTTATCATCCTATTCCTTTCAATATCCGTTATCCACTGAGCAGTTTGAGGATCGCAGAACGAGATTTATTCATGACTCTGAGGATCGATATGGTATATTTCTAGAAGATGAACTGTGCGCTCAAGCAAGTTTATTACATTTAAACGTATATATTGGTGGAAAATCAATGAAAATGGGTGGCTTGGCCGGAGTATGTACTGCTCCTGAACAGAGAAGAAACGGCAATGTTGCTATAATTATTGAAAAATTATTGCAAGAAATGCGCGCCAATGGTGAAGTTATTTCTATGTTGCACCCCTTCTCCTTTGCCTTTTATCGTAAATATGGCTGGGAAACGTATATAGAATATAAACAATATGAGATGGCTTCCGAGCACCTTACTTCGATTTTGAAAAAAGAACGTCAACGCGTACGTATAGGAAAAGTAAGTAGAGTACACAATTATGAAGAGCTACTTCCTGTATATGAGCGTTATGCTTCCATATATCATGGTATGCTGCAGCGTAATCTGGATTGGTGGACGGAAAGAATTGCAAGTCGTAAGTCCGGACATATCGCACTTTATCGCTCAGCTGAGGGGAATGCGGAAGGGTATATCCTTTATGATGTTACTAACAGAGTCATGAACATTCACGAAATAGCAGCTGTAACTGCCGTGGCTGAGAACGAGCTATGGTATTTCATTGCTCAGCATGATTCTATGTTAGATGTTGTTAAATGGACTGCACCAAGTAATGATACATTTACAACTCGCCTAGATAATCCTCGTATTAAGCAGGAAATTGTCCCATATTTCATGGCGCGAATTGTTGATATTGAACCATTTATCCGTCAATATCCATTCACTAATGCTGCTGAAAGTGATACATTGATCATTAAGATTGAAGATCCACATGCGGATTGGAATGATGGCCTCTACCAACTTGTGATTGCAGCAGATGGAGTTGCGAACATTGAACGAATTGTTGATATAAACGGTGAGGAATCTGATATGAATATGGATATCGGAGCATTAACGTCCACTTTATTGAATTATCAAAAGTTGGAAGTCCTTCGGAAATTCGGGCGTGTAACGGGTAATGAGGAAGCTATCAATCGCTTACAAAATCGTATATCCGAACAAATTTCTTATTTATCTGATTTTTTCTAATAGATTGATGATTTCGTCAATTCAAAATGAATCATTTGATGAGTTTTAGACCATTTGTATTACATTGACACCCCTTATATCAAGTGATATCATTGCAATAATATACATGAGAGAGACATAAAAAATAAGGGAGGAACATACTCGTGTGGGAAAATAAATTCGCTAAAGAAGGGCTAACGTTTGACGACGTATTGCTTGTTCCGCGCAAATCTGAAATACTACCAAGAGCTGTTAATGTATCGGTTCGTCTGAGCGATACTGTGAAACTTAATATTCCTTTGATTAGTGCGGGAATGGATACCGTAACGGAGTCTGCTTTGGCGATTGCAATCGCTCGTGAGGGTGGAATCGGTATTATTCATAAAAACATGACAATCGCTCAACAAGCTGAAGAGGTTGATCGTGTTAAACGTTCGGAAAGTGGAGTTATTACAAATCCATTCTCATTAACACCTGATCATCACGTATATGATGCCGAAGAGTTGATGGGCAAATATCGTATTTCTGGTGTACCTATCGTTGATGAAAACAAAAAACTTGTTGGTATCTTAACAAATCGCGATCTGCGTTTTGTACATGATTTCTCTATTAAAATTAAAGAAGTTATGACACATGAAGAATTAGTTACCGCGCCTGTTGGAACTACTCTGCAAGATGCGGAAGGAATTCTTCAAAAACATAAAATCGAGAAGCTTCCACTTGTTGATGAAAATAACATGTTGAAGGGCCTTATTACAATTAAAGATATTGAGAAGGCTATTCAATTCCCTAACGCTGCCAAAGATATCCAAGGTCGTCTACTATGTGGAGCGGCAATTGGTATTTCTAAAGATACAGAAGAACGTGCTGCAGCACTTGTTGCCGCTGGTGTTGATGTGCTTGTCGTTGACTCTGCTCATGGACATCATATTAATATCGCTAATGCTGTAAGACAACTTAGAGCAGATTATCCTAAGCTAACCATTATCGCTGGTAACGTTGCTACAGGTGAAGCAACTCGTGACCTAATCGAAGCTGGTGCATCTGTAATTAAAGTAGGTATTGGTCCGGGTTCGATCTGTACAACACGTATTATTGCAGGTATCGGAGTTCCACAAATTACGGCAATTTACGATTGTGCTGCTGTTGCTCGTGAATATGGCGTACCAATTATCGCTGATGGTGGTATCAAATATTCTGGAGATATTACGAAAGCAATTGCTGCTGGTGCAAATTGTATTATGATCGGTAGCTTGTTCGCAGGAACTGCTGAAAGCCCAGGCGAAACTGAAATCTTCCAAGGTCGTAGCTATAAAGTGTATCGCGGTATGGGGTCACTTGGAGCAATGAAGGAAGGGTCGAAAGATCGCTATTTCCAAGAGAACGAAAACAAACTTGTTCCTGAAGGTATTGAAGGCCGTGTAGCTTTCAAAGGACCTCTAGCAGATACTGTTCATCAATTACTTGGTGGATTACGTTCTGGTATGGGATATTGTGGTACATCTACATTGGACGAGCTTCGTGACGATACACAATTTATTCGCATTACTGGTGCTGGCTTACGCGAAAGCCATCCACATGATGTGCAAATTACAAAAGAAGCTCCAAACTATTCACTATAATATTAGATGTTCAACAAGCTTGCTTTTTGAACTATTTCTTATAATATAAGTGTGAAATATAAACCAGAGACTACTTATCAACTAAGATATATAGTCTCTGGTTTTTTATGTTCATTGTTAATTCGACTCTATTCCGCAAAAAGTTTAACTCAGTAGTGAAATTATGATACAATAATTGAGGATAAATCAATGAGAAGAGGGGAATTTAGGTGTTAAAGAAAATGGGGAAAATTCGATTACTATCGATTATAATACTTTGTACTTTACTTTGTATTTCGTCGCTTACAGTTGGTGGACAACAAGTAGGGGCTGTCGGTTATAATGATCGACCAAGTACAGATAATTCACTAGGTTTACAAGTGAAATCTGCAATGTTAATTGAATTTGAAACCGGGCAAGTGATGTATGAAGTTAATCCCGACGAGGCATTACCGATTGCAAGCATGACTAAACTTATGACAGAATATATCGTAATGAAAGAAATCGAGAATGGTCGATTGAACTGGGACCAGATCATCACTGTAACACCTGAGGCGGCAGATACTCATCCTTCAGAATCACAAATTTATTTGGCTACTGGCGATCAACATACTGTTGAAGAGTTATATATTGCAATGGCAGTAGGCTCAGCTAATGATGCTACAAAAGCTTTAGCAATTGCAGTTGAAGGCAGCATTCAAAGTTTTATTGACCGAATGAATGAAACTGCTGATCAACTTGGACTTACATCTGCAGTATTTACAAGTGTGACGGGTCTTGAGGATACAACAATAATGTCAGCGCGCGATATTGTTTCATTAGCCCGTACAGTTTTGACAGAAAGTCCTGATTTCTTGAAATATTCAGGTATGCAGGAATATAAATTCCGTGAACGCGATGCTGATCCTATTATTAACTTTAACTATATGCTTGGCGTTAATACGAATAAATCAGGTCTGAAGCATTTGGCTTATGAAGGCGTTGATGGGCTGAAAACAGGGTTTATCAGTGCAGCTGGTTATAACTTTGCAGGCACAGTACAACGTGAGGGAGTTCGTTATATTAGTGTTGTAATGGATACTCGCTCCAAAGATGCTCGTTTCCAAGAAACTGCTTCATTGTATAACCATGCATTTGCTACTTTCGAAAAGAAAACAGTTATTGCGCCGAAAAGTGTAGTAGAAGGCTACGAAAAGGTTAAAATAAAAAAAGGTGTGGAAAAAACTATTCCAGTTGTGACTGCATCTGATATTACAGTTCTAACGAATAAAGGTACAGAAGCGACGGTTGAACTAGTCAATGCCGACATTATGACGGAAGATCAGCTTGTTGCACCGATTGCTGCTGGTACTAAAGTAGGTACATTAAATTACAAATTTATCGATCCAGCTGGTAAAGAACTACAATATAGTGTAGATCTGCTTACTTCGGCAGAAGCAGAAAAAGCATCTTGGTTCAAATTATTTTTCCGTGGAATAGGCAATTTCTTCTCGGATCTATTCGATAGTATTATGAACATCTTTTAATCCGAGTTAATTACAGGGAAATAAGTACTTGCCTTAAGTGCTTGCATTACTGTACAATCAAAGCTTAGAGTAATAACGGTTATTATAATTCAGATGAATGAATATAGGAGGAGTATTTACTATGGAAACAGGTACTTTTCGAGTGAAAAGTGGTATGGCAGAAATGCAAAAAGGTGGCGTCATTATGGACGTTATGAACGCTGAACAAGCTAAAATTGCTGAAGCAGCAGGTGCAACAGCGGTTATGGCATTAGAACGCGTTCCTTCTGAGATTCGTGCTGCAGGCGGCGTTGCTCGTATGGCTGACCCGACAATCGTTGAACAGGTTATGAAAGTCGTATCTATTCCAGTAATGGCAAAAGCTCGTATCGGTCATATTGTTGAAGCAAGAATTCTAGAATCTATGGGTGTTGACTACATCGATGAAAGTGAAGTTCTTACACCAGCAGATGAAGTTTTCCATATTAGCAAACATGAATACACTGTTCCATTCGTATGCGGAGCTAAAGATCTTGGCGAAGCACTTCGTCGTATTCAAGAGGGTGCGGCAATGTTACGTACCAAAGGTGAACCAGGAACAGGAAACATTGTTGAAGCGGTACGTCATCTTCGTCTAATTAACGGCCAAATCCGTAAAATACAAGCTCTATCTAAGGACGAGCTATATAATGAAGCAAAAGTTCTAGGTGTACCTTATGAATTACTTCTAGGTGTACATGTAAGTGGTAAGCTTCCAGTTGTTAACTTTGCTGCAGGTGGTGTAGCTACACCAGCTGATGCTGCATTAATGATGGAGCTTGGTGCTGACGGCGTATTTGTAGGATCTGGTATTTTCACATCAGAAAACCCTGAGAAATTCGCTCGTGCAATCGTTGAAGCTACAACTCATTACCAAGATTATAAATTAATCGCTGAAGTTTCCAAAAACCTTGGAGCACCGATGAAAGGTATTGAAATTTCCAAGCTTCATGCATCAGAGCGTATGCAAGATCGTGGAATCTAATATAGAAAAGCCCTAAGAGCCGATTTGACCTAGTAATAGGTTAGGTCGGCCTTTCCGAAACAGGGGAGGAAATTGGATATGAAAATTGGAGTGTTAGCACTTCAAGGTGCTGTTGCTGAGCATATGCGCAGTCTTGAGGCTGCAGGTGCCCAGGCAGTAGCGGTTAAACGTGTTGAACAGCTTGCTGAAGTAGAGGGTATTGTCATTCCAGGTGGTGAAAGTACAACGATCGGGAAACTAATGCGTCATTATGGTTTTATTGATGCATTACGTCAATTTCATAGCGACGGCAAGCCGTTATTCGGAACTTGTGCAGGGTTAATCGTGCTTGCAGATCGTATTGAAGGACAAGCAGATGCACATCTTCAGCTGATGGATATGACAGTAGCTCGTAATGCCTTTGGCAGACAGCAAGAAAGCTTTGAAACACAATTGCCTGTAAAAGGGATTGATGAGCCGATTACGGCAGTATTTATTAGAGCTCCTTTAATTACACAAGTAGGGGCGGAGGTTGAAGTATTATCGCTATACAATGGGGAGATTGTTACAGCTAGAGAAGGTAATCTTCTTGCTTGTTCCTTCCACCCAGAGTTGACGGAAGATTATCGCCTGCACGCTTACTTTGTTGAAATGGTGAAAGAAGCTCAATCTATTGATGTATAAATTATATTTGAACCATAGCTAACGCTATGGTTCTTTAAAAGAGAGGAGCTTACCGCTCGTGCTTGATGTTAAATTACTTCGTACAGATTATGCAAAAGTTGAACAAGCATTGCTGAATCGTAACGCTTCAACTGATTTAATCGTACAATTTCCAGCGCTTGATCAAAAACGTCGTGAATTGATCAAAGATACCGAAACTTTGAAAAACAGACGTAATACTGTATCACAAGAAGTTGCTCAAATTAAAAAAAATGGCGGAGATGCGCAAAGCTTAATCGTAGAAATGCGTGAAGTGGGCGACCGTATCAGAGAACTTGATGATGAGCTTCGAATTATTGATGCACAAGTTAATGATCTCTTATTGGCTATTCCAAATATGCCTAATGCATCTGTACCTATCGGAGCGTCAGAAGATGACAATATTGAAATTCGTCGTATAGGTGAACCTAAATCATTCCCTTATGAGCCGAAAGCACATTATGATCTTGCAACTGACTTAGCTATTCTTGATTTTGAGCGTGCAGCGAAAGTAACAGGTTCTCGTTTTGTGTTTTACCGCGGTTTAGGAGCTCGTCTAGAGCGTGCGTTAATGAGCTTTATGATGGACCTTCACAGCGATCAGCACGGCTATGAAGAGATTCTGCCTCCTTACATCGTTAATCGCGATAGCTTGATCGGTACAAGTCAACTTCCGAAGTTCGAAGAGGATCTGTTCAAAATTGCTGATACAGATTATTACCTTATTCCAACAGCAGAAGTACCAGTTACCAATATTTATCGCGAAGAAATATTAGATGTACAAACATTGCCAGTTAAGTTCGTTGCATTCAGTGCTTGTTTCCGTTCTGAAGCAGGATCAGCGGGTCGTGATACACGTGGTTTAATTCGTCAGCATCAATTCAATAAAATCGAGCTAGTAAAACTTGTTAAGCCAGAAGATTCTTATGCAGAGCTAGAAAGCTTGCTACAAGACGCTGAGAAGGTTCTACAGCTATTAGATTTGCCGTATAGAGTTGTTACACTATGTACAGGCGATATAGGTTTTTCTTCGGCTAAGACTTATGATATCGAGGTTTGGATTCCGAGTGCGAATACGTACCGTGAAATCTCTTCTTGTTCTAACTTTGAAGATTTCCAAGCACGTCGTGCTAGCATTAAGTATCGTCCAGAGCCGAAGAGCAAAGCAGAGTTTGTCCATACATTGAATGGGTCAGGTCTTGCAATCGGTCGTACAGTAGCTGCAATACTTGAAAATTACCAGCAGGAGGACGGTTCTATCGTCATTCCAGCAGTGCTTCGTCCTTATATGGGTGGCGCAGAAAAAATTTCTTTGAAATAAATTAAAAAAAATTAAAAAGGGGGTTGCAACCCCCTTACTACCTGTGATACAATATGTCTTGTCAGCAAATTAAATGCTTTTTGGAGAGGTACCGAAGTGGTCATAACGGGGCGGTCTTGAAAACCGTTAGAGCGCAAGCTCACAAGGGTTCGAATCCCTTCCTCTCCTCCATTATGTACACAACACGCTCAAGCGCAAAGCTTGGGCGTTTTTTTATTTTACGGATAATGCAACCGCCATAGTATGATACACCCTACTATGGCGGTTGCATTATTGGTGAAGTCTATATGCCTGTATGGTAGGCAACGGTGAACTACTACGATAAGTTAATTAGGCGTCTATACGCTTCGATAGGGTTGATACAAGCTAGTGGCAATTAATATACGCATATAACAATACAACACGCTCAAGCGACTTGCTTGAGCGTGTTGTACGAGAAATGTATGTAGGGTGTTATTTGATAAAACGAATAGTTAGTGGGTAACGGTAAAATTCGCCGTTGTTAGCTTTTGTTGTAGCGATAATAGAACAAACAATCCATACAATACCTACAGCAATTGAAGTAAGGAATCCAATAAAAATAAGCATTAGAATAGCGGAACCAATAAAGTAGATCCCCATGCTAATATTAAAGTTAACTGCTTCTTTGCCTTGTTGATCCACGAAATAGGATTGATCCTTTTTGATTAGCCAGATAATTAATGGACCAAGAATAGTTCCGAATGGTATTATAAATCCTGAAAACGTTGCAATATGAGTTAACATACCCCACATACGTTCATCTTTTATATTCATTTTCTCACCTCCCACAACTTTTCATAGCTTCCCGATATTCCTCATGTGATGAAAAGTAGCATCGGAAGCACCTACTAAAAACTATATGCGATTGTATAGCTTTCATAACTAGCCTAATCATTATTATAATCAAGGAATGTTATTTAGAATATAGCGAAAAATGTAGAAAATTGTGATTTTTATTAGTATGTAGTCGAAATTAGAAGATTTAATGTAATAGAAGCTGAAAAAGTCGCACTACTTGCGACGAATTTGCGACTTTATTTGAAGAAATATCCCTGTTATTCGGATACAGGAACTGGAAACCAATATAGGACTTATTAAGGATTGTATTTATTGGGAATAAAGAGATATAATTTGAGATATTATCACAACTATTGTCGTTAAATAAATTTATTTTGGAATAGTATATCGACATTTTATAACAAACAAAGTCTGGGAATATCGTTATAATAGGCGTACAAGCTATGAAATGAAAAATAAGGAGTGTGACGAAGCGAACCATGGACAAAAACCAATTAATGATACAGTTACAGTCGCTTCGGCACAAGTTATATGAAGTTGCTGAAGCAAAGGGGAGTTTTACTGATCCAGATGTTATAGCAATTAGTGAAGAAGCTGATCAGCTCATCGTCGCATTACAATATATGAAACGTAATCAAGAGTACGTCCACTAGCAACATATAAACAACTGAACAATAATGTGAGCCAATTATAGAGGTTCGGCTTTACGTCGTAATCTTAATTGCTTGAAAAATGTTTTTAACAATGTAGCGCACTCTGTTTGAAGAACGCCGCTAGTGAGCTCCGTTTCGTGGTTGAAACGGGGCTCTTGTAGTAAGTTCATCAACGTCCCCGCACAGCCAGCTTTATGGTCGCTTGTACCATAGACGACTCTTGTAACACGAGATTGAACAATAGCTCCTGCGCACATTGGACAAGGTTCCAACGTTACATAGAGCGTACAATTGAGTAGTCTCCAAGCGTTGAGATACTGACTAGCCTGTTTAATTGCTATTATTTCTGCATGAGCGGTAGGGTCATGTAATGTCTCCCTTAGATTATGGCCTCTCCCGATAATGACACCATCTTCCACGATGACAGCACCTATAGGGACTTCGCCTAGCTGCTGCGCCTTCTGAGCTTCAGCAATAGCTTCTTGCATCCAACGTTCATCTTCATGAATATACATAGCGATCTCCTTTATCTACAGAAAAATGGATTTATACATCGAACAAACATTCTTTTGTTAACAGACTGTGCATAACCTTGTTGATAATTTTATTATATCCACATATTTATTCACAAATAATCCACTTAAGTATAACGGAATTGTGGACTATGTTAATAAAGTGTGGATAAGTATATGATATAAGGATGTGAAATGGGTGTCGATCAAGTATAAGTTAAGTATTACTATAGCAGTAATGTTAGCTATTGTAATTGCAATTTTTCATTATGTGTGGGGCTATAATGAGCAATCCAAAAATTATGATTTGCTCGATCGTTTCAGCTTTACTTTATCAGAGCAAATTTATGAAGGGCTAGAACTTGAATCGCCAACGGCCCAGCAAGATCTTCATGACATGTTTCAATTGCTCAGTATAGGTAAACCGTACCTATTAGATATTGTGTATTACAATACAACGAATGAAGAAATTGTATATTCGGCTAATCAGTATGCCAATGCCGACATTATTATATCTAATGTACAACACAATTCCAACTATTTATATCAGTTTTCAAACTTGTCTGAGCAGTCAGGAAATTATTATATAAGTGACTATCGCAACGATACGGCAAGTGAATTTAGAATAATTACACTGTATAATAAAGATATTTATAACGATATATATGGCAATGATAATTCATTTTTTTATGGAATATTAATATATTTAGTGTTCTTTTCTAGTATTGTTAGCTATTGGTTTATTGGGCGAATGCTACAACCACTGAAAGATATATTGTGGAAGGTTAATGAAGTCAGTTCCGTCCGCTTTCATCGACCAATATCGATTACTACGAAAGATGAGTTTGGACTATTAGCATTTAAAATTAATGCGATGAGTCAAAATCTAAGCATCTATATGAATAAATTGAGAACTGCTTTTGATGAGAATCGTAGAATGAGACTGTATATGGAATCATTTCTTAATCATTCTACTGATGCGATCTATAGTATGGATCTTGATGGAACGATTAATCAGGCGAACCAATCATTCGTGCAGTTGTTTGGCTATACAGAGGAAGAGACCATCGGGCAACGTTATATTACAGTCCCTGAACATCTTATTCAAGAAAAAGAAAATATTTTTTCGAAAATACATAAGGGTGAAATCATTTCCTCTATTGAAACGTTGCGAAGTACAAAAGATGGCGAGCTTATCCCTGTCAGCATTACAATAACGCCGATTCGCGACTCCTCTAATACGATGACAGGCTTTGCGAGTGTATGCAGAGATATGCGCCATCGTAATCAGATGGAAGAGCTTATGCGTCGCTCGGAGAAGCTTAATATGGTTGGACAGCTGGCTGCAGGCGTAGCGCATGAAATACGTAATCCATTAACAACTTTAAGAGGTTTTCTACAATTACAGGAGCAAAGTAAAAAGCTTAATGTAGATCATATCCATGTTATGTTATCAGAGTTAGATCGAATTAATCTTATAGTCGGAGAATTTCTAATATTAGCAAAGCCACAGGCGGTTAAGTTCAAAGTGAGAGATATTAGAGATATAGTCGCAGAGGTGACTTCTCTAATGGGAAGCGAAGCATTACTGCACGGTGTCACCTTAAAGGAGACCTATACTCGGGATGGTTGTCGAATTACTTGTGAAGAAAATCAATTAAAGCAGGTATTTATAAATGTGTTGAAGAATGGTATAGAAGCAATGCCAAATGGTGGACATGTGCATATTGCCGTACTACGTAATGATCAAGCCATTAGTGTGCATATTACCGATGAAGGCATTGGTATGGAAGCGGAAACATTAAAGCGCATTGGAGATCCTTTTTTCACGGGGAAGGAAAATGGTACAGGACTCGGTATGATGGTCAGTCAGAAGATTATTACGACGCATCAAGGGCAATTAGAGCTAACGAGTCAATTGAACGTTGGTACAACGGTGAAAATATTGTTACCTGCCTATCAGGATGTAGAACTAGCGGATGCGAGTAGCTTATAAACTCGATCATCTATTAAGAAGGAAGTGAACATGACATTGAAGGCGGTTATCGTAGGAGCAACCGGTCTAGTAGGACGAGAATTAGTTCGGGTGCTACTAAATACTAAAAGGTATGAAAAAGTTACAGTTATAGCTCGCCGCAGACTAAGCATTGTTCATCCTCGTTTAGAACAACAACTTATTCAATTTGATCAATTGCATGAGTGTCCCCGGCAGTGGTTTGAGGACGCAGATGTATTTTGTGCGTTAGGCACGACGATTAAGAAAGCTGGTTCAAAAGAGCAATTTGAAAAGGTAGATAATCATTATGTGATCGAGACAGCAAAGATTGCAAAGCAATCTCATAGCAACAAATTTATTGTCATAACTGCTATGAGCTCAGATGAGCAATCTAAAATATTTTATAATCGGGTAAAAGGAAAAACGGAGCAACAATTGCAGCAATTACAATTAGAACAGCTGATCATTGTAAGGCCATCACTGATTTTGGGTGAGCGTAATGAAGTGAGATTCGGAGAAGCTCTAGCAGTAAAGCTATCGACGTGGCTATCGTTCATATTTAAGGGTAAGATGAAAAAGTATAAGCCTATTCAAGCAAAGGATATTGCTATCGGTATGTTTAAGTTAGCAAAACTTTGCAAAGAGTCATTGATCATAGTATCATCAGATGAAATTGAAGTATGGTCTAAGAAAAAGCTAAACAAGTGAATGAACGAGGTGACATCATTGAGAATTAACAAATTTATTAGTGAGACAGGTTATTGTTCAAGGCGAGAAGCAGATAAGCTAGTAGAAGCTGGTGAAGTAACTATTAATGGAGTGAAGGCTGAGTTAGGCAGTCAGGTCGATCTTAGTGACATTGTCTGTGTAAGTGGAAGTAGAATAGGCGAGCAGAGACAACATGTCTATATCGCGCTCTACAAGCCTACTGGGATTACATGTACGACTGAGCTTCATATACAAGGCAATATCGTTGAGTTTGTAAATCATCAGGAGCGTATTTTTCCAATTGGTAGATTAGACAAGGACTCGGAAGGACTTATTCTTTTGACGAATGATGGTGATGTTGTTAATCCTATTTTGCGCTCAGAAGGAAAGCATGAGAAAGAATATATTGTAACGGTAGATAAGCCTGTTACTGCTAGTTTCTTGAAGGGCATGAGTGAAGGAGTGCATATATTAGGAAGTATGACGCTCCCTTGCAAACTAACGCGTATAGGTGATCATACGTTCAGAATTGTTTTGACAGAAGGTCGCAATCGTCAAATAAGACGGATGTGCGATGCATTTGGCTATAAAGTTCGAGGGTTGAAGCGAATCCGTATTATGAATATCCATCTTGCAGAATTGCCTAAAGGTGAGTGGAGAGAATTAACAGAAGAAGAGAAGGATGTTTTATTCAGAGACATTCATTATCAACCGTCAAACTAAAAAAAGGCGTATATACCGATTACACGGTGTATACGCCTTTTCGTAATTATTGTTGTGATTTTACTGCAATACTTTGCGCTTTATTAGTATCAATGAAGTTATGAACGATAGAAAGTTCAACACGACGATTTTTCGCTTTGTTCTCAGCGGAATCATTGTCTACCACAGGGCGATATTCACCATAGCCGACTGGACTGAAGCGTACAGGATCAAGATTATCGTTGGATAGCATAATATCCATGAAACGAACGGCACGCATAACGCTTAGATCCCAGTTGGACTGGAATTTGCTATTGCGGATCGGCGTTGTATCGGTATGACCTGCAACAATAATGTTAAAGTCCGGATATTCATCTAACATATTAGCGATAGTAATAGCTAGCTCTTTACCATCGGTATTAACGATAGCCTCACCGGAATCGAATAACGCATTATCGCGAATCGTAATTAATAATTGTGACATATTCAATGATGTTTCTAGGCTAGTCGTTAGACCGTTAGAAGCGATGTACTCATCTAGTTCTTCCTTCAGCTCACTTAGTTCTTTCTGACTTTTGTCTAGTATATCCTGAATTTCTTCATCTGTTAGCGTTTCTTCTTGTTCAGCGGCGGCATTTTGATCATCTTCATCTTTTGATCCGCCATCTATCTGTTCAACATCAGAACCTTTTTCGATAATAGAAGGCATATCTAGTACGCCTTGACCACTGCTGAATGCAACGCTGAATGCTTTAGATAGCTCATCGAATTTTTTGGTATCAACGGTATTCATAGAATAGAGAACGATGAATAAGGCAAGTAGCAAGGTCATAATGTCTGCATAAGGAACAAGCCATGATTCATCGATATGTTCTTCGTGCTCTTCATGCCTACGCTTTCTACTCAACGTCACCTTCCTCCTTCTGTTTCATTAATTTACGCTCTGTAGGTGTCAAGTAAACAGAAAGCTTTTGCTCAATAGCAATCGTTGAGACGCCAGATTGGATGGATAACAATCCTTCAAGCATCATTAGTCGAATTTGAATTTCTTGCTTAGACAGGCGTTTCAATTTGTTAGCCATTGGATGCCAAAGTACATAACCTGTAAATATACCTAGTAATGTTGCCATGAACGCAGCTGAGATCGCACTTGCAAGCTTATCCATATCGCTCATGTCTGATAAGGCAGCAATTAGGCCGACTACGGCGCCAAGTACCCCTAACGTAGGGGCATAAGTACCTGCTTGAGTGAAGATCAATGCGCCACCCTTATGACGATCTTCTGTAGCAGAAATATCTTCAAGTAATACATCACGTACAAGATCTTGATCATTCCCATCAATAATCATACGCATACCATTTTTCAAAAAGGCATCCTCAATATCATCAACTCTAGTTTCTAGAGCAAGAAGACCTTCACGACGCGTAATTCCTGCCCACTCAACGAATTGCTTAATAAGCTGTTCGCGCTCAGGAAGAGGGTTCTCTTTGAATAATATTTTGAATAATTTACCTACTTTTTTAAGTTCGCTTAAAGGGAAAGCGATGGTTACTGCTCCTACCGTACCGACAATAATAATCATAAAAGCTGCTGGATTGAGAAAAGCACTTAGACTTGCGCCCTTTAATGCCATACCTACTAATAGTGCTACAAAACCTAAAATTAAACCAATCACTGTTGAATTTTTCATATTACACCTCTATTAATCCGTATTCGTCATATTACTACTTCTACTATTATCGTCAAAAGGGTATTGTGAAGTTATAGTTATTTATTAGGAGGGTAGAAATAACTATAAATTTGTCGTAAATGTTACGTAATTTGTTATATTTTATATAGTAACAGTATTATGCGGTAGCGCACAAGATGCTTTATATCTAGCTGGTAGTTATGTAACATAGGTTTTCCGTATTGAAAATAGAATGATAAGTAGACTTATGGCGTTCAAAATGTCGGTAAAGTGCAGACATGCTGAGTGCAATATGTGATAATATGTCGGTATAGGAAGCGCTGTTTGGTAAAAGAATGGTAGGGTTATTGAATCAATGATGACCATTAAGTAGTGAGTAATTCAATATTGTGAGGAATGACAAGGAGGCAATATTATTATGGGTATACGTCATGCAAGAGAATATAATGACATTTTACAAGACTTAACAGAAGCAATAGGTCAAATCGAAGACGGTTTCCGCTTCTTTGAGATGGAAGCTGCAGAATGGGAAGTTCTATCAACGGAGGAAAAACACGAGGTGTTAGAAGCGCTTGCCGATGATGTTTTTTATGGGTTAGGAGAAGAATCTGTCATTGAAGTAGGTTCTGGAACAATAAGTTATAAAGCGGAACATCATATTATTGAGGTGGGGCAAGGTGACAAGGTGTCACAAATCATTCGCTTAATCTAGTAGAGGTAGTTCGAAAAGCGGACTTTGATCACGAATTAATAGTATTTATATTGAAAAGGAGTTTGTCATACTTGTGAGAAAAATTTTATGGCTAGCGTGTTTATCATATCTTGTTATTGGAATTGCACATATTATTGGTGGATCTATTCTTGAGCAGCTAGTGACGCATTATAATGTTTCGTATGCTAGTGGTGGTCAGTGGATTATGAATCAGTTTCTCGGTTTTCTCGTTGGTGTCCTGCTTGGTCCTACGCTATCAGCTAGATTAGGTAAACGGATAACAATTGTTGTAGCAATGGGTGCATTAACGGTTGCCGAAGCATTATATAGTATGTTGTTACCGTGGGAGTGGATGCTAATCGTTGCTCCAGCAGCCGGCTTTGGATTCGGTATGATTGAATCTATTGTAGGTGCACTTATTATTGAAATGTATAAGGATGCGAAGGCATCTGCAATGAGCAAGCTCGAAACTTTTTTTGGGATCGGAGCATTAATTATTCCGTTAGCTGCAGCCTTCTTAATTCGTAATCATATTTGGGAATGGTCATTCCCCATTTTAACGGCAATTAGCGGCATTACATTATTACTATGGCTATGCTTATCCTTCGGAAAAGATATCGATGATCAGCTATCACGGCCAACGAAAGCGCAGCGTCAAGAAGCGGGTGTTCGATTGAAGTATACATCAAGGGCGCTTCCGTTTCTTATTATATCCATGGCATTTTTCTTTTTATATGTAGGGACAGAAATGAGTTTCTCTAATTACTTACCCTCAATATTAATTGAACGTACTACATTATCAGAATCTAGTGCAGCAGGAATGCTGAGCTTATTCTGGGGCTTTATGGTTATTGGTCGAATGTTCTGTGGTATTTTAGCGGATCGCTATGGATATATTCGTTATCTAATAATCTCGATGGTCGGATCGGTCATCGCATTTATTGGGATAGCGGTATTTGAAGGAACAACGGCTATTCTTATTATGATCGCCTTAAGTGGTCTAAGCTTCTCAGGTGTGTTTGGAATTGGCTTGGTATATGTAAACTCTTGTATTTCTGGTATGACAGAACGGACGACAAGCCTGTTAGTAGCTTGTGGCGGAATCGGCGGTGCGCTATTCCCGAGATTAACAGGATGGGTGATGGATAAATATATGGTGTCAGCAACATTGGCACTTATCGCTTGTATTGTCGCTATAATGCTTATATGTATGATCGCTATGATGATAGTCGGTCGTAATCGTGATTTTCAGCAAGTGAAAAGCTCTTAGTTGTACAATGAGGCGGTAGGAAGAACAATCTTCGTACCGCCTTCTGCTATAGAAATAGATTAAAGTAAGCAATGGTATAAATTTGTACAGGCTAGCATAGTGTAGCTAATATATAAAAAAAAGCATTTCAGGAGCACTTCACATAAATGAAGTGTTCTCGAAATGCTTTTTTCGAAAATTATTATTTACTTGCCTTTACATATGTATCGTAGTCTGCATCAGATAAGATGTGACGAGCAGTTACATAACGTGGCTTGTAGTAGGAAGAATCCAATGAATCGATAACTACGCCCTTACTAGAAGAGGCATGGGCGAATTTACCATCACCTACATAAATACCAACGTGAGTAATGCCACCGTTGTTAGAACCGCTAGTATCGAAAAATACTAGATCTCCAGCAACTAAATCTGCTTTAGCAACTTTCGAACCTTCTAAAGCTTGGTCGGCAGAACGTCTTGGCAATTCATAACCCATTTTATCGAATATGTATCTTACAAAACCAGAACAATCAAATCCGCTAGTTGTATTACCACCGTATTTGTATTTTGTTCCTTTTACATCTTCGATGCTCGTAAGCATGGATGAATTTGCGGAAGCGTTTCCCACAGAGAAAGTCAAAAGAACGATAAGTGCTGTAAGCATTAAACTAAACTTCTTCACAATTTAAGACTCCTTCCAAATGTGCCGACGAGGTTAGCTGACGGGTTCGGTTGAAGGTTCCCTATGAGACTAGCAATTATGAATATTCATAATCTAGCTCAATTCACCCCAAATGGATCCCCCGTTTCTTAAGTGATTAAGCTTAAGAATTTGGCAATATAGGCTTACTTGTTACAAGCTTTATCATAGACTGAAAATTCAATTCTGTGTAGAATGTGAGAATATTCTAATGGTTTCTCATTTTATTCTCAGAAATATGACTAGAAAATTTACTAGGCAGATTAGCTTGATCCGGTAATAACATCCGCATTTGCACGCATAAATGGGTGTATTTTCATAAGAATTTGTGTATGATAAGAGGATAATATTCGTTGTGTGAAAGGTTGGTCTATATGGAAAATAGTAATGAAAATAAATCGGTTCCGTCTAATTTCATTAAAAATATAGTAATAGAGGATTTACAAGAGGGGCGGGTTCAGGAAATTCACACGAGATTTCCCCCAGAACCTAATGGATATCTTCATATTGGGCATGCCAAATCTATTTGTTTGAACTTTGAGCTGGCTGATGAATTTAAAGGGAAAACAAATTTACGTTTTGATGATACTAATCCTGTTAAAGAAGATACGGAATATGTAGATTCTATTATGGAAGACGTAAGATGGTTAGGTTTTGAATGGGATGCGTTATTCTTTGCCTCTGATTATTTCGAAGAGATGTATAATCGTGCGGTATTGCTTATTAAGAAGGGTAAAGCATATGTATGTGACCTGACAGCGGAACAAACTCGTGAGCTGCGTGGTACGTTAACTGAACCTGGTAAGGATAGTCCTTATCGTAATCGCAGCGTGGAAGAGAATCTTGATCTATTTGCACGTATGCGTGCAGGTGAATTCGAGGATGGTGCGCGAGTACTTCGTGCCAAAATTGATATGGCTGCTCCTAATATTACATTGCGTGATCCAATATTATACCGCATTGCTCATGTACATCATCATCGTACTGGAGATGCATGGTGCATCTATCCGATGTATGACTATGCGCATCCACTAGGTGATGCGATTGAAGGTATTACTCATTCTATTTGTACATTAGAATTTGAAGATCATCGTCCGATGTACGATTGGGTTATTGAACAATGTGAGATGGAAACACAAACGCATCAATATGAGTTTGCCCGTCTTAACATTACAAATACAATTATGAGCAAGCGCTATTTGAAATCGTTAGTAGATGAAGGCGTTGTTAACGGGTGGGATGATCCTCGTATGCCGACGATTAGTGGTATGCGTCGTCGAGGATACACAGCGGAATCTATTCGTAACTTCTGTCGTGAGATTGGTGTTGCGAAAGCGAATAGCATTATTGATGAACGTAATCTTGAGTTCTTTATTCGTGAAGACTTGAAGATGAAGGCCCCGAGAACGATGGCTGTACTTGATCCGATCAAAGTTGTCATTACGAACTATCCAGAAGGTCAAATCGAATGGTTAGATGCAGAGGTAAACGCAGAAAATCCAGAGATGGGTACGCGTCAAATTCCGTTCTCTCGTGAAATTTATATTGAGCGTGAAGATTTCATGGAAAACCCGCCTAATAAATATTTCCGGTTATTCCCTGGTAATGAGGTTCGTTTGAAGCATGCTTACTTTATTGTATGTAATGATGTGATCAAGAACGAGCATGGTGAAGTTGTAGAGCTTCATTGTACGTACGATGTGGCAACGAAATCAGGCAGTGGCTTCAACGCTCGTAAAGTAAAAGGTACAATTCACTGGGTTGAGGCATCTAGTGCTATTCCAGCACAGTTGAGACTGTTAGAGCCACTTCTAGTAGATGAGACGGATAATAAGGATAAGCCATTATTAGAACGGATCAATCCGAATTCTATGCAAGTCGTGAATGGCTATATTGAACCAAATATGAAGGATGCACAAGCGGGAGATCAGTTCCAATTTTTCCGTCATGGCTATTTCTGTGTGGATAAAGAAAAGAGTAGTGAAGATGTGCTAGTATTCAATCGAATTGTATCGCTGAAAAGCTCATTCGATGCGAAGAAAGCGTAAGGAGAGTCGACAACGGTGAGTAAATATTGGAGTCCGCTAACTACTGCATTGGAACCTTATATACCAGGTGAGCAGCCGAAGGATAAGAAATATATTAAGTTGAATACGAATGAAAATCCTTATCCACCTTCTCCCAATGCGATGGCAGCGATGGCAGGTGCGATTAATGAGGATTTGCGCTTGTATCCTGATCCTAATTGCGAATCACTAGTGACAGCATTAGCAACGCGTCATGGATTACAGCCTAATCAAATATTTGTAGGTAATGGTTCTGATGAAATATTAGCCTTTGCATTCGCATCGTTCTTCGATCCGAGTAAGCCTGTCCTATTCCCTGATATTTCGTATAGCTTTTATAAAGTATATGCGAAGTTCTACGGTATAACGCCGAAGCTTATACCACTGGATGAGCAATTCAACATCAATGTAGAGGAATATGTAGGGGAACATGGTGGCATTATTATTCCGAATCCGAATGCTCCGACGGCAATTCTAATACCACTGGAGCATATTAAGCAATTGCTTGAACAAAGCCCCGAGCAAGTTGTTATTGTTGATGAAGCTTATATCGACTTCGGGGGTCAATCTGCGGTTGTCTTAGTGGATAGCTATCCTAATCTATTAGTTATTCAGACATTGTCGAAGTCTAGATCATTGGCTGGATTACGTGTTGGTTTTGCATTTGGCTCAGCAGAGTTGATCGAAGGCTTGAATCGTACGAAGAACTCATTCAATTCTTATACTTTAGATCGTGTTGCACTTGCGGGAGCAGTAGCTTCTATTGAAGACGAGACCTATTTTGTAGAAATGAATGCAAAGGTCATTGCTACTCGTGAGCGTGTTGTCAAGCAGCTTGAGCAGCTACACTTTTTGGTTACTCCGTCAGCAGCTAATTTTGTATTTATTTCTCACCGCAGTATACCTGCGAAGCAAATATTTGAGCAATTAAGAGCAGAAGGCGTGCTTGTACGTTACTTTGCCTCACCACGTATTGATAATTTTTTACGTGTAAGCATTGGAACGGAAGAAGAAATGGATGCATTTATTAAAGCAATACAGAAATTAACGGTACAATAAATAAGTATGAATACCAGTAATAACAAGCTAGTTATAGCTAATGAGTGCTAGTAATGATTGATAAAAAGCAGTCTGAATCACTTAAAATGCACCTCTAATTGTTAGTGATGTCTAACTTTTCGGGGTCACTTCACAAGTGGTCGGACTGCTTTTTTTTGCTGTATCGTATCCACCAGCGTGATAATAGTGAAATAATGACAGATTGATGGCTTGTGCATAAAGGATGACAAAACGTTGAACACTATAGAAAGTGGATTCACTGTTATTGACAATTCTAACTGTAACGTTTATTATTACAGTATAACGCAGGGAGGACCACTTAAAGTGAATAGTGAATTTACAATTGCAGTGCATAGTTTAGTCTATTTGGCTAATTTGCCAGATAACATGGCTAGTAGTGAGATGATTGCTGATAATGTTGGTACTCATTCTGCGCGTATTCGTAAAGTCATGAGTGGTATGCGTCGTAGTGGCTTTGTTAATACAAGAGAAGGTTCTGGTGGCGGGTATCGACTTACTATTGATCCTAGCACTGTAACACTGGCGGATATTTACCGCGTGATGGCTCAAGGATCGCTCATTCCAAGCTGGTGCTCAGGTAATCCTGATGGTGACTGTATGGTTGGCTCGAACATGAATTCTGTTATGTATGGCATCTTTTGTACAGCAGAGAAGAAGTTAGAAGAACATTTCAGCGATATTACAATTAGTGATGTGCTTAAGCAAATTCACAGTTGTTAAGTTTCACCGCATGGTGTGAAGGGATTTTCCCATAATCATATATATTAGTTAGAGAGGATGATTGTAATGGCAATTTCATTAACTAAAGATAATTTCAACCAATCCATCGAGAGCGGAGTAGCGCTAGTAGATTTCTGGGCTCCATGGTGCGGACCTTGTAAAATGCAACTTCCAATCGTTGAAGAACTAGCTACTGAACTTGAAGGTCAAGCAGTAATCGGTAAAATCAACGTTGACGACCAACCTGAGCTAGCTGCTCAATTCGGCGTTATGAGTATTCCAACACTAATTCTTTTCAAAGATGGTCAACCAGTTGATAAAATGGTAGGTCTTCAAAGTAAAGATGCACTTAAAGCAAAAATTTCTAATGCTTAAATAATTGAGGCATTGATATAAGGGGGCTGTTGCTGTAGTGAAATCCACTACAGCAACAGCTTTCTTTGTGTGGATAGGCAGTCATATTCGAAGTCGAGTAAGCTACGAAGCTATCTCATCGTGATCACAAGCGAACGGGTCTTTCTTTGTTTGACTGGCTAGGGTATAATAACGAAAGCTGTTTACAATCGGTTTCGAGTTAATGCTTCCGAAGTGACTTTGTTGTTACGAGGTAGCTTGAGAGTAATATACAATAAAGTATTTAGGAGTTGAAATGATGGGTCTTTCATGTGGTGTTGTTGGTTTGCCGAACGTAGGTAAGTCCACACTTTTTAACGCAATTACGCAAGCTGGTGCTGAATCAGCTAACTATCCATTCTGTACAATTGATCCGAACGTTGGCGTTGTTGAAGTGCCAGACGAGCGTTTAAATAGACTGGTGGAATTAGTAAAGCCGAACAGTATCGTACCAACTGCATTTGAGTTTGTTGATATTGCAGGTCTTGTTGCTGGAGCGAGTAAAGGTGAAGGTCTTGGTAACAAGTTTTTAGCTCATATTCGTGAAGTAGATGCGATTGTACATGTTGTACGTTGCTTCCAAGATGAGAATATTACACATGTATCTGGTAAAGTTGATCCGCTTAGTGATATCCAAACGATTAATTTAGAACTAATTTTAGCTGATATCGATTCTGTTGATCGTCGTATCGATCGTTCTCGTAAAAACATAAAGAACGGTGACAAAAAGATCGCACAGGAAGTTGAAATTCTTGAGCGCGTGAAGGAAGCATTATATAATGACCAACCCGCTCGTAGTATCGAATTAACTCCTGATGAGTTGACGCTAATCAAAGATCTTCATCTATTAACATTGAAGCCAGTATTATATGCTGCGAATGTAAGTGAAGCAGAAGTTGCCAATGCTGATGACAACGAATTTGTGAAAATTGTTCGTGACTTTGCTGCCCAAGAAGGCGCTGAAGTTGTAGCAATTAGTGCAAAAGTCGAATCAGAAATTGCAGAACTTGATGGCGAAGACAAGGAAATGTTCCTTGAAGAGCTAGGTCTTGCTGAGTCTGGACTTAATCGTCTCATTCGTGCCGCTTATAAATTATTAGGTCTATACACGTACTTTACTGCTGGTGTTCAAGAGGTTCGTGCTTGGACGATTCGCAAAGGTATGAAAGCACCACAAGCAGCGGGAGTTATCCACACTGATTTCGAGCGTGGTTTCATTCGTGCAGAGGTTGTTTCTTACGATGATTTATCGGCAGCAGGTTCGATGGCTGTAGCTCGTGAGCGCGGTCAATTGCGACTTGAAGGTAAAGAGTATTTGGTAAAAGACGGCGATGTTATACATTTCCGTTTCAACGTATAGCGTCATTGATCAATAATGAATGAAATATGAGTGCTTGGTGAATCCTTGAAGGAGGGACCAGGCACTTTTTTTGTCCACATGTGTATACTAAAGATGTTCGACTTTGATCACGAAGTTATACACTGTGGATTACTCGACATCGAAGCTATTGTCCACAGAAAGAAAGTTCTTAATAAGTTGTGGATAAAAGCTTTCCATTTTGTGTATATCCTATTAATATTTGTGGATAAACCTGTGTATAACTTGATACTTTTGTGCATAACTCGATTTTTAGGTATTCAATGCAAAGCAAATATCGATTGAAGCCTGTTGATGTGATATAATAATAATTATCTTATTTTGAGGAAATGACAGAGGTGAGTGACTGTGTTAGATCGTTTACAAGCACTAGCTGATCGGTACGAGAAACTAAGCGAGTTGCTGTGTGATCCGGACGTATCGAGTGATCCTAAGAGGTTAAGAGAGCTTTCCAAAGAGCAATCTGATCTTCAAGGTGCATATGATGCTTTTACAGAGTATAAACAAGTTAGCGAGCAATTCGAAGAGGCTAAAGAAATGCTAGGCGAAAAACTTGATGATGAAATGCGCGACATGGTGAAAATGGAAGTCGATGAACTAGGTGCGCGCAAAACGGAGCTTGAGGAGAAGGTACGTATATTGCTTCTTCCAAAAGACCCTAATGATGATAAAAACGTAATCGTCGAAATTCGTGGTGCAGCAGGTGGAGATGAAGCAGCATTATTCGCATATGAACTATATCGTATGTACAATAGATATGCTGATACACAAGGCTGGAGAACGGAATTGATGGAGTTTACTGAAAATGACGTTGGTGGTTTCAAAGAGGTTATTTTCATGATTAGTGGTAAAGGTGCTTACAGCAAATTGAAATATGAAAGTGGCGCACACCGTGTACAACGTATTCCCGTAACGGAATCTGGCGGTCGTATTCATACGTCTACATCCACGGTAGCAGTAATGCCGGAAGTAGAAGAGGTAGACGTAGAGATCTTCGATAAAGATATCCGTGTAGATACATTCTGTTCTAGTGGCGCTGGTGGTCAGTCCGTTAATACAACGAAATCCGCTGTGCGTGTCCTTCACGTACCAACGGGTATTATGGCAACTTGTCAAGATGGTAAATCTCAACACGAGAATAAAGCCAAAGCACTTCAAGTTCTTCGTGCACGTATCTCAGATGTTCAACGTCGAGAAGAAGAAACAAAGTATGCTGGAGAACGTAAAAGTAAAGTTGGAACGGGCGATCGCTCGGAACGTATTCGTACGTACAACTTCCCGCAAAGTCGGGTAACCGATCATCGTATTGGCTTAACATTGCATAAGCTGGACTCTATTATGAACGGTGACATTGAAGAGATTATTAATCATCTAACATTGGCTGATCAAGCCGATCATCTTGAACAAGAAACGATGGGTGCATAATAGTTACCTAGAGTGAATATATAGAGCGCTAGTTACGAGCAATATCTTACGAATAGGTAAGAGGCTGCTATGAACTGGCGCTTTCTTTTGATTAGCATTAGAAAGTGGTGAAAAACTGTGACAGCACCAACGGTGACATTAGAAGAGTGTATGGCTATAGATGAGGATATAAGAACAAAATTGCAGCAAGCTACTACTTATTTGACGGAATGTGGTGTGGAAGAAGCTAAGGAGAATGCACAATTAATTATGCTTCATGTTCTGAATGTGGAGCGGGGGCGCTTATTACTTATGTGGCAGGATATGTTTCCAGAAGCTAAGCTAATGCAGTGGGGAGAGTTATTAGCCCGTAAAGGTAAAGGCGAACCGATCCAATATATGATTGGTGAAGCCTGGTTCTATGGAAGAAACTTTACCGTGTCCTCTGCTGTACTTATTCCGCGTCCTGAGACGGAGCTACTTGTTGAAGCGGTTATTAAGGCAGGTACTAAGCTGTGGCAGCATAAAGCGAAGCAGCCTGTTGTTTTAGATATAGGTACTGGAAGCGGCGCTATATCATTAACGTTACAGCTTGAACAGCCCCAGTGGCGAGTGATTGCCTCTGATATTTCCGCTGATGCATTAAGCGTCGCTAAGCATAATGCAGCCCAATTTGGCATCGCGCATAAAATAGGCTGGCAACAAGGTGATTTGCTACAACCATTTATTATAGAAGGTCATGCGCTGCGATATGAAGATCAACATATTGATATTCTAGTATCCAATCCGCCCTATATTCCACAAAGCGATATGGCACAGCTTCAAAGAGAAGTGCGTGATTATGAACCGCATCTTGCATTAGTTGGTGGTGAGGATGGGCTTGATCCTTATCGTGTGATGTTATATAAGCTGGCCCAATTAGAAGTTAAGCCAACGATTGTGGCGTTTGAACTGGGGATTCATCAGCCTGCCATTGTCGTAGATATGATGAAAGAGATGGGCGCTTGGGACGATATCTCGATTATTACAGACTATAATGGAATAGACAGACATGTTATCGCGGTAAAAAAATAGATTGATAGGTTTATAGATTAGATGAGCTGGACATAATAGGGTTAGAGACGTTCCGGGACGCAAGCAAGTACATTTTAGCGGATGTACGAGAGGAGCTTGTGTAATGTTATCTAATTCATCTAATCAATTTTCTTTTTCTTATCGCAAAGTATATGGGTATGTCGCTATTATTTTAATCGTGCTAATTATGAGCTGGGAAAATCAAAAGGTTGACGCAGCATTTAATATGGAATCTATTCCAGAAGAATCTATTCGTCTACGTATTCTTGCTAATTCCGATGCTCCCAATGATCAACTTATTAAAGCAGTCATTCGTGACGAAGTTGTCGCAGCAATGAATAGTTGGGTAACTGAACCATTAACGATTGAGGCAGCTAGAGAAGTGCTAAGCGCACATGAAGCGGAATTGAAAAACATTATTGCAACAACACTTACTAATAACGGTTATCAATATGGATTTACTACAGAGATTGGCCAAGTCGAATTTCCTACAAAAATGTATGGGCAGCTTGTCTATCCTGCCGGGATGTATGAAGCATTACTCATTACATTAGGCCAAGGGGAAGGGCGTAACTGGTGGTGTGTACTATTTCCACCGCTATGCTTTGCTGATACAGTATCAGGCGAAGCGACAGCTAGTCCATCTGTAGAGGCTGCAGTAGTGACAACGGGAGTAGAACAAATAGCAGCAACGTCAGAGGTAGAAACAGCATCGGTAGCAACGACAGATGTAGAAGTTGATTTTTTCATCGTTGAATTGTTTGAAGATTTGGGAGCATGGTTCTCCTCACTATTTGCATAAACATTAGCGAATTAAAATATAGAAGCGATAAGCGGCATAGCTGTTTATCGCTTTTTATTGTGGTCATTTGAAGCTATACTGTAAGTATAAGAAGTCATACTGTAGATATATGAAGTTATACTATAAGTATAAGTTGAAGAAACGAAGGATTGATAGCCGTGAATAACAGTACTCATTTATGGAAAATTAATATAGAGCAATCGGGTTGGGAGCAACAGCTAGAGGAAGCGGTATATGCACTTCAGCAAGGGAAACAAGTAGCCTTTCCTACAGAAACGGTATACGGATTAGGAGCAGATGCAACTTCAAGTGAAGCAGTACAAGGAATTTTCGCGGCAAAGGGCAGACCGTCTGATAACCCCTTAATTGTTCATATTAGCGATAAGCGGCAATTGGATGGATTAGTTGAACATTATGATGGACTTGCAGAGCAGTTAATGGAGCGTTTCTGGCCGGGACCTTTAACTATCGTGTTACCTGTAAAGGAAGGTGTACTATCTCCGTATGTAACAGCAGGACTCGCAACAGTAGGTGTTCGTATGCCTGACCATCCTATAGCACTTGCGTTGATCGAGCAAGCCAATTGTCCGCTTGCTGCGCCAAGTGCAAATCGTTCGGGCCGCCCAAGTCCTACACTTGCTGGGCATGTATATGAAGATTTGGCAGGACAAATCGCAGGTATTGTCGATGGTGGAGCGACAGGAGTTGGCTTAGAATCTACTGTTGTTGAGGTCGATGGTGATTCTACCATTCGTGTGTTGCGCCCAGGCGGAGTAACGGAGGACGATTTGAGAGTGTGTTGTCCAGAGGCGAATATTGTGACGGAAACGGAGCTGCAAAGTAAGGAGGCGCCTCGTTCCCCAGGGATGAAATATACGCATTATGCACCGAAAGGACAGCTTGTCGTTGTGAACGGTGAAGCAACTCAAGTGGCTGCCTATATCGGGGCGCAATTGGAGGGTTACCAAGCGACTGAACGATGTGGTGTATTGGCTTTTGCTGAGCATATGGAGCATTATCGTGCCGCTGAGCTTGTCATTAGTATGGGAAGTATTCATCATCTTGAAGAAGCTGCGGCTTCGCTCTATGCTGCCTTACGAAGCTTTGATGAACAGAATATTTCTCGGATATGGTCGGAAGCAAGTAACTACGATGGTATCGGTGCGGCATTAATGAATCGATTGCATAAGGCGGCTGGTCATGTCGTTGTCAATGTCTAACGAACATTATTTTTTGATTTATTAAATTAATAGTCAACTTTATCTCCTTCTCCGCATATGTTTGTACAAGTATAGTGGACAAGGAGATCATTTATGTTAGATACAAACGCATGGATAGGACAGCTTATGGCGATCATGATGATTGCGATCGCATTAGGTTTTGATGCATTTTCACTCGGAATAGGCATTGGTCTGAAAGGAATTCGTTATCGACATATATTGAAGCTTGGTATCGTAATCGGGTTGTTCCACATTGTGATGCCCATTGGTGGTATGCTCATGGGCAATCTGATGAGCTCGGTTCTTGGCAACTGGGCTACTATTGTAGCGGGAATACTATTAATTATGTTAGGTACGCACATGATTATTAATTCCTTTAAGGAAGAAGAAATGCAAATGTTAGATCATCGCACATTCTGGGGACTTATGCTGTTATCATTTAGTGTGAGTGTAGACTCTTTTTCAGTGGGCATTACACTTGGAATGTTTCAAGCAGAATTCTGGCTAACGGTATGTTTATTCGGGATATTGGGAGCTGTAATGGCTATGCTAGGATTAAGTCTTGGTAAAAGAGTGAGTCAATCCATGGGAGTATACGGTGAGACATTTGGTGGCATTATTCTTGTCGTGTTTGGGGTTTATTTTATAGTATAATAGGAGTTGAAGGGAGTTGGCGCTATGAAAAGAATATTATTCATATGCACAGGTAATACTTGTCGATCTCCTATGGCGGAAGCATTTCTCAAAAGTCTTGCCTATGAAAAGGGGTTAACCGTTGCTGTACGTTCAGCAGGAATATCGACGGTGAATGGTATGCCAGTATCGGCTAATTCGTTACACGCTCTGAATCGTCGTGGTATTCAACATAAAGGAAGCTCATCTGTACTGCAAAAAGAAATACTGGAATGGGCGGATCTCGTCTTAACGATGACATCTGCACATAAACGAGATTTGTTGCAACAATATGCTCATATGATGGACAAAACCTTCACGTTGAAGGAGTTCGCCTATATGGATGAAGATCTGCAACAGATAATTACGGAGTTAGAAAGTTTATATACAGACGTGCAGATGAAGCAAATTTTAGGACAACCCGTAGAGGAAAAGCAACGTCAGCGGTTGATCGCATTGGAGCGGACTATTCCTAGCTTTGATATTGCAGATCCATATGGAGGCACACAGTCACATTATGATCATTGTGCCGATGAACTAGAGGAAGCGATCTTCAAGCTAGTCGACAAACTATTATTATTACGTAATCAACAACAAAATAGATGATAAATTCTAATAATTAGATGATTGATATTTGCAGCTAAATCCGCTATTATATAGCTATATAAGCGGTCTTCGATGTAACTGGCGACGGAAGTGGGTAACCACGATGGAGCATCGGAGTATACGGCCGGTCGCCTGGGCAAAGAGCAACGTGCTATTCATAGCATGTTTTGCTCTTTTTTTCATTTTTTACGGAAAAGCGGTATACTACAAGTATACTTTATGTTCAAAAAAACATCTTGTATCCAATCAAATTATCGAACCGAGAGGGTGTTATGCTTGAAAATTGCAATTGGTGCTGATCACGGTGGATATCGTCTAAAAGATGAAATTGTTCCATTTTTGAAATCATTAGGTCATGAAGTGGAAGATTTCGGATGTGATTGTAATGGTTCAGTAGATTATCCTGATTATGCATTGCCCGTATGTGACCAAGTTACAGCAGGTAAGGCAGATCGTGGTATTTTAATTTGTGGAACAGGTATTGGAATGTCTATTGCTGCTAACAAGCATGCAGGTATCCGTTGTGCTTTAGTAGGCGATACATTCTCAGCACAAGCCACTCGAGATCATAATGACACGAATGTACTTGCACTTGGTGAGCGTGTTACTGGTCCAGGTCTAGCGTTAGATATTGTGAAGATTTGGATTGAGACACCATTCTCTAATGGTGAACGTCATGTCGGTCGCCTGAAAAAAGTAGCAGATATTGAAAAGCGATTCATTACTGGGGAGTAGTGCAGTATGACACATTCGCTTGATCTTATTGCAACGCAAGTTGAAACTGTCATCTACGAACTGATGGAAGTATGTCAATGGACAAAACCGAAATTGTTAGTGTTCGGGACGAGTACTAGTGAAGTGATCGGGGAGCATATTGGCAAAGCAGGGGCAGTTGATGTAGCAAGTGCGATTTATCGCGGAATCGAAGCTGCACGTCAGCAATTCAATTTTATTCCCGTTTTTCAATGCTGTGAGCATCTCAATCGTGCCATTGTTATAGAACAGGATGTAGCGGAGTTACTTCATAAAGATATTGTCCATGCTGTACCAGTGCCCCATGCTGGAGGCTCGATGGCTGCTTACGCATTTACACAAATGAAGCAGCCGTGTCTTGTTGAAACGATTGCAGCAGATGCAGGAATTGATATCGGTGATACGTTTATTGGGATGCACTTGAAGCAAGTAGCGGTTCCCTTGCGAGGGTCATTGCGCTCAATTGGTTCAGCGCACTTAACGATGGCGTACTCTAGGCCGAAGTTGATCGGCGGACCTCGTACCACCTATGTTCGCATGTGATTACGATGAGTATGCTGACGTAGCAAATTCGACTTCGAATATGGCTTTCCATGGGGCGTATGATGCCCCTGCTCGGAAGCTCCAATTCTTATTTTTTAACTTTCTTTGAAAGTATATATAAATTAAATTCTAGGAGGAATAATAATGGAAAATTTACGTAAACAGGATCCGAAAATTTTGGAAGCTCTTGGTCTAGAGCTTAAGCGTCAACGCGATAATATTGAGTTAATCGCTTCTGAAAACATCGTTAGCCCAGCGGTACTAGAAGCAATGGGTTCTGTACTAACAAACAAATACGCAGAAGGCTATCCAAGCAAACGTTACTACGGTGGTTGTGAGCATGTTGATATTGTTGAAGATATCGCTCGTGATCGTGCAAAAGAACTATTCGGTGCGGAGCATGCTAACGTTCAACCTCACTCAGGTGCACAAGCGAATATGGCAGTATATCTTGCTGCATTGAAACCTGGTGATACGGTATTAGGTATGAATCTTGCTCATGGTGGTCACTTAACTCATGGTAGCCCAGTTAATGCTTCCGGTATTCTATATAACTTTGTTGCATATGGTGTACAAGAAGATTCTTTCACTATTGATTATGAAGAAGTTCGTAAGCTTGCGTTCAAGCATCGTCCTCGTATGATCGTGGCTGGTGCAAGTGCGTATCCTCGTATTATTGACTTTGAAAAACTTGGTCAAATTGCGAATGAAATTGGTGCGTTGTTCATGGTTGATATGGCGCATATCGCAGGTCTTGTCGCTGCTGGTCTACATCCAAATCCAGTGCCTCATGCTCACTTTGTTACAACGACAACACATAAAACTCTTCGTGGACCTCGTGGTGGTATGATTCTTTGCCGTAAGCCTTGGGCTGCTGCGATCGATAAAGCTGTATTCCCTGGTTCTCAAGGTGGTCCATTGATGCATATTATTGCTGCTAAAGCTGTTGCACTCGGCGAAGCTCTACAAGATGATTTTAAGCAATATGGACAGAATGTTGTTAACAATGCAAAAGTTCTTGCAGAAGGACTTACTGCAAATGGTATTAATCTAGTTTCTGGTGGTACAGATAATCACCTCATGCTGATCGATACTCGTAACTTGAACATTACTGGTAAAGTTGCTGAACATATTCTTGATGAAGTTGGCATTACAGTGAACAAAAATGCAATTCCATTTGACCCAACTAGCCCGTTTGTAACAAGTGGTATCCGCCTAGGTACACCAGCTGTAACTGCGCGTGGTATGAACGCTGAAGCTATGCAAGTGATTGCTGATGTTGTCGCAATGGTATTGAAAAACCCTGAAGATAAAGCTGTGAAAGAAGAAGCTTGCGTTAAAGTTCGTAATCTTACAGCCAAGTTCCCTATCTACCCAGGTCTAACTTACTAATAGAATAATATATTAGACTGTCCTGTCAGAAAAACACTTCTGATAGGGCAGTTTTTTTATCTTTTAAAGCCAAATAATATGTTTCAAATATAACGAATAGGAGGGATTAATTATGCAAATAGTAAGGAAGAGAAGTATATCTGAAGCACAATAATAAATTCAATATATTACCACTATAAGTAACATTTAACTGGGATAAAATGTGCTCACAATATATTCACTATTTTATTCAGCGCGTTAATAATTCAGTATTACCAAGGGATTATTCGTCAAGCTTTACAAATATTTAACCATTGTAAATTTTTGTTATCTTGACACGTTTTACATTCAAGTAGTATAGTCAACCCCATGTTTTCATTTAAGAATTGTATAATCGCAAGATAGCATAAATATTAGTTTTGTTGCATGAGAATACACCTTTCTAATATTTTCATCATGATTTTTACGGTTCAAACAACAAAGCTTAACCACATCTAGATTAAAGGGGAGTAAGAACATGAACAGAAAGAATCTAATTTCTATCCTTTCTTTGGTACTTGTACTAGCTATTTTCACAACTGGCTGTGCTAGTGGTTCTAAAAATGAAAGTGGCGCAAGTAATAATGAATTCCGCATGAATTTAGCTACTGAGCCTCCAACATTAGATCCAGCACAAGCAACAGATCAAGTATCTTTTACAGTTATTAATGCAATCTATGAAGGTCTAACAATTGTTGACGAGAATGGTGATGTTCAACCAGGCGTTGCTGAAAAATGGGATATTTCGCCAGATGGTAAAACATACACATTTACAATTCGTTCAGACGCTAAATGGAAAAATGGCGATGCTGTAACTGCTAACGATTTCGAATTCTCTTGGAAACGTGCGCTTAATCCTGAGTTAGTTCCTGAGCCTTCTCAATATGCGTACCAATTGTACTATATCAAAGGCGCTGAAGCTTATAACACGGGTAAAGGCTCTGTTGATGATGTAGGTGTAACTGCTACAGACGAGCACACTCTTGTCGTGACACTTAACAGCCCAACAACATATTTTGAATCATTGCTATCTACTGCTGTTTACTTCCCAGTTCACTCTTCTGTAACTGAGAATGAAGCTTTTGCTGCAGCGGCTGACACGATGATTACTAACGGTCCATTTACAATGACGGAATGGAAACGTAATACATCGATTGTTCTTGAGCCCAACGAAAATTATCATGCTCGTAATGATATTAAATTCGCGAAAGTATCCATGACGATCGTTAATGATCCAAGTTCAGAGCTTAATATGTATAAAACAGGTAAATTAGATTATGCTGGTCACCCAACGGGTACACTTCCAACTGATCAATATGCAACACTTGCAAAAGAATATCCAAACGATTATGAAGTTAAAGGAACTGCAAGTTTGTATTACTACATTATCAATACAACCGTAGAACCTTTCAATAATGCAAAAGTTCGTCAAGCTTTATCAATGGCTATCAGTCGTTCTGACTTAACTGAAAAAGTAACACTTGGTGGTCAAATTCCTGCATTTGGACTAGTTCCTCCAGGTATTAAAGGTGTTGAAGGTGAGTTCCGTAGTGAAGTTAAAGATGATTACTTCCAAGAAAATATTGAAGAAGCAAAAGCATTACTTGCTGAAGGTCTTGCAGAACAGGGTTGGACTGAGCTTCCTGCGTTCAAATTAACTTATAACACTGATGCTGCTCATCAAAAAGTAGCTGAGGCAATTGTTGATATGTGGCGTACAAATCTAGGAATTGATGCTCAAATCGGTAACGAAGAATGGGGCGTATTCTTAGATAATCGTACAGCAATGAACTACCAAATCGCACGTGCCGGTTGGGGAGCAGACTATAATGATCCAATCTCATTCATTGGTCTATTCACTTCTAATAGCGGTAATAACAACACAGGTTACGCCAATCCAGATTACGATGCTTTGATCGCTCAAATTAACGCTACGGATGATCAAAAGGTTCGTATGGAATTAATGGCTCAAGCAGAAAAAATGCTTATTGAATCACATTCTATTATGCCGCTTTACTATTACAGTTCAGTGCATATGATGAGACCTGATGTAAAAGGTGTATATGTTGACTTTAAAGGCGATGTTAACTACACACGTGGGTATTACGAACAAGAACAAGTACAAGAATAGGGTTCAGAGATACTTCTGAAAACTTACTTTTGAACTTGCATTAATAATACAAGATGGGGGGATATATGCTTCTTTTTCAGCATATATCCTTCTCTTGTAACATGACATATTGGAGGTGTGACATAAGTTGGTCCGCTATATTATACAGAAGATAATGTACATGCTCTTATCGATATTTGTTTTAGCTTCAGCCACGTTCTTCTTAATGAAGGCGATACCGGGTAATCCGTTCCAGTCAGAGAAAAACATCCCTGCTGCTATACAACAAAAGTTGATGGAGAAATACGGATTTGATAAACCGATATGGGAGCAATACTTAAACTATATGAACAACCTGCTGCATCTTGATCTTGGAACATCAATGAAACAGCAATATACAACAGTAGAATCTGTTATTGTAAATGGTTTTGGATATTCGATGCAGCTTGGTTTATGGGCAATACTCTTATCTATTGCTGCAGGATTGCTTCTTGGTCTTATCGCTGCTCTAAATCATCGTAAATTTCTTGATGGTTTCACCATCTTTATCGCTGTATTAGGTGTATCTATACCTAACTTTGTCGTAGCTGCCGGATTACAGCATATATTCGGAGTTGAATTACAATGGTTTAACGTAACGGGGTTAAATGGTCCTATGGATTATGTATTGCCTGTTATCGCTTTATCGTTCCTTCCGACAGCATTCATTGCGAGACTTACTCGTTCAAGCATGCTTGAGGTTCTATCGGCAGATTATATTAAAACAGCCAAATCTAAAGGCTTATCAGGAAAAGTTATTCTTGTGCGTCATGCCTTAAGAAATGCAATTTTGCCGGTTGTGACTTACGTCGGTCCGATGACTGCCAACATTATTACAGGATCTGTTATTGTAGAGCAGATATTCGGAATCGGTGGTTTAGGTAAAGACTTCGTCAATAGTATTACAAATCGTGATTACACGTTAATTATGGGACTTACGATTTTTTATGCAGTTATTCTGATGCTTGCGCGCTTAATTACAGATATCGCCTACGGTTTTGTTGATCCGCGAATTAAGTTAGCAAGAAGCAAAGGAGGATCGTAATGTCAGATCAAACGTTAACTAAGAAAGATTTTGCAAAGCTAGAGAAGAATGAAGTTTCTTCTGATCTAGTTGTGCGTGAAAGTATATCTGCTTGGAAAGATGCTTGGATTCGTCTGAAAGAAAACAAGCTTGCTATGATAAGTTTAGTCATTTTAATAGTCATTATTTTCTTTGCGTTTTTTGGTCAAGCGATGACGCCATATGATTATAAAACGAATGATTTGTCGATTACGAATCAAGCGCCGAGTTCTGAGCATTGGTTCGGTACGGATGCTCTTGGACGAGATATGTTTGAACGTACTTGGATGGGTGCGGGAATATCGTTGCAGGTCGGATTATATGCTGCAATAATCGATCTCATTCTTGGGGTTATTATTGGCGGAATTATGGGGTATTACGGCGGTAGAGTAGATGAGATATTGAATCGTTTTTGTGAGATATTGTATTCCATACCAAGTATGCTAGTTGTCATATTGCTAATTGTTATTTTCGAGCCGAGTATGTTCACGATTGTATTAGCACTTAGTATTACAGGCTGGATTAATATGGCGTGGATTGTCCGTGGACAAGTTATGCAACTGAAAAGCCAGGAATATGTGTTGGCTGCTCGCACGCTAGGCGCTAGTACAAGTCATATTATGAGAAAACATCTTATTCCAAATGCAATGGGTCCAATTATTGTTACGATTACAATGACGGTACCATCTGCTATTTTCGCAGAAGCATTTTTGAGCTTCCTTGGTCTAGGTGTTCAATCACCTGCTGCTTCACTTGGTACATTGATTAATGATGCATTGAAAGCTATGACAGTCTATCCGTGGCGTATGATTTTCCCTGCCATTCTAATTAGTTTAACGATGCTTTGCTTTAATATATTTGGTGACGGATTACGTGATGCACTAGATCCGAAAATGAAAAAATAACGGATGCTCACGGTAGTTCACTTCGACGAGAAGTTTCATAAAAAGTTTAGACAATGCTTCCGAAGTAACTTTTTATTCACAAGAAGTTCATCAGGAAGTTTCATAAAAAGTTTTAGGATATGCTTCCGATGTAACTTTTTATGATGAGAAGTAGATCAAGATGCAATATAAAAAGTTTTAGGATATGCTTCCGATGTAACTTTTTATGATGAGAAGTAGATCAAGATGCAATATAAAAAGTTTTAGGAGGTGGAATAATGGAAAAGCTACTTGAGGTACAGGATCTTAAAGTTCACTTTAATGTCCGTGGTGGTGTCGTTCAAGCTGTCCGTGGTGTGAATTTTCACATCAATAAGGGTGAAGCGGTAGCGATTGTTGGCGAATCTGGTTGCGGCAAAAGTGTAACTGCCCAATCTCTAATGCGCCTTGTTCCTAGCCCCCCTGCTGTCATAAGCGGTTCTATTATGTTCGAAGGTAACGATTTACTGAAAAAAAGCGAAAAAGAAATGGAAGCGATTCGTGGTAAAGATATCGGGATGATCTTTCAAGATCCGATGACTTCTTTGAATCCTACCTTAACAATAGGCACACAAATCGTTGAAGGATTGTTGAAGCATGAGAAGCTAAGTAAAGCTCAGGCTCGTGATCGTGCTGTTGAAATGCTTACGCTTGTAGGTATTCCGAATCCAGCAGATCGTATTAAACAGTACCCTCATCAATTTTCTGGTGGTATGCGTCAACGTGCGATGATTGCCATTGCACTAGCTTGCAATCCTTCCCTTTTGATCGCTGATGAGCCTACAACTGCTCTAGATGTAACGATTCAAGCGCAAATTATGCAAGTGATGAAAGATTTGCAGAAAAAGATGGGTACTTCCATCGTTTTAATCACGCATGATCTTGGTGTCGTAGCCGACGTATGTGATAGAGTCATCGTTATGTATGCAGGTAAAGTGGTAGAAACAGGAACAAAGTATGAGATTTTTAACAATCCACAGCATCCTTATACTAGAGGATTACTGCGCTCTGTACCACGTCTTGATCAGAAGAAAGATGAACCATTGATTCCGATTCCTGGTACTCCACCAGATCTGTTCTCACCGCCGAAAGGCTGTAGTTTTAGTGCGCGTTGTCCTGAAGCGATGAGAGTATGCGTTAATATTGATCCAGATCTTGTATCGGCAGAAGATAATGAAGCTCATCGTTCTGCTTGTTGGTTATTACACCCTTATGCGAAAGAGGGGGATTCAGAATGAGTAAGCCATTAATAGAAGTTAATCATCTGAGTAAATTTTTCAACCTTGGAAATAATAATATATTGAAAGCTGTTAACGATATAACTTTTTCTATTCAGCAAGGTGAAACAGTCGGTGTTGTTGGTGAGTCTGGTTGTGGGAAATCTACTGCCGGCCGTACAATGATGCGACTATATGAGCCTACTGAGGGAGAAGTTCTGTTTCAAGGTAAAAATATTTACGATTTGAAGGGCAGTGAGATGAAGGCCCTTCGTCGTAATATGCAGATGATATTCCAAGATCCGTATGCATCGCTTAATCCTCGTATGACGGTTATGGATATTATTGGAGAAGCGTTAGATGTTCACAAATTAACAAGTAGTCGCGCTGAGCGCAAGAAAAAAGTAGAACAACTACTAGAGCTTGTTAATTTGAACTCTGCTCATGCATCTCGTTATCCACATGAATTTTCTGGTGGACAACGACAACGTATTGGTATTGCACGTGCACTTGCAGTTGATCCAAAATTCATTATTGCCGATGAACCAATATCCGCACTCGATGTATCGATTCAAGCTCAAGTGGTGAATCTATTACAAGAACTACAACGTGATATGGGATTAACATATTTATTCATCGCTCATGACCTATCCATGGTAAAACATATTAGTGATCGTGTTGCGGTTATGTATCTGGGTAAAATTGTCGAGCTGGCAAGTAGTGAAGATTTGTATGCAGATCCAAGGCATCCATATACTAGAGCTTTAATGTCCGCTATTCCAATACCGGATCCAGAGGTTGAGGCTACGCGTGAACGTACTGTATTAACTGGCGATTTACCAAGTCCGATTCATCTACCATCAGGTTGTCATTTCCATACGAGATGTCCGATTGCGACTGATAAATGTAAGGTGGATGCTCCTAAATTGTTAGATGTTAAGAAAAATCACTTTGCAGCCTGTCATTATGCGTAGAGGATATAAAGTGAAAATATTCAAATAAAACAAAAAACGACTGCTGTGCAAATATGCGAACAGAGCCGTTTTTTTGGTTTATTTACTTGAGCCTGTTAGTGTAATAATACAAAAAAGTTATACTAGCACCATATATTTTGTTATTAATTATTATGTGGAACCAACTTGGCAATATGCCGTAGCATCAGATAAGTTGTTCCGGAGTATTTTATAGAATGATAACGAATTTAGGTGCAACAACAGACCTTCAGTGCTATAATAAGTTGGATTATGATCGATATGAGATATAGTTAGAAAGAAAATATATAGACAATTCTGGGAGGTTCCATGAGCAATTTATTTATTTGTGATCATCCGATGATCCAGCATAAGCTTACTTTTATTAGAGATAAGGAAACGAATACGAAAGATTTCCGTGAACTTATTGACGAAGTAGCTACTTTCATGGCATATGAAATTACAAGAGAAATTCCACTTCAGACGATCAAGGTTGAAACGCCAGTTGCGATCACAGAATCTAAAATTGTCTCAGGACGTATGCTTGGCCTAGTGCCTATTTTGCGAGCAGGTCTAGGTATGGTTGATGGTATTTTGAAATTGATTCCTTCTGCAAAAGTTGGTCATATCGGGCTTGCTCGTGATCATGAAACATTCCAACCAAAGGAGTACTATATTAACCTGCCAACAGATGCACAAGATAGAATGCTTATTGTCGTCGATCCCATGCTTGCTACAGGTGGTTCCGCTATTGCAGCGATTAACTCTTTGAAACAACGTGGTTGTGAGGATATAAAGTTAATGTGTATTATTGCTGCACCAGAGGGTGTGAAAGCAATGCAAGAAGCTCATCCAGATGTAGATATCTATATTGCTGCATTAGATGAATGTTTGAATGAAAAAGGTTATATCGTTCCAGGGCTAGGTGACGCAGGAGACCGTATTTTCGGCACAAACTAAGAGGTAGCTCAAATTATCCGCTTGTGATCACGAAGGTTAAGCTGATGAAGCGTATTCGACTGCGAATATGAAATGAACTTGGAAAGTACGGTTCGCGTGTACCAAGTACGCACACTTGCGCTTCCGCCTTTCTCAAGTAACATTCCATCTTCTTGGTGCTGACAAGCGAAGCTTATGCTGACGAAGCGTATTCGACTGCGAATATGAAATGAACTTGGAAAGTACGGATTGAAAAGTAGAATTGGAGTGGAGCAGTTTGTCTAAGTTAAAAGTAATGACAATTTTCGGGACTAGACCGGAAGCTGTAAAGATGGCTCCGTTAGTATTAGAGCTGCAAAAACGTGAAGAAGAAATTGAATCGATTGTTTGCGTAACCGCACAGCATCGTCAAATGCTAGATCAGGTGCTCGATTTCTTTGAAATTAAGCCGAATTTTGATTTGAATGTAATGAAGGATCGTCAGACGTTAACAGAGACGACAGTTCGTGTGCTTGAAGGTCTTGATCCTGTACTGGAAGAGGCAAAGCCCGATATTGTGCTAGTCCATGGTGATACTCAAACAACATTTTTAGCTAGCTATGCATCATTCTTGAAGAAAATCAAAGTAGGTCATGTTGAAGCGGGACTTCGTACATGGAACAAGATGTCTCCATATCCCGAGGAGATGAATCGTCAGCTTGCTGGTGTATTGTCTGATGTACATTTTGCACCTACCGATTCGTCTGCGAATAATCTTCGCAAAGAGAATAAGCATGAAGATACGATTTATGTTACGGGTAATACAGCTACCGATGTATTCCAATATACAGTGGATGATTCCTTTACACATCCTGTTATTGAATGGGCGAAAGGCAAACGAATGATTTTAATGACAGCACATCGTCGTGAATCATTAGGTGAACCTCATCGTCATATTTTCAATGCTGTCAAACGGATTGCTGATGAATTTGAAGATGTTGTATTCGTATATGCCGTACATCCAAATCCAGCTGTACGTGAACCAGCTCAAGAAATTTTGGGTAATCATCCGCGTATACAGTTAATTGATCCACTAGATGTATTCGAATTCCATAATTTCTACCCACATACTTATATGATTATGACAGATTCTGGCGGGTTGCAAGAAGAAGCACCATCATTTGGTGTGCCAACACTTGTGCTACGTGATACGACAGAGCGTCCAGAAGGAATCGAAGCTGGTACATTAGAGCTTGTTGGTACCGATGAAGAACAAGTGTATGAACGTGCAAAAGCATTGTTGAGCGATTCAGCATTATATATGCGTATGAGCCAAGCCGCTAATCCTTATGGTGATGGACAGGCTTCAGAACGTATTGTCGATGCGATTTTGCATTATTTTGGAAAATCATCGACTCGCCCCGATTCGTTCACACAACGTTCATAGTTTCGTGGCCATTCGTATCGTTAAGAGAAAATGTACAGTATACAGTAGCACTGTACGGTTTGTCATATAAAACATCCCTTGCCTGACAAGGGATTACTAGTAGGAACTATTGTTTTTATGTAGTAAAATCAATTGACAAACCTTATATTGCTTCGATAAAATATATGAAGATTGGCAGGAGTGTCTGTCCATGACGAAGAAGAGCAAGGAAGATAACCCGCTGTTGGGGTTGGCGCTTGTTGGAGCGCTTGGTATTCAAGTTGCTGTTTGTATATTTCTTGGGTATTGGGCTGGAGCCTACATTAGCGACCGATCGGGCAATTCAGGATGGGTCGTAGGCGGTGTTATGTTCGGACTTGCCGTAGGCATTGTATCCGCCATCCTTGTCGTAAAAAAAGTGCTGGAGGACTCCAATGGATAATATGATGAAGTCAGCTGTACGCTGGATGTTCATTCTTATCGCTACTGCATTTATAATGTGGTTCTTCCTGCCTCAGTGGAAGTCGGTTACATTAGGAATTGCGTTAGGGCTTATAGCAAGCAGTATGAATGCGTTTTTATTGCATCGTAGAGTTGGCTTAATAGCTGAGTACGTAGAGAAAAGTGGCAAGCCTTCTAAACCAAAAGGGCTGGGTTTCGGTAATCGGATCGCAACAGTGTTACTACTTGTGATGATCGCTTACCGCTATCCAGATATTATAAATGTACCAGCCGCTCTTGCAGGCAGCTTGGTTATGCCCTTCTTAATTTTAGCAGCAGCTATTGTTCACACTGTGAAAGAAAATAACAGCGGAAAGGAGTGAAATTGAAATATGCATATTTTCCCAATTGTGGACTGGGGTGGCGTTGAATTTGACCTTTCTGCTATTATTGCCATCACTGTTACTTCAATTCTTGTATTTGTGTTGGCGCGCTTAGCAGTTCGTAATTTATCGGTTGAGAATCCGACCAAAGCACAAAACTTTTTGGAATGGATTGTGGAATTCGTTCACAATACAATTGCGAGTACGATGCCATTGGAAAAAGCCAAAAAATTTGTAGGTCTTGGGATGACAATTATTTTATTCATCTTTACAGCCAATGTGATAGGGCTACCGGCTCAGATCGTGACAGAAACGGATCATGTGATTCTGTCATTGGGAATTACAGAAGAAGTACTCGCAGAACATGACGGAATTGCGCACATCTCTTGGTGGAAATCACCAACAGCGGATCTGTCTGTTACAGCGGGCTTGGCCCTTGTAGTATTCTTTATTATTCATTTCTTAGGAATAAAATGGAATAGGAAGCACTATTTTAAGCATTACTTTGAACCATATCCGGTTTTCTTTCCAATTAACGTAATCGAGACGATTGCAAAGCCAATAACGTTGGCATTGCGTTTGTTCGCTAATATTTTAGCGGGTGAGATATTGATTACGACGATCCTGATGCTAGGGATTTTAGGAACTCCGTTTATGATGTTATGGCAAGGTTTCAGTATTTTTGTAGGCGGACTTCAGGCGTTTTTGTTTACAATACTGACAATGGTATACATTTCTCAAGTAGCCATTCATGAGGAAGATCATCAGCAAACATAACGACAACTTTCTTTGTATGAGCGTGATAAACGCCTTCAAAGTTCGTTATAAATAAGTAATATTAAATAATTACCCAATTATAAGGAGGAATTAGAAATGGAATTGAATGTATTGGCAGCAGCTATTGTAGTAGGTCTAGGCGCGATTGGCGCAGGTATTGGTAATGGTATGATCGTATCAAAAACAGTTGAAAGTATTGCTCGTCAACCAGAACAAAAATCTGCGTTGCAAACAACAATGTTTATCGGTACAGGTATCGTCGAGGTAGTTCCACTAGCAGGTGTAGTTATCGGCTTCTTGGCATTCTTTGCTAGCTAATAAAAGTCTTTAATGGCGGGGAAGGGCTTGCCCTCTTCGCCTTTGTTTTGATTATATCGCCCGATCGTTGGAAAGGAGTGCGGTTATGGATTTATATTGGACAAATACTGCGTTTACCATTATTGCTTTTATACTGTTACTGTTGCTTTTGAATAAATATGCATTTGGCCCGTTGTTTGCAGTAATGGAGAAGCGTAGACAGATTATTCAGGAGCAGATGGATGCTGCAACTAGCAGTCAAGCACAAGCAGAGGCTGCTATGATTGAGCAAAAAGCAGCGCTTGATGAAGCGCGCAAGGAAGCATATTCAATTCTTGAGCAAGCAAGAGCGACTAGCTCCAAGCAAGCTGAAGAAATGGTATCTTCTGCGAAAAATGAATCTATAAGAATTAAAGATGATGCACTCAAAGATATCGAGAGTGAGAAAAATAAAGCGATCTCCGCACTTCGTGCAGAAGTGGGCGGCATTTCTGTGCAAATTGCATCTAAAATTATTGAGAAACAAGTTGACGAGAAGTCTCAAAAAGAGATCGTTAATAAGTATTTAGACGAGGTTGGAAGTAAATGAGCCGTGATATTGTCGTAGCGAAGCGCTATGCACGGGCGTTGTTCGAGCTTGCAGCCGCTGGCAAGGTCGTATCTCAGATTGAACAAGAATTAAAACTTTTCGTAGATGTAGTTGCTAGCGATGAGCAGTTAAATAAATTTTTGGAACTGCCAAGTGTACAGCTTCAAAGTAAGATGACGTTGCTGAAAGATGTTTTCGGCGACAAGTTGTCTGAGCTTGTATACCAAACGTTACAGCTTATGGTTGAACGTGGCCGTCAGCAAGGTATACCGAGTCTGTACGAAGCCTATGTGAAAATTGCTGGTGAAGCATTAGGACAAGCGCATGCAGTAGTTTATTCTGCTCAGCAGCTTTCTGATGACGAGCTAGCTAATGTTGCGACTCAATTCGGACAAGTAACAGGTAAGAAAATTATTGCAAAGCAAATCGTTAATTCAGCTCTTCTTGGTGGCGTTCAAGTTCGTATTGGCGATCGTCTATACGATGGAAGCTTATCTGGTAAGCTGGAGCGGTTGCAGAAATCTTTAAATTCTAAAGCACTGTAGATAGGGGTGAACGAATTGAGTATTAGGCCTGATGAAATTAGTACGCTGATTAAACAGCAAATCGAAAAATATAAGTCGGAAATTCAAGTCGTGGACGTAGGCACTGTTATCAATGTCGGTGACGGTATTGCTCGTGTACATGGTCTTGAAAATGCGATGCAAGGAGAACTTCTTGAATTCGCTAACGGTGTCGTTGGTATGGCTCTTAACCTTGAGGAGAGCAATGTCGGTGTCGTTATTCTAGGACCTTACACGGATATTCGTGAAGGAGACCAAGTTAAACGTACGGGTCGTATTATGGAAGTTCCAGTGGGCGAAGAGCTGCTTGGACGTGTTGTCAACGCACTTGGACAACCAGTTGATGGTAAAGGTCCAATCAATACAACGGAGTTCCGTCCGATTGAATCACCAGCACCTGGTGTTATCGATCGTAAATCTGTACATGAACCCATGCAAACAGGTCTTAAAGCAATTGACTCTATGGTACCTATCGGTCGTGGACAACGTGAGTTGGTTATCGGTGACCGTCAAACAGGTAAAACGACGATTGCTATCGATACCATCATCAACCAAAAAGGTACTGGCGTAAAATGTATCTATGTAGCTATAGGTCAAAAACAATCTACTGTTGCTAACGTAGTAGAAACACTTCGCCGCAACGGTGCACTTGATTACACAATCGTTGTAACTGCTGGTGCTTCTGAGCCATCTCCATTGCTATACCTAGCTCCTTATGCAGGCTGTTCAATGGGTGAGTACTTCATGTACAAAGGCGAGCATGTACTAGTTATCTATGATGACTTGTCCAAGCAAGCTGCAGCATACCGTGAGCTTTCTCTACTGCTTCGTCGTCCACCAGGTCGTGAAGCGTATCCAGGGGATGTATTCTACATTCACTCTCGTTTGCTAGAGCGCGCAGCTAAGCTAAGTGATAAATTGGGTGGCGGTTCTCTAACAGCTCTTCCATTTATCGAGACTCAAGCTTCTGACGTATCTGCTTACATTCCAACAAACGTAATCTCCATCACTGATGGACAGATCTTCCTAGAGTCTGACTTGTTCTACTCTGGACAGCGTCCTGCGGTTAACGTAGGTATTTCTGTATCTCGTGTTGGTGGTGCTGCGCAAATTAAAGCAATGAAGAAGGTTGCTGGTACACTTCGTCTTGACCTTGCAGCTTATCGTGAGCTTCAAGCGTTCTCTCAATTCGGTTCTGATCTTGATAAATCAACAGTTGCCCGTCTAAATCGTGGTGCTCGTACGATGGAAATACTTAAGCAAGGTGTTAACCAACCGATGCCAATTGAGAAACAAGTTGTATCGATCTATTCTGCGGTTAAAGGTCATCTTGATGACATCGCAGTTGAAGATGTTCTTCGTTTCGAGCAAGAATTCCACGCATTCCTTGATAGCAGCCGCTTAGAAGTACTTGCTTCTATCCGTGATACGAAGGATCTTGTTGCTGATAACGAGAAAGCACTTGTTGATGCGATCAATACATTCAAAAAAGGCTTTGCTGGTTCCGTATAATTGGACGGTGTAAGTTCGAGATATATGCTATATATGGGTACATGTATAATTGTCTGCACCTAGCCTGCTAAGTGCAGACCCCTTACCACGCTTGGATAAAGCACCGAGCAAAAGAAGGCGGGTGAAACGAAATGGCAAAAGGCATGCGTGAGATAAAACGTGAGATCAAAGGTAAGCAAAGTACAAGACAAATAACTAAAGCGATGGAAATGGTTGCTGCATCTAAGCTTAGAAGAGCACAAGAGGCTGCAGTTGCTGCAAGACCATATGCTGACAAGTTGTTAGAGGTTGTTAACAATATCGCTGCTGGCACGAAAGATGTGCGTCACCCCATGCTAGAGACCCGTCCGATCAAAAGAACGGGATATCTTGTTATTACTTCCGACCGTGGTTTGGCTGGTGGTTATAATGCGAACGTCTTACGTAAAGTAACGCAAACAATTAAAGAAAAGCATAAGTCTTCTGAAGAGTATGTAATTTTCGTCATCGGACGAAAAGGACGCGATTACTTCCGTCGTAGACAAATGCCAATCCTTGAAGAAGTAATCGGCTTGTCTGATTCCCCTTCATTTGGCGATGTGAAATCTATAGCTGCTACAGCAGTTCAAAAGTTCTCAGAAGGTGCTTATGATGAACTTTATATTTATTACAATGAATTCATTAACGCACTTACTCAACTCCCAACAGAAACTCGCCTATTACCATTGGAAGATGTATCTGATGGCAAGACACCAGTTTCTTCATACGAATATGAGCCATCTGCTAAAGGAGTGCTTGAAATACTCCTTCCGAAATATGCAGAGACACTTATATACAGCGCTGTACTAGACGGTAAAGCTAGTGAATTTGGTGCTCGTATGACGGCAATGGGAAGTGCAACGAAAAATGCAACGAAGATGATTAACCAATTGACATTAACGTATAACCGTGCGCGTCAAGCGGCAATCACGCAAGAAATAACTGAAATCGTTGCAGGAGCTAACGCACAATCTTAAGTTCATATATGAGGAACCGGGAGGGAAAGCAATGAAAAAGGGACGCGTTGTATCCGTCATGGGTCCGGTCGTCGATTTAGAGTTTGAACGAGGGTCTCTGCCACAAATTATGAATGCTGTAACCATCAATCATAAGGCAGAAGCTGGTAGTGTAGCTATTAATCTTACACTTGAAGTTGCCGTTCACCTAGGCGATAACCTAGTTCGTGCAGTAGCGATGAGTACTACTGACGGTCTAGTTCGTGGTATGGAAGCAGTTGATACTGGATCCGCTATTACAGTACCTGTAGGTATGGCTACTCTAGGACGTGTATTTAACGTACTAGGTCAACCCATCGATGAAGCTGGCGATGTTGTATCTGAAGTTAAACTTCCGATTCACCGTGAAGCACCGAAATTCGATGAATTATCTACACAATCGGAAATTCTTGAAACAGGGATTAAAGTTATCGACTTGCTTGCCCCTTATTCCAAAGGTGGTAAAATCGGTTTGTTCGGTGGTGCCGGTGTAGGTAAAACGGTAACAATCCAAGAGCTTATCAATAACATCGCACAAGAGCATGGCGGTATTTCTGTATTCGCAGGTGTAGGTGAGCGTACTCGTGAGGGTAATGACTTGTACCATGAGATGAAGGATTCCGGCGTACTTGCAAAAACAGCGATGGTATTTGGTCAGATGAATGAACCTCCAGGAGCACGTCTACGTGTAGCCTTGACAGGTCTTACTATGGCTGAGTATTTCCGTGATAATGAAGGTAAAGACGTACTTCTATTCATCGATAATATCTTCCGCTTTACACAAGCAGGTTCTGAAGTATCTGCGTTACTTGGTCGTATGCCGTCAGCGGTAGGTTACCAACCAACACTTGCAACTGAAATGGGTCAATTGCAAGAGCGTATTACTTCTACTAACAAAGGTTCTGTTACATCAATCCAAGCGATCTACGTTCCAGCCGATGACTATACGGATCCGGCTCCTGCAACGACGTTTGCCCATCTTGATGCGACAACTAACCTTGAGCGTAAAATCTCCGAAATGGGTATTTTCCCAGCGGTAGATCCGCTTGCTTCATCTTCTCGTATCCTAAATCCTGAGATTCTAGGAGCAGAACATTACAACGTAGCTCAAGGCGTGAAGAAAATTCTTCAAGGCTATAAAGAGCTTCAAGATATTATTGCAATCCTTGGTATGGATGAGCTTTCTGATGAGCAAAAATTGATTGTATCGCGTGCGCGTAGAATTCAATTGTTCCTATCTCAACCATTCCACGTTGCTGAACCATTTACTGGTCTTGCTGGTAAATACGTTCCAGTTAAAGAATCAATTCGTAGCTTTAAAGAAATTCTCGAAGGCAAACATGATGACCTACCTGAGGAAGCATTCCGTTATGTAGGTGTTATTGAAGAAGCCGTGGAGAAGGCCAAAACGCTAGTATAGCGAAGAGTGGGAGGAATCCACATGAGTACGTTTCTAGTTGAAATTGTAACGCCTGAACGTAAAGTTTATGCGAAAGAAGCAATTTTGGTGACGGTAACCGGTGTTGAAGGTCAATTAGGCATTATGGCTAATCATATTCCATTTGTTACACCATTGAAGATTGCTCCTGTTATCATAAAGCGTGATGGTAGTTTAGATGAAATTGCAGTAAATGGCGGCTTTATTGAAGTTCGTAAAGATAAAGTAGTTATTCTAGCTGAAAGTGCTGAAATATCTGAAGATATTAATATTGAACGTGCAGAAGCAGCGAAGCAACGCGCGCAGCAGCGCCTAGCTCTTGCTAAAAGCGACGAAATTGATTTCAGAAGAGCGGAATTAGCATTACAGCGTGCAATGAATCGTCTGCATACAAAACATGTTATAAAATAAGAAAGCTGATTGTCCGTTCGGAACTTCCGAAATGGGCGATCAGTTTTTTTGTTCTTGGCTTGTTATTACGGTAATAGGTAGCTAGTTATTAGTGAAGTATAGTAATATATGTAGTGACTGTTAACAATTGAGGTGAGGCAAGTTGGCAATGTTTTCGCAAGAGGTATGGCTTATTCCTATATTATATATCGCAGCGTTCATCACGATTATTACTGTGGGCAAAAGCATGAAGCAAGGGGGAGCCCTTGTTAATGTCGTATTTGCCATGCTTGCCTTTGGCTTATCAATTACTGTGCTCATTGAGCGATTACGACCACATACATTAGACTATAGTTTCCATCTAGACTGGTTAGTTGTTGGTGAAGTCTATTACACGATAGGCTATGAAATTACTGATCTCAACACATGGCTGCTAGTATTAATAACAGGAATATACTTCCTTATACATATTATTTCGATTCAGAAAAAAAATTCAAATCTCACCTCATCAATTTACGCTTATATGAGCTTATTTATGTTCGGATTGAGCGGTATACTGCTATCAGACAGCATTTTAGTTTTCTATATATGCTCAGTATTAGTTAGTGTAAGTGTATATCTCATGTTAGTACATCCAAGCGTTGAATGTCATCAGACGTTACTATGGCGCTACGTATTATCTCAGTTATTTGCACATACCGCTTTATTAGTCGTAATTGTCGTCCTATATTGGTACATGCCAGACACATCATTACAATTCACGATGCTGCAAAATGTATTTGGTGGGCAGGCTGAACATTTTACAGAAGCGATGCTAGCTTGGTTGTCATTATCTATAGTCGTTAGTGTTATTTGTTTGACGGGACTATTTCCGTATTTGCACAGATTTAGATTAGTTCGCTCTGGGCAGTCGATGGTTCAACTGCTTGTTAGTACATTAAGCTTTGTTATTGTTCCTATATATACACTTATCGCATTTGCTGATCTTATCACAGCATCGCCAATTATGGCGGGCAAGCATTCACTATCGCTATTGGAAGAACAGATCGGCATTGACGTTAATCTAATGCCTGCTTTATGGATTGTTATAATAATAGGTATAGTTGTTTCCTTAGGTCCGCTATATAGTAAGCGTTGGAATGAAAAAGTGGAAAAGCGTTTGATGACTGACGATGGTAAATATACGAATAAATTTTCGGGAAGTATTCGAGGCGCAGCTATTCAAACAGGTTCATACATCGTGCAATGGGTGGCGATGCTTGAACATGTTTTATACCAATTGTGTACTGTCTGGTTGCTATATCCAATGCGCAGAATAAGTCATATGTCAGCTAATATGACAATAATGCGTGCGACGATCTGGATGATCATTATTGTTACTTTGTTGACTGGACTATATACATGGATGTGGAGGGGATGACATTGGTTCAATTGATGTTAATAGGTCTAATAGTTATTCCACTCATTGGGGTTATCGCACTTATGTTACTACGGCGTTCATCGCTACGAATCATTCGCCCGATGACGATATCGATTACAGTTCTACCGATATTCATGATTCTCATATTAATCTATGAAATTTCACATACGGATTCCTTAGAGCTATTTACGATATCACTGCATAGTTTGTCACTGCTTTCCAATCAGCTGCATTCTTTACCGGCCACATTGGTATTAGGGCTAGATGCGGTGTCTTTATGGCTGATGTTGTTCATTACGATTATTATCGTGCTTACTGCATGTGCAGGTGTATATATTAAGAAGCGCCAGAAGCTATTTTACGGATTAATTATGCTTGCTGAAAGCTTACTACTTACGCTATTTATGGCGCGCGAAGGATTGTTACTTATTGGTCTCATTGCTATACTAGCGATCATTATGTTCTTTCTTATTGGCATATGGGGGCAAGATGGAAGTGTTATTGTGGCAAGAAGGTTTGCGATAAGACAGCTAGCAGCTTGTGTCCTATTGATAGTGAGTAGCTTATTGCTTACAACTTTACATACGAATGAAAGTGATTATGAATATCAATTGTCATTAACGAATGAAGCGAGCTATATGATGCAGGAGCATTTGTTAGATGAGCAATCTGACCAACAACAAGTACGGCAAGCTGCGTTTGTACTGTTTGTCCTTGCATTAATTTGTATGCTACCAATGATAGGGGCACATCACTGGTTTATCGCCCTATTTCGCAAAAGTCATATGGTCGTCCTCATGCTCTATTGTGGAACGATAGCGATCGCAGGGTGGTATGTGCTTTATCGAATCGGTAGCATATATTTCTTCGATTTGCTGGCGTCCATTAGTGAAGCGGTACTATGGATATTAAGTATTCAATTTCTATATGCTTGTATGCTGCTTTGGAAGCAACAGCAGCTAAGAGGTTGGTTTGCTTATGGGGTATGGGGGCAAATGTCGCTCATCGGTATTCTTATGCTTACGATGTCGGAGCAAGGCTTAACGATATCGCTGCTGCATCTATTATCCTTCGTAGCGACAAGCTCGCTCTTATGCTTCTTATTAGCTGCGATCATTGAACGAACGGGGACAGATCAGATTCAGCCATTAAGCGGGGTATTGATGAATACACCTTTTCTAAGTGGCAGCTTAGTTGCTACAATTTGTGCGTGGCTCGGTATTCCAGGATTATCACAATTCATTGGTACAGCTCATGCAGTCATTTTGACGTTTCCTACTAGTCGCTGGATTAGTGTAATGGTTACGCTTGGTATGCTATGCAGTGTGTTAGTTGCGGTTCAACTATTGTATAAGCTGCAACGTGGCAAATTAGATGCATCGAATGTACTGAATACACGACATGAATCGAATATACCGAGTAGCGAGTTCAAAGATATGCGCTTCACTGAAGCAATTCCGATTATTGTATTGTTATCTATTATGATATTGATTGGATGTTATCCAATTGTCGTTGCAGATATGTTTGAGCTAGAATTACATACTGTTTATAATATGTGGAATGATACTGGGGTAGCTGCTGCATGGGATATCGGGGGAATTACTGCGATATGGACGACACTTGGTGAACATTCGAATATTATCATTGTGTTTGCTTTGCTTATGATGCTAGCGATTGGGTTAGTTAGTCGGAAAAACGCTCGAATAAGTGCCTTAATATATTGGCAGACATTATTTCAGCTACTTGCACTTGTTGTTATCATCGCTTCTAGTTATGGGTCAGGATATACAATGAAAGGGCTAGATCTTACGCTATATGTAGTCGTCTATATTGTGTTGCTAGTGGCTACGATGCTGGGCGTTCGTAGCTTTAACGAGCCGCAACAACGTAAGACGATATCGGAATGGCAGGGCTTATATTATCGTGATCCGCGATTAGCATTGATGATGCTATGGCTTATTATGCATTGGATGGCATTACCGTTTACTTCGCTGTTTCAAGTGAAGCTTATTGCCATTAGTACATGGCTAGAGCAAGGCAATTTTGGATTGTTAACGGTATGGGTTTTGCTTCATCTTATGATGCTGAAAATGTGGTTGGATTGGTTAAGCGCCATATATCTCGTAAGTGATACAAAGCAAGTATCCAGTCGTCTAGGTTTGTCATCCTCATCAGATCGTAATGGATTAACGACTTTGAAATCCCGCAATGCTCGCATACTATTAATGGGCTGTTGCTTAGTTCTTATTGTTATAAGTTTTATTGTATAGAAAGAGGTTGTAGTATGACTACAGGAGTAGAAGGTTTATTTTCAATTGTACTTATTGTATTGTCTATTATTTTCGTATGGATTATTATGTCAGAAATTCGCTGGGATAAAATTTTGAAAAAACATACCAGCATAAAATCGCGTATGCTGCAAGTAGTCATAGCTATTGTCATTGGATATTTGTTAGGTAGCTTTATTTTGCAATATTGGGGTTACTCCACAATGCTCCAGCAGTTTGTCGAATAACTGGAGGCAAAGATGCAAACACTTGATATAAATAAGCTAAAAGGTAGTTCAAAACATCCGTTTGTGATCAGGATGTGAACAAATACGACAAAAAATTTAGATTAGAAAATTCTTCTTGTCGATTGATCGCCAAAGATGTTAAGATGAAGATTAGTGGATGCATATTTGCGAACAAATATGGGATTCCATGGAATATTTTTTGGAAAATTATGATTCGCGGAGGGACGTAAGATGGCAAAGATTATCGTCCGCGGAGGTCAACGATTAATGGGAAAAGTGCGTGTAAGTGGTGCAAAGAACGCAGTACTTCCTATTCTTGCTGCCTCATTGTTAGCGACTGAAGGCGAAAGTGTAATAACTGACGTGCCTGCTCTTGATGATGTGATGACGATTCAAGAGGTATTAGCTTCATTAGGTGCTAAAAAACAATATAATCAGGAAACCATGCGCATCTCTGTTCCACAGATTACATCGACAGAAGCGCCTTATGAGCTTATTCGTAAGATGCGTGCATCATTTCTAGTGATGGGTCCGTTATTAGCAAGAGTCGGCAGAGTGAAAATTTCACTGCCAGGTGGGTGTGCTATTGGTTCAAGACCAATTGAACAACATCTAAAAGGCTTTGAAGCTATGGGAGCTGTTATTAATTTGGAACATGGTGCTATCGAGGCAACTTGTCCCAATGGACTACATGGTGCTAAAATTTATTTGGATGTAGCTAGCGTAGGTGCAACTGAGAATATTATTATGGCAGCTTCATTGGCTAATGGTACAACCATTATTGAGAATGCTGCACGTGAACCGGAAATTGTTGATTTGGCTAATTACATTAATGCTATGGGCGGCAAAGTTCGTGGTGCTGGTACAGGCATTATTCGCATAGAAGGTGTGCAGTCACTTAAAGGTGCTCATCATCAGGTTATTCCTGATCGTATTGAAGCGGGTACTTACATGATTGCCGCCGCGATTACAGGCGGAGATGTAATGGTCGAAGGTGCAATTGCTGATCATCTAGCTCCTGTAATTTCTAAGCTAGAGGAGATGGGTGTTCAGATTACGAGTAGCGATGCTGGTATTCATGTTCGTGCGCCAAAGAAATTGAAATCGGTTGATGTGAAAACATTACCGCATCCTGGATTTCCTACCGATATGCAGTCACAGATGATGGCATTATTGTTAATTTCTGAAGGGACAAGTGTCATTACAGAAACGGTATTTGAAAACCGATTTATGCATGTAGAAGAATTCCAAAAGATGTCTGCAACAATTAAAGTTGATGGCCGAACTGCTATAGTGACAGGGAATACGTCACTTACAGGTGCAAAGGTTTGCGCAACGGACTTACGTGCTGGAGCTGCATTATTATGTGCTGCACTACGTGCTGAGGGTGAAACTGTCTTAACGGGTCTTCACCATGTAGATCGTGGTTACGTCGATATTACTGGAAAGTTGGCTTCTTTAGGCGCGAATATTGTGCGTATAGAGGCTGAAGAGCAAGTGTTATCTTCACCAGTTAAAGAAAAGAAGCGTTTTTCAATTGTACAAGAGCTTATGGCATAATGTGATAATAATTATTCAAGGGTGTACATTTTATTCGTATCTCATGTAGATGATACGAGTACAATGTTCACCCTTTTTAGCATGCTGAAAAAGTGAATCGTAATCACGATCATTTATTTTGATCCATTCTAATATGAATAATCTTTAATCTTCTATTTTCGCATGACTATTCTATTCTAGTAAATCTATTCATAGGCTATAGCATGAAAGATGAGAGAAACTAGGCAGAGAGGAAAGTGGATCATTTGAAATATAGGCATAGAAATCCTATTATGCAAATTAGTAGAAGATCATTGATAATTACTCTATTAGTCATATGCAGCGTATTGGTAGTCAGTATGTTAATAGCGCGAGCTACGCAGCGATCCAATCAGCTAGACATAGATAGAGCTACAACGGTTGAGATGCCTGCACTAGCACAGTATGGTATGTTGAATGAACAATTATCAGAGTATTCAAGTGTAGCATCATCCAATCGCTTCAACATATGGAACTATGGAATGGCAATGGGGTTTCAGCATGAACAGCATAGCCAAGCGAATCAACAAACAGAACAGCCCATGATTACTGTATTACTTACTAAGCAGCAAATCGTTGAACAAGTTCCATTGGAACAATATGTGCTGCAGGTGACGTTAGCGGAAATACCGAGCTCATTTGAAGAAGAAGCGATTAAAGCACAAATGCTGGCGGTACGGACTTACATTGTACGTCGGATGATAAACACTTCTAATATAGAACAACATGAACAAAGCGGTGAGCCCTATATTGTAACAGATTCAGTGCAACATCAAGTCTATTGGAGCAATGAACATATGCTGACGTATGAGGCAGATGAACGTAATAAGATGACGCTTGAAAAATTTACACGAGCATTAGAAGAAACTAAGGGTCAAATTTTAATATATAACGAAGAACCGATCGAAGCGGTATTTTTCTCGACAAGTAATGGGTATACAGAAGCGGCAGAGGATTATTGGGGCCATGCGATAGATTATTTACAAAGTGTTGAAAGTAAATGGGATCAATCTATTTCACCTAGCTACGAACAAGAAGTAGCGTTTAGCTATGAGCAACTATATCAATTACTTGGTCTAGCAGCAAATAACAATGATAAGTTGAATATTTCCAATGTGACGCATACTAATAGTAATCGTATTGCTAGCTTGTCTATTAATGGGGAAATTTTTGAAGGAAAGCAGCTCAGGCAGTCACTAGGATTAGCCTCCACTCATTTTACTTGGACGAAGGATAAGAAGGCGCGGACGATTACATTTACAACCTATGGTTATGGGCATGGTGTTGGTATGAGTCAATGGGGAGCGAATGGCATGGCGCAAGCAGGGTATCTAGCAAAAGATATTGTCACCTACTATTATAAAGGCGTTCATATTGAACAAGCTTCAAAGCTTGTAAATAACTATTAAAAAATAGTATATATCACGTATAAAGATAGTCAGATTGGTAACAATGGCTATTGAGGTGATATTAATGAGTGAATATAATCAAAACAAATCAAAATCAACAGATGAATCTCTTAAAAATGAAAAGAGAGGTTCTCATGTTGCAAAGTCGGGCTCAGGATTCAAAAGGCTGCTATCGAAGAAATGGTTTTCTCCAGCATTGTTCATGATCACGGCAGCAATTATCGTTACCTTACTGTGGGTGTACCAGGATGCTAATACCGACAAGCCTACAGCAGGTACAGATGTAACTGAAGGAACAGAGGGTGTTATTGGTACCGACGTTGCTATGGAAGACCCTTTAGACGCAACGGAAGAAATCGCGGCTACTGGTGAAGATATGCAATGGCCGGTTGCCAATGTAGATGAACTACAAGTTGAAATTCCATATTATGATGCGCAAGCAACATTGACAGAGCGCGAAGCGGCTTTAATTCAAGTGGACACGACGTTCGTTCCACATATGGGAATCGACTTTACTGATCCAGAAGGCAAAGTGTTTGATGTACAAGCAGCATTAGCGGGTACAGTAACTTTGGTAGAATCAAATCCAATTAACGGACACCAAGTAGAAATCAGCCATGGTAATGGATTTATAACTGTATATCAAAGTTTATCTGAAGTAACGGTGAAAGTAGGAGATGAAGTTACGCAAGGTACAATTATTGCGAAAGCTGGTCGCAGTGATGTTGAACGTGATCTTGGTAACCATCTCCACTTTGAAGCTCGTCTGAATGGTACCAACGTCAATCCGAACGACTACATCGTACAATAACAATATTCCTGGCAACATCTTTACTAGAGGCACATCTTCCATTTTCGGGGGATGTGCCTTTATTTATTTTTCAACAGTCATAAACGCTGAAAAATTCGCATAATGTAAGCTTCACTTTCAATAAGGAAAAGCTATTTTTTCTAGAAAGAATAACTTCTTCGCATTCATTTCACGATACATAGAGAATATCTGCCCGCCCCACTCATATAATGTACCAAACTTAATACGAGTAGGGAGGCGGGAGCGTGCACGATTACATCAAGGAGCGTACGATTAAAATAGGCCGTTGTCTTGTGGAAACGAAACAAACGGTACGAACGATCGCCAAAGAATTCGGAGTATCCAAAAGTACAGTGCATAAGGATTTGACAGAACGACTGCCAGAAATTAACCCTGAGCTAGCTGATCAAGTAAAGCATATCCTTGAATATCACAAATCAATACGTCATTTACGCGGCGGCGAAGCAACAAAAATCAAGTATAAAAAGAGTGCGCCGAAGAAGCGGGAGGTGCTAACTGCAGGACATACCAAATGATTTATTAGTATCGCCGGAGCCTAAGAAAGAAATACTATTATAATTTCTTTTTTCTAAGAGAGGATTTTCTGTCATTTTGGCGAATAATGTTAGATAACGGTTATTTCCGGTTAGTGGAGATACGCTAAGTATGATTACATTATTCGTTGGAGGACTAGAGCCTAATGTTTAGTAAGGATATTGGTATTGACCTGGGTACGGCAAACGTATCGATTCATGTAAAGGGCAAGGGTGTTGTATTAGACGAACCTTCTGTAGTAGCTATTGAAAGTGATACAAAAAAAGTGCTTGCAGTTGGCGAAGACGCACATCGTATGGTAGGGCGTACTCCTGGTAATATTGTTGCGATCCGTCCATTGCGCGATGGTGTAATTGCTGATTTTGATATTACGGAAATTATGTTGAAAGAATTTATTCATCGTGTCGATGGACGTACTTGGTATTCACGTCCGCGTATTTTGATCTGCGCGCCTACGAATATTACTTCCGTTGAACAGAAGGCTATTCGTGAGGCCGCTGAGCGCAGTGGTGCCAAAGAAGTTTACCTAGAAGAAGAACCAAAAGCTGCCGCTATCGGTGCTGGAATGGATATCTTCCAGCCTAGCGGCAATATGGTTGTCGATATCGGTGGTGGTACAACAGATGTTGCTGTACTATCTATGGGCGATATTGTTACGGCGTCTTCTATTAAAGTAGCGGGTGACAAGTTTGACGAATCGATAATGAAATTCATCAAGAGCAAGTACAAGTTACTTATTGGTGAAAGAACGAGTGAAGATATTAAAATTCGCATCGGTACTGTACTGGTTAATGCTTCAAAGGAAGAAATGGATATTCGCGGTCGTGATATGGTAACTGGCTTACCACAAACAATTACGATTCATTCCAACGAAATCCGTGAGGCGCTTTGGGATCCAGTTATGTCCATTGTATCTGCAGCAAAATACGTTCTAGAACAAACTCCTCCAGAGTTATCCGCAGATATTATTGATCGCGGTGTTATCCTTACTGGTGGTGGCGCATTATTAGGTGGCTTTGATTCCTTACTTGCCGACCAATTGAAGGTTCCTGTACTAATCGCAGAGAATCCAATGCATTGTGTCGTGAAAGGTACAGGCATTCTACTGGACAACCTGGACAAGCTTAGACGTTAATAGTTACTATACAAGATGAGACGAGTGGGTGCAGGTAGGGCGTCGCAGGGGGACGTGCTGAAGCACTCACTTGTATAGGTAGTTCAAATTATCCGCTTGTGTACTAGTAACGTACACTTGCTGTGTAGTATCGAAGATTCCATTTATTGTAATATGTGATGGGGCTATTCACATTATGTCTTCTTTATCCGATAATGATATAATAGAATTATGAGATGATGAGGAGGGGCAATATGCTTAGAGGGCTCTATTCCGCTGCATCTGGCTTAATTAGTCAGCAGCGACGTCACGATACTGTTACAAATAATATAGCTAATATAGAAACAGCCGGATATAAACAGAATACAACTGCACTGCGTTCATTTAACGAAATGTTATTACAGGTGACGGGTGTAGAAAACAATGGGAATAAAACCATTGGAACGTGGACAGGTGCGGTATTTGGTGAAGAAAGTTTAACGTATCATTCGCAAGGTGATGTAACACAGACGAATAATGCGAACGATTTTGCTATTATTTCTAATATTTTAGTAGATGGATTGAACTTTGATCAATCAGGGAAAGCTATCGCTCAAAACGGTGAAATTACGTATCAGCCGCAAGCATACTTCACACTTCAGAATGCTTCCGGAGAGATGCGATATACTAGAGGTGGCCAATTTACTGTAGACAGTCAAGGCAATCTACTTACAAATAATGGTGATCATGTACTTAATACGAACAATCAGCCAATCGTATTACCAGCAGGAGTAAGTATTAATGAGCTTACATTAACTGCTGATCGTCGTCTTGTTACATCAAATGGTGAAGATACGGGCATTCAACTCTTAATCTCTCAAATAGAGAACCCTAACGGATTAGTTCGTGAAGGTGATGGTAATTTCCGATTAGTGTCCGGCACTGCTGAGGCTATTGCGGATAACGCTCAAGTGGAAGTAAGGCAAGGTTATATTGAGCTTTCTAATGTGGATATGACACAAGCATCTGTGGATCTAATGATAGCAGCTCGTGCATATGAGGCGAATCAGAAGATCGTTCAGTATTATGATCAAACATTGCAAAAATCTGCGAATGAAATTGGGAGAATCTAATGAACTCAGATAAGTTGGATGATCTTCTAGTGAGGTGTGAATTATAATGAATAACTCGATGGTTAATGCGATCAACTCCATGAATGCCTATCAAAATAAAATTAATACGATTTCCGATAACGTTGCAAACCAATATACAGTCGGCTACAAATCGAAATCTGCTGTATTTGATGATCTATTGACGACTACAAAAGAACAGCCACAAGCTTTTGGACTTGATGGTCGCTTAACTCCACTTGGTTTCAATCAAGGTTGGGGTTCGCGCGTAACTGGAATTGCAACGGATTTTACGCAAGGGCCACTTAATCAGACCAATGTGTTGACCGATATGGCAATTGAAGGTAATGCATTATTCGAAATTATTGCTGATAATGCTGGAACAAAAGCATATACGCGAGACGGCTCATTCCAGATTAGTATGAACGCTGCTGGTCAAGGAGTGCTTACAACAAGTGAAGGCTATGCTGTGTCCGGGACATTAGCGGACGGCTCAACAGGCCCGATTATTATTCCAGAGGGACATAATATACAGGTTCAGACGGATGGAACGGTACTCGCTGTTAATAATGGTGGGACAATTAACGTAGGATCTATTAATATTGTTAAAGCAGTTAGACCTGATGCGATGACCGCTATTTCGGATAACTTATATGCTGTATCGGCGGGCTTGAATGTAGATGAAGTTGTTGCTAGAATAATTCCTAACAGTAATAATAAAGTTGCAATTCGCCAAGGTTACCTAGAGCAATCTAATGTGGATATGACTACACAAATGACAGATTTAGTTAGAGTGCAGCGAGCTTATCAGTTAGCTGCAAGAGCTTTAAGTTCTAGTGATACGATGATGCAATTAGCTAATAACTTACGCTCGTAACATATAGGACGAAGGTGATTGTACAATGAAAGAAAGCGGACATGAAGTGGAGGATCGGAAAAGAACAGCGCAGTCTTCAAGCCTAGGTGAATATACGGTGCTTGATGACATGGAAAGAAGCATGCTGCTTTCCCGTTCTGACAAACACAAATCTGCCGCACGAAGTGCTAAAGAAGAGGTTCCAGTCGAAGTAGAAAAGGAAATGACCACCCAAAAAATGCCGTGGTGGGCTAGTTCAATATTTTGGATCATTCGTAAATGCATAGCGCCGATCATTATGATTGCCATGCTGTTAACTGGCCTTTACATTGGCTATGTTATAGTCGGTGGTCAACCTAAGGAAGATGTATTTGAGTGGAGTACGTGGAAGCATATGTGGGATTTGATTTTCGCTGAAACTTAGAAAATATATTAATCTTCAGTTTAATAAATAATGAGCGCAAAAAGAATCAGTCAGCGATTGCTGACTGATTCTTTTTTTATGCGCCCAAGCCAATGAAAACCTTGATGAAAAGTTTTCATTTTCCGTGAGGTAGTCTATAATAGTTGAAGGTTACTGTATTCAATATACCAAGAGACCTACCCTTTAGAATATTATTCTAAAAAGCAAGTCTCTTATCTCAACCTTCATTACCTGCAGGATAATGAGGGGTAATATCAGTATAGGGATAACGACACACTTTTATACAAAAAATAATGATAATATTGGAAGGGGTAAAATATACTATGATGGATATCAATGAAATTATGAATGTAATACCACACCGCCCGCCGTTTTTACTTGTAGATCGCATTACGGAAGTAGAACCAGGTGTGAAGGCTGTAGGTATCAAAAACGTTACAATGAATGAACCCTACTTTGTAGGACATTTCCCAGGTTACCCGGTAATGCCTGGCGTGCTAATTGTTGAAGCTTTAGCACAAGTTGGGTGTGTGGCTATACTTAAAGTTGAAGGCAATGAAGGTAAGTTAGGATTCTTCGCTGGCATTGACGGATTCCGTTTCCGTGGTCAAGTGACGCCTGGTGATACACTTACTTTAGAAGTGGAAATTACAAGACTTAAAGGCTCTATTGGCAAAGGTAAAGGTACAGCAAAAGTAGACGGCAAAGTCGTTGCAGAAGGCGAATTGATGTTTGCGCTATCCAATCCAAATCAGAAATAGAAGAACTACAGTATAGAAAGAGGTTATTGGTAATGGGACAATTGTTGAATAAAGAAGCATTGAACAAATATGAGTCATGGCTGAATGATAGTAATATCGATGCAGCTACTAAGCAAGAACTACAAGAACTGTCAGGTCAAGACGGTGAGATTTTAGATCGTTTTTATCGCGATCTTGAATTCGGTACAGGTGGCTTACGTGGTGTTATGGGTGCAGGTACGAATCGTCTTAATGCCTATACAGTTGGTAAAGCTACACAAGGGCTAGCGAACTGGTTGTTGGAGTCGAACGTAGCATCACCGTCAGCAGTTATTGCACATGATTCTCGTAATAACTCACCACAGTTTGCGCTTGATGCTGCACTTGTTTTGGCGGCTAATGGAATTCGCACATATTTATTCAGTTCACTTCGTGCTACTCCGCAATTGTCTTATGCCGTTCGTGAGTTACAGGCAAGCACTGGAGTTGTTGTAACGGCAAGTCACAATCCTCCTGAATATAATGGTTATAAAGCATATGGCGCTGATGGTTGTCAGTTAATACCTGAGGATGCAGAAAAGGTCATTGCGGCAATTGCTCGTATTGAAAGCTTCGATGAAATTAAGCGTATGGAACAACAAACAGCTGAAGATGCTGGTCTTTTAGTATGGCTTGATGAGAAAATCGATAACTCCTATGTTGAAACGGTTGTAGCACAAAGTGTCAATCAAGAGCTACTACATGGCGATCTAGGCAAAAACTTCAAAGTAGTATTTACACCGCTTCATGGTGCAGGTAATCAACCCGTTCGCGATGTGTTAGCGGCTGCAGGTTTTGAACAAGTATACGTTGTAGCGCAGCAAGAGCAACCCGATGGATATTTCAGTACAGTGAAATCACCAAATCCAGAGGAGAAAGAAGCATTTACACTTGCTATCGAGCTTGCTCAAAAAGTAGGTGCTGATGTTATTGTTGGTACTGATCCTGATGCAGACCGTATGGGTGCTGTTGTGAAAAACAATGAAGGTGAATATGTTGTTCTTACAGGTAACCAATCGGGAGCTTTAATGATTCATTACTTGTTAAGTCAATTGCAGCAACGTGGACAATTACCTGATAACGGCGTGGTCATCAAAACAATTGTAACGAGTGAGATGGGTGAAGCGGTTGCTAAGCATTATGGTGCCGCTGTAGAAAATACGCTGACCGGTTTCAAATATATTGGTGAGAAGATGACGGCTTACGAAGCGTCAGGCGAAAAAACTTTCTTATTCGGATATGAAGAAAGCTATGGGTACCTTACTGGTACGTATGCACGCGATAAAGATGCCATTGTTGCAGCGATGTTAATTTGTGAAGCTGCAGCATATTACAGTACACAAGGCAAAACATTGTATGATGTGCTACAGGAACTATACCAACAATTCGGTTACTATCTTGAAACACAACAATCACGTACATTGAAAGGAATCGATGGCGTACAGCAAATCGCTACCATTATGAATAGCTTCCGCGAGCAGCCTCCAGTGGAAATTGCTGGTGTAGCTGTAACTGAAGTGCTTGACTACTCCAAAGGTATTCAAGGATTACGTCCTGAAAATGTATTGAAATATATGCTTGCAGACGGTTCTTGGTTCTGCTTGCGTCCATCCGGTACCGAGCCGAAAATTAAAGTCTACTTCGCGGTGAAGGGCTCTTCCACAGAGGATGCGGTTTACAAACAGGAGAGTATATCTACAGCAGTAATGCAAAGAGTAGACTCTCTCTAGATGTAACTCAAATTGTCCACTTCTGATCACGATGGTTATGCTAACGTAGCATAGTCGACGGCGAAAATGAAACGAACGGATGCTTACGAGGTATGTTTCTTTCAGAAACATTTTAGGTTCGCGTGTACCAACCACGTACACTTGCGCTTCCGCCTTTCTCAAGTAGCGTTCCATCTTCTTGATGCTGACAAGCGAACAATTTGACCTTGATTGGAATAGGATATTCAAATCGTCCACTTGTGATCACGATGTAACGCATGGTAGTGTAGTCGACGGTGAAATGGTCATCTTCGCATGTGTACTTGAACCGTACACGTTGCTGGGTTGTGTTTTATTGCTAGGCACAGGTATACGTACAGTCTAAAATTTAACGATTTTAATTGTTTTTTAATAAAGATCGCATCAATGAAGCATTTTATAGTATAGAACGTATAATTAGGTTGCCATCTTTACTTACTAGTGTAAGTTCGAAAAGTCTACTTTTTGAACAACCTCTTATATAATAAGGTGGCCTATGTTTTGCTCAATGATGGTTCTGCAGAAAGAGAGGGCTTTTGTGCGCACACTATGGCAACGTTGGAGTAGACAGGCTAAGATTTGTCTATGGGTGATTACATTAATAGGCGTTATAGCAGCAATTCCACTAAGCTTTTTACGGGTTGAGATGGAGAGTTCCGCTAACACGGTTGAGTATGTATTTGATTATCGAGACTTAGAGGAAATAGCAAATTATCAATTAGACTTTACGCAATATATGGACGAGCAGCTTACTAATCTAAAAGCCGCTGGTGTTCAATCGATATCATTGTATGAAAGTTCTTTGAAGGACTTAATGCAATCAGGTCGATTAGTGTATTACTCTGAGAAAGAAATGGCTACTTTGCAAGGTGAAATACTCAATACTAATGTTAATCATACATACGTTCTTTTCAGTAGTGAGCAAGCTGCTATTGAAATTTCACCGATTATTGAACGTGAATTTGAACGTCAAGGGGTTAATGTAACAGATTATGAGTATAAAGGTAGATCGGGTCTTATTATCAATGAAGCAGTAAATGCTGCTACATTGAAAACATTAGATTTTGATCCGATGACGATCGACAAGCTGATTGATATGGGATTCCATATCGTAGCACGCTTCTCTGATCGTATTCAACCATTTGATGTGAAATGGGCAGAAGAACAGCTTGCTCGTCTGAATGAACATGGTGTTACACGTATTATTTTTGATGGCTCTAAAGCAAAAGGTGCTACGGATCAAGCTGAAATGAAAAGCTTGACGCAATATGCTGCACTTCTTGAAAAATATAATATCGGCGTAAGCATTATTGAGAATTTGAAAGCACCACAAGAAGGCTTGAATAAGCTTGCTTATGGTACAGACTATAATATTGTTCGAGTGTACTCTCTATCTGCTGAGGATAGCTTTACGATGACTACAGAAGGTATGACGGATCGCTTCTTATTAGCTGCCAAAGATCGTAACATTCGCATATTCTTCCTGAATGTTGGGATCAAATCAAACGGTAACACTGGTGTGCTTGAAAGTTCTGTTGAGAAGCTTACGAGTACACTTGCAGGCGAAGAAGGAGTAATCGCGCAGCTAGCCGCTAATGATTATCCTGGAGGTATTGCCGAAGCATTTACGTATGAAAATCCGACATGGGTGAAATATATACGGATGATTGTAGTGCTTGGTGCAATTGCGATCATTACTTTATTAATTTCAACATTCATTCCAGGCAGTCAGATTATCGTATTTCTACTAGGTCTAATCGGATCTGCTGGTCTATACGTTCTGAATGGTGCGCTATTAGAACAAGCATTAGCATTGGGCGCGGCAATTAGCGGACCGACACTAGGGGTCATCTGGATTATGAACCGCATTTATGCACGTACGATAGGTGAGCGCCGAATGGTCGGCGGCAATGAATGGACATTAGGCGGTACAACACCGATTCATGAAGGAAGCTTGGAGCAACATAAGTGGATATTCCCTGACATTGCTGCTACTCGCCGATTGGGACTTGCTTTGAATTGGTTCGTTGTGGGGACATGCATTACATTAAGTTCTGTTCCGTTAGTGTTTGGTTTGTTATACAACGTGACGTATCGATTAGTGCTTGAGCAATTCCGCGGTGTAAGTGCACTTCATATTGTTCCAATACTTTTAGTTGCGATCTATGTATTTTTATATCAAGGCAATGGTGCCAAGGGCGTTCTATCTCGACTATGGAATATTCTTGTGAAACCAATTACACTGCTATGGGTTGTTATTGCGCTTGTGTTAGCAGCTATAGGGTTATACTACTTAAGCCGTACTGGTAATAGTGGTCAAGTACCTGCAATAGAATTAATCGTTCGTCGATGGTTAGAATCGAGCGTGGGAGTACGTCCACGTTTCAAAGAGTTTATGCTGGGACATCCACCGATGTTATTAGGTCTATTCCTTGCCCTTCGTTATCGTTCTGCTTGGTTATTAATTATTGTTGGAACACTAGGTCAGTTGACGATGGTAAGTACATTTACACATATTCATACACCATTACTAATTTCTATCATTCGTACGGGATTAGGACTTGGTGTAGGTATCATCTTCGGCTTAATTCTTATCGGCATTTGGATTGTGTTGGAAGGAGCTTGGCGTAAATGGGTATGGCCTCCAATTCGACAACGTTTAGAATTGTAATTTCTGGTTATTACGGTTTTCGCAATAGTGGGGACGAAGCAGTGCTTCGTTCCATTCTGCTTGCTTTGCAGGAGCAAGGGGAGCGGGCGAACGTAACGATAGTCCCTATCGTGTTAAGTAATGATCCTGCTTCGACAACTGCAATGTATGGTGTAGAGTCTATGCCTCGAATGCATCCTGCTTCTCTATGGAAGGCCATAAAGTCAGCAGATGCATTGATAAGTGGTGGAGGAAGTTTGTTACAGGATGCAACGAGTAAGAAGACTATTCCGTATTATACTGGAGTCATTAAGCTTGCTCAGTGGTTAGGCAAACCAACCTTTATCTATGCACAAGGACTTGGACCAGTCAATTCTCGAGCAATGTTCCCTTTCATTTCTTCAGCTATGAAGAAAAGTCGTTATATTTCAGTGAGAGACGAGCAATCTGCACGGTTATTGCGTAATATTGGCGTAGTTAAACAACCGATAGAGGTAGTCCCCGACCCAGTAATGGGTATGCCACTTCCCGATCAGCAGACAAATTGGAAAGTAATAGAGCAGGACAAGCCTGTTATTGGTGTATCCGTTCGTTTCTGGCCCAGCGATCGCAAAGAACTGGATTATATTGTAGAAGCGTTAATCAAATTAATTAATGAACGTGATGTCCATATTCGCTTCTTGCCGTTCCATATGCCTGATGATGTGGAAGCATCTCGTTATGTCCATGATCTCATCGTACCTCATCTAAATGATTCAAGTACGGTAGAAATTGCTGATGTCGAGGATGATCCGCAACAGATGTTATTAGCTGTTTCACAGTGTGATGTCTTATTCGGTATGCGACTTCATGCTTTAATCTATGCGGCTAATCAACGTGTACCATTGCTTGGGTTAAGCTATGATCCGAAAATTGATCAATTTCTTGAGCGTATCGATTCGGTGCCAATTGGAACGACAGACCAGTTGGATGCTGATCAATTTACCGAGCAAATGGTGCAATTATTAGATGATAAAGCGAAGTGGAAAACAGAAAAAGAACCTTATATTTCACAACTTATTGAACAATCTCAGAAACCAGCGCAACAATTGATTGAATTTTTGCGTCAAAATATATAGAGGTGATCTTTTGACCAAGCCTATCCCGAAAGTTCCGATCTTTGGTATTCCTTTTTCAACGATGAGTAAGCAAGAAACAGTGGAGTATATAACTGACCGTATTGAAGCGAATATCCAAACCCATGTCATAACAGCCAATCCCATTATGGTAATGAGTGCTTTAGAAAAACCACAGTACAAAGAAATGATGCTTCGATCAGATCTGATTGTACCGGATGGCTCGGGAATACTATGGGCAGCAGAGCAAGGTGGCAATCCAATTCCAGAACGAGTGACCGGTATTGAGCTTATTCATGAGCTTATGACTAAGGGTGAAAAGCATCATTGGAAGGTATATTTACTTGGCACGAGTCAAGCTGTTATTGAATCGGCTGCGAAAACATTGCAGCTGCAATACCCTCAAGTTAGAATAGTCGGTTATCGTAATGGTTACTTTACTGCTGACCAGGATGCTGAAGTTGTGGCAGAAATAGCGGCACTGCAACCACAGCTACTATTTGTAGCTAGAGGTGCAGAGACGCAAGAGCCGTGGATTGTGAAATATCGTAAGCCATTAGGGGTTCCTCTTATTATGGGTGTTGGAGGAAGCTTTGACGTTATATCAGGTCAATTGAAACGGGCACCGAAATGGATGCAACGATCACGACTGGAATGGTTATTCCGCTTAATCCAAGAACCAACACGTTTACCAAGAATGATGGTTATTCCAAGATTTATGCTTAAAGTGATGCGAAATCGCGATAATATTACAAAATAATTAGGAATCGACGTTATTTCATCAAATTTCTGTCGTATTTTTAAAAAACGATAGTAGTAATTTACCTTGCTGGGGAGTATAATTCTGTTTGATGCTTGATATAAAGAACTGGCATCAAGACCTTGGATAAGTTGATGGCTACTTGCGAATGATAAGCACAACGCGATCAGCTGTTTCCACTTGTACGTATTAGAGGGGGAGAATTATTATTATGCCAATTGGAGCAGTATATGCGGTTGGTTTTGTAATTGCACTTGTAATTGCCTTGGTGATGACACCATTGGTGAAAAAGTTCGCATTTATGGTTGGAGCAATTGATAAGCCCAATCATCGAAAAGTTCATACGAGAATTATGCCACGTATGGGTGGCCTTGCTATTTATCTTGCATTTGTTGGAGCCTTTTTCTGCGTTATTGCCTTAATTCCTGAAGGCACATTGCTACCGAAAGATCTTAATCTTTTGAAAGCGATGCTTGTTGGCGGTACAATTATTATTGTAACAGGCGCACTGGATGATCGTTTTGAATTATCGGCTAAGCTTAAGCTTCTATTTCAGATTATCGCTGCCTGTGTTGTAGTATTTGGCTTCGATATTCATATTAGCTTTGTTAGCTTGCCATTCGGCGAGAATATGCAGCATTTGAAGGAATGGATCGGTATTCCAATTACAATTCTATGGATTGTAGGGGTAACGAATGCCATTAATCTTATTGATGGGCTTGATGGTCTGGCAGCAGGTGTATCAGGTATTGCAATTACTACGATACTTATTATGGCAATTATTATGGGCTTCCAGCCTGTTATTTTGATGAGTACATTATTACTTGGTGGTATTATCGGATTTTTACAATATAATTTTCATCCAGCCAAAATTTTTATGGGCGATTCAGGATCACTTTTTCTAGGCTTCTGTCTAGCGATGTTATCGATGATCTCCTTTAAGCAAATTACGCTCGTATCATTTGTTATTCCGTTACTTATTATTGGAGTACCACTGTCGGATACGTTTTTCGCAATTATTCGTCGTTTAGTGAACAGAAAACCAATCTTTGCACCTGATAAAGGTCATCTGCATCACCGTTTGCAGGATCTTGGCTTCAGCCATCGCAAAACGGTATTAATGATCTGGGGTATTGCTGCAATCTTCGGTGCAATGGCCATTATTCAATCGGCCGTTATTAAATTCAATGGAGCGAACTGGATTACATTTGCCGTCGTATGCCTAGTCATCTTCTTCCTGCAAATTGGTGCAGAAGTAATCGGCATTGTTGACAAATCAAGAAGACCAGTCATTAACCTGCTTACGAAGATGGGCTTAAAGCTAGGTAAAGTCAATGCAGAATCACGCAGCGAATAGGATAAATAACATCATAAAAATGAAAAAACGACTAAACATTTTATGTTTAGTCGTTTTTTCATTTCCTAATCCCTCAAAAAGAGTAACACTTCAGCCGATATAATAAAGTATGGAACTTTTTTGATATATTTGCGTCTAATGTTAGACAGGACATGTAAATTGTGGGAAGGAGTATTCAACGCTACAATATATTGTCACATATGTTCTGTATTCATCTGCAGTCCATATAGGAGATAAATAATAAATGAGGTTGTCAGAGAGGAGTTATTCACTTGAAAAAAATATTATCAATTGTTTTATCATTTGCATTATTAATATCAATGCTTCCAATGTACGGGTCGCCGAACAAGGTTGAAGCTGCAGGTAGCTACTTCTTGTTCCCGAATGAGAAAGATGTGAAGGCATCGGCAAGGACGGTTTCAAGTAAGTATGTTGATTTGACGGGGACTATTAATGGAATAGTAGGCTCTTCGATCAGCTACAAGGTGGAGCAAGTAACCGCAAGTAGTGATGAACCACTCAATAAAACGCAAGAAATTTCAACGGGTATTACGACTACAGGTAATAATTCGATTACAGTAAATGGTGTAGAGTTGTTTCCTGGAATTAATAAAATTACATTTAAAGGTGTTGCAGGTACTTCTCTAGTGGAAGAGTACATCTACATTCAGTATCTTGATAGCCCGATGCTGAACAATATGCAAATTCATTTTGAGAATCAAACCTATGACGTAGCAGAAAGTGGCGTAACGATGCTTTACTCTAGCGCTACTACTCCTGCAGCAACAAGTACGGTTACCATTGTTGGTAATGCTCCTAACGCAAACAGAGTAACACTTGTCGTTAATGGAGAAAGTTTTGAGTTTAATGTCAGTCAAACAGATTATAAATTTTTGGCTTCTAATATCGTTATTAAAAAAGGTATGAACACAATTAATTTCAAAGTTACAAATAGTGGACAGATTATTGAAACATCTCGTCTAGTAACGTTATACAATGGTGAAGTAACACATTATGACGAGAAAATATCTGACGGTACGAACAGCTATGATGTTAAGCTTAATGGGGAATATCACGTAAATAACACAACAGGCCTAACGCTTACAGGTAAGGCGATTATTGCTCTACCGTTATATGATGTTGCTGGTCTTCCTGCAACGCAAGACCCGTTAGTGGATTATAGTATCGACTTAACTAATAGTACAGCAGATACAACAGTGAAGGATTTAGTGTACGATGTTTTGGAGCGAAATATGTCGATAGAATTTGATGGTGCAATAACAAACCCTCAAATTACAATTGATAGCATAAGCCCTGCTATTATCGACAAAAGCTCTAAGTTTGTAACGGTGAACTACACATTTGATCTAAGTAACTTATTAGCTTTTAATACGCCAATCAAATACAAACTGAAAGCACCAAATGGAAAAAAAAATAATGTTTCAGGAGAACGTAAATTTACGTTGCTTGATGGTAACTTACCGTATATTTCAGAAGTTAATTATTTGACAGGCTTCGATCATACGATGACTACGAAGGTTGGTACATTATCAGACCGTGTAGCAGCAACGAATGATAACAGGATTAAAGCGTTAGAAGGTACGGTCATTCCTAGCAGTGGAATTGAAGTATACTCTGTTCCTATGGCGGTAGAGCTATTAATTGCTAACCATGGTGGAATATCAACAGATGTTGCTGGCTTGAACAATCGCATCAAAGTTGAAATAAACAATAAGACATATCTGTATAAAGTGATTACCGCTAAAGATGGTTCGCCGCTTAATGAAAAGATTACTAAGATAGTGGATGGTGTGTCAAAGGAGTACTTGCGCGTATTCCTGCAATTTGACAACTTGGAAAAGTCAGGAACCAACACAGTGAAGTTCAATCTTACTGCTGGCACTGGTGCTAACGCAGTTATTAGTACGAAAACTGCAATCTTCAAGCTGCAATATGGACCATATGTGAAATTTGAAAGTATCGTTGATGGAATGGCTGTCAATTATGATACGTACAAAGATAAGCCTATCGATCTTATTCAAAGATTGGGTGGTTTCTCTGGTAGAATTATGAATATCGCTAACGAAAAGGATATCCGTTATGCTGATGATACCTCAGTTACGCCTACGGCAAAAGCAACAGTATTTCTATATTTGAATAATGTTAAGCTCAACATTGGATCATTCTCTGGTGTGCCTAATTCACCTCAATTTAAACTCGATGCTGCTACTATTAATGGCGCTGGTGCCGTTACGATAACCGAGACTGATGCTAATGAGTTATTTGCTTATATGAATATGGCAGGGGAGAACACGCTGAAATTCATGTTCTATACAGATTCGTATAGCTATGAAAGTACAATTAAATTCAATGTTGTTCCAACTAATCTGCCAGTTATTCCAGCTGAAGGGACGGATGGCGTATATCCGTATTCCGTAAGTAAAGAATGGCCCCCAGTAGGCAATGATCCGAATTTCACATTTACAAATGGTATTTATACGACGAAGGAAGCAGAATTTAACGTATATGGAACATTTGATTTTATTGATTTGGGGACAGAGCCTGGTAGCGGTAATGGTTCAGTTTATGCTGGAGTGGATGACGTTCAGCCCGGAAACTATATTGTAACGATAGCGAATCCGAACTGGAAGAATGATGATCCGCTTGAGTTCGATCTTGGGAAGCATGAATTTTCAGTAGTAGATGAAAATAAAAAGAAGCTTGATATAGATGGCAACGAGTTGACAGGTGATGGATTACCATGGGTGTATAATGATGGTGTTGAAGTATTGAGCCCTGATGCTGATATTTCATTCTATTATGATAAAAAACGCCAAAGCTTCTTCTTTGATATTACTGGTCAGAAGATGCCAGAGGATGGAAGTCCATTAGTTTATGTTATTTCTGTATTTAATGCGGGTAAGGCTGGGCCTCGTGCTACGTATCGTCTAGAGGTCAATCCGATCTCGATCCCGTATACGATCAAGTCTCCAGTAACGGAAGAACGTATTTTGAATCAAAACTTTGTGGAATTCATTATTAACTCTCCAGGTGCTGAATCTGTTATCGTTAATAAAGTGAAAGCAGAAAAAGTAGTGTTCTTAGATTACAATAAGACAGCAGATTCAAGAGTGAATGCATTCAAAGCAGTTATTACTGACTTGAAGCCGAATAAAGATACGAAAATATCGTTCACCATTACTAGAGGCGATACGACAATAACGGATACGATTACAGTTAAGTATGTGCCTACGAATATACCAGGTGCACAATATATGGAGACGATGAAAAATTCACATAAAGTCTTCAATAATAGTTTAACGCTAACGTTCCCGAAAAGTACAAATCTTATCCGTTCTAAGTTCTATGAGACGGATGATCACGCAACGCAAGTGTTTAATGGTCATAAACTAATATTCGCCATTGCCAACTCCGAGGATGGAATTGTAGATCGTCATATGTATGATGGTCAAGCACCTAACTATACGGCAGAAAGCAAATCAACCGGTTATCTATGGGTGAAAACAGGATTTGAAGATATTGCTAACCGTTATATTAAAGCAAGTCCGATGTACTGGATTGATGCTGGACTAGCTGATGACCCTGTTACAACGAATAAGTTTGATCCGATTACAGGGGGGCTTGACCCATTCCCGTTCCCTGACATTGAAGGGGATTATCATGAAAACTTTGCAAGCCGTCATTTACAATATGATCGTGAGTTATTACCAAGTAATGTTGGTTCATTAACAATGACGTATGACAATAGTATTGTTGCTAGTGCAGGAACTACAATTACAGTGTTCCGTTTTGATCCAGTAGAATTATCATGGGAAAATGTTGGTGGAGTAGTAGACACGAAGAAAGGTACAATTACAGTGCCATTTACTAAGTTCGGCTACTATGTTGTAGCTAAGCTAACGCGCAGCTACAATGACATTATCGATCACAGTTATGCTCGTGAAGCGATGGAAGCGATCTATGCTAAAGGGGTTATGAACGCTTTCCAACCTGTATCACAATTCGGTGGAGATCGTTATGTGACTCGTGGTGAGTTCACGCGTATGATTGTTAGAGCGCTTGATCTGCCATTGAATTATGATGGACAAAAACACTTTACGTATTATCCAGAGACGATGACCAATGCTAGTAACCCGGAAGCAATCTACGATTATCGTTATATCGAGACGGCAGCGCGTGCGGGTATTGTTAATGGTACGCGACCAGGCTTCTTCGATGAAGATGGGCAGCTGACAAGACAGGATGCAGCCGTTATTCTTGCAAGAGCGCTAGAATTGAAACTGGAGACGAGCTCAACGAAAGCGAAGGCTCAGCTAGATAAAGCGTTCAAGGATGGAGGCAACTTCGACTTCTATGCTATTCCATCTGTATTAGCAATTCAGAAGAAGGGCTTCATTATTGGGAAGCCGATTAGTACAGCAGATCCGAAGGCTGGATATATGTACGATCCGAAGGCTAGAATGCTTCGTAGTGATGCGGCAATTATTATGACTCGTGTCATGACTGATCTGAAGAAGCTACCAACCCTCTACAATTAAGCTACGAACAATAAACGGTACGGATCAATCCGTACCGTTTATTGTTTCCGATGGTAAAACTTTGGTATCGACTTCAAATCTAGTACAAGCTATACTAGTATATAGATGATTGAATCAACAATTTCCATATTTATGATTTCGCGTTTATTGAAAAAAAGATATATAGTTTACGCAACTTTTTCTTAGCCCATACGTCTATATATATGTAAAGATGAGTTGGGGCGATGAAAAGTGGTCATTTCGGAAATATTTGGAATGTATTTTTAATTTACTCTTTACGGTGTGGGTACAACAATGTATAATGTTATAGTGATACTCATATTCTAGCAGTACTCTCTCATTAGTTTACAAGTTTCTACAACATGTTACTTATCAAGTCGTGTTAGTAGACATTATTTTATAATTACGTGCTCTACTCTAGGAAGGGGGTGAATTGGCTATGAGTAAAACGAGCCATTTATTATCAAAACAAAACTCTCAACAACCGAAGCAATTTAGAGGAGGAGAAAAAAAGGTTATGAAAAAAAGTTTATCATTATTAGTTGCGATTGCCATGGTATTCTCCATGTTCGCAACACTAGTATCTGCAGCTGAAACAAAAACTGCAGGTGAGAAATTACAAGGTTATGGTATTATTAAAGGTACTTCTGAAGGTCTTGCTGAGGATGCAGAATGGGTACGTCAAGACGTAACAGTTCTACTTTCTCGTCTACTTCAAGTAGAAGAGAAAGCTGCAGCTACTGCAAACACTCACGGTTTCACTGATTTAGATTCTAAGTTCTACAATGGTTATGTATCTTGGGCGAAAGCTGAAGGATACTTCACTGGCGAAAAAGAAACTGTATTCGGTGTTAACAATCCGATTACTAACCAACAATTTGCTGCTGTACTACTTCGCGTATTAGGCGTTACTGACGTTCCTTATGCTGAGTCTTTAGCAAAAGCTGTTGAATTGAAATTAGTATCTGCTGATCTAGTAGCAGGTGACAACGCTATTCGTGGCGGAATCTACACTGCACTAGTAACTGCTCTTGATTTCGAAATCAACGGTAAAAAACTAGGTACTATTCTAGGTCTTGCTGATTACCAAATCACTGATCTTGCTCTAGTATCTACAAAAGCAGTTGTTAAATCTGCTGTTATCCTTGAGTTCAACGAAGATGTTAAATCTGTTGAAGAAGCAACAGTCGTTGATGCTGATGGTAACGAACATCTAGTTGATCAAATCACTACAAAAGGTAAGAAAGCTACTGTTGCTCTAAGTGACAATCTTTCTTCTGGTAAAACATACACAATTACATTGACTAACGCTGTTGGTGTCGAAGCTACTGCTCTTGCAACTGCAACTGCTGAATTCAAATACCAAGCAACTACTCCGGTATCTGTAGAGTTCGCTGCAACTACAATTGCTGTAGGTGCTGACAACCTTAAAGTAATTGTTAAAGATGCTAACGGTGATGACATCACTGCTAATCACAGTGACTTTACTGTTGAATCAAGTAACGCTTCAGTAGTTAACGGATTTGAAGCTGGTCCTACTACAGGTACTGCGATCGTTAATGTTATTCTAGCTGTTGATGATGAAACTAACATCGAAACTGGTAATGCAATCATTACTGTTAAAGAAGCTCTATCTCTTAACATTACAGATGTATCTCTTACAGGTAACGCTTCTGATAACAACCTAGAAGTAAATGCTAAAGATACAGGTGATATCGTATTTACTGCTGAAGACCAAGATAATAATAAAACTGCATCATCTGCTATTATTGGAAGTGATGATGTAAACTTTAAATCTCTTAACCCTTCACGTCTAGTTGTTGATGCTACTACAGGTGCATTTACTGCAGTTCAAGCTGGTACTGCTTCTGTGAAAATCACAGCTAAAATTGGCGGTTCTGAAACATCTAAAACTGTAGTTGTAACAATTAAAGATGAGGCTGTATTTAGCTCAATTTCTGTAGACCAATCTTCTGTTAAAATCGTTAACCGTAGCGCTGGTGCTGCTGGAACTGAAATTGAATATGCAGTTGGAGTAAAAACACTTGACCAATTTGGTAAAGAAATCGTAGTGCCAGGTGCTGTAATTACTGCAGATGCTCCTGTCAATAACTTAACTGTTGTTGATCCAATAGCAGTTGGTTTTGGAGCAGGTGATTCCAAAACTACTGTAAAACTTGTAGACCCTTCATCACCTGTGGTACAAAAAAATGGTACTGTTACTGTTAAAATTGTAGTTAAATCTGCTGACGGTAAAAAGTCATTCACTAAATCAGTTTCTGTATCTCGCGTAGATCAAAATGGTGAAGCTGGATATGTAGCTGAAATTAACAATGCTACAATCGAAGTTAACCCTGCTTCAACTGGAAATACTAAAGCTGATAAAGATATGTCAAAAACAGCGAACATTACTGTTTATGCTAAAGACAAAAATGGTAACAAATTTGGTATCGTAACTGCTAATGCTACGTTTGAGGCTAAAGACGGTAAAGATAATGTTGCAACTATTGATGCTAACGGTGAAATTACTGCGGTAGAAGCGGGTACTGAAGTATTTAACGTTATTATTGAAACTGCTAAAGTAGCAACTGTAACTGTTAAAGTAGTTGATACTAAACCAACTCTTACAACTGTATCTCAAGCTAAAACAACTATTACTGTAACTGGTACTGCAAGCAACCTTCAAGATCAATTGTTTGGTACTGATGGTAAAGGTAACGCTCTTGTAGGTTACGATCAATACGGTGCTAAAATTGTTGTTCCAGCTGGAGACTATGACTTTGTTTCTTCTAACAAAGATGTAGTTAATGCTGCAGGTGCTTTCGTAGGCGAAGGTAAAGCGACTGTAACTGTTCTAATCAAAGATAAATTCTTCGTAGTTAACGTTAGTATTAAGTAATTAACCTAATCTACATTACGATTGAATAATCGGGAAAGGCCCTAATCATTCTTAGAATGATTAGGGTTTTTTCTTCTTTAATATATTATTTGCATTATAGTGCAACTTTATACATAGCTTAAGCGTTTAATATATAGATTACTAAGGAGGGAAACTATGTCTATATTAACGATGAGGAATACAAAAGTAATGAAATTTTTATTAGTGATTACTTTGATTTTAAGTTTAAATATAAGTCAAGTAATGCATGTCTCAACAGCTTCGCAATCTAAAGTTTCATTAATGAGTAATGTTAGTGCAGAATTATTTGATGTAGAATATTTGATTCAAGAAAACGGTAAGTTAGTTACATTCACGTTAGAAATTCAAAATAATTCAAGTAAAAGCTTGCCGCTTATTGATTATTGGGCAAAAATCAAAACGTCTAAAAAATCATATATTACAAAGTTGATTGAGACGGATAAAACAAAAGAATTAGTTCCTGTTAATTCAACACAATATTTGACGTTCTATGCTCAAGTTGAAAAAAATGTATCGATTTCTGATTTATACATAGATATTATTAAATGGGATTTTGATGTGTCTAGCTATGAGTCAAAGCTAGGTACATTGACAACTAATAGTTTTGGCAATGTAGCATATAAAGCCAAGAAGAGTATTACTATTAATAATCAAAAACTTGATTTGTCGATGACAGATTACAAGATGTATCGTGATGATAAATATGGTTACATTAATATAGCTTTAACCATGACTAATAAATCTTCCATCTCGCAAAACTTGGAAGGTGTAAGCTATCAATTGGTTGCAGGTGGTTCTAAAGTATACTCAGTTGATCCCGTATATACTGAAGTAACGTTAAAAGCGAATGAGACAAAACAATTAATAGTAACTGCAACGGTTCCAATCGAAGACTTGAAAAAATCATTAGAATTACAGGCTTATTATAGTAAAGAGACAGTGATTGTGCCTTTAATTACTATGAATTTTCCTAAATTGGAAGATACAATTGCACTGACTATTGATAAATCTCGATTAATATCTATTAATGGTAACGAGATTCAATTCAATGCGAATAAAAGCTCAGTTGCTACTAATGAAAATCGTACAGAATTTAAGACTACTGTAACTTTGTTAAATAAAGAGTCTGCGCAATTTGAAGTGAACAATATTAATTATTATGTGAAGACTAAAGAGGGGTATTTATATCCGCTCACAATAGCAGCAGATGCTAAAGTAACCTTATTACCAGGAATTAAGAAAGATGTTGAAATATCTGGACAAATACCGAATGCAGGAGTAATTTCAACTAGTCAATTAGTTATTTTCTACGAGAATGAAACATCGACAGCAAAGAGTTTCTTAGGCAATTTCAAGATTGTAATGAAAGGCGACGATCTACCCGATTCATCGAATGCTGGATCTAAAAAGGTTACTTATAGTGGTTTGACGATCGAGCAAGTATCGTTGCAACGTACGCCTAACGATATGAATGACCTCTTAATTGCTGAGTATCTTGTTACGAATACAAGTAAATTGGCTAAAGGTAAGTTAGATTTGGCTGGTCAATTCATTCTCGATGGTGTGAAATTGAAAGAAACGGCAACAACATTTTTGGATATGGATGGATTATTAGCTATTGCGCCAGGGGCAAGCTATCGTGTATTAGCTTATACGAAAATTCCTTACACGCAAGATGTCAAAACATACAAATTTGGCATGACGGATATTACAGATCCAGAAAATAAAAAACAAATTCATACATTTGCTGAAAGCATTTTGCAAAATGCTCAATTACTAGGCGTTAATCAATCGTATTCTATTGCAACGGTAGGTCAACGTGCAACTGTAGACGTCATAAACTCACAATTGTATGAAGGAGTAGGAAGCAACCTTTTGTATACACAAGTAGAATATACAAACAATGAGAAACGTGCAGTAGTTCCAGGTTCACTTACAGGATATCTGTCTAATGCTACGGGAGATATTATTGATTTATCATTTGCGGAGTCTAAAAATAAGCTTCTGCCAGGTGCAACAATGACGTTGTCAGCTTGGTCTGTTATTCCGAAAAACTTTGAGGATAAGAAAGTAGAAATTCACTTTGGCGAGGCAATCACTTTAGGTGAAGATAGTGCAGTCGCAATGTTAAGTCCGGTGTATGCTGCTCATACATTCAAACCAAGCGTTGTGAAGGATAGCTTTACTGATCTTTCAGTGATGAATTATTTAATTGATCTTGAATATTTCAACGTATTATATGGTTCATCGGATGAATTCGAGATGGATACATTAGAACTCTATTTTGATTATAGTATGAAGCTGAATGAAAATGTTACGAGTTATCCGAAAGAGCATCAATTATTAGTTGAGTTTGAAGATCCAACTGCACCGAAAATTGTATTCTCTAAACTGTTCACATTAGGTGGTGAGGATAAAGACGAGAATAAGTTTGTTCTCGGTAATGGCAGAGAAGTTAAGTTGAGCTTTACAAGTAAATTAGTTACGAACAAAAATATTAAAGAATACAATGTTAATGTGTATGATGTAGTTGATGGATATAAACATAAAATTGCAACTAAAACATTAATATTGAACTAATGTAGTTATTAGTTCAATTGGTGAAAATACTAGTCATAACTCTCTTAATCTAGTATCTTATTAATAGAGTACTTGTTAAGAGAGGAATGAATAGGATGAGTAAGTTGAAATGGTTAGGTGCATCTGCAATTATTGCTGTTGGTATCATTGGCGGCTCATTAATTGGAAATACATTATCTGTTGGCACTAGCTCAGTAACTCCTGGGACTGTAACAGATCCAGTCGTTACGAAAAGCTATGTAGACGAGCAAATCGCTAAGTTGTCTGGAGATGGCTCCACAGGCGGGGCAACAGCTACATTAGAAGTGGTTACTGTTCCTGCTGATCGCATCCTGATGGTTAATGCAGGAAGTGAAATCGTTATTCGTACTGGTAAAGCTGTAGCTTACAGCTCCGATAGTAATGGGATCTCCGATGTAACTGCAGGCATTGATATTAAGAGCGGCGTAGCGGTTCCAGCAAACCATGAGATATGGTTCCCAAGGGATGGACGAGGTATTCAAGCAGCAGCAGGCACTACAGGCTCGCTAACGGTCCTTGTTAAAGGTTCTTATTATTTGCAATAATGCTATATAATCAATCATTAGAAAAACCTTATCTTACTTACCGTGAGATAAGGTTTTTTGATTTGTTCACTTCCCAATCACGCTAATAAGTGCAACGGAGTAAAAATAAGGGATGTTTAGTAATGTTTCATCAGTGTAGCGATTGGCTAATCACGACATAATATGAAAGTAATTATTTTATCATATGGAGGGTTTTCAATGGCAAAACGTAGTTGTGTAGTACCAGAATGTAAGGCAGCTTTGAATGCAATGAAGTATGAAATAGCGGCAGAACTAGGTATAGTAGGCGCTGCGAACACTGATTTTAACTCGGAATTTGCCGATGAACTTGGCAGTGGTTCGCAAAGTGCAGGTGGAATTGACTGGTCTACCATGTCAACAAGAAATGTAGGGTATATTGGTGGTTCAATTACGAAGCGTTTGATCCAACATGCGGAGCAAGTACTCGGACCACGCTAAAGTAAATCCGCTACGTAAATTACAATTAGAAAAATTTACTTGCATTGACATAAAGGCTAATTTTCTGTATTATTTTATTTTAGAAGTATTGTATTACAACCTTTTCCTTAGGGGAAAGGTTCATTTTTTGTGTATCATGTATATTCTTATATATTCATATAGTTAGCAAATGGGAGGTTGATACGGATGTCGGTAAAAGGACGCCATTTATTCACATCAGAATCAGTAACGGAAGGTCATCCAGATAAGATTTGTGACCAAATTTCTGATGCGGTTCTAGATGCATTTTTGGAAGCTGATCCTAATGCGCGTGTTGCATGTGAGGTTGCAGTTGCTACAGGTTTAGTACTTGTTATAGGGGAAATTAGTAGTAGTGCAGACTTTATTGATATTTCATCTATTGCTCGTCGTACGATTAAGGATATTGGTTACACTCGTGCGAAGTATGGTTTTGACTCCGCGACAAGTGCAGTATTGGTTTCTCTTAATGAACAGTCTGCTGACATCGCTCAAGGGGTTAATGCTGCCCTTGAATCTCGTGATGGTAAGGATGTTAAGCAAGAGAATGAAGATATTGGTGCAGGTGACCAAGGCCTAATGTTTGGTTTTGCAACGAATGAAACTCCAGAGCTTATGCCGCTACCTATCGCATTGTCACACCGTATCGCTCGTCGTTTGGCTGAAGTGCGTAAAAATGATACATTGGATTACCTTCGCCCAGATGGTAAAACTCAAGTAACGATTGAGTACGAAGATGGTAAACCACTACGTGTAGATACCATTGTTGTTTCTACGCAGCACGCTGAAGAAGCAACGCTTGAGCAGATTCAAGCGGATATTATGGAGCATGTTATTAAGCCAGTTGTTGCTCCGGAATGGCTTGATGCAGAAACAAAATACTTTATTAATCCAACAGGTCGTTTTGTAATCGGCGGACCTCAAGGTGATGCTGGTCTTACAGGACGTAAAATTATTGTAGATACTTACGGTGGTTACGCCAGACATGGCGGTGGTGCTTTCTCTGGTAAAGATCCTACGAAAGTAGACCGTTCCGCAGCATATGCAGCTCGTTATGTAGCTAAAAACATCGTTGCAGCAGGACTTGCTGATAAATGTGAAATTCAATTAGCTTATGCTATTGGTGTGGCTCAACCCGTATCGATCAGTGTAGATACTTACGGTACAGGCAATGTTGCTGAAGAAAAGCTAGTTGATGTTATTCGCAAAAACTTTGATCTTCGCCCAGCAGGCATTATCAAAATGCTTGATCTTCGTCGTCCAATCTATTCTCAAACAGCTGCTTATGGTCACTTTGGCCGTACAGATGTTGATTTACCTTGGGAACGCGTTGACAAAGCAGAGCTATTGCGCAAAGATGCATTAGCATAAATATAATATTTACGAATGCAGAAACTTTTAAACCATAATTTACGTCTATATTGATGTAAATTATGGTTTTTTTGTTTAGGTAAAAAGAATCAAATCCGCTTTCTTATGAAGATTCTCTTCATTTTGACCCCTAGAAAGCCGACAAATACTATACGAGTGTATTATTAAGGAGTGAATGAAATGCAGGCGAAAAAGAGACTGTCGTTAGTCGTTGCAATTATTTTATCATTACAATTAGTTCTTCCTATATGGAGTAATTCCAATGAGGTAAGTGCGGCAACAGCGGGCCCGAGTATGGTTAGTTTAAGTCCAGCTAACAATACTAGTAATGTGCCAATTAGTGGAGTATTCAAGGTCACATTTGATGAAAACATTGTAAAAAGTGACTTAACTAAAAAAGTTCAGATCTATAATTATAATACGAATGACCTTGTTAAGGAATATCCGATGAATGATTCGAAAATATCGGTATCTTATAATGTACTAACGATTGATGCAAAGGCAGTTACATTAGATAAAAGTGTAGAGTACTATATTCTAATTGAAGCTGGTGCAGTAGCGAATGTGTCTAATGGCGCGCTATTTAGTGGAATTTCTAATGCGACAGTATGGAACTTTCGCACGGCCGCAACGGATGCGGTAGATAGAGATAGACCGATTGTTTTAACGAATGAACTCGTTGGATTATGTGCTACGAATGTTACGACATGTACACCAACTATTTCAATAACAGGTTCACTTCAGTTCGTATTCGATGAAGATATATATGTGTCAGGCGGTAATATTGTATTATCGAGTAGCGGAGAAAATCGCCCAATCTCGGTTCTTTCTAACGAGGTGCAAGGCAGTGGCTCGAATAAAATTACACTTACTCCATCGACACCATTTATGCCATCGACTACATATACGATCACGATCGCTAATAATAGCATTGTTGATGGAGCAGGAAACTACTATGCGGGTGGATCATGGAAGTTCACGACTCAAGCAAGTCCAGTTCAGTTAATCGGGCAGGATCCAACGCCAGGTCAATCGCTGAATGGGGCAATTAACAAGCTAGTGTTGAATTTCGATCAAGGGGTTCAAGGTAGCTCCAATAAGAAGCTTACTATACGTAGAGTAAGTGATAATGTAGCGGTATTTGAGAAAACGACAAAGGACAGTAGTTTTGTATACTCCAATGGGAATAGAACAGTAACGGTGAATACAGGAAATACTATTGCCAACAACTCAAGCTATTATGTAACGATAGAATCAGGAGCGTTTTCACTATCCAATAATGCATCGGCCATCTATTATGGGATTCACAGTGCAACAGATTGGGTGTTTTCAACTGGCTACGGAACAGATACAAGACGACCGTCATTTACGATATCTCCGGCACGAGCTAGCACTACGGCAAGTACAAAAGAGAAAATCGCCCTAACTTTTGATGAAAATGTATATGTTAATAGTGGCAATATAGAAATTCGTGAGTTTAATTCAGGAGCGTTATATCGCTCTATCCCTGTGACTTCGACTCGTGTTACAGGTAGTGGTAGTAAAGTGATTACGATCGATCCGCATATGGCCGTAACTGCGAATCGGGAAGAAGTGAAAAGCTTCTCACTTGGAATGAAGTATTATGTTACGTTTAGTGACGCTGCATTTATCGATGTGGCTGGTAATCGTTTTTCCAAACAATCATCCTACAATTACTATTACTTCCAGGTAGCTACAACATCGGCGGTTACGCCACAGATTCAATCGATTTCGCCGAGTAACGGTACAACTACTGTATCTTTTGATAGTAATATAGCCCAATTCAAAGCAACGTTTGATAAATCAATTATCGTTGATAGCTATGGTTTGAATAGTGTAAGTTTTATTCCGGTAGTGAAAAGCAATGCTACGATTTCAGGTACGCTAGAGTATGATCCGAAAAATGCTAAAGGTGTCATTATTAAACCGAGCTCAGATTTTCTGAAAAACACAGAGTACTACATTAATATTTCAGATAATGCAATTATGGATGTCAACGGCAATTATTTTGTAGGTATTCAGAATGAGTATCAATGGAAATTTAGAACATTAGGCGGGGATACTACACCTCCCGTTATTTCCAAGGTAGAGGTTAGCGGTAACACAATTCGCCTTGTATATAATAGACTTCTGAATGAGGGATTAAAGCCGTCCGTTGCGAGCTTCTACGCAACGGCAAATGATAAGGCAAGAAATATAAGTAGTATTTCGATCGAAGGTAATGTTGTATTTGTTAAATTAGTAAGTAATGTCTCGGCGTCAGAGAAGGTGTCACTATCGTATACGAAAGCTACTACCGGATTGATTCAGGACTTGTCAGGTAATCAAGCGGCAAGCTTCTCCAACTTGAATGTGACGAATGGTTTCACTGAAAATAAACCAACAGTGAAAAGTAGTAGTTACTCAGGCTCTAAAGTTAATCTAACGTTTAGTGAAACGCTTAATAGCATTCACTCGCTTGCATATACGCAATTTACAGTGACGGTGGATGGTAAAGTTTCTCCAATTAGCAGTATGACGCAATCAGGCAGTAATGTATCGTTTACGTTGAATCAATCGATCCCAGCGAAAGCGAGAATTGTTGTAAGTTATACAGCAGGCTTCTATCCGCTTACGGGAACAGCTAATGGTGCTGTAGCGACATTTAGTCATACGGTGGGAACAACAACGGGTACAGGTACGGGCACGAACACTACAGGTGCACCCGTAATTCAATATATTTCATTAAGCGGTAATCAGCTATTCTTGCAATATGATGAACCAATCAAATCTTCAACGAAGCCAGGGACATACCAGTATGCTGTGCTTGTCAATGGTAAAGCAACGAAGGTAACAACTGTTACCGTTAATAATGATACTATTATTTTGACGGTAAGTCCGAAGCCGGAAAGCTCACTACCGATCACGGTGACATACTCTGGAACGTCATCAACGGCATTGGATGAGGATTACAACCCAGCAGCATCATTTAATAAAATGTTGGTAACTGAAGGCAATGATAATGGCAATACTTCTAGTGTTATCATTCAAGGTGCAGTACTGAAGGGTGATGTGTTAACACTTAATTTCTCAGGAAATCTTGATAAAACATCTGTGCCGACAGCGGATCAATTTTCAGTTCGCATTTCGAATAATTCGCGAGTAATTAGCAATATTAACATTAATGGTTCACAAGTAATTATGAAGCTATCAACATCTGCAAAGGTTGGTGAGTCTGCAACGGTATCTTACTTCAGCCAAAATGATATGCTGCAGAGTTCGAGTGGTGTTACAGTTAATGGATTTTCCAATATGGTAGTAGCTAATCAGACAACAATAATCGATTCATTATCCGATGATTTTGCGTCTGTTCCAAATGGTGTATTATTGAAAACATCTGCGAGTTCAATGAGCAATGATGTTTCTCCAGGTGGATCTAGAGCAACAAATTATACGATTACAACGGACAAATTGGTAACAGTAATAACAACACTTGCAGCAGCAGAGATGAAAACTGCTAATATTGTGTTTGAAGTTCCAACAACACAAAAAGCAGCAATTGTCTCCTACTCGCTTGCGGCGTTACAAGCAGCGGGGAAAAATGGTGACTTTACGCTCGTTATTAACTACGGCGATCTAAGTTATTCGGTACCAATCAGCTCGATTGATTTGAATAAAGCAGCAAGACAATCAGGCGGCAGCGCTGTTACTAACTATTTACGCGTTGCATTTGAAGAAGGTAGTTCATCGGCAACAACATCGTTAGAGACAGCTATTAATCGCAGCTCAGCAACGATTGTTACAGGTCCATTCGTTTATGAATTGAAAATTGTGAATGGTTCTACTACTGAGGATGCAGTTATTACAGGTAATATTACACGTACAGTTCAATCTTCAGCAAATATAACGTACAACAATACAACAGCTGTATACTATGATGAAGGTATTTCTGCTATTTCGGCAGTACCAACAATATTTAGCAAAGACAATGGTTCAACGACAATTACATTCAAGCGTCCAGGTAATAGCGTATATGCGATTGTGAAAAGTAATAAGACGTTTACGGATACGACGTCACATTGGGCACATAATTCAATTACCATTATGGCGCGTAAATTTGTAATAGAAGGTCATTCCACTACAAAATTCAATCCACAAGCAAGTATTACACGTGGTGAATTTGCTACGTATATTGCGAAGGGGTTAGGCTTAAGCACGAATAAGGCTGCAGCGAAGAAATTCAAGGATGTTAATAGTGACACGGTTATGGGTGGCTATATCGGTGCTGCTGTAGATGCGGGAATCGTATCTGGTGTGTCTAGCACTTCGTTCGCTCCTAATAGTTACATCACTAGACAGGATATGGCGTTGATGATGGTTCGCGCGGCTAGCTACGGAGGACTTTCTACGACACTAACAAGCTCAGTAGATTCAATCTTAAATGGTTATAGCGATAAGTCACAGTTAAGCTCATATGCGAAGCCAGGGGTTGCTACGGCGATCAACCTAGGCATCATTAGCGGTACAACAACGACGAAGCTATCACCTAAGCAAAACGCAACTCGTGCTGAAGGTACGCTTATGATTATGCGTCTACTGAAAAAGACCGATTCACTACAATATTAATAAGGCTTTGTTGGCCACTAACTTGCGTGATGCAAGTTAGTGGTTTTTTGTGCGTGAGCGCGCCCATACGCTGAGTGTCCACCCGTCACCAACTCTACCAAATGTGACAATCTCGCATCAATTGAAAAAACTTACCATGAAGGGAAACTTTCTATTCTCTTTTGTAGTCTAATATAATAGAGAGATAGGAATGGGAGAGTAGATTACAAGATGCGTAGATATACAATCAAACAATTATTTACTAAGAAGAAAGCAATTATGATCATGCTGACGGGTGCGCTAGTTATTACGCCAATCCAGCAAATATTACCATTTGGAAGCAGCCATTATATGAATGTTGCGGACGCTGCAACGAATTCTAATAGTTTAGTAGCTATAGGTGAGAGTATTGTTTCAGCGGGCGTGGTAAGGAAAGAATATACGTTCAAGACAACAAGAAATGCTAAAGCTGTCTCGACTGGCGTTCATGTTATGGAAATCGATCTTAGCAATCCGTATATTTCGTTGCAGGCACTTAGTGGAACGAATGGACAAGTAGGCAAGCGAACCAATGTAATGAATATGGCAAGTAATACAGGTGCGATTGCAGCAATTAACGGCGATGTTTTCGTCATGAAGAATGAAGGTACTTCATTAGGCTCGCAAATTATAGCAGGATCACTAGTTGTCAGCCCGTCTTTATTGAAAGGTATGTATGCATTTGGCGTAACAACGGACAAAAAACCGACCATTGATATGTACACATTTGAAGGAAATGTTCAATCAAGTAGCGGTCAAAGCTTCGTATTATCGGGAATTAATCAGTCTACATATTCATCTGATGTTACTGGGGAAGCCTACAGTCATTCTAACAAGCTATATATATATACTAGTTCATGGAGCGGGGCACAGCGTCCGATTAACTCTGGCACAACGCCAACGGAAGTGCTTGTCGTTGATAATGTAGTCCAGGAAATTGTGCAAAATGGTAGCATTACGACGGCAATTCCAAGCAATGGTTATATTTTACGCGGACATAAGGATGCAGCACAATTTCTCGTAACGAATATGACGGTTGGCTCGGCGGTAGAGGCGAACTATAATCTAGTATCACAGACGACGAAGCAGAAGGTTGATCCTGCTAAGTTTGAAATGATGGTGAGTGGACATACTTTGCTTGTAGAGAATGGGAAAGCATCGAGCTTTTCTCGTGATATTGCAGGTGTAAGTGGTAACTCTTACACATCTCGTACAGCGATCGGTTACTCCGCGGATGGCAAAAAGGTATATATGGTTACGGCAGAAAAGTCAGGCGCTAATACGGGGCTCAGCTTGAAGGAGCTACAGACGGTACTCGTATCGCTTGGCGCGCATAAAGCGGTTAATATGGACGGCGGTGGATCTACGACAATGGTAGAGCGCAAGCTAGGCTATTCAAGTCTATCACTCGCTCACGTTACACAAGAAAGCTCATTGCGTAGTGTAGCTAATGGTATTGGTGTATTTACAACTGCTCCTCAGGGCTCATTGAAAGGTCTAATTATTTCGGGCAGTAATTCAATTTTAATTGGGCAGTCCATTACTTTAAATGCGCGGGCATATGATTCTTACTATAATCCGATCAGTGCAGATGTTAGTTGGTCAAGCCTGAATAGTAATGGAAGCTTATCTGGTAATGTCCTTACGGCTAAGGCCAAAGGAACCGTATCGATCAAAGCTACGTCGGGTAGCGTTTCAGCATTGAAAGAAGTAAATGTTGTTGGCGGAGATCAAATCGCGTCATTAGTACCTTCAACTAAGATAGGTACGTTGTCTGCTGGATCGTCATTACCAGTTACATTTAAAGCTACGTTGAAAAATGGTGAGACTCATCAATTAGATGGAAACTATTTGAAATGGGATTTTGTTGGATTTAATGGTACATTTAAAGATGGCAATATTGTTGTGAATTCAGTCAATGCAAATGCAAAAAGTGGCTATGCCGTTGCTTCGTATGATGGATTTACGACGATGATTCCGTATAGCAATGAACAAACAGTTAGCGGCGTTGAGAATTTCAATGCAGTTGGCTATGCGATTACGAATCAAGTGCTGCCAGCAGATGTAACAAAGGGTAGCGCTAAGCTAGTAGCGGGTTCTACTTCTGATAGTGCAGATAAAGCGTTGCAAATAAGTTATGACTTTTCTGCAGGCACAGGAACAAAAGCTTCTTATGCAAAGCTCGGTGACATAGGTAGAACGCTGTCTCCTAATCTAACAGCATTAGCATTTGATGTGAACGGTGACGGAAGTAATAACTGGCTTCGTGCAGAGATTATCGATAGCGACAGTCAATTACATTATGTTGATATTGCGAAAAGCGTCGATTGGACGGGCTGGAAAAACATAAAAGTCAATGTAGATACGAGTGCGATGAAGGGCACTATTAAATTAAGAAGAGTATATATGATATCTCTGGACTCTACAAAAGCTGGGCTTGCAAGTTCAGGTCAAGTGACGGTAGATAATATTATGCAGTATTCAAATTCTACAAATACATCTGAACAGGCGAATACCGTTGTCAAACTATATATTGATAAAAAACAAGCAACAGTTAACGGTAAATCAACTACTCTCGATGCAGCTCCAATATTGAAAGGTAACTATACTTATTTGCCATTACGATTCGTTACTGAGCAACTAGGCGCAACATTGCAATATGACAATGCAACGAAAACAGTGAAGGTATTTAGCGGCTCGACGCTACTTCAGATGACAATAGGTAAAAAAGAGTATGTGCTGAATGGCGTTCGTTATGAATCGGATGTTGCACCATTTACAACGAATGGACGTACATTAATTCCGGTACGATTGTTCTCTGAAAAGCTAGGCTTCAAAGTTAATTATAATCACCTCGAGCGTAGCGTGACTATACAGTAAAAGTATGGTTGTTAGCGCAATTATGATATGATAAGACAAGCAATAAATGTAAAAGGAGTGCCTGGATACGGTGGATCACCACTCAGTCGATATTAATCGAATATTTTCTAATGCGATTCAAGTAATGGAAACTAGCAAATATCAAATCTACGAGGTATGTGAATCTGCTAGAGATGAGCTACGTGCCTTGGAGAGAGAACTTGAACAGGTGCTACAGCAAACGGTTCAGGTGATTGAGGAGGTTGACAAGCTTGAGCTTGAATACCGATATACCAGAATTCGTTTGACAGAAGTAAGTCGCGAATTCTCTCGCTACGGTGAGCAGGATATTAAGCGGGCTTATGAAAAAGCAACGTTAACACAGTTGCAACTTGCTACTTTACGCGAGCAAGAAAAACATCTTAAGCTCCGTAGAGATGATCTTCAAATTCGAGTTCGAAATGCCGAAAAAAATATTGAACGAGCGGAAACAATAGCATCTCAGATGAATGTTGTGCTCGACTATTTGTCAGGTGATCTAGAACATGTGACCCGTATAATAGAATCGGCTAAAAACCGTCAATTGCTTGGTTTGAAAATCATTTTGGCACAAGAGGAAGAACGCAAACGAATTGCAAGGGAAATTCATGATGGACCTGCACAATCGTTGGCGAATATTGTTCTTCGTACCGAAATAGCGGAACGAATGCTCCAAAAGGAAAATTACCCACTCGTACAAACTGAATTAGTGGATCTAAAGGGTCAAGTTAGAGCGGGCATAGAAGAAATTCGGAAGGTCATTTTCAATTTGCGTCCGATGGCATTAGATGATCTAGGCTTAATTCCGACGCTAAGAAAGCTCACTCAGGATTTTGAAGAAAAATCTAAAATCCATACGATATTCGATATTTCAGGCAAGGAATTACGTCTTAATTCTTCTATGGAAGCTGCGATCTATCGCCTTGTACAAGAAGCGTTATCCAATGTAACGAAGCATGCTGAGGCGACGAGAGTATCGGTAGGAATTGGATTCCAGCAGGATCAGCTCCAGTTAAGTATCAAGGATAATGGAAAAGGATTCCACAGCAGTTGCAATACCAATTCTAATCTCAATTCGGAAGATGACCAGACACATTATGGTTTGATCGGGATGCATGAGCGAGTAGAGCTTATTGAAGGCACAATTGATATTCAATCGGAAGTAGGCAGAGGAACGGACATCAGGATAGTCATACCTCTTAAAACGACCTAAGAAAGGGGAAAGTTTATGATGAGTAAGCTAGATAACGGCCCATCCGATAGTACAACAATTAAAATTTTATTGGCAGATGACCATCAATTATTTCGCGAAGGTCTCAAACGTATTCTGAATATGGAAGATGATATTGAAGTGATTGGAGAATGTGGTGATGGTATACAAGTGTTAGAGTTTTGTAACCATACAATACCTGATATCGTTCTGATGGATATCAATATGCCCATTGAGACAGGAGTCGTTACGACAGAGCGATTGAAAGATTTATTTCCAGATGTGAAAGTTATTATATTATCGATTCATGATGATGAAAGCTATGTGTTTGAGGCGCTGAGAAAAGGTGCAACAGGCTATTTGCTGAAGGATATGGGAGCAGAAGCATTAATCAATGCGATTCGTTCAGTTTCACAAGGTTATTCTTATATTCATCCTAAAGTAACGGGTAAATTAATTAATCAACTGCGTCGTATGACGTATTTAGATGAAATTGGCGTGTCAGCAAGCCAAACGATTGATATTGGAGCGACATATATTCCGTTAGAGGAAAGCCCGCTTACACGTCGTGAAGCAGAAGTACTGCGCTTAATGGCGGAAGGTAAAAGTAATAAGACGATAGGTGAAAATTTGTTCATTAGCGAAAAAACAGTAAAAAATCATGTTAGTAGCATACTACAAAAAATGGAAGTTGATGATCGTACTCAAGCGGTTATTAATTCTATTAAATTTGGTTGGGTTACGCTCTAATATTACAGCTATATTTCATATTGTAAATGATGGTTATGTTATATCTTATTACTGAATAAGATACGACATAACCATTTTTTTGTGTCGGTAAAGTTGGAGTAGGTTACCGCTTAGCGTTGTTTTGCATACAATATGCAAAGAGGGGGTATCAACGATGATTAAACTTCTGCTTATTGTTATTGGATGCTATATTATCGCGGCTGCTATCGTACATGTGTATTATTACTTATCAAGTCGTCAACAACCAACAAAGCGTCATTATATATTATTAGATCACGAGCAACAGGATAGTATGGAGTGGTACTATCGCTCGTTCCAGCGTTTTTCACATTGGATGGGTATCCCGGTTCACATAACGGTGGTCAACACTCAGCCTAATCGGGATTTGCGTCAAATGGTAGATCACTGGGGTAGAAATAATAATGATATTGTATTGAATGATCGAGTTAGTGGCATATCAGATCATGCGATCATTATTGATCTGAGTAAACAAGATGACTTGTGTAAGTTGCCATTCTAGCCTATAATAGTGACATAATTTGTAAGCGTGAAGCACACGAAACGATCCATTTATGGACATTCGTGTGCTTTTTTTGCGTTTGTCTATGCTTTCGAAGTTACTTTTTGTTATTAAGTAGCATTTCGCGATGCTACAAAAAGTTTGGATTATGCTTTCGAAGTTACTTTTTGTTTACTAAGTAGCATTTCGCGATGCTACAAAAAGTTTGGGGGAATACAGTTGTATGCAAAGTTAATATTATGGACGCAATCGACAGAGTACCGGCTACTGCTACTACCTTATGAAAAGCGTAATCAGTTTCAAGTGGAGGAATGGGTTTGCTACATGCAGAGAGGGAGTATATATAGCGTGACCATGCAGCCAATTTCGCTAGCGTACGGTGATTATGTAGTTAGGCAATGGATGACGGGTAAACGGAGCTATCAAAGTTTGCATAGTGCAAAGCATGCAGTAGCTCGGCTGCTGCATGCTCAGTTACAGGTGCGCTGGATCGATGGAGTAGTGGAGTTAGAGCCAGTAGCTGGTGCTACTGCTGTTAATGTTAGTAATGCTGCCATGTTTGAGTTTGTTATTAGTAGTGATGCCGTTAGTAGCGCTGACGCTGAGCAAGATAGGCTTGCTGCATTGCAGTTGGCGTCGTTAATGAGGGGGAGAAAGCTGCTTTATGGGGAGCTGCAATCATTGGTGGCTGATCAAGTACAAGGCGGAGTACTACACAATTGGCGTGCAGCATTGCAAAGATGCATCATAGAGGGAAGTATCGTAGTAGGAAGTAGCGTGCAGTTGCAACGCTTGGGAAGTGGAAGCAGGCAGGCTCGGTATTGTTGCTTACGTTGCTATGAGCAGCAATTAGAGCATACTTCGTCAGTCTGCACTTACTGTGGACAAGCCTGCTACTATTGCAAGGAATGTCTTGTTATGGGGAGAAGTCGCACTTGTGGCTTATTGCTCGTAGGGCGGTATCTTTCACCTTTACTTGGGGAAGGATCTGGAGAAGAAATAGAGACTATAGAAGGTATAGTTATCCATCCAAGCCGAATCGTACAATTGGGGAGATACCATCTTAGTCCCGCGCAGCAAAAAGCCACGAAAGCAGCGTTAGGTTACATTTATAGACAGAACAAGATTTATGTTGAACTGCGAGAACGTGGTCGTGCCGAGGGGTGTAGTATGGGTTCGGAGGACCGGAGGGGAAATAGGCAGCTTGTAGATGACCAAGAAAAGGAGGGGGTGAGTGAGCGTAGTGCTAGGAAGGGAGCGGTAACAGGGAAGCAATTAATTGATCGTTTGCTTGGTCATAGGCTGCAACAGCTGCAAAGTTGGCGGCAACGCTACGATCGTAACTATCTTATTTGGGCGGTGACAGGGGCGGGTAAAACCGAGATGATCTTTCCGCTTATCGAATATGTAACAAAGCAAGGTGGTAAAGTGCTACTAGCAACGCCGCGCCGAGATGTTGTGCTAGAGCTAGATCCACGTTTGCGAAAGGCATTTCCTGAGCTGTCGATTGTAACATTGTATGGCGGGAGTACTCAGCGCTGGCAAGAGGGGCAGCTCGTAGTAGCTACAACGCATCAATTAATGAGATTCCAACAAACCTTTGAGCTTGTTATTATTGATGAACTAGATGCATTCCCTTACCATGGTGATCCCCGTCTATATCGTGTAGCGGCGCAATGCAGCACATTAGGCGGTATTAGGATATTGTTATCAGCAACCCCGCCTAGAGAGCTACAGCAGGCAATGAGTGCGAAGCTACTTAGCTATGTATTGCTTCCCGTTCGCTATCATCGCCATCCACTCCCCGTACCAACTATGCTAACCACGCCTTCCATAGCAGAGCAATTACGAAAGTCTAGTATACCAACAGCTGTAATTGCCGCGATGAAGCAATCCATTGCTAGAGGCGCCCAGTTGTTTGTATTTGTTCAACGTATTGCTGAAGCGGAGCCATATGTTACATTGCTACAGCGTTATTTTCCGAGCATTGTCATTGCAGCAACATCCTCTAAGGACGATGGACGCACAGAGAAGGTGCAATCTTTTCGCCAGCGGTATATAAGAATGTTGGTGACGACAACTATATTGGAGCGTGGTATCACTATTCCACAAAGTGATGTCTATATTTGCGATGCGGATGGATCATTATTCGATGAAGCATCACTCGTACAAATGGCTGGACGTGCAGGAAGATCAGCCGATGATCCCAAGGGCAAAGTGTATTTTGCAGCTAAACATCGTAATGAAGCACAATTGCGAGCATTGAAGCAAATCGTGAAAATGAATAAACAGGCGAGGAAGGAACGGTATTTGTTGGAGCAGTATTGGTAGTGGGGCTTTTTAACAACATAACTATTTTTACTTCGCACAAACTGCGTTGCCATGCGGAATAAAGGGAAAAGTGACTTTGTTACACAACCAAACTGTGCCACCATGCAAATTAAAGAGGGTTAATTCACATAGAAGAAGGAGGTGACACCCGATGCCATCATCTATGCAAAATAAATGGTTATGGTGGTTAACAGCTAGAAAACGTCATTGTCTCTGCTGTCAAAATAGTGTTACTCATAATCGTTATGAACGCAGTAACCATTATCCTTGGATTGATCGAAGATTATATGAACTGCTTTGCGCGACATGTGTGGCCAACATTCCGTGGATTACTACAGTACAATGTAGACGGTGTGGACGAGCTCAGGTTTGCCAGGATTGTCATTATCGCGAGACGAGTGCATTACGTTGTAATCGTAGTGCGGTAAGATATACGGATGAGATGAAACAGTGGCTTAGCACATATAAGTTCCAAGGTGATCAGCGATATCGAGAGCTACTGGCTTTCATGCAATCGCATGTCTATGAACAAGTGACACTTCAATTAGTGAGGGATCAAGGACTGTACGAGCATTGGCAAGCATCACGGCTAACAATTCGTACATATGCTAAGCGATATAAGCTGTGGCAAGTAGTTACTGCGGTACCGACCAGCGAGGAGAGACTGTTGGAGCGGGGGTTCAATCAAGCGCAGCAATTAGCACTGAAAGTCGCTGAGTATGGTAAGCTTCCCTTTATAGAGCTATTGCGTCGTCAGCGTGACAACATCAAACTAAGCTCAAAGAAGAAGTGGGAGCGGGTAAGCACCGTTCAGCAATTGTATATAAGTGAACCATCATACTGGCTGCCGCTTATGGAAGTGTCATCTAGTCGAACGCCAATTAATATACTACTTATAGATGACGTATATACGACGGGTAGCACGATAGAAGCCTGCGCTCAGGCCATCTTAGATAGTGCTCCCAGCGAGGTAACAATCTACGGGCTCACATGGGCAAGGGCATAGTAAAGCAGAAAAGATAATAATATTTGAAAATTCACGATAGAACTAATGAAATCCCCTCGAAATTACGATAAAGTATAGTATAAGGTAAAGTGGAATGAAGGAGTTGATTGGGAGATGAATATTGCTAATTGTCCTCGTTGCGGTAAAGTGTTTGCTAAAGGGTTCAAGGATGTATGTCCTGCTTGCGTACGAGATATTGATAAAGAATACGAACTATGTTCTACGTATTTGCGTGAACAGAAAGGTGCATCTATTACAGAGCTATCTGACGAAACAGGTGTTACGATTAGGCAAATTACTAAATTCGTGCGTGAGGGTAGAATTTCGATGATGGATGCTCCAAATTTATCGTATCCATGTGAATCATGTGGGATGCTAATATCCCATAATCATCTATGTGATAGCTGTCGAACACGTTTAACAAATGCTTCGAAAAATTTGTTCCATGAATCCAACATTGCTGAGAACAAAAAACTTACTGACGAACAGGTTCAGAGTGCCTATAAAGGGATTAGCCAGTATAAAGATCGCACATAAATAGGATTTACTATTAATAATAAATACAAAGGAGCCGATAATACTACTAGTAGCTTATCGGCTTTTTAGTTTTTAGAACAATGGGGTGAGTGTAATGAAAATCAATGATATAAATCGTATTAATGGAATTAATAAAACATATCAAAGTCAAACCGATTTTCGGAAGGAAGATAGAAAATCCGTTGCTAAGGATGATATTCAAATTTCTCAAGCAGCACAAGAAATGTTAGAAACTAGTCGCACAGAAAATAGTGAGCGTACACAATACTTGAATGAATTGAAGCAGGTTGTACAGTCTGGAAACTACCATGTAGAGTCTGGGAAAATAGCGGAAAAGTTGTTGCCTTTCTTCAAATAGAATGACGCTAGATATGGAGGGACATGGATGGAACAGTCAGCATTTCAACTTATGATGAGTCAGCTAAGACAATTATTGCTTATCTATCGTGCCTTATTTACATTATCTGATGAGAAAAAAAGGGCCATTATTAACAATGAGATTGAGCTCATTAATGCGCTTACGATGAAAGAGACGAAAGCACTTAAGCCTGTTCCAGAACTTGAGGCAGGGATTCGTGCTCAACTAACTAAGCTACAAAGAGATCTAGGATTTCGACCCAAATTAAAAATGACATTATCGGAAATGACGAAAATGTTAGTTGTACCTGAAGAAAAGCAGGAGTTAACAGAGATTCAGGCTGCCCTTGGAGATGTATCAATAAAGCTTAGTAAAGCGAATGAGCTTAACCAGCAATTGATCCAGCAATCATTAGAGTATGTACATTTCTCGCTGGATGTTCTATGCGGACCGCCCGATGATGAAGTGACGTATAAGCGTCCTACAGTCAATACAGATATACAAAAACGATCAGGAATATATGACACAAGAGCGTGAATTCGCTTATGCTTCCGATGCTACTTTTTATTTACTAGAAGTACAACGAGAAGTTAATAAAAAGTATGGTTAATGCTTCCGATGTAACTTTTTGTATGCAAGAAGTTACATCACGAAGCAATAAAAAGTTAGGTTCATGCTTCCGATGCTACTTTTATTTGCAGGAAGCAGCTCAGGGAGTCAATAAAAGTTTTAGGAGGTTTATAATGGTATCATCATTTCACGGTTTAGAGACGAGCAAGCGTGCACTATTAACGCAACAGGTTGCTTTGAATACAATAGGGCACAATATTTCCAACGCAGCAACAGAGGGTTATTCTCGCCAACGAGTTAATCTTATTAACGCTTCACCATTATCTGCTCCTGGATTTAACCGTATTTTCACACCGGGTCAGATTGGATCAGGCGTAGAATATACGAGTATTACACGTGTACGTGACAGCTACTTAGATATGCAGTACCGTCGTGAAAATCAAGATAAAGGCTTGAATGGAGTATATAATGCCACAATGGAAGCCATTCAGACGATTATTAATGAACCTTCTAATAATGGTGTAAGTGCTGTAATGGATAAGTTTTGGAACTCACTTGAAGTTATGAATCGCGACCCGAACCTACTAAGTGCACGTGTTGATTTTATTGGTAATGCGAAAAACATGGCGGATACATTTAATAAAATAGGAACTTCATTAACAACACTTGAAGGTGATATTAATAGCAATATTGATATTAAGCTTCAGGAAGCAAACCAACTTATTGATGGCATTGCTGAATTGAATGAAACGATTCGTAAAATTGAAATGCTTGGCGATCATGCGAATGATTATCGTGACCAACGAGATGTCCTTGTCGATAAATTATCTAAAATTGTAGATGTACAATATACAGAAGATGCGAACGGTATGCTTAACGTCTATAGCGCTGGCATTCAGGTTGTTAATGGCCAATTGCAAACAGCTTTAACTGGTGCTGATGTTTCTGGTATTACAAGTGGTGAAATTGCAGGTTACAAAAAATCACAAACGGATATTATCCAAACACGTAGTCAATTGGATGCATTGGTTGATACGCTTATCAACGGTGAAATTCAAATTACAATGCCTAATGGCTACAAAACATCAACCCCGATGATTGCTGATAACGAAGTAACAGCGGTCGATGAATTCGGAGTAACAACAACCTATGCGGCAGGAACAACAATTCCAGCGAACTCGAAAATAACGACTAGTGCAAAGTTTACGGTAGAGGGTTTCAATGGTGTTCATAAGTTAGGTTACACACTGAACTCACCTGCTGAGACTGGATTAGATTTCTTCACATTGAAGGATACAACATTACCATTCTCTATCGATAATATTGAAGTTAATCCTGAAATTCAGAAGGATACGAACAAAGTTGCAGCATCTGGTCAATTCGAGGGGCCTCTTACAGGTATGTCAGCGATTAAAGGTAATAGTGATATTGCGTTAGCATTAACGAGCTTACGTAATTTGAAGTTTGAATTCCCTGCTGATATGACTTCACTATCTACAGGTACAGCGGATGATTATTTCCGAGCATTTGTTAGTGATCTGGGAACACGTTCAAGTATTGCAGATACTAATTACAAGAAAAGCAGCGATTTGACTGATAATGTGGAGATCCGCAGGCAATCAGTAAGCGGCGTGCAAATGGATGAAGAATTAACGGATATGCTTCGCTTCCAGCATGCGTACAATGCTGCTGCTCGTAATATGACAGCGGTAGATGAGATGCTTGATAAGATTATTAACGGCATGGGGCTTGTAGGAAGATAATATACAAAAATAGATAATGCTTCCGATGTATTTTTTCATTATTGGAAGCTATTGAGTCAGCAATGAAAAAATTGGAGGAGGTAGATTATGCGAATTACTAGTATGATGCAAAATACGCAGTTGTTACGTAATATCGGTAACAATAGTAATAATATATTGGGTTGGCAGAACAAGCTAGCTACTGGCCAGAAGATTAGTAAGCCAAGTGATGATCCTGTTGGAATTGGCTATCAGATGCGCTATACGACAGAGCTTAGTCGTAATGAACAATATCTTGCCAATGCGAATACAGGATATGGTTGGTTAAGTCAGACGGATTCTGTGTTGCAACAAGCGAATGCTATTTTACAACGTGTGAACACACTTGTGAATCAGGCGGCAAATGGTACAGTAACCCCTGAAGTTAGAGAACAAATCGGTCTTGAAGTGTCACAGCTTCGTGAACAGATGGTTTCGATCGGTAATAGTACGTATGACGGTCGACATATATTCAACGGTCAGAAAACAGACGTACAACCCTATTCATCAGCGAATGCAGCATATAATACTACGGATAGTGGCGTATATTACTTGAATGTGAGCTCATCTGTTACTGTAGAAGTGAGTCTTTCGGGAGAAACGATATTTGGTAAAGCAGGAACACCAGAGCAACCAGGTCCGCCAGTAGTTCCAGCAGTTCCTGGAAATAATATCTTCCAAATGTTTGATGATATTATTGGTCATCTAAATGGTGGTCAGCCAGCAGACCAAACCGCTTTATCCGCTAGCTTAACTGATATCGATGGTGCAATCGGACAAATCTCGTTAAGTCTTGCTGAGGTTGGCGCGCGTATGAATCGATTTGAATTGATTCAAAGCCGTATCGCGGATGAGAAGGTAAGCTTAACAACATTGAGATCAAGTGTTGCTGATGTAGATATGGCTGATGCGATTATTCAATTACAGCTACAGCAGAACGTTCTGCAAGCTTCCCTATCTGTTGGAGCAAAAGTGATGCAGATGTCATTACTGGATTATATTCGTTAGTAAGTTGAGGGAGTGCAGTATACATGGGTGAGAACACCGTTTCTAATCAAGTGATAAAGAGCAATCTTTATGGCGAAATCATCGTAGAAGATCATCAAATCTTTCATTTTGCACAAGGTATTGTGGGCTTTTCTCATCTAAAGCAATTTGCATTACTGCCTTATGAAGATACTGAACTATTTATTTTGCAGTCATTTAGTGAAGAAATCAGCTTATTATTAGTTCCAGCTGCTTACAGTGAGAATAACATTAGCTTTCACATAGATGAATCAACTGTGGAACAACTGGGCGTTCAAGATGAAGATGAATTAGCAATATTTTATGTATTGCGATTTATTGATAACAGTCCTTTTATTAATTTACGGGCACCTATTCTTGTCGTATCGACTACACAGAAAGGTTGCCAATATGTCGTTTCAGATGATTCACTAAGCCTACGAGCGCCATTGGTAATTAAAGGTGAGGTTGAATGCTAGTATTGAAGCGCAAAGTAGGCGAGGTTGTTCGGATTGCCAATGATATAGAAGTTCATGTATTAGCAGTTGAGGGCGATACGATCAAGTTGGGATTCGAAGCTCCCAAGCATATTCAGATTTTACGATCTGAAGTGTATGACGCTATCGAAGCAGAAAATGTGAAGTCAGTAATGTCGAGTGATCATGACACTAAGGAAATATTGAAGCAGCTTAAGAAGAGATCTCTCCATAACGATAACAGTTAAGGGAGGAATTATTGTGTTTAGTTCAATCAATCGTATGGATGGATCCTCAGTTGATTGGAGTCAATTACCTGGAGTGAAGAAGCAAGTAGAGGCTTCACAGGAAATTCAGAAAATCGGCTCTTCTGCACATGCTATTAACAACGCAGATTCTAAATTCACAGAGCAAGACAGAGACAGACTCTACAAGGAAGTGGAGAAAGTCAACGCAACACTAAAAATGGAAAGTAAATCCATGCGTATCAAGTTTAGTGAAAAGGCCGAACAGTATTATGTGGAAGTATTCGATTCTCGTACGCAAGAGGTTATTGAAAGTATTCCTGGTAAGCATATTATCGAGTTAGCGGCCAAGTTAAAGGACATGATCGGATTTTTCATTGATGAAAAACGTTAAATACAAATTATTATTGAGGAGTGAATATTATGGCATTCAGTATTAATGGTCTATCATCGGGATTGGATACTGCTCAAATTATTAAAGATCTTATGTCTATTGAGCGTTTACCGTATACTAATCTACAGTCGAAAAAGTCTAATTTGCAAACGGAGCAAGCCGTATTCCGTCAATTGAATACGAAGCTAAGTGCTCTTCAAAGACAAGCGAGCGATATGCAATACAGTACATCATTCAACAAAAATATGGGCACATTTTCCAATACTGGTGTCGGAAGTGCTACTGCGGCAGATAACGCTGTAGCTGGTAGTTATACCATCAATGTTACGCAACTCGCTCAGAGTCAAATTACAGGATTATCTGGTATTGACAAGGCTGGAACTAATCTAACGACTGCAACTTTCACAATTAATGGTAAAGATATTAATATTGCTACGTTGGCGACTACCGAAAAACCTATCACCAACAATAAAGAAGCGCTAGATGCATTAGTAAATAAAATTAATAGTAGCACTGAATATGGCGGGAAAGCATCCATAGTTGATCCTACGGGATCAGGAGATTTGACATTAAGTGTTACTTCTACAGGAGCATCTAGTGTTAACTTCACACTTACTACAGGTTCAATTACGGATTCAAGTACGGAATTACAAGCTGGTCAGAATGCAATATTTACTGTTGATGGAGTGACAGTAACACGTCCTTCTAATACAATTTCTGATGCAATTAATGGCGTAACATTGAACCTGCAAGCCGTAGGGACTTCAACACTTACTATTGGTAAAGACGTAGAAGCAGTCACTAAGCAAGTCGAAGAATTCGTAAAGGCATATAACGATATCGTTGATCTATTGAAAAAAAATCTATCTAAACCAGAAAATTCACCGACAACAAACCTAACTAACCCAGATGATAAAGTAGTTGTTAATCCCTTGCAAGGTGATTCTACACTGAAAGCTATTCAAAATGAGATGTATAGTATATTTACAGGTATGGTTTCAAAGGATGGTGCTTTTGCTGGATTTATGGAGGACATTGGAATTAGTATAGATAAAGGCGTTACCAATGGTAGCTTAATGACAGGTAAAATTACGTTTGACAAAACGGTATTTGGCACAGCTCTTAAAGAAAATCCTGATAAAGTTACATCTATTTTTTCAGATCGTATGGATACTTTGCAAAACGCTCTTGTGAAAAATTATACGGGTACTATTAATGGCACGCTGGCTATGAAAGTTACTGGCTATGATAGTGAAATTAAAATGGTAGATGAACGCTTAAGCGCAATGGAACTGAGACTGCAAGTGAAAGAAGATCGTATGAAATTACAGTACAGTAGAATGGAAGTTATGCTATCATCACTGAAGAGTGAACAGGATTGGTTATCAAGTCAATTTGAATCTCTACTTAACACTAAGAAATAAAGTACAATAAGGGGATGAAGAATTAGTGATCTCTAACTTTAATGGATATCAGGTTTATCAGAAAAATAAATACGAGACTGCTTCTCCTCACCGTCTAATTACGATGCTCTACGATGGGGCAATTAGATTTATGAACCAATCTATCGCGAATGTTCAGGCTCTAGATATTGAAGCTACTAATCTATCATTATCCAAAGCTCAAGAAATTGTTAACGAACTAATCGCTTGTCTTAATTTTGATCAAGGTGATGATATAGCGGTAAATCTTAATAACCTTTATCGCTATGTCATCGACTTGCTTATTCAGGCAAATATTAAGAAGTCTGTTGAACCAATACATGAAGCGATATCTATTATTAAGGATATTCGTGAAGCGTGGCAGGCTATAGGCAAGGAAGTGCAGATGAATGGCTAATGAATTAGCTAATCTAGAGCAGCAATTATTACAGCTTAAAGAAGTTTTAAGACAGCAGCTATCGTTAACGAGCGGTGAACAATCAGAAGAAGTTTTGGAATCTTTGGAAAGATTAGAATCTAGCAAAACAGAATTACAGGCTGCTGTTAGTGAAAGTATAGAGCTAGTATCTCAACTTTCAATAGATACTAGCTCTACTGCTAATACCGTGCAACTATTGAATTCGATGAATGAAGAGATTCAGCGTAATATTATCATTTGGTCTGATGGTAACTCAATTGAGATGAAAAATATTAAAGATCAACGTAAGACGCTCCAAACATATGGGGGAGTTGCTCCAGGAGAGGTTGTTTCCTATTATATAGATTTTAAAAATTAGTTTTGAAATCTATTAACTTTCTCTACAAGGCTTCCGATATATATATTGTGACCACAAGGACGTGGCACTACTAAACCAATCATGGAGGATGATAATTATGTTTATTAACACAAACGTTGGTGCGATGAACGCACACCGTAACTTAACTTCAAACAACGGCGCAATGAACAAAACAATGGAAAAACTTTCTTCTGGATACCGTATTAACCGTGCTGCTGATGATGCTGCAGGTCTTGCGATCTCTGAAAAAATGCGCTACCAAATCAATGGTATGAATCAAGCACAACGTAACGCTCAAGATGGTATCTCTTTGATCCAAACAGCTGAGGGTGCATTGACTGAAACTCATGCTATGCTACAACGTATCAATACACTTGCTAACCAATCTAAAAACGGTACGTATTCTACTGAGGACCGTGCAAAGCTTCAATTAGAAGTGACTGAACTAGTTAAAGAAATCGGCAATATTGCTACAGGAACAAAGTTCAATGGTATTACTTTGTTAGCTTCTGCTAAAACTATTTCATTCCAAACAGGTGTTAATAACACTGATGTGATTACTGTAGCGACTAAAAATATGGGAGCTTCTGCCATTGGTATTCTTGCAGCAGCTACAATTGCCACATCTGCTGGTGCAAGTGCTATGATTTCTGCTGTTTCTACTGCAATTGAAAATGTATCTACACAACGTGCTACATTTGGTGCGGTTCAAAACCGTCTTGAGCATACTGTTAATAACCTTGGTGTTAACAAAGAAAACCTATCTGCTGCACATTCTCGTATCCGTGATGCTGATATGGCAGCTGAAATGACAAACTTCACGAAAAACCAAATTCTAGTTCAAGCGGGTACTTCTATGTTGGCTCAAGCTAACTCTGTACCACAAAACGTTCTTAAACTATTAGGATAATATTTGAACAAAAAAGTTACCTTTGGGTAACTTTTTTTGTTTTTATCTCTTATCTATTAACTATTAAGAGGGTTATTCCGATATAGATATTGTGACCACAAGGATGTGGCATGAAAACCCAATCATGGAGGATGATAATTATGTTTATTAACACAAACGTTGGTGCGATGAACGCACACCGTAACTTAACTTCAAACAACGGCGCAATGAACAAAACAATGGAGAAACTTTCTTCTGGATACCGTATTAACCGTGCTGCTGACGATGCTGCAGGTCTTGCGATCTCTGAAAAAATGCGCTACCAAATCAACGGAATGAATCAAGCACAACGTAATGCTCAAGATGGTATCTCTTTGATCCAAACAGCTGAGGGTGCACTTACTGAAACTCACGCTATGTTACAACGTATCAATACACTAGCTAACCAATCTAAAAACGGTACGTATTCTACTGAGGACCGTTCAAAGCTTCAGTTAGAAGTAGCTGAACTTGTTAAAGAAATTGATAACATTGCTACAGGAACAAAATTCAATGGTATTAGCTTATTGAATGCTTCTGCAACAATTACATTCCAAACAGGTGTTAATAACACTGATGTAATTTCTGTAGGAACTAAAAATATGGGCGCTACTGCAATTAGTATTCCAGGTATTACAATTGCTACAAGTGCTGGAGCAAGTGCTGCAATTGCTGCTGTTTCTAAGGCAATTGAAAATGTATCTACACAACGTGCTACATTCGGTGCGGTTCAAAACCGTCTTGAACACACTGTTAACAACCTAGGTGTTAACAAAGAAAACCTATCTGCTGCACATTCTCGTATCCGTGACGCTGATATGGCTGCTGAAATGACAAACTTCACGAAAAACCAAATTCTAGTACAAGCTGGTACTTCTATGCTTGCACAAGCAAACTCTGTACCTCAAAACGTACTAAAATTACTAGGATAATAACTATTAACAAAAAAAGCTGCCATATGGCAGCTTTTTTTGTTAATAGTTATTTGAAATTTGTCGATATATATAGTATATCGACTTACATGATATAAGATTATTACAGACCGTCGGAGGAAGATAATGACAGATTTATTAGAGGAAAACTTATTGTTTCTATTTAAATATAAATCAGAGTTATTTGATAAAGTACAGCAATATTTAAGTGCTAAAGGTATCGAGAAAAACTGTAAGTTAACCTTTGACAAACATAATATGCCAAATTTGTCGTATACATTTGAACAAGGAATTGAGTTGTTGTATTTAGAGGGAAATCAAGATTTGGAACAATGGCTTAATGAATATCGATATTTACAAGAGGGAGAATATCATATTATTATGTATGGTCTAGGATTAAGTTATCATTTGACGAGTCTAATCGAACTTAATGATAAGCTTAGTTTTTATATTCTTGAACCCGAAATCGATATTTTTATTGAAGCATTAAAACTACTGAATATCGAAGAGTTACTTAACCATCCACAAATTAAGTTATTTAATATAGGAAATCTAGATCAAGACTTACGTTCATTTCAAGGATATACTAGTGTGTATGTATTAGAAGATAAAGTGAATATCGCGATTCCATTTTACTCCACTATTGATTTAGAAACAATAAAAAACTTCTATGAGCAAGAATATTTAATTAGTAAGGGACATCTAGCTGATATTGGTTTTGAACAAATATTTGGTATATTACCTTATCAGAATAGTATTAGAAATATTAGTGATCTATGCCAATCAAACTCACTTAAACTACTAAAGGATAAATTCAAGGGGTGTACGTCCCTCGTGGTCGGTGGAGGTCCTTCATTAAAGCGAGATATTGAAATGATTAAGCAATATCGCGATGAACTATTAATTATTGCAGCTGGTTCTAGTGTACAGTCCTTATTGTATTATGGTATAGAGCCACACTTAGTCGTCTCTATGGACCCGGGTGAAACCAATGGTAGAGTGTTTGAGAATGTTGATACATCCTCAATTCCGTTAGTATTTATTCCGCAAATTTATTCGTCAATTCTAAGTACGCATTCAACCAAAAACTTGCATGCATTTTTTGAAGAGGATTGTATTATTGATTATTTGTTTTCTGACCAATTAATTGAGCCTAAATTCAGACCAACTAATTCGGTATCGGGTACTGCTACCCAAATAGCAAAATACTTAGGTGCTAAAACCATCTTATATGCAGGGCAAGATTTATCATATCCAAACAAAGAAATATATTCGCCCGGGGCAAAACATGCTTCTGTAGATCAACTGAAGAGTCAAACAAATAGTTTGACGCTAAAAGTTGAAAATGTAAAAGGCCAATTGAATGATACCAATCTTTCAATGAAAGTAACCCTTGAAGATATTGAAAATTTAATTAAGAGCATGGAAGGCACAACATTTATTAATACGTCTTCATTAGGTGCTAAAATTAAGGGGGCAGATTATATCCCCTTCGAAGAGGTCATCAAATCAGTAAATCGTTCAGCTTACTCTTTTGATGAAATTATTGAAATATCAGATAGAAAAGCTACAATGAGTGAATTTAATAGGGAAGATATATTAGTGAGGATTGATGATTTTATTGTACAATGTGATTTTCTAATTACTCAATCCGAATGCTCAATAAAAGATTTGAAAAAGGTAGAGGAGTATAGTCGTAGAAATCCAAATAAATCAATGTCTATGCTTGTTAAGCTAGAAAATAATTTCTCACAAGTAACTGAACATTTATTATTTAAAACAATTATACCGAAATGGAATAGGAATGCATTAAAGCGATACGATCAAAAGGTTATTGAGATCGAAACAGCACCAACTATAATTGAAAAGTCAAAATTGCTTAATCAAATCGTATTACCTTTTAATCATATGATTATTCAATCATTTAATGAGATGAAGGTAGAATTCGAAAGCTTAAAAGAAACATTACTACAGCAAAAAGAATCAGAGAATAATATAGTGAAGTAGGTATACACATGGGAATTTTCAGTAATAAAAGTGTTCTTATTATCGGTGGGACAGGAACGATAGGTCAAAGTTTGTTGAAATATATTTTACAGCAATCCCCTAAAGTAGTCAGAATATTTAGTAGGGATGAATACAAGCAATTTATACTTCAACAAGAATTAGCTGAACATAGTAATGTGCGTTATTTTATCGGGGATGTACGTGACTTAGATCGACTGAAACGAGCAATGAAAGATGTTGACTATGTGTTTAACTGTGCAGCATTGAAGCATGTACCTGCGTGTGAATATAATCCGTTTGAGGCAGTGCAAACGAATATAATAGGTACTCAAAACATTATATTGGCATCATTGGAAATGAAGGTCAAGAAAACAATCTTTACAAGCACAGATAAAGCTATAGCCCCTACCAACACATATGGTGCTTCAAAATTAATGGCGGAGCGTCTAGTATCTGCCGCACAATATCAGGCGGGTGCTAGCGACACTGTCTTTGCATCCGTTCGTTTTGGCAATGTGATGGGATCAAGGGGATCGGTGATACCTCTATTCCGTAAACAGATCATTAATAATCAAGAAATAACGATAACGAGTAAATCAATGCTGAGATATATGATGACTTTAGAGCAAGCAACAACACTACTAATTAAAGCAATGGACATTGCAAAGGGTGGGGAAGTGTTTGTTCTCAAGATGCCTATAGTGAAATTAAAGGATTTGGCGGATGCTGTTATTAATAAGGTAACTAAGGAACTCTCTTTGGATCATCCAGTTATTAATATAAAGGAAATTGGATTACGCCCAGGTGAAAAGATGTATGAGGAATTGATGACAGAAGAGGAAAGTGTAAGAGCATTGGAATTAGATGATATGTATATTATTCCAAACGATTTCTTACCCCAGCATTTTTATGAGAATGTAGATACACATCGTTCAAAAGCAAATTATGAATTTGACGATTCAAAAGCACTTTCCTACAGCGATGTTGAAAAGCTGATAGAGAATATTCGAACTGAGAATTAATGATAAAGCATTCAATGAAATTGAATGAAAAAAACGTTTGGAGAGTGGATTAATATGGTGAAAATTAATGTGCAGGGTCAATCAGGTGCAGAAGAAATAGATAGAAAAAAAGCGTTTGTACAAATGGTTAAGGATACCCCTATTCCTAATAATGAGTTGCTTGATAATATGGGGCTCTTTTTACAAAGACAAACATTATCCAGAATTTTATATATGCAGTACCTATACTCACAAATTGTAGAGGTCCATGGAGTTGTCATGGAGTTTGGCGTGCGGTGGGGACAAAATATGGCGCTATTTGAGGCATTTCGTGGCATATATGAGCCGTATAACTACAATAGAAAAATAATTGGGTTTGACACATTTTCTGGATTCACAGAGATCCATGAAAACGATGGTAATAGATCAAAAGCAGGAGATTATGCTGTTACTGAAAACTATGAAGATTATTTGGATGATGTACTATCTTTCCATGGAGCAAATAGTCCAATACCTCAAATAAAAAAGTATGAACTAGTCAAAGGTGATGCAAGTATTACAATTGATGATTATCTTGAAAAGCATCCTGAAACGATTGTTGCTTTAGCATATTTTGATTTTGATATTTATACACCGACAAGAAAATGTTTAGAGGCAATAAAAGATAGATTAACTAAGGGAAGTATTATCGCTTTTGATGAATTAAACTTTGAAGGATTCCCTGGTGAAACTATTGCTTTGAAAGAAGTGTTTGGTCTAGATAAATATCGTATTCGAAGAAGTCCTCTAGCACCGTTATGTTCTTATATTGTTATTGAATAGTGGAATAAGCTGCTTTGAATGGAGATAATAATAATGCAATCAATGATCACATTAAATGACTTAGGATACTATGAGTTAACAGAAAAACCTAGCTCTAAAGATCTTCAAGAATATTACGCAAATAAATATTATCAGGAAAATAAATCTTTGTACTTAAAACAGTATTCAGATGAAGAAATTACGTATACAAATAATAAAATCGCTCAAAAGCATGAGATATTGGAACAACTTTTATTGCCAACACAAACTAAAAAAATACTTGATATAGGCTGTGGCGAAGGTTGGACATTGAGTTATTTTGAACGTTTGAATTGGAATGTATTGGGGATTGATTACAGTGAAGAAGGCTGCAAGGTTCATAACCCACACGTAGTCAACAACATAATTATTGGGGATATTATGGATAGTATAGATTTCTTAATAGGAGATTCCCATAAATTTGATGTGTTATGGTTGGATAATGTTTTAGAGCATGTTCTTGAACCAAGTAGTTTACTCCAGAAATGCAAAGAGTTAATTGCTCCTAATGGGGTGCTATTAATCGAGGTTCCAAATGATTTCTCCGACGTTCAAACCTATCTAAAAACAAAGCAAATCGTGGATAGGCCCTATTGGATTGCTGTTCCGGATCATATCTCCTATTTCAATCGAGCGGGATTAACGGCTTTATGTGAAATTAACGATTGGGCATGTAAAAAAGTGATAAGTGATTTCCCGATAGATTGGAATTTGTTTAATAGCAGCACAAATTACGTGAATAATTCGTCTAGTGGACCTTCTTGCCATCAAGCAAGAATGCAAATTGATACGTTGATGCATCAAATATCAATAGAAAAAACAAATAAATTGTACGAAGCGTTGGCTGATTTAGGTATGGGAAGACAAATTACTGGCTATTTTCAATTAAAGTAAGGCAAGATAACGTTGACTTCATAGAGTGAAGAGAGTACTAGAATGAATGTCAGGAGTAATTCATATGAATCTTGTTATTATTATTCAAGCTAGAATGGGATCAACTCGACTTGCGGGCAAGGTGTTACGTATGTTGGGTGATCGAACTGTATTAGGTCATGTTATTACAAGATGTCAAGCAGTTCCTTCAGTTACAAAGGTCGTTGTAGCAACGACGGAATTAGAGCAAGATAATGTTATATTCGATGAAGCTATTAAATATGGAGTTTCCTGTGTACGAGGCAGCGAAATGGATGTTCTTAACAGATACTATGATGCTGCAATTGCAATGGAAGCCGACCATATTATTCGAGTAACATCGGATTGTCCGTTACTCGATCCGACTTTGTTAGAGCAATTAATAGAGTTTTATTTTAATAAAAAATGTGACTATGCACGGATTGGATTGGATGTGTTTCCACGCGGGTTGGATGCAGAAATCTTTTCATTGCCAGCACTTGAGGCCGCATACTTACATGCTGATTCTGACTTTGATCGTGAACATGTCACAACATATATACAAAGTAATAGAGAGCAATTCAATTTCGAAGTATTTAGAACAGGAGAAGATTGTTCTAAATATCGATTAACGCTGGATACAATTGAGGATTGGCAACTCATTGAAACATTGTATCAAAAACTCTATCATGGGGATATTTTCAGTTGGCTACAAGTGAAAGATTTATTACAAGAGAATCCGGAACTGTCTTTGATTAATGCCGATGTGGAACAGAAGCATTACAACGTCTAAAGATTACATAATGAATGGGGGGATCGTGTATGAATATTATTGTTATGAGTATCTCTAGCAAAGTTCCTTTGCTAAAAGCAATAACAAAAGAAGCAATCTCCTATTCACAAGATATAAAAATTTATGGTGCCGACAATAACGAGAAATGTATTGGGCAACACTTTGTTGACTATTTTTGGAACTGTCCTAAGCTGGATCAATTAGATATAGAAGACTTTATCGAGTTCTGTAAAGCAAATACAATTACATTAGTGCTACCAACTCGTGATGGCGAATTGCTCTATTTCACAAAATATAAACGGCAATTAGCTGAACAAGGAATATTTGTAATGATTTCAGAGGAAAGTGCGGTTCAGATGTGTCTTGACAAGCTATTGTTTAGTGAAACTTTAATCTCTCATCAGTTTCCGGTTATACCAAGTTATTCAACTTGTCCAGAGGAATACGTAGCATATGTAGTTAAGGAAAGATTTGGCTCCGGATCTAAAGCGATTGGTGTCAATCTAACTAAAGAGCAGGCTATACAGCATGGAACTACTCTTGAGCATCCGATATATCAACCTTACATTACTGGAACGGAGTATAGCGTTGATATCTATAATAGTATGCTGGGTGTAACTGGAGTTATTGTAAGAGTAAGAGAAGTAGTCGTGCATGGTGAGTCACAAGTGACAACTACTATTCGTATGCCTGTGTTAGAGGATGCGATGGTGAAAATAGTTAATAAGTTTCCATTTAGAGGTCATATCTTATTTCAAGTATTGGTAGATAATCACAATCAAATTCATATTGTTGAATGTAATTGTCGAATCGGTGGTGCTTCAACACTTTCCTTTGCTGCGGGACTGCAGAGTATATATTGGTTTTTGCAGGAGAGTAATGGAATCTCATCGGATCAATTAATTTTTGAAAGGTCAATAGAAGAAAAACGGCTTATTCGATATGCAGAGGATATGATAATATGAAAGTAATTGTATTTGATTTAGATGATACATTATATGATGAATTAACCTATGTAAAGAGTGGATTTCAGGCGGTTGCCGAAGAATTGGCGATACAATATCAAGCAGATGCCAATAAGCTTGCGTTATTTATGTGGGACACATTATGTAATGAAGGTAGAGGTAAAGTATTTGATCTTGCTCTAAAATCTATTAATCAATGGAGTAAACTAAATGTGAAGCGGTGTATAACTATTTATCGATTACATTCCCCGCAATTACAGCTACACCAAGATGCAATAGAAGTGCTTCAATATTTACAAAGTATAGATTTTCCATGCTATATTGTTACTGATGGGAATAAGTTAGTCCAACAACAAAAGCTACAAGCGCTAGGAATAGAATCGTTATTCAAAAAATGTTTTATTACTCATCGATATGGTAGAAAGCATGCGAAACCTTCTCCTTATTGTTTCACAAAAATTTCTACGTTAGAGAACGTGGAACCAGCCGACATCGTATATGTGGGTGATAATATTGCAAAAGATTTTGTTGGTATTAAGCCCTTAGGTTATAAAACAATTCAGATTATGCGAGGCAGCTATACAGACTTAGAACGATCAGAGGAATATCATGCGGATTATAAAATAAAAAGTTTAGTTGAAATTATTGATATATGCGATGTGTAAGTGATTATTATGAAGTGCTCAACTTATTGGGTAGATATTCAAGTCAATGCCACATATATGAGAGAGAGGTAGAATCTCAATATATGTGGCATTTACTCGAAAGATTATTTTCAAGTCAATGAATAGATAGTTATAATTTAGAATTGAAGGTAATGCCTATGAAAATTGTAATTCGAGTAAATGGCTCATCTAAAATTGGCTTAGGCCATTGTATGAGATGCTTAACATTAGCAGGTCAATTAGAAAATAGTCATATATTGTGGCTATTAAATGAGGATGTTCCAGAGAGCTTTATACAATTAATAGATGAGCAGAATTACAATTATCAATTATTAAATGATGAAGAACAATCATCAATACATTCAGATGCTACAACATGTCAAAGGTTTTTGGGGTTGCATGGAAGTTATGATCTTCTTATCGTTGATCATTACGGTCTTGATAGCGAATGGGAAAGTATGTTGCGACTGTATGTGACAAAAATAATGGTTATTGATGATTTAGGTAATCGAGCTCATGATTGTGATATTTTATTAGATCAAAATCTTGCTTCTGGATTAGAAAGTAAGTATAAGGGATTAATCCCTGAACGAGCGATTCAGTTATTAGGCCCTCAATATGCATTATTGAGAAATGAATTTAATGAATATAGAAAGACTCAATATTTCACTAGAGAACGTTGTGAAGTTGTTGTAAGCTTTGGAGGTAGTGATCCAACAGGAGAATGCTTCAAAATTATCAAGGCAATAGAATTGATTGGAAATGAAACGGGAAATGTTCATTACACTATAATAGCTGGACCAGCAAATACTAATTTCGAAATACTTAAAGAGAATTGCAAGTACCTAGATCAAGTAACTATTTTATCTGAAAGCAATGAAATGGCTAAATTATTATCAGAAGGAGATATCGCTATTGGTGCAGGAGGTATATCTTTGATGGAAAGAATGATGATTAGTATACCCAGTATCGTAATTGCAGTAGCTGATAATCAAATTGAATCTGTTGAAGAAGCCGATCGACTAGGTATTTGTCAATATGCAGGGTATTATGAAGAGGTTTCAGTTGAGGAAGTAACTAATAGTATTCGAAGATTTATACGTGATTTTGATAGGAGATATGCTATGTATAAGGCATGTCAAAAACTGTATCGAATGAATAACAATTATATCGTAGAGGTGATCACTAATGAATTCATTTAAAATAGGGGATAAATGGGTAGGGTCTGATCATAAACCCTTCATTATTGCAGAAATGTCAGGTAACCACAATCATTCTTTGGAACGAGCGTTAGCTATTGTTGAAGCAGCAGCGGCGGCGGGCGCAGATGCACTAAAACTACAAACTTATACAGCCGAAACGATGACGCTTGATATACATGAGGGTGATTTTTTTATCGAAGATCCGAGCAGTCTGTGGAAAGGTGAGTCTCTTTATAATTTATATCAAGAAGCATATACACCATGGGAATGGCATGCAGCGATTTTTAAGCGTGCTGAAGAGCTTGGGATGGTAGCTTTCAGCACACCTTTCGATGAGTCGGCCGTAGACTTTCTTGAATCTTTAAATGTGCCCGCATATAAAATTGCTTCATTCGAAAATACGGATATACAACTCATTCGAAAGGTAGCAAAAACGGGAAAACCACTTATTATTTCTACTGGAATGGCGTCTATCGCGGAATTAGATGAAACGGTTAGAGAAGCTCGCCAAGCAGGTGCCGAAAACATTGTGTTACTTAAATGTACAAGCACGTATCCAGCATCACCAAGTAATACTAATCTAACAACTTTGCCACATATGAAAGATCTGTTCCAATGTCATATTGGTTTGTCAGATCATACAATGGGGACGGGAGTTTCTGTAGCTGCTGTTGCACTCGGTGCGGTTATTGTTGAGAAGCATTTTACACTAGCTCGTGCTGATGGTGGAGTAGATTCAGCTTTTTCGATGGAGCCTGCAGAGCTTGCGATACTTTGTCATGAGACTGAGCAAGCGTGGCAAGCAGTTGGACGCATTTATTATGGGGCTACAGATGCAGAAAAAGCTTCTATGAAACATCGTCGCTCACTATATATTTCAGCGGACCTTGAAGCTGGAGAGTTAATAACAAGAGAGCATGTAAAAGCAATTCGTCCAGGTCTTGGATTGCCAACGAAGTATTTAGATCATATTGAAGGCAGACGTGTGCAAACTGCTGTGAAAAAAGGAACCCCTGTTACTTGGGATATTTTCCGCTAAACATAAGTTAGTATTTTTTGAGATAAATAGTATGTTCAATAATATATGATAACTACGAGATGTAAACATCTATCAAAAAAAGGAGTACCTCTATATGAATATTTTACTTACAGGTGGAGCAGGTTTTATTGGTCGTTGGGTAGCACTACGTTTATTAAATGATGGTCATAGATTAACTATTATTGATGATCTTTCCAATGGTAGACATGAAAATATTGAAGAGTTTCGTGAACATGAAGGACTAGATCAAGTAGTGATCGGCTCTATTATGGACGAAGATTTGCTAAAAAATCTTTTTTCTGAAACTAAATATGATATTTGCTATCATTTAGGCGCTTCTATTAATGTACAAGATTCCATTGATGATCCTAGAACAACGTTTAATAATGATACAGTGGGTACATTTAATGTTATGGAACAATGTCGTAAACATAGTGTCAAGGTTGTCTTTATGAGTACTTGCATGGTCTATGATCGCTGTACAGATGAGACCGGAATTACAGAAGCACATCCAATCAAGCCAGCTTCTCCATATGCTGGTGCAAAGATCGCGGCTGAGAACATGGTGCTGTCCTATTATCATGCATATGGCTTACCGACGGTTGTTATTCGTCCTTTCAATACGTATGGACCATTCCAAAAAACAGGTGGAGAAGGTGGAGTTGTTGCTATCTTCATTAAGCAGGCATTGAATGGTTCTACACTTAACATATATGGGGAAGGTACTCAAACACGTGACCTATTATATGTAGAGGATTGTGCCCGTTTTGTTGTTGAGGCAGGTTATTCAGATGCTGTTGATGGTCATATTGTTAACGCAGGCTTAGGAAGAGATATTAGTATCAATGAACTTGCTGAATTAATTTCAGGCAATGTTGCATGGATAGAGCATATAGAGCATATTCATCCGCAAAGTGAAATCCAGAAACTATTATGTAATTCTACAAAAGCAAAACAACTACTAGGTTGGGAACCGCAAGTAACACTAGAAGAGGGTATTGCAAGGACAAGGACATGGATATCTTCTACGACATTAATCTAGTAAGCGGAAAGGGTGCCTCTCTAAATGAGTAACGAGCATATTCGAGGGTCGATGCTACCCTACGGTCAACAATGGATTGATGATGAAGATATTGAAGCTGTTATTACAACATTACGCTCTCCATATTTAACAACAGGACCGAATATTCGGCAATTTGAAGAAGTAGTAGCCGCTTACGTAGGTGCGAAGTATGCGGTAGCCTTTGCCAATGGAACGGCTGCGCTACATGGAGCCTGCTATGCTGCAGGCATAACAGCGGGCGATGAAGTAATAACTACACCAATAACCTTCGCGGCTAGTAGCAATTGTGCTAGATATATGGGAGCAGATGTTGTGTTCGCAGATATTGATAAGAATACTTACAATATTGATCCTTCAGATATTGTAAGTAAAATTACAAGTCGGACAAAAGCGATTATCCCTGTAGATTTTACGGGACAACCATGCGAGATTGACGTCATTATGGATATCGCAAGAGAACATCAGCTCGTCGTTATTCAAGATGGTGCTCATTCGCTTGGCGCTGAGTATAAAGGAAAAAAGATCGGCTCACAGGCTGATATGACGATGTTCAGTTTCCATCCAGTCAAGCCTGTGACTACAGCAGAGGGTGGCGTAATCGTTACGAATAGCGAGCAATATTATGAACAGCTGAAGTTATTCCGCAGTCATGGTATTACTCGCACGCCTTACGCAGAGGAACAAGGCGAATGGTACTATGAAATGGTTGATCTTGGATACAATTATCGTATGACTGATTTGCAGGCGGCACTCGGTATCTCGCAAATGAAAAAGCTAGATTCATTTATGAAGCGCCGTCGGCAGTTAGCGGCTATCTATACAGAATTACTAATGGAAATTCCAGGTGTGCATACGCCATCTCAACTTGCACATACGAACTCTGGCTGGCATCTCTATTCGATTCAGATAGATAGAGAAGTGATTGGTAAAAGTCGCAAGCAAATATTTGAAGAGATGCGTGCTGCTAATATCGGAGTACATGTGCATTATATTCCTGTATATTGGTTTCCCTATTATGAACAGCTAGGATACGAGAAAGGGCTATGTCCAATCGCTGAGCAATGGTATGGACAGGCGTTAACATTACCTCTTTATCCGAAGATGACCGATGAGGATGTACATGATGTTGTTCATAGATTACGCATGGTATTATTAGACTAGGTGAATACAGCTGAATGAATTATTTGATGATTTTTTTCTGCTATTAAATAATAAGGGAAATCAACTAAACTTACTCAAGTAGTAGGTTTGGTTGATTTTTTGTAACTCAGTATTAATTTTTTTACTACGAAGTCTGATATCGTCATACTGAAACGGTGATTGGTTCTCATAGCAATCTCCCAATTATTGAAAATAGCAGTAGCAGCTAGCACATATGGTAGAATGATAAGATAAGTACTGTACGGAGAATGTGCTTACACACCAATTATGTATCCGTTTTCAAAAATCCATTGACAACTTAAACCAACCTATTGTATATTCAAATTGTGGCTCATTAATGAGCCTGGACAGTATTTGAATACGAAGGGAATGTTTGCACATGCAAGGAAAAGTTAAATGGTTTAATGCAGAAAAAGGTTACGGTTTCATCGAATCAGATCAAGGTGGCGATGTATTCGTACATTTCTCCGCTATTCAAACAGAAGGCTTCAAAACGCTTGAAGAAGGCCAAGAAGTAGAATTCGATATCGTTGATGGCGCTCGTGGTCCACAAGCTGCTAACGTCAACAAACTGTAATTATACGGCTGCATAGCCCTTTTTTATAGTTATAAAAGTGAGAAGGGACTTCCTACGTGGAAGTCTCTTTTTCTATGACTTATTATGTTATAATTAGAAATCAATAATATTGTCAGAATATTCACAATAAACAAAAATCTATTTTACTAAACGTAATTGCATATGATATAATAAGAATATGTTAAAGGAGGAGTGCCACATGAACTACAATATCCGAGGACAACGCGTTCCAGTTACCGATGCACTAAGGGACTACACTGAGAAGAAACTCAGCAGATTGGAGAAATATTTCGATCCTTCGATCACCTCCGAAGTAAACGTTACACTTTCTGTTACAAAGGGACAACATACGGTGGAGGTTACGATACCAGCATCTGGATTAATCCTTCGAGCAGAAGAACAAAGCGAAGATATGTACGCTTCTATAGATCTTGTTATTGACAAATTAGAGCGTCAAATTCGTAAACACAAAACTAAATTGAATCGCAAATTCCGTCAAGCTAGCGGATCAAAAGCACTTTTCCGTGAAAATTCTACTTCAGTATCTACATTGGAGGATGAGGAGGAAGATTTCGAACTTGTCCGTACAAAGAGCTTTACATTTAAGCCAATGGACATAGAGGAAGCGATACTTCAGATGAATATGTTGGGTCATACATTCTTCGTATTTTCTAATTCTGACAGTAAGTCAGTTAGCGTTGTTTACAAGCGTAACGATGGGAAATACGGATTAATAGAGCAAAGCTAAATTTAACTTTAGGTTCAAAAGCAGGCTTTTTGAATTCATTCTTAATAAATGATACAGGTATCTCGGCGTGCTACATAGGTAGCAACGACTGAGATACCTGTTTTAGCATTCCCTTTTAAATGGTTATCACCAAAGGGGGATACATTGCGATTACAGCAACAAACTGTTACAATCTTTAACATAAAGACGTACAATCGGAAGGGGAAAGTCATGCTCGGATTTGTAAAAAAGATATTTGGAGATTTTAATGAGAAAGAAGTAAAACGATTAACGAAGATCGTTGAGCAAATAAACGAGATGGAGCCGCAGTATGTGGCATTGTCCGATGAACAACTTCAAGCGAAGACCGGCGAATTCCAAGATAGAGTTGCGAAAGGCGAGGAACTAACTGCTATATTACCTGAGGCTTTTGCAACAGTACGGGAAGCGTCCAAACGCGTATTGAATATGCGCCATTTTGACGTCCAATTATTGGGTGGTATGGTTCTTCACGAAGGCAAAATCGCAGAGATGAAAACAGGTGAAGGTAAAACTTTAGTTGCTACTTTACCTGTTTATTTGAATGCTCTTGCTGGTAAAGGTGTACATGTTATTACGGTCAATGGTTATTTAGCTGAGCGTGATAGTCTTCTTATGGGAGAGTTATATAATTTCCTTGGCTTAACGGTTGGTTGTAACTTGCATGGTCTGACGCATGCTCAGAAGCAAGAAGCTTATGCTTGTGATATTACTTACGGAACGAACAATGAGTTTGGTTTCGATTATTTGCGTGATAATATGGTGTTGTACAAAGAACAGATGGTACAACGTCCATTGTTCTTCGCGATCATTGATGAGGTGGATTCCATTCTAGTCGATGAAGCGCGTACGCCGCTTATTATTTCCGGACAAGCTGCGAAGTCTACAGAATTATATGATTTGGCACAACGACTGGTGACTCGTATGGTACCTGAAGAAGATTTCACCATCGATGTTAAATTAAGAAGTGTCATGCTTACTGAAGCTGGTGTTACGAAGGGTGAACGTGCTTTCGGGATCGATAACCTATTCGATCATGCGAACGTAACGATCAACCATCATATTCAACAAGCTTTGAAAGCTAACAATATTATGAGACGTGATGTTGATTACGTTGTTGAGAATGAAGAAGTTGTTATCGTCGATGAATTTACAGGTCGTCTAATGGCTGGTCGTCGCTATAGCGAAGGTCTACATCAAGCTATTGAAGCGAAAGAAGGCTTGAAGGTTCAGAACGAAAGTATGACGCTTGCTACCATTACGTTCCAGAACTACTTCCGGATGTATCGTAAATTAGGTGGTATGACAGGTACAGCGAAAACAGAGGAAGAAGAATTCCTGAAAATCTATGGATTAGACGTTATTCAAGTGCCAACGAACCGTTCGATGATTCGTACAGATCTTCCCGATGTTGTCTACAAAACGATCAAAGGTAAGTTCAAAGCGGTTGTTGATGAAATTGTTGAACGTCACAAAACGAATCAGCCTGTACTAGTAGGTACGATTTCTATCGAAAACTCCGAAGTGCTTGCAGAAATGCTGAAGCGCCGCGGTGTACAACATAAAGTATTGAACGCGAAATTCCATGCTGAGGAAGCGGAAATCATTACTCGCGCAGGACAACCAGGTTCAGTTACGATTGCAACGAATATGGCTGGTCGTGGTACCGATATTTTGCTAGGTGACAGTGTTCCTAATATTGGCGGTCTACACATTATTGGTACAGAGCGTCATGAGAGCCGTCGTATTGACAATCAGCTGCGTGGTCGTGCTGGTCGTCAAGGTGATCCAGGTTCTTCTCAATTCTATCTATCGCTTGAAGATGAGTTGATGCGTCGTTTCGGTGCTGAAAATATTATGACGATGATGGATCGTCTTGGTCTTGATGAAGATCAGCCGATTGAAAGTCGGATGATTTCAAAAGCGGTTGAATCCGCACAGAAACGTGTAGAGGGTAATAACTTTGATACTCGTAAAGTTGTCCTGCAATACGATGATGTGATGAACCAACAGCGTGAAGTGATCTACAAGCAACGCCGTGACATTCTAGAATCTGAAAATATTCGTGAAGAAGTTATGAATATGATCAAACCAGTCATTGAACGTACGGTTGATGCTCATTGCTTAGAAGATATTCCAGAGGATTGGGATCTACAATCCGTTATTGAGTTCGTGCAAGCGAACTTGCTTGATGAAGGTGTTCTAACGCGTGATGATATTTGGGGCAAGGAAAAATCAGATATTGTTGATATTATCTACAATAAAGTTGCCGCAGCATATGATGTGCGTGAGGAGCAATTGGGTGAAGTGACGATGCGCGAATTCGAAAAGGTAGTTGTACTTCGCGCAGTTGATTCCAAATGGATGGATCATATTGATGCGATGGATCAATTGCGTCAAGGTATTCATTTACGAGCATATGGCGGTACTGATCCACTTCGTGAGTATCAATTCGAAGGCTTTGAGATGTTCCATGGAATGGTTGAAAGCATTCAAGAGGAAGTTTCCAAGTATATTATGAAGGCTCGCGTAGAAAGTAATCTTGAGCGTCAAGAAGTTGTTAAAGGTCAAACGTCTTCAACAAATGGTGGCGGTGAAGATACTGTCAAAAAACCAGTCCGCCGCGATGATCGTGTAGGTCGTAACGATATTTGTCCTTGTGGTAGTGGTAAGAAATATAAGCAATGTCATGGTATGAATTAATATCATACGTATAAGACGATATTTTGAGATGAAGGTGTTTCTATGTTAGATATTACATTAAAACAAGATTTGCGCGAAATAGCTAATCGATTACAGACGCTTAGGGGGTCTCTTTGACTTAGAGATTAAGCATGATATTATTGCTAACTTTGAGGAAAAGATGTCCATGCCAGATTTCTGGGATGACAATATGCGCGCTCAAGGCGTAATCGCTGAGCTAAATGCTGTCAAATCGGTCGTTGACGACTACAATAGCTTTGAAACGAGTCATCAAGAGTTAATGATGATATTGGAGCTTGTTGAGGAAGACGAAGATGAGGATATGGTTGCTGAACTTACAAAAGGATTAGCTGCCTTGCAGAGTAAGCTGTCCGACTATGAGCTACAGTTATTGTTGAACCAGCCTTATGATCGATTGAACGCTATTCTTGAATTGCATCCAGGTGCTGGTGGCACAGAGTCACAGGACTGGGGGCTAATGCTTTACCGTATGTACACTCGTTGGGCTGAGAAACGTGGTTTCAAAGTTGAACTGCTAGACTATCTTCCAGGTGATGAGGCTGGTATTAAAAGTGTAAGTATACTGGTTAAAGGATTTAATGCTTACGGTTATTTGAAGGCGGAGAAGGGTGTGCATCGCTTAGTGCGAATCTCACCATTCGATTCTGCTGGTCGTCGACATACGTCATTTGCATCTTGTGATGTTGTTCCAGAAATTGACGATACGATCGAAATAGAAATTCGTTCTGATGATTTGAAGGTTGATACGTATCGTGCGAGTGGTGCGGGCGGTCAGCATGTCAATAAGGTTGAATCAGCTGTTCGTATTACGCATATTCCTTCTGGAATTATTGTAGCTTGTCAACAGGAACGCTCGCAAATTGCGAACCGTGATCGTGCGATGAAAACATTACGTTCCAAATTATATGAGCGTAAAATTGAAGAACAGCTGAAGGAGCTTGCAGAAATTCGCGGCGAGCAATCCGAAATCGCCTGGGGAAGCCAAATTCGTTCCTATGTATTCCATCCCTATAGTATGGTCAAAGATCATCGTACATCTGTAGAAACTGGGAATGTTAATGCAGTAATGGACGGCGATATTGATATGTTTGTAGATGGCTACTTACGCAATCAAATTCGTCAAAAGTAAGAAGTTTATTTGCGTGGAGAGTTTTTACACAAATGTGTAGAGACTCTCCTTTTTTTACATCAGAAAGGTTGGTCCACATATTATGAAGCAACGATTAAGACGTGTAACGAAAGATTCACTATCACCATCTATCCAAATCGCTTGGAACATTGTGCAAGTTTTGATTGGCTCTTGCATCTTGGCGCTAAGCTTTAATTTGTTTTTGCTACCACATGGTATAGCTTCAGGAGGTGTATCTGGTATTTCTATACTTGTCGAGAGACAACTACAAATACCGCCTGCAGTTACGCAATGGTCATTGAACATACCACTATTCATTGCTGCGATTTGGCTGATTGGCAAGAAATTCGGCGCAAAATCGATATTAGGTTCGATTGTGTTCCCATTGTTTGTACTGCTAACCTCACATTTCCCTATACCGACGAATAATCCATTACTTGCCGCTATATATGGTGGTATTGGCGTAGGAGTTGGACTTGCGATCGTCTATCGAGGCGGAGGTTCCACAGGAGGGTTAGATCTTGCTGCTCAAATGCTACATCGATTAACGGGGATTCCGTACAATCTGGCTGTTGTTTGTTTTGACGGGGCAGTTATTATCGGAGCGGCTATTATCATTTCTCCTGAGCTATCCCTCTATGCTCTGATTTCATTATTTGTAACGAGTAAGAGTATCGACTTTGTACAAAATGGACTTCAGCTCTCTAAAGTAGCTTTTATTATAAGCGAGCAAACGGAAGCGTTAGAACAAGCGATATTGCATGATCTTGATCGTGGTTTAACGAAGCTAGAAGGAACTGGTGGTTATACTGGTAATCCCCGTAATGTACTAATGGTTGTCGTTTCTCAGAATGAAGTGTCGAAGCTGAAGAGAACGGTCGCTAAGCTTGATCCCAAAGCATTTATAATTATTAGTAATACTGGTGAAGTGCTTGGTAAAGGGTTCAAATCATATCAATAAGGGCATAAAATTCACGGTTTATACTCATCAATGCACATTGTATTTTTATAAGTATAGATGTATAATAATACAATAATATGCATATTCTCTTTCATACCTATATATTGTAAAATGAAGTAATAGGACAAATAAGCTAGCCTTATAGATGAGGCTTACATAAATGAATACTCCGGCCATTAAAGAAGAGGGAGTCCTCTTGGCGAAAAAAAAGAACTAGAAGGGACGCGTTAATATGAGTAAGAAGCTAGGTATTGCAATTGTTGGTTCTACAGGATATGGGGGCGTTGAATTAATGCGCCTACTACAATCTCATCCCAATGCTGAGGTAACATCTGTCATTTCTTCGTCCAGTGCAGGTACGAAAGTGACGGAAGGATATCCTCATTTGCAAGGTATTCGTGAAGAATTGCTTGATGATGTTAACCCGGAGCTAGTTAAGCAAAAGGCTGATATTGTATTTTTGGCAACACCAGCTGGAGTAGCTTCCAAGCTAGCTCCGCAATATTTGGAGGCAGGTTTGAAAGTAATTGATCTATCCGGAGATTTCCGTCTGAAAGATCGGGCTGTATACGAGCAGTGGTATCAGAAGCCTGCAGCAGAGCAAGAGCATCTTGATCAGGCAGTATTTGGACTTTGTGAAATATATGGCGAACAAGTTAAAGATGCGCCGTTTATCTCGAATCCAGGCTGTTTCCCAACTGCAACATTATTAGGTCTTATTCCAGCGCTACAAGCAAACTTAATTGATCATTCTACTATTATCATTGATGCCAAAACAGGTGTCTCTGGTGCTGGTCGTGGTACGTCCTTAACTAATCATTATGCAGAACAGAATGAGAACTTTAAAGCTTATAAAGTAAATAAACATCAGCATATTCCAGAGGTTGAGATGGTACTTAGTCAAATCGCGGATGAGCTTGTGACGGTTACATTTACGACGCATCTTGTACCGATGACTCGTGGTATTATGACAACGATGTATGCGAAGTTGAAAAGTGATGTTACAGAGCAAGATCTTGTCGATCTATATGAACAATATTATGAAGGTCGTCCATTCGTACGTATTCGTCCGGAAGGTAACTGGCCAGCAACGAAAGAAGTATGGGGATCTAACTATTGCGATATTGGCTTCTCTATTGATAGACGTACGAACCGCTTAACGATTATATCTGTTATCGATAACTTGGTTAAAGGTGCGGCAGGTCAAGCGATTCAAAATATGAATTTAATGATGGGGTGGGATGAGCAATTAGGCTTACAATTCGTCCCTGTGTATCCCTAATTTAGGAGGATTAGAGCGAGATGGCAGAAGATCAGCAAGCAGCTTTATTTACAATTGTTCAAGAAGGCTCGGTAACATCGCCACAAGGTTTTGTAGCAGGTGGCCTACACTGTGGTTTGAAAAAAACTAATCGTCATGATCTAGGTGCTATTGTTTGTGAAGTTCCAGCAACGGCAGCGGCAGTGTATACAACGAATGTATTTCAAGCAGCACCTATTAAAGTAACGCGTGAAAGTATTGCTAGTAAAGGTACACTTCGTGCGATGATCGTGAACAGCGGCAACGCTAATGCGTGTACGGGGGATCAAGGCGAAGCAGATGCTTATGCGATGCGAAATCGTTTTGCCCAGCAAATTGGTGTAGAAGCAGATCAAGTTGCGGTAGCTTCTACTGGTGTTATCGGTGAGCTATTGAAAATGGATAAAGTGCTTTCTGGCATTGAGCAGCTTCCAGCGCTACTAGAGAAAAGTGAAAAAGGCGCAGAAGATTTCAGCCAAGCTATTCTTACAACTGATCTTGTGAAGAAAACGATTTGCGTCGAGCTTGAAATTGATGGCAAGCTAGTGAAAATCGCGGGAGCAGCCAAAGGATCTGGTATGATTCATCCGAATATGGCAACGATGCTTGGTTTTGTAACGACAGATGCGAATATTAGTGCAGCAGCGCTACATCAATTGTTAGGTGCGGCTACTGATTTGAGCTTCAATATGATTACGGTTGATGGCGATACATCTACGAATGATATGTTAGTTGCAATGGCAAGTGGTCTTGCAGCGCATGATGAACTTACGGAAGCTCACCCTGCATGGGCAGCGTTCAAGGCAGCACTTACGCATGTATGTGTTGTACTAGCGAAAGCTATTGCACGCGATGGTGAAGGGGCTACAAAGCTAGTTGAAGTTCGCGTCGAAGGCGCTGTGAATGATTTTGCAGCACAAGCGATTGCGAAAACAGTCATTGGTTCCTCTTTAGTGAAATCTGCCGTATTTGGCGCAGATGCGAACTGGGGACGTATTATTGCAGCGGTAGGTCGTGCAGGTCAGCCCGTTGATCCTGCGACAGTAGATATTGCACTTGGTTCTATCGTTACATTAGAACAATCACGTCCGGTAGCATTCGATGAGGATGCTGCCCTGCAATATCTTAAAGGAGACACTGTGGTGATCTCTATTAATTTGAATATGGATAACGGTACAGCAGTAGCATGGGGTTGTGACTTAACGTACGATTATGTACGTATTAATGCTGCTTACCGCACATAATAGTGTTGGAGGCTAATCGGATGACTAAGCAACGTTTTGTAATGAAATGCGGTGGTAGTACGTTAGCGGCTCTACCAAACAGTTTTTTCGAAGAATTGCGTGAACTACAAGCTTCTGGAGTAGCACCTGTTATTGTTCATGGCGGCGGCCCAGCAATTTCTGAAACGCTTGAAAAGCTAGGGATTGAGACGGAGTTTGTCCAAGGATTGCGCAAAACAAGTGATGAAGTGCTTGATGTCGTTGAGATGGTGCTTGCAGGTCGTATCAACAAAGAAATTGTACGTAAGATGGAAATGAACGGTGCAAGAACATTAGGACTTTCTGGTGTGGATGGTATGCTAATTCAAGCGAAACCTGTTGCCAATAGCGCCGAAGTTGGATTTGTTGGTGATGTAAGCGAAGTTAATGCTGCTCTTATCGAGGGCGTGATGGCTATGGGCTATATTCCTGTTATTGCTCCAATTGGTATTGATCGAAGTGGTCAACGCTACAACATTAATGCAGATACGGTAGCAGGAGCAGTTGCTTCCCATCTAGGGGTAGAACGAATGATCGTTGTTACTGATGTGCCTGGTATTATGAAAACCGTTGATGGACAGAAGGTTACACTTCCGTCTGCAACGGTAGCAGAAATAGAAGAAATGATTGCTACTGGTGAAATTTATGGTGGTATGATTCCTAAAGTGCGTGCGGCAATTCAATGTATTCAAGGTAAAGTACAGGAAGTTGTTATCGTAAGTGGACAAATTGAAGGCGTACTTACTCAGGCGGTTACCGTTGGTGGAGTAGGGACCGTTATTAAGCAATAGGGGATGCTTTCGATGCTACTTTTTATAGCAGCGAAGTATTCCATGTAGTTAATAAAAATTTTTAGGAGTGTTGAATATGAGTCAAAGTACGGTAGAGGTAGCGGGTGAATCTTTATTTCCGACCTATGCAAGATTTCCACAAACGATTGTGAAGGGCGAAGGCAGCTGGCTATGGGACAGTGAAGGCAATAAATATTTAGATTTCATGAGTGGTATTGCTGTAACTAATTTGGGTCATGTACCACAGCGTGTGAAGGAAGCATTGGTAGCGCAACTAGATCAGCTATGGCATATTTCAAATTTGTTCCACATTCCTAACCAAGCAGAGGCGGCTAAGCTAATTACAGACAATAGCTGTGGTGATGCTGTATTCTTCTGTAATTCAGGCGCTGAGGCGAATGAAGCGGCGATTAAGTTAGCTCGTCGTTATCAGCAGCTTGTCGCATGCAATGGGCGCTTTGAAATTATTACGTTCAAGCAATCGTTCCACGGGCGAACGCTGGCAACATTAACAGCAACGGGACAGGATAAGGTGAAGGAAGGCTTTTTACCACTACCTGGTGGCTTTACTCATATTGAACTTAATGATTTTGATTCGTTGAAGGCGACTATCAGTGATAAAACAGCGGCAGTGATGCTAGAAATGGTGCAAGCTGAGGGCGGTATCCTCCTGGTTGATCCAACATATATCAAACAAGTTGCTGAGCTGTGTAAGGCAGAAGGTATTTTGTTAATTGTAGATGAGATTCAGACGGGTATGGGCAGAACGGGTAAAATGTTCGCGTATGAGCATTTTGGCATTGAGCCTGATATTTTCACACTTGCTAAAGGTCTAGGTAGTGGCTTCCCTGTTGGTGCTATGGTAGCGAAGGAAGCATTAAGAGAAGGCTTCACAGCTGGTAGTCATGGCTCTACATTCGGCGGCACACCTATTGCAACAGCTGCAGTGAAAGCAACAATTGAAACGATCGTTGAAGAGAAGGCAGTTGAGCATGCAGCCAAACAAGGTCAATACTTAATGGAACAGCTGCGTGAGCAGCTAAGTGCTTGTTCTTTCGTCAATGAAGTGCGTGGCTTAGGCTTAATTGTAGGGATTGAATGTAAGGAGTCGATAGCTAGTCTAGTTACGGAAGCACAAAGCGAAGGCTTGCTTGTCATTTCAGCAGGACCGAACGTCATTCGTCTACTTCCGAATTTGCTGGTTACAACAGCGGAGATAGATCAGGCGGTACAAATACTGGTAAAGCTGATTAGTAAACGCTAGAAAAAGTTATTGTATGGCCAAAGAGTGAAAAACGGTTACTACTTAGGTCATTCACCAACTTAATAAAGCAAAAAGGCACTACAACCGTTCTATTCGAGCTAAAGTTCAAGTTATAATGCTCTCGATGTAACTTTTCATTTATAGGAAGTTACATCAGGAAGTTAACGAAAAGTTTGTAGGAGGTTTGAATATATGTTAGTAAGAACAAAGGAAGAAATCGCGCAAAGTATGAAGGGCCGCGATTTTCTAATGATGGTTGATTTTTCACAGGAAGAAATTATGTATTTGATCGATCTAGCTATTGATTTGAAGCAAAAACAAAAAGCTGGCATTGAACATAAAGTGTTGCAAGGAAAAACGATAGGTTTGATTTTTGAAAAATCTTCTACGCGTACGCGTGTTTCTTTTGAAGTGGGTATTTATCAACTAGGTGGTCAAGGTCTGTTCTTAAGCGGCAATGATCTACAGATCGGTCGCGGCGAGACGATTCTCGATACCGCTCAAACATTATCTCGCTACTTAGATGGAATTATGATCCGTACATTCGAGCATCGTAAAGTAGTTGAGTTAGCTCGTGGCGCAACGATTCCTGTTATTAACGGCTTGACCGACCTATCGCACCCTTGCCAAGCACTTGCAGACTTCCAAACGATTTATGAGCAAAAAGGTACGTTTGAAAATGTGAAACTTGCATATATCGGTGATGGTAACAATATGGTACACTCTCTAATGATGGGTGCTGCCAAGCTAGGTGTTCATATGTCAATCGCAACACCAGAAGGCTATGAACCAGATGCAGATATTGTTGCACAAACGATGGCTGTCGCAGAAGATACAGGCGCAAAAATTATTGTTTGTCATGATCCCAAAGAAGCAATGGAAGGCGCAGACTTCGTGTATACTGATGTATGGGCGAGTATGGGCCAGGAACAAGAGCAAAAAGAACGTGAACTTGCATTTGCTAATTATCAGATCGATGATAATCTTGTTCAATTTGCTAAGCCAGAATTTAAGTTCATGCACTGCCTACCGGCACATCGCGGTGAGGAAGTAACAGAGAGCGTAATTGATGGCGAACACTCTATTATTTTTGATCAGGCTGAAAATCGTCTACATGCTCAAAAGGCGATTATGGCTGCAATCATGTCCTAATAAATGAACGATGAAGGGAATCAATAACATGGCTAAAGATAAAATTGTATTGGCTTACTCAGGTGGTTTGGATACTTCAATCATCTTGAAATGGCTTAAAGAAACATATGACGCGGAAATCATCGCATTTACTGCGGATATCGGTCAAAAGGAAGAATTAGATGGATTAGAAGAAAAAGCTTTGAAAACAGGCGCTTCTAAAGTATACATCGATGATCTTACTGAAGAATTTGCCCAAGATTTCATCTTCCCAATGTTCCAAGCTGGAACAATGTATGAAGGTCAATACTTACTAGGTACTTCTATTGCACGTCCGCTAATAGCAAAACGTATGGTAGAAATCGCTCGTGCTGAAGGCGCGAAGTATATTGCTCACGGCGCAACAGGTAAAGGTAACGACCAAGTTCGTTTTGAACTAGGCGTAGCTGCATTAGCACCAGAAATCGAAATTATTGCTCCTTGGCGTTCTGAGCAATTCCGTAACGATTTCCCAGGCCGTGCTGAGATGATCGCTTTTGCAGAGAAACATGATATTCCTGTATCAGCATCTGCGGCAAAACCTTATTCTACAGACCGTAACTTGCTACATATTAGCTTTGAGAGCGGTGTGTTGGAAGATCCTTGGTTCGATCCAAGCTCCGAGGAGAATGAACCAATGTATGTACTAAGTGTGTCTCCTGAGCGCGCTCCAGACCAAGCTGAATACGTTGAACTATCATTCGAGCAAGGTAACTGTACGGCTATTAATGGTGAAGCAATGTCTCCACTTCTTATTATGGAGAAATTGAATGAGCTGGGTGGCAAACATGGTATCGGTCGTGTTGATATGGTCGAAAACCGCTTCGTAGGCATGAAGAGTCGAGGCGTATATGAGACACCAGGTGGAACAATTCTATTTGTAGCACATCGTAAAATGGAATCATTAACAATGGATCGTGAAGTTATGCATCTGCGTGACTCTCTGATCTCAAAATATAGTGAGCTAGTATACAATGGTTTCTGGTTCGCTCCTGAACGTCTTGCATTGCAAGCACTAGTAACAGAGTCTCAGAAAAATGTATCTGGTGTCGTTCGTCTGAAATTGTATAAAGGTAATGTAATCGGCGCTGGCGTACAAAGCCCAGTAAGCTTATACAATCCTGATATTGCTACAATGGAAGCTGATCCATCACAAGCATATGATCAAGGTGATGCAACTGGATTTATCAATTTGAATGCATTGCGTTTGAAAGTTTCTGCTGGCGTAACTCAGAATAAGTAGGGAGTGCTGAAGAAGTGAGTAAGCTTTGGGGTGGCCGTTTCACGAAAAAAACGGATCAATTAGTTGAAGAATATACAGCGTCTATTACATTTGATAAGGCGCTTGCTGAAGAGGATATTCAAGGTAGTTTAGCGCATATAACGATGCTTGGTAAGCAAAACATCGTGCCGCAAGAAGATGTTGATACGATCAAAGCGGGTCTATTACGAGTATTAGAACGTATTAAAAATGGTGAGCAACAGTTTACTATTGGTGATGAAGATATTCATATGAATATTGAAAAAGCATTAATTGATGACGTTGGCGCTGTTGGTGGTAAGCTGCATACGGGTCGTAGTCGTAATGACCAAGTGGCTACAGATATGCATCTATGGCTTCGTAAACGTGTCGTAGAGTTCGTTGAACTGCTTCGCAAGCTACAAGAAGCATTGATCGGACAAGCTAAAGCCAATATTGATACAATCGTGCCAGGCTATACGCATTTGCAGCGTGCGCAACCGATTCTATTTGCACATCATATGATGGCTTATGTATCGATGTTCGGTCGCGATATTGAGCGTCTACAAGATAGCTACAAACGTATTAATGTCCTTCCGCTTGGCGCTGGTGCACTTGCAGGTACGACATTCCCGATTGATCGTCATTTCGTGGCTAGTCAATTGAATTTTGATCGTGTATATGAGAATAGTCTTGATGCAGTAAGCGATCGCGACTTTATTCTTGAGTTTCTAGCAGATGCATCAATCATTATGATGCATTTATCCCGTCTAAGTGAAGAATTAATTTTGTGGTCTAGCACAGAATTTAACTTTGTCGAGCTTGATGATGCTTTCTGCACAGGCAGCAGTATTATGCCGCAGAAGAAAAATCCTGACGTACCAGAACTTGTTCGTGGTAAAACAGGACGTGTCTACGGTAATTTGATGGGCTTGCTAACTGTATTGAAATCTTTACCGCTAGCGTATAACAAAGATATGCAAGAGGATAAAGAAGGTATGTTTGATACGGTAACAACGATGCAGGGCGCACTTCAATTGTTTACACCGATGATCGCGACGATGACAGTTAATAAAGCTCGTATGCGTCAAGCGGTTAATCAAGACTTTTCTAATGCTACGGATATTGCTGACTTCTTAGTTAATAAAGGTCTACCATTCCGTCAAGCACATGAAGTTATCGGTAAAACCGTATTATATTGTATCGAAAACAATAAATATTTGCTTGATCTTAGTATGGAAGAATTTATCCGATTCTCAGATTTGTTCGACGAACGTATATATGAAGTGCTTCAGCCTGAACAGGTTGTTAATGCACGTAATGTATATGGCGGAACAGCTAAGCCACAGGTTGAAGCTGCCATCGGCCGTGCTGAAGAAGCGATGTCAACGACATCTGTGTGGGTTGCTGAATATATGGAGCGTAGCCAATAATTTCTTGCAATCATTTGCTGCTTGCGATAAATCAGTGAATGACAGTCGTAATGCATATCGGCTGTGAAATATGGCTATTTCGCCTCTCTAAAGCAAGATGTGCTGCTGCACATCTTGCTTTAGAGAGGCGTTTTTTTATATGTAGCATTATCTTCAGTCAAGCATCGTGTCCATTTATGCTGGAGAATATGATGAGAGAATATAGTAAAGCAGCTAAACTATTATGGCAGCATCCGACAGCATACAACGTTATTGAAAAATGAGAAAAGTGAAAATTGACTCATAATAGCGATACATTGAAGGAATTAGCTGTAAACTGTCGAATTTGTAATATTGAACTTTCTACAGGATGTGATAACGTGATTGAAATGGAAAAGATAAGAAAAACGTATGCCGATGGCACTATAGCGCTCGATAGCGTATCCGTAAAAATAGATCGCAATGAATTTGTCTATTTGGTTGGTCCATCAGGAGCGGGTAAATCTACATTTATGAAGCTGATATATCGCGAAGAAATCCCTACAACAGGCGAGATTTTTGTAAATGGCTTTAATATTGGTAAGTTAAAGCAACGTAAAATTCCGTATGTGCGTCGTAATATTGGGGTTATTTTTCAAGACTTTAGATTGCTTCCCAAGCTAACGGTATTCGAAAATATTGCCTTTGCGATGGAAGCCATTGAAGCACCGCGTAAAGTGATTAAGAAACGTACGATGGAAGTGTTAGAACTTGTCGGATTGAAGCATAAGTATAAAAACTTTCCGTCTCAACTGTCGGGAGGAGAACAGCAAAGGGTGTCGATTGCCCGGGCAATAGTGAATAATCCGTCGGTTATTATAGCAGATGAGCCCACAGGAAACTTAGATCCAGATACATCACTAGATATTATGAATTTGCTCGAAGAAATTAATTTCCGTGGTACGACAATTGTTATGGCAACTCACAATAAAGATATTGTGAACTCTATGCGAAAACGCGTCATTGCTATTGAAAATGGCAGTATTGTACGTGATGAGCAAAGAGGGGAGTACGGTTATGAAATTTAGTACAATGGCTCGACATATCCGTGAAGGATTCAAAAGCATTATTCGTAATGGCTGGATGTCTTTCGCGTCTATTAGTTCTATTTTTATTTCTTTATTTATATTAGGTGTATTTATTTTATTAGCTTTGAACATGAACTATATGGCTTCTCAAATGGAGAGCCAGGTACAGATTCGCGTATACTTTGAAACGGATGCAACTGATGAAATTATTACAGATGTGCAAAATAAAATTGGAAATATTAGCGAAGTTAGCAAGCTTACATATGTATCCAAGGAAGATGGACTTACATTTTTGCGAGATAAAATGGGGGAAGACAATAGCGATTGGCTAGAAGGCTATGATAATGAAAACAATCCGCTGCCAATCTCCTTTACGATAGAATTATTTAATACAAAGCTAGTAGATTCTGTAGCGCAGCAAATCGATATCATTAATAGCAAAATTGATCCTAAGCCAATAAAAGAAGTGAAGTATGGTAATGAGACGGTGGAAATGTTATTCAAAATTACGAATGCTATTCGTAATGCTGGTTTTGCCATCGTTATAGCATTAGCTGTGACAGCAATGTTGCTTATTTCTAATACTATCAAAATGACAATTGTAGCAAGAAAAAGAGAAATTGGCATTATGAAGCTAGTAGGTGCGACCAATGCATTTATTAGATGGCCTTTCTTTATTGAAGGTGCATTAATTGGTATTATAAGTTCAATCGTAACAACGGTAATCATATTAATTGGTTATGATCAAGTTATTCATATTTTCCAGTATGATCTTTCTCTTATGTTGATCCAATTATTGCCACTGGAACAGGTAATTACTTTAACTGCGACGATAATGATAACGCTAGGCTCACTTATTGGTATTTGGGGTAGTGTCATGTCGGTACGTAAGTATTTGAAAGTGTAGGTGAGTGCTGTAATGAAAAGAATGGTATTATATCTAACTTCATTTGCTTTACTGGCAACGATCATTGTTGGTGTCGGTTCTAGTAGCAGTAGTGCTTCAAAGCTTTCTAAAATTGAGCAAGATATTAAGGCTGCCAATGAGCAAATTAGAGCGGCTGAGAAAATAGCAGCTGCGGCTGCTGTTGAAGCACAGCAGGCTGAGGAAGAAAAAGCTACGATTTCGAATAAAGTTGTAAACCTTGAATTAGAACTTCAAAACCTAATGTCCGAAATCGAAAAAGTTGCACAGGATAAACATAAAACAGAGCAAGAAAAAAGTGATAAAGAAGAAGAAGTCTATGTGACGGGCCAGGAGCTTGATGCTGCAATTGCCCAAGTAGAAAAACGTGATGAATTGCTGCAGAAGCGCACTAGACTTATGTACTCCAATGGTGCAGTATCTTATCTTGATGTGCTATTAAGCTCAACAAGCTTTACAGATTTCTTGGATCGTTTCGATGCGTTGCAAATCATTTTACAATCAGATCGCGAAGCATTGGATCAGTATAGGGTTGATCAAGAATTAGTTGAACAGAAAAAGATAGAAGTTGAAGAGCAGCTAGATGAGCTTCAAACATTGTATGCAAAGCTAGAAGCAGAGCAAGCTTCTCTCATTCAGAAGGAAGCTGAAAAGGAAACACTAGTTGCTGCTTATAACGCGCAGGCTAATCAGTTAGAGGAGCATATTGAAGAATTAGAGGTCATTAGTGAAGAGCAAGAACAATTGCTTGTCGGATTAGCTTCGGAAATTTCAAAACTGAATGCCGAGAAGAAACGTATTTCTAATCCATATAGTGGCGGGAAACTTGGTATTCCAATTGCAGAGGGATATCGCCTTTCATCTAACTTCGGTGTTCGTATTCATCCGATTACAGGAGTGAAGAAAGCACATAACGGAATAGACTTTGCTGCAGCATCAGGAACATCTATTTATGCAGCTGAGGATGGAATTGTTCTTATATCTAAATATTGGAGCGGATATGGTAACTGTATCATTATTGACCACGGTAACGGTATTTGGACATTGTACGGTCATATCAAAAATGGCGGACTGCTTGTAAGTGCAGGGGACTCTGTCAAACGTGGCGATAAGATTGCGCTAGTTGGTAGTACCGGAAACTCTACAGGACCGCATTTACATTTCGAAGTACGTAAAAATGAGGTTCCAGTTAATCCATCAAGTTACTTAAAATAATATATAATCATCTTCAATGGGCTCTCTATTGCAAAATAGATAGCCTATTGCTATTCTAAGTTCAAGTTCTATTTTTGGAACAACCTCTCTAAAGTAAATAATTTCACAACAAATGTCATATACTATAGTAGACGAGCTTAAGCAAACTAGGATAGGTGGTGTAAGTTGATGCAATTTAAGGGACGTACAGTTTTTGCATTCGTTGTGATGACGATTGTAGCTTCAGTATTCGTCACGATGATCGTTACGGACAAGTTGGATGGAAATCCAGTAGTTGCTTCTACATCTTACGTATCAGCTGCTACTGATGCAAAGAGTCAATTAACAGCTGATGAGCTAGAACGAATTAATACGGTGATTAAGTTAGTAGAAACAAAATATGTGTCAGACATAGAACGTGATGAGCTTGTTAATGGCGCAATATCAGGCATTATGAATGCTTTGGATGATCCTTACTCCGTATACATGGAAAAAAGTATAGCGAGTCAGTTCTCACAATCTATTGAAGGTTCTTTCTCAGGAATCGGGGCAGAGGTAAGTAGTGAGAATGGTCAAACGGTCGTAGTGTCACCGATCAAAGGTTCTCCTGCTGAGCGTGGTGGTTTATTAGCGAAAGATATTATTATCTCTGTTAATGGCGATAGTCTTGCTGGCTTGACATTACAAGAAGCGGTTAATCTAATTCGTGGCGAAAAAGGAAGTAAAGCTAAGCTAGAAGTGCTTCGGACAGGTAATTCAGAGCCAATAACTGTTGTACTTATCCGTGATGATATTGATATTGAAACGGTATATTCTACGATCGATAAACAAGGTATTGGTACCATTGAAATTACACAGTTCTCCATGCACACGGCAGAACGCTTTGCTGTAGAATTAACTGCACTAGAACAAAAAGGGTTGAAAGGATTAGTTATCGATGTTCGTAACAATCCTGGCGGTGTGCTACAAGGTGTAGTGGAAATTGCGCAGCTAATGATGAAAGAAGGCAACGTTGTCGTTCAAGTGGAAGACCGTGCTGGTAAGAAGGAGAAAACTTATGCTCAAGGTGGCAAGCAGAAGGACTATCCAATTGTTGTGTTAACGAATGGCGGTAGTGCTAGTGCCTCTGAGATATTAGCAGGTGCGCTACAAGAAGCGGCGGGCGCAACGGTTTTAGGACAGCAAACCTATGGAAAAGGTACAGTTCAGGTTAGCTTTAATGAAGCACTATCCGACGGAGGATTAATTAAGTTAACGATAGCCAAGTGGCTGACTCCTAAAGGGAATTGGATTAATCAAAAGGGAGTCACTCCAGACATTGTCGTTGAACCTCAAGCTGTGTACAGTGTCGCTCGGTTGAACTTAACCGATGATTTGAAAGCTGACCAATGGAGCGAACAGGTTCGCAGTTTGCAAGTGATGCTAGAAGCGTTAGGCTACAAAGTTGATCGCACCGATGGTTATTTCAGCGAGCAAACGAAAGCGGCTGTTGAAGTGTTCCAGAAAGAGCAACAACTTCTGGATACAGGCATCGTTGACAGTGAAACGGCAACAAAGCTAGAAACAAAGGTGATTGAATATATCCGTGATGCTCAGCATGATGTACAGCTTCAAAAAGCATTAGATCATGTAGGCAGGAAATAGCTGATTTTCGTCGAATTATTTAAAGGTTGGTTTCTCTTCCGTGAGAGGCTAGCCTTTTTCTTATTTTGTTACTATGAACATTCGAAGGGGTGTATGAGCGGTGGGCGATATAGAACTTTGGCTTCAAGTATTAGGGAAAGCCCTGGTTTCCTTATTGATACAACCGTTTTTTTATATTTCAGTTTTATTATTACTTGCGATGTTCTTGTATCGTGTACGTATGGAACGTTCGATGTTTTCAGTGAAATTGAAGGAATGGAAGCTTCCCATGTTTTTTATGATATTAGGTGGGATCATTGCTGCAATCATTGTTTCTATTATTGCTGCAGTATTGGGCTTTACATTAACTGTCTCAACCGTTTATTGGCTATGGTCTACCATGATTATACTGATGATGTTCAAAGTTCGCTTTTTGACAATATCATACAGCGCAGGAATTGTGGTCATACTTCATCTTATTGCTTCAGCTATAGGTCCGCTTTCTTTACAGAAGGATATAGCATTCATCTATGAAACGTTGCTCGATATTAACGTCATCAGTGTACTTGTTATAAGCGCATTACTTGGAGTAGCACAAAGTATATTAGTACGTATTCAACATAAATATATGGTCAGTCCTGTCTATATGTCAGGCAAACGCGGTAAAGTCATTGGTGGTTATGTTTTGCAAGGCTACTGGCCTGTCCCATTACTATTATTTATGCCAGTATCAGCAGAACAATCTGGAGCGTTTTTATTTAATACGGCGTATGGACAACCATTTTTTATGGCTATGTCGGGCGAAGCGTGGTTATTGCTTGCCTGTCCACTAATGATTGGGGTAACCCAATTAACGAAAGTGATGACGCCCAAGCAGCTTGCACAGCGAGTGTCTCGACAAGGCTTAGTAGTTTCTATTATCTTATTACTATTAGCTGTTGGAGCATGGTGGTTCAATGCCCTTATATGGGTAGCTGCAATACTAACCGTGCTAGCTACAGAATTATTAAGTTGGTATAATCGCTCGCAGGAATCGAAGCAAGCTCCTTTGTACGCTCAGGATGACAATGGCTTGAAAGTATTAGCTGTCGTGAAAGATTCCCCTGCCCAGCAGATGAATATTGAAATAGGCGATATTATTGTTAAGGCGAATGGGCAGGATGTAAATTCCTTGGAACAACTGTATGATGCTATGTCTATTAACCCTGCCTTTTGTAAATTAGCGTTACTTAACCACAATAGAGATTTGAAGTTTGCTCATCGGACGCGCTATGCCGATGAACATCATCAACTTGGTATTATTTTGGCACCAGATGAACAAGCCAAATATTTAGCCAAATATATGGAACCATCTCTGTTCACTTGGTTAAGTAGAACGAAGCTACAACGACAGAGTAGTATGAATAAAGCTGAATCAATAGCACCATCTATAACATAAGGGCATGCAATAACTCTGAAAGTATTAGAACTGGGGGTGCTTAGCTTGCAGCTACTATTAGTTGATGATGAAAAATTAGCTTTAATGCAGTTAGAACGGATGGTAAAAAGGGCATTCGCTGAGCGCGATGAACAAGACATTGTCATTCATAGCTTTCAGTTAGTAAGCGAAGCTATCCAATATGCCAAATCGAATAAGTTTGATGTTGTTTTTCTTGATATTAATATGCCAGAGATGTCAGGGCTTGAGGCAGCTGATTTACTGCAACAAATAAGACCAAGCATTGAAATTATATTTGTAACTGCATATGATGAATATGCTGTACAAGCATTCGAATTAAATGTGATGGATTATTTGTTAAAGCCGTTATCGATGCAACGTCTAGAGAAAACAATGGAGCGATTATATAGTAAGAAGGAAATTACTGTACCACAACGGGATATTACAAATACAACATATCGACAAAGCATCTACTGCATGAAGAAAATTCGATTTCAAGCGGCACATGGTGATATCGTCTATCCCAAATGGAGAACGGCAAAAGCACAAGAGTTATTTGCCTATTTGCTACACCGTCGTGGTGAATTTGTACCTAAATATAAAATTATGAATATGTTTTCTCCTGAGCTAGATAAGAAACGCGCGATGACGCAACTATATACCGTTGTCTATCAAATAAGAAAATGCTTGAAGGATTCGGGGATCGATGTGAAAATCGATAACGATAGTATTCAGGAAGGCTACTGTTTGCGCATAGACAATATTGATTTGGATGTTGAAGTATGGGAATCATTAGTTAACGAATTAGACGAAACGGATCCACACTATTATGAGAAGCTAGAATATTGTCTGGTGAAATATGATGGTGATTATATGGAAGATTATGATTATTTATGGGCTGAAAGCGAACGTGAACGGCTACGGCAGTTATGGGTCCATCATGCGAGGCAATTACTTCCGTATTTATATAACGAGAGCGAATGGGCAAAAGTATTGAAGCTAGGAGATCGTTTCAATCAGTTTAGTCCGTATGAATTCGAATATGGTGTCTATGTGCTTGAAGCATATCATCGACTAGGTCAGTATGATAAGCTTAAGCAATATTATGAGAAACAAGCGCAAGAAATGTGGGATGAATTAGATATGCCGTTACCTGATAAAATGGTGAAATGGTATGAAGATTGGACGAATAGCCGCAAGTGTTAAACCAATATTGGTTTAGTACTTGCGGCTGTGGCTGTTTGGGGGATATAATAAGAAAGGGAACATACATTCCCCTGTAGAGGATGCTCTAAATATCCGACTATGATCACAATGGTTCGCTTATTTCATAATCTACATCATTAACGATGATAGAAAAATTTAGAAATTATAACTTTAATCAGTAGTTGAACTACTTACATTTTGACTATACTAATAATATAAGTTCAACAAGCTTAATTTTGAACGACCTATTCAAATGAAAGTTCAACAAGTTCGCTTCATATTCGATGTCGAGTATGCTACGTTAGTATACTCATCGTTATCAAAGCCCGCTTTTTGAACGACCGCTAAATGTGGTGGGAGGAAATCATGTCACAATTTGAAATAGTATCGAACTATAGCCCTAGAGGAGATCAACCGCGAGCAATTGAACAATTAATTGAGGGTTTGCAGGAAGGTAAGCGACATCAGACATTACTAGGAGCAACAGGTACCGGTAAAACGTACACGATGGCTAATGTTATTGAACGTGTCAATCGTCCAACACTCGTTATTGCCCATAATAAAACACTTGCTGCGCAATTATGCAGTGAGTTCAAAACTTTCTTCCCTAACAATGCGGTTGAATATTTCGTAAGTTATTACGATTATTTTCAACCAGAAGCCTATATTCCATCTACAGATACATTTATTGAAAAAGATTCTAGCATTAATGATGAGATAGATAAGCTACGACATTCAGCAACAAGTTCGTTATTCGAACGTCGCGATGTCATTGTTGTAGCCAGTGTTTCTTGTATATACGGCTTAGGTTCACCAATAGAGTATGGCAGTATGGTTGTGTCATTGCGTGTTGGTATGGAAAAATCACGTAATGATATTCTTCGTGCTCTTGTTGACATTCAATATCAACGTAATGATATCAGTTTTACTCGTGGTACGTTTCGTGTTCGTGGTGATGTGGTTGAGATTTTCCCAGTTGCTAATAATGAACGCGCAATGCGCATTGAATTGTTTGGTGATGAGATTGAACGGATATGTGAGATGGATGTTCTTACGGGTGAAGTGTTAGGAGAACGTGAGCATATTGCGATATTCCCTGCTTCCCACTTCGTCACACAAGAAGAGACAATGAAGCGAGCGATTGTCAATATTGAGCAAGAGCTTGAAGAGCAACTAGCTAATTTCCGAGAACAAGGAAAATTACTGGAAGCGCAAAGATTAGAGCAACGAACTCGCTATGATCTTGAAATGATGGCTGAAATGGGTTTTTGCTCCGGTATTGAGAACTATTCAGGTCCACTGACATTTCGCGAGCGGGGGGCAACGCCCTATACACTATTCGATTATTTTCCAGATGATATGCTCGTTGTTATTGATGAATCGCATGTATCGCTACCACAGATTAGGGCGATGTTTAATGGCGATAAAGCAAGGAAAGAAATGTTGATTAATCATGGCTTCCGCTTACCTTCAGCATTGGATAACCGTCCACTGCGCTTTGAGGAGTTTGAAGGGAAAACGAATCAATTAGTTTATGTTTCAGCAACGCCTGGTCCATATGAGATGGAACATTGTCCGACAATGGTTGAACAAATTATTCGTCCAACAGGTTTGCTTGATCCAGTCATTGAAGTGAGACCGTCAAAAGGTCAGATCGATGATCTACTTCATGAAATTCATTTGCGTATTGCTAGAAATGAGCGTGTGCTCGTTACGACATTAACGAAGAAAATGTCAGAGGATTTAACGGATTATATGAAGGATATAGGTCTTAAAGTTCGTTATCTGCATTCTGAGATCAAAACATTAGAGAGAATCGCAATTCTTCGTGATCTACGGCTTGGCGTATTCGATGTGTTAATTGGAATTAACTTACTAAGAGAAGGGCTTGATCTACCCGAAGTAAGCTTAGTAGCTATTCTCGATGCTGACAAAGAAGGATTTTTACGTTCTGAGCGCTCACTTATTCAGACGATTGGTAGAGCAGCACGTAATAGTGAGGGCTTTGTTATTATGTATGGAGATAAGATTACGAATTCTATGGATCTTGCATTGAATGAGACATCTCGTCGTCGCGATATACAGATTGCACATAATGAAGCGAATGGTATAGTGCCTCAGACGATCCAAAAAGATATTCAAGGTGTTATTGAAGCGACGAAAGTTGCAGAATCTAAGGCGGATTATTTAACAGATGCAGCGAATAAGAAACTTACGAAGAAGGAATTGGCAACAGTTATTCAAAGGCTGGAAGTGGAAATGAAAGATGCAGCGAAAAACCTGCAGTTCGAACGTGCGGCAGAGCTGAGGGATGCGTTGTTGGAACTAAAAGCAGAACAACTAGGATAGGGAACTCTAGTTATCCAACTGTGATCACGATGCAAATTTTCATATAGTATGAAAAGTTTTAGGGGGAAATGATGTGGCAATTGACAAAATCGTCGTAAAAGGTGCTCGCGCACATAATTTGAAGAACATTGATGTAACGATTCCTCGAGATAAGTTTGTAGTATTGACTGGTCTAAGTGGATCAGGGAAATCTTCACTCGCATTCGATACGATCTATGCAGAAGGCCAACGTCGCTATGTTGAGTCATTAAGTTCCTACGCAAGACAATTTCTTGGACAGATGGATAAGCCCGATGTTGACTCGATTGAAGGTTTATCTCCTGCAATTTCGATCGATCAGAAGACAACTAGTCGCAACCCACGTTCTACAGTTGGAACGGTAACTGAAATTTATGATTATTTGCGACTATTATTTGCTCGCATCGGCAAACCGCATTGTCCAACGCATGGTATTGAAATTACTGCTCAGACGGTTGAGCAAATGGTCGATCGTATTATGGAGTTTGAGGAACGTACTCGCTTGCAAATATTGGCGCCTATCGTTTCAGGTAGAAAGGGCGAGCATACGAAGCTGCTGGCTGATATGCAAAAGCAAGGTTATGTACGCGTAAGAGTAGATGGTGAAATTAGAGAGCTTACTGAAACAATTGAGCTTGATAAAAATAAGAAGCATAGTATCGAAGTTGTTATTGATCGGATTGTCGTCAAAGCAGATGTCGAATCAAGACTTGCTGATTCATTAGAAACAGCACTTAATCTTGGCGAAGGTAGAGTGCTAGTAGATGTGATGGATCAAGAGGAATTGCTATTTAGTTCTAACTTAGCTTGTCCTGAATGTGGCTTTAGCATTGAAGAGCTTGCTCCACGTATGTTCTCCTTCAACAGTCCTTATGGAGCTTGTCCTGAATGTGACGGACTAGGCTCAAAAATGATTGTGGATCCTGAGCTACTCATACCTGATTTTTCAAAGTCAATCGCAGAAGGAGCATTTCTAGCATGGGCGGGGAGTACTTCTAATTACTACCCACAATTTTTGAAGTCAGTTTCAGAACATTATAATATTCCACAGGATGTACCGGTAAGTGAGCTCAATAGTGAACAGATGAAGAAATTACTTTATGGAACGAATGGAGAAAAAGTTCGTTTTCTATATGAAAATGATTTCGGAGCTAGAAAAGAAGCATTTGTTCCCTTTGAAGGAGTCGTTCATAACCTTGAACGTCGCTATCGTGATACGGCATCGGAGATGATGCGTGAACATATTGCGGGGTATATGAGTGCTAAGCCGTGTAATTCCTGTAAAGGACAGCGTCTGCGCAAGGAGACATTAGCTGTAACGATTGATAATGTCAATATCGCCCATGTAACGAGCTTATCGATTGGAGATGCGGAGCAATACTTCGCACAGCTACAATTAACAGATAAGGAATTTATAATAGCTAGTCTAATATTGAAGGAGTTAACGAATAGATTAGGTTTCCTCGTTAATGTCGGGCTTAATTATCTTTCACTTGGCCGTGCAGCAGGTACATTATCTGGTGGCGAAGCACAGCGTATTCGTTTGGCGACGCAAATCGGCTCTAGTCTCATGGGTGTATTATATATTCTCGATGAGCCAAGTATTGGTCTACATCAACGAGATAATGATCGCCTCATTGAAACATTAATTCATATGAGAGATCTAGGTAATACGTTGATCGTTGTTGAGCATGATGAAGATACGATGCTGGCGGCAGATTATATTATTGATATTGGTCCAGGAGCGGGTATTCATGGTGGGCAAATTATTGCTCAAGGTACACCAGCTGAAATTATGGCTGACGATAATTCTATTACGGGCCGTTATTTAAGTGGTAAAGATTTTATAGAAGTACCAATGGAGCGCAGAGCAACAAGTGATCGCTGGATTGAAGTTGTCGGAGCAAAGCAAAATAATTTGCGTAATATTACGGTTAAAATTCCATTAGGAATATTTGCGGCGGTTACGGGAGTATCAGGCTCAGGTAAATCAACGTTTGTGAATGAAATTCTTTATAAAGTACTTGCCCGTGATCTGAATCGCGCGAAAACGCGGCCAGGCGAACATAAAGAGGTTCGTGGTCTAGAGCATATCGAAAAAGTTGTTGAAATAGATCAATCGCCAATTGGGCGAACACCACGCTCTAATCCTGCAACTTATACAGGAGTTTTTGATGATATTCGGGATTTATATGCATCGACGAATGAAGCGAAAGTGCGTGGCTATAAGAAGGGTCGGTTCAGTTTCAATGTGAAGGGCGGTCGCTGTGAAGCTTGTCGTGGCGATGGTATTATCAAAATCGAAATGCATTTCTTGCCAGATGTATACGTTCCGTGCGAGATTTGTAAAGGTAAACGTTATAATCGTGAAACGCTTGAAGTGAAGTATAAAGGGAAAAGTATTGCTGAAGTACTTGGTATGACGATCGAGGATGGTTGTGCGTTCTTTGAAAACATTCCGCGAATTCAACGTAAATTAGTTACTTTGTTTGATGTTGGATTGGGATATATGAAGCTTGGTCAACCTGCGACAACACTTTCTGGTGGTGAAGCACAGCGTGTGAAGCTAGCCGCTGAATTGTATCGTAGAAGTACAGGCAAAACATTATATATTCTTGATGAGCCGACAACGGGATTACATGCACATGATATTGCGCGATTATTGGATGTATTGCATCGTCTAGTTGATTCAGGAGAATCTGTGCTAGTTATTGAGCATAATCTTGATGTCATTAAGACGGCAGATTATATTATTGATCTTGGTCCTGAGGGTGGTAATGGCGGTGGTATGATCGTTGCAACAGGCACACCTGAAAAAGTTGTGCAGGTGAAAGAATCCTACACAGGCAAATATCTTGCACCAATTCTTGAACGTGACCGACTTCGCTCACAGCAAAGGCTTGTTAGTCAAAAGTAATAGAAAGTGCTATGCAGGGATAAGATATGTAAGATCAGCTATGATGGGATGCGCTAAATAAGATTAATCCATCATAGCTTACATAATTCAGCTCTAATTGTGAACATTACGTGACAATGCCCCCAACATTTACTATTCACACTTGCTTGTTGGCGGCATACGAGATACGATATATAAATAATAGGACAGCTGTGAATAAAGGGGGTATTCTTCATGTTTTTGGCAACAGAAGTAACAGAAGAGGTAACAAAAGTAGCGATAATTGATCCATTTGATTGGTTCATGCTAGCATTTACAATAGTTATTGGAATTGGGTTTATTCGTTTGCTTAAAGAGAAGAAAAAGAATAAATTTGCCTTAGGTTTTGCAGTTGTTGCTTTAGCGGTATTCCTATTGATTGATGTTATTATGATTTCTCAATGGATAGCTAAGGTTTGATGAAAAAAAGTTCCACCGTTATCGGTGGAACTTTTTTTCATGATCTATAGATGTAAGAATTATACCCACCACATGTCGCCTAGCGGCTCGCGGATAAGTACTTGCTGTAGATTTTCTACTGCTTTTGAGAATCCTTCTTCAACGGACATCAAGCCATCTTCATGCTCGATACTAACAACGTAGTCATAACCTACTAGACGTAGAGCACTCATAATGTCAGCCCAAGTTTTCAGATCATGTCCGAAACCTACGCTGCGGAATTGCCAAGCGCGATCTAGCATATTGGCATAGCTTTGCATATCAGTTAGACCATAACGGTTAACGTTAACAGGATCAATAGTTGTATCTTTGGCATGGAAGTGATGAATGGCACCTTCACGTCCAAGAATATGAATCGCTTGAACAGGGTCAATACCTTGCCACCACATATGGCTTGGATCAAGGTTAGCGCCGATTGCTTTACCAGTTGCTTCACGTAGACGAAGCATTGTTGCAGGGCTATGAACAGAGAAGCCGCCATGTAATTCAAGACCGATATTAACACCAGCGTCAGTAGCTACATTGTTAATGTCAGACCAATAAGGAATAACCTTTTGCTCCCATTGCCATGTTAATATCTCTTGGAAGTCATTTGGCCAAGGAGCTACAGGCCAGTTTGGATATTTTGCATCTTCATGGTCACCAGGGCAGCCAGAGAACGTATTTACAACGGGAACTTCAAGACGATTAGCAAGCTCGATTGTTTTACGAATGACCGCATCATCTGCTTGCGCAAGATGTTTTTGCGGGTGAAGTGGATTGGAATGACAGCTAAGTGCACTAATCATTAGTCCGCGAGATTCCACCGCTTGTTTAAACGCTTTCAATTTTCCAGCATCAGCAAGCAATACATCTGGATCACAATGTGCGTTGCCAGGATAACCGCCTGTACCAATTTCAATAGCATCAAGCCCTTTTGCTGCAATATAATCTAAAGCTTCTTCAAATGGTTTTTGCGAGAATAATACCGCGAATACGCCTAATTTCATCTAAAATAACCTCCTAAAATTTTTCGTGGGCATCTTGTTGTACTTCTCGTAAATGAACAATCACTTCGGAAGTATTAACTAATTATGGTTGAAATTTTTTATGATGTGAATCATAAAGACTATACTACTATAATGCCTTTAATAGAAGGTAACTTCAAGTGTAATGACAAAATCACATAATAAGTAGACAAATACGTTATAAAGCTTACTTTTTGAATTATCTATTAAAGTGAATATGCCAGTAATGTCTTGTGGAATAAATGGCTAAGCTTTGTTACACTATTAACTAGAAAAAAGATAGATTGGACTAATGCCACTTTTATCATATATCGCATCAAAGATCATCGTAATCCATGAGATTACGATAATGAGAGGACTATAAATATGACTTTAACACGATCGGATATTGAACTATTAGCGCCTGCTGGAGATTGGGATTGTATGCGTGCTGCCGTTGCTAACGGCGCAGATGCGATTTTTTTCGGGGTGGAGAAATTTAATGCACGTGCACGTGCCAACAACTTTAGAAGTGAAGAACTTCCAGAAATTATGTCCTTCTTGCATACGTACGGGGTGAAGGGCTTTTTGACTTTCAATATACTTGTATTTGAAGATGAATTAAGAGATGCTCAAAGCTTAATCGAAATGTGTATCGATGCAGGTGTAGATGCTGTTATTGTACAAGATCTAGGTCTTGTTAAGCTCATTCGTGAGCTTTCACCTGATTTCCCAATTCATGGTTCAACACAGATGACCATTACATCACCTGAAGCAGTGGAATTTACGAAACCATTCGATTTGGAACGTGTTGTACTTGGTCGCGAAAATAATTTGAAACAAATTAAAACAATCGGTCAACAAGCGAAGCTACCAATGGAAGTATTCGTCCATGGCGCACTATGTGTATCTTATTCGGGACAATGCTTAACATCTGAAATGTGGGGCGGTCGTTCTGCCAATCGTGGTGAATGTGCGCAAGCTTGTCGTTTGCCCTATGATCTTATCGTTGATGGCGAACAAAAACCAATGGGAGCTGTAGCTTACCTATTATCTCCGAAAGATTTGGCAGCGATCGAAATTGTCCCTGAGTTAATTGAAGCAGGAGTAACTTCTTTCAAAATAGAAGGTCGTTTGAAAACACCTGAGTATGTAGCAAACGTAGTAAGTAAATATCGCAAAGCGATTGATAAATATTTCGATGGAGATTCCTCCAAACCATCCAAAGAAGAAGTTCGTGAGTTACAACAAAGTTTCTCTCGTGGATTTACGCATGGTTTCCTAGATGGTACGAATAATAAGGAACTAGTTGATGGTACTTTCCCGAAAAGTCGTGGTGTATACCTTGGTAAAGTAGAACGCGTCATGCGTGATGCAGTAACCCTTCGTCTTGAAGCTCCACTTAAGCGTGGCGATGGTGTAGTATTTGATGCTGGAGATCCGACGCAGAAAGAAGAAGGCGGACGTGTATATGATGTCCGTCGTCAAGGTGTGAAGTTAGAAGAAGAAGCGCCGGAAGGTATTCTTATTGAGCTTGTACCTGGTCGTAATGATGTAGATTTACGCAAGGTTCATGTAGGCGATCGCGTTTGGAAAACGAATGACCCTGCACTTGATAGAGCGCTACGTGCTTCATTTGAAACGGATAAGCCTTATCGTGTATTCCCGCTTCATGTTAAAGTAACGGGGGCAGTCGGCGAACCACTACGCACGTGGTGGACAGATGTAGAAAAAGGAACGACTGTAGAAATTGCTTCTGAGCTATTGCTTGAGGAAGCAATGAAACGTCCGATGGATGCTGCACTACTAGAGGAACAGCTAGGGCGTCTAGGTGGTACGGTATATCAGCTCGATCAATTAGAAGTGTTACTGCAAGGTGATCTTATTATTCCGATGCGTGAACTGAATCGTTTGCGTCGTGAAGCTGTAGAGCAATTGGCAGGAGAACGTCCGAAGCCGCCTATCTATATTAAACGTGAAGTGAATGCGCAAGATGATGCATTCGATAATAAAAATCAGTCTAAACCAATGAGTAATGGTCGTGATGCGAAGCTAACTGCATTATGCCGCACATTGGAGCAGGTCGAAGGTGCAATTGCTGCTGATGTAGATTTCATTTATGCTGATTTTGAATTTATTAAGCAGTTCCCAGCAGCGATAGAGTTAGCTCGCAATGCTGGCAAGAAAATCGCATTAGCAACGCCTCGTATTCATATGCCGAACGAGAACGGCTATCATGCGAATATATTGAAGCTAAAGCCAGATGCGGTGCTTGTCCGTAATACAGGTGCGCTATATTATTATTTGCGCGCTAAAATGGCCAATCCAGATGTACCTTTCCCGAAATTGATCGGTGACTTCTCGTTAAATATTGCCAATCATAAAGCAGTTAATCTATTCCTTGAAAGTGGACTAGATGCAGTAACGCCGTCGTATGATTTGAATATTCAACAAATGGTTGATCTGTTGGAGCGTTCCAATACGAGTCAGATTGAAGTCGTTATCCATCAGCATTTGCCGATGTTCCATACGGAGCACTGTGTATATTGTACGTTCTTAAGTGAAGGAACAGACTTTACGAACTGTGGTCGCCCTTGTGAAACATCAAGAGCATCACTACAAGATCGTATTGGTATGAGTCATCCTGTTCGAGTGGATGAAGGCTGTCGTAATACGGTATACAATGCAGTTGAACAATCTGGTGCAGAATATTTGAAAAACTTTATTGAACTGGGCGTAGAGCAATATCGCGTAGAGTTCTTGGAAGAAGATGCGGATAAGGTGCAAGAGGTAATACAATTGTATCGCGATGCACTTGATGGCAAGATTACGGGCACGCAAGTATGGAGAGGTTTGAAGGCGACGAATCAGCTGGGGGTAACTCGTGGCTCACTTGTGAAGTAACGGATCGCTTGTGATCCCGAAGTAACATTCATAGTAGTGACATATATAATCAACTTAGGGATATGGTCAAGTCGTGTGTGAGGACTTGACCTTTTCTGTAGCATGCTTAGCTTATACTTTCAAAGTAACTGTTTGCTACTAGGCAGCTTTTCGTAAAGTTAACAAAGGTTATACTAATGCTTTCGAAGCTACTTTTCATTTACGAGTAGAGTACCAAGTAGATAATGAAAAGTTAGGTGTATGCTTACGAAGTAACTTTTTTACTAGGAAGCTTTACATGAAGTCGACAAAAAGTTTTAGGAGGGGAAATGTGGATATTGAATGGTTTTCACAGTGGGAGCATGTTTTTAAGCTTGACCCTGATCGTGCATTAAGCGATGAACAGTTGGAGCTTATTTGTATGTCGGGCACAGATGCGATTATTGTTGGTGGCTCAAGTGGTGTTACTTACGAAAATACGGTAGACTTATTATCTCGCATACGGCGTTACAGTGTGGATTGCGTACTAGAAGTGTCGACGATGGATGGAGCTGTTCCTGGCTTTGACGGCTATTTTGTGCCGTTTGTGCTCAATACGAAGCGAGCGGACTATTTGATGTTGAATCAATTGGAAGGTTTGCAGACGTACGGACATTTTGTACCTTGGCAGATGACAGCTGCTTCTGGATATATTGTGCTCAATGAAGATAGTACTGCCGCTCAAGTATCTGGTGCAGACGCATCCTTATCCACGCAAGAGGTACTTCCTTATGTTTGGATGGCTGATCGCTTGTTACGTTTGCCTCTCCTTTACATCGAATATAGCGGTACATTTGGCGAAATGAGCTTATTAAGACGGATTGCTTCGGAAGTAGAACAAGCGCGATTGTTCTATGGTGGCGGGATAGATGGTGCGGAGCGTGCTAGTAAGGCAGCCCAATATGCGCATACTGTAGTTGTAGGCAATATTGTATATAGTAATATAGAAGCAGCATTAACAACGGTACAAGCAGTTAAATCGATAAAGTCGGCGCAATTATTATAAATTAAAAGTTTAAAGGAGTGGGATAGATGTTTAGTTCGTTTAGTATCGAAGATGCGGTGCAGAAGCTGAATGCTCCGCAACGAGAAGCAGTGAAAGCGACAGAAGGTCCATTGCTTATTATGGCAGGAGCAGGTAGTGGGAAGACTAGAGTTTTAACGCATCGTATCGCCTATCTCATTGAGAAGAATAGAGTTGCTCCTTGGAGTATATTAGCCATTACATTTACGAATAAAGCGGCAAGAGAAATGCAGGAGCGGGTTAGCTCATTAGTTGGAGCATCGGGACGTGATATTTGGGTATCCACCTTCCACTCGATGTGCGTCCGTATTTTGCGAAAGGATATTGATCGAATTGGATTTTCTTCGAACTTCTCGATTCTCGATTCCGCCGATCAATTATCTGTTATTCGTAGCTGTATGAAGGAAGAAAATATCGATGTGAAGAAGGTTGAGCCGAAGTCTGTACAAGCGGCAATAAGCTCAGCGAAAAATGAACTTATTTCTACTGAAGCCTATGAAAACAAGGCAGGAGATTACTTCCAAAACATCGTTTCCAAAATATATAAGATGTATCAGAAGCGGTTAAAGAGCAATAACTCGTTAGATTTCGATGATCTTATCATGAAAACTATTACGTTATTTAAGGAAGAGCCTGAAGCATTGAAGTTCTACCAGAATAAATTCCGCTATATTCATGTCGATGAGTATCAAGATACGAACCGCGCACAATATATGTTATGTCGTATGCTTGCGGATCAGCATCATAATATTTGCGTTGTAGGTGATAGCGATCAGTCGATCTATCGTTGGCGCGGTGCTGATATTTCGAATATTTTGAACTTTGAAGATGATTACCCCGAAGCTAAAACGATTATGCTAGAGCAAAATTATCGTTCTTCTGCCAATATTCTTAATGCAGCCAATGCTGTTATTGCACTCAATAGTGGACGTAAAGCGAAAAACCTATGGACGGATCAAGGTGAAGGTAATAAAATCTCCGTCTATTTTGCCGAAAGTGATCGTGAGGAAGGGTACTTCGTCACCGGAGTCATTCAGAAAAATATGGCTAGCGCTCGTAAATATAGTGATCATGCGATTCTTTATCGTACGAATGCGCAATCGCGTTTAATAGAGGAAACATTAATTAAGTCGGAAATTCCTTATGAAATCGTAGGCGGCGTTAAGTTCTACGATCGTAAAGAAATTAAAGACATCTTGGGATATCTCCGTCTAATTTCTAATCCGGATGATGATATTAGTCTTGTGCGTATCATTAATGTACCGAAGCGTGGTATTGGTGATACAACGGTTGCTAAGCTTGCCGCTGCAGCAGCTGCCCAAGGGACATCCATTTATAAAGTGTTAAGTAATGTTGATCTTGTCGATGTTAAAGGGAAAACGAGAGAACAGCTTATTTCCTTCTATAATATGATATCTAAGCTAAGTGCTGCTGTTGATGAGCTCACTGTAACGGAATTAACGGAAAAAGTTCTCGAAATGTCCGAGTATAAATTAGAGCTGCAACGTGAAAATACAATTGAGTCTACGACCCGAGTCGAAAACATTGAAGAGTTCTTATCTGTAACGATGGATTTTGAACAACGTAATGATGATCGTACACTGGTCTCGTTTCTTACCGATCTTGCTTTGATTGCAGATATTGATTCGATGAACGATGATGAAGAAGAGAAAGAGAAGTCACAAGATACCGTTATTCTAATGACGATGCATAGCGCCAAAGGATTGGAGTTCCCTGTCGTATTTATTGTAGGTATGGAAGAAACGGTATTTCCGCATTCTCGCGCCTTAACAGATAATGAGGAGTTAGAGGAAGAACGTAGACTTGCTTATGTAGGTATTACTCGTGCGGAAGAGCAGTTATACCTGTCTTCAGCTAAGATGAGAACATTGTTTGGTCGAACAGCATTTAATATGCCTTCGCGATTTTTGAAGGAAATTCCCGAAGAGGTACGTGAGATTGTATCACCTAATGGTGGGAATACTCGTAGTATTGGCGGCGGATATAATAGTGGAGCTCGTACGAGCGCAGGTTCACAGCAATCGGGCTTTGGTTATGGTAGCTCTCGTAGCCAAGGTATAAGTAGTTCGACTGGCGGTAGAAGCACTGTAACGGTAACGTCTGGGCTAGAAGCAGCGAAAAAGGCGGCTTCATCGCAGTCTAGTGAGGGTGGTCCAGTTAGCTATAAGTCTGGTGATCGAGTTGCTCATGGTAAATGGGGCGAAGGTACGGTTGTGTCGGTGAAGGGGAAAGATAACGATATGGAGCTGCAAATCGCTTTTCCTGCACCGGTAGGTATTAAGAAGTTGCTAGCCAGCTTTGCGCCCATTAAGAAAGTATAAAGCAGCATCATATTCATATAGTAAGGAGATGGTATTGCCTATGCGCGATAACCATCTTCTTACGATAAGGAAGCATTCTGATTGCGAATTTGGAGGGGTATATATGTCGATGATACAAGCTCAGAAGCGAATGGAGCTTATAATTGAGACATTGAATAAGCTCAATTATAGTTATTATACGTTGGATGCACCGACAGTAAGTGATGCGGAGTACGATAAGCTATATGATGAATTAGTTGCATTGGAGCAACAGGCAGGAGAGAAGCTGCCGCATTCGCCGACACAGCGCGTGGGTGGAGAAATTTTGTCTGGATTTGAACAGCATAAGCATTTAGCGAAATTATGGAGTTTAGATAAAGCGCAAAATCTTGAGCAACTTCATGCATGGGAGACGAAAATGAAGCGGGCTATTGCTGATTATAATGCCAAAAATCCGGAACAACAGTTACCCGAGCCATCCTATGTCATGGAATTAAAATTCGATGGGCTCTCACTGAACCTTACTTATGATGAAGGAATGCTTGTTCAAGCTTCTACGCGTGGTAATGGAGCGGTAGGTGAAGTGATTCTTGCGCAGGTGAAAACAATTCGCTCGATTCCGCTATCGATACCTTTCACTAACGGCATTATTGAAGTACAGGGTGAAGGGATTATGGCATTATCAAGCTTGGAGAAATACAATGAAACGGCGATTGAACCATTGAAAAATGCGCGTAATGCGGCTGCGGGTGCATTGCGTAATTTGAACCCGGCTGTTACGGCTGAGCGTAACCTAGATGCATACATATATAATATTGGCTATGCAGAAGGGGTTTCCTTTGAGAACCATCGTCAATTACAGCAGTTTATGCAAGAGAATCATTTCAAAGTTAATCCTTATGTATACTATGCATCCGAACTGCGTGAATTAGAGCAAGAGTTAGTTGATCTTGCAGAGCGTCGGAACACACTAGATTTCTTAATTGATGGTGCTGTTATTAAACTGACGGATATGCGTACCCGTGAAGCTCTTGGTTATACGGATAAATTTCCACGCTGGGCAGTAGCTTTCAAATTTGAAGCAGAGGAAGCGGAAACCTCTCTACTATCTGTTTCATGGGAAGTTGGACGTACCGGTAAAATAACACCCGTTGCTAAAGTAGAAGCAGTTGAACTGGCTGGCGTAACGGTACAAAACTGTACATTGAACAATATGGGCGATATCGAGCGGAAAAATCTCAAGCATGCATTAGGTACGCTTGTAGCTATACGCCGCTCTAATGACGTGATTCCTGAAATACTAGGTAAAGTAGGTGAGGAGCAAGGTGAGGAGATCATCTTCCCAACAGCTTGCCCTGCATGTGAATCTTTGCTAGAGCAGCGCGGTGCCCATCTATTTTGTAATAATAAATTAGGGTGTCCGCCACAATTAATCGGTCGCATTACTCATTTTGCCTCGCGTGATGCAATGGATATCGAATCGCTCAGTATTATGACTGCGGAGCAGTTATATATAGATTGCAATGTGAAAGATCCTGCTGATCTGTATCGATTAGCATTCGATGATCTTATCTCATTAGAACGTTTTGGCGAGAAGAAGGCGAATAATCTACTTGAAGCGATTGAAAAATCGAAAGAGCGAGAGCTAGCGTCATTTTTGTACGCACTTGGTATATCCAATACAGGGAAAGCAACTGCCAAAACATTGGCTGAGCATTATCGCAATCTTGAAGCAGTCATGAACGCCACTGTAGATGAGTTAATCCAATTGCAAGACGTCGGTGCAATCGTAGCTGAAAGTATCGTTAGCTTCTTTCAAGATGAAACAGCAAGGCAAAGCATTCTATCCATGATTGCAGCGGGCGTAAAAGCTGAGATGGAGGAATCTGTTACGGTAGCTTCAGAGGATAACCCATTCTTCGGCAAGACGGTCGTCATTACAGGTGCTTTTCCAACGTTAAGTCGTGATGAACTATCTAAGCGTCTTGAAGCATGTGGTGCTAAGGTGACAGGTAGTGTCTCCAAAAAGACCGATATCGTTATTGCTGGAGAAAAAGCGGGTAGTAAACTTACGAAGGCGCAAGATCTAGGTATTCAAATTATTGACGATGAAGCAGTAGTATTAGAGATGTTAATGTAGTAGTCACGAGTAATAATGAATAGGGAAGCCAGTGGGGAACGGAGATAATATGCTCTATTCTCACTGGCTCTTTCTATATAAAAGCTCATCACAACACCATACAAGCTATTTTACAAAACAAATTCAAATATAATTAAATCAAGATGTAGGGAATTGTTATTCATATTAATAGCATCTTATACTGTTGCTTGTGTATAGCTAGTAATAAGACCATATAAAAAATACGAAATAGTAAAAAATACTTGTTGTAATGTGTTGGAGCGCATGGTATATTATTTCTTGTCGCTTCGGACTGCGTGTCAAAAACGCTTTGAAAACTAAAATTGAAAAGCGCTTGACTTACTTTGAAGAAGATGATAACATAATATCTTGTTACCGCAATGGTAACAGAAAGTTCTTTGAAAACTGAACAAATGGAACACGTCAAATATAACTCGTTTAACGAGTAAAGAACTGTCATCGAATCATTTCACCCCGTGAAGTGATTCGATAAAAGCGAAACAAATTGAGCAAGTCAAACACCTTAATGGAGAGTTTGATCCTGGCTCAGGACGAACGCTGGCGGCGTGCCTAATACATGCAAGTCGAGCGGAGT
>NZ_JBXCIX010000006.1:0-240586 GCF_056786375.1 Paenibacillus sp. Y930 | reverse complement strand
CATCTGACTTCTTGAAATACTTCACAAACCTAAATGTTGCCATGCTATCATTTTTATATGTCTTAATGACTTCATCTATATTGCTTTTTCCCCTTAAGGTTTCTGTTCATTCTATTTTGATTTATGGTTTTCATCTGGGTTGTCTGACATTATAGTTGGACCTACAACTGGTGCGGTTCATGGTGCGAGGATAAACTAATTATTCTTGTAATTAGATTTAATAATCGTTTCTACTTACTACAACGAGATACGATCTAGTATTGTTGCTACTTCTGTTTGCTTTTATTAGCACTTGTATTTATATAGTTTTACCAATCCAGATGTTTCACATATCACATTATTTGCGTATTTCGTTTATAGTGCCTAGATCTGTTGTTGTGCGTATTTCGTGTTATTTCATTCCTTTAGTCTATTTGCGTACTTTGCAGACTTCGACTTGATCTTCCTTCCGCCAGTGGTTGCCTGCCACGCTACTTACATGTCCAATGGGCTTTTTATGCTGCGTGCGTTGATGTTTGTTACGTGGGTGTACTTTTGAGTTGTACTTATATGTTCGTGACCTAGTAGTTCTTGAATATAGCGTATGTCTATGCCGCCTTCTAGTAAATGTGTGGCAAATGAATGTCTGAGTGTATGCAGCGTTACTTCTTTATGTATAGTAGTCTTGGCCAACACTTGTTCAAATACTTTCTGTACCGTTCGCTCTGTAATATGACCTTTGCTTTGTTGACCTGGAAAGAGCCAACTTGTTAACTTATAGTTAGCTTTATACTGTATGATCGCTTGCCACGCTGCTTCAGATAATAAAGTATAACGATCCTTTCTACCTTTTCCTTGGCGAATCCGCAGTAATTGTCTATCGAGATCAAAATCCTCCAACTTCAAGCGAACGACTTCACTTACTCGTAACCCGGATGAATAGGTAATCATAATGATGGCACGATGTTTTTCATTTTGAATAGTTTTGAAAATGAGTTTGATTTCAGCTAAAGACAATACTTGCGGCAATTTCTTCTCCGTCTTTGGTCTTACATATTGAGTTGTATCAGTTTGCTGTAATACATGCTGTGAGTAGAATTTACATGCACTAATTGCTTGGTTCACGTAGGAGTGTGAGCGATCCTGGTCCAGAAGTAGAAGAGCGTATGCTTCAACAACACCCTTAATTACATCACTTTTTAACTCTCTTGCTCTCATATAATCGATAAATCGTGTAATATGTCCCCTATATACGGAAATCGTCTTTTTACTGTACCCTCGTAGTTTTAGCTCTTGTTGAAGGATGTCAAGTTGCAGTTGCACTGCCTCTGATTGAAGTATTTTGGATATGGGAAATCCAGTGGTCTTGGTAGTAGTTGAAGCATCCGATGTCTTTAACAATTTTGCTGCAGTTGTCCGTGAAGTGATGTTTGCATAGTTTTCATGCTCAGAAGGCACTTTCTCATTCTTGTTAACATTTACAAACCCTTGCGGATTAAGAAATTGTTCCAGCTCCATCTTCTTTCTTGTAAATGCTCGGCAATGGGCTAATAGATAACATTCATCCTGTAAAAGTGTTTCAACAGTGATGTTTTTCTCATGCAATAGTTCGATTAACTGTGTAACAGCTACAATGGTGTATGGAATTAGCCACACTTTCTGATGTTGATCGTACCACCTGCGATTGATCTCTTTTACTTTTTGAATGATCTCCGCATTGTATCGGAACGATAGAACTAGCCACTCTTCATTTTGCTTGGTCACATAGATCAATGAACACGCCTCCATTATACCATATTATACAATTACTAGAAACGATAAAAAGGTCCCAAGCATTAGCTCGAGACCTGATTCTTTCGGTCAATCATTTATTATTTGATACTAATATAAATTTTGTTATTATCTTTGTCAAATCTAATCGTAGCTCCTAGATCGCCTACAATATCTCTAATCGGTGCATACGTCGTATTATTTTTAGTAATAACGCTTTTACTAGACATTGACAGAGTTGAACTCTTTTTATTTTTTGTGATTTTGATCGTATCTGACGTCTTATCTATTTCAAGAGTTGCACCTATTGCTTTTACGACGCTTCTAACTGGGAAATAGTTACTGTTCTCTTTAATAAGTATATCATTGTCTAATTTGACTAAAGAATCATTAACATACAATTGAACCGTTGATTTTTCATATTCTACTTTTTTGACAGTTGTAGCTTTCGATGTGCTTGTACTGCTACTGCTTTTCTTAGTTGATTTGGAGCTTGTGGAACTCGAACTGCTACTTGTAGATTTCGGACCTGAATGATAATGATATCCGGTACATAAACCTTTGCTTACTGATTTCGCAGAGCAATTATGTCCTCCATTCGCATCTGTTCTACCCGAATGAGCAGCCGTTGTTGGTACGAACAATGCAATAGATAGAAGCATAACGATAAATAATTGAATTGGTTTCCTCATAATGTCCCCCATAAATGTGTATTAGGATATACTTGCTTGAAATTTAGTTTTCTTATGCAATTTATGTATGATCATATCATTCCTATATCCAGTATCCATACCTAGTATTATACATTTATATTATAAAATTGGTAGGGAATAATAGTATTTTAGTACTATAATGTAGGTTTGTAGCCTCATACTGCAGTTTTACGAAATTCATTTATGTAATAAAAATCAATATATTATAGTTATCGGATTAGTTATTTAATTGCAGAGAACGACAACATAGACTATTCGACCATTAGCATAACAAAAATCCACATCTCAATAGTTAGAATGAACTTCTAACATTAGACGCGGATTAATATTAATGCATAATTACTTTGATTACTTTGCTAACTCATTAACCCATACCATCATTTCACCCTCGCCACGATTAGCCCATGTGTAGTAAGGAATGAACGTAAGTGCAATTGGCTTTTCTTCGAATGCTACATCAGCAGCATACAGCTGATCTGACCATGCTTGAGCGTTAATGCTGACCCCTTCGGCTTCAATCGTATATACACCATCCGCCAGATCATTGTTGAATTTCAAAGTGAGGTCTGCATCGCTCGGTAGCTTTACTTGCTGTAGTAATTTCCCGTTATCTGCTTCCTCGATGCAGTATACAATTGGTCCGCGCTGAAGCGCAACTTTCCCTGCATTTGCTTTCACTTTCGGATGACTCTTCATACGTTTAATACTCATATCAAAGTTTAATTCTACAATATCGCCAGTTTGCCATTGACGCTTAATCATCGCATAACCATCTTCAGTAATTTCGGCAACTTGAAGCTCTTTCCCATTTACGAGAATCGTCGTTTGTGGCGACCAGTTCGGAATACGAATCGCTAAGTTCATCTCTACTTGCGCAGTTGTCGTCAGCTCATATTTCACTACTCCACTCCAAGGTAAGTCAGAAGCTTGCTTCAACGTTACAGTAGAACCATCAATATTCAGTTCTGTAGTCCCACCGATAAATAAATGCGAATACACGGTGTTGCCTGACACGGAATACATATAATCGCCTAATGATGCTAGCAAACGAGCTAGGTTAGGAGGGCAGCAAGCACAACCAAACCATTCTTGACGAACTGGCTTAACATGGTTGTAATTTTTATTATGTCCATTGCATTGCTCTGGTTGTACTTCCAGAGGATTAACATAGAAGAAATGCTTACCATCCAATGACATACCTGAAATTACTGTATTATAAAGCGCACGCTCCATCACATCAGCGTATTCGCTTTTTGTCTCAAGTTGTAGCATCCGCTGTGCTGCAAAGATTAAGCCGATGGAGGCACATGTTTCGGAATAGACGGTATCATTAGGCAGGTCATAATCTACCGAGAAAGCTTCTCCATGAACCATAGAACCAATTCCGCCAGTGATATACATTTGCTTATGAACGATGTTGTTCCATAATGTACGACTAGCTTCTATTAAGCTCGCATCTTTCGTTTCTTTCGCAATGTCGATCATTCCTGCTAGCATATAGACAACGCGAACGGCGTGCCCCACTGCTACATCCTGTTCACGCACAGGTTTGTGTACTTGGAAATACTCAGGATCAATTTGAATACGACCATTATGCCAAATACTGCTCCAGTCACGCTTTTCAGCTTCTTCTACAAAGAATGTATTCGTTCCACGCTGATCGATAAAATATTTACTTAATTGAAGATATTGATCTTCGCCGGTAATATGATAGAGCTTAACTAAGGCAAGCTCTATTTCTTGATGTCCATCATAGCCTTGAATTTGACCTTCTCCATTACCGAACACATTTCCAATATCATCAGCCATCCGACATACGATATCAAGTAGTTGACGTTTGCCAGTTGCTTGATAATAAGCGACACCTGCTTCGATCATATGTCCAGCGGTGTATAACTCATGCGCTTCTGTTAAGTTTTTCCATCTCAGTTGAGGTTCCTTAATAATGAAGTAAGTATTAAGATATCCCGTAGCTTGCTGTGCTTTTTCAATAATTGTAATCATATCGTCAGCGATCGCTTCAAGCTCGGCATTCGGCTCCTTACATAGTAAATAAGCAACTGCCTCTAGCCATTTCGCGACATCAGTATCCTGGAAGACGAAACCGTAAAATTCTCCTTCTGCTAATCCCGCAGCAATTTTGAAGTTTTGTACAGCATGGCTTGGCTCGGCTCCTTCTATGCGATCATTGATAGCTTCCCATTGATACGGAACAACGACATCTCGTACTAACTGTATGTATTGACTCCAGAATGGATCAACAATATTAACTTGCTTCATCGGAATAAATTGAATAGGTTTTGTCAATTGAATGGGTGCTGTCATAATTACACTCTCCTATTGTATTATTAGTTTCTCACACTCTATAAAGCTATTTTATGTGTTACTATGAATATATACGATACAGAATTCCAACTTGATTATTATAAAATTTCACACTAACGGAGTGATTATAATTAATGCTATAAACTATTTATATTTCAATGCTCCGCCCTCGCCCTACTATTTAGAAAGCGGTTTTCAAGTTCACGAAACGGGTGATACTCATCCGAATCGAACGAGTTTAGGATTTTTTGACTTCATTCTTGTTCGAGAAGGCACTTTACATATTGGTGAAGATCACGAGCATTGGCAATTAGAAGCTGGTCAATCGCTTATTTTATTGCCTAATCAATCTCATTATTCTGTGAAACCAGCACAAGGTCATATACTGTTCTACTGGATTCATTTTCAAAGTATAGGTGCATGGACGCAAAGTGATCAGGAGCATATTAAGCTTAATATTGAGGAACATCAGCAATGTTTTTACCCCACTCCATACACGATTCAATTACCGAAACATACGACCTTTCCTTATCCTCAACAAGCGTTTCAATTACTGGAGCAGATGAATGAGGCTAATACAGAAAGAGAATCGAATGCCTATTGGAAAAAGCAGCATGCTTTCGAGCAGCTACTGAAGATGATGGATATGAGGCAGAATAATGATGATGTGACACCAATCGTTAGATTAGCTGAGCAAGTGGAAAACTTTATTAGAAACCATTATCAGGAATCAATTACAAATGAACGGCTCTCCTTCACCTTCAATTATCATTACAACTATATTACGCGAGCAATGAAGCAAATGTATGGCATGACGCCTAATGAATATGTGATGAAAGTTCGTATTGATCAAGCGAAGAGCTTATTACTCAATACACACTGGACAGTTTCTTCAATCGCAGAACATGTTGGGTTTGAAAACATCCCTTATTTCTCGAATTGTTTCTCCAGGTATATCGGAGTATCCCCTTCCCAATTTCGCAATAAATTTTATGAATAAATAAAGAGAGATCTCTCGGATATTTCGTTGAATGATGTGAAATACTGAATGAGTCTGACTGAATTAGCTGCAAAAAGTTAGCTTATACTTTCGAAGCGACTTTTTGTCACTTAGAAGCTAGTCGTGAAGGTCGGGTGAGTCCGCAAGTTGGTGAATGGCATGCTGGTTCAAGTCATCTCCTGGAGTACAGCACTGAAAACGATTCGTTAATGATAGCGCTGATCATCGTGAAGTAGGAACGAAAACGTAAAAACCTACCTTAGTAAGCATACGATTAAGCTACAAGCTGTTTGCAGCTAAGTAGTAGATCGTAATTGCCTTAAGGTAGGTTTTATTATTGTGATCAATTATAATTAATTTCAACATCTATTAGAGCAGATGATGTAACTGACTGTCTTTATCGTTCGTATAGTAATAACAATTACGCCTGCTCACCGTATGGGAAGATCGTTACAATTGTACCGTCTTCGTTATACTTTAGCTCGGTAAATTTCACGCTACGTTTGTGGTTAACGCCACCCGAAAGCGAGCAATCATGATAGAATAGATACCACTTATTTTTGAACTCAACAATAGAATGATGCGTTGTCCAACCAAGAACCGGCTCAAGAATTCTGCCTCTGTACTGGAAAGGTCCTGTTGGAGACGTGCTCGTTGCATATACAAGATAATGTGTAGAACCTGTTGAGTAGCTCAAATAGTATAGCCCGTTATATTTATGCATCCACGGACCTTCGAAATATCTACGATCCAAATCACTCGCAAGCAGAGGTGCGCCATTCTCGTCGACAATAACAAGCTCTTGAGGATCTGTTTTGAAAGTAAGCATATCATCGGACATCTCAGCTACTACTGGACCAAGTGCTGGACCATTTACATCAGGATCTGCTGCATCTGCAATAAATTCCCCTGACTGCCACTTTTCAAGCTGGCCCCCCCATAGACCACCATAATACATATAAGCACGATCATCTTCATCAACAAATACTGCGGGATCGATGGAATAGCTTCCAGGAATATAGTTTTCTTCAGGCTTAAATGGACCTTCAGGCTTATCACTTGTCGCTACACCAATACGGAAAATTCCATCATGGTCGCGTGCTGGATAATAAAGGTAGTATATATTATTTTTGAAGGCTGCATCTGGAGCCCACATCTGAGCACTTGCCCATGCAACATCACGAATATGAAGTGCTTCACCATGATCAATAACTGGAGCATCGATATCATCCATCGATAGAACATGATAATCCTCCATTTTGTATTGATCACCATTATCGTTATCAGGGCCATCATGATCCAAGTCATGTGATGGATAAATGTAAATTTTATCATTAAATACATGTGCAGAAGGATCTGCTGTGTAAATATGTGTTACAAGAGGTTCATTTTGCTTCGTTAATTTAGTCATTATACGTTCTCTCCCTGTATAGATTATTTAGTATTCTGTATTAATGTACACGCGTTCATTATTGCCCATATTGGTAGCGTTGTCAATAGTTATTTTTATTACTTGAATAACCAATAGCCAACATATGCAGCTGCTAAGCCTACTGTAACTGAAGCGATCATATAACTAAACGCCTTGATGTACTGCTTTTGTTTCATATACATGACCCATTCATAACTAAATGTTGAGAATGTTGTGAATGCTCCAAGAAAACCAACACCGAGCAATAACCATATCCATTGTGTTAATATCGTCCGTTCATATGCTGAGAAAAGACATCCAAGCACTAATGATCCTAATATATTAACAAGAAAGGTAGCTCTAGGAAAATCATCCGTATTTTTAGTGCCGTAATAATAACTAATATAATATCTAGCGCAAGCACCTAACGCCCCCATCACACCAATCGCTAGAATCATGTAGCTACCTTCCTTCTCCTAAACTTTTCTACTACTATTATGGCTAACATAGCGGCAAAACCTCCGCCGACAACATTTCCCAACATATATAGTAAAGCAGCTCCATATTGTTCTTGCTCCAAATAGCGTAGCATATCAACTGAAAATGTAGAAAACGTAGTAAATGCTCCTAGCAAGCCTGTTCCGAACGCCCAGCGGATTTCTTGATGCCAGCGCATCTTAATTGTTACTACACTATACAATAACGCTAATAAGAAACTCCCAATAATATTGATCCATAGTGTAGCCAGTGGTTGCATCGCTATCCACTGCTCGCTAATGCTATATCTCATTATCGCTCCAATAAAGCCACCTACTGCTATATATCGATAGGCCTTCATGTGGTTCATCATCCTTTAAATAACGTTGTAATTTATGATACCAACACTCCAAGCGATCACATGTAAATAGTTAATAATACTTATGACATAAGACATGCTTATCGTACCATATATTAAATGAAGTGAGAACTTTTAAGGAGTGATCTTCATTGTCTCAAGCCAATATCCCCAACATCACGCCGGATATTACGGTAACGAAGGAGCAAAGCCTACATCTTTTACTTAGCTCGGTTGCTATGAATGAGCTAGCATTCTCCCATCTTATTAATGCTCAAGCGGAGAAATTACAAGCGTTCGTAGCTTTCGCTAATGAAGCAACCAGTCTCAACACGAATGATTTTATCCAAATGAACAGAGCAGTGTCAACATTTATTGAAGATTTGACCATGGGACAATGGCTTAACTTGAAAAAACTCGATCGTACAATAGCTTTGCTCGATAAAGATGATTTCGACGACGATTATGATGAATAATCTACATTCCATAAGTGAAGGAGTGCATTAAATGTCATTACCTAATATCCCAAATATTGATCCCCAAATAACCCTCTCCACGGAAGACGTTTACAACCTATTAATGGCTTCAATAGCGATGAAAGGTCTTGGACTAAGTCACCTTGTCAACGCCGAGGCTGAGAAAGTACAATTCGCTTTGGGGACGCTTCATGCTGCATATGATCCTGCCTGTTTGGACGATATTTTGAAAATTAACGATTCTGTACGTAAAACTATGAGTAGTGTTATGCAAACAGAGTTAATATTACTTATGCAATTATCCACTACAATAGAAAGCTTTTGCGAAACACCTTCATGCGAAGAAGATTCTGATTCTGATTGTACTGAGTAAAACAATAGAGACGCTCAAACTTTATAATGAAGTTTGAGTGTTTTTGCTGTTTGTTAGATTTCAGATTAGATTCTAATAAGCTTAGGTGTATGTCGCCATATTGTGTCTTTCTCTCTCTATCTCGCATATTGTATATCATTACGAACAGATTGAGAGGGATTACAATGAGTAGAAACCATTCAAGATGTAAATGTAATAGAGTAAATAGACGCAATCATAACTGTCTTTGCAATAACCGACGCAATGCAGTGAGCGTACGTCGACAGACTAGACGAATTAATTCATGCTGTTAATTACTCTACAATACAAAGAAATCCTAGTCTTTTTTCAAGACTAGGTTGGATGATGTTACAATCGGTTCCAATATCGCGATTTGACCAATTTGACCTGATATACCGACTGTTTTTAAGTAGTCGGTATAATTCATATTTCCTCGTAATGTAAATTTTTGCTTACGCTCCGCTTGATAGGATCGTTTATTCATTTCTCCATTAGTCGCTGTATACTTAGCTTCAATTGAAATACCTAGATCCTCCTCAAGATTTTTGTGCCTTGAATCTTTTTGCAGACCTGGTTTCAACTTACTAACAATATTGATTATATTCCAAATTCGAGGAGAGTATAGTTTAATAGATTTGTCTGATACACTCCTTGTATTGGAGCGATTTCGTACATAGACATCCTCTATTTCTTCAAGTCGAGGGAATAGTTCATTAATCTTTTGATACGTTCTCATTTGCATAAGGATCGCGTCTTCTATATTAACTCGTAAGTGAGGAAGCTGATTTTCAATTTGTTTGTCGATTTTCTCAAGAGTCTCAATATTAGCTTTTACTACGGTTGCTAGCCTCCAAATGATCCCTTCCGCTTGCTCAATATATTCAATTTCTTCCTTATTCAGCTCGTTCACCTTGCTCAAATAGCTTTATTGATGAGTCAAGAAGCTTAATATGAATTCTTTGCTTCTCATTGAGTGAATCAATAACCTTTCCCACCGTTTCTTGAAACACTACAATCTCTTGTCTTGTGGGATGTGAAGAATATTGACGATCTTCAGAAAGAAATGCTTGAATATGTACCGCTTCAGCTTGAAGTAATTGTGATAACGCTGTTTGATCATATAATAGTAGCTCTAACCATTGAATATATAAGGCCCTTACTCGCTCACCATGATTGATTTCTACTGGAGGTTCATCAGAAGAAATTTGTGAGCGTTGATGGACCTCTTCAATCAACGGTTGATCTATATCCTCCATCTCGAATTCTAACTGAATGACTTCATCTATTATATTAGCTTGTTTCATTAAATCATCATTATTCATATGTTCATACCACTGCAATACATACACCCCCATTACTTATATATATGTATAGCTTTATTTAGTGGGATATTATCTTACAAGTCATGCCTCATACTTACTATATGAAGAGATTAAAGCAATCATGACGAATATCCCTTTCCTTCTTTTCCGTTAAATTTATTAAACCTATACATATATTTTCTATCAAATGGAAAGATATATACAGCTGAACAAGTAACTACTTCCAATATTTAAAGGAGCCGACATGAAAAATACGCTATGGTCCAAAGAGAATCGCGATAAAAAAATTCAATTTCAAGAAAAGAAATTGATTACGGTATGTTTCATCGTTGCTGGCATTATGTCACTAGCCTTGTTGCGTAAATGGTTGTAGCTTACGCTTTCGAAGTGACTTTTTGTTTACAAAAAGCAGCATAAGAAAGCTAACAAAAAGTTTTAGGAGAGAATAACAATATGAGCTATGATCCAGTAGTATTTAGTAGAATGTTAACGTCATTAACTTTAGCGTTTCATATTATCTTTGCAACAATTGGGGTCGGGGTTCCTTTATTTATAGCACTTGCTGAATGGATCGGCATCCGTAAAAATGATTTTGAATACATACTTATGGCACGACGCTGGGCACGCGGATATATCATAACCGTTGCCGTAGGCGTAGTGACAGGAACTGCTATTGGTCTACAGTTAAGCTTATTATGGCCAAGCTTTATGCAAGTAGCGGGGCAATCCATTGCTCTTCCGCTGTTCATGGAAACGTTCGCCTTCTTCTTCGAAGCGATTTTTCTAGGGATCTATATGTACACCTGGGACCGTTTCAAAAATAAAAGAACACATCTATGGCTGCTTATTCCCGTAGTTATCGGGTCATCAGCATCAGCTATCTTCATTACCATTGTAAATGCATTTATGAATTACCCTGTAGGATTTACATATTTAGATGGGCAAATTGTAGGGATCAATCCTTATAAAGCAATGCTTAGTCCAGCGATGCCATCGAAAGTGGCACATGTGTTATCATCTGCCTATTTAACATCAGCATTAATACTTGCTGCCATTGCTGCCTTCGCTTATTTGAAAGGTCAAAGACATCGCTATCATCGTAAAGCATTAAAGCTAACGATGATTTGTGCATTTGTATTTATGCTTTCAACTGCGCTAATTGGCGACATTTCCGGCAAATATCTCGCTGTTTATCAACCAGAAAAGTTAGCTGCTACCGAATGGCATTTTGAGACAGTTTCACAAGCACCATTAGTGTTCGGTGGGACGCTCGATGAAAATCGCAACATTAAAAATGCGCTGATTATTCCGTACGGCTTAAGCATCTTAGCATTTAATAATCCTAATGCTGAAGTAATAGGATTGGATCAATTTCCTGAAGAAGATTGGGCTCCGTTATGGATCCACTATATCTTTGATATGAAAATGAGTTATGTCGCACTGCTTACTGCAATAACCACTTTGTTCATCGTTCAATTAGTTCGCAAGAAAGGGAATATATATCGCAAGTGGTTGCTATGGTCTGTCGTTATAGCCGCACCACTTGCTATGTTGACGATAGAGCATGGTTGGATATTTTCAGAGGTCGGCCGACAACCATGGATTCTTCGTGGATTGATGAGAACTGCCCAAGGTGCAACAAAATCTGATCATGTTGATCTAATGCTACTGTTGTTCTTTCTACTGTATCTTGTCCTTGGTATTACTTCGACTAAAGTACTTATCAAAATGTTCCGTAACAATAAGGCTGAAGATGAACTTGCCTTATATGAAAAGTAAAGGGTGATAATATGAGCTATGAGGTACTTGGGATCACTGTTCTTTGGACGTTTCTATTCGGATATCTAATAATAGCGTCCATTGATTTTGGAGCGGGATTTTTCGTCTATTACAGTACCATTTCTGGTACAAGACATTTGATCCATAACATTATAGATCGATATCTCTCCCCTGTCTGGGAAGTGACCAATGTTTTCTTTGTGTTTTTCTTTGTTGGGATCGTAGGCTTTTTCCCGGATACCGCCTTTTATCTAGGAACTGCTTTACTTATCCCTGGAAGTATTGCGATCGTGCTAATCGCCATTCGCGGCGCATATTACGCATTCAATCATTATGGAACGACAAAAAAATCTTGGTATACCTTGCTTTACGGTGCAAGTGGGCTCTTGATTCCAGCTGCATTATCTACCGTACTGACTATTTCAGAAGGTGGCTATATGGAGGTTAACGAAACTGGACAAGTTATCTTCCTAGTGAAAAAACTGTTCACAAGCTCTTATTCATGGAGCGTTGTTATTTTGGCAGTAATTAGTGTGTTATATATTTCGGCGATGTTTCTCACTTATTATGCTGATAAAGCCCACGATCTAGCCGCTTATCGAGTAGTACGTAATTATGCTTTAGTTTGGAGCATTCCAACGATATTAAGTAGCTTGTTTGTATTCTTTGCTATCTACAATCATAATCGTGAACATTTCGACAATATGTTAAATATCGCATGGGTCTTTGTTCTATCGTTGATTTGCTTTATTATTGCTGTTTCCCTTGTATTGAAAAACAAGAAACTTGGCTGGTCATTCATTTTTGTAATGTTGCAATATGGTTTTGCGTTCTATGGATACGGAGCAGCTCATTTGCCATATGTACTCTATCCGTACGTTTCAATCTATGAGAACTTTACGAATGAAAGTATGGCCATAGCATTAGTCGGGGTCTTTATTCTCGGACTCGCATTACTAATACCTTCACTTTACTTATTAATGCGACTATTTCTTTTCAATACTTCCTATGTTAAAGGAGAATGAACGTAATGACGTATCAAGATTTTATTATTTTCGTTTTACCTTTGCTCACTGTAGTAGTAGCTGTTGTATTACTATTTATTTGGGGAGCATTCGGCAACACGAATGAAAAGTGACTTCGTACCGTTCAACCTAGAATGATATCTTGATAATTTATGCTATTTCATCACAATGCAATCAATAAAGTAATAGAATACCTCTAATGATGCAGATTAGCAGGTGGTGAATAGCAGTGACAGATGACGATTCTTCAATACCTACTCCCTATTCCATTTCAAGAGAAGATGCAATTAATAGATTAATTGCATCTATCGCGCTTGAAGAAATCGGATTAAGCCATATATTAAATTCAGAAGCCGAAAAAATTCAGTACGCACTCGGTACAATTCCAGGTCAAACTCCTACACATTCTACAATTAAGGAACTTCTACAAATTAATGAAAGTGTTAGACAAACGATAAAAAGTGTTACAGAAGCCACTAAAGTATATCAAGCAAAATTGGAAACAGCATTATCCATTCCGACAATGTACGGACCAACTGGTCCCACGGGACCGACCGGTCCATCCGGTGATCCGTCAGGAGCTACTGGGAATACCGGAACTACGGGTGCCACTGGTATCCAAGGAAATACTGGAATCCAAGGAGATACTGGACCTATCGGGCCTTCCGGGATTCAAGGAATCACTGGAACTACTGGTGTTACTGGTGTCCAAGGAGCTACCGGAGCTACCGGAACTACGGGGGCTACTGGCATTCAAGGAATTACTGGAGCTACCGGAGTTACTGGTATTCAAGGAATAACCGGAACTACAGGTGTCACTGGTATTCAAGGATTCACTGGACCTACAGGCATTACTGGTATCCAAGGAGCTACCGGAACTACGGGGGCTACTGGCATTCAAGGAATAACCGGAACTACAGGTGTCACTGGTATCCAAGGAATCACTGGAGCTACAGGCGTTACTGGTATTCAAGGAATTACTGGAGCTACCGGAGTTACTGGTATTCAAGGAACTACTGGGGCGACCGGAGCCACTGGCGTTCAAGGAATTACTGGACCTTCGGGAGTTACGGGTATTCAAGGAATAACTGGGCCTTCGGGAGTTACGGGTATTCAAGGAATAACTGGGCCTTCGGGAGTTACGGGTATCCAAGGAATTACTGGCGCTACAGGCGTTACTGGCATTCAAGGAACAACTGGACCTTCAGGGGCTACTGGAATCCAAGGAGTTACTGGAACTACAGGCGTTACTGGTATCCAAGGAATCACTGGAGCTACAGGCGTTACTGGTACTGAAGGAGCAACCGGACCCACGGGAGTTACGGGTATTCAAGGAGTTACTGGACCTTCGGGGGTTACGGGCATCCAAGGAATCACTGGAGCTACAGGCGTTACTGGTATCCAAGGAACAACTGGAACTACGGGTGCTACTGGCATTCAAGGAATTACTGGATCTACAGGTAGCACTGGCATCCAAGGAATCACTGGACCTACAGGTGTTACTGGTATTCAAGGAATAACTGGACCTTCGGGAGCTACTGGTATCCAAGGAGCTACCGGAACTACGGGTGCTACTGGCATTCAAGGAATTACTGGATCTACAGGTAGCACTGGCATCCAAGGAATAACCGGAACTACAGGTGTCACTGGTATTCAAGGAATTACTGGAGCTACCGGAGTTACTGGTATCCAAGGAATTACTGGAGCTACGGGTATTACCGGCATCCAAGGAACTACCGGAACTACGGGAGTCACTGGTGTTCAAGGTGCAACTGGACCTTCGGGGGTTACGGGCATCCAAGGAATCACTGGAGCTACAGGCGTTACTGGTATCCAAGGAACAACTGGAACTACGGGTGCTACTGGCATTCAAGGAATTACTGGAGCTACAGGTAGCACTGGCAGCCAAGGTATCACTGGACCTACAGGTGTTACTGGTATTCAAGGAATAACCGGAACTACAGGTGTCACTGGTATTCAAGGAACTGCTGGGTCTACGGGAGTTACGGGCATTCAAGGAATCACTGGTGCTACAGGCGTTACTGGTATTCAAGGAGTTACCGGACCTACAGGTATCACTGGTATTCAAGGTGCAACTGGACCTTCCGGAGTTACTGGTATCCAAGGAATCACTGGAGCTACAGGCGTTACTGGTACTGAAGGAGCAACCGGACCCACGGGAGTTACTGGTATTCAAGGAACAACTGGGGTGACCGGAGCCACTGGTATCCAAGGAATTACTGGACCTACAGGAGTCACTGGTATCCAAGGAGTTACTGGATCTTCCGGAGCTACTGGCATTCAAGGGGTTACTGGAACTACCGGGGCCACTGGAGTTCAAGGAACAACTGGAGCTACGGGCATTACGGGTATTCAAGGAACTACTGGGCCTACAGGTAGCACTGGCATTCAAGGAATTACTGGATCTACAGGTAGCACTGGTATTCAAGGTGCAACTGGACCTTCGGGAGTTACGGGTATCCAAGGAACGACTGGGCCTACGGGAGTTACGGGCATTCAAGGAATTACTGGAGCTACAGGTAGCACTGGCAGCCAAGGTATCACTGGACCTACAGGTGTCACTGGTATCCAAGGAATTACTGGACCTACGGGCATTACCGGTATTCAAGGAATTACAGGGTCCACCGGTGTCACTGGTATCCAAGGAACGACTGGGCCTACGGGAGTTACGGGCATTCAAGGAATTACTGGAGCTACCGGAGTTACTGGTATTCAAGGAACTACTGGGACGACCGGAGCCACTGGCGTTCAAGGAATTACTGGCTCCACTGGAATTACTGGTATCCAAGGTCAAACTGGGCCCACGGGCGTTACTGGCATTCAAGGTGAAACCGGACCTTCCGGAGATACTGGTATCCAAGGATTTACTGGACCTTCAGGTGCCACTGGTATCCAAGGAATCACTGGACCCACCGGCATTACTGGTATCCAAGGAGTAACTGGTTCGACGGGTGCAACTGGCATTCAAGGTGAAACCGGAGCCACCGGCGTTACTGGAGTTCAAGGAGATACTGGACCTACAGGTGACACCGGAATTCAAGGAGTAACTGGACCTACTGGAGTTACTGGAGTTCAAGGAGAACCTGGCTCCACTGGAACTACCGGAATCCAAGGAGAAACCGGACCGACCGGTGTTACTGGAATTCAAGGAATAACTGGACCCACTGGCGTTACTGGTATCCAAGGTCCAACTGGGCCAACGGGCATTCAAGGTGAAACCGGACCTTCCGGAGATACTGGTATCCAAGGATCTACTGGACCTACAGGTGCAACTGGTATCCAAGGAATCACTGGACCCACGGGCATTACTGGTATCCAAGGAGTAACTGGTTCGACGGGTGCAACTGGAGTTCAAGGAGAAATCGGACCAACCGGTATCACTGGTATTCAAGGAAGTACTGGACCTTCGGGGGCTACTGGAATCCAAGGAGCTACCGGAACTACGGGTGCTACTGGCATTCAAGGAATTACTGGAGCTACAGGTAGCACTGGCAGCCAAGGTATCACTGGACCTACAGGTGTTACTGGTATTCAAGGAATAACCGGAACTACAGGTGTCACTGGTATTCAAGGTATCACTGGAGCTACCGGAGTTACTGGTATTCAAGGAACTACTGGGGCGACCGGAGCCACTGGCGTTCAAGGAATTACCGGGCCTACAGGGGCTACTGGTATCCAAGGAATTACTGGACCTACGGGCATTACCGGTATTCAAGGATTCACTGGAACTACAGGCATTACTGGTATTCAAGGAGCTACCGGAACTACGGGCATTACCGGCATTCAAGGAGCAACTGGACCTACCGGAACTACGGGAGCCACTGGTATCCAAGGAACAACTGGAACTACCGGGGCCACTGGTGTTCAAGGAATCACTGGGCCAACAGGTAGCACTGGCAGCCAAGGAATCACTGGAGCTACAGGCGTTACTGGTATCCAAGGAGCTACCGGAACTACGGGGGCTACTGGCATTCAAGGATTTACTGGATCTACAGGGGCTACTGGCATTCAAGGAATTACTGGGGCTACGGGTATTCAAGGAGTTACTGGACCTTCTGGCGCTACGGGTGCTACTGGAACCACTGGCAGCCAAGGAATCACTGGAGCTACAGGCGTTACTGGTATCCAAGGAACGACTGGACCTACGGGAGTTACGGGCATTCAAGGAACGACTGGGCCTACGGGAGTTACGGGCATTCAAGGAATCACTGGAGCTACAGGCGTTACTGGTATTCAAGGAGTAACTGGAGCTACAGGCGTTACTGGTATTCAAGGAGTAACTGGAGCTACGGGTGCTACTGGCATTCAAGGAATTACTGGATCTACAGGTAGCACTGGCAGCCAAGGTATCACTGGAACTACAGGTGTCACTGGTATTCAAGGAATTACTGGATCTACAGGTAGCACTGGTATTCAAGGAACTACTGGGGCGACCGGAGCCACTGGTATCCAAGGAATTACTGGACCTACGGGCATTACCGGTATTCAAGGAATTACAGGGTCCACCGGTGTCACTGGTATTCAAGGATTCACTGGACCTACAGGCATTACTGGTATCCAAGGAGCTACCGGAACTACGGGAGCCACTGGTATCCAAGGAACGACTGGGCCTACGGGAGTTACGGGCATTCAAGGAATCACTGGTGATACAGGCGTTACTGGTATTCAAGGAGTTACCGGACCCACGGGTATCCAAGGAATTACTGGAACTACAGGCGCTACTGGTATCCAAGGAACAACTGGAATGACCGGGGCTACTGGCATTCAAGGAATTACAGGTCCTACGGGCATTACCGGTATACAAGGAACAACTGGGCCTACCGGAGCTACTGGTATTCAAGGAGCAACTGGCATTCAGGGAGTTACTGGACCTTCCGGAGCTACTGGCATTCAAGGAGTTACTGGAACGACCGGGGCCACTGGAGTTCAAGGAACAACTGGAGCTACGGGCATTACGGGTATTCAAGGAACTACTGGGCCTATAGGTAGCACTGGCATCCAAGGAATCACTGGAACTACAGGCGTTACTGGTATTCAAGGAGCTACCGGAACTACGGGCGTTACTGGTATCCAAGGAATCACTGGAGCTACAGGCGTTACTGGTATCCAAGGAACGACTGGACCTACGGGAGTTACGGGCATTCAAGGAATCACTGGAGCTACAGGCGTTACTGGTATTCAAGGAGTAACTGGAGCTACGGGTGCTACTGGCATTCAAGGAATTACTGGATCTACAGGTAGCACTGGCATCCAAGGTATCACTGGACCTACAGGTGTTACTGGTATTCAAGGAATAACCGGAACTACAGGTGTCACTGGTATTCAAGGAATTACTGGGCCTATAGGGGCTACTGGTATCCAAGGAATTACTGGGTCCACCGGTGTCACTGGTATTCAAGGAGTAACTGGAGCTACAGGCATTACTGGTATTCAAGGAGCTACCGGAACTACGGGCGTTACTGGTATCCAAGGAACGACTGGGCCTACGGGAGTTACGGGCATTCAAGGAATCACTGGAGCTACAGGCGTTACTGGCGCGACTGGTATCCAAGGAGTTACTGGACCTTCCGGAGCTACTGGCATTCAAGGAGTTACTGGAACTACCGGGGCCATTGGAGTTCAAGGAATAACTGGAGCTACGGGCATTACGGGTATTCAAGGAACTACTGGGCCTACAGGTAGCACTGGCATCCAAGGAATCACTGGAACTACAGGCGTTACTGGTATTCAAGGAGCTACCGGAACTACGGGCGTTACTGGTATCCAAGGAATCACTGGAGCTACAGGCGTTACTGGTACTGAAGGAGCAACCGGACCCACGGGCGTTACTGGTATTCAAGGAACAACTGGGGTGACCGGAGCCACTGGTATCCAAGGAATTACTGGACCCACAGGAGTCACTGGTATCCAAGGAGTTACTGGATCTTCCGGAGCTACTGGCATTCAAGGGGTTACTGGAACTACCGGGGCCACTGGAGTTCAAGGAACAACTGGAGCTACGGGCATTGCGGGTATTCAAGGAACTACTGGGCCTACAGGTAGCACTGGCATTCAAGGAATTACTGGATCTACAGGTAGCACTGGTATTCAAGGTGCAACAGGACCTTCGGGAGTTACGGGTATCCAAGGAACGACTGGGCCTACAGGTAGCACTGGCATTCAAGGAATTACTGGATCTACAGGTAGCACTGGTATTCAAGGTGCAACAGGACCTTCGGGAGCTACGGGTGCTACTGGCATTCAAGGAATTACTGGATCTACAGGTGTTACTGGTATTCAAGGAATAACCGGAACTACAGGTGTCACTGGTATTCAAGGATTCACTGGACCTACAGGCATTACTGGTATCCAAGGAGCTACCGGAACTACGGGAGCCACTGGTATTCAAGGAGTTACCGGACCCACGGGTATCCAAGGAATTACTGGAACTACAGGGGCTACTGGCATTCAAGGAATTACAGGTCCTACGGGCATTACCGGTATTCAAGGAACTACTGGGCCTACCGGAGCTACTGGTATTCAAGGAGCAACTGGCATTCAGGGAGTTACTGGACCTACGGGCATTACCGGTATTCAAGGAACTACTGGACCCACGGGTATTACAGGTATTCAAGGAATTACTGGATCTACAGGTAGCACTGGCATCCAAGGAATTACTGGATCTACAGGTAGCACTGGCATCCAAGGTATCACTGGACCTTCGGGAGTTACGGGCATTCAAGGAATCACTGGAGCTACAGGCGTTACTGGTATTCAAGGAGTAACTGGAGCTACAGGCGTTACTGGTATCCAAGGAACAACTGGAACTACGGGTGCTACTGGCATTCAAGGAATTACTGGATCTACAGGTAGCACTGGCATCCAAGGAATCACTGGACCTACAGGTGTTACTGGTATTCAAGGAATTACTGGAGCTACCGGACCTACCGGAACTACGGGAGCCACTGGTATCCAAGGAACGACTGGGCCTACGGGAGTTACTGGTATTCAAGGAGTAACTGGAGCTACCGGGGCTACTGGCATCCAAGGAATCACTGGACCTTCCGGAGTTACGGGCATCCAAGGAATCACTGGAGCTACAGGCGTTACTGGCATTCAAGGAATTACTGGATCTACAGGTAGCACTGGTATTCAAGGAACTACTGGGCCTACAGGGGCTACTGGTATCCAAGGAATTACTGGACCTACCGGAGTCACTGGTGTTCAAGGTGCAACTGGACCTTCGGGGGTTACGGGCATCCAAGGAATCACTGGAACGACCGGGGCTACTGGCATTCAAGGAATAACTGGTTCGACGGGTGCAACTGGAGTTCAAGGAGAAATCGGACCAACCGGTATCACTGGTATTCAAGGAAGTACTGGACCTTCTGGGGCTACTGGAATCCAAGGAGCTACCGGAACTACGGGTGCTACTGGCATTCAAGGAATTACTGGTATCCAAGGTGAAACTGGGCCAACGGGCGTTACTGGCATTCAAGGTGAAACCGGACCTTCCGGAGATACTGGTATCCAAGGATCTACTGGACCTTCAGGTGCCACTGGTATCCAAGGAATCACTGGACCCACCGGCATTACTGGTATCCAAGGAGATACTGGTTCGACGGGTGCAACTGGAGTTCAAGGAGAAATCGGAACTACGGGTGCTACTGGCATTCAAGGAATTACTGGATCTACAGGTAGCACTGGCATCCAAGGTATCACTGGACCTACAGGTGTCACTGGTATTCAAGGAACTACTGGGACGACCGGAGCCACTGGCGTTCAAGGAATTACTGGACCTACCGGGGTTACTGGCATTCAAGGAGAAACCGGAGCCACCGGCGTTACTGGAGTTCAAGGAGATACTGGCTCCACTGGAATTACTGGTATCCAAGGTCAAACTGGGCCCACGGGCGTTACTGGCATTCAAGGTGAAACCGGACCTTCCGGAGATACTGGTATCCAAGGATCTACTGGACCTTCAGGTGCCACTGGTATCCAAGGAATCACTGGACCCACCGGCATTACTGGTATCCAAGGAGTAACTGGTTCGACGGGTGCAACTGGCATTCAAGGAATTACTGGAGCTACAGGTAGCACTGGTATTCAAGGAATTACTGGAGCTACCGGAGTTACTGGTATTCAAGGAACAACTGGACCTTCGGGGGCTACTGGCATTCAAGGAATTACAGGTCCTACGGGTATTACAGGTATTCAAGGAATTACTGGACCTTCGGGAGTTACGGGTATCCAAGGAATTACTGGGGCGACCGGTGTCACTGGTATCCAAGGAATCACTGGACCTACCGGGGTTACTGGCATTCAAGGAATCACTGGAGCTACAGGCGTTACTGGTATTCAAGGAACAACTGGACCTTCTGGGGCTACTGGCATTCAAGGAATTACAGGTCCTACGGGTATTACCGGTATTCAAGGAACTACTGGACCTTCGGGAGTTACGGGTATCCAAGGAATCACTGGAGCTACTGGTGTTACTGGTATTACCGGACCCACAGGCATTACTGGCATTCAAGGAAGTACTGGGCCTACCGGGGCCACTGGTATCCAAGGTCCAACCGGGCCTACTGGAGCGACTGGACCCAACATTATGAGTACTGGAATCTCCGTCAATCGAGCAGCTACCAATCTTAATGCAGGTGCACAAATTGGGAACTGGCTATCAGCAGACCCCTACTATACTTCCGCTGATTTCAACGCAACAACTGGAGTTTATACTGTTCCAATTACTGGACGTTATCAGATTAGTGTAACGATACCATATAAAACTACTGCTACTATCGGTATTCAATTAGGTGCTGGAAGCGAGCCTGCTATTATACTACGAAGAACTGCGCCAACTGCAACTGATCTCGCACGAAGTCCATTCCCAGTATTAGATGTAAGTATTCTACTCTTATTAACGCTTCGAGTTTTACTCGCCTCAGGTAGTGTTATTATTAATACCGAAGTCAATCTCTCAGCTGGTGATCAACTTGCAGTATTCTACGATAACTCTGGATTAACTATTAATCTCAACTTAGGATCAGGATCCAATGTAGGGCAAATATGGTCTATTCACCGAATCACTTAACAAAAAGACAAAGGTAGAACATGAGGTATTATCCTCCGTTCTATCTTTGTTTATTTCGCTTGCATCCATAGTAGTGAAGCTGCCATCGGTATAATAACAATAATGATAATTGCAACAACTAAAAAACTGATCAATGTTAGCTTTTTCTTATCACTCATCTTCTTAGGTGATTTAATATGACAGGTCGGACATATATCCACCGAGCAAGAAATAACTGATCCGCATGATTTACAAGTCAATGTTGCTTCCATATATCTTCCACCTTACTCTTCATTATATTGTGAATTCGATGAATCTGTTGAAAATTAATTTCACGAATTTATTGTACACTTATCTACAAATTAATCCGTTCCTGCCACTCTCTTTTTCTGAATTTCGTAGGTGATTCCCCCATAATTCGCTTAAACAATATAGTAAAGTAATTACTGTTCTCATAACCTAACACTTGAGCAATTTCTGACACCTTCATTTTGGACTGAACAAGCAACTGCTTTGCCTCTCCCATTCTTCGATTCAAAATATAATTTATCGGAGAATCATTGTATTTACTACGAAAAACATGTGACAAATAATAAGAGTTCATATGAAAGGCATTGGCAATATCATTTAATGAAATATGACGTAAATAATTCAAGTCTAAATACTCTTTAATTCTAAGTGCCAAAGATTCAGAATCTCTATCTACGTTTTTGGATGATTGCTCTAATTCAGATAATCTCTTAATCCATATCATTAACGTCATTAACAAATATTCCGAAGCTTCTTGAAATGCATCCCTTTGCTGCTGCGATTCCTCATATAGCAAGGATAATAATGATTCAATTGTAGCTTTACTTCCTTTTGTTTTAATAATTGGTCTGTTCTCGATTGGAATAAGTAATGAACGATTCGGATGCGAAATACCACAGTAATAGGTTTCAAGTGGGTTAGCTGTGGATGAATATTCCTCATGAATAATACCTTGGTTATATACGAGTAGATCGCCCTCTTGAACAGCGTAGCGTTCTCCGCTAATGGTAACAACACCTTCACCTTTCACTACGAAAACAACTTCACTCCAATTCGGATGATGATGGCTTGGTAAACTCCAATTCTTCCTTGCTGTTATCCTTCCAATATACAATAACTTTTCATCCATAATTATTCGCATTCTTTCTATAAATGATTTTCTAATTCATCGTCGCACATCTATTATTATACATAATGTTTACAATAATCACATCATTAAAAAGCAAGATATATCACATTTATAGGAAGGAAACCAAGATGTTGCATTGTAATAAATCGCAGAACATTCTATGATAAGATCTGCTTCGTATAGATAGAAAACAGATTGGATAGGAGTAATCTAGTTATGAGTAACACTGCACCAGCGTCAATTACACATATTAAAGAGAAAGAAAGAATGCCCATTTCATTAATGTGGTTAACAATCGGTGCATTTGCAATAGGGATGACAGAATTTCTCGTCATGGGGTTACTACCGAATGTTGCTAATGATTTGAGTGTCACAATCCCTCAAGCTGGTCAAATTATTACAAGTTATGCGTTAGGCGTCGCATTAGGAGCACCACTATTAACGATCCTTACCCATTCGATCGCTAAGAAAAGATTGTTGGTTTTACTTATGTTTATTTTCATTCTAGGTAATGGTTTGTCGATGATCGCACCTACTTATCCATTACTTATCACCGCTCGAATAATAACAGCATTAGCACACGGTACATTTTTGGGAGCTGGTACTGTAATTGCTACTCATCTTGTTCCTGCTCACAAAAGAGGTAGTGCTGTGGCATTGGTTCTAGCAGGCCTGACGATTGCTAATATTGTAGGTGTTCCATTCGGAACATTTATTGGACAGCAATATGGGTGGAGAGCTTCATTCGGAGTAATAACTATACTTGGCTTCATTGCCCTTTTAGGTATATGGAAGTATATTCCGAAGATTACTGAAAACAGTCATGTGAGTATTAAGCAAGAAATTAAAGCTGTCATAAAGCCGCAAGTACTATTAATGTTAGTAACTGGAATGTTTGGTTGTGCAAGCATGTTCGCAATGTTCACCTATATTTCGCCGATTTTACAGCAAATAAGTGGCTTCCAGGAACATAGTGTAACATGGATTTTAGTATTGTTTGGTATATCTGTTACTATTGGTAATCTGATTGGCGGAAAACTTTCTGATTGGAAAACACTACCTTATCTTATCGTTAATTATGCGATTCTTAGTATCGTACTTGCAGTGCTTTCCATTACATTACAAAATCCTATTTTGGCTATTATTACAATATTCATATGGGGTGTAGCAGCATTTAGTATTTTCCCGGGTATTCAATTACGAACGATGACGCTAGCTAGCGAAGCACCGATGTTAGTTGCCACCTCTAATCATTCCTTCTTAAATATGGGGAATGCCTCTGGAGCGTATCTTGGCGGTATCGTCATTACGAATATGGGGCTTAGTGGCTTACCTTGGCTAGCTTCTGGCCTTGCATTCATTGGATTCATTTTAATATTAGTCATTTATATAATGCATAAAAAAACAGCATAACATTAAAAAAAGCCGGTAGAATAAGGGTTGGTATTATCCCCTCTTCTACCGGCTTTCAATTATTCAAAATCTACATGAATAACAACAATTTCAGATTGGCTTCCGAGACGAATCGGTGGTCCCCAAAATCCATATCCTGATGAAACAATCGTATGAAGTTTACCCTTTTGCAAGTAACCATAGTCATTCTCGAACAATCGATTCGTAATGAGATTTCCTGGTGCAATTTGCCCTTTATGGGTATGACCTGCAACAAGTAAATCGATTCCAGCTGCAGCAGCCTCCGCAAATTCATACGGCTGATGATCTAATAAAAATACTGGCTTACTTTGATCTAATCCTGCAACTAGCTCTTTTGTCGCTAATCGATCACTTTCCGTTTTATCTTTTCTGCCCACAATATATATTTCATCATTTAGCAGAAAAACTTCGTCGTATAATAGCTCTATATCAGCTGTCTCTATCGATTCAATAAGTTTATCCATTTGACCACGATATTTATCATGATTCCCCAGTGATCCAAAGACACCGTACTTGCTTTCCATTCCAGCCAATATCGCAAAAATCCCTTTCTTTTCAACAATATCTAGATCATCGTCAATGATATCTCCTGGAATAAGAATAAGATCTGCATCGAGTTGGTTCACTTCTTCCACTAATCGCTTAGCATGCTTAATCCCAGATAAATAACCAAAGTGAGTATCGGAAAGCATTATAATCTTCAAGTCTTCAACACCAGATTTTTGTACTGCAATATTATATTCCGTTACTTTAGGAGTATACGCTAGATAACTGCCATACATTAACGTTCCTAATACGATAATTAGTACAAGCGTTGTCGCTGTCAATCTTGTTTTATTACGGTCAATCTTTGTAAATCTCATAATGAGCATAACAATATGAACGACAGGCAATGTAAGTAACAATAATCCAAAAGTAGCTAACCAATAATTACCGATAATACTAAAGACAGCTGAACCATTGCCCAATCTTCCAATAATAAATGAAATTGACAGTACAATAAGTACGATACTATAGCAAGCAATAAACCAACGATTGCCTTTCAAACCAAAACCTCGATATCCACTCCATCCAATATAAAATACTAATAAACTATATATTAGAAGCGCAATTATTAATCCAATAATCAAATCGTTAATCTCCTTTTCTAATCTGTAACTTTGTGATATACTTCACATACACTACATAATACTGAACGATTACTAAACGTTCTAAATATCCAATGTACTTTTCTCTTTATCGAACAGGTAAATACATCATAATTTGATTATATCAGATGAATGCTTTGAGAGGAGTTGCCACATATGACTAATGACGACACAAAGACAATTAAAACAGAAGTTCAACCTCCTACTCCATCATTGATTGTCCTATATGATGGTCAGTGCTCTTTCTGTAATGGCGCTACACAATGGATCATTGCTAGAGATCGAACGGCAAAAGTGTCCTATGCTGCAATTGAAGGCGAACTTGGTCAACGTCTCATTCAGCAATTTCACTTACCTACTAATCTTGACAGCTTTATTTGTATTGACAATAATAAAGCGTACTTATACTCTACAGGTGCCATTCGTGTAGCAAAGTATTTGGACGGTCCGTGGAAACTAATCCATCTACTGAAGTTCATTCCACCCTTTATTCGCAATCCTTTTTATCATTTTTTTGCCAAGAATCGCTTCCGGTGGTTCGGTAAGCAGCAAGCCTGCTTGCTGCCTACCCCTGAGATACGTCAACGATTTCTAGATTAGGTATAGTAGGAATTTGAACAGATGAAATCGCTTGTTTCTTATCATCATCTTGAATATGTGTATAGATCATCGTAGTTTCGATAGATGTATGCCCCATCAATTCTTTTACGATTCGAATATCAACTTGGTTTCGTAACATTAATGTAGCGAACGAATGGCGGAGCTTATGACATGATAATTTCAGATGTCGCAACTCATTATGATCTTCTTTCATCGCCTGAAACATCGTTGACATTATTTTTTGAATTTGTCTAATCGATAATCGGCGCCCTTTTTGTGATACGAAAAAGGCGTCTTCTTTTTGTCGATAAGGAGTGAGTCGTTGCTCCACCATCTGTTGCATATATGCATTCACTTCAGCTGATAGTGGAATCTCATTCCATTTGCGACCTTTTCCGAGAACAGTAATTGAACTTTTCTCAAGATGATAATGTTCGAGATTAAGACGATGGACTTCCCCTACACGCAAACCTGAATAAGCCATTAACAAAAATATAGCTAGATTACGCGCTCTATATTTCCCGTCAATATAATTCATCGTGTTCTCTAATTGATCTTGCTCCAAATATACTGGCAAAACATTTTTTTCTGTTTTAGATTTTTTTACATCTATTGCTGGATTCCCCTGCATCATTTCAAAATCATTCATCGCTTTGAAAAAACTTCTTAATGCTGCAAGAGTTCGATTACGAGTTGATTCCGACACATGCTCTTTATGTTGTACGAGATAACTTACAACTGTCAGCTTCTTAATTTGTTGCAAGGGAAGCTCCTCAATATATTCTAGAAAAGAAAAAGCTTCGCGCTCATATTCTCTTTTCGTTGTTTCTGTATATCCTGCTTGCTTCATCCACAACTTGAAAGCCATCATATATTCATCATGTTCCATCTCGATCTGTGTCTCCCTTCGTGTTGTAAGATATTAGGCGTTTCTATCATTATTTTAGAGTTTTAAGCGAACATTATATCGCATACTTGCTCGACTCTCTCTATTAAAGTCGCTCTAAATCAAAAGTGCGCAAAATATGAGTTTTGCGCACTTATTGTAGCATATAATGTCGCCTTTCTCTATCCAAACATTACCAACTCTATTGTTTCATTATCGATTTTCTAGAATAGAGAAAAAAGCCAGATAAACTCACAATATTCATGAGTTTATCTGGCTTAAAGCTTTTACACTAAAACAATTGATTAACCTAGCATTAACATTATTTTGTCGGTTTTTCGGCGTACCATGTAAATGCTAGTTGCTCCATTTCGGTCACAAATGCTTTTTTCGCTGGACTATACTCACTCGTATTCTCATATTGTCTTGCTAACTCTTCTTTAAAGTGACTGTATCTAGCAACTTCTTCTGGATGGACACGGAGATAGTCTCGAAATACTAAATGTCTCTCGATATGAGAATTGTCGCTTTCATAAAAGTGAATATGATGGGTTCGATTATCTCCGCCTTTTCGAAATAATCTTCTTCCTGAAATGCCCCATTCCCCGACAATATCGTACCCTAGATCATTCATTTTCTCATTCAATGCATCAACTGCTTCAATCTTATTAACAATACACATCATATCAATGACAGGTTTAGCCAACATGCCAGAAACAGACGTACTGCCGAAATGTTCAAATTGAGTAATTTGATCTCCGAAAATAACTTTAAGATTATTAACCTCATCTTGAAACAGTTGAGCCCATTTATCGCTAAAGGGAGTAAGACGAACTTGAATGATAACCACCCCTTTGCAAATAAAAATATCAATACTTTTAGTTTATCATTGAATAATGAACCCTACCGTACTCTTATGAAAATATATGTGTTCCTCATAGCAACGGAGTATGCTAAAAACGTTCCATCGTCAAATCCGCATTTACAGAGAACGCAGCTTTACTACCATCAGCAGCAGAAATAAGTAATGAAGAAGGTCCGGATTTTTCAGTTTCTCCTGCAATGTATATATTTTTGATTGTTGTTCTGCCAGCACCATCGGTTACAATTGATCCATTATCTTGAACTTCACAACCAAGCTTCTCTGCAAATTGATTAGGACGATAAAAGGTTGGAACAACAAAACCAGCTGTACATTCGAACGTTTCACCCGTCACAAATTCAATTTCTGTGAGCATACCACCATCACCTAGTAAGCTCTTGATCGAATCTGATTTTATTTTGATATTTCGTGATTGTAACTCTTGAAGCCCTTCTTGTGAAAGTTTAACTCCATTTGTAATAACAACGAGATCCTGCGACCAATTATAAACTAATTTAGCCATATGCATCACATGCTCTTCTTTTTCTGCTATTACAATTAAAGGTTTATCGCGTAGTTCCCAGCCATCACAGTATGGGCAACTAAAAAGGCTTTTCCCATAATAATCCCTTATACTTGGAACAGAAAATTCCTCTTGAATCCCAGTGGCCAATATTATTTTTCCTGTAATTAACTCTAGACCATCCGATGTTTTGACAATAAATCTTTCTTGATCATTATCTTTGATGATCTCAGTAATTGTTGTATTAAATTGTGAGATCGATGGATATTTCTCCAGTTCCGTTAACCCTAACTCCTTAAACTCTTGTGGTTTTATTCCATCTCGAGTTAGAAACCCGTGAGACTCCTGCGTGACTCTATTCCTATTCGTTCCGTCATCAAATAAAGCAATTTCTCTTCGCGCTCTTCCTAAGATAAGACCAGCACTTAATCCAGCTGGACCTGCTCCAACAATGATACAATCGAACACTTTCATATTTCTTCCCCCTTTACATTACAATTGAAATTTATCAATCATAGATATTATATATCTATGATATACTCTATGTGGTTATTAGTCAAATTAGTTGTTCTATATTTACTTAGAATATAGCCTACCCCCCATAATACTAGGCTGCCATAAATTATATTAAAGCTTATTCTTCTATAATCTATCGTATTCACTCCTTTTTCAGGTGCTATTTTTTGTTATATATATCAAAAACACCTTATAATACCAGTTATAATAATTGTAACCTATCCTCCACCACGTTGGAAGCATTTGTTGCTGAAGTAAGCGCATTGAACGATGTTGTTACGACTGAACGATCGTTAGCACTATCATTGACAATTTCAGATTTATTGTTTTTACTAATTATTTTATCAACACCTTAGTTTACATAACTATTATTACGTTTTAATTCTATTGTAGTTGTCGCTTCTGAATATCTTTTTTTTGAAGTTGCCGTAATAGTCATTGTATCCCCATACCAGATCGAGAGCGAGCACCGTATAAATAAATGCTATCATCTGGCATACCACTTGATGCTTCTAATTTATCATAAGTCTTCGTATTAATATGTAAAAGAGGCAGTTCTTAAAGTAGAAAAATCTACTTTAAGAACTACCTCATATTATTATGAACTACTATTCGACGTCGACTACGCTACGTTAGCATATTCATCGTAATCACAAGTGACTGATTTGAACTTCCACTTTCAATAAAGGTTCAAAAAGCGGACATTCAGAACCGAGAAGATGGAGCGCTACTTGAGGAAGGAGGACACTCCAGTGTACGTTATTGGTACACGAGTCCCACACTTCCCAAGTTCGCTTCATATTCGATGTCGAATAAGCTACGTTAGCATAGTCCTCGTTATCAAAGTCCGCTTTTTGAACTTCCTCTAAGTGAATTTGCGTTGCAGCCATTCATTGGCAAGCTCCACCCAACTCGATGCAGCACGATTAATTTGAGCTTCATTAGCAGCAGTTGTTCGATCAGCTAAAGATAGACCATGACCACCTTCTTCAAATACATGAAGTTCATATGGAATACGATGCTTCACTAATCCCATCGCAAATTGCAATGAATTTGCTGATAGAACAAGATCATCTTCCGATGTATGCCATAAGAAGGTAGGCGGTGTATGTGCTCCTACAAATTTTGCAGGGCTGAAGCTTTCAAGTAATTCATACGATTGCTCTGATGTGCCTAGAACAACAGAGTTCATAAGGCTGAGCATCTCTTTGTATTTCAATGTTTCTTCTTCATTCATTAATTCCATAGAGATTACACTATCAAGTAAAGCATAACCAAGAATTAATGCGTTCGGTTTAATAAACTCGGCTGTTACTCCAATATGTTCACTAACATAAGGTTTGTCCCAATGTACACCAATGCTAGCTGCAAGATGCCCACCTGCTGAAAATCCTGCAACTGCAATTTGATCGACATGAACATTCCATTTTGCTGCATTCTCACGAACAACCGCAATAGCTTTAGCAACGTCATACAGTGGTTGTGGAAATTTCACTAACACATTCGGATTCTGTTGATTAGCTTGTTGAATTGGAGCTGAACCATAATAAGTATTGTAATGTAACACAAATGTTGTATATCCTAATGAAGCAAATCTTAGCGCAACAGGCTCTGCTTCGCGATCAGAAGTGTATAGATAAGCACCACCAGGGCAAATAATAATGGCTGGTCTTGATTGACTAGCTTGATCGCTACCTACCTGGTACGGTACATATGCTGTTAGTGTAACATGCTCTTGATCATCCCATAATTGGATAGTTTCAATATGCATACTTATCCCCTTCCAAACATTTTGTGACAACTTGATATACTACTTAGTAGTCATAAAGTTACTTCGCAAGCATAGTCTAGATTTTTGTGATATCCGAATAGCAACTATTCATCACCGAAATTAACGTTGTGGTACACTTGTTGAACATCTTCTAGATCTTCAAGCGCATCAATCAATTTTTCAAATTGTACTTGAGCATCTTCTGCAAGATCAACTTCATTAGCAGCAAGCATCATGATTTCAGCAACAGTAAATTCTGTAATTCCTGCAGCTGTAAAGGCATCTTGCACCGCTTGGAATTGATCTGGTTCTGCATAGACGATAACGTTATCTTCTTCTGCAATAATATCATTAACATCGACATCAGCTTCGATCAATAACTCCATAACTTCATCTTCTGACTTATCTGCTACACCGATAACTGCTGTAGAATTGAACATATAAGCAACAGAACCACTTACACCCATACTTCCACCATTTTTATTAAATGCTGAACGAACTTCAGGTGCAGTACGATTTACATTATTCGTTAACGCATCAACGATGACCATAGTGCCGTTAGGTCCAAAGCCTTCGTATCGTAGTTCAGAGAACACTTCATCCGAGCTACCTTTTGCTTTGTCTAATGCACGATCAATAATTGCTTTTGGTACATTATATGTTTTCGCACGCTCAAGCACGACTTTAAGTGCACGGTTGGCTTCAGGATCTGGCTCGCCTTTTTTCGCTGCTACATAGATTTCAATCCCGAACTTAGCATACACTTTACTAGTGTTTGCATCTTTTGAAGCTTTCTTATCTTTAATGTTATTCCATTTGCGACCCATATTTCTCCCACTTTCTACTTAGTATTCTTTACTATTATAACTGATATTGATAGTAAAGTAATAGTCTATCTGCAATGTAAAGTACAAATAATTGAATTATCATTTGTACTTTGTGTCTATTCCTATATTAAGTCGAATTTTTCTCTGTTAGCCGTTTTCAATATTTTTTTGGTTGCTTTATGTTGAGGGGTAATTTATCGCGGTTTCACCTTTTTCTTTACAGCGTTACAGTTAACATAACTATATTTACGTTATAATTTATTCTTGTATTACGATAATTTTCATAGTATTTATATCTTTTCAAAAACAAGACAATGTCATCAATCGAAGTCATTGTCTTGTTAAGTTGAATGCAGAATATAATTCACTCAGGTAACAGTAATGCTGTTATGTGTTCTTTTACAACACTCAAATATGGGGTTTTAAACACATTACCATTTTTGTCAACGACCAAATACTTCGGAAACTCCTTAATTTCTAGAGCCTTAGCCCACTTAACATTACGTTCTTGGTATTGATCCCAAAATTGAACCTGCCCAATTGCATTTGTAATAGTAGGGTTAGAGTTATGAAATATGTTCAAATCCTTAGTTTCACTCTCTGGTAAGCCATTTTCATAAAACAGATGTATAGCAAATTCTCCTTCCCCAGTCGGTATTAGTTCTTTCATAACGTCTTCTTCACTCAAACCACAACCAGAGAGTAATAATATAGCTGCGATAACTGTCAAAGTTAACATCCGTTTGTTCAAAGTTTGAATCATGAGCTACCTCCTTTAAGTTTACATAACATTATTTCTGTTTATTTTTATCGTTTTCTTCCATATAATTTTATTAACGTAATTAAGCTAGATAATGTTTCTAATTTATAAAAACAAAAAAAAGCTAGCCAGCGTAGATTATCAACTCTCTACGAATAGCTTAGCTTCTTTTCACGTTAGCTAGGTTGATGACCGTACTAATATTGTTGAGAAGATCCCTACAATCATTCTAATTAATTATTATCATCAAGAAATTGGTAAATTGCCATCATTTCTTGTTTATCCAACTCACGAATACGATTGAAAATTGGAATAGCTGGAACGGCCTCAATATTGGAGCTTTCAGTGACAGCATCACTTACATTGCCAGTCCTGCACTCAGGAAGCAAAACCACCGATCATATTAATATCCACCAACCTTAAAAATACGCTACATTCATAAATGGAATTAAGACTTCACATACCTCATCTTGCTCGTCCAATCCCCATAATCCAGTATACAATCCATCACCGAGCCCGCTAGAGAACATTGCAATCCTATTTCCGGTTTCTGGAACAGCCCATTCAATGAAATCACCGCCTGCTCGTTGCATATCAGGGAACTGACTATAGCTTGCTGCAAGAATATCCGCAAAATAATCATCATAATGGTTACTTTCTGGATGTTCAGCGTGCCAGCGACTCAAAAACTCTCGATATTGTATCGCAACACTTGCATCGCAAAAAGCTGCCATTCCAGCATCGACGCCAAGGAAAAACCATGCTCCTGGCTCATTGAGCTGCTCAATCGTTTTACCTTTAGGCATCACCGTTTCATAGCGGACAACGCGCTGCTCCTTCACCTTTAGCCTTGCAGCGGCAATCCGTTTGCCAGCAATATCTGAATGACAAATCGCTAATTCCACCGGATACGAACCAGCAGGCAATTTCCGATTGAGCGGCTGAGCGTATTTATCTTGGTACAAATATGCTAGCGGATCAGCAATTGCGAGTTCTCCAGTCGGCATGTCTATCTCGCCCATCACAAACGGTTGTATCTTCTCACTTGGCACAAACAAGCTTTGCAGATACTCATACGTATATTCATCTTTGCGAAGAAACTCTAAATTTTGCTCAAATGCTACCATAAGAGGAGATTTCACTTTGTCCCTGATCTCTTGCCCTGTCGTCAAGTCAATAAAATATTTTCCGGTCGTATCGCTCATAAATTCCAAATCTGCACCTATACGCATCTCATAGATCATCAGTACCGCTGGCTCAATATTAGCCAATCTATTAAAATCGACAATCGACAAATTATCCGAATCATCCACATACTCCTGTGTATCACGTTCGCCATAGGCAATCCAACCGTTATCATAAGGATCCATAGGTTCTCCCCTGAACATCCACTTCAAGGCAGCGTCCCCGTTCAGAAGCGATTTCGTGACAATGCAATCTCCCGCGCCTTCGATATACATTTTCATCTCATTTGTTGTCATATGTATTCAACTCCTTATTTGCAAAGTAATAGAATCAGTTCCTTCACTACTAAATTGAATATAATGAAATAACCTCTATTCTACTTTGCATGTTTCTTGTAGCTCTTACTATGAATATGGATACTACCCTTCAGGCATTTGCCAACCTGTTTCTCCATCCCAAATGACATCGTTATCATCAAGATGTACATGCCAATCCCCACCAGAAATACTTCTTCTAATTTCCGTCAAGCAATCTAGCCAATAAAACAATGCATAAATCGAGTCTTCAAAGTCATCCGATAAAGGAAGCTTTGTTGAACCATCAAAGATTACTGTCGGTTGATCCTGGTCATAGTCATAAGCATAAAACGTTTCTCCAATGTCTTTCAGTTCAAAACCTTCATTGTATCGATCAATAATAGCTAGCATCTCTTGGTCTTCACTATTGGTAAGATTATGGTCTCTCTCACAACTATAATAAATAGAAACTCCCATATTATTTTCCTCCTTTTTCATTCTTTAATCTTGCATATTATTTTACTTACTTTTCACTGATAGTTTAAGTATCGTATTAACTAAACACAACCAAATTCACACTTTAATATTCTGAATTCTTCTTGCCAACTCATCGTTGCTTGCAGTCTTAATCGCTCTACTTCCTCTTGAAAACTTAAAGCAGCACTTTGGATATTGTAAGTTGAACGCTGGGCTTTCATACACTTCCTCCAATTGATGTTTTGGTTTACAGAGCTTTCTTTTAACGTTCTTGTATTCACGAACTTCCGCAGCAAATTGTCACTTGAATCTACTACTCTGTCAAAATCATCACTTGTGACCGAGGCATAGCCGCTACTTGAATAATATGTTATAGGATGTAAGTACCTTCTTCGAAACCACTTACATTAAGAATTCCGTTTGATCCAAATATTCTTCCCTTCATATGTATATGCCTTTAATTTTTTATTCTGCAAATCTGTTGTTTTTATAAACTCATTAGCAAGTTTTCTAATATTTCGCCACTCATTAGATTCTAATATCTCAATATATTCACTTTTCGCTATTTCTTCTTCGCATTTAATGAATAAGCATGGAAATTTATCTCCACTCATGGTTTCTATAATATAATCTATATCCCTGATCAACTTTTTTTGAATATCTCTAAAATAATTAATTCTAGCATCAAAATATAGTATTTTATACAAATCAAAGTCTTCAACTATATCACAAGTTATACATCCTGGGATTTGTGATGTGACTTGTTCAATTGGATCTGCAGCTAAAGTTATTAACGATAATTGAAATTCTCTTTGTAGATATTGTTCTTGCTCTAAATTCAACGTCAACTTTATCCCTCCAGTCAATTCCACTGATTTCCTATAACGTAATAACTACGAATTAACAACGTTTTTTATATGAACATCATATCAAATATTTCAAATATTTATAACAAATTCCTCTGAGAAAAAGACTGAAATAAGCTTTAAAATTTTTCTCATTCGGCATATGAACTACGTTATTATTTGTACTATCTCCAATCAATTAATCCTTATTACGAATTATCTGTACCTCTCCATTCCAATTGCGACTCACGGAATTTCTAACGATTTATATTAGGGACATTATTAATATCTATATTTTTTCTAGAGTAGTTAACATTATTGCACTGTAGAATGACTTCAACTTTATAGGTATCGGAATGAATGAAGCATATCGTTTGACCTACGATATTAACGATGAGCAGATTGAATATTATCACACGATTGCACCACCGCATATAAAAAAGCCACCAATCATCATTCAAACACGGTGATTGGTGGCTTCTTAAAATGGTAAATTATCAATTTCAGGCTTAAACGGTTGATTATCATCGGAATAATCACACTGTTCTAAAATGCAGCATATCGAGTTTTGAAGCTTCAAAGGACAGGCTTTAAGGTGAAAATACTGTGCCTACTCAACGAACAAAGCATTATTCACCTGATCCAGCCCCTCTCACTCCTCGACCTTCCCTTATGAAAAATCCTTTTTATATTGGACGGCCATGTAAATTCCACCAGCTAAAAATGCCAGCGTATATTTGTACAAGAAAAAGATGTTCCACATATATTCTTTAGGAAAAATCATATCACATAGAATAATTGCCCACAGCACACAGTAACTGCTTTTCAAAAAGATTTTATTTGTCCGTTCGTCGTCTTGCCCAATCTTCTTATAAAATACATAGGCAAAAATCGCACTACCCATAAGCAGTAAAAAACCAACTCCAATGAGAATACTCCAATTTCCCGTAGATTGTTCAGCCCAGGACTTTAAAGGGTGAAAAATTGCATTATGGATATCTGAGAAAAACTTAGTTATCATTTTGATCATTTCCTTTCAAATAAGTAAAAATATCGTTTACATCAACATTAAAAAAATCGGCAATTCGAAAAGCTAACAGCAGAGTCGGAACATAATTTCCTTTTTCCATTACGAAGATGGTTTGTTTGGAAACCCCGACTTTCTCTGCTAATTCTTGCTGAGACATTCTGGCAAGTACACGATATTCATATACCTTATTTGATATTGAATCACCAAAATCTTTCTTCATGACAACCACCTCTTGAATCAAATTATAAACTGACTCTTTATAAAAGTAAAGTAAACTTATATAAAAACTTATAAAACCTTTACTTTAACTTAGATTACTTTGATCTAACAAGAGAAGAATGCAGAAAGAACCTAACGAAATTCATGATTCCGTAAGGTTCACATATTGATAAACTAGTTGACTAATATGGAATTTTATAGTTTGCTAGAGATGAGCTGGATGCTATTTATCTGGATGAGTTGTTGAAATTGGGAGGGAATGAAGCATGTCAGTTGGTGTACTTGCACATTTAATGGGAAGCTTACCTTATCGTGAGCTGGCAGTAAAAGTGCGTGAGCATGGTTTTAGTCACGTTCAACTTGCACTTTGGAAAGCGATTTCAGATGTAGATTTTAATGAATATGGTAGGATCAGTCCTGGTCTTGCCATGTCTATCGCCAATGAATTTCAGCGGCAGGATGTACATATCTCAGTATTAGGCTGCTATTTGCACTTCTTTCATCAGGATGAAGAGATCAGAAGAAACAATGTGAATCGCTTTAAGGAACTTATTCGCTATGCTTCTTTATTCGGTGCTCCGATGGTAGCTGCGGAAACGGGTACTAATTCAGTGCCTTACACGAAGCAAGATTGGGCGATTATGAAGAATACGCTGGAAGAGCTAGTAGAAGAAGCCGAGAAATGGGGCGTCTTTGTCGGTTTAGAGGCAGCACATGGTCATTTGATCGGAACTGCGCCCGAGCTAGCTCAAATGCTTGATGAAGTACCTTCTTCTATGATCGGTGTCGTTATTGATCCAGGTAATCTGCTTCATGAAGGTAATCTTGAGCAACAGGATGCAGTAATGAATGAAGCATTCTCTCTACTCGGAAATCGTATTATTGGAGCACATGCAAAAGATCGTATTCGCTTAGCAGATGGGACCGTGCAAACCGTTCCTGCAGGACATGGCTCTATGAATTATGAGCTATACATGAAGCTACTGAATCAATACAAACCAGAGACTCACATTATTATGGAAACAGCTACTGAAGAGCAGATGGCGGGCTGCAAAGCATTTATTGATGAAATCCGCGCACGTGTATAGAATAATTAAAGTTAGATACTAGGCTTATAAAGCGAACTGACAGCTTTCCACTCCAAAAGGGGTGGAAGGTTGTCAGTTCTGTTAAATTTCTAACGATTTATTATATGTACATTATTAAATTCTATATTTTTTCTAGCATAGTTAGCATTATTGCACTGTAGTATGACTTCAACTTTATAGGTATCGGAATGAATGAAACGTATCGTTTGAGCTGCAAGATTAATAGTTAACATATTTGCTTGTTCCTCGTAATCTTCGAACAATGCGTAAATTACTCGCTTATCTTCCTTCGTTAATTCACCGTAAATATTCACTTCCGAAATACCATTAATATCGTGATCACGACTGTTCGGAACCATATATTGATGCATAAATTGTTTGGATTTTTCGTCATTCATTTGCTGTAGAAAAAACTGAAACGGTACACCTTCAAATGCAGATAGATAGGAGTTACGCCAAGGCATCGTCTTACTGAGCAGATTGAAGAACCAACGGAATTTCAAAGGCTCTGGGGGCGTTATAGATACATTACGACTCTTAAGATCCTCGTAAACTTTATCAATATCCTCGACTTCTAATGCGAAGCCAATTAATCCTCGATGTCCTTCCATATATTTTTTTGTCCATTCTTGGATCCATCCACCGCCATCATTCCGTTTAATTCGTACTAACTCAAAATACTCATCTCCGATCCAAATATTCGATACTTTGAATCCCTTTGTGCCCTTCCCCCATTTAGGATTGTACGGCAACCCTATAGAATGAATAGCGTTAATTATTTCTTTATCCTTTTGTATGGATTGATCTACATTTATTACAAGATGGTCAATCTTCAAGTTATCACCTCTCCACAAATTTCACAGTTATAGTATAACCTTACTATAATATCAATGATTTAACTATACCGCTAAAGTGAGTTAGCATGAATTTTCATTACAATATGAAGTATCGCATAACACAATATTTTTGTTAATCTACTCAACAATGGCACAAAAAAATGCAGCATACCAGGGAGGTATACTGCATTTATAGTTTGATTTAGAATACTTTAGTTGTCCAGTCTTCACAATTCCAAGTTTCTGTAACAACATCACGGTAGAATTCAGGTTCATGCGATATAAGAATTATGCTACCTTTGAACGCTTTTAGCGCACGTTTCAATTCTTCCTTCGCATCTACATCCAAGTGATTCGTAGGCTCATCGAGTACTAGCACGTTTGACTCATGATTAATAATTTTACATAGTCGAACTTTTGCTTTCTCTCCCCCGCTTAATACGAGAATTTTACTTTCAATATGTTTCGTCGTTAAACCGCATTTGGCAAGCGCTGCACGAACTTCAAATTGAGAATAGTGAGGGAATTCACTCCATACTTCTTCAATACATGTTTTATTGTTAGCATCTTTGGCTTCTTGCTCGAAATAGCCGATTTGCAGAAACTCACCGCGTTCAACTTCTCCTGATACCGCAGGAATTAATCCTAAAATACTTTTTAACAATGTTGATTTACCGATACCATTGGCCCCGACCAAAGCTATTTTCTGTCCACGTTCCATGCGTAGATCAAGCGGACGAGATAGTGGCTCACCATAACCAATCACTAATTGTCTAGCTTCAAAGATCAACTTACCAGATGTACGTCCTTCTTTGAAATTAAACTGAGGCTTCGGTTTGTCTTTCGCAAGCTCGATAACATCCATCTTATCTAGCTTCTTCTGACGCGACATCGCCATATTCCGTGTAGCTACACTCGCTTTATTGCGAGCAACAAAGTCTTTCAACTCAGAAATTTCCTGCTGTTGACGTTTGTAAGCTGACTCTAGTTGTTGTGTACGCATCTCATGTACTTCTAGGAAATGATCATGATCGCCTACATAACGCTCCAACTTTTGATTTTCCATATGGTAGATCAAGTTGATGACACTATTCAGAAACGGCAGATCATGCGAAATAAGTATAAATGCGTTCTCATATTCCTGAAGATAACGTCTTAACCACTCGATATGTTGCTCATCCAAGTAGTTGGTAGGCTCATCTAGTAGCAAAACATCAGGTTTTTCCAGTAACAGCTTCGCAAGTAATACTTTCGTACGTTGCCCACCACTAAGATCATTAACATCTTTGTCTAGACCAACATCTGTTAATCCTAGTCCACGAGCGATTTCATCTACTTTAGCATCGATAAGATAGAAATCCTGATTCGTTAATGTATCTTGAATGTTACCAACTTCTTCAAGCAATTTTTCTAGCTCTTCAGGCGTTACATCGCCCATCTTCATATACATATCGTTCATTTCCTGCTCTATATCGAGCAGATATTGGAATGCACCTTTTAATACATCGCGCATCGTCATACCTTTTGCAAGGACTGCATGTTGATCCAAATAACCAACGCGCATCCGGCGCGACCATTCAACTTTACCATCATCAGGCTGAAGTTTTCCTGTAATGATGTTCATAAATGTAGATTTACCTTCACCATTCGCGCCAATCAGTCCAATATGTTCACCTTTTAACAAACGAAATGAAACATCATTGAAAATTGCACGATCACCGAAACCATGACTTAGACGTTCAACGTTTAATATACTCATTATGCACCCTATCCTTTATTCTTATCTCGATATATTATAAGCGAAATTAGGGGGTAGACTCAACAGTAAAATGAAATTTCCCAAAATCAACACTACAACTCTATCACATTTTTTGTCGATAAGTATATGCAATGCGCCATCCACAAACCGACAAACATTGTTACAAACCTTTGTTAGTATAGAAACTAATCCGGTTAAATAACTTTTGAGGTGACTATACTATGGAATTAAGTTTGATCACGAATGAACATTTTCAAAATGAAACAATCTGCTTCGATGGCTTTGCATTCACGAACTGTATCTTTACCGATTGTGTAATTTTAATTACTTGTATGGATTTCGAATTTAAAAATTGTACCTTCTTTGGTTCGACATTGCACATTGAACCATCGTTGCCGATATTTGAAATCTCTCATCAACTCTCGCAATCTCTCTATGACGATTCAACGCACTGCTATCGTGATGATTATCAATATCCGCAAACGGCATTACCATTGCCGGCACGTTAATTCTATGTACATGAAAAGAGCAGTTACGTTGCAATCTACGATTGCGGAACGTAACTGCTCTTTCTATATACTATATAGAGGAACTATTCAACTTGATGGATTTTGATAAGATTTGTAGCGCCTGCTCGTCCAGTAGGAATACCAGCAGAGATAACTACAAAGTCACCCGATTCAACAATATTAGTACGAACGCTGTTACGAATAGCAGAGTTAAACATATCGTCTGTTGTTGTAACATACTCACCTTGGACTGGTACAACACCACGAACAAGCGTTAGACTTCTTAATGTCTTTTCATTCGGCGTTATCGCAATGATCGGAGCTTGTGGACGGTATTTGGATACCATACGAGCAGTGAAGCCACTTTCAGTAGGCGTAAGAATCGCTTTTGCATTGAGTTGCAATGAGCTGTTTACAACCGCTTGAGAGATAACTTCAGTTATGGAAGTTGATTCCACATTCATTTTCTTCGCATAGCCTTTATTGTAATCAATCGTTGACTCTGCACGTTCAGCAATCATCGTCATCATTTTCACAGATTCAAGCGGGTATTTACCTGCTGCTGACTCGCCAGACAACATAATCGCATCTGCGCCTTGTAGCACTGCGTTAGAAACGTCACTTACTTCTGCACGAGTTGGACGAGGATTAACTTGCATGGAATCCAGCATTTGTGTTGCTACGATAACCGGCTTACCAGCTTCATTACATTTATCAATCATCATCTGTTGGATCATTGGAACATCTTCAGCTGGAATTTCAACACCAAGGTCACCACGAGCAACCATAATACCATCAGAAACTTTGATAATCGCATCAAGATTTTCTACACCTTCTTGATTTTCGATCTTCGAAATAATTTGAATATGTGCTGCATTATTATCTTCAAGAATTTGACGAACTTCTAATACATCTTCAGCTTTACGAACGAATGACATAGCGATCATATCGATGCCTTCTTTAATTCCGAAGTCAATATGAACAATGTCTTTTGCTGTTACGCCTGGTAATGTCGTGCTAATGCCGGGAAGGTTAACACCTTTACGAGGTTTCAATGTTCCGCCGTTCATAACTTCGCAATGCATATTTGAGCCTTCAACATCCTTCACATGCAGCTCAATCAGACCATCATCAATTAGAATAACATCTCCAGGGTTGATAACACTTGTCATATCTGGATAGTTCACACTAACGCGAGAACCATTACCAGCTACTTGCTCAGTAGTTAATGTTAAGATTTCTCCTGCAACTAACTCGTAGCTAGACTCTTCAAGTGTACCGATACGAATTTCAGGACCTTTAATATCCATCATCGTTGCAATGATTTTATTAGCAGCGCTGGCTGCTTCGCGTACTAGTTGAATACGTCCGCTATGGTCAGAAAGTTCACCATGTGCCATGTTTAGACGCGCAACGTTCATACCCGCGATCATCATTTCCTTAAGGATTGAAATAGAATTACTTGATGGACCCATTGTACATACGATTTTTGTGTGGCTCATATAAGTCTCCTTCTGATATCTGTTATTTCCAGTGTCAATAAATTTGATAAGTTAATTTACACCCTTATTGTAGTCCTTTTTCAGCACAGCGTACATGAACTATAGTATAATGGATGGACTATAGTATACCGAGGTGCAATGATGATCACAGAATTGACAATAAAGCATGATCAAGGAATGAATTGGCAGCAACACTTTACACATATATCCAAACAATACCATTTATATATTATGACTTATGGCCGCTGCTCCTTCACCTATGACGATGTAACCATCATGGCAGAAAAAGGAGATTTTATCCTTACTCCGCAGCACGCTACCATTATTGAGGAAACTCCCAACCGAACTATTCATCAGAAATTTAGTTATCAATTTACGGCATTGGACGAGCTTTATCAGATGCTCCCTATGTTGCAAAGTACTTCCATGACTCATTCTACGTCAGGTTTGTTTGATCGTACGATGGAAACATTTCGTCCAATATGGAGTGAATATGGTGAAGAGCACACCTATACAAGTTTACGTGCAAGCTCTTTTCTGCTAGACACTTTGGCGCTTTGGCAACGAGAGTTAGACCGCGGGGAGTTGGCACCCGCTTCAATTATTCATATTGACCGAATGAAAGCTTATATTCAAAGTCACTATCGCGAACATATAACGAAAGAACATCTTGGCGACTATATCCGTCGTAGTCCAAATTATGTTGCGAATCTATTCAAGAAAGGTACAGGACAAACGATTAGTGAGTATATTCATTCAATTCGCATGAAAACAGCTATTTATATGCTTTCCCAATCTGTATTAACTATTACAGAAATTTCAGATTATCTTGGATACTCAGATGTTAGTTACTTCCAACGAATTTTCAAACGAACTTATGGCAAACCAGCAAGTAAGTATTTGGATGATCGTCGTAGTAATGGTGGGTGAATTAAAAATTGTCATTCAGGAACGACAAATATACCGCCCATACCAAGGAATCCGTCTATTTGTATTCCTTATTATCCTTATAAAGCCAATCGCCCTTAAAAGCGACTATTACAGTAGGGGAGTCATGTATCTAGCATGGCTCCTTTATATTTCCATTTTACTATTGGACATGAGACATTTCAATCCACGCAACTTTCGAATACTACAACACGTTAGGTAATTAAGTAGTAATATTTTGGAAGTGAGGCGTTGATTCTATGCGAATCTTATTAGTATTTGTATCATTTGTCATTCTTATAACTGGTTGTTCTAATGTATCTCCAAAACGTCTAGATGTGTCTCCAAAAAATCTAGTCGAGACGACACTTGAAGTGCAATACGGTGATCTCCTTAATGATGTTGACTATATTTCGATTAGAGGCGGTGATGGAGAACTGTATGAAATTAGGCAACCTGATATTATTAAACAATGGGTACAAGATGTCTCTACCCTTCCACTTGCAATTTATAAAGAAACAGATAGCACAGTTGGAACGCTTTATAGCGTAAATCTCTACTCCGCCAGCGAATTAAATGTGCAGTTCTCTACAACCTCTGTGAATGGTTATCACCTTAAGTCAAACACAGAATTAGCTAATGCCATTAATGATTTACTGATTTCAACCGAAATACAGTCCATTATCGTAACATGTACTGAAGTTTGTAATGATTTCATGGACGAACCATTTCCAGAACTGATATTTGAGGACGTCAACGATTTAAAAGTATTCGAAAATGCAATAAGATATGGAATTATCGATACGCGTGAAGCCGAATATGCTCCTCTGTTTCATATGAATGTGACTTTTAAAGATGCATCACCAATAGAGTATCAATTGAATGTTGCAGAAGATGCGAACATAAAAAACGGCTTACTACTGACTTCAGATGGTGAGGCTTACGTTATTACTGAAAAAATAATAAATGAATTAAAACTACTGATTTATTCCCACTAAATTAAGTTCTCCTAATATTGTAGCTTGCTGATGTCTCAGATTCCAGTAAGCCATTGCACACACTTTCATACTTCTTTGAATTCATTTAGCCATTGCACATACTTTCGCATATTTTTCAAGCTTGTATATTAGTTGGACAATCATTATAGTAGATTACACATTGACGTAGTTACTCTATTTTTTTCCGGAGGTATACATGAATAGCAAGATTGAATCACCTAAAATCCCTTTACAATTGCCTGCACTTACTGGGCAGCTATACTCCTTGCAATCAAAGGATGAATTCAGCAATAGTACGATTCATGATATTACAATTGACGATCAGCATGCTAATAAAGTCTCTTTCGATAAAGTAGTCTTTAACAATATTACTATAATGGAATCCACACTGCAGGAACTGGAACTTACTGATGTCATTTTCGAAAAATGTGATCTGTCTAACGTTGATTTGTCTGGATCTTTTCTTCATCGCGTGCAATTCAATAATTGTAAATTAATCGGAACAGACTTCACGAAAAGCAGATTCCAAAACGTAACTTTCCAAAACTGCGTTGGCGATTACTCCGTGTACCGCTTTTCAACTTTCAAGTTAGTAGATTTTGATCATTGTTCTTTGATCAACTCAGACTTTTATCAGGCCACTGTACAAAAGTTTTCCTTCTCCACTTGCAACATTGATCAAGCTTTATTATCAGGTACAAAGTTGAATGGAATTGATCTTAGCAATTGTGAATTTGACGGTTTGCATGTAGATATTGAGGATTTGGCAGGATGTATCATCGCTCCACAACAAGCAACTTCGTTTGTCGGTCTATTAGGCTTAATTTTGAAATAGGGAGGAACACCATGTTTGAATATATTGATCAACACTATAAAGAAGTTAATTTTAATCATAAGGATTTGAATGAAGGGGATTTAATTCGCTGTACCTTTGAACGTTGCACTTTTGTAGATACCTCATTAGAAGAAATTAATACGAGTAATTGCCGTTTTATCGAATGTAGCTTTAATGGTGCAGCGTTAAATAGTTCCATTCATACAGAATCAGCATTTGAGAACTGTATCTTTGACGAAGCCAATCTGTTCGTCTCAAAATTCAATAATTGTAAAATGACAGGATCAAGCTTTATTAAAGCACGTATGGAAGGAATTTCAATAATAAACGGAGATTGGTCCTACACGAATTTGAGACAAGCTCGTTTTGAGAAACAAGATTTGCGAGGCATTCGTTTTCATGAGGCAGATCTTACAGAGGCAAATCTACAAAAAGCTGACTTGCGTAATTGTGATCTGACGAGAACTGTTCTTGCAAATGCTAAGCTACAGGGTGCAGATATGCGCGGTGCTGACTTGGACGGCGTTAACTTCATGTCGTTTAATGTTAAAGGTGTGCGACTAGACAGAGAACAAGCCGTCCATTTCGCTCATTCTTATGGTGTAAAGATAGATTAATTGACTTGAAGCTTAATCGATTAGAGACAGTGCTGACCCTTACATTAATGTAAACGGTACCCTATAGAATAGAGATTTGAAAAAAGGTCTATTCTATAGGGTATTTTTATTTCCCTCTAAAATAATCATCTACTAATTTTTCATATTTATCTGCGACACTTTTTATTTTTGTGCTCACCTCAATAAACTCCGATGATGTTGGTTCTAGCAGTAGTTTTTCTTTCTCTTTATCCTTCATTTCAATAATGCTCTTACTAATTATCATGATTTCATCATTCATCTCTTTAAATAGCTCGGTTGCTTTTTCTTTGTTTAAAGGACCTTTCTCAAGGGCTAAATCTTTAAATAGTGGGTCATAAGCCATTGTGAGTAGATTGTATATATTCCAATTAATTTCATGTGGACTTCCCAATTTAAAATTATAACAAGTTCGATTTACATACCATAGAAACTTTTCTGAATCTTGAAAATCATTTATTATATAGTATTTATTAATCGTTTTTGATAGAAGGTATAGTTGATTCCATTCAGCGTCCATATTGTCTATTGCTCCTTCTATCAGTGAATTATTCTGTTTATTTATCACAACATAATTTACAGTAAGTAAAAACAGGATAATTACCATGACAAAACAACCAATCATCCACTTTTTCTCCCCAAACCATTTCATGCAACCGTTCCCCTCCTCAATTATTAGCATTAATGTTAGATCCTCTACCGGTCGAATTCTGCTAGACAAGATTATTGTTGTTGTTCGACTAAATCAATTAGCTTAACATTCATTTCTTCTGGAAAAGTGTAGATGGTATGCGTATCACTAGTTTTCATCAGCGCACTCTTTTGCCCTTCTTCTCCTATCCACAAATGATATCCGTCTTTACTCTCATTCGCATAAATAACATCCAAATTAAAATCTGGACTAATCATATCCACTATACCCGCTTCTTTTTCAACACTGGAAATAATCCTTCTAAACGTTTCAATAGCTTCTACATCACTGAACACTGTTAGACCGTCGCCTTTTGATTGATACAGATTTATCTTTGTAATTTCTAATAGCAGGTTATCAATTTCTTTGGGTTGTATTACTATGTCAGTTGTCCCCACTTCCAATGTACGATTATCTGCTGATTGGCAACCAACAGCAATAGTAGACATTACAGTTGCACATAAAAAAAGTATGATGATTTTCCTCATAAATAATAACCTCCAAGTACGTTTATATTATTATTCAACATAGACGAACAAAACCCACTTAAAGTTTCATTTAATAAAATCATCAAAGTTAATTATTGTCTGGCCGACAACCTTCTAACAACCAAGCATGCACATGAAGTCTTTTCGCAAAATGAAAAAGAGGTTTACTTTGTGGTACTTCAATCCCAAACGAAGAAAACAATGAGTTAATTTCTATGTCGGCTTCAGCAGGCTGTAGCGGCCATTGACAATGATCAATCTCACCACGGTAGACACGCCCCTTCTTATCTACACTGTACAGACAATACCTCTCACTAAGCCAATACTCCAACGTTCCTGGCTCGCTTGTGATTACATCATCAATTGGACGATACGATGCTTTGAATTGCCCGCTAATAGCTCTTGAGTCTCTGCGAACACTATAATAACTCACATGATGATGCTCGTCTGACTTATATTGAATCGTTGTTCGAAAGTACGGAAGATGAAAGCCAAGCCTCGCCAATTCAACCATAATAGATTGATCTGCATCTAAGCTGAAGAAATATACTCCAGGCTTTCCGTCCAATGTGACATACGTTCTTAGATTAATTTGGGGAAATTGCGACAAATAAGGTATTGAAGGGATAAATCGAGGTCGCACTCCACTCATCCAACAAGGTACGATGCTAATCCATGCTTGTCCTTCAAATGTATCAAGCGGTAAGTAAGCTGGAACAATGGCTTGAAGCTCCTTTACTGGAATTGGCCAGTGAGCAAATAAAACATCGTTCCACGTTTGATGCATTACCCAAGGTCGCTTTGGTGTAGGGTAAGGGCGATGATGCATATCTATTGGTGAGTCACATTCTATTTGCTTCCTACTTGCCATACTTTATGACCTGCTTTCTAAAGTGTTTAATGTCACTTATCATTATTGTGATATCCTCTTTTCATTATTGACAACCTTCTCTTCTTCTAGTGGTGTATCAACCAAGTATTTGCAACATTACGTTACTTTGTTTCGTTATGTAACTAATAGGAATGTTAAAATATAACATCGAATAAGCAGTTTGAACGTTTCTAAATTAGATAAGGAGAGTGTCTGTAATGAAAGCAATCATTGCACTATTCATTGCTATAATCATACTTACAGGATGTAACCAATCCAAAGCAATTTATTCTCAACCTTCGCATACTGCGATAAGTATAGGTAATCCAACCGCAGAAGAAATTCTATCTCGAAATCCGGATGCAGATATTTTTCAATACAAGGATATTGTTTACGGGAATGCAAGTGATATTGAATGGGTACAACAAGCTGAACTAACGATTGGTGAGCATGTCGGAACGATAACTAAACAATTTACAGATGATCTTACTTTCGAACATGAAATGGCGACTAAACTTCCCGTTGACACGGAAATCTATGAACCAGTAAAAAAAATGGGTGGAGTTTTAATTGTTACAGTAAATGACAAGGAAATAAGATATCTTGGTATGATCGAGGGTTGATTCATTAGTTAAGAAAAACAAGGTAGTGAACTTGAACATTTCTTCAAGAACACTACCTCGTTATTAGGTGCATTAGCAATCTACTTTACTGGGATTTCAATTTCGTAATTGTATGCTTTCATATAATGCATACCTTCAATTCGTATATATTGTGGTTCATCTGTAGTATCAAATAGTAACGTACGTTGCTTCATTATTGTACCATCTGCCTGCTTTATCATATCCTGTTTAACTGTTGTAGTTAATGCAACTATCCCCTCTTTCGTTTCAACAGACACACCATCAAGCATTACATCCTCATCCGTTGCAATGGTTACTTCTACTCTTTCTGAGCTCATAGTAATATTTTTCACCCAAAGTTCTTTATCTTCAAGCATGAATGGCTCATCTACAATAGCTTCTAGCGAAAATTTTGCCTCTAGCTTCTCATAACCTACAAACTCATTGATAACTAATTGCAATGACTCAAGCTCTTTCGGCAGCACATCGTATTTGATTTCAAATGTGGTCCCTTTATAAGAAGTTGTTCTTCCACTACCTATAATTGGAATCTCATTTTCATTGGCGATTAATTCAATACCATCTAACGCTGAACTCACTCTATCAAAATTTTTGACATTCATCGTTCCTTTGATCAAAGTCATCGTTGGTGTCGCAGTAATCGACTTAAAAGTAATTGACCCTTTATCTACCTTATAGCTTTCATTAATCTTTTGCTTAATTTCAGTTTGCATCGCCTTATCTGGATAATAGTCAAATGTAATGCTATCTTCACTCATCTGATTAGTAGTCGCATTTTCCCAGTAGGAAAGTGTTAATTGCTTAGAAAAGGGACTTACTGGATCGAAAGTCATCATCCCTTTTATTTCTGTTTGATCGTCATTAAGGATCGAAGTTCCTGAATTAAAATTAGAATCGGTTAGAAAACCGTTAATATGAGGTCTGCTAAATACGTCGATAGTATCATCCAGCCCACTTTGATTAGATAATGTGTAATACATAATGAACTGATTGGCATCCGACATAATCCCGTCTATGACAAGTTCTGTGCCATCTAGAAGTGTTGTTCTTACGTCTATACTTTGTCCCATACCCGCTTCATTGAGATAGAGTAACGTACCGTCAATTAAAGCATCAAATCCAAGTAGCTTTTTACCATAGTAAGCAAATGCATTATAGTTGTAACTAACAATGGATGTCATTATCAACACTGCCGCTGCGACCTTCCACACCTTTGCAAAACGTTTTTTCTTCTTATTAGTAGTCTTATCTAAAGCATTACGCAATCTTGATTCTAGCTCATCAGGTGCTGTTATGGAGTCCATACGATTATGCTCATCGTTCAACAGTTTTTCGATATCATTCATTAATATCACCCCTATAATGGTTTCTTAATTTTTTTAACCCTTCAAATATTCTAGATTTAACCGTTCCTAATGAAACATTTGAAATATCGGCTATCGTTTGATTATCAAGATCATGAAAATACTTTAATTGAATCGCTTCTCTTTGATTCTCATTGATATGTAATAATAATGCCTGTATATCCATTTGTTGATCGCTGTTACGATAGGGATCATTCCTGTACGGGTCGATTACCTCATTTTCTTCAAGGATATTCATATCCTCCATTAACAGCAGCTTCTTACGGTTATTAAGCAAGCTTTTACAGCAATTAACCAATATAGTTTTGCTCCAGCTGTAAAAGGATTCTTCTTTCTGCAGCTGATGTATCTTTTCATAAAGGATTACAATCATATCCTCCATTGCATCTAGCGCATCATCGTTATTTCCCGTATAGCTGAAAGCAAGCCTGTAATATGTATCTTTCTGGGACATTATTAATTGGAGCAATGCTTCTTTATTGCCTCTCTTGGCTTGCTTCACTAGTTTGACTACATTCATTTCTTCACCTCTTTCACTTGTAAGAGTGTTTAGTGTGGTTAAAAGTTCATTTTCCAGAAAAATTATTGTTCATTTTTTTTGGTGGAGTTATGTGGTTCTGAATAAAGCAGGTGGATCGAATCAGCAGGATTACAACCATTGTTCTGTTTCAAGAGCATTTATGATGCATACACTTAGTTTCCGTTTTGGATGTAATCATTATATTTAAAATAAATAGAAGGTGCAATTCATGAGAATCACACCTTCTTATTTTCTAATTCAACAACTATCTAGTCTCAGTAGAAGCTGTTTCATTTGTATGACGCCTTCTCTTTGTGAGGTTATGATAGCCTGAAGAATCGGCTTTAACGGTGGACAGATATTGAATTGAAGCACGTTGTTCGACATGCGTATAGCACCCTCGTGATGCGGAATCATTTCTCTCACAAAATTTGCATTTACTCCATTTGTAATTGGAGCTGTACCCATTTCATAAAACATTGTTTCAGATATTTCCTTAAATGCATTCATATACTGAGCAATTTCATAATTAGTGTTCGTCATTAAGCTGCACTGCTGATGTATCGCTTGCATATTCGCGATACTTTTTGTTTGTTCAGCAATAATGTTCAATGCGATATTTTGCAATTCAAGGTTGGTAGTATATTGCAATATATTTTTAGACATTTCAATTGCCGCTGCGTGATGAGGAATCATCTGTCGTATAAAAATATCAGAGATACTATTTGTAATAGGTGCACTTCTCATTTCCCGAATCATGTTATTAAGTATTTTAAAGAAAGAATCTAGATAGGCTTTCGTCACCAAGCTCAGTTCGCTATTATTATTCATCAGGTTAAAACCTCCTTTTTGAATAGCATATTCTAGGTATGTGACTAATGTGCCTCTGAACACGCAAACACAAAAAAAGCATCCGCAAATACCAATGACAGATGCTTGTCTATTACTCACATTATTGCCGATATCCATTGTGCATGGATCATTACTCTTCTACCCAAACCGCTTCCGATACCCACATTTACGACAAAGCTCCTCAACAGCCTGCCGTCTAGAAAATCCATCATAAATAGCCGTTGCACGCGAGCCCTCAATAATCTCTTCAAACCCTTGCTCATGCACATTACCAAGCTTCAAGATACCTTCCCCATCAAGGCAACAGGGAATAACAGTCCCGTCAATAAGTACGCCCGCTTGATTGCGCAGCGCATGACAGAAGCCTACACCTTCATCCTCTTCCTCATCGAGTGCTGGCCAGCGGAATTGTGGATCTTGATTCAAATAGACACGATCAGCAATTTTTAAGCCTGAGCCTGTGCCAGGTAAATAGTACTCTTCTATTTTGTAATCTAACTGGAATGCGGTTTCTATCATCTCAAGCAATTCACGATTTCGTTCCTTTTCCACATTCACTTCATTATCCTCTGCCAAGTTCCATAAACGGAATGAAGTAATCATCTTGGTCGTCGTTCTCGCCTCTTCTACAAACGCTAATATATCTGCTAAATACTGTTTCAAATCACGATTGCCGGGATCGCCATCAAAGCTATGTAATGAGAAATTCATCTGCCGAAGTGCAGGCTTACCAAGCAGCTTCTCACGATTTTTGTTGATTAGAGTTCCGTTCGTCGTTATATTAACTTTGAATCCCTCTTCATGAGCAATATCTAGTAATATATCAATCTTCGGATGAAGCAACGGCTCACCCTTTACATGGAAATATATATAATCAGTAAACGGCTTAATTTGCGACAAAGTATGCCGATAGTCTTCAACCGATAAAAAGCCCTTCGCACGCTCGGTTGGCGGACAAAAGTAACATGATAAATTACAAATACTTGTTGTTTCTATATAAAACTTCTTGAATCGCTTCATTATGAACAATCCTCTTTCAATGAAGGGTTAACAAGCGGACAATTTGAGCTACCTCTTCATTTATATATTAGTTACATCCATCATATCATATCCAAGGCACATTAATAACTTCAGTCTGTGCCTATATACTATTGAATACTCTTCGCATTAGCTATAAAAAAGACCGGTCACATGCTCTATTTACTATAGAGTGTGACCAGTCTTTTCATTAGTGATTAGATATTATATATTTGATCTTAAATATCAAATTCGTTTTTCGGTTTGCGAGGCTTGCTCGGCACCTTATTCTGTACCGCAGGAAGATGACGCATACTTCTCATCATAGGACCTTTGCAGATCGGACATAATTGATCCTCTTGTGCAAATTCGTCTCTAACCCATGCTTTACATTCCGCATTTTTACATTTTAAAATTTTAGTTGGTTTAAGTTCTGATGTTGTATTCGTAGTTGACACGCTTGAATGAGTCCCTTCACTTACAGTTGATTTTCAACTTGTTAATTTTATGTTTGCTGTTCATTGTTAATGCTATGTTACATCGTTATCAAAGCCCGTTTTTTGAACTACCCAATTAAATGAAGGTTCAAAAAGCGGGCTTTCAGAATCGAGCAGGTGAAGCGTTACTCGAGCAAGGCGGAAGCGCAAGTGTACGTTATGGGTACACGCGAACCGTACTTGCCAAGTTCGCTTCAGATGCGATGTCGACTAACCTTCGAAGCAACTTCATCGTTATCAAAGTCTGCTTTTTGAACTACCTCTTAAACCGGAACGACACATACTGGTTTAGTAGAATATACCTCAACACCAATGTTTTCTAGTAAGCCACTGCTTGTATTGCGTCTCAATGATACAATATTGTTGCCATCGCGGTTAGCTACTAACAAGTATTCACCACTTGGAGTTAGTGCGAAATGTCGTGGATGACCACCCGCTGTAGAAATATGCTGAAGCGTCGTTAATGTTCCGTCAACCTCATTGACCTCATATGCAACGATACTGTCATGACCGCGATTAGAGCCATATACAAATTTACCATCAGCAGAAATAATGATTTCAGCACAATAGCTTTCGCCGTTAAAATCTGCAGGCAATGTAGTAATGGTTTGAATCTCATTCAATTGTCCTGTTTCTGCCTCATACTTAAATGCAGTAACTGTTGAATTTAATTCATTAATCACATAGGCATAAGGAGCCGTTGGATGAAATGCAAGATGTCTTGGACCAGCACCAGCTGCTAGCTTCGTTACATGCAATTTAATAAACTTGCCGTTTGCTTGGTCTACTTTATAACAAACGATCGCATCTAAGCCTAGATCCTGTACATATAAATAAAGGCCGTCCGGACTATAGAAGCTAGAATGCGGATGCGGCTGTGGTTGATCCTGACGATCTGGGTCAGCAGTTGTCGCGCTATGTTGGACAACATCCAGCACTTTGCCTAGCGAACCATCTTCATTCAAAGAGACAAGACCAATCATACCTCCACCATAGCTTGTTACAGTTAAAAACTGATCATTTCGATCACGCTGAACATGACATGTTGTACCAGTATCTGTTGCCTTTTGCTCTACTAAAGATAGTGTACCAGCATCCGTGTCTATCGAAAACTGAGAAATTTCTCCAGACTTCGTGCCATCAGCATTTACAAGAACAGAAGATGCATATAATTGCTTTTTCTCGATGTCCACATTAAGGAAAGTCGGATTGATCAAGCCGATATACTCATCTGTTTTCGTTAATTGTCCTGTCTGCTCATCAAGTGTAAATACCTCTACTCCACTTTCATTGCTTTCAGCATATGAACCAACGTATACATTCACTTTAGACACGAATAATCCCCCTTAAAACTTTTTATAAACTACTAGGAAACACTCAGATTACTTGATTTCACAGTTATCTGGACCGCATAATCCTACTTCATCGTCACCTTGCAATGTAACTAATGTTGGATTAGTTTCCGCCCATGTTTGTTCTAACGCATTTAAAAATACAGTTTGAGGTTGTGCGCCACTAATTGCATATTTGTTGTTAAGTACAAAGAACGGAACGCCACTTACGCCAAGAGTGCTAGCTTGTTGTTCATCTGCTCTAACTTCAGTTGCATAGCGATCAGATGAAAGTACTTGCTCTGCATCCCCTTCAGAAAGTCCAGCTTGTACGGCTAACTTTATTAATTCAGCATGATCAGCAATATCAACATTATTAGTGAAATAAGCTTCCAATACTGTAGATACATAAGTTGATGCCATACCTTTTTCTTGTGCAAGAAACATTAGGCGATGTACATCAAACGTATTCGCAGTATACATATTATCAAATTCAAAGCGCAAACCTACTTCAGCAGCTTGACTCGCTACACCATGGGTCATTTCCTTCGCTTTTTCTTCAGTCATCCCATACTTTTCCGCTAATGAACCAACTGTTAATTGTTTAGGATGCTTACCTGGATCAAGCTCAAAGCATTTATAGACCACTTCGACCTTATCTTTATGAGCAAATTGAGCTAATGCATTCTCGAATTTCGTCTTACCGATATAACAAAACGGACAGACATAATCAGACCAAATTTCCACTTTCATGTCTTGCACCTCCTAAAACTTTTCAGCAACTTTCTAAATCTACTTCTCCATTATGAAAAGTAGCTTCGAAAGCGTTGATGTATTTTCTAAGCTTTCCGAACCAATCCTGTTCCCGAACCGTTACGAACTAAGCTTCAACCATTGTACCGTACTAATTCTGTTGGTACAATATTGACATAACAAACAATAGGGGGTATGAGAAAAGATGAATATACTGAAACAAAAAGATCGTTTTGATCTGGATCGCCGAATACCTCTTATGCCTTGGTATGTTGAGCAATTCATTCAATATAAATTACCTGATCTATCGCCTTCTTCTTTATTAGAATATACCCGTGATTACGAAACCTTCTTCAATTGGATGATCGTGGAACATCTATCACAGGCTACGAAGATGAACGAGATCACTTTACTTGAATTAGAAACGTTGAGAATGGAATCCATTGATGGTTATAAAATGTATCTTTCTACTCGAACAGAAGATCGAAATAGTCGGACCACCATCCAGCGCAAGCTGTCTTCACTTCGCTCTTTATTTCATTATTTAAGTCAAATTGCCGAGGACGATGATTTCTATCCGCTGCTAAAGCGAAATGTGATGGCTAAAGTTGCCATCAAACGTACACATAAGCCCAAAGATACTGCTGCTAAGCTTGAAGGAAAGCTACTGCAAGACAATGAGATCGAAGAATTTCTAACCTTTGTTCGTGCAGATTATGGTAACGTAGTGATTCTTAACAAACAAGCGACCTATTCGTATCAGCTCAATATGATTCGTGATTCATGCATCATTAGTCTTATTCTGCACTCTGGCTTACGTGTCTCTGAGCTTGTTAATTTGAATATAGACGATATTGATCTTAAGAAAAAGCTTTGCTACGTCTTTCGCAAAGGTGATAATGATGAGTCATTCAAAGCACCTGTTTATTTCCGTCATGCAGCCATCGATGATATGAAAGCTTATCTAGAGCTTCGTGAATCACGCTACAAATCACCAAGAAAAGAAAAAGCATTATTTCTTGCACTTGCTAACGGTAAACATGAAGGCTCCCGCATGACGAAGCGTGCGATCCAAGCGATGGTTATTAAGTATGCGACTCATTTTGGAAAACCATACTTGTCCGTCCACAAATTGCGCCACTCTTTCGCAACGGATTATTATTTGCGTAACGATATATACAAAACACAAGAGCAACTAGGGCATGCTTCACCCGAGACGACGCAAATCTATGCTCATTTAACAGATAAAACAATGGCAGAAGCGATTGATCGCTCATCTCTGGAATAACCTATTAAGAAGGAGTACAATAGATCAAAGAAAGTTATAAGAAGCATAAAGCTAGAAGCTACAAAAAGTTTTAGGAGGAACAAGATGAATATTGAACATACTATAATTATCGGAGCAGGCCCTTGTGGCCTTGCAGCAGGAATAGAACTTCAACGCGTGGGGATTACACCACTTATTATCGAGAAACGTAATATCGTTCATTCGATCTCACAATACCCTACATATATGACTTTTTTCAGTTCACCTGAATTGTTAGAGATCGGTGATATTCCATTTACGACAGCGAATGATAAGCCTTCTCGGCTTGAGGCGTTAAATTATTATCGTACGGCTGCCCAACGTCACAAGCTTCGTATACAGCCATATACTTCGATTACAAAAATTACGAAGGTTGATCATCATTTTATTCTTGATGCTGTTGATCAATATAATGAACCTTCGCAATATCGCGCAGATAATGTTATTATTTCAACCGGCTATTTTGATCATCCTAACTTGCTCGGTATTGAAGGCGAGGATTTACCTAAAGTTAGCCATTTCTTCCGCGAAGCTCATCCTTATGCTGGTCTGCAAGTTGCTATTATCGGAGGCAGTAATTCCTCCATCGATGCAGCACTTGAGCTGGAGCGTGTCGGAGCTCATGTAACCGTCATTTATCGCGGGGCAGAACTATCCAAAAGCGTTAAAGCTTGGGTCCGTCCTGTGTTCGAAGCTAAATTGAATAAAGGATCTATTCGCTTGCTACTACAGTCTCAAGTACAATCGATCTCGAATCATCATATAAAAGTGAATACAGCAGAAGGTGTGATCACGCTTGAGAACGATTTTGTATTAGCTCTCACAGGCTTCCATCCCGATCAACCGTTTCTTACTACTGCAGGTATTACTATTGAAGAAGAGGGGCATCCAACCTTTAATGAGGAGACGATGGAAAGTAATGTGCCGGGCATCTATCTTGCTGGTGTCGTTGTTTCTCGCAAACAGGATGCTAATGAAATTTTTATTGAGTCGGGGAGATTCCACGGCCATAAAATCGCAGCTCACATTAAGAGGTAGTTCAAAATGCGGGCTTTGATAACGAAGTATTTCAGGATGGTTACTCGGCATCGAATAGGAAGCGAACTTGGGAAGTCCGGTACGCATGTACCAATAACGTACATTTACGTTTCCTCCTTCCGCAAGTAGCGCTCCCTCTTCTCGATTCTGAAAGCCCGCTTTTTGAACTTTCATTGAAAGAGGTAGTTCAAAAAAACAGACGATAACAAGCCTCTGGGCTGCTATCGTCTGTTTTTTGTTACTTTTTCATAACAAATTTATCATATAATTTTTGCAGCTTCGTTTCATTCGGTGCTTTATCACCATATCTTGCCTCATTGTACACTTCTATTAATTGATCATAGTCAATCTTATGCTGATCATTTTTAGCATCTGCCTTGGCAGTACTACTCTGCGCTTGTGGTTGAACTTGCATCTCTTCGATTGTTTGCTTAGCTGTATGACTCGCTTGATAATGGTAACCAGCAGTAATGTTATCTTTAACTACATGGGTGTATAAGCCTCTAGCTTTATCTTCATTAGAAAGAGTTGACCAGCGCTTAGCATCCATATGGCTAGTTTTAAGCTTCATCCGCTTCGGTAGTCTCGCTCGCTTACCAATCGGTTGCAGTACCTCTATTTCGTCAATATAGGCATCATCAGACCCAGCACCTAATTTATAAGGATTGAACAGTCTTCCGATTAAGTTCTTAATCACCTTAAATATTTTTTTGGATCCATATATAATAAGGAATACTGCAGCAACAATGATAGCCGCGGTTACTAAGTACTTTAGAATCAACTCAAGATAAGTCCAGAAAAGTGAAGGCTCTCCAGGTGGTAGTGCTTCTCCAGCCCCTATAACAGGTGGTTGAGCGTTTTCCTCGACAACTTCAGTTGCTTCATAGCTAGAAAACCAAGCGATTAACCGTCTGATTAGATTCATAATCCAATCTTCAATCTGCTGCTGAATACCACGCAAAAGTGCAATCGCAAGTAATACAATAGAGATAATCGTAATGAGCACCCGATTGATCCGAACAGACATACGAGAAGTTCGTGATGATTCATCAACAATTTGCTGATCTCCTAGCATGCGCTCATTGTTAATATACAAACTAATAATGATTGCCATCATTCCACAAATATTGAATATTCCATTATATTGCACAATCTCTGTTAGTAATGTTATCTTCAATATTTGCAATACAATGAAAGCTATTATACTAATCATCATATGAACCGTTGTAAAACTCGCACGCCAACTATACAGATTATTTCTTATGCCACTATAAATGAATACACCATTAGCAATCAGGCACACAATAACACTAATTATTGTTAATTCATTGGACACTGACGAATAGAACAACGCTGTTAGAACACTACTACTAATGAGTACAAAACCAACTCTAGTATAGTTTTTATACTGTTTTCCTTCCTTCAGAAACAATTGAGGCAGCGTGTATGCAATAATCAGACCTACTAACCAACTTACAATCGCTATTGGTGGAAAGAGGTAAATACCTATCGTTACATAGAAAGGTGCAAGGAAGATTAGCTCTGTTACTGCTTGTACTATCGTGCGCATAATCTTTTTCCCGCTCCGAGAACGACTTGAGACGATAAGCTCGGTCACCCTGCACTCACCTCCTCCAGTATCGTTTCTCTTCCCTCAACAGTTTGCATATCAGCTAATTGCAAACAAAGTGCTGCATTATTGTAGCTTCTAAGTACACGTAATTGAGCTTCCAAATCCTCATTCCAATGAGACGAGATCATTAGAAAATCGGTATATGAAACTTTCGAAGCAATAATTGCATCAAGCAGATCTGAAAAACTTTCCGTCCGCTCAAGCTCCAGCGTTGCCATCGCATCGAGCATCGATAACCAGTGAGTTTCTCCACTGTTAGGTGAGATATAGAGGCTGTCAAGTTGCTCAGCGGTACGCATATTCGTAGCAAATCCCGCTTGCATCCCTTGCTTAATGACTTCCTCCGTAATACCTGCTGCATAGCGAATCCCATCTTCAATCATCGCCGGATTGGATACAACGCGCCACATTCCTTCACGATCATCAATATTCAACACAACCATTAATTTACGATTCGCTGTGAAATCATATTGATGAACCTGCAAGCTCCCCGCTCTAGCCGTAGCCTTCCAATTAATTTGTTTGAACGTATCGCCCGCTTCATATTGCCGCGTTCCCGCTACAACAAAGGGATCAGGAAGAATGTATCTTTTCACCGATACATCGCCTTGCCAGCTATGATAAGGAATCTTTTCTAAAGGAATAGCTTTCGGCTTCGGATAGACGGTCAGCTTACCATTTAACGGAATTGTTCGATTAACCTTTGCCAATCCAACAAGATCACCGCTAGTCACACTTACTGTATTCAGCTTGTATTTCCCACGCATCACTGGAATAATACGATGCTTTCTCGTCACTTTCGTAAATCCTCTTAATGTGAAGAAGCTATGATGATTTTGATAGAGACTACCTGAGCTTACTGCTAGGTTATCTGACTTGCCGAATTTCAATGAAGCTTCAAGCTGTGACTCAATATAAAGCCAAGGTATGAGTAGCCGCTTATTGTTGCTAATCTGCTCGATCATCTCGATCTCTTCGCCTTCAAAACATGCGATTGTATTGAAATGTCGCGTATAATCTACGTGGCGCAGTACAAAGCGTCGATACCAATAATATTGTGCAACTACAATCATTAATGCCGTTAAGAAAAACCATATTAACACCATAACAGGCCTCTATTCTGCAACAAGCTGCGCTTCAGAAGGAACAGGTAATCGCTCTAGTAGTTGATCAATCACTTTCTCAGTACCGTTCACCCCTCGTTGCAACCCGCGCAGCGCGATCCGATGTGCAAGTACTGGCTTAGCCATCGCTTTAATATCATCTGGGGTTACATAATCTCGTCCACGCAATATCGCATGAACTTGAACAGCGCGTAGAAGTGCTTGACTTCCACGTGGCGATACACCAATCATGACATCCTCATGTGTGCGAGTCGCTTCAACAAGCGTTAATAAATACGCAAGTACATCATCAGCTACTCGCACATCTTGATAGCTTGCGCTGGCCTCCAGTAATTGTTCTCTTGAAGCAATCGGCGTAAGCTCTTGTAGCGGATCACTTTTCATAAATCTTTTCAATAATACTAGACCTTCATCCGTAGATGGATAACCCATTTTTATTTTGAAGAGGAAGCGATCAAGCTGTGCTTCTGGCAGAGGAAATGTACCCTGCTGTTCTATTGGATTTTGCGTAGCAATAACCATAAATGGTCGCTCAAGCTTCATCGTCTCTCCGTCAATACTTACTTGGCGTTCTTCCATACACTCTAACAGACTTGATTGCGTTCTTGGCGTTGCACGATTGATCTCATCAGCAAGCAGCAAATGAGTAAACAACGGTCCTGGACGAAATTCAAAATCCGATTCCTTCTGATTGAAGAAATGAATGCCACTAAGATCAGATGGCAATAAATCGGGGGTGAATTGAATTCGCTTAAAGGCTAACGATAAAGAGCTTGCTAATGACTTCGCTAGCATCGTCTTGCCTGTGCCAGGTACATCTTCTAGCAATACATGACCTGATGTCACCAAAGCTATGACGAGCAATTCAATAACATCCTCTTTTCCTACAATTACTTTCCCTACATTTTGTTTCATAGCTTCATTGAGTTGGTATATAATATCTGCGTTCAATACGACGGCCTCCCTAGTATAGGTAATTCAAAAAGCGGACTTTGATAACGAACAATATATTCAGAATTAGAATGGATAGCTGCGCAACGTTGAACTACGCTGTAGCTCCTGTAATTGATGCCAATAAATGAGCTTAATCTGTTGCTCCTGCAAATGCTGCTGCCAATCTGCTTTCTGCATCGCTTCCCATTCTATGACGCGCTTCTGCGGCTCATGGTGGAACATATCAAGCTCTAATGATGGTTTACTAGGATGAATAATTAGTTCAGTAACACCAGGCGCCAGCTGCGTCACGAACTCCTTTAATGAATCGGTAAAACTATCCGTAGTTTCATCTTGCCCTAGTTCAAACGGCAAGCCAACCAAATAGTCTAATATAATAACACCCTTCTGATCCGCTACACTAGCAAGCATATTGATCGATTCGATATACTGCTGACTGACAACATGCTGCTGTAGTGGATTCACATATCGAGGGAGTCGAAATGGTAGTCCGTAGTAAGCGCATACATCTAATGTTTCAAGCATGAAGTGTCTACCTGTCTCTAACCCATATAAGCTACCCATATGGCTATCTGCATGAGTTGGTTTTACACCCAAATTAATTGCCATCTCGACTTGACTACTTAATTCTAAGCTCACTTGACTTGGTGAAGCACTTTGTTCGAATTGTTTGCAATTATTATGAAAATACCCTTCATTAGTAACGAGCGACGATACATCACTATGCCTTGTCACTGGACCCCACTTGTAGTTATCCCATTCACTTGTAAATGTGAAATGAACCCCTACATCATATTGAGGGTGAGCCGCACTCCATAGTGCAGCTTCACGAGCCCAAGCGCATGGCATCATTAATGTTGCAGAACTAATTGAGCCGTTCACAAGCAGCTGCTGCACTGCTGCATTTACCGAATAATTCAAGCCATAATCATCACCATTAATAATTAACAAACGATCTTCCTTACTATATCCTAAGCTTTCTGCCAAACTCATCCCATTCGCCTCACCTTCATACCTATTTTATACGTGAAACGATCTAATATATGTAATTGCAAAATCTGTATTAATAATTATTGTGCCAACGGTAGATTCATCATCTAACCCTTCTTCATAGCGCCCGATGAAATGCATCGCAACATCTACTAATCTAAGTTTCACGAGATGCTCAAGCAGCCTCAACTCTTCATCCTGTAACGGTAATTCTCGGCAAAAAGCATCCTTCACAAGCTGCAGCTTATACGTCAAATTGGTTGCGGCAGGCTTAATAAGTTCTGCTAGCAATACAGCTAATTCCATCACTCTAGCATCTTCTGTCACAAATTCAAAATCTAGTATAGCGACAACTTGGTCATCTAAGCTTAATGCATTACTGCAGTTAATATCGCCATGAATCCATTGCTGTGGTAACGAAGCAAAGTCATCTTGCATTGCCTCTAACGTAGCTCTCTCTTCCTTAATTCGTAGCATATGCGGTTTCAACTCGGCTAAAGTCACCGTTGTTGCGCACAAAGAATCGATACGCTCATCATGAAGTGGTTCGTAATTCGTTGCCAATTGATAATACGGAGTATATGCAGGCTTGGTTTCCATTCGTAATGCTGCCAGCCCTTTACTCAGCTTTGCAGCAGCTGTTGCCAGCCAAGCAATATGCTCTACACGATCAATCGAAGGTCTGACACCTTCAATATAGTGAAACATCGCAACTAATTTCCCATTAGATAATTCAGTGATCGTACTGCCAAATCGATTCAACACTGGAATCGGCGACATAATGTGTAATTCCGATTCGGATTGTAGTCGCTCTAGTATTTCATGCTCGAATTGCAGCTTACTTTTATCCTGATGATTATTATAAATTCGTAAGTTATATTGCTTATTGCCATCTCGAACAATACGCGTTGTATTATTCATACCACTATGTCCGACTAAGATGGTCGGCTGTTCAAGAAAGCTATAATACGTCAAAGCTTCATTTAACAATTGTGTCTCAAGGCTAGGTGAAGATTGTTCCTGTTGCTCCATAAAGCCCTCCTAAAACTTTTCATAGCTTCTCGTGATACTCCCTGCGATGCAAAGTAACTTCGAAAGCGTAATCTAAAACTTTTCATAACTTCTAGTCATCATTATAACGCCTAACTGACTTTATTGGCAAAATTGGACGAAAATCCGTATTTTTTCGACATCATCTCCTGCTATTAGGCTATCGTTTTACCGTCGAAACTTTGAATGAAAATGTAACTTTATGCGCTTCCCCGGGAAATAACTAAGGAAATTACCATCATTTCCGTAACATTTCCCATCACTGCAATGGTAGCTTTCCCTCTAACTCAAAAGTATCTCTTGTAAATTGGCTATTGTTATTCATTAGCTTTGCAAAACCTACTGTAGTGTAGGTGTAAATCATCCCGACAATGAGTATACATCCAATACTAAGCAATATATAATAGTTCACATAATAGCTTGCTGCTGCAACGATAATTAGTAGAGCAAATATTAATATCCAGCGCACCGAATTTGACCAGTCACCAATTGTCCAAAGTGAATCTAGCTTTACATCTCTAGTGAAATAGAGCGTAAGTACATATAGACTGCCATAACAGACAACAACGACCAGAGCCATCGTTTCAAGTATCGCATTCACTTGTAGAATACCGAGCAAGATTAATATAATGATCGCAATGATCCCTACTACTGCAACTGCGATATGGGGAATTTGCCGATTGAATGAAACCATGCCTAGTTTATTAGAGAATGGCAGCATACGATCTCTCGACATCGCAAGCATCGTTCTGGAAGCATGGGTTAAGCTGCTTTGACTGTTTTGCCAACAAGCCAATATAGCAATGATGATTAAAATATCTCCCCAAACTTTCGATTCAACAACAAGATAAGTTAACCATTGTTCGATGTTAGCGATATTCCCGTTCACACTATAGTTCATAACGAGATTAGACAAGACAAGTAATAGCACAAATCCAATAATATAAGTATAGCTGCTAGCAAGGTATATCGACCATGGTGTGCGGATTTTTGGTTCTAACGTTTCTTCGGCTCCACTTGAAGCCTCCTCTGTTCCAACAAACCATTTACTCATTAATGCAATAACCAAACCAATTTGAGCAAAGGTAGCTGATCCTGCATTCAAATACAAAGATGATGCATTATGCTGCGAAATGAATATGTAGATAGCTGAATAACCATTCGCAAACATCGTCATCGTGACACAGTTAATCAATGCTACGATGCCTAGTATTTGTAATAATAATCCGACGACTTGGAGCGATCTTATGTATGAGCTTTTCAAACTATTGATCATAACTTGTAATAATACGATCACAACAGCAGTACTATAAAATCCAAACTGCTGCTGAAAAAATGACGTATGCGGCGCTAGCAATATAGCTATAAAATAAGTGCAGCCGTAGCTATACCATATGATAAGACTCACTTGTGCAATTAATTTAAGATTACCAATGACACTTGCTAGCATTGATCCTGATTGGCGAAATACAACATGATATAATCCACCAGCGGTAGGCTGTGACGATATTAGCTGAGCTAGCATTGCTGATAGCAGTACAAACACCACACCTATAATAGGGAATAAGATCAAGACAAGCTCAAGTCCTCCATTCTTCACAAGCGGTGCGAACAACAATAACGATGTTGCTAGCACTCCTAATGTGTTGAACGATAGACTGAATGAACTAAGTTCACCATAATGTCGTTTCAAAAACTGACCAATACCAAAGCGATGCAAATCATGCTTATCCTGCAGAAGTTGAATCGTTTCTCCATACAACGACGAGCTAATGTAGTTTTGTGCTTTAATACTTTTCTGCACGTACATACATATCCCGCAAATAACAACGATGCCGATCGCGAATAAAGCAATCATACTGCCAAGCTGAATCATTACTACACCTCCACTATAACTATGTATATGTGTTTTCTTCATCACCATGTCATTAAATGAGCTTTTCGTATGAAGGTGTAGTTAATAGACCTCATTAGTAATGTTCATATAGTGAAACAAGCATCCCTCAATAGAAGCTACACCAGCTACTTGATGTATTTTCTATTGATGAATGCTAAATTGTAATAGGGGTTGCCCACAAGCAACGAAGCAAAACCCATCAACGTGTACGGCTCGAGTACACAAGCGGCCAACGCCCGAAGCTTCAAATGAGGGTTCCGCTTTTTAAACTTCCTCTTCCAATGAGAGTTCAAAATGCGGGCTTTCAGAACCAAGAAGATGGAACGCTACTTGAGAAAGGCGGAAGTGCAAGTGTACGTGTTTGGTACACGCGAACCGTACTTTCCAAGTTCGTTTCATATTCGATGCCGAATAAACTACGAAGCCAATCATCGTTATCAAAGTCCGCTTTTTGAACTTCCCTATATCAGGTTTTTTTCTCTTTCTGTTAGTCTGCGACCGTACACGTCCACCACTAACTCCCCACCATTAAGACCAATCACGCGATCAGCGAATCGTTCTGCCCAGTCTCCTTGATGAAGGACAGCAATGACGATAATACCTTGTTCTTTACATAGCGCTTTTAATTCAGCTAATACTAATTCGGCTGCATGTGGATCTAGACCTGCAACGGGTTCATCGGCAACAATAACTTTTGCACCATGCACTAACGCTCTTGCAATCGCAATACGCTGTTGTTCTCCACCGCTGAGATGCTTTGCTTTCATCTTTGCCTTATCAAGCAAACCACGCTTTTCAATCATATCCATTGCGCCCATATAATCATCATTGCGCATCAAGCCTGTCCATCTTCTCCATGCCGGAGTTTGGCCTATTGCACCGATAATTACATTTTTTAACGCCGTCTTATCTGGAAATAAGAAAGGCTTTTCCTCTAAGTACGCAACTTCTTGCTTCAACTTCAACTTTGCCCGAATTCCACCTTCAAATATATTGTTCCCATTAAATATATATTTGCCAGATGTCCAGTTTTGTTGAAGTGCGAGACATTTCAATAATGTAGATTTTCCACTTCCGCTAGCGCCTTTGATCGCTATGAAATCTCCCTCATAAGCATCGAAAGTAATATTTTTCAACAGCTTTGGGCCGCCTGGAATTGATTTAGATAATTTTTGTATTCTTAACATTTTTCGCATCCTTCCCATTTATGAAAACGCTTCTAACTACTAGTTTACGTCAAAAAAACAACTCTTTCCATACGAACAAATGTTTGGTATACTATTATCAGAACACATGTTCTAATAATTCGTTATTAGGAGGCTTGATTAACATGCATTCCAATCGTCAACATTTTCGTTTCGTAGAGAAATTCCCACCTCAGCGAGATCTTACGTTCACCTTTTTTGATGATGGTAGACTAACAATTGAAAATAACGATACGGGTGAGCAAGTTAAGCCTTCAGAATTACGTCGAGAAAGTAAAGACTTCTATGTACAGCGCCGCATTTCCTATATTAAGAACAAATTACTAGAGTGCAAACAACGTCACGCACAATAGTGTCATTTCTCGTAACGCAGCCCCTATTCATTGACTGTATCACTTCGATAGGTTAGATTGAACATAGTAGCATCCATGTAGATAAGGAGTTTTCACACTATGTCGCAACAAATTTTATTTGATCTTGATGATACATTAATCTATTGTAACCGTTATTTCTTTCAATCTATAGAACAATTTGCCCAGCAAGTTGTAAGTTGGTTCAATCATTCTATATTAACCGTTGATGAGGTAAAAGCTAAGCAGGCTACACTTGATACTCTACTTATTGCGGAGAGTGGCTTCAAAAGCGTACATTTCCCGCAATCTTTTATCGATACGTATCATTATTATTGCCAATTACACGGTCGCGCTTCTTCCCCTGTTGAGATTGATACACTTTGGAAGCTTGGATTGGACGTTTACGGTCATGAGACGGAAGCCTATCCTCATATGGAGGACACATTGCAACAATTAACGCAGCAAGGACATCAGCTTTCTCTCTATACAGGTGGAGAGCAGAAGATTCAATTGCGTAAAATACAAGATATGTCACTTGATCGTTACTTCGATGATCGTATATATATTCGTCAGAAGAAAAATATTGCTGCATTGGATGAAGTGCTAACTGCTAATTCATTCGACCGTGAGCGAACTTGGATGATTGGCAACTCTATTCGCAATGATATTGTACCTGCATTATCTGCTGGCATCCATGCTATTCATGTCGTTGTTCCCGATGAATGGTGCTACAATATTATAGATGTTAATATCGAGCCTAAAGGTCAATTTCTATCCGTTCAATCATTACAGCAAATCCCACCATTTATTTCACGCTATTAATATTTTATATCTTAAAAGCTAGCACAGTTAGGGGACATCCTCCACTGCGCTAGCTTTTTTTAATATTTTCTATCTTTAAGAATTGAATATACGTATGTATCGTGCGCTATTCCATTTTGATACATATAATCTCTCAAAATGCCCTCTTTTTGAAATCCAGCTTTGACTAGCAATTTATTGGAGGCTTCGTTATCTACGAAAACGACTGCCCCTATGCGAGTCAGACCGAATTCATCAATTCCATATTGAATCACTTTACATACGGCTTCGAAGATATAGCCCTTTCTCCAGTGCTGAGGATGTATTTCATAGCCTATTTCTGCTCGTCTATGTTTGGGAGACCAAGCATTAAATCCAACAGTCCCAATTATTCCCTGCGTTCCTTTTATTTCAATTCCCCATCGTATTCCTCTTTTATCCTTATAGCTATTTGCAAAAAAATCAACAAAAGCTTCTGCTTGTTCGATATGATCTAATGTATCTTGCCCATAATAGCGAGTTACACTTTCATTGGAAAAACAAGCGAATATGCCCTTCGCATCACCCTTTGAAATTTCTCTTAGTATCAACCTGTCCGTCTCTAATATTGGAAACATTCCTTGTTCCTCACTTTCTATATATATTTAATTGTGGCATTCATTCCATCTTTATTGTTTTGCATTGTCTAAATATTTCCTAACAAAGCCGAAATGTTTTTTTGACTATCAGCAAGCCAAATCATTTCCTTTGCGAAGCGACCTGGCGGTACACTATGTTGATCCATGTTAGCATTAATCCACCATGTGCTTTCCATGTACCACAACAACTGTAATGAATATGTTAAATAGCCCTCTACCACTTTGCGTTCTTCACTGTACCCTTCCATAAACGCCGAAGCTAGGGAAACATCTAAATGATCATCTAATGCACATGACATAACAGCACGAGCTACATCAAGTTGCGGATAGTCATACTTTAGTCGATCAAAATCTAGAATTGCAGTTAATCCGTTATCATTAAATAAAAGATTATCTACCCAGAGGTCACGATGTGCCCATCCTGTTTGAAGTAATTCGAGTACTTCTATATCCATTTCTTCAGTAGCTTTAAATTGAGTTTCTATAACAGCAAGCAACTGAGGTTTACCAACTCCATTAGTCTTTTCCCAAACTGAGTTCCAATGTGTTAAACGCTCCTCACGGCTTGGAGGAATAAATTGCGGACTATTTTTAATGCCCAGTGTCCCGTCATTTAACAATCGATGCATTTTTCCTGTTGCTCGACCTAAAGCGTATATTTGATGGACATTAGTTTTACCTGGTGGAACTATTTTCCCCTGACAAAATTCCATCACCATGAAGAGTTCTCCATTATCAGATTCAAACAAAATTCTTTCATTCTGTGATAATACTTTGGAGCACGCTAGACCTTGGTCATACAATCGAATCTGTTGAGAAAATGCAAATAATAGATCCTCTGGGTTAATTAATTTATATCTTTGTTTGTTGTATTGTTTAAGTAAAAATTCCCCTGCATCAGTGGTAACTTTCCATTTTAAGTTTAACCAACCTCGTTTTATAGAAGTAGTTTCAATTACATTTAAACCGAATAAACGACGAAATGTTTTTATTAGGTCATCCAAGATCATTTCTTCTGTTAATATTGTCTCCATTTGGTCAACTCCTATATTTATAGTGTGGAAGTGTATTCATTTAAAAGTTATTTCAAAGGAATATCATGGTGTATATTCGATATTATCATTCAGATATAAAAACTGTGGATCATGCTGCTGCAACCACAGCCTTGCTTCTTTGATATCTGTTTTTCTAGGAATAACGATAGACTGCGGAATCAGATCAAATAAATTGTTGTAGGCTTCACGCTTTTCATACAATCGAGTAAAAACGGAGGTTTGATCATCAAATAGGGCAAGCGATTCATCCACTAATTTGTGATAAAAGCTCTGCACTTTTACATTTTGATCGGTAGGAAATGGTCTCTCGAACCGAAGTAACCTCAGAATGCGTTGATCTTTCTTGAACCACTTGCTCTGCTCATAGACGACCGTATAAGAAATATTAGTTGCGGAATCATCGCTTACCTCGTTGTAATGCTCCAATGTGCTGGGGATTATGTTTTCGCCTGCTCGACTAATTGAAATGCTGTATTCATTCATGCTTTTTCCAAATCCGAAAACTCTGTCCGCCTTGATTTCCTTTGATTGAAAGACTATAATACAGGCACTCGTTAAGAGGGTGACACAGATCAATCCGACGGACAACCATATTTTATTCATTATCCCCATCCTTTATTTTGAACGAATATAATTTTATATATAACCTTCATTCTACCTTTGCCCAAAATCTTATATAGAACTTTTCATTTTGTGGTTCGTATTTATTATTCAACTGCTCCGATACATATAGTTGAAATATAAGAGCGTAAGCCATTTAATTATTTCAAAAATTAGTTTTTTTTCCCATAAGCATTAAACTGAAATGCCCATTTCTTCAATGAAAAGAGGAGCTCCTCCTACGTTGCAAGCTCCAACAAATTATCTAACCATTCATCGCAGTAATTAGAAAACAATTAGCTGTGAGAAAAGCTATTGGTGTCATAACAAGCTTTTCCTTTTTACTTTTGAACAAAGCACTTATTAAGGTCTTCACTATTAAGCCACCTTTCCTAGACTACCGTTTCTGATTTTGAACTATCGTGGAGCTCCTTCATTACATTAGGCTAGTTCAGCCGAATAGCAGCGAGTGAAGTACTCACTTCATTTGCCTTCCTCATCGGCCGTGGGACCGTAGAGGCTCGGCACCGGAATATCGAGAAGCCGCAAATAAACCCCAAGCTGCGCCCGTATGAAAAGTACTCTATTCCATATTAGCATATATTGTAAGTATTCTGTCCAATAACGTGGAAAAGGCAGCCGAATTAACAGCTGCCTTTTCCCGATGATTATTGTGGTATAGTACCTCTTTGGATCAATAAATTAGACTGCTTCAAATGCCGGAAATTCATTGAGTATCATAATCACTTAGCACCTTCCCATTAAAATGTTTTTAAACGTCACCGTTTCCATTTATTCCTTATCAATACGATGAACAGCAACAGAAATGCAACAACGATGACTACTATGATCGCCGGAATAGCATACCCTCCCTGTTGTTTAGATTGCTCCGCCTCCATTGTTAATCCAGGATTAATAGACTTGATGCCTGAATCCTTCATCGCCGCTTCATTTGCATTGTCCCAAGGTCCCGTTCGACCACACAAATTCATGCGAAGCACTCCTTCCTGAACGCTTCCAAATACCAAATATTCCGTATCTTTAATAAAAGGATCCCACCCGTTATCATAAATCTCAAGTTGAGAGGTCTCTACTCCTTTCCAAGCCTCATCGATCTGGAACACAGTAAGTCCGTCCTTTTTAATCTTGACTGCCTTTCCTTTAAAAACGACAGTGCTATCGTCCAGCTCCTCCTTAACGGGAAGTGGCGGTGCGCAGGACAAGGCTTCAGCTTGCGGTGCCGCACATAAAATAATTACAACTAAAATAAGTAGGATTGCTGTAAAAAGTTTTTTCAAATAATCCCTCCGCTCTTTTTCACTAAACCTTCTGACGATCCCAAAGTGCAAGAAGGTTACTGAGAAATAACCTCAAATAGATTTTTTAATTCCTTTTCTTAGCCCAATTATTAATAAAACTAATCCAAGTATTAAGAAACCCCCTATAAATAAATTATCAAAAATACCAGGCATAGTTGGTTCAGAGAGATACGAGCCAGACCCATTAATTTTTACTGGTGCAGTCTCACTAGCCCATTTAAAAACAGCTATAAATCTTTCCACTGTGTACAAAACCCCACTTAATGCAATCAATCCCAGACCAGATATAAACCTGCTCTTCGACATTTGTTGTTCACCTCACACGTAACTAATTATAATACTGATCGATTTAACTTAAGTACTCCTTCCACAATCTTTAATACATAAAATATGAATAATATGACATATAAAGCGCCGAGAAAAATAATGTATCAATATTTTCGAACAGCTTATTCCGTAAAAGTCAGTGTGACCACCTGCACTAAGTCCATTCCTTCAAATTCAGAAGGCGAAAAGAAGCTCTCCATAGAATAACTTTTCATACTCGTACCGCTGTCATAAATCATAATTGCTACTGGTATTTCTTTGTCGAGTTCAATCTCTTGAAAATCGGTCAGAAATCCTTTTGTAGAGGCAACGATTTTGTAATCGACATCAAGTTTTCCTATTTGATAGGAGGCTCGCACCTTTGTGTTGATGTGCATATCTATTGCATAATCATCTTTAAGTAACATTGCAAACGTGCCTTCCAATCGGCCATCGGGGGCAGCCTCCTCTCCCAATAAAATCTGTCCACCTCCCACAGTGTTCCATATGCCGTTATCTTCTAAAACATAAACATTTGCTTTAAGGGTTTTTGCGATTTTTGGAGCCTTGAATGAAATGATATTCACATCACCTACGAGAGCCAGGGATTGTAGAAGATATATGTCGTTTTCAGATAACTCATAGGGTGCAACACCCTCTTTATCAAGTAATTTCGCTGTCCCTGTATCGTTCGAACAAGAAGAAATTGTCATTATCATAGTAATAGTTAAAACTATTGTAAAAACCTTTTTCATTCCAATTTCCCTCCTAAAGTGAATATAAACAATCGTCATACAATCTCCCGTTAGTGATTATTTCGAACTAAATACAACACTTATTATTTTTAATCATTTCCTCGATGGCACTTATCATTGCCCTATGTTTTTCAGTTACTAATTCGTCAGTCGCATGTGCTGGCATATAAACAAACAACATATTGTTTACTTCGTAAACTTTAAGTCCCCATTTTTCATATTCATAAGCTTGTTTAATTTGATTTTTTCCTTCTTTTAATTCCTCATTATTATCGAATAAGTGAATAAATACCATTCCATCGATTAATTCATATGCCTTGGATCCAACATCGTTTAACTTTGGGTACTCACCTTCCATTTGTGGCTTTAAGTTTAATTCTTGACGACTAAAAGGCTCAATGATATCTTCTAATGTCCATTCAGTATTTGTATTGAATTCATAGAATTCTACTCTCCCAATTTTATTATCAACTAGTGGTTGTGAAGTACAAGCGACTATTCCTACTAACATCAAGAATATTAAAGGCATTAAAATAAATAATTTTCTCAATTATATCCCCCTTCACTGTTAGTTCTAAAGTGGGTGAATTCTATCTTATTTCTATATAAGTTCAAGATTCGAACTTGTTCCTCGCTTAGCTCTTTAGAATTCCAATACATGTGCATCAAATTATATTCAAACAATTCTTTTAGCTTCAAAAACAGCGGTAGTTTCATAAGCATCTCAGAAGAGAGGTCATTCTCCTCTTTATATCCATCTATTAACGCCCTGGTAATGGATCGTTCATAATCTCTTATATTCTCTCCCCCTGAGAACGAGAACTCCAGTGCAGAATAGATTGGAACGGCTAAATCGTATAAATAATAATGCTTTTCACAGTCTTGAAAATCAATCATCGTTAGTTTAGAGTTACTATCTACAAGGATATTTTCCAGCCACAGGTCTCCATGTATTAGACCATAATTTGAATTATCCTGTGGCAGTTCCTTAATATTGTTTACAACATCTTGTGTAATTTCGCGTATGGTCTTCTCTTCTCCAGGAATGTATTTCAGAAAATCAAATTCATCACACTCGTGCCAATGATTGATATGTGCAGTAGTCTCAGATTTCATATATCCTTTACTCACTCGATGCATTCTGCCCATTTGTTGGCCAATACCTCTAAATACAGATGCGTTCCATTTTGATCGTGGTAGATGGATTCCTGATGCAGCCTGAAATACAACTACTAGCTTCTCTTCTTCAAACATTAACTTTCCAATTAATGAATTTTTTATAGTGGGTATTATCTTTGGAACCCCGATGCCTTGGTTATATAGATAATTAGTCCAATTAACTTCTTCTAATTGTTCTTGATATGTCTTATAATTCGTTATTCGAACAAAAAAGACACCTTTTTTTGATTGGCAACGGTACATTTCATTTGTTACTGCTTCTACATTATAAAAATAAATAGGATATGTTTTATTTAGAAATCGCAATACTTTTTCTTCCATATTGTTATTCCCCTCAACTTTTTTCAAATCAGTGTTCCCATTTTAAACTGTTAGATTAGCTTCGCATTAAGCACTCGTTCCTCGTTAGTTGAACCATTATAAGATTCTCGAATCCATAGAACAACAGTCGTTGCTAAGCTTATTTTCACAGCAAGTCTAAGTAATTTAAGCAAATACTCCCCTATCGGGATTGAATAGATCGTAGTTATATTAGCATCTACATGCGTAATAGTATCTGGAATAAATACAATAGCGAGGGCTAAGCCAATTAAAAATCCGTATATTGCTCCCTTTACCAATCTCTTTTCGATTTCAAAAACCCCCATTCACCACATTGGATAAATATTGCATAATATCATATACGTCAACAATATGGATAATGTTGCTAAATCCACAGGAAATCCTTCTATTAAAAACAAATAGCTTTCAACCCTCTTCTAACTAAACAACAAAAAAGATCAACTACCAGCCACAGGAGGGTAGTTGATCTTTTTGCATTTTCCACTTGAAACATCTCACATACTAATTCATATCTATCGACAATTCGCCAGTATCACGATTGACTAGTACAATTCTACCGTCCACATGCTCGCCGCCGGGAGTATATAACTTCAAGCTTGGTGTCTTACCGCTCTTAGTCAATGTCTTAAGATCATCAGATGTAATAGAATGTCCGAACACTTCTCGCCTAATAATGACCGTACATCCTGAACGATAATGAGAACAACCATAATCTTTACGACCCATAAACAACTGACCACCGCAACCCGCTCTTGGGCAAGGGGTAATCAATTGTAAGCCACTCGTTGCGCTCGCACCATTGTCCGCAGTAGCTATTGTAGCTTTTGCCGCTGACTTTGACTGACTAGCAGCTGTCGTGCTAGCTACAACTGTTGATGCTTTAGTACCAGCTGCTGTTGATGTTTTAGCACGCGAGGCACCCGCTTCTTTGACAGTTGATTTCCTAGTACGAGGCTTTACTTCTTTGCCTTCAGCATCTTCTACATCCGTTTTTTTAGTGCTCCTCGTTCGTTTCGGAGCTACTTCCTGCTTTTCGAATGAAGATTTGGCTACCATCGGCTGCACTCGTACCTTATCAACGATCATCGTCGCAAACTTCTTCACATTATTCATAAATTGCTCGTTCGATGCGTTTCCGCGCGCAATATCATTCAATCGTTTCTCCCACATACCAGTCATTTCAGGGGATGTTAGCAGCTCAACACCTGCGCCACGAATGAGTTCAATCGCGATTTTACCTTTGTTCGCAATCGTTATCCTTTTACCGACCAACGTAATATAACCAACCGTCTTCAAACGTTCGATCGTGGAAGCCCTAGTCGCAGGCGTCCCGAGTCCCGAGTCTTTCATCGCCTCTCGCATCTCATCATCTTCGATCTGCTTGCCTGCACTCTCCATCGCTCTTAGAAGCGTTCCTTCTGTAAATGACTTCGGTGGCTTCGTCGCTTTCTCTCTTGCTGTCGCAGTTTTGCACAGTACATCAGCATCAGCATTTAACTCGAATGGCTGATCAAGTTCTGTAACCTCATCTGGATCATCACCATCGGCAGTTGCTTTCTTCCGCTTTGTCGCCGCTTCCGTACTCTGATCGCTATAGATCACTTTCCAACCAAGCTCGAGCAACTGTTTCATATTACTTTTGAATAGATGCTGCTCAACCTTCGTCAGAACGGTATGTCCCATATATCTTGCTGGTGGAAAGAACTGCGACAGAAATCTGCGCACGACAAGATCATATAACTTCTGTTCATCTGCTGAAAGTGAAGTCGCCTTACGAACCGTTGGCATAATCGCATGATGATCCTCTACTTTAGCAGGATTACAAATTGATTTATTACCGATATGGACAAGAGAACGATCACTTTGCTGCACCCATTGACCGTAGCTCGTATTTTGCAATGCATTAAGCGCCTTATGCATCTCTGGTATATTTTGTTCTGTTACATAGTTAGAATTCGTACGCGGATAAGTAATAACTTTGTGCTTTTCATATAAGCTTTGGGCAATATCTAACGTCTTCTTAGCTGAAAAATTAAGCTTACTATTCGCTTCCCGCTGCAACAATGTTAAATCATACAGACGAAGAGGGTACTCTTTCATTTCTTTTGCTTCATAAGACTCGATCATCCCGCGCTTTCCTTTTACATCGGAAACGATCGTGTCAGCTTTTTCTTTCTCCGTAATCCGGTCACCCTGCCACATTCCTTTATAATTCGTTTCCTCTTGCTGAAATTGAGCTTCGACATCAAAAAATGTTAACGAATCGAATTTCGCAATTTCTGCTTCACGATCATAAATTAATGCTAATACAGGCGTCTGCACTCTACCGACAGACATCAATTCATTATGCTTAGTTGTAAATGCTCTAGTCCCATTCATACCAATCAGCCAATCCGCTTCACTCCGAGCAGATGCGGCTAACGTTAAATTGTAATAATCCGCTTCCGATCGTAACTCTTGAAATCCTTTACGTATCGTTTCAGCAGTTAGATCCGAGATCCATAGTCGCTCGACAGTTTGATTCAGCTTCAAATAACGTTGAATAAGCGAGAAGATATATTGCCCTTCTCGCCCAGCATCACAAGCATTTACAATATGATCGCAGCGTTGTGCTAAGTCTTTAATAACTTTTAGTTGATCAGCTGTTCGCTTATTCGCAATTAATTTGAACTGCTCCGGAATAATTGGCAAATGAGAAATATTCCATTTTTTATATCGATCATCATAAGCGTCTGGCTCTGCTAGTCCAACTAAATGACCGATCGCCCATGAAATAATATACGTTTCACCTTCTAAGTAACTACGCATATTTTTCGCTTTCGGCTCAATTGCAGCAGCGATATTTCGACCCATATCTGGTTTTTCGGCTATAATTAATGTCTTCATAATAACTCCTTCATGATTCATTCACTAATAATTAATGGTGTTAATCATTAATATAATTAATCATGGTAGTGAATAAGCTATTTACTCCAGTTGACCAATTAGGGTCTTCTGCATATTTACGATTAATCCAAACGATCGGATCAATATCTTGAGGACGGTCCTTGCTTAAATTAACCAATGTTCGTGCAGCAATCGCAGTCGAATCTTCAATCGTCGTATTATAATCTTCCCAGCTATGGAATACATTGAACGGATTATTGGCGATTTCTGCTGCTCGCTCATTGTCGCGACTTACAAAAGCTTGCTCTTGACCAGTAATGGCAAACAGAAGTACTGGATGGATATTGAATTGTTTGGCAGTATCCATGATAGCAGTATAATACGGCTCATCTACTAATATAGAATCCCGACTATTCAAATATTGAATCAATAAAGACTCGTTCACCGCTATATATTGAAAGTCCGACGGAAGTTCATTATACGCCAAAACTTCAATTGGTCCTACCACAGAACTTTCATTGATGACAACTAAGTCAGCTTGCTTGTCCTTCATAACCGCCGGCGAATAATAAGCATACAAACTTACTGCAAAGATCAGCACTAGAGAAGCCAGTCCATAAGCCATACTTTTTCTATGCTCGTGAACCGATGTAGTAATGTTGCTCCAAAGTGACCATTTACTCGGAGTAGTCTCGACAATTACACCTTTATCTACTCTCCAATTACGGAGCAATTCCCAATCCCCGTTCGTTAATGGAGCTTCACTACAGACCATATCAATGTCTTGTAATGAAACAGGCCGTTTCTGCGGAATAACGACTTGCTCAATCAATGTGTTTGTAATGTGACGTTTTAATTCTGGGTGATAGGGCGGCAACTGACGCTCAATAATTTTCACAATCGCATCAGCAACGATTTCAGCATGTTTCTCTTGGGGTAAATGTGCATATTTTTGTTGAACATAGAATCGTATGCGATCCACTGAATCAAGCGACAGAACACTACTTTGCTCCATAGTTAACTTCAGCCCCATTTCTCCAACAGTATATCCTTTTACTTTCGAGAATTAGAACCTAATTCCTGCAAATAACAGATCATTATTCAGTAAGTGACGATAACACTAGCTTTATGCTACTGCTTGAGCAATTAATAATTGAAGTTGGGTCGATTCCACATATTGGCGCACTTGTTCCTTCTCTGAGAACGTCAGCTGATATTCACAATCACAACCAACATCCTGCGGAACCATTTGTGCAATAATGCCTTCATGCGAACAAATAACAAGTATATTAAAATCAATAAGATCCTCTGGAAGTGGCGCTCCCTCCAAAACAACTGGAACGAGATTAATATCAACCCATTGCTGATCTCTTTTCTCGATATGAATATCAAATGTAATAAATTTCAACTCTTCTATCTGGTCTAACCCATATCTAATCACGCAACAATCTCCTTATGCAAAACAATATAATTATATTTTATCACAAATTAGCACTATATGGACAAGTAGTTCAAGAACATAAGCACACGATTAAAAACGATCATCAACATAATGATAAATACACAAGATTGGAAAAACAACTAAAAACAAACATGCAATTAGATATAAAAAAAGTGGATCGCTATTTCCACTCTTAGCGACCCACTTTTTATTCCACTAACTATGAAGGCAGCATCGAACTGCCCATGAGATATTTATCAACTTCTTTGGCCGCTTGACGCCCTTCGTTAATCGCCCATACGACAAGACTTTGTCCACGCCGAACATCTCCTGCAGCAAATACTTTATCAATATTCGTTCTATAGTCACCATAGCGAGCTTTCACGTTAGAACGGCTGTCCGTTGCCAAAGTTAGTTGTTCAATAATTGTTGCTTCAGGGCCTTCAAACCCAATCGCAATCAGCGCAATATCTACTCGCCATACTTGCTCCGTTCCTTCTAGCTCTTTGTATATTTTCTTGCCTGTCTCATCGATATAGCGTTCTATTTTCACCGTATGAAGCTCCTTCAAGTTCCCTTGCTCATCTCCAACAAATTTCTTCGTCAGAACAGAGAATTGACGAGGATCTTCGCCGTATATCGCTTTCGCTTCCTCGTGTGCATAATCTAATGTATACACATGGGGAAATTGAGGCCATGGATTTTGTAAAGCATCACGCTGCTTGGGCGCTTTTGCAACTGTACCGAATTGAACGATAGACTCACAGCCATGACGAAGTGCTGTAGCTACACAGTCTGTCCCCGTATCACCGCCACCAATAACAACAACATTTTTCCCTTTTGCAGAAATGTAATTACCGTCATCCAGATTAGAATCAAGATAACTTTTAATGGTGCTATTCAAGTAATCCATTGCGGGATAAATCCCCTTCAATTCTGATCCCTCAATCGTAATGCTTCTTGCTTTCGTAGCTCCAAGAGCAAGCACAACAGCGTCAAATTGCTGTAATAGCGCTGCTGCCGGCAGATCTTTACCAATTTCAGTATTCGTAATAAATTGAATTCCTTCTTCTTGTAAAATGGAAACACGACGATCTACAACATGCTTCTCAAGCTTCATTGTCGGAATACCATACGTTAACAATCCACCAATACGATCAGCACGCTCGAATACAGTTACGGTGTGACCCGCTTTGTTCAATTGAGCAGCAGTAGCTAATCCAGCAGGACCTGACCCGACAATAGCTACTTTCTTACCTGTACGAATTCGAGGCGGCTGTGCAACGACCCAGCCTTCTTTGAAGCCACGTTCAATAATGGCTTCTTCGATCGTTTTTATAGAAACTGCATCACCAATCAAACCAACGGTGCAGGAGCCTTCACACGGAGCAGGACATACACGTCCTGTGAACTCTGGAAAATTATTCGTTTTGTGTAAACGATTCAATGCGTCTTTCCACTGACCGCGATATACAAGGCTATTCCACTCAGGAATTAAGTTATTAACCGGACACCCAGATACCGTATTTCCAATTTCAATTCCTGTATGACAATATGGCGTGCCACAATCCATACAACGGGCACCTTGAGTTTGTAGTTGTTGGTCAGACATATGCTTATGAAATTCTTTCCAGTCATGCACACGACTACGCGGATTGCGATCTGTAGGCACTTCTCTTTCATAGTCCAAAAACCCAGTTGGCATTGACATGATAGCATCTCCCCAATATCCCGAAGCCCTTACCTTTACACGGATCATTAGTGCAGGCATCGATATATATATTCATCCTCAATCGAGGTAGTGTAAATTAATTCGTTACACTAATGCTATCATTTTCAGCTCATTTTTCGTAATGGACTATCATCATAATCATTTGCACTATTTACATGAATTTATCTCAACTAGTAAGCAGCAACCATTTGCACTATTTCACCCGATTATACGTATATATAGTGAAATCATAGTTGTTTTTCTCATCTTTCAATACTTTTTCACTATGAACAAGCTCAAAATCTTCCTCATTATAACTCGGGAAATAGGCATCGGCATTTGTAATTTCTACATCAACTTTCGTAATGTACATCTTATCAATGTAAGGCATAAACAGCTTATATATTTCCGTTCCACCAGTAATCATCAGCTCTTCATTCCCGTATTTCTCAATTGCTTCCTCTACCGAATGTACAACTTCGCAGCCTTCTATAATAAGCCCTGTTTGTCTTGAAAGGATTACATTTGTGCGATTAGGAAGTGGTTTTCCAAGCGACTCAAACGTTTTACGACCCATTAGCACCGTTTTATGTAATGTTGTTCTTTTGAAATGAGCAAACTCAGCAGGCAAGTGCCATAGCATTTTATTATCTACACCAATTGCGTTATTTTCACTTGTTGCAACGATTAATGTTAAAGACATATTGTTCTCTCCTTAATTATCATCTAATTCTTATACTTATATATTATACGACATCTATTACAACTCTGCCTATTATGCATTAAGAATCACATTACCGATAAAATTTGATTCTTATGATGATAAACTGCCAAATTCAAAAACCATCATTAATCGCTCAGCATGACCCGTCGCTTAATGATGGCTTTTTTAGATGTATATATTTCTTTAACTAATCTCAAGTTTGCTTTCCTACTCAACTATACGGCTACTGGCGCCTTAATAGTAGGATGCGGCTCATAACCCTCTACCTTCATATCAGATAATTCAAATTCAAAAATTGACTGCTTGTCCTTATTCAACTGCAAAGTAGGCAATGCTCTTGGTTCACGCGACAGCTGTGTCTCGATTTGCTCCAAATGATTCACATAAATATGCGCATCACCTAATGTATGAATAAAGTCGCCAACCTCAAGACCACATTCATGGGCAATAAGATGCGTCAGCAACGCATAGCTCGCAATATTGAACGGAATACCGAGGAAAATATCAGCACTGCGTTGATACAATTGACAGCTTAGCTTACCGTTCGAAACATAGAATTGGAACATCGTATGACAAGGTGGCAAAGCCATTGTCGGAACATCCTCTGGATTCCACGCAGATATAATCAATCTTCGAGAATCTGGATTTGTTTTGATCGTTGCAATAATATCGGCTAATTGATCGATAACAGCGCCTTGTGATGTTTTCCACTCACGCCATTGCTTGCCGTATACATTGCCAAGGTCGCCGAATTTCTCAGCAAACAGATCATCTGCTAATACCTGTTGCTTGAAATATGCTAGCTGCTCCTCATACTGCATTGCAAATTGCTCATCAGCTAGTGCACGGTGCGCAAAGTTAGTCATATCTGGTCCTGTATATTCAGTCGATTCAATCCAACGCTTGAATGCCCATTCATTCCATATATTATTATTGTTTTCTAATAAGTATCGAATATTGCTATCGCCTTTAATAAACCATAGTAGTTCACTAGCAATAAGCTTGAATGGAACGCGTTTCGTCGTTAGTAGCGGGAAACCTTCACTAAGTGAAAATCTCATCTGATATCCGAATAAAGATATCGTTCCCGTACCTGTACGATCTTCCTTCTTCTCGCCATTTTCTAATACATCTTTTAATAGCTGCAAATAAGCCTGCTCACTAGTTACCATTCCATTCACTCCTACAACTTTTCATTGGCATACATCATAACTTCAAAGTAATGAAAAGTTACTTCGTAAGCATTTGTCAAACTTCTCATTACGAATAACTTACTCTTTTAACAAGACGTAATGAAGAGAATATTCTTATTATTATAGCATATCTTTTGTCATATATTAAGTGGAGTTAATTACATACTCAACTCAGTGAACAACAAAAAGCCCTGTATTCGAATCATAGATTAGAAGCAATCAAAAAACTGAAAAATCAATAAATATAGTTATATAAAAATAAGTAATATGTTATAGTAATAATGAGTTTAATTTACCAATTAGGAGGTGCATTTTCATGAGTAATAATGAAAATCAAAAGAAGTTAACTACCGCAGCAGGTGCCCCAGTTGTTGATAATCAGAACTCGATGACAGCAGGTCCGCGAGGTCCCATCCTTTTACAGGATATCTGGCTATTGGAGAAACTAGCACACTTTGATAGAGAAGTCATTCCTGAAAGACGTATGCATGCAAAAGGGTCTGGTGCTTACGGCACATTTACCGTAACACATGATATTACTAAATATACTAAAGCAAGTATTTTCTCTGAAATTGGTAAACAGACGGATATGTTCGTTCGTTTCTCCACTGTTGCCGGCGAGCGTGGTGCGGCTGATGCCGAGCGCGATATTCGTGGTTATGCCATGAGATTCTATACCGAAGAAGGAAACTGGGATCTTGTAGGAAACAACACTCCTGTGTTTTTCTTCAGAGATCCGATGCAATTCCCAGATTTGAATCATGCCGTTAAGCGTGATCCTCGTACGAATATGCGTAGTGCCAATAATAACTGGGACTTCTGGACGTCATTACCTGAAGCACTACATCAAGTGACGATTGTAATGAGTGACCGCGGTATTCCGAAATCGTATCGTAATATGCATGGCTTTGGTAGCCATACGTTCAGCATGATCAATGCACAAAATGAACGTACTTGGGTGAAATTCCATCTCCGTTCACAACAAGATATCGAGAATTTGACTGATCAAGAAGCAGAAGTGCTTGTTGGTAAAGATCGTGAAAGCCATCAGAAAGATTTATATGAAAATATAGAAAATGGCAACTTCCCGAAATGGAAGATGTTCATCCAAGTAATGACCGAAGAACAAGCTAATAATATGCCTTATAACCCGTTCGATGTAACAAAAGTATGGTATAAGAAGGATTTCCCACTTATTGAAGTTGGAGAATACGAGCTTAATAGAAACCCAGAGAATTATTTTGCTGAAGTAGAACAAGCTGCTTTCACACCTGCTAATGTCGTTCCAGGTCTTAGTTTCTCACCTGATAGAATGCTGCAAGGCAGACTATTCTCGTATGGTGATGCTCAGCGTTACCGTCTAGGTGTAAACCACCATCATATTCCAGTTAACCAACCGAAATGTCCATTTAACAGCTTCCATCGTGATGGCGCAATGAGAGTTGACGGAAACAAAGGAAGCACACTGCACTATGAGCCGAACAGCTATGGTGAATGGAAAGAACAGCCTGAACACAAAGAACCGCCTCTAGCTATCAATGGCGCTGCTACTCAGTGGGATTTCAGAGAAGACGATGATAACTATTTTGAACAGCCTGGCCTGCTCTTTAACCTAATGAGCAAAGAACAGCAACAAGTGTTGTTTGAAAATACTGGTCGTAATATGAATGGCGTTGAAAAACATATTCAGATTCGCCACATCACACACTGCTACAAAGCAGATCCAGCTTATGGTGAAGGTGTAGCAAAAGCACTTGGCATTCCAATGAGCGAAATCAACATAGAATAAAGTTTTTGTTATTATAATGTATAATATTACTTATAAAAAGGGTAGCGTTTATCGCTACCCTTTTTGATATTTTTGAAAGTAAAAGATTTTTGGGGGAGCCGAATGCTTCTCCTCTTTTTAGTTATGTCAAATTTTCAGGTCAATTGATCACCTAAATCAGTTCTTCATTTTGTTACTGCTGTATACCATTCTTCCGCTCTAATTTACGTTTTTTGCGCAATTCATGACGTTCTGGAGCTTGTTCGAACAATTGTTTCTCAAAATCAGTTTGCGGCTCTAACCCAGGCACTTTTGCTGGACGACCGTTTTCCCCTAGTGCAACAAAGGTAAAGAACGCAGTTACCGTTTGCTTCTTCTCGGCCGTAATTAGATTTTCGGATGTCACAGTCACATAGATTTCCATTGAGCTACGATGCGTCCAGCTCACAAACGCCTGAATCTCAATGACTTCACCAACCATAATTGGTGCTAGGAAATCAATACTATCCATCGAAGCTGTAACCGATCTCATGCGTGCATGTCTCATCGCTGCAATCGCAGCTGCTTTGTCCATATATTCCATTAATCGCCCACCGAACATTGTATCATAATGATTCGTATCCAACGGGAAAATAAGTTGCGTCATTAGTGTAAATGAATCCGCAGGTGTCTTTTTCCCTAAATCCATAGTAGTCCCTCATTTCTTAATAATATAATAAGTTCAAAATATTGGCTTGTCAGCACCAAGAAAATGCTACAACGCGTTACATCGTGATCACGAGCCAATATTTTGAATATCCTATAAAAAAGGTTTCAAGCAACATATACGATCATATGCGACTTGAAACCTTTATAAATACAATAATCTGTCGTCAAACTAAATTATTGTCTATTTTTTTGCAATAGCATGGATCGGATGTCCAAGCAGCATTTCAGCTGCATCAAGAACGATTTCACCAAGTGTTGGGTGAGCATGGATTGTAAGAGCAATATCTTCAATCGTAGCGCCCATCTCGATTCCTAGAGCAAGCTCAGCAATCAAGTTAGAAGCTTCAAGACCAACGATTTGAGCACCTAGCAATAAGCCAGTCTCCGCATCGCCGATAAGTTTTACGAAGCCTTCTGTTGCATTTAAGCTCATTGCACGACCGTTAACGCCATAGTTGAATTTACCAACTTTAACATTAAGACCTTGCTCTTTCGCTTCGCCTTCACTAATACCTACGCTACCGATTTCTGGATCAGAGAAGCAAACTGCTGGAATACATTTGTAATCAACAGCGCTAGCAAGACCAGACATATGTTCAGCAGCGATACGTCCTTCGTACATTGCTTTGTGAGCAAGTGCAAGACCAGGAACGATATCACCAATGGCATAGATATGAGGAATGTTTGTACGACCATACTCATCAACTTCGATAAGTCCACGATCAGTCATTTTCACATCGATTAGATCTAGACCTAGTTCACCGTCAGTATTAGGACGACGGCCAACAGTTACTAGAAGGTAATCAGCAGTTACAGATTCTTCTTTATCGCCAACAGTATAAGTTACTGTTACATCTTTATCTGTTTGAGTTGCTGCTTTCGCTTGAGCGCCAGTAATAATGTTAGCACCTTTTGCTTTGAATTTCTTAGAAACAACTGCAGAAACGTCTTTATCAAAACCTGGAAGGATTGAATCAGAACCTTCAATAACAGTAATTTGTGTACCATAGTTAGAGTACATTTGGCTAAGCTCGATACCGATATAGCCACCACCGATAACTACGATGCTTTTTGGAATTTCAGGAAGTTTAAGCGCTCCAGTAGAAGAAACGATACGTCCTCCATAAGGGAATGCTTTAAGCTCGATTGGACGTGATCCAGTCGCAATAATACAGTTTTTGAAACGGTAACGAGGAGCTTCTTGATCGTTAAATACACGAGCTTCGTTTTCGTTAATGAACATTACTTCACCGTTGAAATATTCAACTTTGTTTGCTTTAAGCAAAGCAGCTACGCCGCCAGTAAGTTTAGAAACGATACCGTCTTTGAAACTTTGAACTTGTGCCCAATCTACTTTAGCTTCGCCAACTTCGATACCGAAAGTCGAAGCGTTGCTAATGCTCTCATATTGATGAGAAGCTGAGATTAGAGCTTTGGAAGGAATACATCCAACGTTAAGACATACACCACCAACAGTTGCTTTATCTACACAAAGTACTTTGTGACCAAGTTGCGCAGCGCGAATTGCAGCTACATAACCACCAGGACCAGCACCAATGACTAGAGTGTCAATATCTAATGAAGCGTCACCTACTACCATCTCTTACACCTCCATAATGAATAGCTCAGGCTGTGCCAAAAGCTTTTTAATGTGGTTCATGAAGTTTTGAGCAGTTGCACCATCAATTAGACGGTGATCAAAGCTTAGAGAAAGAGCCATTACTGGAGCTGCTACGATTTCGCCATTACGTACGATAGCTTTTTCAGAGATACGACCTGTACCAAGAATAGCAACTTCTGGGAAGTTGATAACTGGAGTAAAGAACATACCACCAGCAGAACCGATATTAGAAATTGTAATTGTACTACCACGTAATTCATTAGCAGCAAGTTTACCTTCACGACCTTTAATAGCTAGATCACGAATATTGTCTGCAATTGCAAATAGGTTTTTACGATCAGCATCTTCAACAACAGGAACGATTAGACCGTTGTCTGTATCTGTAGCGATACCAACGTTATAGAATTTACGGTAAACGATCTCTTGGCTTGCTTCATCAAGTGTAGAGTTCATAATTGGGAACTCACGACAAGCAGATACAAGAGCTTTTACGATAAATGGAAGGTAAGTTAGTTTCGAACCTTTTTTCTCTGCGTATGGTTTGTATTTCGTACGAAGTGCAACAAGTTCAGTAACATCAACTTCATCCATAATAGTTACGTGAGGAGCTGTGTATACTGATTTGGACATCGCACCAGCAATCATTTTACGAATACCTTTAAACGGTACGCGTTCTTCTGGACGATATGCACTGCCAGAAACAACAGGAGCTGCCGCTACTGGAGCTTCAGATGCAACCGAAGTAGCTGCTTCGGTTGTTGGAGCTGCTACTGGAGCACCGCCGAATCCTGAAACATCTTCACGAGTGATACGGCCATTTTTGCCAGTACCAGCTACTTGTTTAATATCTACACCTTGTTCACGAGCGAATTTACGAGTACTTGGCGTTGCAAGAACTGATGCATTATCAGATACTGCAGGAGTTGAAGCCGCTGCAGGAGTTGCTGCTGCTACTGGAGCTGGAGCTTCTTCCTTAGCCTCTTCAGCAGGACCGCCAAGTCCTTCAGGAATTTCGCCTTCTGCTTCGATAATAGCTACAACTTCGCCAACTTTGCGAGTTTCGCCATCTTTCATCAACACTTCAAGCACTTTACCGTTAACTGGACAAGGAACTTCAACGATCGCTTTATCATTTTGAACTTCCATAATGATATCGTCGTCAGTTATTGCTTGACCAACTGTAATAAGAACTTTAACAATTTCACCTTCATGTAAACCTTCACCTAGCTCTGGAAATCGGTATTCAAATTTAGCCACCGAAATTTACCTCCTTGTTGCTTAGCCTGCCATGAAGACAGGCTATAGCTTTTATATCTCAGTATGTCTTAATCTTAGAAGTTTAGTACTTTATTTACTGCTGTAATAATACGAGCAGGTGTTGGAAGCCATTGATCTTCGATTTGTGCATAAGGATACACAGTATCTGGACCAGCTACACGTAGAACTGGAGCTTCAAGATGTAGAATCGCATGCTCATTCACTTGAGCAATAATTTCTGCAGCTGCACCAGAAGTTTTTTGTGCTTCTTGAACAATGATACAACGATTCGTTTTTTGGATTGAAGCAACGATTGTATCAATATCAAGCGGCATAAGTGTACGAAGATCGATAACTTCTACCTTCACACCTTGTTTTTCAAGCTCATCAGCAGCTTTTTGAGATGTATGAACCATCATACCGTAAGTAAGGATCGTTACATCAGAACCTTCACGAACGACATTCGCCTTACCGATTTCAACTGTATATTCACCTTCAGGAACTTCATCACGGAATGCGCGATATAAGTTAAGATGCTCCATGAAGAATACTGGATCATTGTCACGAATTGCAGCGATCATCAGACCTTTTGCATCGTAAGGGTTAGAAGGAATAACTACTTTGATACCAGGAGTCTGGATCGCAAGACCTTCTAGAGAATCTGTATGAAGCTCAGCAGCTTTTACTCCACCACCAAAAGGTGTACGGAATACGATTGGTGAGTTATAACGTCCACCAGAACGGTAACGCATACGTGCCGCTTGAACAAACATTTGATCAAGTGCTTCATAGATGAAACCAACAAATTGAATTTCTGCAATCGGACGGAAGCCTTGAATCCCCATACCAACCGCCATACCAGCAATTGCAGATTCAGCTAGTGGAGTATCGAATACTCTTTCCTCACCGAATTCTTTTTGTAATCCTTCAGTTACACGGAATACACCGCCGACATTACCTACGTCTTCACCAAAGATGACAACATTAGGGTCACGTGTAAGTTCTACGCGCATCGCATCGCGAATCGCTTCTAACATATTCATTTGTGCCATGGTCGTTTTATCCTCCCTATTACTCGAAATCAGCTTTTTGAGCTTCCAAATGTTGCGGTGTATGCTCAAACATAGAATCAATAAGTCCAGCAACTGTCATTTTCTCAGTTTGCTCAGCTTTCTTGATGTTCTCAGCTACAGCTGCTTTTGCTTCTTCTTTTACGCGAAGCGTATCTTCTTCTGTCCAAAGACCTTTTTTCTCAAGGAATTTACCGAAGCGAGTAAGTGGATCTTTAAGCGCCCATTCTGCTTCCTCATCCTTAGTACGATATTTAGTCGTATCATCTGCAAGAGAATGCGGACGGAAACGATAAGTTAGTAATTCAAGTAAAGTTGCACCTTCACCGTCACGTCCACGCTGAGCAGCATCTTGAACTGCTTTAATTACAGCAAGTACGTCCATACCATCAATTTGTTGACCAACAATACCTGCAGCGATAGCTTTATGTGCTACTGAAAGAGCTGCTGTTTGTTTAGCATATGGCGTTGTAATAGCATAGCCATTATTTTGTACAACGAAAACTGCTGGTAGCTTGAATGCACCAGCGAAGTTCAATGCTTCATAGAAGTCACCTTCAGATGAACCACCGTCACCAGTATACGTAATCGCTACATTTTTTTGATTTTTCTTTTTGAATGCCATTGCTACGCCCATTGCATGAAGCACTTGCGCACCAATAATAATTTGCGGCATTAATACGTTAACGCCTTCTGGAATTTGACCACCATGCTGGTGACCACGAGAATATAAGAACGCTTGATATAGTGGTAGGCCGTGCCATACAATCTGTGGCATATCACGGTAACCTGGAGCTACAAAATCTTCTTTATTAAGTGCATACTCACTACCAATCATTGAAGCTTCTTGACCTGAAACTGGTGCGTAGAAACCAAGACGACCTTGACGTCCTAAGTTAATAGCACGCTCGTCCCAAGTACGAGTGAATACCATGCGATACATAACTTCTTTTAACTGCTCATCAGTAAGATCCGGCATATATTCCGGATTAGCCACTTCACCATCTAATGTTAGTACATATAATGGTGCAACTGGTTCTGATTGAACTTCATATGGCAATTTGCTCATGGAGAACGCTCACCTCACCTTAAAATATTTGAAAATTGTGTGTCTCTGTTATAGACTTATTATAACCCTGTTTACTGTTGATGGTCAAAGAAAAAAAGCACAAATCCACTGAATTTAGCGTTTTTTCATCATTTAATCATCAAAGTGTATATATAACAGGTTCATATTTACACTATAACAGTGTAATACAAAAGCTAGTTTTCGCTTTAATTTCACAGATTACCTTTTATTTTCCCTCTTAACTGATTTTCCATACTTTAATTTAAAGGAGATTTTTTACAATGACAGACGCTCGTTATCTAAAACGCACGATCTTAAAAAGTACAGTTGTAAGTAATATTTTGCCTGAAGGCAGTCGCAATTTAAGAGTTTATTTACCACCAGGCTATAATGAAGTATTAAGTTATCCGGTTATTTATTGTCAGGATGGCGAAGATTTCTTCAACTTCGGACGAATTGCAACAACTGCTCAGGAGCTTATTCTTGACGAAGGCATTGAACCGTTTATTATTGTAGGTGTCGATGTTGATAAATCCGTGCGTACGGCTGAATATACGCCCGACGGTGCAAAACATCAAGCTTACGTTGATTTCTTTGCCCGAGAATTGGTTCCTTTTATCGAAGAGAACTATCCGGTGCGCACTACACCTGAAGAGCGTGTACTAGCTGGTGATTCACTCGGTGGAACAGTATCGCTACACATCGCCTTGCAGCACCCGGACTTATTTACAAGAGTGATGTCAATGTCAGGTGCATTCTACGATGCTTCACAGCAAATTGTTGCTACGATTGGTGATCTGGATTGGCTAGATATTTTCATGGTTGTCGGCCTACAAGAGGATGCCTATGAAACAGATACAGGCGTTTATAACTTTGTCCAATTGAATCGTGAGATGAAGCAGTTGTTGGAAGAACGCGATGCGAAAATCTTCTATGAAGAAAAAGATGGTCGCCATCAATGGGGATTTTGGCAGAAGGAAGTACCAGCAGCGATCCGCTACTTCATACCTGAGGGTTAATTCAGGGCGGTTCAAAAAGCAAGCTACTGCAAAAAGGAGTATAACAGTGTCAGCTAATTAGCCACCTGTTATACTCCTTTTCATTTCCAATCTATTGATAGTTATTACGTACTCTGTCAGCACATTGTGTGCTATCCGCTACATAGCACTTTCAGTACATCTCAAACCCATTAGCAATACTAGCGGACTCAGTGGACCTTATTCCTGCGATTTCCGCTTATATTGAGTTTTCACGGACTCAGTGGACCTTATTCGCTCGTTCACTAGTGAATGTTGAGCATAATACTATCAATAGCGTACTGTGTGTCCTCTTACATCGTAAAGTGTTGGTTTTTAACTAATTAGCGTTCTGTGTGTCCGCTCGTTTGCGCACTATTGTGCTTATGCGGCGTAACAAAGCCAAAAGTAGTTTTAATGTGCGTCGCATGGAGCTTATGCCACATTCGCTACCCAACTCAGCAATCTGCGCTAAGCTCACTCAACACATTGTAGCCAATTCGCTACACTAGAGGACTGTAAGGACGTTATTTCTGCGTTTTCCGCTTATATTGAGTTTTCGCGGACTCAGAGGACCTTATTCGCTCGTTCACTAGTGAATGTTGAGCATAATACTATCAATAGCGTTCTCTGTGTCCTCTCAACTCTCAAAGTGTTGATTTATAACTAATTAGCGTACTGTGTGTCCGCTCACATCTTAATGTGCTCGTTTGTGATTACATTCGCAACTTGTATGTACGCGCTCTCTTTTTACCGCTTGCGATTTCTAGTATTTGTACGTCTACGAGATCATGTAAAATCCGCCTTGTATGTCGATCGCATATCCGTAAGTGATCAGCAAGTTCGAACGGTGTAATCGGACGCAAAAGTCGTCGAGTAAATCTCACGGTTTCAGCTTCCAACCACGACAAGTTTCAGGCAAATTCGATGCCATATATTTACCTATAAATGAGAGTACTAATTGTTGACATTGCTGTGGCTCATCCACAATTGAAGGATAGGCAATCGGTAAAAAAGTCCAACCATCTAGTGCCAGCAAACAATGTCGTCGACATAAATCTTTAAAACGCCACACATCCAGATCTCTTGCGTGAGGGCCATAGCCTTGAATCTCAATACCACCTTTTACGCCACCAGGCATATATGCCAAATCCAAATAACGATAGCCATTATTAAAGTCACGAACCTCCCACTCTGGAAACAAATGATTCAAGTTTCCGACAGCAGGAAACCATATAGTTCTGAGAAACTCAACAGTACCATGACCCAGCCCCTTTTGTAATATTTCTAATCTTCTTGGGTTTTTCTCAGTTGTAATATTTTCCGCTAACCACTCTTCATATTGCTTTGTAAAACGATCCATAACATTCGCCTCCTTCTATTTGTAAATTAGCAAGATTCCTGATTGATTTTCTAATACAAACAAAAAGCCGCTTCCACACAATAAACTTCCAAATCAACTGATCTGGATATTCATTGTATAGAAGCGGCGTGTGCTTCACGACCTTATTCAGTCATTATAACGCTAACCATTAAAACCATCAATCACAAAATCAAGACTGATTTCAGTCCTCTTATTCTTCGACCAAATAATTTCACTAAAGCAATGTAAGTTCGCTCGAACACTAGTGTGCTTCCTCAAGCAAACTGCCATTTACATGTTAGTGTGCTGATGCAACTTCAGCTACCCAACTCAGCATTCTTCTGCTAAGTACATTCAGTACGTTAAGTACATTGCGAATCATCCACAACACTTAGCAATTCAATCCATGAAACTAGCGGACTGTAGGGACGTTATTCCTGCGATTTCCGCTTATATTGAGTTTTCACGGACTCAGATGACCTTATTCGCTCGTTTGCTAGTGATTTATGAGCATTTTACCATCAATAGCGTTCTGTGTGTCCGCTCGTTCGCACACTAGTGCGCCTATACCAAACATGCACGCGCCCGCACCCTATTATACCCATTTCGAACTAATTGACGGTTCGCGCATATGTGTGATTATAAGCTTTGCTTGATCTCTTCAAGCAATGTGCGGCAACCCGCTTCCACTAACTCATATACATACTCAAAGTTACCTGTGTAATATGGATCAGGTACTTCAGTAACGTCCGCACCAGCAACTAAAGACATAAACGTAATCACTTTACCTTTAGCTCCTTCTGCTTTTGCTGTATTGAAGACTGACTGTACATCCTTCAAGTTTTGATCATCCATACATACGATATATTGAAAATCCACCTCGTCTGAACCACTAATTTGACGAGCCTTCATACCTGTATATGAAATTTTTCTTCCATCTAATAGCTCTCTTGTTCCTTCGTGAGGTTCTTTTCCAACATGCCAATCCCCTGTGCCAGCAGAATCAACTTCAATCACATCAGATAGCTTCTCTTCCGCAACAAAATGGCGCATAACAGCTTCTGCCATCGGTGATCTGCAAATATTACCAAGGCATACGAATAATACTTTTGTTTTCCTAGTCAAGTTAATACCTCTTTTCTGTTCATTAATCCTATCTATCATAGCGAAAAGATTGATAATGAACAACCATGAACCTTTATTTCAACTCATCATCTAACGGAATCATTAATTCCTCTAGACCCTTTTTCCATTGACGCTTGATTTCAGTGATAGTATTAAATTAAACAAGGGGCTGTCGAAACATGACTTTTTCGCGCAATTCCATTATATTAATGTATAGTGCAGGACAAACGATTATCTACAATCAAAAGAAAGCTCATGCACTGAAGTATAGAAGTATCATTTTCCCGCATGAAAGGAACTCATTATCATGAATTCAAATATCAGCATCATCTGCAGTGGTGGCCAGCTCGGTGAATGGGCACTACCATACATAGACCAACAATATTATCTCATTGGAGCCGATCGCGGTGCTCAGTTTCTAATCGAAAACGCCTTTACTCCGAGTATTGCTATCGGCGATTTTGATTCTGTAACGAAGGAGCAATACCGCAACATTGAACAAAAAAGCAAAGAAATACTTAACTTCGATGCCATTGATAAAGATTATACCGATACGGAACTGTCGTTTCTCCACGCTATCGAGCGTGGCAGCAGCGAAATTATTTTACTAGGCGGACTAGGCACTCGATTTGACCATTCATTAGGCAATATTCAACTTTTGTCGTTAGCACTTAGACAAGGCATTAAAGCTAGTTTGATCGATGCTCATAACCGCATACAACTGATGAATGATAAGCTATTCGTTGAGCGCGATCAATTTGACTATATTTCTCTCCTACCCTACTCCGATGTCGTGACTGGCATTACGCTCGATGGATTCATGTACCCTTTGCATAATGCCACAATCGAAAAAGGTGAATCGATCGGAGTCAGCAACAAGCTTATTGATGGTACAGGAACGATCCAGATTACGACTGGACAATTATTAGTCATTCAATCGAATGATTGATTTAGATTCGAAACAAAGCGCTAATCAGAATAAACTTCGTCCATCTGATCACCTCTTGTTAATTATCATTGTATTGTCCGTAACAACAAACAACCGATTAAGCCACTATAGCTTAATCGGTTGTTTGTTCTGTGCGTATTGAACATGCTCAGGTAAATGAACGCTGTCCCTCACATCAATATGATGCGATAGATGAGTCAATCTCACTTGCTTCGGCTGCCATAATTTAATACATTCCAACACTTCTGTTACATCGTATAATGAGCGTGTTTCAATTGTGAATGGTTCTTTATAGAAGCTCGTACCGATAATAAGCAGATCAAGATCGAACAGCGGCTGCTGCTGCTCTTCTGTTAAAGCAATAGAGTCAGGACAATACACCCAGTTAACTCCTTCTAACTGATGTTCAAAACGGAATGCATAGGAATAGCCATTATGACCATGATTAACCCGCCATATCGATAAGTTCCAATCTGCGAATGTATAGCCCTCATCAAGCGTAATAAATTGAACTTTATTAGAAATCCAAGGAAACCGCTCTTTAATTACATCCAACACTTCTGCCGCCGCATATAAATACGCTGGGAGATCAACATAACGACATTGATCATACCATTGTGGCAAACCACCAATATGATCGAAGTGTGCATGTGTAATAAGCATATGCTGCACAAACCGCTCATTAGCCTGCTCCATCTGCACATACCAGTCTGGTCCACAATCGATCCATAACGGCGCGTGGTTGGTCAGAAACAGCTGAACGCTCGGACGTAATCTGCGATTTATGCCTTCATCCGATCTAGCCTCAGCACAAACATTACACTCACAATAAAGTCTTGGCACACCATGAGCATCACTTGTCCCGCGAAAATAAATATCCATAAGCTACTTCCTTTGTTTAAATTGTAACGTAATTGACGTACCAATATTGTGCAGACTGAATACTTCTACTTTACCTTCATGTAGATCGATGATCCGTTTCGCAATAGCAAGCCCTAGACCTACACCACCGGTCGTTCTCGCCCTTGCACCATCCACGCGATAAAACCGTTCAAATAAATGCGGTATTTCATTTTCAGGGATACCGATTCCTTTGTCCTTCACTTCAATCCGCACAATACCTTTATTTTGCGACACAGAAATATCAATCGTATCTTTGGAATACTTCAGCGCGTTATCGACAAGAATAACGAGAAGCTGTTGAATTTTATCTCTATCCCCGACCATTTTCACATTATGAGATAATGCCTTCACACGAATGGATCGTTGAAATGTCGTTTCCATCATCGTCGCAATCTCATCTACAACGGGAATGACATCAAACGTATCTAACGACAACCAATCCTCTTGTTCAGCTTCGGCAAGAGTTAGCATTGATTTCGTTAATGTTTGTAATCTAATCGTCTCTCTAGCTATAGCGTCAATCGCCTCTGTACGCACACTTTCATCGTTCGCACCCCAACGCTTCAATATATTGGCATAGCTTGAGATAACGGTAAGTGGTGTTTTCAATTCATGCGACGCATCCGCCACGAAAAACTTCTGGCGCTCATAGGTACGATCAAGACGGTCGATCATCTGATTAAATGCACGTATTAGTTGTTGTAACTCTGCAGATTCTTCTCGTTCACCAAGTTCAATCTTGCGGAGCTTACCACTCCGATCAATTTCACGCATCGTAGTGACCATCTGAGAAATCGGCTCTGTTAAGCGAGAGGTAAACCAGTATGTACCAAAAATTGCAAACAATATCGCGCCACCACTCGTTACACTTAGCGCGGCAATTAAAATTTGTAAATAGTCATCCAATTCATCGAGTATTCGATTAACTTCCATCATCGCAATAACGTTACCATCTTCATACAACGGAACCCGTGTATAAATAATTCGCTCACCACTTTTGGTGTACATCCCAGAATGACGATATTGACTATACTCTGTAGGTAATTCTAATAATATCGCATTAGATCCAGTAATATTAACAACACGATTATTCGGACTAATAATCCGTATCATCTCATTTACATTGTAATATTCATTAAGAAGTTCGGCGGTATTCAATCCCCTACCACTCTGGATTCGCGGATTTTCGAGGATGAGCTTCACCTTATTAGAGATGATCTCTTCCTCGCTTTCCGTCGTAATTTTGATGACATAGTAGTAAACGAATATATTAAAAAATATTAGAATTAAGATCAGCCAAAATATGGTGAATAAAGTAAACCTTTTACGTAAAGTCATCAATCAGGCTCCTTGATCATATATCCTACTCCACGAACTGTGTGAATGAGCTTATAGCGGTATCCTTTGTCGAGTTTTTGCCGCAAATAACGAATATATACATCAACTAGATTAGTTTCACCGATGAAATCATAGCCCCAAACTTCAGACAATATTTCTTCACGAGATTTCTCTTCGTTGACATTTTCAACTAAAAATACGAGTAATTCAAATTCTCGTGGCGTTAACTCAATCATATTTTCTTTGCGAGTCACTTTACGAGACCTTAATTCGATCGTTAAATCTCCTAAAGTTATAATATCTGAGCCTTCAGCATCCTTTGACTTCTGTTGGAATATTCGTAAAATATTACGTACCCGCGCTAACAATTCTTCAACTGCAAATGGTTTCGTAATATAATCATTGGCTCCATGTTCAAAGCCACTTACTTTATCAGGAACCGTGTCTCTAGCCGTTAATAATATGATCGGTATAAGATTACCAGACTGCCTTACTTGTCTTAACACTTCTATCCCACTCATCTTAGGAAGCATCACATCTAATAAAACGAGCTGGTACTCGCCAGTATTAATCATCTCATAGCCCATCTTACCATCACTAGCAAGACCGACTTCATAGCCTTCATGTTCAAGTTCTAATTGTAAAATACGGGCTATACCCGCCTCATCTTCAACGACTAATATTTTATCATTCATTGCTTGCACCACCTTATATTCTAGGTACTTTCATCATAAAGGAAGCAAGGTCAATAATGCAAGCTAGTCTACACGCTCAAGCGACAAATCGATTACTTTAATTAATGGCATTAACTTATTTTTTAATTTTTTCAACACTTTAGTTCTACCACTTAACCAATGTCGACTCCACATCTCGCTATAGACGTCTTCCGTTGGTAGCATTGCAATTGAATACACTTCCCGACCATTATTAAGTAGATTCCATGCTTTGCGCCCACTAAAATGACAGTCTTTATTATTAATCCACGTATACGTAATATTATATTTTTCTAATATAGCAAGTAAGCGCTGGATTTTGAGAAAGTTCCTCTCATTACTTACAATAATTGCTGGATCACATACGAGGACGACATAGCTCAATTGTTCACGAATTTGCTCGACTAATTCAGCACTCCACCCACTCGAAAAATCGATTACTTGAACATCTGCTGAGCTATCCTTACTAATTCTTCTTACAAATGAATCCGTAGCATCACAGCTGTTCGTATCCATCGCACTGTGGAATATATGATGCTCGATGAGATCAATCATTACCTCCTTATAGTACGGATCGATTTCCTTCATCGCTGGATTAGACTCCGCAAGCTGCTTCTGCACAATGGGAATACTTTCTAGACAAGCGGATGGTCCACAAAACTCAATCAGTTTCACACGTTCGTGTAATGCGTAGTGCTGAGCAATTAACATCGCGATTGTCGTCGCACCAGCTTGTGAATGAAGAGAGAACACTGCGATAGATTTGCTCCTCTGAGCATTGCATAGTGGTTGCTTAACTGAATAAGTGGCTTGCGGAGAAGAATGTCGAGAAGCTAACCGAAGCAATTGTGTCTTCACTTGTGAAGCTTGTTCGATTCTATATTGTGGGTTAGGCTGCAAACAGTGTAGAATTAGATGTCGTAGCGCAATTGAAATATGAGCCAATTCACGTTTAATAATGTATTCTATTTGTTGTAAATCATACTGATTCGCTAGTTGTTTCCCCTCGGTACATAAAAAGTAGAGTATACAACCAAAGCTATATAGATCACTTCGCTCATCTGTCGGTATCCCTTTCATCTGCTCGGGTGAAGCAAATCCGGGGGTACCCAGTGCGATAGTAGGCTGCACCCGATGCGTGCGATGTCGCTTACTTATACCAAAATCAATTAATTTGACATGTCCATTTCGGCAAATCATTATATTCGTTGGTTTAATATCTCGATGTATAATAGCGGGAGACTGTTCATGTAAATATTGGATTGCTTCAATCAGTTCGATGCTCATCGACAATATAAGTTCGTAAGATAGTGGAAACTTTTGCTCTACACAAAACTGATCAAGCTGTTGACCTTCGATCCACTCCATTACGATGATCTCATTGTGCTGTTCATTAGCATGATAATGATCATAAATCATCGGCAAGCCTTGATGTTGAAGCAATGTTAGCAACTTAGCTTCAGACTCTCTCACAGTAGTAAATCTCGTACGTTCCTGTAACTCCGGCTTCAATACCTTCATCGCTCTAATCATTCCCTCTAGCCTAAGATCACGTACTTTATATAGCCGACCCATCCCTCCTTCTGCAACATATTCTGCTACACTATAACGATCTTGAATAACAGTACCTAACGCTAAAGGTTTCATCGCAATCTCCTCCATTTTACTAAAGCTAGCGCCCATGCTCGCCGCATAAGTCCATGTTCGCCGCACAAAAAAAAAGCATTCCACCGCCGGTTAGGCAGTAGAATGCTTTTCTACAACACATTATCTAGTTTTAATATGCAATAACTTATTTTGTTCTATTATACAATAACAAGCACCATTATTTAACCATTTTTCTGAATCAGCAATGTAATTTCATCACGATTATGGAAAAGTTGTTTTGCTTGTAATACATTATAACCCGAACCTAATCTTTCCTTCACTTCTCGAATACTTTGCATAACTTTTTTGTTCATTAGTTTTAACGTAATGACGCCGTAAGAATAAGGCTTTAATGCAGGACGTAATCCTATTACTAATTTACTCATTAACAATGGATTCCAGCTCATATCACATACAATAAGATCAAAGCTAGCTTTCGGAAGCTTAACATCTGAGGCATTCATCTTCAGATGAGTTAGCGCTGGATGACGCATAACTTGCTCATCCAATACCGCTGGATCAATAGCTGTTACTTTCAAGCCTCGCTCTAACAGCAAACTACTCCAGCCTCCAGGAGCAGCGCCAACGTCGATTGCTTGTTTGAATAATGATAGATCTAGTCCAAATACTTTCTCCGCCTCAAGCAGCTTGAACTTGGCACGAGAAGCTTGTCCTTCCTCACGTTGGAAACGGATCGCACCACCAGGCCAATCTGAACGCATCTCCTCCACCGTTCCAAAACCAACATAAAGATGAGAATGATGCGCGTAAATCGCAATAATAAGATCAGGATTTTGTAAAACTAGCTGCCCACCCGCTTCTACAATTGCTGCTTCCATAACCTCTTTAATCTCTGCCTTCGTATTAACAAGCAAGCTGTCACGGCTTGTACGAATATGGATCGAAATTTGTTTGTCAGAAATTGAAGTTTCAATATAAGAAATCATCTGAACAAGCTGCTCTACATCTGAAGCTTGTCCTGTTAATGCAAATTCCCGATCAATAGGTTGTACATGTCTTAGAAAGATAAGTTCCGAAGTGGACAACTGCTGCCCGACCTCATCACTTTCCATCGGTATATCGAATAAAAACACTTCACCAGGTACAAGCTGTGTGAAATGAATCGTTGTAAATGTTCTGCGCAGTTCCTCCATTGCATATGGGGAAAAGTTTTTATTGGATGTACCTATCCACTTACTCATGTTTTGCCTCTTTCATCGTTCAATTTGATTTTTTGTTAATGTCATCCATAACTTGTTGAGGCATGGCTCTGCCGAACAGTTCAACATCAGCTGGTATCGATTCCTTCAAAGCTTCATACATTTGTTCACGACCAAACATACTCGATGTGTGCAAATAGATCGTCCTTGGAAATTTACCTGTTGCAATAAGATGCCGAACGACTTCATAACCCGTTGGTTGATTCCAACCAAGATCAAAATCTAAAGATAGTATATCGATCTCTTCCATATCAATTAACATTTTACACTCAGCCGCATCTTTTGCAAGTACGAAACCTGTAGGACATTTGCGGAAATCATCTAAATAGACATGAATCATATGATAGTCTCCTTTATACTATTACCAAGTTTTGTACTTATCAATGAAGCAGCTCATTCATTATTGCTGACAATTTGGACATATATAGCTTTTTTGCTTTGCTACAACAATGTGCTGGATTGGCTCTGAGCAGACGTGACATGGCTCACCTTCACGTTGATAGACTTGTAACTTGTCAATATAGCTCCCTGTAAATGAGTCCTGCGCAAACAATGCTTGTTCCCTAGACCCACCATCAGCAATTGCATTTTTCATGATCGTTTGCAGCGCTGTATATAATGCTTCACCCTCGGCTGCTGTTAACGTATTTGCTTTACGATTAGGCATCAGGCGCGCTGCAAACAATATTTCATCACTATAAATTGCACCAATTCCCGTCATTAACGTGGCATCGAGCAGTAGTGTTTTCAAATAATTACGTTTTTTCCCTAATACAAGTTGCAGCGCACTTAATGTAAAGCGCTTATCAAGCGGGTCTGGTCCACATATTTTCAGTTGGTCATCTACTTCCCGAACCGTTAGCAATTGAACAGCTTCATCCGCAAGATCGTAGAAAGCAACGTAGCGATTATTAAAGTACAATACCAAATGCGCACCTGATTTCAATGCTTCGCCAGATTCGCCACCATAAAAACGGCTTCCTTCTTGTAAATAAATCATCAGGCGCTTGCCCGTATCAAGATGCAAGATCAGATGACCTGCTCGGCGTTCGACAAACCATATCGTCGCGTGCACTAATGCATCGGTTAGTCTTGTTTTTTTACCTACTAATACTTTACTATTTACAACGATTTTCGTTATTGGAGCTCCTGCATACTTTTCAGCTAACACAGCGCGTATAACATCTAATTCTGGTAATTCGTACATGCTTGAAATCCTCCCTATCATGTTCCAAGAACATTACATCTACTCTATTATATTTGGTGATAAATTTGATCAAATAATAATATTAGTCCTTCATCAAAAACTGTTGGAAGTCATATATCGTTTCGAAAATATAATCAGCATCGCATCCAGCCTGCTCCGTATAGTATGACTTATTATTAGCATTCGTTAACCCTGTATATAATAACACAGTACCACAACCAGAATGAACACCTGCTGCAATATCAGTAGACATATTATCACCAACTACTAACGCTTCATGTGCTTCAATGCCAAGCTGAGACAGTGCATAGTGAACAAGAATTTTCGATGGCTTGCCAATAACAATCGGCTGCTTGCCAGATGAAGCTTGTAACATCGCGCCTATTGATCCCGCTCCAGGAATGAAGCCTCCATTGGCAGGTAGTAACAAATCTGGATTCGTCATAATGAATGTTGCACCTTCGCGAATGAGAGTAATCGCTTGGGTAGCCTTTTCATAATTGAACGACTTATCTATTCCTTGAACGACATAATCTGGATTCTGATCTGTAATTTCGATTCCAGCATCTAACAATGCATTCCGTAAGCCGTGCTCACCAATGATAAAAGCTTTTGGTCGACTCGGACCACATTGCTTGGCTATATAATGTGCTGTAGCTTGAGCAGACGTGCATATATGTTCAGCATTTGCAGAAATACCCATTGTGTTCAATCGCTCGGCAACTTGCTGTGCCGTCGCCGAAGAATTATTCGTAACGAATCGATATAGCCAATTATGCTCCTGCAAATATGTTATGAATTGACTTGCACCTTCGATTGGCGAATCGCCATGATACATCGTACCATCCAAATCAATAAGCAACGCTTTATATTTGTTATGCATAGCTGTCATTTTATCCTTCTCCTATTATATGAACAGATCATAAAGATGCTATTCAATTAATACTGTTCTTAAAATTAATTTATTTCATTAATATTCAAGATAACATAATAATTCATTTCTTTACAGAGAAAAAAAGCTAATGGCAGGAAAACCCTAGCATTAGCTGCACGTTACTATCTAATTATCGCCTTTTTTCGCTATCCTCGTCAAACGTTTGCGGATCGCTTCGATTTGTTGCTGTTCATTACGCAGTTTGCGCCGAGCATAATTCACATAGTTCAATGATGCCTCCAAAGCGATCGTTGCATAATGATATGCTTTATCATATTGCTTCGTCTTATGCTCATAATACATTGAAAGTTCAATCGCTGCATCAATCTCATCCCGCTGTGGAAATTTACCGATATGTTCAACCATTCGATGCCAAAGTAACAGTGCTCGAGACATATGCCGTTGCTTCTTATCTCGCATAGCTAGCAGCATTAACGTATTGGAGGCGGTAGTCGGAACATGTACTGCCATCGTATATAATTGTTCGGAATAAGTAGTTAACCCCATCTTTTCTAACCAAAGACCTGTCCGAACCATTTCCTCTGGCTCTGATGGCTGCTGTACATAATGAGTAATTTCTGTATCACTTAACAAATAAGCAAAACGGGTTGCCAATGAGACTAATGATAGCATATCAATTTCATTATGAAGAAATACACCTTCTAATATCGTTGGATTGCCGTCTGCCAAATATTCGAAATACAATCTAGGCGCTTCTGATCCAGGTACATCTTCAACTCGCGTAATTCCTAAGCGCATCTCCTCGATATGACTAAGCTTGCAGGATTCTAACGTATTACGCCATAAACTGCGTGAAGGGTGTAGCAAATCAATATGAAGCGGCTCCCATATTTCTTGACGCATCCCATTCATAACGTAGCGACTATGTACCAATGGCCAGTCAAAGCTTTTACCGTTATATGAAATTAGATGAGTATAGCGTTTTGTTAGATGATGTAAATATGCAAGCATCGCTCGCTCTTCCGCAGGATGACGAATTAATGCTTGCTGAACGATAAGTTCATTATTTTCCCAATAGGCTAGTCCGATCATAAATGGTATATTACCTGCACCTACACCAAGTCCTGTAGTCTCCAAATCGAGAAATAGAATATTTTCTGAATGTGCTTGATGCTCTGGGAAAAAGGCTTGGAGATGATGAGCAACTTGAGGCCATTCCCCTAGTCGATGCATGCCGTGATAATGAGTACTGCCATATCGATGCGTGCGCATTAAAAATTCACCATGCTCATTACTTACGACATGTACATCAAGCGCACTCCACTGCTCTGCATATGGTTCTTTCACTTGCGCTATTGCTACTTGATCAACTGCCGCTGCACCTTCAGCTTGAGATGCTTCACTTACAATTGTATTGCTACTATGAGACTGCTCAGCATTGTTTACGCCTTGCAATCGTTGTAAACGCGATTTCAAACTACTCATCCAGCCCCTCCTCTCAGCACATTGATAGTAATTATAGATCTAGTAATTGCAACGCAGCTTGTTTCCCAATGATGCCAACCTCTTCAATCGGACCAACACATGCAGGACAACCACTAATGCACTGACATTGCGTTATTAATTGCTGCGCATTAGCAATAAGCGAAGTATGAATCTCATATAGCCTTTTGCTGAGACCAATGCCACCAGGATATCGATCATAGAAAAAGATCGTTGGTTTCCCCGTGTGTAATGCTTTCACTTGAGGCATAACACGAATATCAAAAGGATCACACATCAGATAAAGCGGAGCTATATTAGATAGTACATTCGATAGACCTAAGAGCGCAGATTGCACCTGTTCCTTCGTCATAGCCGCTAATCGCTCATCGGAGAAAGTAAACCAATAGCTAGCCGTATGCAGCTCTTCCTCTGGTAGATGAATCGGCCCTGATCCAATATTTTCATGAGTGAGCAATCTGATTTTTTTGAAAATAGTTGGCTGTGCATTGACCGTAACTTCACCATAGCATTGCTCTAGCTCACCAGTTACTTTCTGTTGATCGATATGAAGCACCTTCAACTCAACAGCGAGATTAGCGTCTGTATAATAATCTACATCTACTTCTCGAACATACGCCTTCTTCTCTTCATAATCTAGTTTTTCAACTTGATATTGAATACCTTCATGAATATAGATCGCTTCTTCATGAATTAATGTCGGTGCGCTAAACCGATCCACTTCACCGATCACCTTATTTTGATTGCTAATATCAATAATAATAAAGTTTTCACCCGCGGCTGAGCGCAGTGATATATTGTGCGCTGGGAATGATTGCTCCATCCAGAACCATCTGTCACCAGAATAAGTAACCACCTTCTCTTCAGTTAGAAATTCTAACATATCCTCCAAAGATTCCTTGCCAAATTGTTCACCACGTTGGAACGGTAATTCATAGGCTGCACATTTCACATGATCAATTAAAATTAATAAATTATCAGGATCGATCAATGCTCGTTCAGGTGGTCGATTGAAGAAATAATCAGGATTTTGCACCATATATTGATCAAGTGGACTACTACTAGCGACGAGGAAAGTAACCGATACTTCATTACGTCGCCCTGCTCGTCCCGATTGCTGCCAAGTACTGGCGATCGTGCCAGGATATCCATTCAATACACAAGCTTGCAGCTGTCCTATATCAATGCCCAGCTCAAGCGCATTCGTGCTTACAACAGCTTTGATTTCTCCAGAACGCAAGCCCTTTTCAATCTCCCTGCGCAGCTTTGGTAAGTAGCCTCCACGATACCCACGAATCGTATGATCATTCACTTTATGATCCGTTAACTCTTGTAAATAAGTAAGCAGCAGCTCCACACGAACACGACTTCTAGCAAATACGATCGTTTGTAGACCCTGCTTAATGAGCATACCTGCTAGCTTTTTCGTTTCAAGCACACTACTTCTGCGGATGCCGAGCTGTTCATTAACGACAGGCGGATTATAGAAAATAAAGTGCTTCTCACCTGAAGGTGCTCCGTTCACATCAACGACATGAACTGGCTTGCCGATGAGACGCGAAGCATGTTCACCAGGGTTATCAATAGTCGCAGAAGCTAATAAAAATTGCGGATTTGAACCATAGAAATGACAAATACGTAACAATCTACGAATAACATTGGCAACATGTGAGCCAAATACGCCTCGATAAGCATGCACTTCATCGATAACGATGAATTTCAAGTTTTCGAATAGCTTTACCCATTTCGTATGATGCGGCAATATAGCCGAATGCAGCATATCTGGATTCGTAACGACAATATGACCAGCATTACGAATCGCTGTGCGAGCGCTCGGTGGCGTATCCCCATCATACGTATTACATTTCAATTCACAATCCATAAGGTCGGCAAATTGTTGCAGCTCCGCCACTTGGTCTTGCGCTAATGCTTTCGTCGGAAACATATATAATGCTCTTGACTCTGGATGTTCCACGATTTCTTGCAGAACAGGAAGGTTATAGCATAATGTCTTACCCGATGCCGTTGGCGTAACCGTTACAACATGCATACCACGACTAGCAGCTTCAAATGCATCTCGTTGATGCGTATATAGTTCAGTCATCCCTTTACTTTGCAACGCTTTATAAAGTTCTGGATGTAAATCTATTGGTAAACTAACGGAAAAAGCATCTCTTGGTGGAATAACGCGCCATTCCGTTACGTTTTTCATAATTTCAGTTTGATCCTTCAGTCCACGCAGCCATTCCTGCATATCTTTTGCCTTACCTGTCCACTCGTTCATCCCATTACTCCTTACTTTCTGCTGTCGCATTAGGTTGTACGCATATGATCTTTTCTCCATTCTAGTGTACAGAATATATGTTCGTAATACAATGGAATTTGTTCACTTAAAATTAACTTGCTGTTAATGAAATTTCTACCTAGACAAATAAAAGTGTTGCTGAGTAAATCAGCAACACTTTTACTGTTAACTTTCAAATTAGTTCGTCCAAAAAACTGGTTTTATACATAAGTAGTTTATTGATAGCTTTTCAGTAATTGTTGACCTTCCTCAGATCTCATCCCTATTTCTAATAGTGACTTGATACGTTCAGTGTCATAGATACATCCGCGCCATGTTCCACCGCTTGCAGCTTGCAGCGCAGCCCATAGAATAGTATCAGCTGGCAGGTCTGGATCGGCGGATAGTTCTGGATGAATAGCTCGTATCGCTAATACCCTATTTCCCTCTTCAATTGTTGAAGGGAAATGATCATCTCCAACCATATTTATCGAGCCCTCGAGCGTGAATAAATTAATTTGGATATCAATCCAATCTCCCGTTCTTAGCTTACCAATTGGACCGCCCGCTAATGCTTCTGGTCCAATATGACCAATACAAGCACCTGTCGATACGCCAGAGAAACGAGCATCTGTAATTAAGGATACATCTTTTCCATACGGCAAATATTTCAGTGCAGAGGTTAGCTGATAGGTTTCCTCCATACCTGTTCCAGAAGGACCACGGCCAATTAACACTAAAATATCTCCCGCTTCAATCATCTTACTTTTAATAGCAGCAATCGCAGATTTCTCAGTGGTAAATACTTTTGCTTTACCTGTATGACTGTACACACCATTCACATCCACTTTACTTGGATCTATAGCTGTGGACTTAATGACGGAGCCTTCAGGTGCAATATTGCCTATTGGAAAAGTAAGAGTAGAGGTTAATCCTGCGGCTTTGGCTTGTTCAGGACTATAAATTACTTCCTCTGGCAACACACCGTCCTTATCGATTAGTAATTGCCTCACTGCTTTCCTTCTGCTAGAGCCTTCCCACCAATCAATTACTTCGCCGATCGTTTGCCCTGTTACTGTTCTTGCCTGTTCTTTGATAACTCCCAGCTTTCTTAGCTGTAGCATCACCTCTGGCACTCCACCAGCAAGGAATGCGCGAATAGTAGTATGGGGCTGCGGTCCATTAGGTAATACACTAACTAATCTTGGTACTCGTCTATTCACTTCTGCCCAATCCTGAACCGTTGGGATAGTTAAGCCTGCGGCATGGGCAATAGCTGGAATATGTAATAAGAGATTCGTTGAACCGCCGAATGCAGCATGTATGACCATTGCATTATGAATGGAATCATCTGTCAAAATATCCTTTGTCGTTAACCCAAGGCTATCCATATGGATAGCTGCTCTTGCCGATTGACGAGCCATCTCATGCCATATTTTTTGCCCTGAGGGAGCAAGTGCTGCATGGGGAACAGTAAGACCCATCGCTTCCGCAATGACCTGTGCTGTACCAGCTGTGCCGAGAAATTGACATCCGCCACCTGGAGTTGCGCAAGCCTTGCAGCCTAATTCCGCAGCATCCTCTAAGCTTAGATCTCCATTAGCATATCTTGCACTGATCGTTTGAATTTTTCCGGCATCTTCCCCATTCGTCGGTGGCAACGTAACACCGCCAGGCACAATGATCCCTGGCAATTGAGGAGAACCTGCAATAGCAAGCATCATAGCAGGCAGCCCCTTATCACAAGTGCCTACGCCAATAACTGCTACTCTTTTCGGCAAGGAACGGATTAATCTACGCAACACAATCGCAGCGTCATTACGATAAGGTAATGAATCGAACATACCAGTCGTACCTTGTGTGCGACCATCACAAGGATCACTCACGAATCCTGCAAATGGAATACCGCCACTATCATTAATTTCTTCAGCGACAGACTTCATCAATTCTCCGATTTCCCAGTGACCCGTATGATAGCCTAATGCAATGGGCTGCCCATTCACATCTCTAATTCCACCTTGTGTGCCTAATATAAGAATTTGCTTTCCTAGTAAATGATTTGGACTCCAGCCCATTCCTACATTTTGCGATAAACCAAACAAGTCACCACTAGGAGAGTTTCGCAGCATATCAGGTGTAAGTGGCAATTTCCCCTCTGGTCCCGATGCATGCGTAAAAATATCGTATATTCCATCTATTTCCTGACCCATAATATCCTCGATTTTCATACACATGCTCGCCCCTTTCTACTTGTCTATCATTTATGATTTAATAAAGACTGTTTTAATAGAGGTATAGAATTCAATAGCTGCTTGGCCTTGCTCTCTTGAATGAGAGCTTGATTGCTTCATACCGCCAAATGGAGCTTGCAGTTCAACTCCGGCTGTTTCCGCATTCACTCTTACCATTCCTGCTTCCATATCTTGAATAAAATGCATCATATGCTGAATATTGCGGGTATAAATAGAAGCACTTAATCCATACTCAGAATCATTAGCCAGTTTAATCGCTTCTTCAAAGGAATCAGCCTCAATGAGCGTAAGTACAGGGCCGAAAATTTCTTCTTGCGCTATTCTCATATGAGGCTTCACTTCGTCAAAAATAGTAGGCTCGACATAGAATCCCTCTTGGAGCAATGGATTTTGGGGTGCTGATCCGCCAGTAAGAAGTCTTGCACCTTCTTCTTTCCCTAATTCGATATAGGATAGAACGGTTTCCATCTGTTTTTCATTCGCACAAGGACCTAACCACGTAGCGGAATCCATGCCGTCTCCAACTGTTAAAGTTGATACCTTCTCGACTAGCTTTTGTTTGAATGTCTCGAATACATCCTTCAACACAATGACTCTACTAGTTGCTGTACATTTTTGACCTGTGGATTTCAAACCTCCACTAATCGTACCCTCCACAGCTAGATCGAGATCTGCATCACTTGCAATAATGATAGGATTTTTTCCACCCATCTCTAGCTGGTATTTTGCTCCCCGCGCTAAAGCGGCTTGACCTACCTGCTTTCCTACCGTATTAGAGCCTGTAAAGCTGATGCCATCTATTAATTTATGCTCAGCGATACCTTGACCAATCGTGATACCGCTTCCAATAATCATATTCAACACACCTAATGGCAGCTTTGCCTGATCAAAACAGTCCATAATTTTTGCGGCCGTTACTCCAGTTTCCGTTGCTGGCTTCCATACAACGGTATTTCCATAGATAAGTGCAGGAGCAATTTTCCAAATTGGAATCGCCACAGGAAAATTCCAAGGTGAAATGACACCTACAACCCCTAATGAAGTTCTTGTCGTAAACATTAACGCATCCGCATCAGTCGAAGGAATAACTTCGCCAATTTTCCTCATACCTTCGCCAGCATAGTATCTTAAGATTGCAACTCCACGTGCAGTTTCACCCTTTGCTTCGGCCAATGTTTTACCCATTTCTCTTGTCATCGTTTCTGCAACTTCATTTATTCGAGCTTCAAGAATATCTGCTACTTTATACAGATAATTACCACGTTCAGAACCTGCTAGCTTTCTCCAGCTATGTTTTGCTTGATGGGCTGATTCAATAGCAGCTTCCAAATCTTCTGCTGTGGAAACTGGCAGCCAACCCACTACCTCATTTTTGTGAGCAGGATTAATACTTTTTTGTAATTGCTCTTCTTTTGTATACTGCCAGCTGCCTTGAATATAATTACCATATACTTGCTCTGTCATCTGAACCATCCTTTCTCCTCCAAACCATGTTTTCTTAAGCACAAATCACGCTATTTCTTAACGTACCAATTGTAGCAATTTCAATTTCAATGACATCATGTTCCTGTAAAGTGAACTGATTAGGTGGCACAATACATGTACCGGTTAATAGCACAGTTCCATCAAAAACAATATTATCTCTTATCAGAAATGATACTAATTCATCCAGCTTACGCTTTAATTGCGAGGTATTAGCCGTCTCCTCAACTACCTTCTTGCCATCACGATAGATTCGGCAAATCATATCGAGGTTATAAGGATCATTTACCGTTTCCGCCAAGCGAATTGCAGGTCCTATTGAACAGGAGTTTTTCCATATTTTCGCTTGAGGCAGATAGAGTGGATTTTCCCCTTCTATATCTCGGCAGCTCATATCATTACCGACGATATAACCTAATATCTCGCCCTTGTTATCTAATAATAGTCCTAACTCAGGCTCTGGCACCTGCCAATTAGAGTCACTTCGAATACAGACCTCATCACCAGGACCTACAGTACGAGCAGCTGTAGATTTCATAAATAGCTCAGGTCTTTCTGCCTCATAGACTTTGTCGTAGAAGGTTAATGCATCTAATTTACCATCCGTTGCCTCGTAATTTCGTGCTTCCTTACTCCGTCCATAGGTTACACCTGCCGCCCATACCTCTGGTGCGATAATGGGAGTGAGTACGTTCAGCTTGTCGATATCTACATGTTTCGTTGATTTTCCGATTCGAGTTGATTCTACGTACTGTAATGCCGTTTGACCCAACGCTTTTGCGTTGTTGAATACACTCATAACATCGGTTTCACTTAATTCACATAGCAGTTGAGCATCATTAATACTCGCAAGCTTAATCGTATCCTCTTCAGCATATCGAATAATTCTCATCATCTAGCCTCCATTTGTTTTATATTATAAAACAGTGTTCTTAAGTATAAGATTAGCTAGCGAATATAACATCATCATAGAATTAATTGCCGCCGTATCCGATTCTCTTGGAGATTTCCATAGAAGCTTTCTGCAATAACTGAATATATGCTAACAACTCTTGTTCATCAACTAAAGCCACCAATGAAGATAGACTCATCGCAGCAATAATATGTTGTTGATGATTAAATATTGGTACTGCTGCACATCTGACACCCGCTTCATTCTCTTCGTTATCAATCGCATAACCAAACTGAAAGACGTTGTTCAATTCCGCTGCAAAATCATTACTATTCGTAATAGTACGCTCTGTTCTTCCTTCAAATGTCAAAGTAGATAATAGCCTGTTGCGATCATTCTCATCTTGAAAAGCAAGGAGTACTTTACCTGATGCACTTGTATAAAGCGGAACTCTTCTTCCAATTCGCGAATATCGTATTGCAGCTTTTTCTCCCTCTACCTTATCAATGTATATCCCTTCATTACCTTCCAATGTAACCAGATGCGTCGTCTGTCCGGTAAGCATTGATAGTTCCCTTAGATAAGGCCGCACAAAATCTCTCAAATCCAGATGGTTAAGAAACAATTGTCCCTTCTCTACAAAGCGTATGCCTAAGCGGTATTTACCTAGTTCAGTATCCTGCTCAATATAGCCATGCAGTTGAAGCGTTTTCAAAAGTGAATGCACTGTACTTTTGTGAAGATTCATTCTTTGGCTAATTTCTGTTATTTTCAATTCCATATGCTGCTCATCAAATAAATCGATAATTTTCAGAGCTCGATCAATCGCCTGAATAATTGGCATTTTGAGAAAATCCAACTCCTCTATCATTTGTTCTACATTATAAAACACTGTTCTGTAAAGTACACTGAGATATTAGCAAACAATTAAATATATGTCTATGGTTTTACAAAAATATCTCTCACCAATAAAAAAACCGTCACTATCAGAGCATAATCTCTGTAATAGTGACGGTTCTATTTATCCTTTTATTAACTATATTAAGCTTTATCCACATTGAAATACTGCGCTTCAGGATGAGCAAACACCATTGCTGATACAGAAGCTTCAGGCTCCATCATAAATTCTTCCGTAAGCAACATTCCAATATCTTCATGAAACCCTTGATATTACGCCATTTCTTTTATTTGATTATCCAAATTATATCAACAACAGATGGCTTTATCAAGGTTCATATCATTAATGGTACGAGAAGTTCTGACGAGTTACTGAACAGAAATCCAGAACCTATTGTGAGCATTTCCTTACCTAACTCAATCTTAATCTTATAAATCACACAAAAAAGAGCCAAACAAATTAAGTTGGCTCCTTTATCATTAGTCTTTATTTCTATTTCAGTATACTACTATATACTCATGTAGAGATTCTTATAAGCTACTACAGCTTCAGTTGTCAAGAACATAGCTGCAACAGATGCTGCGTGATAGCTCAAACCCCTTGTTATATCTACGTTTCATTCACAATTATTAGGCAACTACCGCTTCTCAATAATTTTCAATACTCTTCATTATAAAGTAGTGGTAGCTAGTTGTGAAGTAGTATTCAAGAACAATTAAAAAATTACTTACATTTTTAGGGGGAAGACTAATATGATCTACAAAAGATGTATTATTGAGATGAGTAGGACTTAGGTTCACCCCACCGCCTATGTTTTTTCTTTCTCACTGCTGAACTTAATAACAAATAAAAAATATAACACTATTGAAATAAAATAGGTATACACAGCAAATTCTCCCTCAGTCTTATTGAAAAAATTCAACAGTTCATAAATAACTAAAAAAAATGAAATCATACTAACTAGAAACAAAAATAGAATAGTAATTGCAATGTATCTCGGGGTAGTATCCTTTTCAAAATTACCACTATTTTTTTTTGAATATTTAATGTTTATCTTCCTTAGCAAGGGTAATGTCATCATACTTACTAAAATGTATACTATAAACATAGTCTCACCCCATATGAAATTATTAACGTAAAAACTCCTTAATTTATACATTTTGTAGTCTCAGTAGTTCTATGTTAGAACAAATTATTCATTAACATTAATTAAAAAGACCTTATCCCTAAATCCACCACGCTTTTCGTTCTTAGCTTTGACTATCTCAAGAAACTGTTCTTCACTAACACCTTTAGCTGATACTAATGAACTCAACACCTCATACAAATCTGCTAGTTCTTCTATCAGCTCATCATCACTCTTAGCTCCATGAACTTCATTCATTTCCTCTACAAGCTTGTCCTTTAGAGCTTGCTCATAGGCTACATCATCCAGTATCTTTACTACACATGTCTTCCCACTAGCTTCAATGATTTGAGGTATCTTATCACGTACTAACTTGTTATAAACAATCATAGCTTCAAGCTCCTTATAAATGTTTTATAAAATGTATCTGTCATCGGATTATAGCCACGAATCCCTTCCCATGTAGCTCCACCTAGAACAACCTTTACATCCTCATACACCTTCAAGATGTTCTTTCTTCTTGCTATTGGTGTCTTACCAAGCTTTTCAACAAGCTTGTTTGATATGGGATGTTTGCTAGAAATAAAGTTTTCGTTCCTTGCAATCAATTTCTCCACATAAACCATGCTTGGCAAGTAATCACTCTTTTGGAGATTGCAAAATTCATGAGACAATACCAAATTCCAAATCTCATCATGATAGACAACTTGTCTAGGTATTACATGATCCACATGAATCTTCCCTTCTATCTGTTCACCGCAACAGAAACAAACACCGTTCTGATAGCCATTAAGCACGGGAATCGTATGTGTGATGCTCTTTCTATCATAGCCACTCTCTAGGTAGATACGTCTAATATCATTGCTCATACTCGCCTCTGAATGTCTCATTTCAAAAGCTGATTCTAACAAGTCCCATCTTGATTGTAATTCCTCTGTTAGTGACTCACTCTCTTTACCCTTGAATACCTCAAATAGAGAGTCTTTAATGACCAATCCATCTTTACCCGCTTCATAGAATGAAATCGGTAGATCAATACCATTAACAGTATGAAACCTTGGTATCACATCATTAAAAGCTTCTAGCTTGACTTTAGTGATAGCTTCATCTCTATCTAGCTTACTTAAATTATATAAATCAACAATACGCTCCATTGCCGTTCTTCTGCCCTGAATACTCATTTGAGGCATATTGTTTTTCAAGCGTTCATGGTATAGATTAAAAAAAGCTTCGGCTAACATGTCCATAGACACAAAATCCTTGTCCATTGTTGAGAAGTTGATTAGAGCTTGTCAAAGAGCAATCTTATATGTAGCTGTATTCAGTCCATAGAGAATTACAGCTCTCCAATAGTCCTTCTCATCAAATCTCTTATCACTCACTCTTATCACCTCAATTCTATATGAACAATATATAAAACAATAACTGTTTCTAATTTTAGGTTAATTATACAACAATAAAGAAAAAAGGCACTAGTAGATGGTTATCCACTTATGCCTTAGGTTTGAGACCATTCTTTAATAACTGTTAACAACATGAAATTCATTCCTTTTTATCCGCACCAAACACTTCTTCAAAGGTGTATACTTCACCTCTAGCGAGTTCTTCTTCACCTTGCTCTATTTGTGCCTTTTCATCCTCAGTCAGTTCTTCATCATCGAACTCAACTACTTCAAAGAATCTGATTTTTTGTAGCTGAAGTTTAACTTCACTTAAACTCTCATCTGTTATCTCGTCAAGAAGTTTGTGTAGTTTTTCTCTAAGTTCTTTCATGCTTTTGACCTCTTTTCATTTAGATAATTGACTCTAATAAATCTCTTAGTTCTCAGACATTTCTATCATTATATTCCCAAGAACATGCAACATATTATCTTTTCAGTTCGCTCCATGATTCAAACTAATTCGTGTGTATGTATGAGGGTGGCTACTAGACAAGGAGTTACCAACTTAATTGCTATAAACTAGGGGGCTACCTATCAATTATCTCGCATCCTCTTTAAAGCTCTCAGTGACGTTCTCACAGAGCTTGTCAAGTTCCTAAGTTAGATATGAACAGTGACTCAGAGTCGATCTCAGGACATATATCAACCTCTCAGCCCGCTTCAAGTTTGATTATTATCTCCACACTAAAACAGTTTTTCCACCTGTAATTTCAAACTAAAAAGAGCGTACCCAAAAACTTAATATTCTTCTCGTTTACTTCAATTGCATGATAGTAACCTTCGCTAATAGTAGATCATGTTTTATCTTCCAATATTCCACCCTTGCCAAACACTTGCTCAAAGGTGTAATACTCTCCACTAGCAAATTCTCTCTCAGCTTTTTCAATTTGCTCTAGCTCTTCTTTTGTAGGTGTGACTGTTGGAATCATGCTTTCAAATCTGATTCTTTCTAGTTCATGTTTGACTTCGTATAATACTTCATCAGGTATTGCATCAATCAACTCATGTATCTCATCTCTAATTGATTTCATGGATTCACCCTCTTTATTATTCATGGTCTGGAAATATTAATTGATATTAAGTCTTTAATTTCATCAATACTAAGAACATTATCTCGTCTTCTATGTACCATTCTATGGCAATTTGCACATAAGGGAACTAAATCAGTTTCAGGATTCACTTCCACTGCTTCTTCGATAGTACTCAAAGGCTTAATATGATGTACTTCTATAAAGTCTTTACCACGATCACCATATACCTTCTCAAAGTTAAATCCGCAAGAATAACAATTCAGTCCATGCTTTTTTATCGCTAATCTCCTATTGTTAGAATCACGTTCATAGCGTTTGCCATAATAGTATTTCACATTTCCTTCTAATCCAAAACCATCCTCTGTTTGTTCAGCTTCAAGGTCGTCAAAAATGGACTTAATTAAAGAAGACTCTACTGTATTTTTGTTAGAAAATTCTTTATTATTTCTATAAAAAGTTTTTAAGTCTAAACTTAATTGTAACTTCGAACATTCGAACCATGGATTATCGTTAGGTTTACCTTTTATTGTTCTATAGGGACTATAGTGTACCATTGTGACACTTTTATTTTCAATCACTAGAGGATCATATATAAGAAGCCACTCAAAAGAATGATACTTGGCTTTTTTTAATCTATGAACATTTGTTTCAAATATTATCTTATGATTCTTTAATATTCTCACTAGATAATTTCCATATCTTTTTGAAAATGTAATAATATAATATTTAGTTTCTGGAGTACTACCAAAAACATATTCTTTGCTTGAACACCTGTGTTCAAACTCTTGTAGTAACATAAGATACTCCTTTCATAGCTATCTACTATATACAGAAATTTATTACTTACATATTCTAATTCAGCTAAATAAAAGAATGATTTTACACCTTGATTTGATTTTCAAAAGCGGTACTAAGACCTTTACGTCTCAATGCTTCTCGACACTATTTCTATTTTTAAAACCATATTAGTTGAAAATCAAGTGACCTCGAACTGATTTCAAACCATATCATCTAGTTATTAAATAACGCTTATTCTAATTCATTTATCTTTTGGCGTACTTCACCTTCTAATCGTGTAGCCATATCTAACTTCACTTTATTCATATTAGTAGAAGTAAACTTCAATGTAATCCAAATGTTTACTAATAGCATTTTAATCTTATGGTTTGTAGACAGTTTTTCTTTGTACAATAGCTCTTTCATTTTCACATCAGTCTTATGGTTGTCTAATACTAACCCAGAAGCTCCATCTATCAATTGTTTATAAAACTCCTCATCTCCTTTGGTATCAATTTTATGGGCAAACTCATTTCTAATTAAATTCAGCTTTGTAAGCACATCATATAACTTATTATCAATCATACTTAGCTTATAAATAATATCTAGCTTTGTTTTGAATCTATTGTTATGAATACCTATAGCATCTAAATTCAATTCGTTTAACATCGTATTTAATTCTCGCTCGATGTACAAATGAACTCTTAATATGACTTGAAGGAGGCTTTCATTTCTTACTTCTTCTAAAACTCGCTCTTTATCACCTGTAGCATTGCTTAGGTTTTCATTGCCCATCTCAAGAGCTTTATAATACATATCTAATCGTTGCAATCTCTACACCCCTTTTCCATTTATACCTATATTATACTGTACTCAGCTAATCCACAAAAAGGAACATATCAACACTGACATGCACCTGCTCTCAAAATCCTTAAACTTCCTGTGCTAACTTCTTAGCTTTTCGCTTCTTAGCTTCACGCTTCAAAGTACTCATACTGATTGTTGTACCTCTACGATTCATCTCTCTCTCAACTTGAGCAAATGACATTGTTTCGAGAAGCTTCATAGCTTCATCTAGTTGATACTGAGTGTACTTCTTAGGTCTACCTTCCTTATAGTCAGCATTTTGCTTGGCTATTGCTTTACCTTCCTGTGTTCGCTCAACAATCATGTTACGTTCCATTTCAGCTACAGCTACAGCTACAGCTAAAAGTGTGGTCAGAAAGAATCTCCCCATGCTTGTATTCTCTAATAAGCCTACATTGAGAACATGAACCTTTACACCCTTCTCAAAAGGTTTCTCAATCAATTATATGCCCTCTTTAGTGTTACGAGCTAGACGGTCTAGCTTAGTTACAACAAGCTTCTAATCCACTCCCAGCTTGTTCACAGGTCAAAATAAAACTGCAATTTTACCTATTTTTGTTAACATGGTATAGTAGGAAGAAATTACATAGAAATGGGTGATTTTATGTTAGAAGAAAGCAAGATAATAGCTGAATTAATACCTGAACCTACAAAAAAAGAATTACTTAACCCTTCCGCAAATCTTGTTGGACAAGCATTAAGAGGTGTACTTCATGTTGTGTTAGACCCATTTGTCAAATTAAACATAGTTAGAGATCAGACATTAGAAGATTTCAAACAAAGTATTATTTCTAAGAATGAGAATATACCTATTGAAAATAGAGATGATAGCAAAATAAATCTAGCACTTAAAGCAATTGAAGATGCAAAGTTTCAACTTGATTCAGAAGAGCTTAGAGAAATGTTTGCTAACTTAATTTCATCTTCACTAGATTCAAGAAAAAATCATCTTGTTCTACCATAATTTTCTTCAATTTTAAGAGATTTATCATCAGAAGATGCTCAAACCCTAATATGTTTTTCTCCTAATATTGGCATACCTATAGTTGATATTAGATTTACAGATGAAAATGATTCTTTAGGTTTAGCTCAAGCAGAGCATATACTTCTTGCTCCTAATGGTACTATCCACCGCCCTATTTCTATCAACTCACTAGAGCGTCTAGGTTTAATCGAACTTAACCAAAATAAACTCAGATCTTCATCGAATATCGCTAAATATGAATCTTTTAAATCAAGTGATATATACAATCATTTTCATTCAAATCTACCTATTACTACAGATGAATTTACTTTGACAAAAATTAAGGTCGTTGAAAAAAGTGTGGCACTAACATCTTTAGGATTAAGTTTCATTAAAACAGTATTGTAATACTTATATATGTTCATTACTTGTAAATCAAGTAATTATTGTTTCAGTAATTTACTTTTCAGTGACGAACATATATTTGATTAATTCAGGTAGTACATGTCTGAAATCTATAGAACACATATAGGTTCAACTCCAATTATTAATCGTTGTCTACAGATATTTCTTCACCTTGCCACCATCGACTGATAAATAGTGCTTATTGATGGTTTCAAGGTTCTTATGTCCACTTTGTTCTGCTATGGTTGCTAGGTCTGCACCTGCTTTGTGCATGGCTGAAATCTGCGTTTTTCTAAGAGTGTAGGGTGCATACCCAAGCCATTTGTGAATCAACTTTCTATAAGCTGTATCAGATATTTTCTTGCTTTTATATTGTTTGTGTCTGTTCACTTCACCGACTAAGTAACTTTCAGAAGTAAGATTGTATACCTTCATATAGTCCTTGATAGCATTGAGTACTTCAAGTGTTAGGTGCTTAGTTTTCCATTCCGTCTGTTTCTTCATGTAAATTTCAACTGTTCCATGCTCAAAATCAATGTCACCAATTGTCACTAGCACCATTTCAGACGGTCTACAAGCGGTAATCAGATTGAATAAGCAAATGGCTTTAGCTCTCACATCAAGATTACGAATCAATGTTAGAACTTCTTCTTTTGGCTTTGCTGATTGTCCTTTAACTTGCTTCTGTTTGGAATACTTTTCATCATTGTACTTTTGTCTTAATAGTGCAATACGTTTGCCTTGTTCTGCTGATTCAGTTTGACCTAGTACATTGATTAGGAAGTGTTTAATGCTTGCGGTTCGTCTATTGAATGTATTGAGTTTTAGACCACTATCAACGGTATGTTTCAGATATGCTTCAAGTGTATCAAATGAGATATTCAATCCGTTTTGTTGTGCAAACTTTACGAATCTATCATAGTCACCTTGATACATGGCTGACTTCTTTTCAATTTGCTCGTTTATATCATCATTAACTCCACGTTTCGCTATAAGCTGATTCAAGTTGATTACTTTTTCTTCCATTTTGTCACGACCTTAGATATGTATTTGATGAAATAAGTATACCGTTCCTAGGTTACGAAAAGCAATGTTTTCGTAACCTGATAATAGTTCTCAATTGTATTTTAGGTAGTATCTCATGACTATTGATGCACTCCTACTCGATACTCTCACTCGTATCACTCCGATAAAACAGGGGTTTCCATCCATCAAGACATGAACGCTGTTCTAATAGTCGAAACTGATTCAGTAAGTAAGATTCACTTTGTTCTAGGAAAAAAAAATAACCCACTTCAAATTGAATAGAAGTGGGCAAACTCTATCGTATCGTGTGGTGGTAACAGGGGTTGATAGTTGTGTCACTACATGGATAATTCTTTTAATAAATTGGCTATGTTAAATCTTAATCTTGATTTTCAACCTAAAGAAAACCGCTGACGTTAGCTTAATTTGTTACACCTACATAGTTGTAGATACCAATCACGAACATTAAGAGCATTAAGACCACGAACACAATTACAATAGTTAAGATAAACTTTAATGCGTTTGATACCTTAGGTTTGTTTTGGACTTGATTCTCAAGTGAAGATATACGGTTTTTTAGTTCTTGAATCTCCATTTCATTATCCATTAGCAATCCCCCTTATCAATACTACATATGATGCACCTATTCAATACCGTATATTGAAAAAGTTTTGTATATTATCATATACGTAAAAATATGGATAATGTTTCAAATTCTATGATAACTATTTCTAGGTTCTTCTTGAACTAATTCGCATGTTAGTTCAATGAACAAAAACATCAATAACATCTAAAAGAGCCAATAAATTTAAAATAGTAGTAACTAAATTTTTTATCGGAGTTCTTTATATCTATCTACTAGAAATACTATGTTGGTTGCACATAGATTCAACGTATACTTAACTATTGATTCATCTACATTAAGTACCTCGTCTCCCTGACCATGACCACCATTTTTGTTTCTCAAAACATGAGTGCTATTTTCTAGTGCTTGTTTTAGACCTTGAAAGTGACTTTTCATGTATGACGGAATAAATTCATTATCAAACAAATGACTAATTAGCTTGTTAGCAGTATCTCGTTGTGCATCATATTGATAACTACACTTTGCACATATTGTTTTCATTACACTTTCAAATGCATTTCCAGCATTTACAATAGATTCTTTGTAGTCGCCTTGTTTATAAAGCTCATGAGCTTTAAGAAATTCATCTGAAACCGTTCTAAAATCATTATCATGTAGTAGCTTAATAGCATTTTTCACTATCTCATTATGTATGTATTGATTATCAATACGGACAAGCTGCCCCTCTATAACTTCGTATCCAATCGAGTTCTGACGTAGTCTATAATTGAGCAATTCTATTTTTTTATTAATATTATTCGATTTATATTTGTTACTAGCGGAATCTCTAGTATATATTACTTTAGCAAAGTAGTTGATCTGGCTATAAAAGTAATTCGATATGTAATCTAAACAATCTAAATACTTAATGTTGTCACACTTCAACATATAACTATACACATCTTGAAATTTTTGTCCTTCTACATTAAATTCTAGACTTCCAAACTCTTCAAGAATACCTTTGTTTAATGTGTTCAACATTTGACTTTCACCTATTATTTTGAAAATATCCATCAATATCCAGTGTATTTGTATTCTGCATTTTTCTGATATTACCTCATATTCATATACATCATTTACTATGGGATTGTTACGTTCAGAATATAACTTAAAAAATTCCATTACCATCACCTCGTTTACATTTTATAACAAAACATTACAATACGCCACAATCTTAGTTAATGCACTGTTAGATTACTAAATAAGCTCTAATTGACTCTATTAGATTGCTACTACTGTTTTTGTAAGCTAACTCCTCAAATTCAATCTATTGAGCTTTGCTACACGCATCCTTATACTCAATCATCTTAACTTTTTCCTGAACAACTTCCTCTAATAGAACTTTCTCTTGCTGTTCTTCAATCCATTGTTTAGCACGTTTGATTGGGTCGTCTATCATGTATGAAGCTACTGCAATAGAAGGTGATTGTGATTTCAATTGGTTCTCCATAAGGTTGAATTGTTCGATATATCCAATCTTAAATTGCATTGCTTTCTTTCCTGTGAATCCCATAGCCAATAGTGTGAAGCCATCTCGATTCATGTAGAAAGTTCGTCTTGGTCTACCATAACTATCAGCAGTTTCAGCTTCATAGAACATAGGTCGAGATTTCGGCACATCTATTATCATCTTATCTATTGCTTCTAAAACGTGTTTATGTTGCTTTCCAAAAGTCTCAGCAACCTGTAATGAACTTGTTACTGCTTGATTGTTCTGAACAACGATAATCTCATTAGAATCCGTATTAACCTTTGTCTCTACTACAACTTCATCAAATGATGAATCAATCAATTCATCAATAACCGACTTAGTATTAACTACTCTAGGTGGAATCTTACTCACCGATTCAACTAGATCATCAATCCAATCACCTGTTGCATGACTACCATAAGACTTAGGTTGACGATTTCTCTTATGCTTCTTAGTTTCTATAAGTTCAACACCACTAATCAACTGTCGGACTCTATCAGCCACTATTGAACCCTCTAGCATGAAACCTAGTAATAACACTGTTCTCTTAGGATATAGGTTACTGATACCGTTTGCGATACCTAATTCAACTTTCATTTGAAGCCACTCACTAACTCCATCAACTAATGAAGATAGACCATCTTTAAGCTCCTGATGCCTAGTGTATCTGATTCCTGCTCTGTTAATCTCATATCCATTGTGGAGCTTTAGATTGTTGATTGTAACAGTCTCTACTCCATAGAACTCGGCTACCTGTTTAGTTGTTGAGAATCTAGTTAGTGGTATTACTTTTATCATACCTACTTGATTTAGAACATCAGTTCTATGTAGATGTTGTTCTCTGAGTGATGGATTGGCGATTCACACATACAAAAAAGCACACCAACAATGTGATGTGCTGAAATAGTACTTATGTATCTTCTCTATTAGTCAGATTACAACATAAAGTTCAAAACTTTGCTAACGCATGATGACCTGCATTATATAAACATGGCTACTGTCGCTATCGCTCCTTCCGCTCATGTTCACATAATGACAGCGCATCATTTGTTGGTGTCATTTCGTTACCGAAATGCCCCCTGTTCACATACACCCATTCACAATTAAGACAGATTAGACCATAACCTATATATAGCTTATAGCTCAATTTGTCTCAATGGGAATCAACTTCCATAACCATACCTGTTTTCTCCTTCCAATTTCATCTGTAATGTACTTCTTAAGCTCTTCAAACTTATAATCAAAACTCAAACACACTAATTCCTCATTAGCATGTTCACGACTTTTTATAATCTTTTTTGATTTTCTATTCTTGAGCTTCAACAGTTTTATGAAATCCTTAGCTTCACTAACTGTAAACTCAGAACCTACATATTGTTCCAGCAAAGCCTTTCTCTCATTCTTAATGGTGGTAACGTCGCTTATTGATACTTTATTTTTATAATTAAGTAAAGACTTCACCGCTTTAAGATGACCATTAGGTTCCAGAACATAATTTTCATACCTCTTTAAGTTTATTGCTGACTTCACATATCTTAAGTTATTGAACTTCGTCTCTTTTGTTACTGGATCAAAATAAAGAAATCTACCTTGATCAATTAACTTTCTCTTATTTGATGTTTTTACCCCATGGTAAACCTGACCAAATTCAACTTTTGGCTTTTCTTTTGAAATAAAGCCACCTAACTGTTGATTAGTATAATGTCGAAACAATACTCCTATGCTCTTCTCTTCATCTTCATAGAATCGTTTTCTTCCAAGGCATTGTATGAAAGTGTCAGTATCGAGCATATCAATAATAATGTGCTTTACATCCTTATCGTATATGTTAACACCAACATCTAACGCTGCTGTTGCTACTAAAAACAAAGTATCGAATCTTTCATCTTCAGTTATACTTTTCACTCTATCTTTATTCATGGATTCGTTGTACTTACTATCTACTCCACAAACAAAAGTCGTATCATTTTCATACTCACGAAAAATCTCATATGCAAGGTCATCTCTTTGGATAAAAATCATCGTCTTATTATTATTTTTGAAAAGCCACTCTATTCTTTTCTTTAACTCTTCAAACGATTGATAAGCTGACAAGTAACTTATAAAGCTATAATCTTTTTCCATTGAATACTTGAACAGACGTCTTTCAGCAAAGAACTTTTCGAGATAGTCAATAATCAACTTTCCTGTTGCACTTAGGAATAATGTTATAGCATGATTAGCTGACATTATATATTCCAATGTAATATCAGTGTAGTCATTAAACCCTGCATCATTTGTGAAATAATGAGATTCATCGCATACAATATATTTATATGAATACAGATAAGAATTGATTGGAATATTATTATAAAATTCTCCTATACCCTGATACATTACTACCTCGACGTTTCTTATACCTTCTTTTTGTAATTCTTCTTCTATCTGTTCCTTTAATTTCACCCTAGGAACAAGATAAAGAATCAAGTCATTGGTTTCTTTTGCATACTTAGATAATACCTGTTGTACAAAATAGCTTTTTCCACTTCCTGTACCACTAGCTATACTTACTAAATCTCCTGATTTCCAATCCTTATACTCTTCTTTAATTACGTCTGTCATCGTCATTTTCATTTTCTTTTCTCCTATCAGTTATTTATCCCTTAGAGAAAAGCTAAATTATTGGATTTGAAATAGAAGAGGGGCATGATAATGAAACTATGTAGAAGAGGCTTATACTAAATTTGCAATACAACATACTAACAAACTTAGTTTCATTGAAGTAAAAAGACACCTTAAACTAGAATTAACTAGTCTAAAGTGTCTATATTCAGAGGAATTATTGTTGATATTGAACTCTTAACAATACGTCAATGAAATAATAGACAACTCTAGCGTAGTTCAACACCTCTCCTGTAGACAAAGCAAATAAGCCCTTCTTAAGGAAAAGATTGATTTATATTTTCTACACTAGGCACACTCTAAAATAGAGTACAGTTTTGCTGTATGTGCCTAAAATTTCATTTAATCATAATCAAGATTTCCATTATAACACATATATAATAATAACAAAATACCTTTTCCAGAAAATATTCAAGAAGTTAAAGTTACTCTTTTGCCTTCTCATTCTACTAATAAATCTTCAAGTAAACAAATAAAGCTTGAGGACATATTAATCCTCAAGCTCCAATAGTTTAGAATCTTCTAAGCTTATAACTAAATCTCAAACATATTCAGAGGATTGTGTTTCTCATTTTCCCCTCTAAGCTCAGAACCCCACATAGCCACGTACCGCATTGTTGTAGACACATCTGAATGTCTCATTAGCTTCTGAATTGCAAAGGCTGACATACCACTCATAGCAAGTCTATGACAGAATGTATGTCTGAACGTATGGGGGCTTACTCTTACATCCTTGAAGTTCATATGCTGTCTTAGGTTATCGAATAACTGTGAGATTGAAAAATCAGTCATTGGTGCGTTATCACGATTCAAGAACACATAATCATTCTCATGACCAAAATGATGTACGCAAAATGAACGATATACCATTAGTTCCTTTGAAAGCTTCTCAGTTAGAAAGACAGTTTCATATTGTCTGCTCTTACCATACACGTTCATTGTTAAGTTCTTTATATCAACATCAGACCATTTGAGCATGACTGCTTCTTTCCTTCTAATTCCTGTTGATAGCAATGTAATGATTAACAAATATCCTCTATACGAGAAATATGATTGTTCCTTCCTACGCAATCCTCTGTAATAAGCTAACATTTGTCTTATATGTTCGTCTGTGAACACATCAATCTTCACATCAACACGTTGCATCTTCACCTTCTTAGCTATGTTTTCCTTAACAACCTTCTCCTCAACTAAGAAGTTGTAAAAAGCTCTGATTCGCATAATCTTCGTGTTAATCGTGTTCGGCTTGTTTCCCTTCTCTTGGCACATCAATAGATAATCCTTGATATGAGACTGTGTTACATGTTCTACGTTCAATACTCCTCTAGCCACACAATAATCAACAAACGGTTGCAAAAGCTGATTATAGTTCTTGATGTTCACTGCTGTTGTGTTCTTGAATCTTCTGTCAGTAATAAACTCCTCATAAGCAAATTTAAGCAACAAAAAAACTACCACCTCTCATAGATTTTTGAAATCATGAGAAGTGGTAGTCGTTATGCGAATTAATTGTGAACCACACTACTTCACAAAGTGAAAAGTGAGAACATAGATTCAAGGACACGAATAGGAGAAGCTATAAGCCTCTACAAAGCTCGAAAGCCTTGTCAGTCCTACATCATGCCGCCCATGCCACCCATACCGCCCATATCAGGCATGCTTGGTTTATTCGGCTCAGGTTTTTCAGCGATTACAGCTTCCGTTGTCAAGAACTTCTAAGGTGATTTAGAAGTTCTCTGAGTATCAGCGTTCTTACAAAGCTCCTTCAAACATTGGTTTAGAAAGAGTTCGTCCTCGATTTCATCATTAAACTTATGCTTGAACCTTTTAATCTTAAGCTCTTCAAATCTAAGCATATATCAACTCATAACCTTGCTGATATAGATTAGACGTCCCTTATAGCCTTTAGCATGTGTCAAAACATTAGCACTTGATTACAACTCATTCTTGATATTGCATAGCTCAGATACACGTACAGGCGCTTCAAATAGCATTGTCATTATCAACTTGTCTCTAACATTACATCTTGGTTTTTCTTTTCTTAGATTCCTCCAAGGCATTAACAAGTGAATATTTATCATGCAAATCATGAACAGTGCTATCTAATACATGCGAGTATCTTTGTGTAATCGTAATATCTGAATGCCCCAGAATTTTTTGCAATACTCTAATATTCCCAGTCTCCTTTAAGAAAAATGCACTAGCAGAATGTCTAAAAATATGAGGATGCACTCGCTTGGATATTCCCGCTCGTTTCGCATATTCTTTCATCTTAGTAGACACCTCTCTCCCGCTTCTCTCAAGTGGTTTCCCATTCCAAGACTGAAAAAGGTGATCACCTCCAAACTCTTCAATTTCAATTAACAATTTCTTCAAAAGCATAGCGGTTTTATTTGAGAATGGAACCGACCTTATTTTCCGTTGCTTAGTTTTTCTAAAGGTTATTATTTGAGCTTCAAAATCAATATCTTCTTTGGTAATTGATAATGTTTCCCCTATTCTACCAAACGTATCAATTAACACGTGGGTAAATACATAATCACGAAATTCTGTATACTTGTCTAAGTTCATAACTTTCAAGAAAGCATCTATTTCCTCGATTGTTAAAAAATCTATTTTCTTCTCATCAGTCTTTAAGTATTTCGTATTTTTGAAGATATGATTGCACAAACCTTCTTCCTTTAGAATTTTGAATGAACCTTTTGCATTGTTTAAGTAACTATTAACTGTTCCGCTCTGAAGTCCTCGAGTTATCAAATAATACATAAAACCTTTCGCATCTTGTTCAGTCAATACTCTAATATTTTCAATCTTGTTTGCAATTAAGAAACTTTCCAAATGTCTGAAAAATTTCCTGTAATTCCGTATAGTCCCCTCTCTTGAACCTTCTAGTTCTTTATTTCTAATTACAATTGCCTTCACTTCATCTAAGGTAACAACGTCTAATCCAATTTTTTTTTGTGATACCTTACGTTTTCTAGTCAAAATAAAAACCTTCCCTTCATCTGATTGTTAATCAAATAAAAGAAAGGTTTATATCAATTAGCGTAGGTTAAGGTTACATATACGTTATCCATCAAATTCTACAGATGGCTTCATCTGAGAAAAACATGAATAACATAGATTTCCGATAAACTTACTAGACCTTTTCAGAAACCCTTGTAAACATTAAGCTTTATCCACATTGAAGTACTGCGCTTCAGGATGAGCAAAGACCATTGCTGATACAGAAGCTTCTGGCTCCATCATAAATTCTTCCGTAAGCAACATTCCAATATCCTCAGGCTTCATTAATTCAAATAACGGGCCTTGATCATCAAGATTAGGACATGCTGGATAACCGAATGACACTCGAATTCCTTGATAACGCGCACCGAAGCGTTTTTTCATCGTCATATCAAGCGGATCTGGATAACCCCAAATATCACGCATCATATGATGAACCTTCTCAGCAAGACCTTCTGCCGTTTCAAGCGCACACGCCTGTACTGCATGTGATTTCAAGTAGTCCCCTTTATCCTTCCATGCAGCAGAAATATCGGTAATTCCTTTACCCGCTGTAACGACGATAAATCCTACATAGTCCATGATTCCACTTTCAACCGATTTCAGGAAATCTGCAAGACATAAATACGGCTCAACTTGCTGACGCGGGAATGTAAACCTTTTAATTTCCTTACTATGGTCTTCAGGATCGTAAATAATAACATCATTGCCAGAGCCCTGGGCAGGGAAGAAACGATACATTCCGTTCGCTTCTAAGAAGCCTTCTTCGATTCCTTGAGCAAAAATGCTGTCTACCGTTTCCTTCAGCTGAGTTGTTCTGTTATCACCCGTTTCAAGTAGCTTATCGACTTGTCCCTTAACACCAAGATGATGTCCAAGCAGCATTTGCATATTTACATATGGCAATACTTGATTGATCGGAATATTACGCAATATATGACGATCTGTATCTGGTGGAATAAAGACTGGTGTATCTTGTGAAATATGAGATCTCACTGCTCTAGTCATTGTAGGTAATTTCTTTTCCGTCTCAACTTCATTTGCAAGCGCCTCGCGAATTTGCACAAACTCTTCTTCAACGACAGCACGTAATTCTGGCGTCGTCAATTTATTAGCAATATCGAGCCCATCCATCGCATCTTTGGCATAAATAACAAGCCCATCATATTCCGGTAATATACGTGTTCTTGTAAATTTGCGAGTTAATGCTGCACCACCAACCATAATCGGTGCTTCAATTCCAGCTGCACGTAAATCCTGTGCTGTAATGATCATCTGTTGCGCAGATTTCACCAATAAACCCGATAGACCAATAGCATCTGCCTTTTCTTCGCGGTATGCTTCAATAATGCGATCCGGCGGTACTTTAATACCTAGATTAATAATTTTGTAGCCATTATTAGATAGAATAATTTCAACTAAGTTTTTGCCGATATCATGCACATCACCTTTAACGGTAGCAAGAATGATTTTCCCCTTAATTGCAGATTCGGTTTTCTCCATAAATTGCTCAAGATGCGTCACGGAAGCCTTCATCACTTCCGCACTTTGCAATACTTCAGCAACAATAAGCTCATTGTTATTGAATAGTCTGCCGACTTCAGCCATACCTGCCATAAGTGGACCATTAATAATATCAAGTGGCAAATATTTCTCTCGAGCTAATTCAAGGTCAACAATTAGACCTTCCTTCGTGCCCTCAACGATATAAGATGATAGACGCTCCTCTAATGATAAATTAGAAAGCTTTTCAACCTTTTCGACCTTCTTATGACGGAATGCAGCTACAAACGCCGCTAACGTCTCATCATTCGTGTTGTATATTAATTGTTCAGCTAATTCACGCTCTTCCGCAGAGATTGAAGCATAGCGCTCTAGCTTTTCCGTATTAACAATCGCATAATCAAGTCCTGATTTCGTTGCATGATACAAGTAAACAGAGTTCAACACTTCACGACCAGCATCAGGCAATCCGAATGAGATGTTACTTAATCCAAGAATCGTCTTCGTACGTGGATATTTCTCCTTGATCATCCGAATACCTTCAAGTGTCTCGACAGCTGAACCAATATATTGCGGATCACCAGAACCAACTGGGAACATATTCGGGTCAAATATAATATCTTCTTCGTTCAAACCGTATTTATTCACAAGCAAATCATAAGCACGATCCGCAACTTCTAGCTTCGCTTCACGCGTTATAGCCTGTCCGCGTTCATCAATAAGAATCATAACAACCGCCGCGCCATAACGATGAATTAATGGTACGATCGCCTTGAATTTAATCTCACCATCTTCAAGGTTAATGGAGTTAATAATCGCTTTACCTTGAGAGTATTTCAGACCTAGTTCAATAATATGATCATATGTGGAATCAATCATAATTGGCGCTTTAATCTTCTTCATTACTTGCGGTAGGAAGTTATGAACGGCATACTCCTCATCAATATCCGTGTCCTGCAAGTTGATATCAATGACATGAGCACCATTCTTCACCTGTGCACGCGCGATTTCTGAAGCTTCGTCAAATTTTTCTTCTTTGATAAGTCGTTTGAATTTGCGAGAACCAGAAATGTTTGTACGCTCACCAATCATAATTGGGCGATTATCTGCTTCAATAAATACAGTATCGATCCCTGAGACAGCGTCAGAATGATCACCGGTTTGTGGACGAGGCTCATATTTGGCAAGAACTTTTACCAGTTCTTCGATATGTGCTGGCGTACTACCACAGCAACCACCTGCAATATTCAACCACCCTTGCTTCGCAAAATCTTCGATTTTATGAGCTAGTGATTGCGGTGTCTCATGATATAGACCATTTTCATCTGGCAATCCAGCGTTCGGATAACATGATACTGCAGTGCGAGCAATATCGCTTAAAGAACGAATATGATCACGCATGAATTCTGGACCTGTCGCACAGTTTAAGCCAATAGATATCGGTTTCAAATGCTCTAAAGAAATATAGAAGGACTCTATACTTTGTCCAGCTAACGTTGTTCCCATCGGCTCGATCGTTCCCGAGATCATTAGCGGCAATGTAATCCCTGTTGTTTCGAATGCTTGTCTAATACCTACACTAGCTGCCTTAACGTTAAGTGTATCCTGCGAAGTTTCAAGTAAAATAACATCTACGCCGCCTTCAATTAACGCAACAGTTTGCACATAGTAACTATCTATTAATGCATCAAACGTAACCCCTCCCGTTACAGAAAGAGTTTTCGTTGTTGGACCTAACGCGCCCGCAACAAAACGCGGTTTTTCTGGCGTACTATATTTGATAGCAGCATCCTTTGCTAGCTTTGCTGCTGCTAAATTAATTTCTCTTGCCTTATCTTGAATATCATAATCGGCTAGTACAACGCTTGTAGCGCCAAATGTATTCGTCTCAATAATATCAGCACCAGCGGCTAAATATTGCTCATGAATAGACTGAATGACATCCGGTCTCGTTAATACAAGCATCTCATTACAGCCATCTAATTCAGCGCCACCGAAGTCATCCTCAGTCAAATCAACCTGCTGAATCATCGTTCCCATTGCACCGTCTAATATAAGAATTCTCTTTTGAAGTTCTTCTTGAAGTTTGCTAATTAACAATTATATACACCCTTCCCAAAATCACTAACACAAATTTTATCAGAAATTCACCAAAGTTGAAAGGTAAATAATCGACAAGTACATCAATATCATTTATAATTATACGTATAAGAATTTAATTCCTATTGGAAAAGGTGGAATAATACATGGCTGAGATAAGAATTCGAAATACAGACGAACGTATTCAAGGAGAAGAAAACGTAGGCGCGTTCCTTGAACAACAAGGCGTAATCTATGAACATTGGGATGTTTCCAAGCTACGTGTTGGTCTACAAGAGAAGTTTGATCTTACTGATGAAGAGAAGCAAGAAATTCTTGCTACATTCGATGATGAAATCCGTGAAATTGCTGTTCGTCGTGGCTATCTAACTTGGGATGTTATTACATTATCAGAAGGTACTCCGAATCTTGAAGAATTGCTTAAAAAATTCGAGAACGTTCATACACATACTGAAGATGAAGTTCGTGCGATAACTGCTGGTAAAGGGATCTTTATTATTAAAGGTACTGAAGATGTTGGTTACTTCGATGTTGAACTAGAAGCTGGGGACTTGATTTCTGTTCCTGAGAACATCCCTCACTTCTTCACATTAATGGACAACAAAAAAATCGTAGCTATTCGCTTATTTATAGAAACAGAAGGCTGGATTGCACATTCTCATGATGATCCTGCGTTCCAAAAATAATCTCGCCATCATCAAGCTGGTTCTGTCATTTGGCAGGCCAGCTTTTTTATTGTTTAGCCCTCGTTATTAAGCAGTTATCCCTTCTCTTTCATTGTTCTTAGATGAATTCGCAACAGCAGTAACTAATTTAAATTTACAAAAATTAGCAACATTTCAAATCATTTATCCGTTATGTAGATATCAAGCCAATGGATGTTACTATTGAGGATTAAGTTTGTTTGCTCATAAGTAATGATGTCGATAAGTTTCAATGTACTGACACTTCGCGATGAATAAATATATTTTATACTGGAGGATAAATATGAAAAAGTGTATTGTCGCTTCATTACTATTATTGTTCATCATGTGTATTGTAGTTGCTTGTAACGAAAAAGAAGCATTGGATGCGCAAAACCCTTATGAAAACTTAAATCTTCACTTCAGTAAACCAGATGGGCAAAGCTACACCGTTTATAATAAAATGGAGGATATTAAAAATGTCGAAACTGTAATGAAAATTATACAAAATATCTCCTTTGAAAACCTATTAGTATCTATGTCTCAGTCTGCTGATTATAGAATTGATATTATCTATACTGATCCTACTATTTCATATGAACCAGTAACTTATGATATTTGGATTTCACCTAATAAGAATATATTAGTAGTAATTGTCGAAGGTCAGGCCAAGTATGGGAAAACTACAAAGAAAGACGGCAAAAAGTTACTTGCTATATTAGAAAATTCCTGACAATAACTTCAATATATAAAGTAGAACCAAAACAGTTGTATAAAGAGAATGACGCTGTATTCGTTGGGAAGGTTGTTGAACATTTTTACGAGGATGTTGGTTCGATTAATAAGAAAAGCAGAGTAACTTTTGAAGTGTCCTCAACATTAAAAGGGGACGAACTACACATCATTACATTAGTAACTCCTGCTGGAACAGTGTTGATTGAAGGTGATGAATATGTTGTTTATGCTTATGAAACTTCTAAAAAAAATTACTTATATAAATATGTAGCTGGTGAATTAGCAACCGATGATATTTGTGGCGGAACAAAACTTTTATCAGATGCTACTTACGATCTAGAGCAAATCAATGAACTCCAAAAAAATAAAAAAACAACTTATATGCTGCTAATAAGTGCTGTCATTCTAATCGCAACAGCAGTAACTATATGCATTAGAAAACGACGTAAACGTTGAATGAGTTACCCGCATAGATATTAAAAAGCATCCGAGCTACACAGATCTGCAGCTCAGATGCTTTTTCATTAAGTAATTAAGCTAACAATTCAAATAAGTCATTCAAGCTAGTAATTGTATGTGTAGGAATAATATCATCATTGCGGTCTATACCGTGGCGATTAATCCAGACAGAAGTCATTCCAACTGTATTAGCGCCAAGAATATCCGTAGTTAATTTGTCTCCAACCATTATGCAGTCTTCTGCTTCTAGTTCCAAACGGCTTAAAGCATGTTGGAATATCGAAGCTCTAGGTTTGCCTTCCCCAAATTCACCTGAAATAATAATATGATCGAAATAAGGAATAAGCTGCGGAACACCTGCCAGCTTTTCACGTTGTAAATCAGGTGAACCATTCGTTAGAAGTAATAATTTATATTGATCCTTCAATTGATCTAATACTGCAAATGTTTCTTCATAGACGATAGGACGACTTCTGCGCTCTGCTGGGAACATTTCGCCTAATTTCTCACCTAGCTCTGCATTATCAATACCAAGTGCTGCTAGACCCTTCGTCCAAGCATTCGTACGATAGGAAGGTACAAATTGTTGAAGTTGACGGAATTCCTGTTGTTCTCCTTCAGCAAAACGAGCCCAAAGTCCTTCAAACGGATTAATACCGATCATTTTTGTGAACGGGAAAGCGTCAAAAGCTTCATAGATCGCTCTAGCTTCTTGGCGAACTGATTGTTCTAGCGCCTCTGGATCAACTCCAGTTTCTGCTTGGGCAAATTCACATGTAACACGAAATGCTTCTTTCACACTGCGATCATCCCACAGTAACGTATCATCCAAATCAAAAAGTACTGCCTTCTTCACGTCGGTTTCTCCCCTTAAGTCATGTTACTATCCCTATTCAAATCTATTCATACAATTTTTCTTTACATAATTAATAATCACTAGCTCTACTCTGTAAATGTAATGTCATGTTTCTCAGCAAATTTCTTTAATGCTACCGACATATCTTGCAATGGGAAACGATTAAACAGCTTAGAGTATGTCCAACTACTTCCATGGTTGGGAACGATAATGACATATCCACTTTGGATTTTAATTTCTTTAATAGCAGCAGCAAATAACTGCTTGTCCCCCATCATTCTGCGAGATTGAACATAGTCTTTTCCTATTGTTAGGTATGGTTTGCGGAAATAGAACAATGCTGCAAGTAAGAAGTAACTCACAATCGTTATCCAATACATCGTATTGAATTTAAATGTAGGATCCATCAGCATTAAAAAGTTGTACATACCAATAAATAGAACAAGTACTGCAGGTAAAATGTAATTTCGACCAGTGAAACGAGTTTCTTGTTTCTTCTCAACATTCATAACTAAATTTCCAGCACCTGATTTCTTGCGTGCTTTATTAACAGTAGCCATATTTTTCTTAACTTTTCTCTCCCAAGAACGCGACAATATAAATCCCCCTCTGAACTATTTGAATGAATATTTAGTTTAATACTGTTTTATTGTCACCTTGGTCATCATCATCAACTATCTCAATATTATCAAGTTGTTGTCTCATATTAGATCTAAAGTTGAGAAGATATTTTTTACGTAATTCTTCACGTTCCTTTGTCTCATCAGCTGTTAAACCTTCTGACTTATTTTTACGTGATAGCTCATTAATACGAGCAATCAATTTCTCCATATCCATTTCTTCCACTCCCTTCTAGCTAGCAATCCCATAATGTTGACATGAATTTCAAGGAGATGCAACTTCACATATTTCTTTGATTTTAGAACAATAATTTCATTATAACAAAAAAGTCTATAAAGTTGCATCTTCTATCGATGAACTTTACAGACTAATATTCAAAATCATTATAATGAAGGTAATATTAATTGCTGACCAGGAGTAATAGTCGCATTTTCTAACTGATTACGATCTTTAATAAGATATACAATATAGCTAATATCTGAGGTATTACTATAATGATGCTTTGCAATATCCCAAAGTGTATCGCCAGCACCTACAGCGATAATCGTTTCACCATCCATCAGTGAATCACCATTTGTAGTCGAAGCTGTAGCACTGAACAAAAACGAACTCATTACAATAAGTGCAGTTAACGTAAGTATAAAAAACCCTTTACTGATCATCGATACCTTTGGTAGAGAAAACCGAACAGACTGCTTATGTACTTGAGTGTCTCTCTTACTGTTACTGGAACTTATATAACTGCGATATGCATATGGATTATACGTTGACATGAAAACCATCCCCCAAACGTTTGTTCTGTTTTTAGAATACACGAACAGACGTTCCGTGTCAATGGATTCCAATAAAAATACGAACATATATTCTTGAGAACTTATGTTTGTGCGAACTCGAGTTCTATGTTATAATTTGCCTAATAAAATGTGGAGATGATCTTGATGAAACAAATATCAAAGCGACAGCTATCTATATTAGATTTTATTAAGCAAGAAGTTAAAGATAAAGGTTATCCACCATCTGTTCGCGAAATTGCGGAAGCAGTTGGATTATTATCAAGTTCTACGGTTCATGGTCATTTGGATCGCCTAGAGAAAAAAGGATTTATTCGCCGTGATCCAACTAAGCCTCGTGCGATTGAAATTTTGGATCAAGATACAGTTGAAGAAGATAGTAATATCATTCCTTTTCCAGTTAAGCATATTCCTGTTATAGGTAAAGTTACTGCTGGTATACCGATTACCGCTACAGAGAACATTGAGGATTATTTCCCGCTATCTACTAATTTTGTTAGAGATAATAATGTGTTTATTTTAAATGTTGTCGGTGAAAGCATGATCGAAGCCGGAATACATAATGGAGATATGGTTATTGTTAGACAACAACAAACAGCTAACAATGGTGATATCGTTGTTGCTATGACTGAAGATGATGAAGCAACCGTCAAAACATTCTACCGCGAAAAAGATCATATTAGATTGCAACCAGAAAATTCTTCTATGGAGCCAATCCGATTGCAAAAAGTAACTATACTTGGTAAAGTAATCGGATTATTCCGTGATATGCATTGATTATCTAATTCTCATTGTATGCATACTTTAATAGACCATCAGTTACTATGTAACTGATGGTCTATTTTTATGGAATTGATTATATGAAAAGTTTTAGCTTATGCTTTCGATGCTACTTTTCATTTTTCAATGAAAAATATCGAGATGCTATGAAAAGTTTTAGCCCTTGCTTACGATGTAACTTTTCATCACAGCATGCCCTATCTAGAAGAATATGAAAAGTTTTGGCTTATGCTTTCGATGCTACTTTTCATTTTTCAATGAAGAATATCGAGATGCTATGAAAAGTTTTAGGAGTGAGTAATTTGAAAAAATGGTTTATGTTATGTTCACTTTTGCTTCTGTTATTGTTAACTGCTTGCGGAACTGATATAACAGCTCCATCCGTTGTTGATCATTCAGTGATAGAACAATCTAAGCATGAAGATGTAAGTAGTTCCCACGAAGATGAGAACACGTCTCCAGTTGTCGAACTTGAGAACAATGTAGCTACTCCAGCGCCAAGCGTCACACCAGTAACTACCACGCAAACGGAACCCGACGATTATGATTATATTCTTGAATTCCCTAGCGATAGCTATCCTGAAACCGCACTCCATATTTACAGCGCAATAGAAAATGGTCATTCAGATGTGTGTACTATCGACCGCGAAGGAGCAGATGAAAATCGTAAAAATTCTTTGGCAGGCATTGACACTATGAAAGGCTATGATCGCGATGAGTGGCCAATGGCAATGTGTGCAGAAGGTGGAAAAGGCGCTAGCGTAGCGTATATCAATCCAAGTGATAATCGAGGTGCTGGCAGTTGGGTCGGCCATCAATTATCTGCTTACGACAACGGTGAGAAAGTATTATTTATTGTAACAAAACCGAAAAATCTATTTGGCAAAAATCCTACGGATACAGAAAGTAGTGCGACATCTACACCATCGAATATTGTATATAAAAACTGTACAGAAGTTCGTGAGGCAGGTGCTGCTCCAATTATGAAGGGTGATCCTGGCTACTCTAAGAAATTAGATCGTGATGGTGATGGAATAGCTTGTGAAGTCTAGTAGTAATTATTGAAATTTTTCAATAATTTATAACCTATAATTTGATTTCTAAGAGGGTCTTGCATCATTGCGATGTAAGGCTCTTTTTTTCTATAATTCGAAAACTTTATTCCTCCCTCATACGTTTAGTATATAAGAGAACAACACACTGAATATTTAACCCATTCCTAATAAGTTAAAGCATACTTCTCTGTGTTTTTACGAAAGGCGTGAAGTCATGTACATCCCTGATCAATCAACGACTACAAGAATGGTTATAATCAAGCAGAAGAAAAAAAGAAAACGACGACGACTTTTCGCACTAATATTATTCATTGCAATGATCATTCCCTTTTTCAGTATCCAATCGAAAGCTGTCCAACATTTTATTTTACCATTATTCTCACAGTCTTCAGCGTTAACAGAATCTTTTCATTCAGAGCAAACGTCAGACATTACATCGAATAAACAGCCAGAATCTAACGATATCGATCTACCTTCTGTACAAGATCCCGACAATGATATCGATGAAAACGTTAATATTTCTAATGATCCAGCAACGTCACCAACACCTACAATATCGCCTGAATCTACACCTGAAAACATAGAATTACCAACGAGTACAGAGATACCTGAACAAGAACATAACAGTACAGAGCAAGAAACAACAAAAGTACCTACCGCTACAGAACCAGCACCAACAGAGCCTCCAACGGTTACTGAACCCGAATCTACCGAACAACCGATTCAACCATCTGATCCAGATGTTGCAACTAAAAAATATATCGCACTAACGTTTGATGATGGTCCCGATACAAAGTATACTCCTGCTATCTTAGATATATTAAAACAATATAAAGTAAAAGCTACTTTCTTTGTTGTTGGAACACAAGTAGAAAAACTCGGCTCCGTTCTTCAAAGAATTGTGGATGAAGGGCATGCCATAGGCAATCATTCTTATAATCATGCGGATTTGACTAAGCTTACTAGTAAAGAGATTGTTGCACAAATAGAGCGGACAGATGAGTTAATACAGGCTGCTATTGGTTTTAAGCCAGACTGGATTAGAGCGCCTTATGGAGCTGTTAATGATGTAGTTAGAGACGCTATGAAAAACGATAGTAGAAGTTTCGTGGGATGGAATGTAGACACTCGGGACTGGGCTGGAACATCAGTTGAAGAAATGAGGAAAATGATTAACGATGATACAAAGCCAGATAGTATCATTCTTATGCATTCATTTGGTGGTAAGCATATTAGCAATACAGTCGAACTACTCCCTTATATTATTCAAGATTTACAGGATAAAGGATTCACACTCGTTACTCTAGATGAGTTATATGGAACTAAGGCTTGAGCTTCAAGCCTTAGTTTTTTTCTATTATCTAATATAGATTAAAGAACCTATCACTCTGCATTAGCACTAATTATTTGCGTATAAGGAATTTCAACATTTTCTACAACAGCTACAATATAAGACGCATCCGTTTCATAAAGCTTCGTGCCCACTGGTAGCATATTAGCTGTTCCACTTTGGTATTGCTTTGCCTTTGTTGAAATTTTAGTTATTTCACCAATTTCCTTACCTAATGTGTATTCAAATTCACTCTCCCCTGTTCTAGTTGCGTTAACATAAAATCCCTCTTCATATTGGAAAAAGTCTCGATTAGGATTAGCTAACATCCCCTCAGCTGTTATTTCGTTAGATGTACTTGTAGTAATCGTCGTGACTTGCTGATATGCACAACTAGTAAGCAGCAACAAAGAAATAATAATATACAAAGCATGCTTAAGCCGAAAATAAACAAACACTTTCATGAATAACCCACCTTAACATTAATTTACTATATTTTACATTAACTCCTTTGAAAATACTATACTAAATTAACTTATGATTTGTACTTTCTTGATTTCCATCAAAATCTTCTTTTTATATTAATAGGCGAATGTCATGTGCATTATAGTTTCTAGACCATAGACTATTGTGAGTCAGATACTAAGGAGGCTAACAATGGAAAGTAATGGTTATGAAGAAATTTGTTGGAGTTGTATGAATAAATATGTCGGTATTCAAACTACAGACGGTAATTCATATGACGGATTTATTGCTCATGTCGATCAAGATTATGTCACACTTGCAATTCCTACAAATGAAATGGCAGATCGAATAAATGGTTTCCAAGAATATGAATCTACCTATAGACAGTTTGGTTTTCATCCCGGCTTTTTTCCTAGACGCAGATTTTTCCAGCGCAGAGTTCCGCTTTCGACTATCGGAGCTTTATTTTTACTCCCGTTTTTCTTTTAATCAGTCGAGAGGGGAATATCAAATCATTCCCCCTCTTATACTTAATTAATTAACTTCAAAGGGTTATATCCGTCTAGAGCAATTTCAATTAACTTTCATATAATAGTATTATCTGAATATGGAGGTGACTCCTATGGGTGTTGCTAGAAGAACTAAAGTTTTAAGAATTAGACCTGGGCAAAGAGTACTTGTAATCGCTAAAAAACATCGTCGTCATCATTCCTAAGTAAACTAATATGTTGTAAACAGGGCGCCTTATAACAAGGTGCCCTGTTAGGTATTTATCGACTATTCGTCAACTCCGCCCTGACGTCCCGCATAGTATGGCTGGCCGGGATCAAGATCAATTACTACGCGATGTGGAGCAGCCAGTGCATATTGATGCTCGCAACGCCAACGCATCTCCTCTGTAAAGCCTAACGTTTCGCCATCCGTAATAATATCGCCTTGATTAAACAAATAGTAAGAAAAATTCGTCAATATGTCGGCTACCTCAGAAGTATCCATATCATAGAAGTGGCATTGCACATCAGGAATGCCCAGTGCAGCGAGTCCAACGGAATCCATAAGACCTTCCTGACGGTTGCTTCCAGTGCCTTCAACATTATAAAAACGAATGTTCACTGCTCCGTATAAAATTTCTCCTGCATCAACAGCAGTCAAAAACATGCGCGGCTCAACCAACTTTTTGCTTTCTCTAAAATAAATAGCATCGCAAGGAGCAATTTCCAAAATTGCACGAAGCGCATTCGTATGTAGCTCCAATCTTCTCTTCGGTTCCAGTCCAGATGCCATCATATCAACGAGTAGTAACGAGTAGTTGCACTCCTGCAGAGTTTGGCCGGCTTCATTCCAATGCCAACTTTGCTGAACTGCTTCTTCATATTCGGATATCGGGTGCGGACTCATACCTGTAATACTTGTTTGCGCAGGCATTTCCCCTTCTGAATATTCCACCATATAATTCAAATGAAAAAAATGAAGCATATCGCCCTGCTCCGGCTGCTCATAGGGTTCCCATACGGCCAGCGAGCCGCTCTTGTTATCTTCATTTTGCGGTTGATCTGTTTTTCCAGTATATTGCTCCATTTTGGCATAAAGTAGTTCGCGATCAAGTAACGGTTTTTCTTTGTAGAGTAACTCAATCGCGTATACTCTCGCAAAACCGAAATCTTTCTGTTGTTCTATCATTTCATTCATAATGTACACTCCCTAATTTTATCTTCTCTTCTCGATCTTGCATTGACGCGTACAAGCTCCTCATCAAGTGTAAAGGATAGGCTTCCCTCCCGCCATCATACCTTTTTCCTATTTTCACCAATAATGGCACTGCCCCCCAACAAGAAAAACCCTCAATGCCAGTAGCATCAAGGGTTCCCCTAATTAGTAATGCGTCAAATACTGATCAAGTTCCCATTGGTGAACTTGGGTCCTATACATATCCCATTCGATCTCTTTCAGTTCATAGAAGTGAGCTAACGCATGGTCGCCCAGTGCGTCGCAGATAACATCACTACGAAGTAGCTCATTCAATGCTTCACGAAGATCGTTAGGCAGGCTGAAAATATTTTCATCTAGACGCTCTTCTTCAGACATAATATAAATATTACGGTCTGTCGGAGGAACTAAAGTCGTCTTATTACGAATACCATCTAGACCCGCTTTCAATACAACGGCAAGTGTCAAATATGGATTAGCGGCTGGATCTGGATTACGCACTTCTACACGAGTCGAAATACCGCGTGATGCTGGAATCCGAATCATTGGAGAACGATTACTTGCAGACCAAGCAACATAACACGGCGCTTCATAACCAGGCACAAGTCGCTTGTAAGAATTAACCGTAGGATTCATGATCGCAGCCATTGCACGGGCATGAGTCATAATACCTGCCATAAAGTGGCGAGCATCTTTACTTAAGCCTAGTGGATCACTTTCATCATAGAATCTATTTTCATTTCCTTCGAATAAAGATACATGACAGTGCATTCCTGACCCATTTGCACCATACAGTGGTTTAGGCATAAAGGATGCATGTAAACCATGTACACGAGCAATTGTTTTTACAACGAGTTTGAATGTTTGAATTTGATCAGCAGCGCGAATTGCATCGGCATACTTAAAGTCGATTTCATGCTGACCTGGAGCAACCTCATGATGAGATGCTTCAATTTCAAAGCCCATTTCTTCTAACGTAAGCACGATATCACGACGACAGTTCTCACCCATATCCATAGGTGCTAGATCAAAGTAACCACCATGATCATTCAATTCTGTTGTCGGATTGCCTTTTTCATCCGTTTTGAATAAGAAGAATTCTGGTTCTGGACCAACATTCATATTGGTAAAGCCCATTTCTTCAGCTTCTTTTAACACTCGTTTCAAAATATGACGTGGATCACCAGCAAAAGGTGTTCCGTCAGGCATATAAATATCACAAATTAAACGGGCAATACGAACTTCAGTTACCCAAGGGAATACAACCCAAGTGTCTAGATCAGGATATAAATACATATCTGATTCTTCTATACGTACATAACCTTCGATCGAAGATCCATCGAACATCATTTTATTATCTAGTGCTTTTTCAAGTTGACTTACAGGGATTTCCACGTTTTTCACTGCACCAAGCAAATCTGTAAACTGCAAGCGAATGAATCGTACATTTTGTTCTTCCGTAATTCGTCTAATGTCCTCTTTCGTGTAACCCATAAAATCATCTCCTCCAACTTTTCATATCGCCTTGATATAGCTCACTCACAAATGAAAAGTCACTTCGAAAGCATAAACCATACTTTTCATAGCTTCCTTGATATAGCTCTTCACCAATGAAAAGTCACTTCGAAAGCATAAACCATACTTTTCATAGCTTCCTTGATATAACTCTTCACCAATGAAAAGCACTAGCGTTTATGCAAAAATCTCGATAGCTGACCTTGAATGATAGATGTTTGACCTGGTCTTTTTTCTATCAATTGTTGCTTAAGCATACGATGAAGCTGAGTATCTGACATTTCACGACGCTTAACCTCAGATTGCTCACTTACGATCGTTGCTTCCTCGGATTCCTTAGAAACTGGATTCATCACTTGCTTAATACCAGCGATGTTAACACCTTTTTCAATAAGCGATTTTATTTCAAGTAGTCTTTCTACATCATTAAATGAGAATAAGCGTTGATTACCGCCAGTCCTTGCAGGAACAATTAGCTCATGCTGTTCATAATAACGAATTTGTCTCGCCGTTAGATCGGTAAGCTTCATTACAATACCTATTGGGAACAAGGCCATATTTCTACGAATATCGTCAGCCATATCGCACCATCCTTCCTGTAGCCACTTTACCATCATTGTAACTAGCTAGTATAAATATGTCAACCTGTGTAAGGTTTCGTTACAATCAAGCCCTTATCGGTCATTTTCGACAAAGAAGTAAGCAGTCCATATTTGACATGAGCATACGTTAACCCGCCTTGCATATAAGCAATATATGGTTCACGGATTGGGGCATCCGCAGACAATTCTAGACTTCCTCCTTGGATAAATGTGCCCGCCGCCATAATAACAGCATGCTCATATCCAGGCATGTCCCAAGGCTCTGGTGTAACATATGAATCGACTGCTGCTGCTTGCTGAATACCTTGCACAAATGCAATTAAATGATCAGCTTGTCCAAAGCGTATCGCTTGAATAAGATCCGTTCGTTTTTCCTGCCATGTGGGCTTTGTCTCAAAGCCAAGCTTTTCAAATAACGCCGAAGCTAATACACTCCCTTTAATGGCTTGGGATACGAGATGTGAAGCTAGAAATAATCCTTGATACATCCCACGCAGCGTCCCTAGCGTTGCCCCAACCTCACCACCAATACCAGGTGCTGTTAAGCGATACGAAGCCGCTTCTACATATTGCTGCTTACCTGCAATATAGCCACCAGTTTCAGCAATACCACCGCCTGGGTTTTTAATTAATGATCCTGCCATCAGATCAACACCAACTTCAGTTGGTTCTAGTAGCTCGGTAAACTCACCGTAGCAGTTATCTACAAAAATAATGACATGCGGTGCAATTTCACGAATGCGTGTAACCATCTCTTGAATTTGTGCAATATTGAAAGAAGCTCTCCAGTCGTATCCGCGCGAGCGCTGAATACCGATAACCTTCGTATTAGATGTAATACTTCCTTCAACCTTTGCCCAATCAACTTGTCCATCTGCTAATAGTTCAACCGCTTTGTATGATATTCCCCAATCAGCTAGAGAGCCTGAGCCATCCTGAGCTTTTCCGATAACTTTATGCAATGTATCGTATGGTGTGCCCGTTATATACAGTAATTCATCACCAGGACGCAATACTCCAAACAAAGCACAGCTAATGGTATGTGTACCCGACGCAAAATGTGGACGAACCAACGCCTGCTCTGCACCAAATACTTCAGCATAGACAAGGTCTAATACTTCACGTCCTCGATCGTTATAGCCATAGCCAGTCGAGCCTGCAAAATGAAAATCACTCACTTTATATTTCTGAAATGCTTCTATAACTTTCCATTGATTCTTTTCACTTATACGCTCTATGTCAAGAAAAGCATCTCTAATTTCTACTTCAGTTTGTTCTACTAATACTTCAAGCTGTTTCCATGTGTCACTACGTTGTTGTTTCATCAAAAGTTTCTCCCTTACATTCAATTAGGCACTTCCGCATTTAATATGCGAAAAGTGCCTTCATTATTATAACTTAATATCTTCAGAACGAATACTTATTAATTCATTTCTCGAAGGGGCATGCCTTGGATATTGTCCCATTAAGCGAACCGCATGCTGCCTGATCGCCTTTTCTAGCAAATTGCGGACATAGCGAGCATTACTGAATGAAAACTCTTCGCTTTGCTTCGCTTGCATAACGAGTTGACGAAGTTTGAATAACGCATGCTGTGAAAGTGAATAATCTCTTTCTTTAATCATTTGCTCACCAATTTGCATAAGCTGATCTACCGTATAGTCTGGAAAGTCAATAATGATCGGAAATCTAGATGGTAGTCCAGGATTCGTCATGAGAAATTGTTCAATTTCGTAGGGATAGCCTGCAAGAATAAGGATGAATTGATTTTTCGAATCTTCCATATGCTTCACAAGCGTATCGATCGCTTCCTTACCGAAATCCTTTTCCCCGCCTCGTGCAAGACTATAGGCTTCGTCGATGAACAGTACTCCACCCATCGCCTTCTTTACCAAATCTCTCGTTTTTTGCGCGGTATGCCCAATATATTCACCTACGAGATCAGCCCGTTCCACCTCGATAAGATGCCCTTTTGAAAGGACACCCATCTTCTGAAACAGCTTAGCAACGATTCGAGCAATCGTCGTCTTTCCTGTACCAGGATTACCTTTGAAAATCATATGATACACTTGAGCTGATCCATTTAACCCTGCCTCTTGGCGCATTTTCGTTATTTGTAACAAGGCAAATATTTCATATACGATTTGCTTCACTTGATCCATGCCAATCATTTGATTTAATTCTTCTTCAAATTCAGCATAAATATTAGGTGCTTGTTGCATTTTTTCTTCGACTTCATGCTTTTCTTCTATTAAATGTGTATCGCTTATCATTTGTAGCGGTTCATGATTTCGTAACACCACATTAATTTGACGTGATGAACGAGTGTTTACGTAAGGCTCACCTGAAATAACTTTACTACTCATTACTAGCATCACCTTTCTTTCATCAAAAGCTGTGCAAGCTATACGTAGTATCAGTGTATTCTAGCTATTTCTTACATATTAGAAGATTCATGAATTTTACTCAAATGTAGATATTCAACAGTGAAAGTAGTTTATTCAATTGCCATTTTGTATAAGCTAACACTTCTCTTGTATAATGATATGATTCATTAAGCACCTTTGTTTTCACACCGTTAACCTGAACATTTTCCATATGTAGAAAGGACGCAATATCTGCTGCACGCTCACCATGGTAATTATGCGTAATGATTATGAACGATTGCAGTTCATTTGCCTTGGCAATCTCATAGCTAAATAATAGATTTTCATAGGTATCAGTAGATTGTTTCTCCAATAATAGTTTCTCAGCAGGAACACCTGCCGCTACGAGATAGTCGCGCATCCCTTCCGCTTCAGATAATAATGAAGTATTCGATGCTTTCCCACCACTAAGTATTAAATAGTTGATCGTTCCTTCTTCATACAATGCCAACGCCCCGTCCAATCGTTCTCGCAGTGCTGGACTGGGAACATTATTCCACAGCGCTGCACCTAAGACGATGCCGGTGTCTGCCTGCTGGAGCGGAGCATCTTGTTGACCATAGAGCAGTAAGCCGTAGCAATATATGCACCAGATGAACACTATGGAAACAGCTAATATAAATATTCGAAAACATTTACGAAAAAAGCCTATTTTCTCACGTCTCTTTTTCATATCACGATTCACTCAATTCCCGCGCTTGGTCATAGATACGCTTATGCTTCATACTAAGTGTAAAATAACGAAACTTCCCATTGCGAATCATTGACAATAATCTATTCGCAGTTTTTTTCGCCATTGCCACGTCCTTATACGAAATATCCCCGCTCTTGAACGCTTCCTCTAATTCATCCTCATCCATTAGAAACACTTCACCACTGGGCAAGACGACGACATCAAGATACAGATCATCAAACCAAGGAACCTGCTGTTCCGTTAATCCTTGTGTTTTACAGACATCGATGTACCATTGGACTACCTTCCCCTGCTTGTCGAACATTGTCGTAATGACGAAATGCTCTCCTTTAGGAAAATGTTGCATCCACAAATAACCTTCATCAGCTAGACATAAACGATGTTCACCATATTCTTTATATAAAGGATCTCGAAGCTCATGTATCCGATAAAAGGTAAGTAATCCATGAAACTCTTTATTATCGAGTGACAGACATGAATAACTTTTACGTACAATTCTACGCCAGTTTGCACGATCAGAAAATTTTCTTTTCATAGTAAACGTACCTTTCCTATTACACCATAAACACTATATTTGAAGCTTAACATAGTCAGCACCAATATCCAACATTTACGAAAAAGAGAGCACAACATTTATAACGTTTTCGCATAAATATCAATAGAATGTCTATTGCGAATGTCATATATGTCCTTGTGCTCTCTTCAGCAGTTATAGGTTTGAATCTGTAATAATACTTTTCATTTCGTTACGGTGTGATCTGATCTATTCCTCCATCAATTTCAGGTACAAACTCTTGCTCAGGCGGTACTTCCTCTTCCCACGGCTCATCTGGTACGATTGGTGTCGGAGTTGGCGTCACCTCAGGAGTCGGTGTTGATGTTGGCTCGATCGGTGGCGCAGGTGTTGGAGTGACATTTGGTTGTGACCAATCATCCGTTGGATATGGATTACCTTCCACAAAGTCATCTTCGTCACCTTCCATTGGAATATCTGGGATGACCAAATCACCATCTGGAATATCAAAGGACACTTTATTAGAAGGATCACTTGAAATATCATTTTCCAGATCATGTGCGATCACATAATATTGATAATTGTTTCCTGGGAACACATAAGCATCATCAATCATATATTGACCCTCGGTCTCTGCAAAGTGAACAAAGTTCCCGCTATTTTGTTCCATCCGGAACACCTCAAAGGTTACGTCACCCTCATATTGTATATCCCATTTCAAAGTAACTTTCATAACTTCTGCATCATATTCTAGAGCTAAGTTCCCCATCGTTAATGTTGGAACTTCTACTTCGGGAATTTCCACCTCAGTGAAGTTGTTTTTGGGAATGGTAGCAAGTGCTGGCTTCATTATTTTCGCAAATAGTGTTGCAGCTTGCGAACTACCACTTTTCAATACATGAGTTGCGTTCGTTTTGTCATAACCCATCCATACCGCCGCTGTCCATTCCGCAGTATAACCAACAAACCACGCATCACGATTACCTTTACCTTTATAATCAGGAATACCGTGCTGTGTCGTACCTGTTTTACCTGCCACTGGACGGTCAATTTGAGCTCTTTTGGCCGTTCCAGAATCTACAACTTTACGCATCATAGCCGTAAGATATGATGCTGTCGTTTCCTTCATTAACCGTTCTGCTTTCGGTGCTTTATATTTATAGTCATAACCTTTGCCTGTAATAGAAGTAATCGTATGGGGATCAACAGAAACCCCATTATTAGCAATAACACTAAAGGCCGTTGCCATCTGTAGCGGTGAAAAACCTCTACTAAGTCCACCTAGTGCACTCGATAAATTCATATCATCATCGGTAAGACCAACACCTAATCTTGTTGCAAATGCATCAGCAGCCTTCAAGCCTACTTCATTCAATAACCATACAGCAGCTAGATTTCGAGAATCTTGTAGAGATTGCTGCATCGTTACGGACGCCGCTCCCCATCTATCTTGTGGGCAGTAATTATTGAAGCATTTTTTATCATTTTTCAACACAGTTGATGGTGTGAAATTCAGCGTTTCTAATGCAGGACCATAAGAGATAATCGGCTTATAGGCTGATCCTGGCTGTCTTGGCTGAGTAACACGATTCCAGCCTTTTTTCACATAATCACGACCACCAGACATTGCTTTAATCTCTCCAGTAGCATGATCAATAATAATCATCGATCCTTGTGCTAATTCCTCATCAACGCTTTCCTCAAAGTTATCTTTATTCTCAAATTCAGCATCCATTATATCTTGAGCGCTAATATTTAAGGTTGTATGAATTTGGAAGCCACCAACACGTAGCTCTTCCTCTGGCAATCCTGTAACCTCTATCGCTTCTTCTATAACATAATCAATAAACGCAGTATATTTGGAATTCGTATACTTATCTGCATGATCAGGCTGGACATATTCAACAGCTTTCGCCTCATTCATCTGAGTTTCTGTAATATAACCTTGATCATATAATAATCTCAATACGACAGCACGACGATCCTTCGATGCCTCAGGATTGTTCACCGGATTGTAACGGTTCGGTGCTTTCGGCATCGCTGCTAATGTAGCGGCTTGCCATAATTCTAAATCTTCTAATTCGGTATCAAAATAATATTCAGCGGCAGCTTTAATACCGTGGATGCCTCGACCATAATAGATTCGATTCAAGTACATTGCCAAAATTTGATCTTTGGACATTTGTTGTTCTAGCGCTACGGCAATGGAAGCTTCAGTCGCTTTACGGAACACCGTTTTGTCCCCTGTTAGAAACACATTTTTCGCTAGCTGTTGTGTGATCGTACTACCACCCTCAACGGCGCTACGTGCAATAATATCTTTCACTAGTGCTCTACCAATTGCAATGAAATCTAAGCCTGAATGATCATAGAAACGCTGATCTTCAGTTGAGATAAAGGCTTGGCGGACGATTTCAGGTATTTCTGAAAACTCGGCTATTTCTCGATTATCCGACACGTCGTATAATCTTGATATTTCCGTTCCATTAGCATCATATATAACGGAAGCCTCACCAAATACTAACTTGTCTCCATTTTCTGCAAGTAGCCTCTCACCATTAAGAATAATGAATAAATACCCTGCAATGGCACAGACAATACCAAGAACAATCGAGAAGAATAAGCTGTAAAACCATATTTTTCCTTTGTTTCTCTTCTTATTTTTCTTTTTGTTAGTATGATTACTACTTGCTTCTTTGTTGTTCGCACGGTTATTTCCACCTTGCTCACTCATGCTGACCCCTCCTAAAACTTTTTGCAACTGCATAGTATAACTTATGATGTAATAAAATGTTCCCGCAGAAGCATAAATACACTTCACAATACTGATCAAAAAGCAGACTTTGAACTTGTACTTACATGAAGTATACACAATAAATAACAAAAGCAACCCGGCTAAACATCGGGTTGCTCCTGAATGCCGCTATCTAATTAGACGAAAAGCATCTGAAAAAGTTTCAGTTGCGTCTTAACCGTTCTATTGACTTGAATCTTGCTGCATTAGTGTTACATTACGTTGCGGCACAAAAGTAGAAATGGCATGCTTGTAAACCATTTGCTGACGACCTTCAACTTCAATAATAATTGTAAAGTTATCAAATGCTTTAATAAATCCGCGAATTTGGAATCCATTCATCAAAAAAACAGTAACTTGAATTTGATCCTTACGAAGTTGGTTCAAAAAAGTATCTTGAATATTGATAGATTTGTTCATATGGACGTTACCCCCGCCTACTTATAAGTTTGATTAGTAATATATTCAAGATGATCTTGAAACTTTCCTGCTATTATAGCATGAATACATTGTAAATTGTTGTGAAAATTTTCATCCATGTCGATCCACTGAATATCTTTCATATGTCGGAACCATGAAAGCTGCCGTTTCGCAAATCGTCTTGTATCACGCTTTAATAGCTCTAGCGCCGCTTCATAACTACATTCGTCATGCAAATAAGCGATCATTTCCTTGTAGCCGAGCGCTTGAAGTGGTACCGCGTGCAATGGCAAATCACGAGCTAACAGTGATTTCACCTCATCTAGTAACCCTTCCCCAAGCATGAGATCGATCCGCTCTTCAATACGAGCATATAGCTTTTTACGATCTCTCGTCAAGCCAAGTATACATAGATCATATGGCGATTCCTTCACTTGATCCTTCTGTTGCTCGCTAAATGTGATCCCTGTAACATGATGCACTTCTAATGCACGTATCACCCGGCGGACATCATTATAATGAAGTCGCTCTGCGGTAGTCGGATCAATTGCAGCTAATCGCTCATGTAACGCCTCGGGACCTTGCTCTTCAACAAATCGTTCTTGTGCAAGACGAAACACTTCATCTGAACCTTTATCTGCAAACCGATATTGATAGCAGAGTGATTCAATATAAAGCCCTGTACCACCTACGATAAATGGTAGTTTGCCTCTTGCATATATATCATCAATTAAGGCACGAGCATTCGTCTGAAAGTCAGCTGCTGAATAAGACTCTTCTGGCTCGCATATATCAATCAAATGATGAACGATACCTTCTCTTTCTTCCATCTTAATCTTCGCTGTACCGATATCCATGCCGCGATATACTTGCATCGAATCTCCAGATATGATTTCAGCATTATATTGCTTGGCAAGTTCTATACTTAGTGCTGTCTTCCCTACTGCAGTAGGACCAATCAGTACTAATAATGGTTTCTTCAAAATTGCTTCCACTTCCTTAATTATATGCTTCACGCTAGATCTGATGCATACCAAGCACCATATGCAATTTTATTCCCTCGTACATCATTCGTCCGAGGAATCGCAAGCCTTTCAAACTCTTCACTCATACTATGTTCCTTCAAAATAACACATTTACGAGCAACACGCTTTGCATGCTCTATACTAGACAACACAAGGGCATTCGGATTAGCTACCGTACGAATCGCTTTAATCGCACTTGATTCATGCAATGGCTGGCGGAACATTGGATCAAAATATACAATATCTACACTTTGATCGTCCAGCCCAGCTAAATATTGATCATGCGCTTCACATCTAAGCTCAATTCTGCGCATCGCTTGCTCTATTTCTTGTACTGACGTTTCATAAGTTGCTAGTCCTTCACGGACAATCGTATACAACAAACGTTGACTTTCCAGCGCAATGACCTTTCCTTGATCGCCAACTGTCATCGAGAATAGGAGCGTATCAGAACAAAGACCGGCGGTACAATCCAATACAGTATCACCCGCTTCACATCGACTTAACGTAATCAATGTTTCATGGCCCCCGCGCAGCATCGACTTTAACTTCACAAAAGCCATACTTGGATGATAGATTAGCGGTTTGTTTGGTTCCTTTGCCTCTAGGTCATACAAGCGCAATTCGCCATCAGTAGCTACGAGTACTTTTCCGTCTTCACTTTGTTGTAATAGCTTTGATACCGTCAATTGTCTTCGCGCGACTAGTAGTGCAGACAACTCGTTGGCTAATCGCTTAGCCTGTTGTAGCAAGTTACTAGTCGGCGCCTGAGACGTCGTTACGATCAACTCATCACCCGCTTAAACATTTTCTCCAATTGATACGTCGATAGATGAACAATAATAGGTCGACCATGAGGACAAGTATACGGCTGGGTACATGCCGCTAGTCTTCTTAGCAACACATCACCTTCTTCACGATTCATCCGATCATTTGCTTTAATCGACGCTTTACAAGAACACATAATCGCTGCTTCTTCGCGGAATTTCATAATATCGATCTTTTTCCGTTCTGAGATTACATAGTCTGCCATTTCCTCAAGGATCATCTGTTCTTGTCCAGTTGGAAGCCATTCAGGATATGCACGTACAAGATACGTTTGTTGTCCGAACGGCTCCATCACTACTCCTGCTTGTTCCATATAAGGCAATAGCTCTCGTAATGCCTCCGCATCGCCGGGCGTAAATTCCATCGTGATCGGCACAAGTAGTTGTTGACTAGCCAGCTGTGGATGGCCAAATTTATATAAGAAATATTCATAATTAATGCGCTCATGAGCAGCATGTTGGTCGATCAGATAAAGCCCATCATCAGACTGAGCAATAATATATGTGCCATGATGCTGACCAATCCAATGCAATTCTGGGAAATCACGATTTCGTTCACTGCTCTCATTTCTTTGATCTGGATCGCCTTGTTGTTGCCATCCGTTCAAATTATGAGTCACTTTAGAAACCTGCTCAGTACTTTCGCTATCGAACTGCTGACCTTGATTATTATGTTCAGTTGTTTCGTTAACTATAGTATTAGCTTCAGTCATCTGCCCATAAGCTTTACCACTCATTCCATTGCCCGTAACTGTTGCAGATTCGGATGTATTGTCGTTTGAACCCGCTGCTCTACCATACAATCTCGCTGTTGCGTCTTTCGGGATAAATTCAGCTGTGCCACCCTGTATATCATAACTACGATTACCTGCAACAGGCTTCGCTTCACGCCCTTGATCGTTGCCGAACGTAATTTGTTTTGATGGTGCGCCGTACTTCAAGCCCCCATCTGCAACATGAAACGAGATCGAATCTTGAACCAATGAAGGACCAGAACGGTCAGGACGCTTAACAGCATCCATTCCAGGTGTATAACGAAGATTTCCCAGTTTTTCACGAACAGCCTGTTCAATTAATGCTTTAAGCTCCACTTCCTTACTAAAGCGCACTTCTAATTTCGAAGGATGCACATTGACATCTAGCAATGCAGGATGCATCTGAATTTCAATGATAGCAAGTGGAAAACGATTTATAGGCAGCAGCGTATGATATGCCTCTGCTATAGCATGATTGACCGCAATACTTTTAATATACCTGCCGTTCACAATGACAGTCATACCGTTACGATTAGCACGTGTTAGTTCAGGCTTCGATATATAACCGATAATCTCATAATCTGGATCCGAGCCGTCAATCGCTATCATCGTTTTCGCAGTACTTGTTCCATAGATAGCAGCAATAACTTGCAATCGATCACCCGTTCCAAGTGTCCGCAGCAACATATTTCCATTATGCTTTAACGTAATCGCAATACCTGGATGCGCTAATGCAATCCGATTCATATAATCTGAAATATGCCCAAGTTCTGTCTGAATTGTTTTCATATATTTCAAGCGAGCAGGCGTATTGAAAAACAAATCTTTGACGATCATATCGGTACCTCTTGGAGCATTACATGGTTCGTCTACGACACGCTTGCCTGCTTCAATAATTAACTTATGAGCAAGTCCACTTTGATGAATGGAAGATATGCATTCGACCTTTGCCACAGCAGCTATACTTGGCAATGCCTCACCACGAAAACCTAAGCTCGCAATTCGGAAGAGATCACTGCTTGTAGATATTTTACTCGTTGCATGGCGTTCGAATGCAGTTAGCATATCCTCTTGCTCGATGCCATCACCATTATCTGTTACGCGAATATAAGCTAAGCCACCTTCTTCGACTGTAACATCAATCGTCGTACTGCCTGCATCTATCGCATTTTCTACTAGCTCCTTCACTACTGAGGCTGGACGCTCAACCACTTCCCCTGCCGCAATCTGATTCGCTAATTGTTCATCCAGTAATTTCACTCTTTTCATTGCTTATCCTCCTCTCCAAATGAGCTTTGCACTATATTTAATGTCATTAATAATTAATGTAGTTTAGTTTTCAATTCATTCAAAATATTCATCGCTTGCATCGGTGTCATATTGAACAAATCCAGCTTTTTAAGCTGCTTTACGACTTGCTCCTCCGAGCTAGATAGCTTCGGTTTCGCTTTTTCAATCGATGCTTCTTCAAATATTGAGAGCTGGACCACATCTGCAGCTAGAGTAGCAGTTGGGCTGTCAGTAGCCTCAGCAATTAGCTGCGTTGCTTGCATGGTAACGGATGCTGATTCAGCTACAGAATACGCTCGTTCCGTATCATCTGAAGCTGTAGCAATCGTGTGCGCTCGTTCCATATGCTGATCTGCTTCAGCTTGACTTATCGTAGTAGAAGCGTTGACCGCTTTGACTGGAGCAACGACTTTACGAATCGGCTGTATCTCTACTGTTGGATCCTCATCAAGTAACTGATATGCTCGCGTAATGATTGAATCGGGCAGACCAGCAAGCTGGGCACAGTATATTCCGTAACTAGTATCCGCTGCACCTGGTACTAATTTGCGTAGGAAAGTAACATGGTCTCCACTTTCCTCTACTGCCATACGCGCATTCACAAGTGATGTTAACGATGACGACAAGTGTGACAACTCATGGAAATGAGTCGACACTAACGCTTTACAACCAATATGCTCATGCACATATTCAATAACTGCTTGGGCAATGGCCATACCTTCGCCAGTCGAGGTACCTCTTCCTAATTCATCGATAATGACAAGACTGCTTAATGTCGCTTGTTCTGTCATCATCTGAATATCCTTCATTTCCACCATAAATGTACTTTGTCCACCGATAAGATCATCTGCAGCACCAATTCTCGTGAAAATACGATCGGTTAACGGTATGGTAGCGGATTGAGCTGGTACAAAACAGCCGATTTGCGCCAAAATGCAAATAAGCGCTACTTGACGCATATATGTGCTTTTCCCAGCCATATTCGGTCCCGTAATAAGTAGAATGCTATGATCATCACGATACAAATCTGTAGCATTCGCTATGAACGAAGAACCCTCCATCATTAATTCAACAACGGGATGACGACCTTCTACAATATGAAGATCATATTGCTCCGTTATCGTCGGTTTCACAAATCTCAGTTCAGCACTAACAAGCGCCAAACTTTGATAGACATCAAGCTCAGCAATCATTGCAGCAACTTTCTGCAAACGTGCCAAATGCTCCAATAAATGTTCTCTTAACTCAATAAATTTACTATATTCTAAATCGACCATTTTCTCTTCTGCTTCAAGAATTAGTCGTTCTTTTTCTTTCAGCTCTGGCGTAACGTATCTCTCGGCATTCGTTAACGTTTGTTTGCGTTCATAGCGTCCTTCAGGTAAATTAGCAACGTTCGCTTTCGATATTTCTAAGTAATAACCGAAATTTCTATTAAATCCAATTTTCAAAGTACGAATTCCTGTTGCTTCACGTTCTTTACGCTCAAGCTCAGCGAGCCATACTTTACCGTTTTTACTTGCCTCACGCAGTTGATCCAAATAATTGTCATAGCCATCTCGAATCAGACCACCTTCACGTAATGAAAGCGGTGGATCATCAATAAGTACAGTGTCAATCAGATCGGCCAAATCATCACAAGGATCTACACTTTTCACTAATTGTTGCAGTACATTAGAATTGGATTGTTCGCATAATTGCACAAGTGCAGGCACACGACGTAATGATAGCTTCAAGGCATGTACATCTTTGGCATTGGCATTACCATAGGCAACTCGTCCAACAAGCCGCTCAAGGTCGTAAATAGGCGCTAATTCACGTCGTATATCCTCACGTAAAATCATATCGAGATACAATGTTTCAACTGCGCTTTGACGCTGTACAATCCCTTTAGCGCTTAGTAATGGCTTATCAATCCAACGACGCAATAGTCTTGCACCCATGGCCGTCTGTGTCCGATCAAGTAGCCATAGCAAAGAGCCCTTTTTACTTCGATCTCTGACTGTTTCCGTCAACTCAAGATTTCTTCTAGTATGGTAATCAAGAATCATATACTGGTTCGGCTCGTAGTTATGTAGTATTTTCAAGTGACTTAGATTACGTTTCTGCGTATCCTCCAAATAACTTAATAGTACTCTAACCGCTTTTCGTCTAGCACCAGTTAGCTCTTGTATTTGCTCTTCACTAAATTGCTCCGCTAGCATCTCCTCAGAACACATTTCCCAAGGGGTTAGTGGAACTTTCTTGCTCCAATTGTTAGATTGATCTAATTGCGTTAATAGTGGTTGATCCCCGACCAATTCCGCAGGAGCATAAATATTCACTTCATCCATTAATGAATCTATTCGCCCTACAAACGAAGTGACGTAAATTTCACCTGTAGATAGATCACTACTAGCCAAACCGAATAACCCATCTTGTTCCACGACCGCAGCAATAAAGTTGTTCTGCTTTCCATCAAGCGATTTAGATTCCATTACTGTACCTGGAGTGATCGTCCGTACAACCTCACGACGAACGATACCTTTAGCATCAGCGGGATCTTCAACCTGCTCACAAATCGCAACTTTATAGCCTTTGTCAATTAGTCTTGCGATATAGCTATCCGCTGCATGATATGGAACGCCACACATTGGTATTTTTTCTACTGAACCTCCACCTCGAGCAGTTAACGTTATTTCAAGCTCCCGAGATGCAAGAATCGCATCTTCAAAGAACAGTTCATAGAAATCACCTAGTCGAAAAAAAAGGAAGGCATCTTGAACCCCTTCCTTAATGCTTAAATACTGTTGAATCATCGGTGTATAAGCTGACATTTTTTGATCCTCCTAAAACTTTTCATTACCACTATGCTAGATTGGAAGCCGCTCTCCAGCTTCTAGCTTCTTATTCACTTGCTTAAGAAACTTTTTCTCGGATTCGATTTGATCGAGCGTATATCCAAGCCAAGTCTGAAGCATATTTCGCTCTAACGTTAATTGTTCCTCGTTATATTGAATGATAATTTTCTGTAGGTTATTAGCAGTTGAGAACAGACAAGTGGCATTAAACATCATACTTACTTTCAATTCTAGGTCATTACCATTGAGCTGATCGTAATAAGATAATGTAATACTTGTCGGTTCATTTCCTTCTGCAAAGTAATCGACAATCATTGCTTTCCTCCTCAAGATTCAGGAAATAAGACATCTCATTTTCTTCTATATTCATTCTAGCATGTCATGTTACAGTGTTCGAGTTTTTTTGCAAAATAAAAAGGATTTCCATCACTTACTATTCAATAGTAAGTGAGAAATCCCAGGTTTTATACCAATGCGAGCTTTCGAAAGCCGAGAAGATGCCGATTAAGCTTCCTGCTTCGCTTCGTTATCAAAGTCTGCTTTTTGAACGACTTCTTTAGGTATCCCCCACCGCTCACGTATATCTCGTTGCTCATCCCAATGACGCTGTTCTTCAATCGCTCTACGCAGCGGCTCGATATCATTAGCATATTCTGAATAAGATGGCAGCGTCGTTATCTGTTCCAGCATTGTGCGACTTGCAAAAGCTAGTAATTCATAATCGCCTTCATCATAAGCCTGACACCATTCTAGTTTAAGTGAAAAACTAGGTGCCAGGCTATCATAGTCTTTCATCGCAATATACGCTAACGTTAAAGCGGCTTTAGCGGCCGCCGGAGAGATTAACCAGCTAGGTGGCGTTCTATATTCAAATCCTCCATGTGGCTGCCTACGATAATCACCTAACGCACCGTATCGCTTATAGCGCCCTCTGCCCAATGGATCTTCAATCGTTGCAAGTGGTATCGCTACAATTCCATCTAATATGCGAAGCAAGCGCGGTGTAATTGTAATACCGCTAAAATGAATATGCCCTCCTAACGCCAGCCCATCAACTGGCATAGCTCCCGCTACCCAACGTAATTTATGATCATCTATAAGGAGTGCAGCATCTAGCAACAACCGCTTCATTTGATTGATTAATTGATGAGGTAATCGTTTGGGAGATGGTCTAAGTTCGACCACAGGATATACAATTTTTTGGCGCGACATCAACGCATCTGCACCGATCTTGGTATCTGAATTGATATCGAAGAAATTCGAGGCTGGTACGATTTGATTGGATGTATTCAATAGTGCAAATTCTGGATCTGCCCCTATTAACAACTTATGTTCCAGCTGCTCTGATGCAATTTCAGCTAGCGCAACCAAAGACAAGGAAATAGCCTGCTGATCATCCACATAATGAAGGTCATCTAGTGACCATACTTCACGGATTGCAATACTTCCCGTACCGCTAACCGCTACTAATACCGAACCAGCATCAAGCCATAAAGCATATAAGGCACGACCTGCATACACTTCCATTTGTCGAAGTGTATGCTCGGATATTACCGAACCATCATATTTAATTTGCATAGTGTGATCTCGTTCCACTGCCATGGCTGTTTGCATAGGCTTCAAGTCCGCATTCACTCGTTGCCAGCTAAGTAGACAAAAATCAAATATTCGCAGAAGAAATAATCTTTCATCCGTAAGTTGTTCAGTTACGCGCAATCCTCTAGTTTTCCAAATCCGTTTTCTATCAGTTGTAGAAGTAGCCATATAGCTTTCACTCTTAATATTGATGTGGTGAGCTCCAAAATAATATTGATGAGTATACTGCTGGTCGCAGCGAAGCCAGATAAGAGTCTTTTCACTTTGGCGATCAGCATCTTGTTCTAGCTTAACTTTCTTATCTTCATCACCAGTGGCAGTCAATTCTCCACCTTGATGAACAAGCAAGTCTTTACTTGTAGCATACTTTATCAGCTCATAAGAACAAAATAACAGCTCCGGCTGCGCAATGAACTTATATTCATTCGCGTTACCGAGCTGCAAATACCATTTATTATCCATGAAGGTTCAACCGCCTTCATCTTATTTTTCATTTTAAGAAAATAAATAAAAACAATGAGGGCTTTCGCCCTCAAGTTTGTCGTACGTTCGGCATATCTTATACAAATTGCATTTTCCTCTAGATATCGCCGTCTAGAAGATCAAGATCGTCGAAATCATCATCGTCATCATGCTCATCATGATCGAAATCTTTACCATCTGGATCAGGGCATCCATCAGGTACGACTGCTACAGAAACTTTTGTTTCTGCAATCATTTCAACAAGAAACTCTCGCTCTACTCGTACTAGCACGGAATCGCCATTTGCAGAAATATTCGCCTCAATACAATTCGGCTCAGTAACTGACTCAGCGTGCACTTCAGTTGTTGAAACCCGATGCTTAGGATCGAGGAAGGATAACGGCACATTCTCTACAAATTGTACGCTTTCCTTCGCTACATCCGTTTGCGAATTGTTGTTGTACGAGTACCAAATATTAATGTCGTAAGTACCGATTACTTCAACTCCATTACCCGCTTTGACCGCTTCATACTTCGTGTTAATAACCCAAGCACCAAGAATGCTCGTCGGTCTATGCGGTGGCGTAACTGTGTGAGTTGATGTGCTAAACTTGCGTCCTTTACCGCAAACAGCTTTTGTAATAATTTCTCTGCAGCGTAGCTGTTTATTTGCTCTAGTCATCGACTTAACCTCCTCCATACAATCATTCACTTAAAGTGTATGCAAGTGATAGGCGTTTGTTGATTACTGTAGTCCTACAATTCCAATATATTTTTCAACATATATGTAAGATGGAGTCGTAGCCTAACCTACGCCTATTTGAGTTGACTCAAAACTCCTGCTACATGTTAATTCAATAGTATGAAATAAGAGCTTATTCTATGACCACATTTTCGGAAAATGAGCGAATTACATTAGATACGATATCATCTTATGCTGTATACATACAGAAAAACCCAAACATCAATCATCCAATGTTTGGGTTTTTCCCAGTTGTCTAACGAATATTATTTTTTCAGAACTACATTTTCACCAATGGTATCTTCATTAAATGTAATATGAACGGGAGTAGCTCCTAATACTTCGCCTTTACTATTAAAGAACACAATATAAGCTACATCGGTAGCTTCTGTTTCGAATTCCCCGGCGTTATTAATTCCTTCCGAATAAATATGGTGGTAAAATTCATGCTTGTTTTCATAGTCATTAAGTGGATTAATTTGATTATTATCGTAACTTATCGTTTGTTTAATCTCATCGAATGATATAACTCTTTCTTCATGTGTCCAAACAGACATATAAGAAACTGCATCCGCGTATTGCTCGTTCAAATTGTCTTTAGAGATATCAATTGAATATGCTTTTGCCGCTTTTAAAGGAAAATAAGAAGTAAGATCAAATTCAGTTAATTCCGCTGTTGTTAACACATATGGAGTTATTCCTTCTAAAGAATCAACAACTTTAACAGGAGTTAGATTATAATTATAGCCTCCATTATAAATTTCTTTGCCGCCGCGTGTAACGACTATCTTAATCTCACCTATCAGTGTGGCAGGGATGAAATAAATAGCAGAAGACTGACCCATCGTTGCTAAATAAAAATCCATTTGAATATTGCTTCCTATAGGTCTATCGGATGTTTCTCCAACTTCCGAAGTAATCACAGTTGCTTGCCCTGAACTTGAATCTGTAGCGGCAATTGTAGCTGTAACGATATCGCCCACTTCTAATATTGAAGACTCCAAATGATATCTTATAGCTAACTCATTATCGATAAAGTTATTATTGGATTTTAATGCAAATGCTTCTTGAAGCGTTCTTTCATAGGTTATTCTGAATTGATAATATTTCACGTTAACCTTGTTACCGCTCGTCACTGTCGCATTGATTAAATATTCCACATTAGGTTCAAACTGGATTGTAGTACTTTTGGAAGCAACAACTGAAATTGACTCCTTGGCATCTTGAACGCCTCTTTTTTCAACCTGAAGATTTACTGTAGCATCTTTGTCTGTTGTTAGTGTAAGCGTTACATCTCTTGCATCAATTTCATGCGGCAAAACTGCTAAGTAACTAAAGTGCGTAGGTGCAAAGCCTGCAACATCAACATTTTGTTCATATACATATGATTTGTTCAAGATGATTTCATCAGCATTTTCAAATTCCACACTTTGAATCGCAGCACCTTGTTCTGTGGATGTATTCCCTCCGTTGGATGTGTCTCCACCACCGTTAGAAGATCCCCCTCCATTAGATGAACCTCCACCTGTAGAATCGCCCGGTGTCGTTTCTGCAGGTGGAGTAGTTACAATACTTCCTTGTCCTACACCATCAATAGTAGTTGGTAATTTATCGAACTCAGAGTTTTTACCACCTTCGTTCACAGTAGCTTTATCTACAAGTCCTTCACCAATAACTTTGATAAGCGAATCAATAATAAGACTTAATACTTTCGCATCTTTATCTAGTGAGATCGTGTTGTTTTGCGCGCCCTCATCAATATTCAAGCTATGAATAGAACCACTTGGAACTTTAACAACAATATTTGCTGCTAATACATTGACATCTTCGAACTGTCCAATCAAATTCACTGTAGAGTTTTTAGGCAATTCTTTACCAAGCTCAATATTATTGAAGCCCAAATCCGTTACATTCGATTCTTCTATTTTCACCGAAGATTTCACATATACTTCTTGAACAGATGTTGCACCAATGGCTACAATACGAACTGTACCAGTTTTTTTATCAACGATAATGCGTAACAAGACAGAATCTTCAATATGTATGGAATTTTCTCCACCACCTTGAACATAGGTTGACCCATTAACCGTAACTTGTTGAAGGGTTACATCACCCTCACCAACCGCTTCAGCAATGGTTAAGTCACCTTCAATGATAACATTTATCAAAGTAACACCAGCCGCTGCAATAACAGCATCACCTTTAATAACTGTAGCCTCATCTAGCGAGCCGTATGTACCTGCTGTATTATAAGATGTTTCTTTTGACTTCAAAGCCTGTAATGCATTGTCAATAAGTACAACCGCTTCAGCGCGCGTCAATTGATCTGTAGGACGTATATTTCCATTTGTGTCACCTTTTAATACTTCTTCATTAATCAAAGAAATAATTGCTTCTTTACTCCATATAGCTACTTTATCGGCATCTTTGGACGTTAATTGTCCATTTTCAACAGTTGGAATTGCAGCTATTTTTGCAACCATTACCGCTGCTTCTTGACGCGTTGTTAATTTATCAGGAGAAATCATTTGATTACCTGTTCCTGACATGTAGCCTGCACTAACAGCATTTTGCAAATTTTGATATGCCCAGTGCTCACTATTTAAATCTTTGAACTCTATCTTTTCATTACTATTTTCTACTTCAAATGAACGATTTATTAATGCTGCAAATTCACTTCTAGTAATATTTCCATTAGGCTTAAAGCTTCCATCCTTATATCCTGTTATCCATCCATTTTCAATCCACTTCTCAATCGTTACTGCCGCCCAATGATTTTTGTAATCATTACTTGTACCTTCACTTGCTGATACCATCACTAAACCAAATACTAATTGCAGAACTAATGCTGCGCTTAAAATCCATTTAACTCTTTTCATAATTTCCTCCTAAGAAATAAATTTCACAAAACAAGTTTATTATACCATTAAATTGGTTATATTTGTTAAATTCGCTTGGAATATTCCAATAACATTTTCGAATCGTAAATTTCATTAACAAAAAGAGCGAATGCAGCATGATGGCTACAATCGCTCTTTGTCAGTTTCATAATCATTATTTAATTACTCTACCCTTCCAACCTTTAATTCCTTTTCAATATGCTCTTTTTTTCGCTTCAAGCGCTTTGCAATGTCGAGATAGCGATTCATCTCATGCATAAGCATCAATAACGATGCTCTTATCTCAAATTCTTCTCTTGTACGTGGCAGCGGCATGGCTCGAAACTGCTGACTTAGCTCCTGAAGCTTGTCCTTAACTTCTCCAACGTAAATTTTAGAACGAGTATCCTGGCCTAATTGTTCCAGTAAATCAGCAATAAGATCACTATGATCGAGATGTCCATTAATTAGTGCAACTTTACTCATCATTTGATCGATCGAGTCCAGTTGCTGCCTACGCATTTCAAAATAGGTGGACCAATACGCTTCGAAACTCCAAAAGTTATTTTCTTTACTACGAATAGAGAGCATACTGCCCTTCTTAATCGCTGCATCAGCTTTAAGTAGTTCCTCTCCACTCCAAATGTAAGTATGATCTCGCAGGGTGATCGCCATCTTATTGAAAATAACACAGTATTTTTCATCGATTTCCACTCTCAGCTTTTGAATCGATTCATCGTCTTTAGGCATGTACATCATATTAATAACCGTTGCTGAACCCAAGCCGACCAAGAGCAAACCAATTTCATTCCATATAAGTGAAAATGTCACTTCCCCAAATGTGTACAGATGGAATACAATAACACAACTTGTAACGATACCCTCCTTCAAATTAAATCGGGAAAGAATCGGGAAAGAAATGAGAATAAATATCGCAACCGTCCAATAATAAAATCCTAACGTCACAAAAATAAGCGATGCTAGGCCAAGTCCTAGTACGGATGCAATAAATCGAGTAGCAGTCTTCGTCAACCCTTGCATTCTCGTAACTTCAACACCTAGTATCGCTAAAATACCTGCCGATAATGCAGGCTTCAGATCAAAATAACTCGCCAAATAAATGGCGATAATGGTGGCGATTGCCGTCTTAACAACACGAATTCCCATACAAAGTGCTCCATTTCTATACTAGGAGATGTTCAAAGTATATATGATTCTCCTAGTATAGCTTTTGCTCAACGTTCTTTCCAGCCAGAAACTATTTTTCGTTCAACCATGCTAACAATTTGGTACATAATCGTAGCAACGACCGCAATAACGACTAAAGTAGACAGCACTAATGTAAAGTTAAATACTTGGAAACCATAAATAATTAAATAACCGAGTCCCGAACGCGCAACTAGAAATTCACCTACGATAACACCAATCCAGGACAAGCCAACATTCACCTTTAACGTTGAAATGATGACTGGAAATGAGGATGGTAAAATAACATAATAGAAGCTTTGAAAGCGATTGGCGCCAAACAAAGCTACAACCTTCAAGTATCCTTCTTCTGTTTCGCGAAACCGATTATAAATATTAATCGTTGTAATAATAACCGTCACTAATAAAGTGATCGCAACAATAGAACTAAAGCCAGGTCCAAGCCCAACGATTAAAAGTGGCCCAAGCGCTACCTTAGGCATACTATTGAGCACAACTAGAATCGGATCAAACACCCTTGCGACAAATGGAAACCACCATAATAATGCTGCAATGATTGTACCAAGCAAAGTCCCTAACAAAAATCCTGCGATCGTTTCCGCAACTGTAATACCAATATGAGGTAAAATCGAGCCATCTGAAATGGTCGTATACAAATGCAACGCAATTTTACTAGGTGAGCTGAAAATAAGCGGGTCTACGAACTTTGCTTTACTCGCTAGTTCCCAGCCTACGATAAAGAAAGTAATAAGAAGGAATTGTGTAAAGAGGACAAGTAATGTTTTCAGCTTTTTATTACGTATATATACAAGATACAATTGCATATGCTCTCCAACATACTTAGCCATCTAATCGTTTCCTCCTCTTTCCATCTCTTCTTCCAGTTCATTCCATATTTCCTCGAAGTACGATTGATATTTAGGATGCTTCCGGGCCTCAATTGGACCTACGGATCTTAGATCTCTTGGGATCGTCACAATTTTCCGAATATGACCTGGGTTTCTACCTAGCACGATGATGCGATCACTTATTGCTACCGCTTCCGCCAGATCATGCGTAACAAGAACTGCTGTCTTCCCCATACGATCGAGCGTTGACTGCACTAGCTCCTCTAGTTGCATTTTAATATGGAGATCTAGCGCAGAAAACGGTTCATCAAGCAACAAAATTTCAGGGTCAGTAATTAGTGTTCTCGCTAAAGCTACTCGCTGTCGCATACCGCCTGATAATTGATGGGGATATTTATGTGAGGTGTCTTCAAGCCCAAGTTCAAGAAGCAATTGCTCCGTTCTTTCCTCTTGCAGCTTGGAGCGTTGGTTACGAATATGAAGTCCGAGCATTGCATTTTTTTGAATACTCAACCATGGGAACAAATAGTCTTGCTGCTGCATATAACCAAGCTTTGGAGTAGGAGAATTAATTTTCTCCCCCAATACCCTTAGCTCACCGTGAGTTGGTTGAATCAAACCAGCTATAATATTGAGGATCGTTGTCTTCCCACAGCCACTAGGTCCAACAAGGCTAATAAATTCTCCCTTATGCACGACAAGATTAATATGATCAACAGCTAATGCGGCTCCTGTATCATTGACATAGACATGGGAGAGATCCTTAAGCTCTAATATCGCTTCTTTGTTCATGATCGTCTCTCCTTGCATTAATATTATTGATCAATAGCCGCCTGAGCGAATGTCGTATTTACAATTTCGCTATGCTCTGTGCGTGAGCTCAATTCACCTGCACTTGTCATCACATCAAGTAAATTATTCCATTCTTGTTCATCCACTATTGGATCAGTTGCATAGGAGCCCTGCTGCTTGTAACGTTCAATCGAGCTAACCATAATGTCATGATCGACATTATCAAAGTAAGTCGCTACTGCTTCAGCAATTTCTGCAGCTGTATGCTCCTCTACCCACAATTGAGCTTTATACACCGCATTAGTAAATGATTGAACGACATCTTTGTTTTTGTCGATATAGCTTTGCTTCGTCATAAATACGGTATAAGGTAAAAGTCCACTTTCTACACCAAAGGAAGCGACAACATGACCAAGACCTTCTTTTTCAAAAATAGATGCCGTTGGTTCAAATAATTGCACATATTCACCCGTTCCTGATGAAAAGGCTGGCGCAATATTAGCAAAGTCTACATTTTGAATTAATTCTAGATCGTTCTGTGGATCAATATTATGCTTTTTTAATGTAAATTCGCCTGCCATTTGTGGCATGCCACCCTTCCTTTGACCAAGGAAAGTTTTGTCACGCAACGATTCCCAGCTGAAATTATCATCTTTCTCGCGGGCAACTAGAAATGTACCATCCGTTTGCGTTAGCTGAGCAAAATTGATAATCTGATCATCCGCACCTTGCTGTGTTACGTAAATGGATGTTTCAGAACCAACTAATGCAACATCGATCACGTTAGAAAGCAATGACGTCATCGTTTTGTCGCCACCAGGTGTCGTTATAAGTTCAATCGAAATACCTTCTTCTGTAAAAAATCCTTTTTCAATCGCTACGTATTGCGGAGCATAGAATAGCGATCTCGTTACCTCGCCAATTCGGACAGTCGTTGTTGAGTCCTCCTTTTTGCTGCAACCACTTAATATAGCCGCTACAGTAATTATTCCCGCGATGAGTATCAGTAAAGTTTTACTATATTTCATAGCAATCACTCCCTTTCTGTAATGTGCTATAGCCTATTCAGTCCGATGCCACATGGTGAAACGTTATTCAAATTTTATTTTTTGACGAGCTCCCAGGGAGCGAGCGGACTTCGGGTGTCAACAACGACACTTGTACACTTATTCAGCTCTAATCGAGCTATTCTTACGCTGTAGCATCAATTTTGGCGTTACAGATGCACTATTCGGATCCAAACAACGACACTTTTTGCTTTGTTTCAACTAGCAAGCAGGCTTCCAAACCAAAAAAAGTGTTGAAACACAGCATTCGCTGTGCTTCAACACTTTCAATTCCATCTCATACTCACACTACAACTCACATCACACTTCATCTAGACGGTAAATATCTGTATACTTCTCCTTCAAATACTCAACTAGATACTGTGGATTAAGCGGCTCATTTGTAATCTCTTGCACAAGTTCACTCGGCGACTTCATCTTCCCATATCGATAGATCCGCTCTGCTAGCCAGTCTTTAATAGGATGCAACTCACCCGCTTCAACCTTAGCCCATACATCTGGCATATCCTGCTCTAACGTATTCATAAATTGTGCGGCATACATATTTCCAAGTGAGTATGATGGGAAATAACCAAAGGCACCACCAGACCAATGGACATCTTGCAGCACACCTTCCGCGTTATTAGGAGGCGTAACCCCTAAATATTGCTCATACTTCTCATTCCATTCTCTCGGCAAATCCTTCGCTTGCAATCCTTCATTGAAAATCATCTTCTCAATCTCGTAGCGAATAATAATATGTAGGTTATACGTTAACTCATCAGCTTCAATCCGAATAAGTGATGGGTTTACTACATTGTTACCACGATAAAATGTATCCATATCAATAGAAGCTAGCTGAGGAAATTTAGACTGCAATTCCTCGTAATAAGCATTCCAGAACGGTCTACTACGACCAATTACATTTTCCCAAAATCTTGATTGTGATTCGTGAATGCCCATTGATGTACCTGTACATAACGTCGTACCAATTAACTCTGCTCCGATATTCTGTTCATACATCGCATGTCCGCCTTCATGAATCGTGCCAAATAGCGCACTCGTTACATCATTAGGAAGGTATCTCGTTGTAATACGAACATCACCTGGATTAAGCCCCGTCGCAAACGGATGAACACTTTCATCAAGTCTTCCCGCTTCAAAGTCAAAGCCCATTTGCTCAAGAATAAATTTGCTATAAGCTTTCTGCTGCTCAACATCAAAGCTTTGTTGCAAGAAATCCGTGCGCGGCTGATACGGACTAGCTGCAATTTTCTCGGCTAGCGGTACAAGTTGATCACGCAAATCTCCGAAAATACGATCAAGCTCAGCAACAGTCATCCCTGGTTCATATTGATCAAGCAATGTATCATAACGCGATGCTTTAACTCCCCAAAGATCAATCATTTCATTCGTTATCGTAATAATTTGATCTAGCAAAGGCTGAAAGCTTTCAAAGTCGTTTTCTTCCTTACAAATTTCCCACTTCGATTCTGCTTGAGCAGTTAGAATGACATATTGCTGATATAGTGCTGGAGGTATTTTCACACTACGATCATAATCTAGACGAGATTCTTTCACTAAGCTTTGATTCAATGGGCTTAATTCACTCCATACCTCTTCGCTTTCAAGCTCAGTCAATAATGTTCCTAATTGCTGTGACGTAGAACGAGCGAACATTTCTGCCGATAGTGTACCAATCACTTGGGAGCGGGTGTCCATTCCTTTACGAGGCGCACCCGTACGCAAATCCCAATATAGCACCGCTAACGCTTCCTCATATTGCTTAATTTCTGTATTAATTAGTCGGAATTGTTCTAATGGCTTCATTATTAATCACCCTCACTATGTAATATCACTATTCATTTAAGCAAACGAATAGAGGTAGTTCAAAACTAACACTTTTACAACAAAGTTGATATTTTCCACAAATAAACTCATAATTAATTATACTGTATTCATAAATCCAATGCCAAAGGTGAGGTTAACTATGCAAATTACATTTACTCCAGCAGCACAACAGCAATTAATGCCTATTCTAAACGCTACACATAAAAAATTGAAATTTCTTCACGATACTGTAGGCGATGGCTGTGGAGATAATGGCATTGCTACCCTTGAATTGATTGAAGAGCCAATCGCTGACGATGCTCCGGGAATTGCCGATCCGTTTCCTTTTTACTACGAGCTAAGACATAAAATATATTATGAAGATCATATGAAGATTGACTTTAACAGCAAAACGCATAGTTTTGTGCTGAAAAGTGATAGCCAAATCTATAATAGTCATTTGCGGGTTCTACGTTAATAAAGTCAACAACTATTGCTGCTCGTCTTTAAGTCCACGAACGGTTGATTTTTTCCGAAGTGCTTCCTGCCTTGCAGCAATAACATCACGGCGATCTCGTAACTTATGGCGATGAATAATTTCTTCACTTACCTCTTCACTCGAAATATCCCAACGTAAATTACGTAGCGCGACTGCCTTCTCACACAGTTCACCTAATTGAGGATCCACAATGATGAACTTCATGTCGTTATAAGGTAATTGTAGCTGACAAGCCTGCACACGCTGCTCTAGCTGCGCTGTAATATCTTGAACATCGATGCCCTTAACGACCCCTGGTAGCAATGTGAATTTCACAATAGCCGACTCATACATTAATCGAGCTCCACGTAAATTATTTCTGCGCTCATGATATTGACCTACTGCAACTTGAATGCAGCCTACCCAAAATGCTTCATTACCGTCTTCGGGATGCTCTTTCCAATATTCCTCTAGCAGTTCGTGACATTCGAAATAATCACGTGTCGCATGAAATTCGATTAAATAGTTAATATATTCCTCTGGGTAGACCATTCTCTATCACCTACAAAATATTTATTAGATAAAAGTGAAACCAATGTATATAATAGACGTATTGCTCTAGTATAGCAACTTAAAGAAACTTTTCAGGAGGGACTTATTTTGAAGAAAAAAGGGTTAATAACAATGCTTGTTCTTACTGTATTCCTTGCGCTAAGCTTTGGCTTTGGTGACACAGCTGATGCAAAAAGAGGTGGCGGATTCAAATCCAACAAGCAAAGCTTCACACAAAAGAGTGATAGCACTACGCAATCAGGAAGTTCTTCAAGCAAAACATCAGGTACAAAATCAACTACAGGTGCAGGATCTACAGCGAAATCTGGCGGTCTATTCGGCGGTAGCGGATTCATGAAGGGCATGATGATTGGTGGATTAGCAGGAATGCTATTCGGCGGTATGTTCGCAAACATGGGTGGTTTCGGAGAAATTCTTGGTTTGCTAGTTAATATCGCAGCAATTTTAGCTATTTTCATGGTTATTCGTGCAGCATGGACATACATTCGCAATAACAAAAAGCCAGCAGCAGCAGGCCATTATCAAGATCGTAATCGTCGTGATGATGAAGATGATCGTAATCAAAGAGGTCCTTTCTAATTATGAGAGTATATACTAATGAAATTATTAACGCTATTTGCTTAAATATTGCAGATCGTCGTAGTGTAAAACCTGAGGAAATAGAGGTTCAACTTGCTTGGGATGAAGAGTATGGATATACAGCTGAGATCTGGGTAACAGGTCGCTCTCAATATATTATTCAATCCAATATTCTAGAAGCGCTTGAACAATATTTCTATACAGAATATCAATTGCGAGTATTCCGTTCAGACATTACATTAGGAATTGACGAAGAATCTGAACAATTTTGGGCTGAAACAGGTTCGTAAGCTTCACAAGCTAACTATAAACGTTTCATTGTCAGTAATGACGATGGAACGTTTTTTTGCGTCTATCCGTTTTCGCCGAGAGGACTTCCACTTCTATAAATGGCGGGAGTATTCATTAAGGCTACTATCTATTAGAGTAAAAAAGACTTCATATTCTGTTAGGAAAATGTGGTCTGGATTTCAATATTTATGTATTAACAATCATGCCTCTTCATCTTCTTGATAGTAACCGAATTCTTCTAACTTCGTTGTAACTGCTTCTTGAATTATAGATTGAACTGTACCTGTCAGACTCAATGTGCTAATCAGCTACAATAGTTTTTCTTGGTGTTGTTTGAACTTAAGTCTTTTATTTTCTTTCTCATCACCAGTGATTACTTTATAAAAGTCAACACCCGTTTCCTTGTAAAGTTCACTAAAAGCTTGTTTAACTAAAGAATTTTTCTTGTGTTTATTAATGGGATTGTTAGCAATGGTCTTTTTATTAAAAGAAACAACATTTCCCATAATGATCACGTCCTTAAGTTTTATGACTACATTATATCATTCTTCAAGGGGGAATTACTAGATAGTATGCCCATTTTTTGTTAATATCACTTCCGATTTGGTCTATTCAATTTTTTCTTTATATTACTTGTACATTTGATACGCTAATACCACTACTACAACTGGTAAAACAACAATTACCAATATGATTCCTAAAACATTCAATATATAGGATATTAACCACATCGATGCTTTTGGTGAATCTTTAATTAAAAATCCTGTAAACGCAATAGCAGTAATTACATATTATTACTATTTTCTTCGATTCTCATAATCTACCAAGTAACATTTGCTAGACTTTCACGTTATACTAAGTAATAGGAAAAGTTTGAGCGTATGCTTTCGACGTAACTTTTCGTTACAAAGAAGCATTATCATGCCCATTATTACGAAAAGTTTTAGGAGAGTGATTAGTTCGTGAAGAAGAAGATTTTAACGTTTTTAGCATTTATTCTTTTTATTTCCCCACTTTTGGCATTACCTACTTCGGTCGATGCCGCAAGTAATACGACACTTTATCGAGTTTATCAAAATGAAAAGCTATTGAAAGAGTTTCCTACTGCGCAGAAAGCTATTGCCTACGCGAAATACTATAGTTATAGTCATGTAGAAAAGATTAGTAACCGTGAGTGGGTATGGAATAATTTACCCAAATACAAAGTATACATAGACGGGCAATCTACTACAAAGCTAGAATACAGTTCTTTGTCAGCTGCAAAAAAATATGCTGCAACACAAATAAACTCCTACGTTCGTGATCTTGAAAATGTTGGTTGGGCGTATGAAAACTATGCGAACTACCAGCTTTATCAAGGTGATAACACTTATAACACCTGGAGCTTCTACAATCTCAACGAAGCCAAAAAAGAAGCTGCGAAATGGACAAATTCGCATATTATGGATCTCAATAATAATCAGTGGATTTGGGATAATATTAGCGAAGCGAATCGTAAAACAATGAAATCATCTACTGCAGTTTATATGATCACTGTAAATGGTGAGCAGGTCGCTCAAAGTAAAACGTATTCTTTTCTAAAAGAAGCGATTATGGCAAGTAATAAAGTGAGCAATAGTCAAGTATATAACAGCGCTACTCAAAAAGTAGTCCACAGTAATACCGCTTCCTATCAAGTCTATACACAAGGAAAACTATCATCCTCCTTCGTATCTCTTGATTCTGCAGTAGCAGCAGCGAAAAAGCTCTATGCAGCCGAAGTGAAGCAAAGTGAGTCTGTCCTATGGACGAATATCGCGTATTATACTGTGCATCAAAATGAGCGTGCTGTAAAGTCGTTCTTTTCTTTGCAATCTGCTTTAACCTATTCGAAATCATTAAGTAACAGTACCCTCATCAATCAGGATGGTAGAAAGCTATTTACTACAGTCAAAAACTTCTTATTCATGGGCTGGAACGGATCAAGCTCAGTTTCAACGATTAACCAGCATGTAGCAAATACCCAAGGGCTCGATATTGATTCTCCAACATGGTATTACTTAGATGATGCTACTGGCAAGCTGAACGAAAATGCGAATGCACAATTAGTAAAATCGATGTCCGAGCAAGGTATAGACATTATTCCACTCGTACATAATCAATTTGATAAAGCGATGACTACAGCATTTCTGAAAGATGTGTCTGCTCAAAATGTGTTCATCACTGCACTTATCAAAAGTCTTAAAGCGATTAACGTTAAAGGATTAAACCTCGACTTTGAAAATATTTCCGCAAAAGATCGTGACGCTTTCACTGCTTTTGTCATTAAATTAACAGAAGCTGCCCACAAGCAAAAACTAACAGTATCTGTTGACTTGATGCGTGGCGATGTACGATGGAATCACAATACCGCATATGATCAAGCTGCAATTGGTAAAGTTGTAGATTATGTTATGATCATGGCATATGACGAGCATTGGACGGGCTCTGATGAAGCCGGTTCTGTTGCAAGCATGAACTGGGTTGAAGAAGGGATCATGCAATATCTTGACTATGGTATACCGCGTAATAAGCTGATACTCGGTATACCTTTCTATGTGCGTGAATGGCGTATCGATGCAAAAGGTAATCTTGTAGACAACCGATCTATAACTATGAAAAACATAGCAAAGGTCATCAAAGAAAACGGTGCTACAAGCAGTTTCGACGCCAAGTCAGGACAATATAAATACACCTACCAATTAAATGGCTACACGCATGTTTTCTGGGCCGAAACACAGCAAACCGTCATTGAACGGATTAAATTAGCTAAGAAATATGATCTTGCAGGTATCGCTGCATGGCGTTTGGGCAATGAGGATGCTACTCTATGGGAAGCTATATTAAAATATAAGTCTCTTTAGGGGAAATTCAAAAACTGGACTTTGATAACGATGAGTATGCTAACGTAGCATACTCGACATCGCATTTGAAACGAACTTGGAAAGTACGGTTCGCGTGTACCAAACATGTACACTTGCGCTTCCGCCTTTCTCAAGTAGCGTTTCAACTGCTCGGTTCTGAAAGCCCGCTTTTTGAACCTTCATTGGAAGCTTCGGGCGTTTGGCCGCTTATGTACTCATACCGTACATGTTGCTGGGTTTTGTTTCATTGCTTTAGGTATTTCAAAACAGTTTCATTCATTTCAAGTGGACGTGAGGCTTTAACACCTTTATAATATGAGATACTCCTTCTGTGAGATAACAGCTATGAAATGAGGAAACATCAATGATGCAAAAAGCAACGTTCGCTGGTGGATGCTTCTGGTGTATGGTTACACCATTTGAAGAACAGCCAGGTATTCATGGTATTATCTCTGGCTATATGGGCGGAGATGTCGTCAACCCTACTTATGAGCAAGTATTAACTGGGGAAACTGGTCATCATGAAGTTGTGCAAATTACGTTTGACTCTTCTATCTTCCCATATGAGAGATTGCTTGAGCTATATTGGCCACAAATTGATCCCACTGATCCAAATGGACAAGGTAATGATCAAAAGAGTCAATACAAAACTGCGATCTTCTATCATAACGAAGAACAACGCCTAGCAGCTGAAAAAACTAAAGCTGATCTAGGTACTAGCGGTCGCTTCGATAAGCCAATTGCAACGGAAATTAAAGAAGCGGTTGAATTCTATGCTGCTGAAGAATATCATCAAGACTTCCATCGTAAAGATCCGAAATATTACGCGGAATCTCGTGTCTACTCTGGTCGTGACGTTACCTTGGATAAGGTTTGGGGTAAAGAAGAATAGCAAAAAGAGATGTTCTACTCACTACGCTGTAGTGATCATAGAACATCTCTTTTTTGTTTATATTATCTTACGCGATAGCTTAGATCATTCCAACGCAATTCGTTCAAGAAATTGCGGATTGTTGTTTGTTTATCGATCACAACGCACTCAATACCTACCATAGCAGCCCAATCAACTAGCTGTTGTGTTGTAACTACGTAAGAGAATACAGTGTGATGAGCGCCACCAGCGTAGATCCAAGCTTCTGTTGAATCTCTCAATGACGGTTCTGGCTTCCACAGTACACGTGCTACAGGAAGATTAGGCATAGCTTCTGTTGGTGTTACAGCTTCGATTTGGTTAACGATTAGACGGAAACGATTGCCTAAGTCAACGATAGAAGCAACGATTGCTTTGCCACTTTGTCCGTTGAATACAAGGCGAGCTGGATCAGCTTTACCACCAATACCTAGTGGGTGAACTTCGATCGATGGACGTTGCTCAGCAATTGTCGGACAAATCTCTAGCATATGAGATCCTAGAATCATTTCATTAGCTGGATCAAGGTTATATGTGTAGTCCTCCATGAAGCTAGTACCTTTATTATTAGCAATTAACTTCATAAGACGAGTTAGCGCAGATGTTTTCCAGTCGCCTTCACCACCAAAGCCATATCCTTGTTCCATTAAGCGTTGAACCGCTAGCCCAGGAAGTTGTTTCATGCCATGAAGATCTTCAAATGTCGTTGTAAATGCACCGAATCCGCCTTCTACTAAGAAGTTTTTCAGGCCGATTTCAATTTTCGCTTGTTCAGCAATCGAATCCCATTTAGCGCTATCACTACGTGTTGCATCGCTAATCGTATAGGTCGTGCTATATTCATCTAATAGTGCTTTCACTTGTTGGTCAGATACATCGTTCATACGAGCAACAAGATCGCCAATGCCATATCCATTAATAGACCAGCCTAGCTTCAATTGAGCTTCTACTTTATCGCCTTCCGTTACCGATACTTCACGCATATTATCGCCAAAGCGTGCTACCTTCAAGTTTTTGCTTTCTGAGTAAGCGATAGCTGAACCCATCCACTCGGCAATTCTTGAGCGAGTTTCTTCATGATCCCAGTAGCCTGTAATTACTTTACGCTCCATGCCAAGACGCGAGAAGATATGTCCGAATTCACGGTCACCATGTGCAGATTGATTCGTATTCATAAAGTCCATATCAATGCTATCCCAAGGAATATCACGATTGAACTGTGTATGTAAATGGAGCAATGGTTTTCTAAGCTCACTCAAGCCGTGAATCCACATTTTGGCAGGCGAGAACGTGTGCATCCAAGTAATAACACCAGCACAAGAATCATCTGAGCTCGCTTCAACACAAACACGACGAATTTCCTCTGGAGTCGTTACTAATCGTTTGAACACAACTGGAAACGGAATTGTTGCAGCTTCATCAAGCGCTTTCGCAATAATTATAGAATGATCTGCTACTTCCTCTAATGTTTCAGGACCATATAAGTGCTGACTACCTGTAATAAACCAAAATTGATATGCTTTTGTTGTTAGCATAAATTCCATCCCCCTTAAGTTGTACGTACAATGATAGGAGTAGTATAAACTAAAACCACCTACTTGTACATACAAGTGTAATTACATCATACTCTGGACTGCTTAATTTTTCAATAAGTAAACTTATGCCGTTCGTGAAGTGAGTTGCTAACGTAAATTAGACACTAATCGTTTGCAGCTTCAACTTACTTTATACGAGCAATTTGAAAAATCGATCAGAGGTTGTACGTACAATTGTTATATCATTCAATGTTTCTGCTAGTATAAGTGATCCTTCCAAAGCAGACACGAACAAGTAAGCACATTCACCGCTACTTATTCCTGCTCGAAATTCTCCTGCTTGAATGCCTTGCTCTAGTAACTTCTTAATGAGCTCATATAATACATTGAAAAACTGTTGAATGCGATCATGTACGTCCTTCGCATCAACCGGACTTTGCTGGTACATCGCGGTAAATGGGCATGTCCCTTTATTCCCTCTAGCAGCAATTTCTTGCAGCAGTAGCTCAATAAAGCTTTCAATTCTCAGCTTAGCAGAAATCTCTTCTTGTCCCAGTGAAATTTCTAATGCCGACTCATATCGATTGCCCCAAAAGCTTACAACGGCAAATAATAATTCTTCCTTACTCTTAAAGTGATAGTAAAGATTGGAGCGCGATATGCCGCTTCGAATACATACATCTTCGATACTTGTATATTTGTAGCCCTTACTTAAAAATAAACGGGCAGCAACATGGATCAGTTGCTCTCGATTTTTCGCGACCATATCTCTTCACCCTTTCAAAACTAGGACTGATCAGTCCTAGTTTAAATTATAGATTTTCATAGTTTTTCAGTACATACCGTTTACCGCAAAATCCACATTTCAAAGTGATCCGATCTTCGCTAATAATATAGCTTACCGCATCATCATCTTCCATATCTAGACTTTCTATTCTTCGTTCATCCATATCACCTGTAGCAAAAAAAGCTGTTTTATTACCGCATTCGCATTCAAATTGTAACATTTCATTCAAGCCCTTCTATATTAAATATATAACCCTACATTGATAAGATTGCTTTCCTTCGTTATAATAAGCGATGATAACATATCTCGACAAGACTTACGATTAGGAAGGAATTAATTGAATGTATATAGCAGATCAATGGACAGATTTTGAAGTAATCGACACTGGTGAAGGTGATAAGCTAGAACGTTGGGGGAATTACGTACTTCGTCGCCCCGATCCTCAAATTATTTGGCCTATCCAAGACGAGAATGAGCAATGGCGCAAAGCAGATGCTCACTACCATCGCAGCAATTCTGGCGGCGGAGAATGGCAGATGAAAAATGATAAATTACCGGAGCGTTGGACCATTAGCTATAAAGAGCTTCGTTTCCATATTAAGCCGACTAGCTTCAAGCATACGGGGCTATTCCCTGAACAAGCAGCGAACTGGAGCTGGATGATGGACAAGATCCGCCAAGCTAACCGCCCGATTCGCGTGTTAAACTTATTTGCCTATTCAGGTGGAGCTACAGTAGCATGTGCTGCTGCAGGTGCTGAAGTATGTCATGTTGACGCATCAAAAGGCATGGTACAATGGGCGAAAGAAAATGCTCAACTTTCTGGACTTGAAGATGCACCAATACGCTACATTACGGATGATGTTTTCAAATTCGTACAGCGTGAGCAACGTCGTGGCCGTACATACGATGCCATTATAATGGACCCTCCGTCTTATGGACGTGGACCAAAAGGTGAAACCTGGAAGCTAGAAGAGAATTTATTCCCATTCCTGCAGGAATGTACAAGTATTCTTAGTGATAATCCATTATTTTTACTTATTAATTCTTACACAACTGGACTTTCTCCTACCGTTCTAGAGCATTTACTAACGATGAGCATGCAGAAAAAATACGGCGGAGAAATTAACTGTGGAGAAATCGGCCTGCCCATTACAAAGTCTGGTCTAGCATTGCCTTGCGGTATTTTGGGTCGTTGGGAGTCCAACTAATGCAGATCCCGATCATCTACGAGGATAATCATATCATTGTTGTACAGAAGCCGCCTGGTATCCCCTCACAAGAGGACGAAACAGGCGATGCAGATATGCTTACATTACTTAAAGAGGATATTAAGATCCGCTATGAAAAGCCTGGTAATGTCTACTTAGGTCTTGTTCATCGACTAGATCGCCCTGTTGGTGGTGCAATGTTGTTCGCTAAGACTTCCAAAGCGGCTTCTCGCTTGTCTGAAGCAGTGCGTAGTCGTTCATTCGATAAAACCTATATATGTGTCGTAGAGGGCGTCCCATCGACGCTAGAAGCCGATCTATTGCATTATATCGTCAAGGATACTCGCATAAATCAAGTAACAGTCTACAATGCACCAACACAAGATAGTAAAGATGCCAAATTAAGCTATAAAGTACTACATCAAGCGAATAGTCACAGTCTAGTAGCTATCAAATTATATACGGGTAGACCTCATCAAATTAGAGCTCAAATGGCTCATATTGGTTGTCCTCTTGTCGGAGATCAGAAGTATGGAAAAGTTGTACAACAACGCTATTCTCAAATCGCGCTTTGGTCAACTTCAATTACTGTCGCTCATCCAACAACGAAGGAACCGATGTCGTTCCAATCGATACCGCCAGAGCAGCAAGCGCCATGGTCGCTGTTTAGCCAGCAACAATTAACACAAGCTGCCCAATATTTTCTCTAAAGAGGAAGTTCAATGCCGTTCGATCGTGTCCTTGAATCGGTCGAACGGTTTTTTTTGACCAAATATTAATAGAGAAGGTGAACAGATGAGTTCGAGATCATCATTGCCTAAGCGTAAATTGCTTTGGCTTCTAAACGGTATATTAATACTATTTATACTCATTGCTATCGTAGCTTTTTTCGTTATAATTAATGCGAAACAGTCCGAAGATCTTAATAATTTGAATACACCAATTAGTCAATCTGGCAATGAAACAACGGATGAATCTACCATTATTGCTACACCATCACCTCCCCCTGAACCTACACCTACACTCCCTGAATATACTGATGCGGTTTGGATCGGCGTTGGCGATATTATGAGTCATACACCACAACTACCAGGCGCCTATAATAAAGAAACAGATACGTACGATTTCACTCCGTTTTTCGAGCCGATTGCCTCTATTCTTGAAGACGGTAATTGGGTGATGGCGAACCTAGAGACGCCAATTGCAGGAAGCGAGTTCGGGTATACTGGTTACCCTACCTTCAATGCACCGACCGAGCTAGCTGAAGCTTTATGGAATGCAGGATTTAATCTACTGTCTACTGCCAACAATCATTCGCTAGACAAAGGCGAAAAAGGTTTGTTGCTTACACTAGAAAATGTCCACAATATTGGTTTTACAACGGCTGGTACTGCTGCTTCACTGGAAGAGTCCCAAGCTTCGACCATCATTGAGCATAACGATATTGCTATGGGAGTATTATCGTATACATACGGTACCAATGGCATTCCGATCCCAGCCGGCAAAGATTATCTTGTTAATTTGATCGATAAAGATAAAATCATTGCAGATATGAACCAATTGCGTGCAGATGGCGCTGAAGTCATAACGATTGCGCTTCACTTTGGCAATGAATATCAAACACAGCCGAGCGAGGAACAGAAGTCATTAGCGCGTGAGTTGATTGCTGCTGGTGCTGACATTATTGCCGGTTCGCATCCACATGTGCTCCAGCCTTATGAAATGCTATCGACGTTCGATGAAGATGGTAATGAACGACAAGGACTAATCATATATTCCATGGGTAATTTCATCTCCAATCAACGTGGTGAATCCAAAGATTATGGCGTAATCTACAAAGTTAATATACGCAAGCATTATGAATCAGGAGCCATTGAATTAACGAATGTTGAAGCAACTCCGACATGGGTACATCGCTACAAGCCAGACAGCTATAATCGCTATCGTATTCTACCCGTTGCTGAGACATTAGAATCACGAGATGACTCGCTACTCAGTTCGAAGGATTACGACGCGTTAGAGAGCAATCTAGCGATGCTGAACAAGCGATTAGAATCGATGCAGGCGACAAAGCAATAACTAACAATAACAAAAAGATATCCTAACGCCCCTCCATATTCATTGTAGAATAGTGAGTGAACTGCGTAAGATATCTTTTTTTGTTGCTGTATCTATATGCATCCCATATTATGTATGTAATCTATGATGTACTAGCAACTTTCCCAAGCAAGTAAACGAGCAGCTGTTGATTATGAGCGGAAATGTTATCGAGCGACTGTTCAATAATGTCTCGCTTAATCTTCGATCCTCTTTCAGTCTCAGCTTGTCCCTTATCTGTTACTTCAATCCAAACAACGCGGCGATCCTTTTCATCTCGCACTCTAATAATTAACTCATTGCGCTCCATGCGATCAAGAATTGTTGTAATTGCTGCAGGCGTCGTTGATAAATGCTGGAGCAAATCAGATGGCTTCATCGGTGAGCACTCTAGCAGTAATTCCAAAATATTTAATTGCCCTTCTGTTAAGGGTGATAGTTCTTGTTCCAGCGTCAATTTCCAATCTCGTGAAAGCTTATTCCATAATTTTGAGAAATCCTCTGATACCATAGCTTACACCTACTTCCTGACAATATTATCTATTCCTTATTATACTGATATTAAATGTCGAAAGAAAGATTAATGCAATTAATAGTTTACGCTAAAAACTGCTACATTATACAAATCTATTACACCATGTAACAGTTTGCACGAGAAAACTGTAGCAATTTGGCTTGAAAGCGTTGGTAGGATGTTCTTTGGTCTATGATATATATTTCTTTCTCCATCTCTTCGCAACTAGAAAGATAGCATTAATGAATAAGACACCTCCTAATACAAAGGCAGTAATTGCAACAGCAGGAACTGCTTGTTGATTTACACCAATACCTATAAATGCCCAAACAAACACTAGCACAGCAATCGGATCAATATTTCTAAAACCTATAGCTAATGCAAGTAATGTAGCTACAAGAAGCATTAATATTGTCCAAGCTATATCACTTACTCCCCATCCCTTCCACTGATTTGCATATAGTGCTACTGCAATGTTAACTATTGTCGCAACACATATCCAACTAAGATATAAACTAAAAGGCGCAGACACGAACCAAACATTTATTTTGTTTTGTTGCGCGACGATAAACTTTTGTGTCGCAATATATATTACAATTAATGTGATTATTAACGCTAACATTATAAATACGCTACTCGTTATCTTCTCAAATTGCCATAAAATTATCCATAAACTGTTGAATAGACAACTAAGGTAAAAGTAAGGACCAACCATTTCACTAACTTTATCTTCCCTACCTTTTCTAGTGAATGAATAAATAACAAATCCGATCAGAAATACATAGATCAGTGACCATATTATAAAGGTGTAACCTGCTGGAGTAATTAACACTGGGTATTGGGCGGATATTTCAGCCGTTGTCCTACCTCCAATCTTGCCTCTCGTGGCTGCAAAATTAATGATAAGCATCACAATGAGTCCAATTAAGTTTATCCATTTATAGTATTTCTTCATATATAACCTCTCAATCTTCATCGTTTTAGTATACATATTCGACTATTAATCATTTTAGTATACGTCAAATCGGCATATCAACAAAAAAACCTCCAAGATTGTAGCTCATATCTTACGACATGAATTACTATACTTGAAGGTTTTTCATCTGACAAAATCTATTCAATCTACTTGTTCGAAGTATTAACGCGTCAAGCTCGTACTATTCCTCAGAAACCTCGGCATAGGATTTGCCTTGGCTCACGCCATACTTCGCTGCAATCGCAATAAGCTGATCGTACTCATCCTCTGATAGCTTTTCCAGCATTAACGTTCGTGCTTCCTTTTTGTCTTCAACGGATAATCCACCACTCGCTAGCGACTGGATCGTTGCAAGATCAGAAGCAGATAATCGCTTCGTTAGAATCGAAACCACTTTTGCCTTTTCGCCTAGCGTTACGTTCTCTTCAATTTCCTTTGCCTTATCGGTAGAGACGGAAGCACTGTAACCGCCTGTATCTTTGTCACCCTCTGATGGTTGACTTTGACTTGAATCGGGATCAGGAGCAACCGTTCCCGTGCTGCCTCCACCTTCACCATTATTGCCAGTAGATGGCGAGGAATCATTGCTTACAGGAGTATCATCTGAGTTATTAGAGTTAACATCGTTCGAATTAGTATCTTCATTCTGCGAAACATCAGGGCTATCTAGTGTCGGTGCATTATCCGACTCGCCTTCGGCTCCTGTATTGTCCATAATCTCAGCACCTATACCGCTCATCGAGCCTAGCATCTTATCAATCGCATAATTCGCTGCAAAAGCTCCACCGATAGCAACTACTACTAGAATTGAAGCTATCCATATTACTACCTTTTTCCATTTTTTCATCGTTTCCATCTCCTACTGACTAACCATATAATTGTGATGCCAAGGACTACGCCTAAGCTGTCAATACCAACATCCCGTACACTCGCACCTCTACCATTGACAAAGAGCTGATGTAATTCATCTATGCTCGCATAAATAACTCCACCAACCATAGTAATTAAGATAGACCTCTTCCTACTTAAGCCACTGACTAGACATAAAGTCATCACCAAGATGGCTAGTACACAGTAGAACGAGAAATGTGCAGCTTTACGCAACTTATGATCCCACTGCTTTATCGTAATATCCGTTCCTGTCAACTTCTCATAAATATGAATCGTATGCTCAGCAATAGTCGTACTGAGTTTAGCAGAACTTGAAGCCGGTTGATTGGATAGTAGAAATATTGATATAAGCAGAGCAATAACAAGTCCCCATAATATTAGACGGAGAGTTTTTCTATTATGTTGCATAAATTATCCTTCTACGTTCACAATTGATTTTAAGTATGCCATAAATGGTTCGCTAAGTTCTTCTCTTCTTAAAGCGTATTCCACCGTCGCTTCCAAGAACCCTTGCTTATCTCCAACATCATAACGACGTCCTTCAAATTCGTATGCATAGACCGCTTCGCTACGAGATAATTGATTAAGCGCATCTGTAAGTTGGATCTCACCATTCGCACCTGGAGGCGTTTGTTCAAGAATAGTGAAGATTTCAGGCGTAATAATGTAACGTCCTAAAATCGCAATATTAGAAGGTGCATCCTCCGTCTTCGGCTTCTCAACCAATTGATTGACACGAGATACGGAATTGTCTATCTTCTGTCCATCGACGATCCCATACTTATGTACATCCTTCTGTTCCACTTGCTGCACGCCTAGCACAGAGCTATTGTAATATTCATACACATCTATAAGCTGCTTAAGACATGGCTTCTCACTGTGGACGATATCGTCCCCTAGCAAGACTGCGAAAGGTTCGTTGCCAATGAAGCTTTTGGCACAATAGATCGCGTGTCCGAGCCCTTTAGGTTCCTTCTGACGGATATAATGTATGTTTACCATGTTGGAAATTTTACGTACCTCTTCAAGCAGATCAAACTTGCCCTTTGCCTCAAGTTCAAGCTCTAGTTCAACTGATTTGTCAAAATGATCCTCGATTGACTTCTTATTGCGACCTGTAATAATAAGAATCTCATCAATGCCTGATGCAACAGCTTCTTCAATAATATATTGTAGGGTAGGCTTGTCCACGATTGGGAGCATTTCTTTCGGTTGTGCTTTTGTCGCAGGTAGGAAGCGAGTTCCTAGACCTGCTGCTGGGATTATTGCTTTGCGAATTGTCATGTGGAGCCTCCTTAAAGTTTGTACACACCTTCAAAACTACAAATATTCTTCGTATCAAGTATTAACTTATTTCTACACAGTTCTAAATTAAACTTGATATGATCATGTGCTGTAAGAATAACAATTATATCTATATCATCAATAAATTTAGTGAAGTCAAAATACTGATTGTCCACAATCATATTATTAACCAATGGGTCATATACTTTAACTCCAAATGCTAAATGTTCATCCATTCTTTCAAGAAGTTGAAGTGCGGGACTCTCCCTTGTATCGTCAACATTTTCTTTATATGCAAGGCCATACAGTCCAATTCTTGATATATCTCTAATATTATGCTCTTTCATGATATCTCGTATTCTACTTAATACATGTGTAGGCATAGAATCATTTATTTTTCTTGCTGTTAATATTAGATTTGTAAGATCCGGGTAATCTCCCACTAAGAACCATGGATCTACAGATATACAATGACCTCCTACACCTGGACCCGGTTGCAAAATATTTACTCTAGGATGCTTATTAGCTATCCGAATAATTTCATATACATCCATATTATCTGTTCGACATATCTTGGCAAGCTCATTAGCAAAGGCAATATTAATATCACGATAAGTATTTTCAACTATTTTGGACATTTCTGCGGAACGAATATCAGTTATAACTATTTCACTTTCACAAAAATTTTCATATAATTCTTTTACTTTCTCTCCAGTTTCTAAATTATCAGTACCAATTGTTCTAGAATTATGCTCTAGTTCATATAACATGTTTCCTGGAATTATTCTCTCAGGGGCATGACAAAGATGTACATCCTTACCGATCTCCAAGCCTCTATCGATAATAATGTCTCTTATATGACGATCAATAGAACCTGGAGAAATGGTAGACTCAATAATTATTATTGCACCTGATTCACAATGATCTAAGATTTTGTTTACTGCGCTAATAACATATGAAGGATCTAATTTCTTACTAGAGTGTATATATGGTGTGGGAACAGCAACAATATAAGTATCCGTTTTCTGATACTCAGTTGTAAATTCAATACCATTGTTTCTTGCCTGTTCAAATAGCTCTCTCAAACCTTCTTCTTCAAAAGTGAGTTGATTGTTATTTAATGAGTCGATGATCTTCATATTAAGATCAGTTCCAACTACCTTTATTCCGCTTTTAGCAAACATTAATGCAGTTGGTAATCCTATATATCCTAACCCTATGACATTAAGCATTGTTATTATTCATCTCCTGATCTTTACTAAGTCTATAAATAACTATGTAAAATACTATATAAACTAATGAATATGAGATTGAAACATATGTTAAGAATGCTTCTATACTTTGATCGAATATAGCACAAATAAAGTATGACACTAGCGATGAAATAATAAATAAAGATTGCATGAGAACTTCCAACTTTTGCTTACCAACAATCATTAATGTTGGAGATATGGCAGAAACTATTAATCTTATTCCGTACATTGGTGCTAATATTTGCGCGAATTCCCCTGCAACACTCCAACCTGGGCCAAAGAAAAATTCAAACAACTTCGGGCTAAACAAAAGCAAAACAATAACCATGGGTATTGAAACTAACGCTAATAACATTGTCACTTGAGTAATCAATTTATTGAAATTTAATTTACTTTCAAATAATTGTGAGGCATTTCTGAAAAATACTTTTGATACGTTAATACTGACTAAGCTTAGTGGTAATGCTAAAATTCTAAATGTCATTGAATAATATCCAAAAACAGCTAACCCAAAAAGACCAGTAATAAAAAAATTAAGTAAAGAATAAGATAAAGAATTAATAAAATGCGCAGGAAAAGCATAAAATAACTGATTTTTATACTTAATAAGAACATTCTTTATTCTTATCCAATTTCTAACACGATAAATATCTTTTTGAGATAAAATAAATTTACTTTGAGTTTTTAATCCGAAGAACATACCAATTTGTTGTGATACTACCAGACCTATTGTTTCAAGTTTTAATAATCCTAATGTGATAAATCCTAAATTTTGAAAAAACGTTCTTCTTACATAAACTGAGGAGATTACTTTATATTGTTGATGTCTGTTGTTATAATTATCTAATATATTTATTATGGCTTGAGTGAGTAACATTAATATAATAATATAAGACCAGCCATTTAGTTCTTCATATATTTGAGGGTTAAATTGTAAATAAACAATATAAATAACCGAAAATATACCACCAAGTACAATGGCTACAATCAAACTTCCCCATATTAAATCTATAGCTTCATCTTCATTTGAAGCTAATACAATAGCAGCATCGTATTTTGCTGATATGACTGGTCCAAAAATAGATATGAAAGTTAGTAATAAACTATATATTCCCAATTGATCAGGTGTATATATTCTCGTTATTACTAGAGATCCAAGTATTGTAATAAGTTGAGCTATTGAGGAACCTGAGATCAGTCTGATAATAGACTTAACAAAAGGGGATGCTGTGTTCGTTTCCATACATATATCATCCCTCTACAAAATTACTCTTATTTAGTTTATAGACAATGTGCAAAATATTTCTTTTCTTAATCAATCTGTTTTATCATTTTTGCCGGTACTCCAGCAATCACACAGTTTCCCAAAGGAAAGCTCTTAGAAACCACCGCACCAGCACCAACGATAGTTTTATCTCCTAGGACAACTCCAGGTAATATAACTACATTCATGCCTATCCAACAATTTTCTCCAATGACAATATCTTTTGCCGCATCATGATTATTAAGATCATACACGTCATGGTTTTGTGTTATTAACCCTACGTTAGGTGCAATATAACTACCTTTACCTATTATTATTTCTGCACTGCTCCACGTTTGGAAATAACATCCATAATGTTGAAAATTGTTCATATCATTAACATCATATATCAGTTTATTAATATCACCAAATACGTTATTATGCGAGACAGGAAAAGGTACATGACGATTGGCACCAAGAAACTTTTGAAAAAGTAGACTTCTCCAACACCATTTCCATCCAACAACCGTCTTATCAAACCAACGTCCTCTTAGATACTTTTTATCAAAAAATAGTGGCATTATACATCTTGAAAATAAAATAAATATACTTTTTATAATACTTTTCATAAAAATAAACATCTCCTGATTTGAACTATCTATTCACAAAAAATATCTATTCACTTATTACCACTATTATCCAAATACTATTTTATAGATAATAAGTTCATAATTTATCAGATATAACCTTGCCAACTAAGCGTTCGGCAATTGTCTTTGCAGAGAAATAATCTAAAGGTTTGAAATTTTGTTTAAAGTTAATTATTTCATTCATTTTACTTCGAATGTCTTCTGCCTTATTCTCACAAATATAATATCGTTCAAATTGAGAGAAATAACTTGCTAACTGCTTACTATGTTCCCCATCAATTATAAGTAATATTGGCTTATTAGTAGCTGAGTAGTGGTATATTTTACCAGGTATTTGAGTTCCTTTTTTATTACATACACAAATCAATAAATCTACTTCTGCCTCTAATTCCCTAACAATATCAATACTTTGTCTCGACATACAATTAATGTTATCAGTATTGGTTATTGAAATGTCGGAATTTCCAATAAGGTGCAGCTTAATTTCACTGTCTATTATTGAATTGATCAATGGTGTAATGGTTCTATCCTTACTATAATAATCTCCAAAATAACCTAAAGTATATTGTGAATTGTTAGTTACTTCATATAATAATTGTTCATTATACGGTATTGGTTCAAAAACCATCTTTTTCTTTAGATCAGGATATTTTTCTTGCATTACAACATGGGTAATAGGAGATACGTAAATTGATTTATGACATTTTTCTATAATTCTTCTTTCTTCACGTTCAACCATCCAAGTCGGTAGAAGTGTATTTTTATTTACATCGATAGCAAACGGATCACCCCAATATTGATACCACAACTTAGTTATATTCGGGTATTGGCTTATTAATTGTTCAGCTATTAAGTGTGATGATTTGGGATCAGATGAAGAAATAACTAGGTCAAACTCCTCATTAGCAAGAGATACTGGAATTCGCTTTGCTAATCTTGCTCGAGAATCGTACAAGGACAAACATGTATACACTTTATATGCAGTAACCTTAAGCTTCGATTTTAGTTTATCTAATAAAGATTCTACCTTCTTTGAAGTGAATTTAGTATGAATTGTTCCTAATTCCATCCAATATCGGTCTTTAAAGTCAGTTCTCACCATTGTTTTATCGTAGTAACTAGATTCTATTTCAGGAATAGAACTTAACGTGGAAATCTCAAAACCCATTTTTTGAAAACCGGTAATAAGTGCTAAATTTCTCATGTTTGCAGACGAACTGTATTCTAATGGAACAGATGTGATATATAATATTTTCATTAATTTTTCACCTTTCCACTTGAAATTAATACACCAATAACGAGTGCGATAAGTAAGAAACTCCTTAAAAGCGGCTGAATATCTGCAGCTTGTACAAATAAAAACAGAAGCACATTAATTGAACTACTGACTAAAATATAAGCGGACTTTTTTTCCCACTTTGATAACTTAAAATCTATTTTCGCTAATATTACACCTAGCAAATATGAGAAAATAATTACCCCCAATAAAGAAAATTCTATAATCGAAAATGTAATTAGATCATTAGGTATTCCACCAATCAACTTCCAGTTTTCGCCTAGAAAATAATGAGCTGTAATTTCATATGAAATACTAAAGTTAATTCCAGGTACAAATGAAATAATAGATGTAATAAAATCTTGTCCATATCGAATCCCGTTTTCAGTAACGATATCAAGAGAATTCACGAGATTTTTGTACGGAAATGAAAACTGATATAAATAACTGCTATAGTTGCTAGAATAATCAACCCAAACTCCATTACTAAAATATAAAAATATACTATCTAAAATATCCAGAAGTGGTAGAGAAACAATTCCTATAATTAGAATTATTGACCATGGATACTTAATTCTCCTTTTCAGTAGTGGTATAACAAAACAAAGAAGATAAGCTAACAATGGAGCTCTGCCTGCATTAAACAAATAAAATATCACAGCTATAGGTAATGTGCAAATCATTAATATCAAATATTTTTTGTTATATGATTGAAATAAATACACCATCATAAAAAAAATGGGGGTAAGAGTAATTAGTCTTGCAGGAATGATTAGTATTGAAGCATAGTACGGCATAAACTCTGTTAATTGCGTGTTAAAAGATCTAGCTAATTCAGAGATAACTAATGCCTGTCTAACGCCACCTAATGATCCTAAAAATATAATAAAACTTAATCCACCAATAATTAATGAAACCCAACCCACCAGCTTAGAATATCTAATTATAATTAACGATTTTGACTCAATTGCTGCCGTAGAACTAGACATCCGGTTAAATGTCCGATTATATGTTAAATAGAAAATGGATATAAATACAAGCACAATAACTTGATAGAAAAAGAGCTTACTTGTATTGTAGTCATACAAATATATCTGAAGGGTAGAATATTCTCTCATTTCATCTTTGTTTATTAATAAAAAAAAGGGAATGATCATGTAGAAAAACATTATTGAGAACAATAAACTCGTAAATGCATTTGCCCCTTTTTTGCTACTGCGCTTTATTATAATAAAAGTAGTAACTCCAATTGATACTAACAACATAATAATAAGCATAAAATTGAAACTCCTTGTTTAAAAGTTATCTATATCTGTCGCATTTCAACTTCACAAAATCAATTCATTGTATTAATCGGAGATATATTTTTTGAAGTCTACTTTTCATCTCTAACCAAGAGTATTGATCAAAGTATAATTGTTTCATTTTAATGCTAATTTCTGTATCATTAACAAGCGGTTCTATTTTTCCCAGTCCTTCTATTAATCCAGTTTTTGAATATTCAATGGTAACTCCAAATCTGTACTTCTCTACAACATCAGAAAATCCTGTAGTCTTTGCCATAATAATTGGTTTTCCTAACATTAATGCCTCATAAAACTTATTTGGAGCAGCATAGGTGTGGTTCCGAATTGCAGGGTTATAGCAAGCTATCATAACATCACATTGGTTTTCAAGCTGCAATACCTCATTATATTTCATTTTTCCATAATAAAAAATATTATCTGACTCTATTGATGCTTTTTCAACTTTGTCTTGAAGTTGACCAAACCCTCCGATATGAATTTCGTAGTTTTCATTTTCTTTGACAACTTCCATTAATTCACCTATTAATCTATCCTCACTTAATATTCCTACATAAACAATTTTAAGTTTGTTATTTTTTAATATCTTTGAATGCTCAAACAAGTCTTGTGAAATTTCTTCTGGTGCATTGTGGATTATAGTTAAGTTTTTGGGGTATGTCTCTTGTATCTGGATTAATCTGTTTTCAGAACATATAATTACTTCATCCGCATGATTAATAATATAATGATCAATTTTCTGTATGATATTATGTAGCTGATCAGGAACATTAAATGCATCCACATAATAATCGAAAATATCATAGACTAATTTCTTTTTATATAGCTTTTTGAGTATCAGACTCATGAGTGCCGTATCAAAATCACATGCATGTATTATATCAATTTTTTTTTTGTTTTTAGTTACCCACTTAAATATAGCTAATTGGAATTTCAATAGTGGTCCAATGTTATTTTTCATTCCGCCACCATAAGTTGCTTTGATTCCAATCCTATTAACAATTATGGATTCATTGACTTGTAGTTTAGATGTAACAATTGGGTGATCTTCTTCTCTATTCCATGCAAATATTTCTACATTATAACCTTCATCTATAAGAGCTTTCACTTCCTTTTCGACTCTTGGATCAGGATCAACTGGATTTGATCTTATAACTAATATGTTCATTTAACTCTCCCTTAGATGAGAATATTCGTAAGTGCGTGAAAGCTCTATGTCATACAATTTACTCATTCTCTCTTGAATTACAGATTTCGAATATTGCTGAACTAATTTTTTGTTATTTTGGCCTAATATAATGCGATACTCCCTATCATTTGAAAGAGACTGAATAGCTTGGGCTAAATCACGAGCATTATGTTGAACTAAGATTCCATTAACATTATTAATTACCAAATCTCGATTACCTCTACATGAAGTAGCAATGATTGGTAAACCCGATCCCATGGCTTCTAAGATATTTAGTGGTAACCCTTCTTGCAATGATGTAGAAACTACAACATCAGACATTCCCATTAACTTATCAACATCATTACGGTATCCAAGAAACTTTATTGTATCTTCAAGATTAGCATCTTTAACTAATTTCGTTAAATGTGCTTCGAGTACACCAGTACCTACTAATAACAATTTCATAGAGCTTCTATTCTCTATCAAAGAAATTGCGTGGATTAGTAACTCTTGGTTTTTTCTAACAGTAAGTTCACCGACATAGATAAGAAGCCGATCATTTGCAGCATAACCATATTCTTTTCTTAATTCATCTTTTCTTTCAATAGACACTGATCTAAATTTCCCTGTATCAATCCCTACTCCAGGAACATATTCTACCTGAGGAGCTAACAATTTATCTTTTGCTGTATCTTCATCTTCTTTATTTATCGTAATAATACAGTCTGTGTATCTAGAAAGAAATTTTTCAATTTGAAAATATACTAACCAATTTTTCTTTGGGGCTCCTTCAAAAAAATGAAAACCATGAGCAGTATAAATTACTTTAGTGCCTTTTTTCCTGGTTTTTCTAGCAGCTAATCTCGTAACTGCACCACCAGAAGGAGATTGAGTATGAATTAAATCAAAATGTTGTCTCTGGAGTAAGGTTTCTAGTTCCCCCAATGCCTTCCAATTTTTAAAAGTGAATGGATTTCTATCAAAATTAATTTGATGTTTCGTAACTCTAGGATCTTCAAATTTGTCTAGATCATCATCGAAGTTAGCAGCGACATGAACCACATGCCCCATTTGTAATAACACTTCATAATCTGAATGACCAAATTTATAAAAATGTCTTCCTAAGTGTGCCGTAACTAGAACATGGGCCATAAATAACACTCCTATACTTTATTTCAACCTTTGTTCCACATGTGATATATAGACGAGCAGCTCGTATAGCGATATCCACTTGAAATATAAAAGCCTATAGCTGATACATTATTAGCTTGAGTACCTACTTTAATTTTAGTCATCCCTTGTTGAAAAACATATTGTTCCATATGTTCAATTAATGTAGTTCCTATTCTTTGCCCTCTATATTCTTCATTAACTGCTATTAGTTCTATGACACCTAGGTTATTAGCTTTATCTAACTTAAATAGTAAATAACCCATGTAAATATTATTTTCTTCTACAACTACAAAGTATTTATCATTTCTATTAAATGCACTCTGTGTCCAATGAGAGTAAATAGCAAAAGCTTTACCTTTATCTAAATTAGAATCATTGAAAAATCTAGAATATTGGAATGACAAATCAGCTAATCGGATAATATCTATATTTTCCTTGATATTATTATTGATTTTAACCCGCTTATCAGTTTTAATGTTTATTTTTTCCATCTTCTTAGAAAATTGTATATTCATATCAGCTAAAAATAGATTTGAGCAATGTCCTAATGCTTGATTATTTTCATTAATATTTCCTTCATTAGAAATCGTTATAAACTCAAACTTTTCACAGTAATTAGTAATCACTGAAAATTGACTGCTATTAAGCTGTGCTTTTAAATTAACCCTGGCAGATTTCACTCCAAAATAATCAGAATCCCAATCTAAAGCAAAGCAATCGTATTGCATTGTTGATAAAAAATCATTATTTATCATTAATATTTACACCTCTTGTATCATTAGTTTGAGCAGAGATATAAACTCCTTTTTTGTTCATAATACTATCAATTGTCTTAAATAATATTTTCACATCAAATATTAAAGATAAATTTTCAACATAATAAACGTCATTTACTAATCTGTCTTTCCATTCATTTGAATTTCTAAAGTATGCCTGGTTGTATCCAGTAATTCCTGGTAAAACTTCCAATTTTTTAATTTCCTTATCTTGATAATAATTAATATGCTCTGGCAAATCTGGACGCGGTCCAATAACTGACATATTTCCAATAATAACATTCAATATTTGAGGAATTTCATCAATACTCGTTTTCCTTAACATTTTCCCCACTTTAGTTAAACGAGGATCATCTTCTGAGTTAAAGGTAGAACCATCTGGGTTTCTTATATCCCCCGCATTTACTTTCATCGTTCTAAACTTATACATATTATATAATTCACCTTTTTTCCCAAGTCTTTGGGCATTATAAAAGATAGGTCCCTTATCTTCTATATATATTAATGGAGAAACAATTAATATTATTATTGCAAAAAAAGGGAGAGCTAATAAGGATAATAATAAATCAAAAATTCTTTTTAAGATCTTGGCATACATAGATTAACCTCACTTTTCACTCTATACTAAACAGATAGTAAACTAATTAAACTTTCAGTTACAAATTCAATATCTTCATTATCTAGTTGAGTATGTAATGGTAGTGTAATTTCATTTTTATACATTTCGAATGCATTTGGATAATTCTCAATGCTAAATCCTAAGTCTTTATATGCTGATAATAATGGCAACGGCTTATAATGAACATTTGTAGAAATCCCTTTTTTTGCCATTTCTTCTATAATCATATTTCTATATTGTTCATTTTTATTGTGTATTCTCACTAGATATAAATGACCACTAGAATTAATGTATTCAGAGTAATGCTTCAAACTTGTTACTTTCAAATCTCTTAATTTGTAATCATATAACTGGATCATTTCTTTTCTTTTTTCAAGAATATGACCGTATCTTTTTAATTGTACTAATCCAATTGAAGCCATAATATCCGTCATATTGCACTTATAATTTGGTGCAACAATATCATACTCCCAAGATCCTGCATTTGTTTTAGCTAATGCATCTTTCGTCTGACCATGAAGTGATAAGAGCATATATTGACGATAGATTTCTTCATTATCCATCCCAGCAACATCTCTCCAAGTGACAGCTCCACCTTCAGCAGTAGTCAGATTTTTAACTGCATGAAATGAGAAGGATGTGAAATCTGCAACTTCGCCACTCATTCTACCTTTATATGTAGCACCAATAGAGTGAGCTGCATCTGCTAGTACAATAACCCTACCAAACAATTTTTGTGTTACATTAGATGGTCTAAATAAGTGCTTCTTACTCTCAACAGCTTCAAAAATCCGACTATAATCACACATTACTCCTGCAATATCTACTGGAATTATTACTTTAGTTTTTTCTGTTATTGCATCTGCGATTGCGTCATAGTCAATATGGTAGCTATCTTTTCCAGTGTCTACTAACACAATAGTTGCTCCCACATGATGAATCACACTTGCTGATGCAGAATATGTATATGCTGATGTAATTACTTCATCACCAGGACCTACTCCCAACATCCTTAATGTCATTTCCATACACGCAGTAGCTGAGTTCAACGCAACAGCTTTAGAGGTATTACAATACTTTGCAATTTCTTTTTCGAATTTTTTAGTTTTAGGACCCGTTGTAATCCAGCCTGATCTTAATGTATCTACTACTTCCGCTATTTCTTCTTCTGTAATATCCGGAGGTGAAAAAGGAATGTTTCTCATGTCTAATCTCCTATATTGGTATTCTTAATTATGTATCTCTCACGCAAAAGGGAGGCAGTAGCATTATTGCACTCCCCCCATCCTCATTAATTCCTTACGCATTATGAACTCGAAACAAGAACCCTCTTATCTTCCGTCTTCTCCCTAACATAAGTAGGGACAATCCGAGACAGTAGCTCTTGAATAATTGCACGATCTTCACCTAATATACGTTCTAACCGTCTTAACTCTAGTTCAATATCTTCACGATTGAAGGATGCGGGTCTTCCAATAAAGATACGACTATGCTCTGTATCGGTCATTCCTTCTTCTTCCAGCAGCAGTTCCTCATACAGCTTCTCACCTTGGCGTATGCCTGAGTATTTGATTTCAATATCAACTTCAGGCTCATAGCCAGATAGACGAATCAAGTCTCTAGCAAGGTCTGCGATCTTCACGGGTTCACCCATATCAAGGATGAAGATTTCCCCACCATTGGCATATGCACCTGCTTGAATAACAAGTCTGGAAGCCTCAGGTATCGTCATAAAGTATCTAACCATCTCAGGATGAGTAACGGTTACAGGTCCACCTGCAGCAATTTGCTCCTTGAATAACGGAATAACACTGCCGCGACTTCCTAATACATTACCGAATCGCACCGCGCTGAACTTCGTTGCACTTTGCTTCGCTAAGCATTGAATAAACATTTCTGCAATTCGCTTCGTTGTCCCCATAATGCTAGTAGGGTTAACAGCCTTATCAGTTGATATTAATACGAAGCGCTCTGCTCCATAAATATCTGCACATTCTGCCACATTACGTGTTCCGAATACATTATTTTTTATGGATTCTGAGGGGTTTTCTTCCATCATAGGCACATGCTTATGCGCAGCCGCATGGAAAACTACATGTGGCTGATGCTGTCTGAATATTTGTTCCATTCTCTTACGATCTTGCACGTCTGCAATGATTGGTACTAGGTTCTCAACTTTATCCTTCAATTCACGATGAATTTGATAGATACTATTCTCCCCATGACCGAGCAACAATAGCTTACTCGGTTTGAAGTTCATAATTTGCCGACAAAGCTCTGAACCGATAGAACCACCAGCCCCTGTTACTAATACAACCTTATCCGCAATATATTCGTCAATTCCATCATTTTCAAGGACAACTGGCTCACGCCCGAGCAGATCCTCAACTCCGACATCACGGATCATACTTAGCTCGACTTTGCCTTCTAGTAATTCACTAATTTGCGGAACCATCTTCAGCTTCGCATTCGTTTGCTTACAAATAGAAATTATGTCTGATATTTGCGTACGGGACGCCGATGGTAAAGCGATAATAATATCATCTATTTGCTGTTCATTGCAAATTTTAATAATATGTTCTCTACCACCAATAACATGAAGACCTAGCACTTTTTGTCCCCATTTTCTCGGGTCATCATCAATAAATCCAACCGCTCCTTGATTAGAGGCCGCGTTCATCTTAAGCTCGCGAAAGACTAATACACCACATTGACCTGCTCCAATAATTAACGTCTGTCGTTGCTTATTAGTCGGTTTGATGTAATTGTCCTTAATAATACGAAAGATAAACCTTGAACCCCCTATTCCTAATAGAGCTAGCTCATAGGTGCGGAATCCAATTGAAATAGGTACACGTCCTGGAATGACGAGTGAAGTAATGGTATATGCTAATAGAATACCTATCGTTACAGCTCTAAAGATGAGCACAACTTCACCAATACTAGCAAATTGCCAAGCACGACGATATAGTCCATGCTTATAAAGTACAATTAAGCCTATTACTATAGCGATCCCGCTATATATAGCGGCCTGCCGGATTTCTACCGAAGTAAGAACTGCATCAAATCGAAATAAATATGCCAATGCAACGCAACCCAAAATAATACTACTATCTACTATCATAAGTACTAGAGTTCGCATCCGGGAGTAGCTCATATCTTGCCTCCATCATCTCTACTAGTCTTCAGTTTCTCCATAGTAATAGTAGTAGTAGTTATCATTTTTCTTCTTCTTAACGTTGTTAAGGACTACTCCCAAAATTTTAGCGTTTACTCTGTCTAGCTTTTCTTTGGCATCAATGGCTGCACTACGCTTTACTTGCCCAGAATCGACAACTAAAATGACTCCATCACAATTAGCAGCAACCAATTGTGCATCAGTTACAGCTAGAAGAGGCGGCGTATCTAAAATGACAATGTCATATACTTGCTTTAGCCCGTTTAACACTTTAATTAGTTGATTAGACCCTAATAATTCTGCTGGATTCGGCGGTATTGGACCAGAGCTAATAATATCGATATTAGGAATATCCGTCGCTCTAATTACTTCCTCTAAGCCCGCTTGCTTGGTTAAGACATGCGTAATGCCAGCACGATTGGTTACGTTGAACGTTTTATGAACGGTTGGCTTACGTAAGTCTAGTTCCATTACCATAACTTTATGACCTGCTTGTGCATACGTTACCGCAATGTTAGCAGCCGTTGTGGATTTCCCTTCCCCTGGACTAGCGGAAGTAACCATAATGACTCTTACTTCATTATCAGCAGCCGAAAAACTAATATTCGTTCGTAAAGTTCGGTATGATTCACTAATTGGAGATTTTGGATTGCTAAGCGAAATAATGTTACGCTTCGATTTACTCGGTGAATGTGACATTTTTGCTCGCCTCCGCTCTATTAGATCTCGTTACCCTTGAAGGTGTTTTAGCAGCTCCGACTTTAAAATCGTCTGCAGTTAGCCTTGGTATACTAACTAAGACTGGTAAATCCAAATATTGTGCAACATCCTGTGGATCTTTAATCGTATCATCCAAGTATTCTAGTAAAAAGGCGATGCCCACTCCAAGCATTAAGCCAATAACAATACTTATTGCAATATTAAGCATTGGGTTTGGTTGTACTGGTGATGGATTTTCACTAAGCTTCGCTTCATTGAGAATAGACACATTATTAACGGTCATAATTTTCGGTATTTCTTGAACGAATACAGCTGCTACATCGTTAACTAGCTTAACCGTCGTTGCATGGTCATGATGACGAGCGGAAATCGTTAATACTTGAGTATTATTTACTGAAGAAACTGTAATTAATTGTATGATTTGCTCACCAGTTAATTCAAGGTCTGAATTAAGTTCGGCAACTTTATCCGTAATCGCTGTTGTTTTAATAATTTGTTTGTATGTATCGATTAACCTCAGGTTTAGATTGACACTATTCAAATCAAGTCCACTAGCTACTTCGCTATTATTGTTGACTATTAACATAGTTTTCGATTCATATTCTGGCTTAATAAAAAAATAACTAACAACTGCTGTTACCAAGGCTAGTATTGCAACAATCACCCCGATTAACTTTAGTCTTTTCTTTATTATCTCCACATAATCTCTAAGCTCTAATTCCATTTCTCGAACGTACTCCCGTCTATACATATTCTAGTTATTCGTGTTGTTGGGGGTCTCAACTGCATAATGTTCCAAAATAAAAAGATTCCTCCCCCCAGAGAAGCAGAGGAGGAATCTTGTGCTATTATCTTAAGTTCAACAATTTGTTAATAACGACAGCTGCTTCAGCACGAGTAAATGTTCCTTTTGGATCATAAACGCCTAAGCCTTTACCTTGAACAATTTCCTCTTGTGCAACAAGTGCAACACCTGCACGATGCGCTGGAACAACTTCATCTTGGTCTGTAAATACATTCAATGTATCATTCACATCACTAACTGGTTTGTAGCCTAATACTTTCACAAGTACGTTGGAAGTAATTGTTGCCATTTCACTTCTTGTAATTGGTGCATCAGGATCAAACGTAGTGCTTGAACGTCCATTGATAAAGCCGTAAGCTGCTGCTGTTGCTACAACAGATTGGTACCAGTCACTATCATTCACGTCAGCAAATGCTTCAGTATGACTAACTGCTTCGATACCTAGTGTTCTAACAAGCATAGCTGTAAACTCAGCACGAGTAATTTCCGCACGTGGAGCGAATACTCCTTCAGCGCGTCCAACAATAATACCTTTCGCAGCTGCTTTTAGAATATCATCCTCTGCCCAAGCAAGTTCACTAGTATCCTTGAACGCTACTGGGTTCTCAACAACAACATAAGATGAGAATGTATTACGCATTGCAGAGAATTGCGTTTTAGCCGGGTTATAAGAACCACCCAAATTAATTAGCTTGCCGTCTTCGATTTTCGCAAGTGTTAAGTAATTTGCATGTGTAACACTTCCGCTATTTACTGGAAGAACCAAACGAGCTTGAGCTTTGAATTCATGCTGCTCATTACCTTCTGCATCAAATACCGAAACATTGAACACATCAGATACTTGTTTCATTCCTGCTTTTAATTCCGGAGTGATACCAGTATTCTTTGTAATTTGTAATACGCTATTTCCTTTAAGCTCCGTAAGAGGAACTTCGATTATAACGCCATTAGAAATTACTCCAATTGCGTAAATACCTTTCGCTTCAAGAGCGTTAAGTAGCTCACTAGAAAGTACTACTTTAACATCAGCCTGATTACCTACAGATAGATTAAGAACCGGTTTAACTGGATCCGCACCTTCTACTACTGCTTGAAGTGCTGCATTAGCCGTTTTCACAATTCCATCTACTTGGCTTAATACATTACTTAAGTCTGCCGCTGATAGCTTCAATTCAGCAACGCCGTTATTATAAGTTAACTGACCAGCAGCATTTACAGTCAGTGCAGCTCTTAATTCGTCTTCAATCAAAGCGCGAAGTGCGAATAGATCTTTATTTGTGTCTACTTCTCCAATTTCCACTAGAGCAGCTTCGATTTTCGCATTAATGTTTTGAGCGATTGCAGTTGCGTTAGGTACTAGACTTAGTTCAGTATCAATGAATTCGCCACCGCCAACACTAGATGCAGGTCTCAATGTTACATTTTGAGTAAATACATCGGCACCACGTAATCCAACAGGGATTAAATCAGTTCTCAACGTCGCTTTTACAGTAAAAGATGTAGCAGATGTTATTGGTGTTGCAGTTGTTGCAACTAAGTAATCACCCTCTACTGTAAATGTCAAGCCAGGCGCTGTAAATTTGAATGCATGAACAGGAAGACCTTTTATTTGCGCTCCCAATATTTTGAATTGAGGGAAACTGTATTTTGTATTACTTAAGCGCTGTGGAGTACCTAGTGCATCTTGATTAACTAGCCCAGCCTTAACATAAGCAAGTCCTAGTGCAGCACCAGCTAGCTTAAGTTCTTCCTTATTTGTAGCGTTAGCTTCTATTTCTGTTTGCATAATAACAAGATCAGCCTTTAATGCCGCTTGATTTGGATATAGTTCACGTAAAAACTTTACAACCTCTAGGTTAGTGTTACCCCAAACCGCTGGGATTACTTCATCTAAGCTTAGAGAAAATGCTGCCATTGCATCTTCAACGCCCACAATATTGCTTATGTCAGCAGTGCGAACTTTCGCAAGCACCTGTTTCTCAAGCTCAATTACGAAGTCTGCAACATCTTTTTTATTAAGAGTAGGATAGTTTGCTCCATTACCAAGCTCTACAGCCAACTCATTCAGTTTAGCGTTTAATCCATTGCTTAAATCTGAAGAACCATCTGTATACATTTCTTTGATCAAACCTTTAATAACTTCCTTGACTAAAGTTTCAGCAGCCGTTTTATCAACGTTAGAATCAAGGCCACTCCATAGTCCAGGTAATAAATCAACGGCATCAGTATTATCCACGATTGTATTGATTTGAGTTACTGCAGGATTTATTAAAGCTTTCAAATCATCGTCAATTTGTGTATGAATACTATTCCATTTTTCAACACTTTCAACAACTACTGGATCTGCTGCACTCACTTTATAAGAAACAGGGCCAAAAGTTAAAGCGTTAGCTGCAATCAATGCTACAGCGGATAACATAATTGTTTTTTTAGTCATTTTCATCATTTCATTATCACCTCATATATTATTATGACGAAATCGTCATCTGAAACTATTAACCTAAAAACTTCGCATACATAGCAGCCTTAGTATCATCGTATTTTTTTTGGAATGTGGAAGCTTCATCGCCGCTTTCATATCCATGCTGCTCTAGCTGTGAATTCATACTACTAATTGCTGCTCCAAATTGCGTATCGCAATCATCAACTGCTGCAAATCCTTGATTAATGTAAGTTTGCTTATCACTATCTGCTGCGGTTAAAAACTTGTTATAAAGCGAAGACGCTTTTGTTGAGCATCCCGACTGCAATTCTTCCAACTTTGTCTGAGTTGCAGCTATAATACTTGCTCTTGTAGGCTTAGTTGGATCAATTGCTCCCGCTCCTGGATCAGTAGCACCAGCACCAGAACCGCCAGGCTTCTCACCATTTTCACTACTGCCGTCGCCATTACCATTACCTGTATTCGAATCCCCTTGATTCTTGGCAAGCTTCATAGTAATACTTTTGGCAGCTCCATTATAGGAGATCGTACTGTTTGTTTGCGTTGAGAAGTATCTAACAGGGACATACACAGTACCTTTATAATTGACAGTGATAGCATCACTAGGTGCTAGTTGTTTTACCCCATAAAACTTATAGCTCGTTTCAATCGTGTTCTGAGCTATTTTCTCAGTACGTCCAACTGATGCTGGCTTCGTGATATCTGCATTCGGAGTCAAATATTGCTGTTTGAATTGTTGCAGCTGTTTCAATTGTGCTGCTGTAGGGTGATCAATATTGACAGTTGCGTTAGCTTGATCCCATACGACCCAATTCTCAAACAAATAGCTCGCAAAGCGAATTGGCACATAAGTACGCCCTTTGTAGACGAATGCCTGTTGATCCTTCGGCGTGTGGTACACCTTACCATCCACGATAAAATGCATATCGATCCGTTCAACAGTGAGAGACTTTTGACTTGCCGCTTCACTTATTGGCGAACCAACAGCGCTGCCTCCTACTACCAAAACTAGTAAAAGCGCGATGGTTTGTACCATTCTTTTTACTAATAGATTCATTTCTCTCCTCCATTTTTGAAACCACTACCAAAATTTGTACCAGCTACGCTTAGCCATCAAAAGATTTTGTTGTTCGATAGCTTCATTTTGTAGCAATAGCTCTGCGTTTGTCTGATAGTAATCAACAAACTCTTTGCCTAACTGGTCATTAATTAATTGGTATGCCTCAGAAAGGATACATGGTCTAGTCTGTACATTATGTGCGTCAGTTGCAATGAAATGAACAAGTCCTTCCCTACACATAGCAAGAGATTTCTTTTGAATAGATTTCCCTAGTTGACCTGTTATTGAATTGGTCGTCATCTGAGCCAATGCTCCCTCGCGAACTAAATCTTTCAATCTAGTACTATCATTAGCAAGCTCTTTGTTACGTTCCGGATGTGCAATAATCGGAACCACACCTAATAGACTCAACTCATACATGATTTCTTCAGCTAGATCAGGTACATGTGAACTTGGAAATTCTACCAGCAAGTAACGACTATTATTAAGAGATTGCAAAAGACCCTTCTCGTAATCTAGCATAAGGTCCGAATATGTACGAACTTCTTGCCCAGGATAAATATGTAATGGTATATTATAGTCTACTAATTGCTGCTTCAACTGTTGAACAGACCTCTCTATCGTCACTCGTTCATTAAAGAAGTGATGAGCCCGATGATGTGGTGTTGCCACAACATGTTGAATTCCATCGTTCACTGCTTGTCTTGCCATCGCAATTGCCTCTTCCATATCCAAGGCGCCATCATCAAGATTTGGCAGGATATGACAATGTACATCTATCATCATCTAATTCCTTCCATTGAGGTGTTCTCATAAGTGTAATATAAAACCACAAGGTTTTCCAGTAAAAAGCTAAGTATTTTTACACTACTAAGTAAAAAAGTGACAAAATCACTACTTCTTCACAAACGATCCCGTTACAAGATTTTACAAATGGTTCCTTATTCCTACAAACGAAAATTATCCAACATTTTTCGACATGGCCTACATTTTCAACTATTAAAAAAGATATTCTCAATTAGAATGACATCATCAAAACAAGGGTTCTCCTACATGAGGAGAACCCTTGTTCCATTTAATATTGATATTACTATTTATCTAATCGTTACAGATCAGTTTTTGCTATTCCCTTTAACTCTTTAAGCTGAAACAATATTCTAATAGAGTCATCTTTATCGAACGTAAATATTGCTCGTCCGATTGCTTTGCGTTCTTCTATAATTGTACGTTCAGAGTCTACGACATATTTAACAGCTTTTTCAGTAAATGCTGAGATCTGAATTGGCTCACGACAATAGAATGCTGCAAATAGCTTCTGTCCGTTCGTACGAACACGTTTACCCTCTTTGAACTCGAAGGTTTGCACACCTTTACCACCACGAGCTTGAATCGGATAATCGAGTAACAATGTACGTTTACCGTGACCAGTGTCGGAGATGACAAGAACTTCACCCTCATCATTATCAACCCAAAGTGCTGATGCAATCTCATCATCTGCTTTTAAGCTAATTCCTTTAACGCCGCCAGCCGTTCGGCCCATCGCATTCACTTCACTTTCAGCAAAACGAATGGACATTCCTTGTGCAGTAACTAGCATCAAATCTAATGTACTGTCACTTAATACTACCGTAACAATTTCATCTCCATCCGATACTTTGCAAGCCGCAATCGCTGTCGAACGAGTCGTTGCATATTCCTTCAACTCTGTTCGTTTTACTTGGCCACGCTTCGTAACAAAGACGAGACTTTTCTCAATGTTCAAATCTCTAATAGGAATGACCGTTACAATGCTATCATCTTTCGCTAGTGGAATGATGTTAACGATTGCTGTACCGGTATCCTTCCATTTGAACTCTGGAATCTGATGAACGGGCAGTAGGAAATACTGTCCTTTTTTCGTAAATAAAAGCAAGTTATCTAGCGTGTTCACTTGCAGCAATTCACGAATCACATCGCCTTCCTTCACACCAGAGCCTTCAAGCTCAGCACCTGATCGCGTATAAGAAAGCATATTCGTCCGCTTCACATAGCCCTCGTGACTTAATGTAACAAGAACATCTTCTGAATTAACGAGCACTTCAAGATTAACTTTCAGCTCTTCCACTTCGCTCTGGATAGATGAACGACGCGGAATTTCATACGTTGACTTGATTTCTAGTAGCTCCTGCTGGATAACAGCAATTAGTTTCTTGGAATTATCAAGAATAGAACGCAAATACTTAATTTTCTTCATCGTCTCTGCATGTTCTTTTTCCAAAGAATTAACTTCAAGATTCGTTAAGCGATATAATTGTAATGTAAGAATAGCGTCAGCTTGTCGTTCACTGAACTGATATTTTGCCATTAAGTTATCACTAGCATCTCCACGATTTTTCGAAGCTTTAATCGTTTCGATAATCTCGTCAAGTAGATTAAGTGCTTTTACGAGACCTTCTAGCACATGGGCACGGTCTTCAGCTTTTTCAAGATCGTATTTGGTACGTAGCGTAACGATTTCCTTCTGATGCTCGATATAAGCAGCAATCATTGAAAGGATACCTAATTGTTGCGGAGCTTTATTAACAATCGCAACCATATTAAAGTTATACGTAACCTGCAAATCTGTTTTTTTGAACAAATAAGCAAGAATACCTGTAGCATCAGTATCCTTCTTCAGCTCGACAACAATTCTTAATCCATTACGACCACTCTCATCACGAACTTCAGCGATACCATCTACTTTTTTCTCAAGTCGAATATTTTCCATCGCCGTTACAAGGCGTGATTTCACAACTTGATAAGGAATTTCCGTAATAACAATTTGCTGTTTGCCACCGCGAAGCGTTTCGATCTCTGTTTTGGAACGTACGTAAATACGTCCTTTACCTCTTTCATATGCGTCGCGTATCCCATCTTCCCCCATAATAATACCACCGGTAGGGAAATCTGGACCTTTAACAATTTGCATAATTTCAGGAAGCTCAATCGCAGGATTATTCATGTAAGCAATACTTGCATCAATAATCTCACCGAGATGATGTGGAGGTATTTCCGTTGCAAAACCAGCGGATATTCCACTAGCACCGTTAGCTAACAAGTTGGGATAACGTGACGGTAATACGACAGGCTCCTTGTTTGTATTATCAAAATTATCTTTGAATAATACAGTACGCTTTTCAATATCGCGTAATAGTTCCATCGCAATCTTCGACAAGCGCGCTTCCGTATAACGCATCGCTGCTGCAGGATCATCATCTTGTGATCCCCAGTTACCATGACCATCGACAAGCGTATAGCCCATCTTCCATGGCTGCGCCATTCTCACCATACCATCGTAGATCGATGAATCACCGTGGGGATGATAGTTACCCATTACATCACCGACTGTTTTCGCTGATTTACGATATGGCTTATCAGGTGTATTACCTGAATCGTACATGGCATATAAAATACGACGCTGTACTGGCTTTAAGCCATCACGCACATCGGGAATCGCGCGATCTTGAATAATATATTTGGAATAGCGTCCGAAGCGGTCCCCTACCACTTCTTCAAGAAACGCAGGTAAAAATTCTTCTAAAGTACTCATAATCCTCGCTCCTTAAACTTTTCAGCATGGCTACGAAATATTTGTATTACTATTTAAATAAAGGTTCAAAACGTGGGCTTTCGCAAGTCGAGCAGGTGAAACGCTACTTGAGAAAGGCGGAAGCGCAAGTGTACGTTTTTGTACACGCGAACCTAAGATGTTTCTGAAAGAAACATACCTCGAAAGCATTAGTTCGTTTCAGATGCGATGTCGAATATGCTACGTCAGCATACTCATCGTTATCAAAGCCCACGTTTTGAATTACCTTACCTACTCAACATAATCTGTGAAGTCTACGTTCTCAATGATCCAGCGCTTACGAGGATCTACTTTATCTCCCATAAGAGTAGATACACGACGTTCTGCCTTAGCGGCATCTTCGATCTGAACTTGCAGCAACGTACGCGTCTCAGGATCCATTGTCGTTTCCCAAAGCTGATCAGGGTTCATCTCACCAAGACCTTTATAACGCTGTAGTTCGAAGCCTTTATTCATTTCTTTCGTATAATTTTGTAACTCTTCGTCGGTCCAAGCATATCGAATCGTATTCAGCTTACCTGATTTGCGAGTTACTTTATATAAAGGCGGCTGTGCAATAAAGACACGACCCGTATCAATTAATGGCTTCATATAGCGATAGAAAAATGTAAGTAGCAATACTTGGATATGGGCGCCATCAGTATCGGCATCGGTCATAATAATTACTTTACTATAATTACTTTCCTCAGCTTCAAATTCAGAACCAACACCAGCTCCAATCGCCGCTATAATCGCACGATACTCTTCATTTTTCAAAATATCAGCAAGCTTTGATTTCTCAGGATTCATCGGCTTACCTTTAAGCGGTAAAATCGCTTGATGCTTCGAATCTCGACCTTGCTTTGCTGATCCTCCCGCAGAGTCACCCTCTACGATGAACAGCTCATTACGCGAGGAATCTTTCGATTGCGCAGGCGTCAGCTTACCTCCCAGATTGGAGCTTTCACTACGTTTCTTCCCTGTGCGAATTTCTTCACGTGCTTTGCGTGCCGCTTCACGAGCTCTTGCAGCTTGTACAGCTTTTTTCAGAAGAGATTGACCAACCTGTGGATTTTCCTCAAGAAAAACGTTCATACGCTCAGTTACAATGGCATCAACCGTACCACGTGCAGATGAGCTTCCGAGTTGATCCTTCGTCTGACCAACAAATTCAACCTCAGACATCTTCGTATTAATGACCACCATCATACCTTCACGAAGATCATTACCATCGAGGTTTTTATCCTTTTCTTTGAGAATAGCTACCTTACGAGCATAATCATTCATGACTCGGGTATAGGCAGCCTTGAAACCTGTCTCATGCGTACCGCCGCCACGAGTTGGAATCGAGTTGACAAATGATACAATCGTCTCCGTATAACCATCGTTATATTGAAGCGCGATTTCAACTTCAATATCTTCCTTCTCACCAGCAAAATGGACAACATCATGCAAAACCGATTTGCCTTCATTCAAAAATTCGACAAATTGCTTTGCTCCACCTTCGTAATGGAATATATCGATTGTACCCGTACGGTCGTCTTTAATCGTAACTTTAAACCCAGAGTTAAGAAAAGCAATTTCTTGCAATCGCTCTGCTAATGTATCGTAATTGAAGTGAATACCGTTAGCGAACACTTTAATATCTGGTTTAAATGTAACCTTTGTTCCTGTACGATTCGTATTTCCAGTCACTTCTAGAGTAGAAACTGGCTCTCCGACATGCTCTTTGCCTTTTTTGTCAATCCAATATTCAAACCGTTGCTTATGAATTTTACCTTCACGGAAAATTTCTACTTCAAGCCATTCCGATAGTGCATTCGTAACAGAAGCGCCTACGCCATGCAATCCACCAGACTTCTTATATCCTGCGCCGCCAAACTTTCCACCCGCGTGTAAAATTGTAAATACGACTTGTGGTGTAGGAATTCCCGATTTGTGCATCCCTGTTGGAATTCCTCGACCATTATCATGAATGGTAATTGAACCATTTTTATGTAAAGTCACTTCTATCGCTGAACAATGCTTTGCCAAATGCTCATCTACAGCATTGTCGATAATTTCCCATACCAAATGATGAAGTCCTGAACTGCCTGTACTACCAATATACATACCTGGTCGTTTCCTTACAGCTGTTAAGCCTTCAAGAATTTGAATATCATCCGCACCATAATCTTCGCTCTTTGTAACTGTATTAAAAAGATCGATATGCTCTGTCATGATCTTCCCCCAATCAACTACCTGTCTTTGTCTTTTCTTTCGTTTCAATTCATATTCGCCGCCGACTAAGCTATGTTAGCATAGCAAACATAATAACATCATACTCGCAATACTGCCAATTAGGCAAACGCTAATCCCAATTTTTGTGAACGGTAAATGATTCATAGTATAATTCTGTCAACACACCGATACGAACGTATATTCTACATTACATTACACTACAACAGATAAGATAGCAAATAAGCAATTGAGCAGCTCATTTACAATAAAAAAAGCCTCAGCTCCCCATGATTCCATCACGGAAAGCCGAAGCTTCACTTATTCATCGTATCCAACTTTTATCACATCCAACTTTCAACGCATCAAGCATTTACACTTTTCATTGATTCCAAAATAATAGCTTTTGTAGCATCATACACATCATTAAATTGATCTAGTGGCAATGGATTTGTGCCCAATCCTAATTCGATCGTGAATCCAGGTCTACGCCAATCTTGAATAAACCAATCTTTATAACCAGCTGTACTGTTCACCGTTCGAACAGCATTGTATCCACTCGCTTGTGCCATTCGATTAGCAATCATTTCTGATTCAGGTGGTTCTAACCCTTGGAAGCCCCAATATATCTCTTCTCCTTGTGTATGCAAAGCTAACACTTGATTGAAATTTCTCTCTTTCGTCAGATTAGCAAGAGCAATCACTTCTGGTTCCGTTAGCGGAGCTGTGCCTGAGTAATCTCGCGGCGCCGGCTCTTGTGGGCCTTGAACAGCATCAACCTCCCATAACGCTGGGAACTGTTTATTAAGATCAATACCATTAATATTTGCTTTCCACCCTTGAAAATTAGTACTTTCATCATTGATATTATATACATTCGAACGAAACGGCTCCTTCTCAGGCAACCCATTCAATACAAGATTAACACCATCTGGATTAACCATAGGCACGAAAGAGAAGGTATGTGTCTTGTAGCTTGGATAAACGCTTTGGCCATTCAATGTTCCACTATTCGTTAAAGCGAGCAAGAAATCATTAATAAAAGTCATCAACGATGCAGCAGTAATCCATTCATTCGCATGCATTGCCGCGTTATAATGTAGCTCTGATGGTCCTGTTCCTAGACGTAGTTCTAATATATCTTTACCCATTACAGATGTTCCGATCGAATTCACCGTTAACATCGGATATACTTCCATCAGCCTCATCGCATCTTGATAAAAATGCTCATATGTGTAATTTTTGTTCGCATTGATTATTCTACCAACGATGCGCCGAGGCAATCTTATTTTAGATCCAATATGCAATTGATCAGCTTCTAGATTAGGATTACTCTGTAACAAAAGATTAACAGTAATGTTGTTACGCTTAGCAATTTGCCAGATCGTATCGCCCGCTACAATTTCATATTCATACCATTCGTAGCCAGGTATTACGACAACATCCCCAATTTGCAATTCATCGCCCAGATCTGGATTTGCATCGATAATTAGTCCGATCGGGATTTCGAACATGACACTATAATTCCATAGTGTGTCGCCTTGTCGAACCGATATTTCCATCCGTCACCCACTCCATTCTAAGTCCTCTGCTTCTAGCATATGACAGTTGCCTAGAAATCGTGAATGTTATTAACAGCGCAAAAAGTTACATTAACTACGCTTAATTGCCATGTCAACAGACTATTAAAGAAACTTTTTCTTTATTTCGCCGTGCTTGATAGCACCATTCAGCGCTTATTAAAGGTACTTTTGGCTTTGTTATGGCGTAGTAGCTACATTCAGCGCAAACGAGTGTATAACGTCCTCTGAGTCCTCGATAACTCATAATAAGCGAAAAACGTAGGAATAACGTCCTTACAGTCCGCAAGTTTCGTTAATAGGTGTGAGGTGCACTGAGAGTACTGGTATTGCGGATCGATGCGCAATGTGCTGAATGGAGCTTAGCTAGAAAATCACAGCACAAAAAAACTGCTCTAAAAGTCATATTATAACGACTCTCAGAGCAGTCCAACTTACCTTAATACTAAAGCATTACTTATATCTGTTACTTATATTTACTCCAATTTGTATCACTATTGTTAAGCAAATAGTCAAAATCATTTTCAAGTCGCTTCTGCTCTAAGCGTTGTTGCTCCGCTTTCGCCTCGGCTTCCTTGTTTTTACGATCTTGATCCGCTTGTACAAGTGCGTCACTTTGTGCTTTCAACTTTTCCAGCACATCACTACCGAGTAAATCCTTCAAGCTTGATCCACTTGTCGTGTTAGATTCATTTTTGCTGCTCGTAAATTCCTTTTGCTTTGTTACCTTTTTCTGTTTCTTACCCATTGTTTCACCTACTTAATTTCTTATAATCAAAGTCCACTTATTGAACTATCTCTTCAATGAATAATGATTTTGCTGCTCTGGTTGCATAGCTTCTCGCTTCATCCGTATTATCTCCACTAGAAAGTGCTACCGCCATGCGACGACCTACTGTAGTCTCGGGCTTGCCGAATATGCGAACCGTAGTATTAGGCACAGATAATGCTTCTTCTACTCCACCAATCATAAAATGCTTTGATTCCATCGTTGCTTTTAACGTATGTGATGCACCTGGCGTCAATTGGCGAATGGTAGGTATAGGATAGCCTAGAATAGCACGAACATGCAAGGCAAACTGCGAATAATCTTGCGTTGCCATCGTCACCATTCCAGTATCATGTGGACGGGGCGATACTTCACTGAACAATACGCCATCCTTCGTTAGAAATAGTTCTACACCGTAAATACCATAACCACCTAATTCATCAGTAATCGTTCGTGCAATCTGCTCTGCTTCAACAATCTGAGCTTCAGACATCTCATGTGGTTGCCATGATTCGATATAATCGCCATCACGTTGAATATGACCAATTGGATTACAGAAGCTCGTTCCAGATGCGCTGCGAACGGTCAACAACGTGATTTCTGATTCGAATTGAACGAAACCTTCCACAATAATACGTTGTTTCTGCGTTCTTCCGCCTTCCATAGCATACTTCCAGCATACTTCTATATCTTCCTCAGAACGACATACACTTTGTCCTTTTCCTGAAGAGCTCATCAGAGGTTTAATGACACATGGAAAACCAAGTTGCACTGTCGCTTCACGTAATTGATCTAATGATTCAGCAAATTGATAAGGTGCTGTAGGTAAAGCGAGTGTTTCCGCAGCTAATCTGCGAATACCTTCACGATCCATTGTAAGCTGCGCGGCACGAGCAGTTGGAATAACACGATGACCTTCTAACTCTAATTGTACTAACATATCAGTCGCTATCGCTTCGATTTCAGGGACAATATAATCAGGTTTTTCAGCTTCAATGACTTGGCGCAAAGCTTCTCCATCCTGCATATTAATAACATAAGAGCGATGGGCTACTTGCATAGCAGGAGCATGCTCATAACGATCTACCGCTATCGTTTCTACACCAAGACGCTGTGCTTCCAGAACAACTTCTTTACCTAACTCTCCAGAACCTAATAAAAGCAATTTACGAGCTTTATTTGAATATGGTGCTCCATACATAAAAAAAGAACCTCCTGGAATCATATGACTACTCTTTCGAATACTAATATTCGTGAATAGACATTGTTTTCTTCCATTATTGAGGTTCTTCGTAGAAAAATCAACTATAAATAACGATATTGTGCTTGGATGAGTCCATAATATACGCCTTTTTCTTGCATCAATCGTTGGTGATTACCTTGTTCGACGATTTGACCATGATCTAGCACGATAATATCATCAGCATGACGAATCGTAGATAGTCGGTGAGCGATCATGAACGATGTTCTGCCTTTCAGCAGCACCTTCAATGCAGCTTGAATTTTCAATTCTGTATCGGTATCAATGCTCGCCGTAGCCTCATCAAGAATAAGAATTTTCGGATCAGACAATAACGCTCTAGCAAATGATAATAATTGTCTTTGACCCATAGATAACATATTGCCCCGCTCTTCTACTTGCGTATCGTAGCCATCTGGCAAACTCATAATAAATTCATGAGCGTTAACAGCTTGCGCTACCTTTACAATCTGATCATGAGTCGCATCTAATTTACCATAACGAATATTATCTTTGATCGTTCCTGAGAAGATGAACGTATCTTGCATCACAAGACCTACCTGTGTTCGCAAACTGTCAAATGTAATATCTCGAATGTCGGTATCGTCAATGAGAACCCGTCCTTGTACAGGATCGTAGAAGCGACATAGCAAATTAATAATGGTACTTTTACCCGAGCCAGTATGACCGACCAAAGCGATCGATTGACCAGCTTTCACATCAATCGAAATATTTTTCAGTGCAGGTCTACCAGGTTCATATTCAAATACGATATTTTCAAACTTTACATTACCTTCAATATGCGGCAATGCTCCTGCTTCCGTCTTCTGTGCAACATTAGGTTCTTCATCGATAAATTCGAAGATACGCTCTGATGATGCCATCGCGATTAGTAATTGTGAATACATTTGACCAAGACGATTGATCGGCTCCCAGAAGTTACTCATATAGCTTGAGTATGCAACTAACATACCTACTGAGAATACTCCAATCTGAATAAGATGAGTACCGTACCAGAATAGTATACAAGTACCGATCGCAGAAGTGATCTCAATAATCGGACCAAACGCCTGATTCATTGCTGATGCTTTATTCCAAGATTTCAAGTTAGATGCATTCATATCTTTGAAAAATTTGATATTGTTCTCTTCTTGTACATAAGCTTGCGTCACTTTCATCCCTTGAATACTTTCATTCAAATGTGAGTTAATGCGCGAGTTTTTCATCCGAACATCCTGCCAAGCAAACCGAATCCGTTTCCGCAATGAAGTAGACACAATAAACATGAGCGGAACAGTAATCATAACTGCCAAGCCTAGCTTAATGTTAATCGCCAGCAAGATCACTACGATACCTACTAATTGAACAATATCCATCAATAGATTGACTACACCATTGGTGAACAAATCTTGCAGGGCATTAACATCATTCGTTACACGTACAAGGACTGAACCGGCTGGTCGCTTATCGAAAAAGCGGAATGATAGCTTCTGAATATGAGTGAATATATGGGTACGCAGATCATACAGTACCTTTTGACCAATGATATTCGTATTACGAATTCGAAACTGTGTTGCAAATAACTGAATGAGATACATTCCAAGCATAATTGCGCCTAATAGCCACAGATCACTAGTTAGCCCTGACCCTTTCTTGGGATCAATGACATGGTCAATTCCATAAAAGATAAGTAGTGGTACACCTAGTTTAGTTAATGTACCAATAACCATCATGATGATAACAGGAATAAGTTCACGCTTATAAGGCTTCATGTAAGTAAATAATCGACTAAGCTGTTCCCAGTTAAAACTTTTCTCAATTGCGTCATCATCCGTATATATAAAACGATCATTTTTAATCGTTTCTTCTACTTTTGCTTTTTTCGCCATTTACAAGACCTCCTCTACACTTTCTCACTAACCGCAGAGGCTATTTGTTGCTCTGGCGAATCAGCATATTGTATTTGATATGTGTCTCGGTAAGGTCCATCTTGCGTTAGTAATGATTGATGATTACCACGTTGTACAATATGACCTTCGTCTAACACAATGATCTCATCGGCAAATCTTAACGATGAAATACGATGTGCAATAATAAATGTCGTTCTGCCAGCCATTAGCTCTTTGAAGCCCGCTTGGATATCATGCTCTGTTTCCATATCGACTGCACTGGTCGCATCATCAAGAATGAGAATTTTCGGATTTTTGATAAATGCGCGCGCAATCGCAAGACGTTGTTTCTGTCCACCAGATAGCCCCATGCCTCGTTCCCCTACGACCGTGTCATATCCAAGTGGCATTTCCATAATAAATTCATGGGCTTTCGCAAGCTTTGCTGCACGTTCGACATCCTCTTGTGATAACCCAGAAATACCATAAGAGATATTATCTCTAATAGACGATGAGAAAAGAAAAGTCTCTTGGAATACAGGTGCAATAATCGTACGCAGCGATCCGACATCTAGCTCACGAATATCTTGACCATCAACTGTAATTGAACCTTGCTTAACATCATAGGCACGCATCAGCAATTGAATTATCGTTGATTTACCAGAACCTGTTGCTCCAAGTAAACCAATGACTGACCCAGCAGGAGCGTGTAAGTCAATATCCGTTACAGCAGGCTTCTTATCTGGATAGTTAAATGTTACATGGTTAAACTTAACTTCACCCACAACATCTTGAGCATGAAGTACTTTTGCATGCGCTTTATTCTTCACTTTAATCGGCTCTGCTAGTAGATTTAACACGCGTTCACTAGAAGCCTTGAATTGCGTGTAGTTATTAATATGGAACCCTAGTCCCCACATTGGACCAATAATGAACCAGATTAAATTAAAAGAAGCAACAAACTGACCAAGCGTTAAAGAACCATTGATAACCATCGTACCACCCGCTACAAGCAGAATAATGACACATAGGTTAGCGACAAGTTCCATCATCGGGAAATACTGTGCCCATTTGGCTGACGCATTAATTTGATTCTTCTGAAAAGCAACACTTCGCTCTGAAAACTTGTCAACTTCAAAGCCTTCTCGAGCATACGACTTAACGGTACGAACGCCTGTAATATTTTCTTGTACAGCCGTTGTCAGATTACTCATCGCTTTACGCATCTCTCTAAATATTGGATGAATCCGACTTTCAAAGCGGAAAGCAAGAAATAGCAATAACGGAAGTGGTAACAACGTAATTAATGTTAACTTCCAACTGAAAACCATCATCATTGTTCCGCCTAAAACTGCCATTAAGAACACATTCAATAATTGCGCAAAGCCAAAGCCAATAAAGTTACGAATAGCTTCCAAATCCGCCGTTAAACGTGACATCAAATCTCCCGTTTTTGCCTTATCATAATATTGATAAGACAGCGTATTCAACTTCTCATACAATGCATTTCTCATTCTAGTAGCGACTCGATTACCTAATCTACCACCACAGAAACCATGTAAAAACTGATTGATTGCCTTAAATGTTACAACGCCTACAACTAATAACGCAATTGGTACAACGAGTTCAAAATTCTCCTTCAAAATAATCTCGTCGATCAAATACTTCATAAGGTAAGGCTGAGCAAGACCTACTCCAGTAGCAAGAACGAGGAAAAACAATGATCCTACAATAAATTTCTTCTCTGGTAGATAGAAGGCTTTCAGCTGCCTCAGTATTTCCAAGACGGTCAACTCCCCACATTTGTTTAATATGCAAGAATCTTATCAACTCCTGCAAAGAACAGCAAACTGCAATTTGTAGCGTTTCCAACTATGTGAACTCTTAATATGGCAAATGAGTGAACATAGTTTAACTTTACTCTCAATTGATGGTACTTAGTAGCTAATATGTTCGTATTGCTCCATTTTTGCATATTTTCACACTCATTTGTGCAAAAATGCCCATTTCTTTCTGACATAGAAAGAAATGGACATTCGCGTAATAAGTAATTTATGATAATGATAATCAAGCAATATCAACGATGTCATTAACTGCTTTTGAAATGGTTTGAAGTTGTAATACATAAGCTTCATCAGACAATAATTTACGCTGCTGCGATGTGAATTGAGCAATACTAGCAAGCAATTTATTCGCTTGCATCTGCGTATGCTCCTGCCACTGTGCATCATAGTGCAGCAACCACTCGCTACTTACTGCCTTCATCCATATCTCCATCGTTGGAAATAGTAGCGCATCTAATTCTTTACGAAGTGCTACTTTACCTTCGCCTTCAAAAAAAGTTTTTGGGGATTTGAACTGACTCCACAGCCACTTTGATTTCATCTCATCATACGCCCAAGAAATTTGCCCTGCAGGCTGATCGATATCGTCAATATGAAAGGCAGCGAGAGAGTAACCGTTCAATTGGGTAACGGCTTGTTCACTTAAGTGAATATAAGGTTCCATTAGTTGCTGCTTCAGTTTCTTCTCAACTCGCATCGTAGTAGCCAATAGTTCTTGCTCTAACTCAAGGGCAAGCGTTCGTTGTAATTCTAGCCATGACGTCCATACCGCTTGTGACAGCTGCCCTATATCATCCCTTAGCTGTGATGGATTGAAGGCATAATTATAGAAGTCGCCAAACCGGAAACGTATACGCTGAATAATATAGTACATTAACTCTTCGATTTCTTGTTTTAACGCTTGCGGGATCATCGACTTAGCAAAACGTTCAATTGGCTCACCTAATGCTTGCTCAGCAGATGCGAGCGCTAGTAGAGACGCTGCTTTGTCTGCTTGCGCATGCTGTGCGCCTTGCAACAGACCTGCTACTAACTGCTGACTACGCAGTAATTCCTGCTTAGCAGCATCTACTGTTAATGAACCTAGCTCATCATGAATGAATTGGAAAAACAGTTGCTCAAATACAGCTAGACCTGATTGCTGTAATAACGTCGGATCTTCATTCTGTCTCGCTTCTAACGCTTGAATACTAGAAATCGGGAACAACCTTGGCTTCATAATGCCATGCCCATTCAAATTACGCTCGACATGATCTAACACACCTTGAAGCTCTTCACTATCCGAAGCGAGATCCGCTGCATTAACGACAAAGAACATTTTATCTAGTTCAAATTGATCCTTCACGCGTCCTAGTTGGTTCAAAAACTGTCGATCAGCATGTGAAAATGCATGATTGTAATACGTTACGAAAATAATCGCATCCGTATTTTTAATATAATTGAACGCTACGCCAGTATGACGTGCATTAACAGAATCAGCTCCAGGAGTGTCCACTAGAATAATTCCCGCTGCAGTCAAAGGACAATCATAATAGAACTTTATTTCTTGTACATAGCATGAGCGTTGTTCTTCCGCAACATACAACACATACTGATCTCGATCAACTTTACGTTCTTGACCTAACCATTGCTCTTGTGCCGCCCAGCCCTGCCTTGCCGCTTTAATGAAGCTATAATGAGCTCTACCCCCATTATGAATACTATCAGGTGTAATACTATCAATTAGCTTAAAGAGATGCTCAACATCTTCTTTCGCTTTCTTGGGGATCGTATGGCCTAGCAGTGACAATGAGTAATACATATCATCGAGCATTAGTTCTTTCGATTTCATATAAATCAGTGCAGTATTATGCTCGAAGCCAGCTTTTGGAGGTAATAAGCTGTTAATCGCTGCTGTAGTCGGATTCGGACTAACGGGCAAGACGGCTTCTCCAATTAGTGCATTAGCTAGCGATGATTTACCTGCGCTAAATGCACCAAACAAAGAGATCGTAAACTCATTATGTGTTAGTCGCTCACTTTTCACTAATAAATCATGCGCAATACTGTCCAGACCTTCTACAGTTGCAATGAGCTTCGCTACCGCCTTAAGCTGATCACTAATATCATACTGTAGTGATTGTTGTTGCTCCACAGAAAATGAGCTCGCCACGTTGTCATCATGAGCAGCGAACATCTCACTTAGATCGACTTGCTCCTTCTGCCCAACAAATGATAACAATTCATCCTCTTGACTTGGTTGCTCCTCTTCTAGAAGCAGCTGCGACGGATTAGGCAGAATAGGCGACTGAATAGGTGGCTCTAAGCTAGACAGTAGCTTCACTTGATATTCAGAAATTTCCTCTTCAAGCAAACGATACTGTTCTACTGCCGCTGCCCGTTCCTTCCACTGCATCAGTTGCTCATGTAGCTCATTACTTCGAGTCAGATGACTAGTCTTCAAGTGGTCCCACAATTGATCAACGATAGTGAGTGCAACAAGGCGATAGTTAAGCTTAATCGTATTGGACAAGTCTTTACTATACGTTATCGTATATTCATTACCGAAAACTGCTCCATGATTTACTTTTTCATTGAGCAATTGCTCCGAAGGACTATGCTCATCAACCATTAGCAGAAGCTGCTCTAACCTTTGCTCGTCATAAGCGATTTTCTTACCTGCGTTACGAAGCAGTACTTTAAGATGCCATTCAATCGCTGCATTCGTGAGCTTTTTCAGTTCTACATAAAATTGTGCCAGGCGGCGTTCTTGCTCTTGAGCGGTCTTGCCCTTGGCAAATAGTAGACCTTGACGGAAGCCTGGCTTTCGACTTTCCAGAAACTGATGAGCCAAATCCCGTAGTTCAGCAGGTGTAATATTCGCATTGTCTAATACTTCCTCAATTTCTTTGCGAAGCACAATTGGAAACTGTTCTGATTGCGCTTGCAGTTCTGAGATTTCTCCATTAAGCGCCTGCAATTGTGTTTCCACATGAATAAGCTGATCTTCGCCTCCGATAGCCTCTAGCAGCTCGTGGCGCTTCTCAGAGGAGTGTTCCTCTATGATCTGACCATGCTCCTTAGCTAACTGGAAAATCGATGACCAGACGCTAAATGTACTTAGATGCGATTGTTGTTTTGCTAATTCATCAAGTAAGCGCTGTAATAAATGCCATTGATGATGCGGATGATTGGGTTCTCGCAATGACAAATACAAGATGCCAGCAGGCTCCAAATGCCATGCATGGAACGCTTCTACAACACTTTGCTCATAGGACGCGAAGCTTAATTCTTGCTCGCGGTGCTTATCAATTTGATTAACGATAAAGTATAATGGCTTATTCCATTCCTTCAGCTCTTTCGCAAAGGAAAAATTAATTTCTGATTGAACATGATTATAATCCATTACATAGAACACGACATCTGCCATATGTAAAGCGGATTCTGTCGCTAGCTTATGTGCCGCATCGGTTGAATCAATTCCAGGTGTATCAAGTAGTACTAGTCCTTTCTTTAATAGAGGACTTGGATACTGTATATTAACCGAAATAAACTTTTCACCATCGGTACAATATTGCTCTAACTGTTCAATTGCTACTTCATCATATCGAGTGATACCATTACTCCACACTTCTACTTCTGCCTTGCTCTGCTTGCCATATGAAATCGTAACGACATTCGCACTTGTCGGAATTGGGCTAGATGGTAGCAATTTGGCGCCACATAAAGTATTAACTAATGTAGATTTCCCTGCAGAAAAGTGTCCACATAAAGCAATAGTAAGCTGACCTTCAGTCAGCTTACTATTCAACTCTAATGCTTTGTGAGCATGTATATGATCGTTATGTGAAGTCATTTCACTTGAGATATATTGAATCTTCTCTAGTAAACTAACCATCGACATATCAATGTCTCTCCTTATTCAACAACTTCTAATTCTTCTTCATATTCTTCTACTTCTTCTTCATCAGATGGTAAGCAGATTTCAAATACGTTACCGTGTTGAAGAATCATAATATCGCGAGCTTTTTCTCTCATAACAACAACCTCTGGTTTTGCACGCATACGTTCAATATATTGAGTTGGTACATGTCCAGATCCACTTACCGTAATGCCATCAACTACAATATCTTCATTGTCTTGTGGTGGTGATTCTAGAACTTGCTCATAAATATCAGAAAAATTTTCAAAGCTATTTGTGTACACGGAAATGCATTTCATTTGTTAATCATCCTCATTACTTTAGTTTAGTTTTTGCATTAGCATTAGTTTTTAACTTAGCTTTAGTTGTTTCAGTGACTTTCATACGCTTCTTTCCTTCTTTGCACAACTCAATCAAAGGACAGACTGCACATTGCGGATTTTGCGCTTTGCAATGATAGCGGCCAAAAAAGATTAAACGGTGATGTGTAAGGGTCCATTCCTCTCGCGGTACTAGCTTCATCAGCTTATGTTCCACTTCTAATACGGTATCGTCTTGTTTGGCAAAACCTAAACGTTTGGAGACACGATCAACATGAGTATCAACAGCAATGGCAGGAACGCCAAACGCGTTAGACATCACAACATTAGCCGTCTTACGTCCAACCCCAGGTAATTCAATTAAACCTTCATGAGTATCTGGCACATCGCCATCATACTTATCGATTACGATACGGCATAATTTTTGTATATTAGAAGCTTTACTTCGAAACAAACCAATTCTCCGGATATCTCCTTCAAGTTCTTCAAGAGGCACAGCCAAATAATCTGCTGGAGATTTATACTTTTGAAATAAATTAACCGTCACCTTATTCACTGTCTCATCTGTACATTGCGCTGAAAGCAGTACAGCAATCGTTAATTCAAATGGATTGCTGTGAATAAGTTCACAATGAGCATCAGGAAACATATCAGCTAATATGTCTAACACATGCCTCATTTTTTGCTTTCCATTCATTCGTTTGCCTCCACTTCTTAACCATCGTTCAAAGTGTAGCGAAAAAATCTACACTGTGCAAGTAACAATTTCTTATATTACAAAAAAAACTGCCCAAAAAGGGCAGTTTTCACAAAATGTTACGTATAATGTCGTATTTACGGAATAGTAACCGTTGAAATTTGGCTTCCAACAAAAATTACTGATACTGTTTTTCCAGTCACGAGATCTTTGGGAGTTGCAGCAGAGCCATCGGCCTTTACAATTTCCACTTCATCAAATAGAGCGAAATATAAATCGCCTTTACTATCTTTGAATTTAATTTCTTCCGTAGACTGTGTAATCGATTGAATCGTTAGTTGATGTGTTTCATGTAAGTTGAAGGAAGTAACTTTCACATCAGATGAAGATAACTCGAATGTTAGCTTCGTCCCCACCTTCATATTCGAGAACGTAGTCGATGTATTTGTTAGACTGTCGATCGTAGCTCCTCTGTAATCCATTTTCACGATCGTATCATCAGGCAGGCTGAACGTTACAATTTTGTCCGTCTGGTTCAACGACACAAGCTCACCTTCATATTTGGAAACCAAATCATAATAGATAGCAACCTTTTTATCATTTTGCTCCGCATAACGAAGTACAATATTTTGCCACCCATCTACAATACTTGTAATCGTCTTATAATCTACGCTTACGCCATCCATCATATAACGAGTCCCATCGGTTAAGTAAATTGCTTGCGCATTATCCCCTTCTGAATCGGTCACCGTAATCAATTTATTCGCTCCATCAAAGTTAACAATGTTAGGAGCATACATCGTATTCATATTACGATCGGATACAATGATACTAATGACTTCATCCTTATCATTCATCGTAATCGTCACTTGGTCAACTTCTTTAATTAGATCAGACATAGTAGCATTATTAACAAACGGAATGGAAACTGCTACTTTTGGAGCAAGTAATTTAACTACAAATCCTTTATCTGTATCCACTGTAATTGTTTTTTTATCTAAATTGTACATAGTACCTGTTACAACAGAGGACACTTTTTCAGACTCGTTCAACGTAATCGATATCGGAACTGAATTTTCACGGAATGTATCGCGTAAAATGGTAATGCTATCATTTTGCTTAATCGTCGATACCGGGATCGCTTCACCTTTAGCATTCAATATTTTCACATTATCATTATAAATAATAGGAACTGCATCTTTGTCAATATATACATAGATCGTTTTTTTCTCAATATTCACTATACCAACTGTTGTCGTAATACTCTCCACATACGTCTCTTTACCTTGGGCTTCAATGAACTTTGCAACTCCACCAGATACAAATAAAGCTACTTCTCCGTACTTTGTTAGATCTTTACGATCAATCGCAAAATCATTATCCGTCTCGTAGTATCCTGTTGTTGCATCTGTTGCATAAGTTGTCTCAACATCATTCTCATAGATCGTAATCGACTTGTCGGTAATCGCTGTTAGAATACCATAATGCTGACCTTCAACTTCAAGTGGGAAATCCTTTTGCGCACGACTTAGAATTGTCGCAAAGCTTGCACGGTTAATAGGGGACGCAGGTCCAAATGTTGTCGCAGTTAGCCCTTTAATAAGACCTAATTCAACTGCTGCATTGACATAACCAATATATTTACTATCTATTTTGTTATTATCTGTAAATGTTGTCGCACTATTAGCAAGTTCATCTGCTTTCTGCTGTGCATCTAGCGCTTTAATAACTAGTTTGGTAACCCATTCACGACTTGCTGCTTTTGAACCCCATTTATTCACAGTATCTGCAGCTGCAAGCTCATATTCCAGCTCACGATCAAGTAGTCCTTTTTCGAAAGCAAGCGCTATGTATGGCTTATAATCTTCTTTGACAACAAACTTCTCATCAAAAATAATCATATCTGTCGTATTAAGTTCATTCACCAATCCTGCGAAACGAATGGCCATAATAACAGCTTCTTCTTGCGAAATTGTATTATTGTATTGGAAGGTAAATGTACCTGTTTTTTTATCTTGATAACCTTTAACAATTTGTTGTAGCGACAGACGATAAATATGCTTCTCAGCATACAAGCCAACAGGAATATCTACAAATGGTGTAATTCCAGTTGCTTTTGTTGTATTTGTTGCCGTTGTTGTAGCTGCTTCTACTGAAACCGGATTAGCCGTTAATACAGGAATTGAGCTCCCAGCTATAAGCGTAAAGGCAATCGCCCCGCTCATGATTTTTTTCCACGAAATATGTTTTGGCATAATTAAATTCCACCTTATTATTCAAATTTAATATCATATATTGCATAACTAATTATCAAATACGAAAAACGGTAAACGAAAATAACAGAATCGCTGTAGATATATGTACATAACTTCAAAGCTATAAATCTATCATACCATTATTGAATGATAGATTTATAGAGTGAATGATATCGGTTCAGCAAATATTCTATTGCAGATTCAAATATTTGTTCACGCCAGCTGCTATTTCTACAGCCAACTTATTTTGGGTCGCTTCATTAAATAGTACTTTAATATCACCAGCATTACTCATATAGCCTACTTCTAATAGAATCGCCGGCATTGTTGTAGCCTTGATTACTTTGAAGCCAGCGGTCTTCACACCACGATCCTTCAAGCCAACTGCTGCGACAACATGCGGATGTATCGTTTCAGCAAGCGTCTTACTACTAGCGTTACTATAATATGTTTCCGTACCATTAGCATCACTTGTCGTAAAACTATTCGCATGAACCGATATAAAGATATCCGCCTTCTTACCAAGACCAGGTATTTTCTCAGCAAATGCAACACGTTCCGTTAATTCTAAATATGTATCATCCGATCTTGTTAGATGAACAACTATTTTCGGATTTTTTTCAAGCTCACCTTTAATTTTCAACACGGCACTTAGATTAAAGGTTTTCTCAAACAGTCCTAATTTGCTATTTACTGATCCTGGATCGCCATTGCCGTGACCAGCATCAAGCACGACATGATAAACATCTTTACCTTGATTATCCCCATTTTCCGTTACTGGTGGAGGCGTCGTTGGTGGTTCGGTAGTTAACGGTGGCTCCGTTCCGACCATATCACCAAACAAAATCTTCACTTCCGTATCAGTCTTCACAATTTCGTAATTTGGAGTCTCATTTAATAGAATAACAAATCTTGCAGTTAGAGGATTATTACTAAATATTGAATATCGATACCCTGTAATATTCTCAAATCCATCTAAAGTAACCTCCGTCTGACCTTTAATAAAACTAGTAGATAAGTCGTATGTATAGCCTGTATCTGATAAATCAACAACAAGCCGATCGGGAGAGCTCAATAGCATTGTAGTAGGCTCATTCATTGAACCTGAATAATTAATGTGAATAGTAGAATCTGCATCCACCGTTATTCCAGTTACCGTCCCTGTTTGTACTGCAGGTGTCGTCGGTTCGATGATTTCGGGTACTTTCACTGGACTAGTCAAATAAATTTCTTGCTCAACTTGCTTCCACTCTAGCTTAAACCCTAAAATTTCCGTTACAAACCGTAAAGGTACCATCGTGCGTCCCTTAACCACAATAGGCGCCAAAGCTAATTCATAGCTTTCATTGTTAACCATGCCGATTTTCTGACCAATCGTTAACACGATACTAATGTCATCATCTTGCACAGTAGCTTGTTTTAATGCTTGGTCCCATTTCACTGTATATCCGAGTCCAGTTGATAATACAGCTAGCGGTACAAGGGTTGTACCTTTTGTAATAAACGGATCAACGTCACTATGCAATTGATTCCCGTCAACAAATATTTTCGGAACGATTGCTGCAGATACATTACCTACAATTCCAAACAGTAAGAAGCAACTCAATACAACGATAAAACTACTAACAACTCTTTTCATTTCCCACCTCGATGATCATTTCTTCAATCTCAGATGCTGTCAACCCATCACCAATTTAGACGTAACTTGTCCGAAAAAGTTGCGCATGGCAACAATATTAAACGATCAACTCTCTTATCTACCATTATATCTCTATTTTTCCCATATGTATCTACTAAAATGAAAAACAAAGACACCGATTAGCAATAAATTGCCAATCGGTGTCTGAAAATCGTATATTATACGATGCCTTGAGCGCGTTTTTCTTCGTATGCTGTAATTGCATCAACATGATGAAGCGTAAGACCGATATCATCAAGACCTTGAAGTAAAAATTGACGACGGTGCTCATCGATATCAATAGTAATATCAAGACCATAGTTATCAGTCAACTTCTTGCTCTCAAGATCAACACTTAATTGGTAGCCATCATACTTAGCAGTACGCTGGAACAAATCTTCCACTTGCTCTTCGCTAAGTTTAATAGGTAGAATACCATTTTTGAAACAGTTATTAAAGAAGATATCGGCATAAGATGGTGCGATAACTACTTTATAACCATAGTCAAGAATTGCCCATGGAGCATGCTCACGAGAAGATCCACAACCGAAGTTAGCACGAGAAATAAGTACAGATGCACCTTCATAACGTGGTTTGTTCGGCTCGAATTCAGGATTTACATTACCTTCTTCGTCAAACCGCCATTCGTAGAATAAAAACTGACCAAAACCACTACGCTCAATACGTTTCAAAAACTGTTTTGGAATGATTGCATCCGTATCGACGTTAACGCGGTCAACTGGAGCTACAATTCCTGTATGTTGAATAAATTTTTCCATGATGGTTACCCCTTTCTTATCTCCAATTAGTTAGCTACTGGTTGTTTAACTTCCCAGTTACGAACATCTGTGAAACGACCTTCGATTGCTGCCGCAGCTGCCATTGCTGGAGACACTAGATGCGTTCTACCACCACGACCTTGACGACCTTCGAAGTTACGGTTAGATGTTGAAGCACAACGTTGACCTGGTTGTAATACGTCTGGGTTCATTGCAAGACACATAGAGCAACCAGCTTCACGCCATTCAAATCCAGCTTCTGTAAAGATTTTATCAAGACCTTCTTCTTCTGCTTGAATCTTAACGCGACCTGAACCTGGAACAACGATAGCTGTAACTTTTTCAGACACTTTGTATCCGCGAGCGATTTCAGCAGCAGCACGTAAATCTTCGATACGACCATTTGTACAAGAACCGATAAATACATAATCGATTTCAATTTCAGTCATTGGCGTACCTGGTTTCAAATCCATATATTCTAGAGCTGCTTCAGCAGCTTTACGTTCATTTTCTGTTGCCATTTCAGCAGGGTTAGGTACCGATGCTTCAATGTTTGTACCCATACCTGGGCTAGTTCCCCAAGTTACTTGCGGGATTAGAGAATCTACATCGAAATCAACCGTTGTATCAAACTCAGCGCCTTCATCAGTTACAAGTTCTTTCCAAATTTCTACCGCTGCATCATATTCAGTAGGAACATGCTGACGACCACGTAGATAGTTGAAAGTCGTTTCATCAGGTGCGATCATGCCTGCACGAGCACCAGCTTCGATTGACATATTACAAACAGTCATACGCTCTTCCATAGATAAGCTACGGATTGCTTCACCAGTATATTCAACAACATAACCAGTTGCAAAGTCAGTACCATATTGAGCGATAACGCCAAGAATTAAATCTTTTGCTGTTACGCCTGGTTTACGTTTACCATTGAAACGAATTTCCATTGTTTTTGCTTTAGATTGTTGTAAACATTGAGTTGCCATAACATGTTCAACTTCTGAAGTGCCGATACCGAATGCAAGCGCACCGAAAGCACCATGAGTAGAAGTATGAGAGTCACCACAAACAATTGTTTTACCTGGAGCTGTAAGTCCCAACTCAGGTCCCATTACGTGAACAACACCTTGGTCAAGGCTATCAAGATCATACAACTTAACGCCAAAATCTTTACAGTTTTGAGTAAGTGTATCGATTTGTTGCTTAGAAATTGGATCTTTAATGTTGAAACGATCTTGTGTCGGAACGTTATGATCCATTGTTGCGAATGTACGTTCAGGACGACGAACTTGACGTCCAGACAAACGAAGACCTTCAAATGCTTGTGGAGAAGTTACTTCATGAACAAGATGTAGGTCGATATAAATTACACTTGGTTTGCCCTCTTCTTGATGAATGACGTGATTTTCCCAAATTTTCTCGAACATTGTTTTTTTCGCCATTATAATCACCTCTATCGATTGTATAGCATTGCCGTGCAACGCATTTTTTTATTAATATAATCATAACATGTCTTTTTTCATTATTCTAAGATATAATATCTATAACCTTTATAGGATTAACCTATAGAAGTAGTATCTCTTATTGATTTTGATAATCCTTCTCAGTTGGAGATCGGCTACACGATTAAGTATATCGTTATTATAAAGAAGGTAGGTAATACTATGGAATTAAGACAATTAAGCTATGTCATACAGATCGCTAAGGATAAAAACTTCTCACGGGCTGCGGAGAAGCTTCATATTGCTCAGCCTTCATTAAGTCAGCAATTATCGAAGCTAGAGCAAGAATTGAATGTTATGCTATTTCGTAGAACGACCAATTCTGTAGAACCAACCGAGGCTGGGCAAGTATTCGTTGAAAAGGCTCAGCATATTCTCGATGCGGTCGAGCAGCTACGTCAAGAGATGGACGATATGGCTCAAATGCGTAAAGGGAAGCTCGTTGTTGGCACATTACCGATTACTGGTGCACATATCTTACCTCTTGTACTTCCAAGGTTCGGAGCACAGTATCCGCAAATTGAAGTTGTGCTTGTGGAGGAAACTACAGCCAAGCTGGAGCAATTAACGGCTAGTGGTGGAACTGATCTAAGTCTACTAAGCTTACCGTTAATTGACGCAACCCTTTCTTGCGAGCCTTATATGGAAGAAGAAATCTGCGTCGCAGTACCGAAAAATCATCGATTAGCAGGTCGCACAGACCCTATTGATATTATTGAATTGAAAGATGAACCATTTATTGCATTGAAGCGTGGTCAAGGATTCCGTCAAATTACGTTAGAACTTTGTGAAGCGGTTGGATTCAGCCCTCGCATTGTATTTGAAAGCACAAATATCGATACAGTACAATCGCTTGTTGCCGGTGAAATGGGCATCGCATTTGTTCCGAATATGTTGACTCGTAATTCACTTTCTGATTACACGCCAATATACCTTAAGCTAAAGTCACATCCAACACGAACTCTCGTAATCGCAAGTCGTAAAGGAAGATATTTATCGAAGGCAGCTCAAGCGTTTATCGCTACATTGAAAGAAACGATTAATGAGCATTAAGAGATTAGTAAACCATTTACTTATGTTGATTTCATAGCAATTCTATTTATAGGATTTTTGGAGGAGCGATTGATCATGAATTACGAGCATAAAGTGCAAAGGGAAGTTGCCGACTGGGAGCAAAAAATGTTCAAACCTCCGGGATGGCTGGAAAAAACGTCGAAAACAATCGGCAATCGAATTAATCATTTGATTCCCCCGAAGGTACACAGCATCATTACGTCCACCATAAAATCGATCGTGCGTACAGCACTGTTCGGTGCGGAATATACGCCTAGAGGTCCGGTTCAACGTAACTTGGAATTGGAGTCTACCGATCAAAAAGCAACTGAGTTATTTGCCCTGTACCAAAAAGTCGCTGTTGCCGAAGGCGCAGGAACGGGAGCAGGCGGTATTATGTTTAGCATGGTAGACTTTCCAGCTTTAATTGCGATCAAAATGAAATTTTTGTTCCAGCTTGCACATGTTTACGGTTATGACACCAAACATTTCTCGGAGCGTGTATTCATTCTCAAAGTATTTCAAATGACGTTTTCGGGTCCGGACAACCGTGTTAGATTGTTGGATTCCATCAAGCATTGGCATATTGAAAAGGAACAATGGCTCTCTGACGCTGAATACTCCAATAATATGGACTGGGAGACATTTCAGATCGAGTATCGCGAATCCATTGATTTCCGGAAAATGTTGCAGATGGTGCCTGGGATCGGCGCTGTCGCAGGTGCATGGGCGAATTATACCATTCTTGAGGAGCTACGTGAATTCGCAATGAACGCTTACCGTCTGCGGAGATTACACGATGATTTCAAAGTACAGGGTTAATCCTTCTCTCATTATTCAAAGAGATATTTATAATATGCTGGGAATTCTCGTATTATTGAGTAAATATCTCTAAACTCAACGATTTTGGCATGAGCTGAATACACTTCTTTAAAATCCATTTTACTAAACGCTAATTTTGTCCTAGATACATGAAAATATTGGGTAATAACCATAACGGAGTCTAATTCCAACTCAAGCATAATTTTGCTGGTATTTTGGGCGGTCATATAGGAGTTGTACCCATTATTATCCTCTATAATTTTATCTTCCGCTATCCCTTTATCTATTAAGTATGATTTCATAACCTTTGCCTCATCGAAGCCTTCCTTACCAATACCACCACTTACAATGATGAAAGTATAATAGCCCTCATCATAAAGTTCTACGGACTTATCTAATCTTGCTTTTAACCGCTCAGAAGGCTGTCCATTAGTTTCTACTTTATTTCCTAATACTACAGCCACGTCAACAGATTTCAATTCATCATTTAACCCATCTATTATGACGAAAGTAGTGTGAATAATAAACCAACTAAAAAAAATTGCTACTACTATTAAAAATCGTTTAATGAAAACAAAGTTCAATTTCTCACCTGCATTCTCTCAATTTAGAAGCTATGAAATGTAGTGTCGATTTATTTTTGAGTTAAGGCGCTTCGCATGGAAGAGTTCACTAAAACTCACCTTCGGAGCGGGCCTTAATTATAATATACCGTTAAAAAAAGCTACCAATTCATCTACATCATACGTTTTGTAAACTAATCCCTCTGCATCAAATACTAGCATGACAGGGAAGTTTTCAATATTCAATTCCTGCTTATAATCAACAACATAGTCCTCTTGATAAACTCCGAAGTTTATTGGACTTTTGGATGGAAGACCCATCAGTGTATCTTCCGTTGTTGATGGCAATGAGTCTCCTTCTTTAACAAATACCGTTGTCAGATACCTCCCCTCTTGGTTGGACAATAATCGTTTATACTTCTCCTTGTATGACATTCCCATCAAAATAATTTCCTTTGCTTCATATGTGACGCCTTCATCACTCCCTTTTGGTGGGTTGAGAAGTACTTTTTGTCCGATTTTTAATGAATTAATATTGGATATGGACCCATCCTCTTTCTTAATAATCAAATCATCCGTTACTTTAACCCTAATAGACACGCCGTAATCGTTGACGTTACCTCTAACATCTCTTTTATCCCATTCAGAAATATCCACTTCAACCAAGTTATTTTCTGGTTCCACCAGTTCAATATTCCCAATCATTTTATTATCTTCGTAATGTCCATAAGGTTTATTGCTGCAAGCAGCAAGTGTTAATAAGATGCATACAAGTAAAGGTATTAATAACTTATTCAGCATTTTTATGTCCCTCCCGAAGAGCTTTTAATTTCTGACCTTCCTTACTATAGACGTAAAAATTTGTAATATGTTTCCTTTCCAGATTGAAATAGGAATATCGGTACTATCTTTTGAAACCCGTTCTAACTAAATAAGGGATTAACTTGAAGTATAGTTACACTAAAATTCCATTTATTTCAACAAAAGAAAAAGGGACCCAATCCAGATCGGATGGGTCCCTGCTTCATTTTATTACGGTTTGGCGGTTCCGTTTATCTTCTCGAAGTAAGGGGCTAGTCTGGATGCGAGCTGCTCAAACTGCTGCTGCTCTTCTTTGGTCAACTTCTCCTCATGTTTGACTCCATTTTCATCGGTGATCTTCAGCTTTAATTGCATTAACTGCTTGGTTAACTCCATGTACTCCTTGAATTCGTCTTCCGTGAGCTTGCCTTTTACTTCCTGAAGCATTCCTTCAATCTCTTGATAACCTTCCTGTGTACCACCCTGCTGTTCAATGGTCGCAGAAGAGCCGAAAATATCATCGGCCAGATAGGAAGCAGCAAATACTGCAGACGGAATCAGGATTGCTGCTGCGATAATGCCTGCCAGAATATGTTTCTTCATGGGAGATCCACCTCTCTTTTCGTTTACATAGTGTTGATAGGAATGTCGGACACGTCCATACAATTCAGGTGGGCAGTTCATCGAATCTGCTGCCTGACGTAGTTCTTCACGCAATTCCTTATCAATAGACATACACGTCTCCTCCCGTCATTTCGAAACGTTTTCGGAGTTCTCTCAGTGCCAAATGATGCCTGGATTTCACTGTACCAACTGGGATCTGCAGCATATCTGCGATTTCTACCAGAGCATAGTCGTGAAAATAGCGCAGGATGACGACCACACGTAGTTTGTAAGATAACTGACGGACAAGGCTGAACAGCTCATGCTGCATTTCGGACTGCAGGACAGCTTTGTCCGTACACTCGAACTGTTCGAAAGTCATCTGCCGGTTTCGTTCAAAGAGGCGAATTCGCCGCCAGGTTTTTCTTTTCCAATCCTGGACTTGGCGTACAGTGATCCCGTGCAACCAATACCGGAATGGCCGGTTCGGGTCGTACGTGTGAAACGACCGCCACATGCGCAGGTAAATTTCATTCACGATATCCTCAATGTCCTGTTTGTTGTAGACGAGAAAAGCAACCGTCCGATAGACGTCTTGGTGAGTCGCTTGATAGACAAGCTGAAAGGACGACTCGTCGCCCAACGTTGCTTTTTCAAGCCACGGTATTAACTCTTTATCATTCATGGGGGCCCCTCCCTGACGTGTTACAACCCTTAATTCGCTCTCAAGAGGAAAAAGGTTCAGTAAAATTTTTGACAGCAAAATCCTTATGATGGCTATTTTTGTGTCCATATTCAATTAACGTACGATTTTTACCGTTTCGTGAGGCGACCCCTATTCGAACAAAGCTGCTCGTTAGTTGAACAAAGGCAGCCGTCTGCACTATCCGGCTGCCTTCTTATCGTTATTAAGCTATCGTTCTTCGTTAGTTCAATGATGGCTCACTGTATATTAACCTGGATATATAGTCCAATCGTCGAAATGCAAAGTCAAAAACTTAATTTCCTGCTCATAATGCGATAAATGACCCTCTTCAATCATTTTCACAAAAGCTTCCTCCCCATTAGCTGCGCCTTGCGAAAGGGTTGTACACATAGCTTGAAGGCGCTCAATAACCCACTCCTTTAGGTTATCCGGGGCTTCCATACCATAATTTTCAAAAAACAGAGCAATCCGACGACGACGATTTCCAGCATGTAGATCGGGACTATAGGGCGTCGTTGCCGCATCGGGTGCAGCCGGCTCGAAACTGGCAAGCGGAACGGTTGTGTACAGTGTATACGCGATATCCCAAATACGAGGCCCCGGACTTGCCATATCAAAATCGATGAGCGCCATTGGGCGCTGGTCTCTAAAGACGATATTATACGGCGCCGCGTCGTTATGACAAACGACTTCATTTATTGCTGGATCTGGATAAGCGTTTTTTGGTATTGCTTTGGAAGCAAACCCTCGTGTTGTATCGTGAAAATGTCTCTGTAATTTCGCTATTTCTATAAGCGAAGCATCCGACCACATGTAAGGTGCTATATCCGGATAGTCATTTCCAGGAACCTCACCTGGGATAAAAGTAAACATTTCGCGCCCCTGTTCATCCATGCCGAGAAAACGTGGGGCATTGTAGAATCCGCTTTTTTCCAAATAAAGCAAAAGATCATTTACATACGGATTGTTGTTAGCACTTCGGCGTATGGTATCGCCTACTCGAACAACCTTGTTGACATTCCCACCTGGTAGCACTTCTTCTATTTCACTCATAATACGTCCCCCGATTTCATAAAGGTATTCCTCACAATCAACCGCCACGATCGTTTACTTCCCTTCAAATAGCGTCCGTTCAAGTAAACAAGCGATGCCCGTCAGCTGAATAAACTGTGATGATCATGATTTGATGATCTTAGATTTCCACATTCGATATAGTCCAACTACTAAAAAGCTAAAAGCAATAACTTCTATAATTCTAGGAAATAGAGTAAACCAAGCTACTAATTCACCAATAGTCATTCCCATGGGAGTATTACCGCTAGTCAATGAATAATTAATGTATTTATGAATAAAAGGGGAATAAATATAAGGTAAAATCTGATGGACAATTAAAATGAGAAAGCAATAAAAACCTGCAGTAAAGGAATGTTTTCTACATTGTATAAGTCCAAATATTAACAACGCTAAAAATATAACAGTGAGTGAAATATAAATTATATTAACCAAAATATCACCTCCCGAACATACATTATGACCAAATTTCTCTTTGCAGTTTTTAAGTATCCTGCCCGTTAGATAACAAGTGGGTATGTAAAAGCTGAAAATCCAAGGATTTTCTATCTCAGCTGACGCTTTAGAATATACGTACTTCGGCTTTCTTTGACTACCAGTTCCCATCCTTGATCTCCAAGAATATTTAAAACTCTTATGAGGGAGATATCATTGTATTTTGGAAGATGCTCTTTTTCATCCAAAATGTATCTAACACCGTATATATCATCCCGCTTTCCCAGGACAGTATATTCAAACTTCATGACAATCACCTCTTATTCTTTTTCTCATATATACTACCTATAGTTTGGTTATATTGTAAGTTCGAATTAACCTGACCGTTAATCGAGAAAATACTGCCGCACGGTTGCCTTAATATAATTGAACTATCGTTCTCCGTTAGGGTGGTAGTTATAAACGTCTATTTCTCTTTTCATCAAGATAAATATCTAGGGCTTTTATACCTCGTATCTGCAGTTTAATGAACAAGTAAAGACTATATAGACCCATCAACATTAATAGTCCGTAAAAAATGATCATAAAAATAGCTTGCAATGAAAAAAACGAAAGTACCGTGTCGCAACTTCCTTTTTTGGTAGTTTTAGTTATATCATATCATTTTTGATAAATTTACTCATTCACTTTTTTTATTATCCTACCCTAATAAAAAAAGGAACAGCTGCCGAGGCAAACTGTTCCTTTTTACGTTCAACTAACGTTCTCCGTTAGCGTAATGCAAAACTTGATTTATTGACTTTGACCCCTCTGGATTAATACATATTGAAAATCTTCACGTTGATGCTTTAGTTCTCAACTGGTGAGTTCTCTTTTTCCCATTCAGTAGGACCTTCATTAGCCGGAATGAACTTTCTCCAATACTCACCTGTTTTCTGGTCGAATAATATTAGATTACTATCGTTAGCACTAATTAATTGGTAGCGGTATTGATTCTCATTAGTTGAGTTAGATTTATTAACAGAGATGCCCAAAATAAAACCTATCAGTAAAGTTCCTAGAATAATCAAAACTAATGGAATGCTTGTGCTTTTATTCATTTTAATTGCCGTCCCCTCGTCCTTTAATAATTCATTTTCTCCGCCACTCGACAATATAAGGCACCTTAGCGCCTGCTCATTAATGAGTATCATTCAACTAATGGTACCCCGTTAGCGAAACAACTAACTTTTGGATTATTAATTAGTCATTTCTTTTTAAAAATTGAATAAGAAAAACAAATCACTCCACCAACACCAAAAATCATTGATATACCAAATAATATCCATACTATTTCCACAACAGTGTCACTAGGACCGTTACCTACTGGACCAACTTTTGGTTCAAAAAAATCAATCAGTTTCCATATACCATATAAAATGAGGAATATTGATGCGAACAATCCCACAAGTTTTTTCTTTTTAATGTTATTAGCCCCCTCCATCCGTACTGATATTGAATTAACGAAGTCATTAACTTAATAAACATATAATACCACATATTGGAGATTAACTTCCCGTTAGTTGAACAAAGGCAGCATGTCAGTGTGACTGCTGCCTTTGTGTTTTTATTGAGCTATCGTTCTCGGTTAGTTAAATTTTTTTATTTTTTATCCTTATTTTCTTTCTCAAAAATTCATCAACTAACCAGAATATAAGTGCGGCTATAATTGTTACTCCAACAAGAAATAAACTCTCAAATAAGAAAGAAATCACTAATCCAGCTATTAAACCAAATATACTATGAATAAATAATGCCACTATATTTCTTTGTTTTCCGTTTAGATTTTTTGTTAGGTAATCAGATAAGAAAGATACAGGTACCCCAATTAGAAGTACAAATGGAAAAGCACCTGTAAGAAGAAGTCCAATAGCTAAGAAACTTGAGCCTTCTGTTATCGCAAAAAGGAAAGTAAGGAATATTCCAATTAACAAAGTAGTTAAAACAAACCCTAGAAATTTCCTTGAAAATATCAAAATACCCCCCCTTATATTAAAAGATTTGATTTATCTCGTTCAATAATCCTGCCCTTTAGCTTAATAAAAAGAGCAGGCTACCGAAGTACTGCTCATCAATGTGTATTATCGAACTATCGTTCTCCGTTAGTGTAAAGCTTACCGGGTTGTGGCCCTTCATGGAGCAGCCCAGTATAGATGGGTGCAAGACCGAGACCTACCAGAATGAATCCAATCAGTAATAGCGGAGTAGGCACTGGAAGCAAGATGATAATTCCGCCTACAATGAAAACGAGCTGACCTAAGCGGATTAACACACAGTTTAGAACCTTCAGCGTTATAAAGCCAGTAATAAACCTTCACACTGTAATTCCTCCCATATTATAAAGATATCCACCAGGCTACCGTCTCAGCCGTAACATCTCTTGCACCAACCAAATAACTGGCTCCCCATAACCCTACCGTTGCTTCAACCCCACAATACAAAAAAACGTGATAAGGGTTAGTTTGACACCTCTGATGCGAAACACACCCATTCTGACCCCCTCTTGACAAAGGACTGAACATAAGACAAAATTTGAGTATATACTCAAATAAAATGATATTCGTATTCAAAGGGAGGACATATTATTTTGCCAATAAAAGAGGACAAGGAATCCAAGAAGGAGCTTATTCTTAAGGCAGCACTGAAGCTTTTCTCGCAAAAAGGCTTTCATGCTACCACGACCAAAGAAATCGCGAATGAGTGCGGCGTTGCGGAAGGACTTATTTTCTACTATTTCGGCGATAAACGGAAACTTTTACTCGATCTTGTGAACAATTTTTCTTTTGCGTTGCGAATACAGGAGGAGAAAGAAAAGCTTGCGCAACTGCCGCTGGAGGAAGCGCTCGTTCATTACGGGATGAGATACCTACATTTTCTGAAGGAAAATTTAGATTACATTATGCTTATTTGGTCTCCAGAAATGATTCAGGATGAAACGGTATCCCAAGGGGTGCTTCATCTGATCAAGAATATCGGTACAATTGGCAGTATCACACTTAACAATGGAACTTCAAGTGAGCAATGGGATGAAGGTTCTTATGAAGTTGCCATGATATCGCTCACGTCATCTATTCTCGTATACGTTATTATCCGTTCCCGCTTTGGACACAACGTTTTCATGCTCGAAGAAGAGCCATACATTCGCCATCTTGTGCATTTGCTGTTGCATGGCCTGATCGTACAACAATAGCTAAAATATAGCTGATTGCAGTTGTCTATAATGAAACAGTCCACGGCAGCCATTCTTTTTTCCTCTAATTTAAGTGAGTACTCAATTAATTATTATTTAGGAGTGAAATGATATGGGTACATTTATCGAATCATATGGCTCATGGGCCTTAATAACTGGAGCATCCTCCGGTATTGGCGCCGAATTTGCCAAGCAACTTGCAAGTCGCGGGATGAATCTGGTATTGGTTGCACGCCGTGAAGACAAGCTGAATGAATTGGCACAGACTTTAGTTAAGGAGCATGGAGTAGAGATAAAAGTAGCCGCCGTTGACTTAACTCGGCCAGATTTTTTAACTGGGATCCTTGCTATAACAGATACGATTGAAATTGGCTTATTAGTCAATTGCGCAGGATTCAGCATCACGGGTGCATTTTTGAATAACGATATACAGAAAGAATTGGATATGCTGCATGTCAATTGTTTAGCGCCTATTCTATTGGCCTATACGTTCGGCAAGCAAATGGCCGTTCGCAAGCGCGGAGGTATTGTTTTCGTTTCATCCAGTGTCGCTTTCAGTCCTGTGCCTTACTGGACACATTATTCCGCTACGAAAGTTCACAACGCTTATTTTGGAGAAGGTTTGTCATATGAATTGAAACATGAGGGAATCGATGTGCTAACCGTATGTCCTGGGGCAACGAAGACGGAATTTCAAGAGGTTGCAGGCATTAGTGACGTTGGAGCAATGAGTGCGTCATCCGTCGTCACAGCAGCCATACGTAACCTTGGGAAAAAATCACTTATTGTCCCAGGATGGCATAATCGATTCTTATATGCAGGCGTCAGTAAGCTTCTGCCCAAGAGGTTGAAGCTACGTTTCTTCGCCTACGTTATCCGTACAATGCAACGAAAGGAAGGCGATGATAATGTTATGGTACATAAATGAACTTATCAGCACAAAAACCTTGATATGGTTGCTGCCGATCATATTTTCCATCCATGACGGAGAAGAAATTGTGACGATAGAGAAGTGTCTGAGGGTAAATAAGGACCATCCTTTTTTAGCTATGGGAAACCGCCTGATTAATTGGGAAAAGCGCATCACATTTCAATTTACGTTTGCGGTATTGCTGCTCGGTTCGTTTCTTAGTTTAATAACATACTTGGCTATAAAAGATTTCGACAGTAACGGCAAACTAAATATGCTGTTTGTTGGAATCGTTGCCGTGATTTTGCTGGATGGTATTAAACATGTTGGGGTGACCATTGCATTAAAAATGTACTCTCCAGGTGTCATCACAGCATCGTTACTTGAAATCCCCTATTCCACGTATACCCTTTATAGATTATTCGACGCAGCTGTGATAGATGTAGTGACGTTTCTGATAGGTACTGTTATCGCGCTACTACTCATCCTTTTCTTGGTATGGTTCGGTCTTACACTTGGAAGAATGGTTGCACCACGTCAACAAGAGTCTAAGCGTGTAATTTGACCAAATATTGAGATCATTCTTAAATGTAAACTTATCTTATAACCCTGCCATATCGTAGAGATAATATCCAAAACCATTTAGGAAAGGGGGATCAAACCCCTAACCTCTATACTGCCAGTGTAGCGCTCTGCCAGCTGAGCAATGACCCCGTGCAAATTGTCTTACTTTTTGAATAGTTTTTTCGAGTGTGTAACCAACAAGAGGTGTGCTCCAAGCTGAGCTAAGCCCCTCCTTCTAGCAACTGAGCGAACCTGTCACATCTCATACTAGTGAGTGACTATAGTAACATGGAATTGTTGACAAAGGTTACTATTTCTCTCCTAATAAAGGGCGATATTATCAGGGTGCAAACGAAAAACAAGACTTAATCGTCTAACAATAAGCGAACAAGGAGAATGAAAAGTGAACGGATTAACCATTTATGGATTCATGGTTGTGATTTTAGGGTTAGTATTTTGGAGGCGCACTAGGGCGATGTTTCGCCCGATTCAAGGGTCGGGGATCAAAATTTTGCTCCCGATACTCTATTTATTTCCAGTGATTTCTATGTTTTCACAACTTCCATTCCACTTGAAAATTCGGGAAATTGGCGTAGCATCTTTGATCGGGGTATTACTGGCAGTTCCTCTTATGTTGACTACCAACTATGAAATTCGTCAGGACGGACAGATTTATGCACAAAAAAATAAATCCTTTTTTATCGTTTTGATTGCAGTTGTGGTGATTCGATTCGTAGCAAGACAATATTTTTCTGGCATGGATCCAACAAGTCTAGGTATGCTTTTCTTTATAGTTGCTTTTAGCTATGTAGTACCTTGGAGAATTGCTTCCTTTATTAAATTTAGAAAGGTAAAACTGTTACAGGCTCTTGGCGAAGTGACTTCCTCCTAAAAATTATATTACCAGAATACGGTTGTGATTATTTTGCTAAACTGCCCTTTAGCTTAATAAAATGAGCAGGCCATCACAACGCCTACTCATCCATGGGTATTATTCAACTATCGTTCCCCGTTAGCTTAATAAAAACTTCCAAATTTGCTTTCTACTTATCATCAACAATTATCTCCAACACTTTTTCTTCGCTCATCTGTGTTACGAAAATCGTCCAACGAGATTTAGATATGTCATATTTCACTTCTTTTATAACTGGCCATGAATAATTAGCCGCTGCTACTTCCTTTGAAGCAAGAGCTTTTCGGATAGCATCTTCTTCGATTAAGTTGGCTCCATCTGGTTGCGGAGTCTGAAGAACCTCAACATCCACCGCTGTATCTCTACCTGGATATTGAGTTGTCTTAGCGCCATCAGCGACCCATACTTCCACTTTCTGACCGATCTCGATGTTGGAGGGGACGTTCGTATACCATTCAGCCGAATAATAGTATTTTTCCCCGCCGTTCGCACTGAAGTCTTGAACATTTGGGTTTGTGACAAGAACTTGATTATTTTCTTTCTTTACCACGAATCCTACAAATCCATCATTAAATCTTTTATCTTGATTTAAATCAGGATGCGAAGACGAAACACTGTTTACATCGGAATCTATTGTTATCTCCGGTTTAGATCCACAAGCGGATAAAGCTAATATACAAATCAACAAAGTTATAATTTTCAATCTCAATGAAATCCCTCCTGCATAGCAATTATGTATTAAAACGTAAAATCACCTTCTTTTGTTACAAATGTTACTTCAATAAACTGCCCTTTAGTTGAATAGCGGAGGATCACTAAAGGCGAGTCCACCGCTAATTCATGCTAAAAAAATCGCCGATAAAGTTCTCTCCGGCGCTCACCACGGAGCTGAGCATAGATTTGCGTGGTTGATGCTTTTTCATGCCCCAGCATACCTTGGATGAAATCCAATGGTGCACCGTTATCCAGTAGTTGGCACGCATAAGTATGTCTAAATCGATGGGGATATACATTTGCTTTGATTTCTCCCCGATCTGCCAGCCGTTTCAAAGCCCACCTGATCGTAGGAATAGCCATTCGTTTAGTCGGTACAAATGCTAGTCTAAATATGTACAGAAACGCTTGAATAATAATGTACAGTTTTGACGACATGCTACATACTTTTCTCAAGGGAGAGATGAGCACATGTACATGACGTTGGATGTTCAAACGGAATTTGAGATTCGTAGTTTACTAGACTTACCTAAATTTAAATCATTGATGGAGAATCTTAAGATGAAAATCAATAGAAGTCAATTAGCTAGAGAGTTAGACGTAGATCCTCGTACCATCCAGAAGTATCTCGATGGATTTACAAAGAAAACAACGAAAGACAAGGGATCTAAGATCGATGAGTATTACGAGATCATTGCTGCTTTGCTTTCTGAAGACAGCAAGCAAATCTTCTATTACAAGCGTGTGTTGTGGCAATATCTGAAGGATAATCATGGGTTGGATTGCTCTGCCTCTGCTTTTAGGGCGTACATTGCTCGTAAGCCGGCGTTTGAAGCTTACTTCAAACAAGGAGATCGCCTTCCATCACCCAAAGGAACCATTCGTTTCGAGACGGCACCAGGCGTGCAAGCCCAACTAGATTGGAAAGAAAATATTCGCTTTGAAACTCGCGAGGGTGAGAAAGTAGAGATCAATGTTGCCGTGTTGCTGCTATCCTATTCACGTTTTCGCTTCTACCATATGAGCATTACGAAGTCACAAGCCGTGTTAATGTCGTTCTTAACGGAAGCTTTTGAAACCCTAGGCGGTGTGCCTCATGAGCTCTTAACCGACAACATGAAAACGGTGATGGATGAAGCAAGAACGGAACAATCTGCTGGAAAAGTTAACGCGAAGTTCAACCAATTTGCTACCGACTTTGGATTTAACGTGAAGCCCTGTGTAGCCGGTCGCCCACGGACAAAAGGAAAGGTAGAAGCACAGATGAAACTACTCGATGAGATCCATGCGTACCAAGGAAAATTAAGCTTGCCAGAACTTCATGACTTCATTCAAAAACTATGTAACCGTGTCAATCAATCGTTCCATCAAGGGAGTGGAAAAGTACCTGTTCTTTCTTTAAAAAAGGAAAAGAACTCCCTACACCCACTGCCAACAGAGCGTGTAAGAAGTTCCTATCGCATACATCATAAGCTTGTGAAGATCAATGCATCAAACATGATCTCCTACTAATCCAGACAATACTCAGTTCCCGCTGGGTATCAAGGAAAAACAGTAGGCTTACAAGTCTATGACAACCATTTGTATGCTTATTATAACACGAAACTTCTGGTACGCCACCCTTTAGGTGAGACAAGATTGAATTACAAAGAAGAGCATTACAGAGAGAATCTCAAGCTGTCTATGCCAAGCTATCCAGATATTAATGACCTAGCCAAGAAGAATCTTCGCACGATCGGAGGTGTCTTTGAATGAAGGGAACCTCCTACCAACAAGCCTTACAGCATTTAGAATATTTGAAGTTAAAACAAATGGTTGCTCATCTGGATGAGGTCGTCGACTTTAGTATCCTTAACCAATTGTCGTTTATGGACACGCTCGTGAAGTTAATAAGCTACGAGATCGATGTGCGTGAACAGAACATGATCGAAGCAATGGTTAAGGTCGGGGCTTTCCCTCACAAGAAGGAACTCATGGATTTTGACTTTAGCTTTCAACCGTCTGTGAATCGACAGCAAATCTTGGATTTTAGTACCCTACGCTTTCTGGAGGCCAATGAAAACATTGTATTTTTAGGCCCTAGTGGAGTTGGGAAAACGCATCTAGCCACCTCGATTGGCATTGCTGCAGCTAAGAAAAGAACCAGCACGTATTTTATTAAATGCCATGATCTTATTCAGAATCTTAAGCGTGCAAAATTAGAGAATCGCTTGGAAACGAGACTCAAACACTATACAAAATACAAGCTTCTCATCATCGATGAGATCGGATATCTCCCGATTGAACCTGAGGATGCAAAGATCTTCTTTCAGCTCATCGATATGCGCTATGAGAAGCGAAGTACGATCTTTACAACGAATGTAAATTTTAAGGCATGGGATGAAGTTTTTCGGGAACCAAAGTTAGCAAATGCCATCTTAGACCGTATTTTACATCATGCAACAGTCGTCACGATTGTAGGCGAATCTTACCGTTTGAAGGATCACTTTGTGAAAGAAGACAAGTGATTTTGTACATCATTAAACAAGCAAAAATATACATTCTTATGTTGACATTTACAAGTCGGATGTGTATCGGTTACGAATAAGGCTTTACAGGAGTCAGTACGGCTAGCAAGATACTTCTTTAACCATACTTTGCACTCTGTCGTAAAGTAAACTTCTCTCTGCTTTGACCCTTTGCCATCAACTATTACAGAGCAGTTTTCCCAGTTGAGATCCTCGATGTTTATCTTCTCCACTTCACCAACTCGGCAGCCGGAACAGTAAAGAAACTCAAGAAGAGCTCTTTCCCTAAGTGACTGACAAGAGATCTTTAAGTGAATAACTTCTTCCTCGATCAAAAATTTAGGAATACGTTTATCCAGTTTTGGTTCTCTTAATTTTAGAGAGGGATTTGAAGTCAGGTACGTCTCCTCATATGCGTAGCGAAAAAGGGAACGAACAAACCGAATTCGATGCCCTAGGCTACTAGGCTTTAATCGATCTGCTTGTTTGGCCAAGTACTCCTTCAACATTGTTAACGTGATCTCTGATATTTCGATATCGCCAAGTTCCAACATCAGCATTTTGTGCTGGAGGACATAAGCTTTTAATGTTTTCGGACTAAATCCTTGAATACGTTTATCAACCTCGTACAACCGCCACAACTCACTCAAGTTCATAACAAAACCTCCCTTTAGAAACTATTAATCTAGTTTGCTTCTAAGTAGAGGGTTTAATCTACGTACCTTTTGAACTATCGTTCTCCGTTAGCCATACATGCAGCGCAAACGCTGCACCACAGATGATGGAAGTAATTCCGTTCTTCCATGGGAGCTGAATGAATAGTTGAATCTGATCCTCGATTTTCCGAGGGCGTATGCCCGCAGCGCGAATATGGTGTTAGACGAAGTCAGTGGCTTCTCTGAGTTTACTAATCATTGTATATTTTCAAGATTTCTTCCATTCGTGATAATTCCTTTTCGTCCAAGCTTTGAAATATTATATTAAACAGATATTCAGGATGTTCTATAAATATCTCTTCTGAAAATAATAATTCTTCTGAATGATAAAAGTAAAGTGACTTTTCATAATTATCTTTAACAATTTTTCTGAGTTTTTCATTATCCTTAAATTCTAAATATAGCCCCAAAATTGGTTTACTTGTCATAGCTGCAATTACAATTACCTTAAAATCATTATTTGTAGCTAAAACATTCCCTTGTTCGTCTTTTATTATCATGTATTCTTCTTGCTGGCTCTGACAACTCATGAGAAACATAATCATCAATAGAATTATCATCTTCTTCATTCAGAACATCACCCACTCATTGATATTATTAGATTATTTTTATTCTCACTGATTTCCTATAACGTTCAGGTATTCACGAACTTCCGCAGCAAGTTGTCACATGAATATTCTACTCTGTCAAAAACATCATAGTGATCAAGGCGTAGCCGCTGCGTGAATACTGTGTTATCAGAAGTACCTTCTTCATTGCAATCTACGTTCATTAGGTTTGTTAATCTTGATGTATTAGTTTTATTTGTTTAATAATGCTTAGAATAAAAATCAATATGATTGAGATTGTTGATTCCCATCTTATTATTAGAATAGTTTCACTATCTGGATTTAAGATTCCTCCCGAGGCTAATGCCCAATTAAGATATGACAATGAAAATGAAACTAAAGTTGAGATTGAGACAAGTAACCAGTTAATAATAAATACTTTTTTCGCATATTTTATATTGTAATTCATATTTAATTCAATCAGAATATACGGTAAAAATAATGTCGTTACTATTTGTGATACAATGCTAACTCCCCACAATGATGGAAATAAATTAATTAGTAGCCATATAGGCAGTAAGATTATATGAAATATAATCACAGGCAAAAAATTAATAAAATAGATATTCTTGTAGATTATTTCATATAACTTTGAGATACCTTCACCTCCAACTACAAATTTATTAAGGTATTTCTGATAACGTTCAGGTATTCACGAACCTTGCGCATGCAAGGTTGTCACTGAATCTACTACTCTGTCAAAAGCATCACCAGTGACCAAGGCGCAGCCGCCGCGTGAATACTGTGTTAGGTGAAGTACGTGCCAACATGAAATACCCCATATATTATTCTCTTAGCTTTATCATATAATTAAATATATCCTCCATTGGCTTAATTTTAAGATGGCCTTCAAGTTGTTTAGATATGAATTCAATATCTTGTGCTCGTTCTTTTAATCCCTTATCATAGTACTTCTTTATATCATGTATCATGTCTGACTCAGATTTATATCCATCAAACCTTTCCAGGATATAAAATTCTTTGAGTTTCAAATATATAGAGAATAAGTCCTTAATGTTTCTCGCTACTTTTTTTACTGGATTATCAAACATCATAGGTTGAATAAACAAGATGGGAGCTTCATCTAAATCGCTGATTGTTCCTTTCAGCGTTGAGAAAGCAAAATGATCACCACCCATTCCCGTGGAAGCAAATACTTTGGCATCATCGGGCGTACAATCATACTTTATGCCTTCTTCACTACGAATATATAGCCCAATAAAATGGTCTAGAGTTGCATCGTAATGATCCCTTAGCTCATTATCCAGCTGAAGTAGTTTTGATATTGTATTGGAATTTAGGGTATTTTGATTCATAATTGCTCCTTAAAATTCTTTGCATGTATTTCACCTAACGTTCAGGTATTCACGAACTTCCGCAGGAAGTTGTCACTGAATCTGCTACTTCTGCCAATAACATCAAAGTGACCAAGG
>NZ_JBXCIX010000005.1:0-388626 GCF_056786375.1 Paenibacillus sp. Y930 | reverse complement strand
TGAGTTTCTCGTTACATTGTGTAAGTTTGAAGCTCGTCTTGTTTTCTTCGTGTGTCTCGCAATCTCTCGCGGCGACAAGAAATAATATACCATAGAACGTAAAGCTATTGCAAGCTTTTTGTCGATAATTATTATAGTTTTTTGTCGAATAAATAAAAACCTCAACATCTAGTTGCTGTTCAATAAACAACGCTAGATGTTGAGGTTCTTTCTATTTTAATACTTCTAATATATATAGGTTTCTTTCAACTGTTAAGTTCACAATATCATTATTAATAGATACCCACGGTCTTGTTGGATAGTCTCTTTCGAAAAATACAATCTCGCCAATCCGATTATCACTTAGTTTTACTTTTGTTCCTGTATTGAACTTTGCGACCTTCTCAATAAAGATACGAACATATACAGGATCTAATTTACCAAATGCATCACTTTGGATTTGTTCCATAACTAAGTATGGCGAGATTGGCTCACGATATACTTTGTTAAGCGTCATAGCATGATATATATCAGATACTGCAACGATTTTAGAATATGGATGTAACTGCGCTCCATCAAAACCATTTGGATAGCCAGAACCATCCACACGCTCATGATGCTGCAAGGCAGCTAACTTAACTCCCTCATTCAGTGCTGTAATGTTACGAAGAAGTTGATAGCCAATAATCGTATGCTTCTTCATATCTTCCTTTTCAGAATTAGTTAGCTTACCTGGCTTAGATAGAATACTTATATCAACTTTGACATTACCGATATCTATCAAAAGGCCAGCTAATGCAATTTGCATCCAATCCTTTTGTGGAAACCCTACCCATTGAGCCAATAAATATGAGGTTATTGAAGTTAATACGCTTTTGTGCATCATATAATCAATATTGTTACTATATGCTGGCGCAAATGTAATCAGATTATATTCGCGAATATGTTCAAAGATATTACCTAATTGGTTGCGAATATCCATAAGCGGAATTGGCTGATTGGCCAAGATGAGATGTGGAACATTACGGAGCATCTCGACCATTCTGTCGTACTCTTTAATAAATGGACTTACTGGAGCTATAACTTTAGCTCCAGCTTTGCCCTCGACTACGTCTTCCTTCTTAACTGGTTCCTCAGCCGTAATCACTGAAATCTGAACTTTACTAACCATAAAGGCTGCTAAAATATCCAAATCTCGTTCTGAGATTACTCTATCTTTAACAAATAAAGTACTTCCTAGTGGAGTGAGGACATCTTCGATCAATTTATCACCCATCTTAAGCTGATTAATTTTGATAGATGCCATGGGTCCTCTTCCTTTCTAGTTATAGATCTGTATTATGATTGGGTATCTGTAGATTCATCTGAAACTTCTTCTACAACTTCCGCTGTTGTATCCGAATCTTCACTATTAATACCATCCTCATCATTTTCATCAAATTCTTCGTCTTCTGTCTTATCTACACGAGCTACTGTAGCTACTGTATCCTCGTCACGTGTATTAATAAGCTTAACGCCCATTGTATCACGCTTCATAGATTTGATACCGTCCATACTTGTACGAATAAGCGTACCAGAAGCTGTAATGATCATTAGATCCTCTGCATCATCGACTACCTTCAATGCGACAACTAAACCACGTTCATCTGTTTGATTAATTGTTTTAATACCGATACCACCGCGATTTTGCGGACGGTATTCACTTTCAGGTGTACGTTTACCATATCCATTAGAAGTAACAACAAGAATTTCACGATCTGGAACAATAATATCCATATCAATAACTTTATCTTCTTTTACTAATTGAATACCTTTAACACCTGTTGCTGAACGTCCCATAGAACGAACATCTTTTTCATGGAAACGGATCGACATACCATAACTTGTTCCTAGCATCACATTCTGATTGCCATCCGTAAGCTTAACTCCTATTAGATCATCGTCTTCACGAAGAGATATAGCTATCAATCCAACTTTACGAATATTCACATAATCGCTCAGAGGCGTTTTCTTAACAACACCAAATCTCGTTGCAAAGAATAGATATTGCTCATCGTTGAATTCAACTACTGGAATAACAGCATTAATCGTTTCACCTTGTTCAATCTGAATAAGATTAATAATTGGTGTTCCTCTAGCTGTACGGCTTAGATCTGGGATCTCATAAGCTTTCATCTTATAAACTTTACCTTTGTTCGTGAAGAACAGTAAGTAATGATGCGAATTGGTTACGAATAAATGCTCTACGAAGTCATTTTCTTTCGTATCCATTCCGACAACACCACGACCACCACGCTTCTGACTACGATATGTAGTTACCGGTAAACGTTTAATATAGCCTGAATGAGTAATTGAAATAAGCACATCTTCTCTAGGAATTAAGTCTTCATCCAATATTTCCTCATCACTAGCTGTAATCTCAGTGCGTCTTTCATCACCGAAGCGAGTTTTAATTTCTTCTAACTCTTCATAAATGATATCTAACACTAGCTGTTCGTCAGCTAAAATAGCTTTAAACTCAGCAATTTTGCGTTGAAGTTCTTCGTATTCAGCTTCAATCTTGTCACGCTCTAGTCCTGTTAGACGCTGTAAGCGCATATCCAAAATTGCTTGCGCTTGTTCAATAGTTAAGGAGAATCTAGAGATTAAGCCTTCACGTGCCTCATCGGCCGTTTGAGAAGCTCTAATTAATTTGATAACTTCGTCTAAATTATCTAATGCTATGCGTAAACCTTCTAGTATATGAGCTCTAGCTTCAGCTTTTTTCAATTCGAATTGTGTACGGCGACGAATAACTTCGATTTGATGCTGTAAGTAATGATAAAGCATATCATGAAGATTTAATGTCTTAGGTTCACCGTTAACAAGAGCAAGCATATTAAAACCAAAGTTAGATTGTAACTGAGTATGCTTGTACAAGTTATTAAGTGTTACGCTCGGATTAACATCACGACGAAGCTCAATAACTATTCTCATACCATTACGATCTGATTCATCTCGTAAATCCGTAATTCCTTCTATCTTTTTCTCACGAACAAGTTCAGCAATTTTTTCAATTAGACGAGCTTTGTTCACTTGATAAGGTATCTCATTAACAATAATACGAGATTTACCATTGTTTTCTTCTATTTCAGCACGAGCTCGCATCGTAACAGATCCACGACCTGTTAGATAAGCTTGACGTATACCTGCGCGCCCCATAACAAACCCTGCGGTAGGGAAGTCAGGGCCTTTAATATATTCCATCAAATCAAGCGGTGTTAATTCAGGATTACGAATAAGCGCTTGAGCACCATTAATAACTTCTATAAGGTTATGAGGTGGAATATTCGTTGCCATACCTACTGCGATACCAGTTACCCCATTTACAAGCAGGTTAGGGAATCTTGCTGGAAGTACGACAGGTTCTCTTTCTTCACCATCATAGTTATCTATGAAATCAACGGTATCCTTATTAAGATCACGCAATAGTTCCATTGCTATTTTTGATAATCTAGCCTCTGTATAACGCATGGCTGCAGCCATATCTCCATCGACAGATCCAAAGTTACCATGGCCTTCAACGAGCATATAACGCATGGAGAAGTCCTGTGCCATACGAACCATTGATTCATATACAGCTGTATCACCATGAGGGTGATACTTACCGATTACTTCACCAACGATTCTAGCTGATTTTTTGAAAGGTTTATCAGGCGACATGCCTAGATCTGCCATCGCATATAAAATACGGCGATGAACGGGCTTAAGTCCATCTCTTACATCAGGCAATGCGCGGCTTACGATAATGCTCATTGCATAATCTAAAAATGATTCACGCATCTCCGTACCAATATCACGATTCACAATTGACGATCTTTGTTCCTCAGCCATGCTTTACCTCCTTGACGTCATATAAATCTTATTCATATAATCCCCAATATTCAACGATAGCAAACAGGAAGATCGAAATTGAATGACGTTCATAATCTATAAGTATCCTGCCGGATAACAATAGTTTTAATTGAAATAACAAACTTTATTATACCATTTATTGTGGTGAGTGTCTTGATGAATATCTATTGTATTGCACAAAAAAGATGCTATTCAGATTAACTCTATAATTTGAATAGCATCTTTGAATGTTAGAAATCTAAATTGTTTACGTATTTCGCATTTTCTTCTATAAATTCTCTACGAGGCTCGACATGATCACCCATCAGTGTATCAAATATTGCATCTGCTTCCATTGCATCTTTAATTGTAACTTGAAGCATTGCTCGACTTTCTGGATCCATCGTCGTTTCCCATAATTGAATGGCATCCATCTCACCAAGACCTTTATAACGTTGAATGTTGATTTTTACACCTTCACCGAATTCTTCTAAAATAACATCTCTTTCTTGCTCGGTTAATGCGTAACGTACAGTTTTACCACGTTCGATCTTGAATAGAGGGGGTTGTGCAATATAGATAAATCCTGCTTCAACAACTTGACGCAAATAGCGATAGAAGAATGTTAATAGCAATGTACGTATATGTGCACCATCGACATCGGCATCCGTCATAATGATCACTTTATGATATCTAGCCTTTTCAATATCGAAATCATCGCCAATGCCAGCACCCAAAGCTGTAATCATTGCTCTGATTTCAGCATTTCCTAGAATACGATCAAGACGAGCCTTTTCTACGTTCAAAATTTTACCTCGCAATGGCAAAATAGCTTGGAAGTGACGATCACGACCTTGTTTGGCAGAACCACCTGCAGAGTCACCCTCTACGATATACAATTCACTAATTGAAGCATCCTTTGAAGAACAATCGGCTAGTTTACCAGGTAATGAACCAACTTCTAGTACGCTTTTACGTCTAGTTAATTCTCTAGCTTTACGAGCTGCTTCTCTAGCTCTTGCTGCTTGTAAACCTTTTTCAATAACTTTTTTCGCTACACTCGGATATTCATTCAAAAAATCTTGGAGTTTCTCAGAGAATAGAGATTCTACAATACCACGAACTTCACTATTACCTAGTTTAGTTTTTGTTTGACCTTCAAACTGAGGTTCCGGAATTTTAACAGAAATAATCGCTATTAATCCTTCACGAACATCGTCTCCAGTGAAGTTAGTATCATTCTCTTTTAACATATTATTTTTACGAGCGTAATCGTTAACGATTCTTGTTAGAGCTGACTTAAAGCCAGACTCATGAGTACCGCCCTCATGCGTATTAATATTGTTAGCAAAGGAATAGATATATTCAGAGTAGCTGGCATTGTATTGCAATGAAACTTCAACATGAATATTATCGCGATTACCTTCAACATAAATTGGTTCTTCATGAATAACTTCACGATGGCGACTTAAATATTTAACAAACTCTATAATACCGCCCTCATAGTAAAATTCTTCCTCTTGGTCATTACGTTCATCTTTAAGTACCAAACGAATACCTTTATTCAAAAATGCTAGCTCACGAATACGAGTTTGTAGTACTTCATATTCGAACTCAACCGTTTCTGTAAATATTTCACGGTCTGGTCTAAACGTAACCGTCGTACCCGTCTCATCTGTGTCACCAACAACTTTAATATCATATTGCGCGGCACCACGCTTATATTCTTGTTGATAGATATGTCCGTCACGCTTTACTTGAACCTTCACATGCTCAGATAGGGCATTTACAACGGAAATACCAACACCATGCAGACCACCAGAAACTTTGTAGCCTTCTCCGCCAAATTTACCACCCGCATGGAGTACCGTCATAACGACCTCAAGCGTAGACTTTTGGAGTTTAGTATTCAAACCAACGGGAATACCACGCCCATTATCATTTACGGTAATACTATTATCAGCGTGGATGATAACTTCAATTTGCGTACAGTAACCTGCTAATGCTTCATCGATACTGTTATCAACGGCCTCCCACACTAGATGATGTAAACCTTTTCCGCTTGTAGAACCAATGTACATACCAGGACGCTTACGAACTGCTTCTAGCCCCTCTAATACTTGTATCTGGCTCTCGTCATACGAATTTTGTTCCAAAGACATGTACGTTCACTGCTCCTCTCAACTGCTAATGCATCTTAAATCTATTTTTTCTATATTATAACGCTGCAAAATGGTGAGCCCTTTTCTTCAAAGTAGACGATGAAATCGGAGAATAAATAACTTTATTCGATGTGACAACGATGCTTTTCGCTTCTTCTTCACCAATGACTTCGACTTCCTTACGATTACGAGCGCCCATCACAAACTGCTTAGAAAGCTTGGATGAACTTTCGATCGTAATATCGAAAATAGCTACTACTTCAGATGTTCTCACAATTTTTTCTCCACCTACATGAATATACATGGATGGCTTTCACCTCATTCACGGAGATAAACTCACTTTGCCTTCTTGCACATAATAAATACCCGCATCTTGCAGCTTCTCCATATCAATACTCTCAAGTCCAGTAGTTGTTATGAATGTTTGCACTTTGCTTTGGAAGGTTTCTATTAGCTGTATTTGCCGATTACGATCGAGTTCAGACAACACATCATCCAAAAGTAATATCGGGTATTCACCGATTTCCTCATGGATAAGTTCGAGTTCTGCAAGCTTTATAGATAACGCAGTTGTCCGCTGCTGTCCTTGTGAACCGAATGTTTGAGCTTCTTTGTCGTTAATATAAAATCCGATATCATCGCGATGAGGTCCAACTAAGGTTACACCTCTCCGAAATTCCTGTTCTTTGACCTGTGTTAACTTTACCATAAATTGATCAAATAACATAGTTTCATCTCCAGAAGCATCGCAATCAAACGAAGGACGATATTCTAACAGAAGCTGCTCTTTGTCATTCGTAATTTCTGCATGAATTTGCTGTGCATAAATTTGTAGCTTATTAATAAAGTGTTGCCTTTTAATCATAATTTTAACACCTAACTGTGCTAGCTGTATGTTCCATACTTCCAGCATAGTCAGATCAGAACGGGCATGACCATTTTTTAATATATTATTACGCTGCTGTAGCACTTTATGATATTGCTGAAGCCAATACAGATAGCCAGGCTGTACTTGACCGATTTCCATATCGAGAAATCGTCTCCGTACCCCTGGCGTTCCCTTCACTATTTCAAGATCTTCAGGTGCAAACATCACAACATTCAAAGCGCCAACATAATCACTAAGTTTCCGTTGTTCAAGCCCATTCAACTTAGCCTTCTTGCCTTTATGACTGTAGCTTAATTCAAGCTTAACTGACCCGTATTTTTTATCAACTTGACCGGTTATATGAGCTGACTCTTCATTCCAGCCAATCAGTTCTTTGTCCTTCGTTGTACGATGTGATTTAGACAAGGCAAGCACGAATATTGCTTCTAGTAAATTCGTTTTCCCTTGTGCATTGGGCCCAAGAAACACATTTACCATATGCGGTGTTGCCAAATCTAAAGATTCATAATTACGATAATTTTGTAACTTAATACTGTTTAGTAGCACCTTTTAACCTCCTGGACTACCTTATCCCTATGAACCTACTATAACAAATTTACCGTGTCCTTCAACCTCTACTTTATCCCCAACGTAAATTTTACGTCCTCTGCGTTGATCAACTTCACCATTTATCAACACTTTTGTCTCAAGTAAGAAAAATTTAGCTTGTCCACCTGTGGATATACAATCAGACAACTTCAAAAATGGTCCTAAGGCAATATATTCTGTGGATATCTGTATTTCTGTCATGTTGGTTCCTCCTACAACTTTTCTGAGATTCCTAAATCAACTTCGTTGTACAGAAAAGTACTTCGGAAGCCTAAACTTTTCATAACTTCTTGGTATAGCTTCCTTGCCATGAAAAGTACTTCGTAAGCATACACTGATATTTTAGCCTGTTGTACGGTAAGGCAATATAACGTAAATGCTGTAATCATGATCGAGTGGACGAATAATGATTGGACGCATCGCACCAGTAAACCCGATCACAATCTTCTCACTATCAATAACTTTTAATACATCCAGCATATATTTTGAGTTAAAGGCAATACGTAATGCTTCGCCTTTATAATCAATAGCCTCAATTTGTTCAATAACACGTCCTAGTTCAGTTGAACTTGAAGAAACCTCTATCATACCATTATCAATTGTCGTTAGCCGAACAATATTTGTTTTTTCTTCGCGTGACATCAGATATGCACGATCCATCGCATCCGCTAAGTTTTTTGTATTCAATACGATTTCAGTTTCAAAAACAGATGGAATGATTTTGGATGTATCTGGATATATACCATCCAAAATACGAGTATAGAACATAATATTATCTAATTTGAATAACACTTGGTTATCTGCAACGACAATATCAATATTAGTATTGTTATCAGGAATAAGCTTAGAAAGCTCATTTAATGTTTTTGCAGCGATAACGATGTTGCCGAATTTATAATCTTCACCAGCATTAACCGTTGTTTTACGACTAGCTAGACGATGACGATCTGTTGCAATAAATTTCAATTCTCCTTGGAATAAATTCCATAGAACCCCTGTAAGAATAGGTGTTTGTTCACTTGTTGAAGCAGCGAGAACCGTTTGTCTAATCATTGACTTAATTAGATCACCGGGCACCTGTAATACATAGTTTTGTTCGATATTCGGTAGAACTGGGAAATCTTCAGGATCAAGACCAACCATTTGAATTTCAGTTGAACCAGATCTAATCAACGTTTGATATTGATTAGATACCTCGATAGATACTTGCTCTGAAGGTAGCTTTTTGACGATTTCTACGACAAATTTCGCTGGTAATACGACACTGCCTGGTTTTTCAATTTCAGCGATAATTTGTCCGTTTTGTTCTACGGGGATATAACTTTGAATAGAAATATCAGTATCACTTGCTGTTAATGTGACCGCTTGATGTGTAACGTCGATTTTAATACCACCTAGAATGGGTATTGTTGGTCTTGCTGCAATTGCTTTTGCTACGTTTTGAATGGCTTGATTTAATTCAGTTTTGGCAATGGTTAATTTCATTTGAAAAGTCCTCATTTCGGCGTTTTATATAGATGATATTTATTTAAAATATTAGTAGTAGTAGCAGTAGGGGCACTGAATATGTGGATAACCCCCTGTAATGCGGATAAAACAAGCCTATCCACATGTGCATATCTTGTGCATAGGCTTGTTCAGTTGTTCACAGTTAATTTTTGATTTTTTCAGTAAGGTTTTGAATAATTTTATATAGCTCTTGATCAACTTTTATAAGCTGTGTAATTTTCTCATGAGCATGGATAACTGTCGTATGATCTCGTCCTCCGAATGCCTCTCCGATCTTAGGTAAGGAATAATCGGTTAGCTCACGAGATAGGTACATCGCAATTTGTCTTGGAAATGCGATAGCCTTTGTTCTTTTACGAGCTTTGAAATCTTCCATCCGTAGACCATAAAATTCACCAACTTTAGCTTGAATATCGTTCATTGTAATCATCCTAGGACGAGAAGAAGGAATAATATCTTTCAAGGCCTCAGCTGCAAGATGCGCTGTAATATCTGCATTAATTAGCGATGAATAAGCGACAACACGAATGAGTGCGCCTTCTAGTTCACGAATGTTCGTATCAATCTGATTAGCAATATAGTTCATTGCTTCATTCGGAATGTCTAGATTTTCAGCGCGTGCCTTTTTGCGAAGAATCGCAATGCGCGTTTCCAGATCTGGCGGTTGAATGTCGGTAATAAGTCCCCATTCAAAGCGCGAGCGCAGTCGTTCTTCCAATGTTGGAATTTCTTTGGGCGGTCGGTCACTGGAAATAATAATTTGCTTACGTTCTTCATGCAATGCATTAAATGTATGGAAAAATTCCTCTTGAGTTTGTTCTTTCCCAGCAATAAATTGAATATCATCGATTAATAGAACGTCGATATTACGATATTTTGTGCGGAAACTTTCACCTTGACTATCGCGAATCGCGTTAATGAATTCATTGGTGAATTTTTCTGAGGAAATGTAGAGCACCCGCGTGTTGGGATTGTGTTCCATAATATAATGACCGATCGCATGCATTAAATGGGTTTTGCCTAACCCTACGCCACCATATAAAAATAATGGATTGTAAGCTTTTGCTGGAGCTTCAGCTACTGCTAGTGAAGCTGCATGCGCAAAACGGTTGTTTGTCCCAATAACGAATGAATCGAATGTATATTTCGGATTTAACATATTAGGTAGTGTTTGTTCAGCCAAAACGATTGGTGTAGGCTGTCTAGAAGGAAAAACAACGGAATGTTCTGCTGATTTAGGCTCACCAATTGAATATTTTATACTGATATTTTGTCCTAAATAGTCATAAAGAGTACTTTTTATTAAATTTGTATATTTGTTTTCTAACCATTCGGCAGCAAATGTTGTTGGTGCGATAATTTCTAGTAATGAATCATCAATAAAGTTAGCTTTAGTGGCTTTAAACCATGTGTCATAACTTGGTTTACTAAGCTTCGTTTGGATGATTGACAATACTTGCTGCCATAAATCTTGAGTATGGCTATCCACAGCTTGTCACTCCTTATCAATAAAAATGCGAATTTAGGAATAGATTGGGTTTATGTCGAATTTGACATTATAAAAGAGAAAGTTGTCCACAATATGCAGAATTTCTACAATAGGAGTTATTAAGAATGGAATATGTTGTACACAATATTATCCACAGGCTGTTAATAACATGGATTATCTTTTAAACAATCCACAACGAAAACATATCTATCATAGCAAAAGATGTGCGGTATTTCAACGAATTTAAGTAAATTATCCACAATGTCAATAGGTTGTGTATAAAACTTATCTACAACACAAGATATTGTTTGTAACATGTGTAAAGTTCGACAGTTATCGCAAAACGCTTAATTTAGTATCCACAGGTTGTTAAAAACATTAAATAGATTACACTACTTAGTTATCCACAATAGTAACGAAAGCTATTCACTGGAAAATGAGAATAGGCAACGGTTACTTGTCGTCATTTTATTGACTTTTATGTCGTGACATGGTTTAATAGTAAAAGCGTATTTTTTGATAACTATTGGACGTATATCTTCTAGGAGATCACTACGTTTGAATAAGAATCTCATAGGAGGTGCAGCATAATGGGTCCTACATTTAAACCAAATGTAAGCAAACGTGCTAAAGTACATGGTTTCCGTAAACGTATGAGCAGTAAAAATGGTCGTAAAATTTTGGCTACTCGTCGTCAAAGAGGAAGAAAAGTGCTAAGCGCATAATTCAAAAGACCACAATTAGGTGGTCTTTTTTTTTTGCTTTTGTATGCTGAATTGTAGAATAAATGGTAATACTGATATTGGAATTTAGAGAAACGGTGGCGATGGAAGATGCGCAGAAAGTTGCGTCTACGTAATCGTGAGGATTTCGGTCGCGTATATCGTGGAGGAAAATCATTTGCTAATGGTCAATTCGTTGTATATTGGTCGCGGCAGCCTATTGCAGAACCATTCCGACTAGGGATATCTGCAAGTAAGAAAATAGGTAATGCTGTTATTCGTAATCGTATGAGGCGTATTATTAAGGAAATTGTTCGTCATAGGGAGCAAGAAATTGCCCAACATGTTGATTTCATTATAATAGTAAGAAAGCCAGCCGTTAGCATGTCCTATTCCGAGCTTGATCGGTCTATCCATCATGTGCTACGTAAAGGTGGGTTGCTTAAAAGCAGCAAGCCTAATTCCCCAAAACGTCCTACGATATCAAAGAAAAGTTGAAGCTTTCTTCATTTGGACATAAACTTGCCCAATATTGCATTTCCATTATAGTTAACTCGTATTTATTTGTGGAATAATTTATGGTATAGTCTAATTTGAGGTAAGTGTACTAGCTCTCAGAGAGGAGATTTCATCTTGTTTCGTAACAATCGGAAATGGATTTTAATTGTAGGTTTATTGCTTTCGATAAGCTTACTATCAGGCTGTATGCCTGAGGTTGATAATACGAAAACTACCGAGGACTTGGTTCACGGTAATTTTTGGGAGAAGAATGTTGTTTATTACTTCGCTTTAACCTTGGATGCTTTCGCAAAATGGTTTGGCGGTAGTTATGTGCTTGCAATTTTGTTACTTACTATTATTGTGCGTACAATAATTTTACCATTAACATTAAAGCAGTATCGTAGCTCCAAAGCAATGCAGGCGCTACAGCCACAATTAGCGGAATTAAAAACTAAGTACAAAGACAATCCTCAAAAGCAACAAGAGGAAATGATGAAATTGTACCAAATTAACGGAGTTAATCCATTGGCGGGTTGTTTGCCGCTGATCGTGCAAATGCCAATCTTTATTGCTTTGTATAATTCGATCTATTGGAATCCGGAACTTCGTGAGACGGCATTGTTTGGTTTGTCTTTGAATGAGCCAAGCCCATGGTACTTCTTGCCGCTATTAGCAGCATTAACAACATTTATTCAAACGAAGATGATGCAAAAAACACAGCAACAGCAAATGCCAGGTATGTCTATTTTGCTAGCTGTCTTCCCGGTTATGATTTTCGTGATGTCATTGTCTTTCCCAATGGCACTACCATTATATTGGGTATTCAGTAACTGTTATACAATTGTTCAAAATTACTTCTTATATGTACTTCCAGCCCGTAAGGGGAATGACAAGAACGGGAATGGTAAGAAGGAGGTTCTTGCGAAATGACAAAAATTCTTGCATCAGGCAAGACGATAGACGATGCGGTGAAAAACGGTTTAGCGCAAATGCAAGTTACAGAAGATCGTGTGAGAGTTGTTATCGTTGAACAACCTTCAAGAGGCTTTTTAGGATTGATTGGTTCAAAGGAAGCTAAAGTCGAGCTTGAATTAATTCCAGATTCTAAAGAAGAAGCGGAAATCTTTATTCGAGATGTTGCGAAAGCGATGGGACTTGATGTTCAATTGACTTGGCAACAATCGAAAGATGGAAAACTACTTTCTATTGCTTGTGATGGGGACGTCGGTATGATAATCGGAAAACGTGGACAAACGTTGGATGCATTGCAATATCTGGTCACTATTGTAGCGAATCGTTATTCGGATAACCACATTAGAATCGTTTTGGATGCACAGAATTTTCGAGAAGGTCGTCGCAAGAGACTAGAAAGTCTTTCTGATCGATTAGCAGGTACTGTTATTCGTACGAGAAAAGAAATTGTTCTCGAACCAATGGTATCGCATGAACGAAAAATTATTCATTCACATCTTCAAGGCCATGCGAAAGTTAGAACTTTCAGCAAAGGGGACGAGCCAAATCGTCGCATTGTCATCGCTTTGAAATGATCTGCTCGTAGTATATAGGTAAGATAGAATAGAGGTGCAGCAATGACTCCAAGAGGTCATTGCTGTTTTCCGTTTATGAGAGGTGTAACTAATGATTGAACAAGATACTATTGCAGCAATTGCTACCGCTGTCGGAGAAGGCGGGATAGCTATTATTCGTGTAAGTGGACCACAAGCAATTGCAGGCGTAAATCATATATTTTCATCAAAGCAACCATTAACTGAGGCACAGTCACATACGATTCATTATGGACATATTGTCGATCCCGCCACAGGTGAGCAGGAAGAGGAAGTGTTAATCTCAATAATGAGAGGTCCTCGTTCATTCACAGCTGAGGATGTTGTTGAGATTAATGCCCATGGCGGTGTTATCGCAGTTGCGCGTGTAATGGATTTGCTACTGCAACAAGAAGATATTCGTATCGCCGAACCAGGTGAATTTACTAAGCGTGCTTTTCTTAACGGTCGGATCGATTTGATGCAGGCTGAAGCGGTCATTGATCTAATCCGTTCGAAATCAGATCGTGCATTTGCGGTTGCTCGTAAGCAAGCCGAAGGCGTACTTTCGCACAAGATCAAAGATTTGCGTCAAAATGTAATAGAATTGTTGGCGCATATTGAAGTAAACATCGATTATCCAGAGCATGATGTCGAAGCGATGACAAGTAACTATATAAGAGAACAATGTGAGAAAACGATCATTGATATTGATAAATTATTAAAGACAGCTAGTGAAGGTAAAATATTACGTGAAGGTATACTTACAGCGATTGTTGGGAGACCCAATGTTGGGAAATCTTCACTTATGAATACATTGACGCAAGAAAATCGAGCAATTGTAACCGATATTCCCGGCACAACGCGCGATGTTATCGAACAATATGTTACACTTAATGGGATTCCATTGCGCTTATTAGATACAGCAGGCATTCGTGAGACGAATGATGTCGTTGAGAAGATCGGAGTAGAGCGTTCACGCGATGCAATTGTTGAGGCAGATCTGATTCTGTTCATGCTGAGCGGTAACGAACCGTTGCAGGCGGAAGACAAGGAGTTACTATCTTCATTAGCAGGACGCTCTGTTATCGTCATTGTGAATAAGACTGATTTGGAGCAACAATTACAATTGGATGAAGTTATGCCTTTCCTTCATAGTGGTTCTCTTGTTAAAATGTCTATGATCAAGCAAGAAGGTTTAGACCAACTTGAGGCTGCAATTAGTGGAATGTTCTTTGAGGGCAAGCTTGAAGCGAATGATCTAACTTATGTTAGCAATGTGCGTCATATTTCCTTATTGAAAAAATCAAAGCAGTCGATGCTTGATGCGATTGAAGCAACATATATAGGAATACCAATTGATGTGATTCAAATAGATGCACGATTAGCATGGGAAGCTTTAGGTGAAATATTAGGTGATGAAGCCGGAGGTTCCTTAATTGATCAAATTTTCTCCCAATTCTGTTTAGGTAAGTAAGGAGGTTGAAATAGTGGGTTATCAAGCACAAGAATATGATGTTATTGTCGTTGGAGCTGGTCATGCAGGTTGTGAGTCTGCACTTGCTGCAGCACGTATGGGTTGTAATACGTTATTGTTAACGATTAATTTGGATATGGTGGCGTTCATGCCATGTAATCCTTCCATTGGAGGACCTGCAAAAGGGCATGTTGTTCGTGAAATTGATGCTCTTGGTGGTGAAATGGGCCGTAATATCGATAAAACGTATATCCAACTTAGAATGCTTAATACAGGTAAAGGTCCTGCTGTTCATGCGCTACGTGCGCAGCTTGACAAATTTGCCTATCAACATGAGATGAAAAAAACATTAGAAACGACAGCAAACCTGACGTTACGCCAAGGTATGGTTGAGGATTTAATTATTGAGGATGGCGTATGTGTAGGAGTTATTTCGCAAACAGGTGCCCAGTATCGCGCACAGACGGTTATTATTACGACAGGTACGTATTTGCGTGGCAAAATCATTATGGGCGAACTGATGTATGAAAGTGGACCTAACAACCAACAGCCATCTGTTAAGCTTGCTCATTCTTTAAAGGAGAATGGCTTACAATTAATTCGCTTTAAAACGGGTACACCTCCACGTGTTAACGGTGAAACGATTGATTTTTCTAAAACAGTCATTCAACCAGGGGATGACAATCCTAAGTTCTTTTCTCATGAAACAACGGAGTCTAATATTGAACAGATGCCTTGTTGGTTAACGTACACATCTGAGGAAACACATCAAATTATTAATGATAATATTCATCGTGCCCCGATGTATTCGGGCGCAATAGAGGGAGCAGGACCAACGTATTGTCCTTCGATTGAAGATAAAATTGTACGTTTTGCAGATAAACCTAAACACCAAATCTTCTTAGAGCCAGAAGGTCGTAATACACACGAATATTATATTCAAGGACTTTCAACGAGTATGCCTGAAGAGATTCAATTGCAAATGGTTCGTTCTGTACCAGGGCTTGAAAATGCACAGGTGATGCGTAACGGTTATGCTATTGAATATGATGCGGTTGTACCAACTCAATTATGGCCAACGCTTGAAACGAAGAAAATTGCTAATTTATTTACAGCGGGTCAAATTAATGGTACTTCTGGCTATGAAGAAGCAGCTGCGCAAGGGATCGTTGCAGGGATTAATGCGGCTCGTAGAGTACAAGGCAAGGAAGCTATCGTTATTCAACGTTCACAAGGATATATCGGTGTCATGTTAGATGACCTTGTCACGAAAGGAACGAATGAACCTTATCGCTTGTTAACTTCACGCGCAGAATATCGTCTGCTGCTAAGACATGACAATGCAGATCTACGATTAACGCCGCTTGGTCATGACATTGGATTAATTAGTGATGAGCGTTATGCCAAATTTATTAGTAAGAAAGAAATGGTTGAGAAAGAAATTGAGCGGTTAACTGAGACCAAAATAAAACCAAGTGATGTAAAGGATATTTTGGATGAAGCCGGATCTGCGGAATTAATTCATGGGGGCAGTATTATTCTCTTACTTCGTCGTCCAGAAATATTGTATAGCCATCTAGAAAAGATATCGCCTTCACCGTATGAACTAACGGAGGAAATGAAGGAGCAAGTTGAAATTCAAATTAAATATGCTGGATATATTGATAAGCAGCTTCATCAAGTTGAGCGTATGGCCAAAATGGAGCGTAAACTCATTCCAGATACCATTGTATATCGTGAAATTAACGGTATTTCCAATGAAGCGAAAGCGAATCTTGAAAAGATACGTCCAATATCGATTGGGCAAGCTACGCGAATTGGTGGCGTAACACCAGCAGATATTTCAGTGATGCTTATTTACTTGGAGCATTATAACCGAGTGACAGCAGCGAAAGGATCATAATGGATCAGACAATACAATGGTTTACAGAGCAATTACAATCTCATGAGATTTCATTGAATGAGAAGCAATTCACTCAGTTAGAACGATATTATGAGCTGTTAGTGGAATGGAACGAGAAAATGAACTTAACAGGCATTACGGAACGTGATGCTGTATATGAGAAGCATTTTTATGATTCGATCTCACTTGCTTTCTATGTAGATATGAATAGCAAACGTAATATTGCGGATATTGGTTCGGGTGCGGGATTTCCAAGTATTCCCTTAAAAATCGTATTTCCGCATTTGCAAGTATTGATTGTAGATTCATTAAATAAAAGAATTGGCTTCCTGAAACATCTCGTGGAGCAGTTGGGGCTGGAAGATGTTCAATGTGTTCATGGTCGTGCGGAGGATATTGCGAGACTACCACAATATCGTGATAAGTATGAGTTAGTTACCGCTAGAGCTGTTGCTCGTTTAGCTGTACTTAATGAGTTTTGCTTACCGTTCGTCGCACCAGGAGGTGTGTTTGCTAGTATGAAGGGTGCGAGCCTATCAGAGGAACTTCAAGAGGCGAAATTCAGCCTCAGAGAACTAAAGGGTAAGCTTGTCCAAGAATACGAGTTGCAACTCCCTAACGAACGCTCAGAGCGTCATATCGTTTGCATTCAGAAGATGAATCCGACTCCACAGAAGTATCCACGTAAAGCGGGTACACCTTTGAAGGAACCATTAATTTAAGTAATTGTTTCACGTGAAACAATTCTATTGTATTCATCGTTATCATTTACAGTGTATAATAGCAACTAACGGCACAATCGTTAGTTGCTTTTTTTTATTTCATAGAGAATTTGTAGAAATAGCAGGATTCTAGTGAGAGACAGTCGAATTATTCTATAATGAGTATGCGTTCAAAATATTATTGATTGAATTTTAATATGTGCGGGTTATTGACCTATTAGTATCTTCTATAGAGTTGTAAGATTACTATAGTTGGTTTTCATCACATGATTGGGTGGTTATAGTCAATATGAAAGATCAAATTTCGAAATTATTCGGATTTAATGAACAGAAATCTAACCATGAAGATGTAAAATTAATTCCGGTTACTGAAATTGTAAGCAGCCCTTTTCAACCAAGGACTATTTTTGATGATGAACGAATTGATGAATTATGTCAAACGATTCGGACTCATGGTGTTATTCAACCGATTGTCGTGCGAGTTAGAAATGATAAGTACGAAATTATTGCTGGAGAACGTAGATGGAGAGCAGTCACGAAATTAGGTCAGGAATCGATTCCGGCAATTATTCGAGAATTCAATGATTCTCAAACGGCATCCATTGCTTTGATTGAAAATTTGCAACGTGAAAACTTGACTGCTGTTGAAGAAGCGGTAGCATATCAGCGCTTAATTGAACTGCATACGTTAACACAGGAAAGCTTAGCTCAAAGATTAGGGAAAAGTCAGTCTACGATTGCTAATAAGTTGCGATTGTTAGGATTGCCTGAAGTAGTGAAACAGTCATTGATGGAGCGCCAAATTACTGAAAGACATGCTAGAGCGTTATTGTCATTGGATAGTGAGGAACTGCAATTGAAGGTTCTTCAAGATATTATTAAAAATGAACTGAATGTGAAACAAACGGAAATGCGGATTGCATTTCTAAAAGAATTAACGAAACCCAAAAAAGCAAAACGATTCTCATTCACTAAAGATGTGCGACTGGCGCTTAATACGATTCGTCAATCGATTGAAATGGTATCTGGTTCTGGTCTTGAGATTAATACGAAGGAACAAGATCATGAAGATCATTATGAAATCATTATTAAAATTCCGAAAAATTCAAAATAGAATTGAAATATAATAAAGAAAACGTCGCCACCTCTCAATGGAGGTGGTAATGCTGTTTCTACAATAGTTTCACATATGAGGTGAGAAAAATGTCTAAAGTTATTGCGATAGCAAATCAAAAGGGTGGAGTAGGTAAAACAACGACTTCAGTCAATTTATCAGCATGTCTTGCATCGCTTGGTAAAAAAGTGTTACTGATCGATATTGATCCACAAGGAAATACAACGAGCGGTCTAGGTATTAACAAGGGCGACGTTGCTAACTGTATATACGATGTATTAATTAATGAAGTGAACCCGAAGGAAACGATTCTTGAAACAGCTGTTCCTGGTCTTGATATTATACCTGCAACGATTCAGCTTGCTGGTGCTGAAATTGAACTTGTTCCTACGATTTCACGCGAGCAACGATTGAAAAAAGCGATTACGGCAGTTAAAGATCAATATGATTATGTGATGATTGATTGCCCGCCATCGCTTGGTATTCTGACGATAAATTCTTTGACGGCTGCTGATTCTGTACTTATTCCTATTCAATGTGAATATTATGCGTTGGAAGGATTAAGCCAATTGTTAAATACTGTTCGTCTAGTTCAAAAACATTTGAATACATCATTGCAAATTGAAGGTGTATTGTTAACGATGTTAGATGCTAGAACGAATCTTGGTCTTCAAGTTATAGAAGAAGTGAAAAAGTATTTCCAACAGAAGGTTTATCAGACTATTATCCCGAGAAATGTGCGTTTAAGTGAGGCTCCATCGCATGGACAAGCGATCATTTCGTATGATCCCAAGTCCAAAGGTGCTGAGGTTTATCTTGAATTGGCTAAGGAAGTGATATCTTATGAGAAAGTCTCTAGGTAAAGGGCTAGATGCATTGTTTCAACCTGTTGAAAGTGAAGAGGTGCTTCGTCTTAATCTTACAGATATAAGACCGAATCCGTATCAGCCTCGAAAAACATTTGATGATGAAACGATAAAAGAACTCGCTGAATCGATAAAAGAACAAGGTGTCATACAACCGATTATTGTTCGACGTGTATTACGTGGATTTGAAATTGTAGCAGGTGAACGACGTTTTCGTGCTTCGCAGTTATGCGGAAATGATAAAATACCGGCTGTAGTTCGCGACTTGGATGATGCTAAAGTAATGGAGATTGCTTTGATTGAAAATCTACAGCGTGAAGATCTGAATGCTATTGAAACAGCGGCAGCATACGAGGCGTTAATGGATAAATTTAAATTAACGCAAGAAGAGCTATCGTTGAAGGTTGGTAAATCCCGTTCTCATATCGCGAACTTTGTACGTTTGCTAGCATTACCTGAAAGTATAAAGGATTATGTTTCACGTGGAACAATGTCAATGGGACATGCAAGAGCAATTGTAGGTGTGAAGGATCAGAACATCCAACTAGACTTAGCTGAGCAAGTAGTGGAGAGTAATTGGAGTGTTCGTGAACTAGAAGATGCAATAAGTGGAATGAATGATAAAAAAACGATTCCTGCTAAAAAAGAAAGAGTTAAGAAGAAGGATCCGTTCATTATTAGTATTGAGGCAGAATTACGTGAAAAGTTCCAAACAGGCGTGAAAATTAAGCAAGCTAAAAACAAAGGTAAAATTGAACTAGAGTACTATAGTAAGCAAGATTTGGAGCGTATATTGGAAATGTTGCAAATCCAATAATTAACGGTGAATAGGGTCGTATAAGATGGCATATCTAAGTTGTAATCTTTTGTATAAAGGATTAAACTTAGATATGCCATTATTATGTTTACTGGAGGGATACGGATTGTCAGAGCAACAACAATATATGTATTTTGACCATGCAGCAACATCTTGGCCAAAGCCTGAAGCAGTCATTCAAGCTGTAACGCATGCTTTAGTTCATGATAGTGCAAATCCAGGTCGTGGAAGTCATGCGATGGCAGTACGTGCTAGTCGAGTACTGTTTAACGGGAGAAAACAACTTGCAAAGTTATTTGGCATTAAAAATCCGAATGATATTGCGTTTACTTATAATACGACGATGGCGCTAAATATGGCTATTAAAGGCTTTGTGAAAAGCGGTGACCATGTCATCGCAACATCTGTAGAGCATAATTCGGTAAGAAGACCACTCTATGAATTAGAAGAAAATCATGATGTAGAAGTTACATATGTCGATGCGGATGAAGAGGGCCATATCGATATGACCCATTTGAAACAAAGCTTCAAAGAAAATACGACATTGATTGTCGTTAATCATAGCTCGAACTTGCTTGGTACAATAATGCCATTAGAGGAAATTAGTGAAATTGCCCATAAGCAAGGAGCAAAAGTTTTAGTTGATGGCGCACAAAGTGCAGGGATAATCCCCATCGATGTAGAGGCTATGGGGATTGATATGTTAGCATTTCCTGGCCATAAGGGGTTATTAGGTCCACAAGGGACAGGTGGGCTTTATATCGCGCCTGACATCGATTTGCAGCCGCTTCTGCATGGTGGAACGGGTAGTCAATCAGAGGCTGCTTATCAGCCGCTAGTACGTCCTGATCGATATGAAGCTGGTACGCAAAACACTGCGGGTATAGCTGGGCTAACAGAAGGTGTTAAGCATGTTCTTGCGATAGGAGTAGAGCAAATCTATGCACAAGAATGGGAGCTAGCACAGCAATTGTTAAAGGGATTACAGGAGATTGAAGGCGTACAGTGCTTAGGTCCACAACTTGGTGAGCCACGAACGGCAATTGTTGCATTTAATATCCCACATATTGACCCTTCAGAGTTGTCATTCATTCTTGATCAACATTATAATATCGCTGTTCGTGCAGGTTTTCATTGTACGCCAACTGCACATCAAGTTGCAGGTACAACTGAACGAGGAGCAGTACGAGCGAGTATCGGATATGGTACAACGAAGGAACAGGTAGACGTATTTATCGGTGCCATTGCAGAAATAATAGCACAATACGAATAGAGGTAGTTCAAAAAGCGGGCTTTGATAACGATGGGGATGCTGACGTAGGTTATTCGGCATCGCATTTGAAACGAACTTGGAAAGTACGGTTCGCGTGTACCAAACACGTACACTTGCGCTTCCGCCTTTCTCAAGTAGCGTCTCAACTGCTCGGTTCTGAAAGCCCACTTTTTGAACTTTTATTTGAAGCTTCGGGCATTTGGCCGCTTGTGTACTCGTACCGTACACGTTGCTGGGGGTTGTTTCAATGTTGGGAACTGACAAGCGAACTTGCACATTTAGAAATATAGAACATGCATATATGAAGTATAGGGGAGCGAAATGTAGTGGATTGGTTGACGGAGAATGTTGGGTTGATTGTAATTGTTCTTATAGCTATGGTACTTATCCAATGGATAATGATGCTGAATCTTGGAGGTAAGCTGAAAAAACTAAGAAAGTCATATGTTAATGTGATGGAAGGTGCAGGCGTAGAAAATCTTGAGGGCGTTATTACGTCATTGAAGGAAGAACAAAAACTACAAAATGCTGAACTAGAGCAAGCAGCACATCGTATTGCCAATGTTGAGGCTAGAATTCCACAACAAAAGAGTAATATAGCGATTAAGCGTTACAATGCTTTTTCTAATACAGGTAGTGATTTGAGTTTTTCTGTAGCTATTACGAATGATCAGAAAGACGGAATAGTGTTAACGAGTATTCACAGTCGTGATGGCGCCTATATTTATGGCAAGCCAGTGGAGAAGGGGACTTCTCAATACTCATTAACACCTGAAGAACAAGAAGTTATTAATACAGCAAAATAATTTACAGGTTGAACTCAGACAAATTAAATTGTTGTTCAACTTCGGAACTATTGCGAGAACGTTTTGCAATAGCATGATATAAACATTGTGCAATAATGTCTGCCATCGACATAACAAGATGAAGTCGAGTATTTTGCAACACGAAATACTCCATAAATCCACCAACATTCACTACACCGGTAATATGCATATTACCAACAGGCGGTAGCTCTTTATTAACACCTGCGCCGGGCCTGACTGGACCTAGATTTGCTTGAATAAAGCCTACACTTGATGCTTGACCTAGGCAGGCATCAATTCCGATAATGAAGGGATTACGGTAGCTTTTTTGAATCGTATCCATCGTTTGTGCTAGATTAAGTGCATGCACAGGTTCAGCTATTGAGCCGTACACCTGCATAAATGTAGATCGATATTTAGCTAGATGGGTGCCGACTAAAGGACCCAAACAATCACCCGTTGAACGATCCGTTCCGATACATACAATTACAATCTCTTGCCCGGGGGATGCGTATTGTAATAGAGTAAGCAACTCTTGTTGCAGTGCACTACGCACTAAAGGGGACTTATGCGATATTTTTACTGCTGAGTGATTAGACATTGTTTCTTGTAAGTTTCCTTTCTTGAAACAAATTATATAATACTAGTATGTAGAGAAAATAAAGGATTTATACTTGTAGTAGAGAATCATGAAAGGGGATTATCGGCATCATGGTAGAAAGTAATCTATTATTAATCGCTTTTGATTCTACACAGCAAGCATTACGGGCGGAAATGTTACTAGAATACGCAGATATTGAAATCGATATTTGCCCAACACCGAAGGAAATTACGGCCGGTTGCGCACTTTCTATTCATTTTCCGTTAGAAGATCTGAATACAGTTCAGCAAATCATTATGCAAGAAAATGTAGAAGTTAGAGGTATATTTGAAAAGGCTGAGCATGATTACAGATTGATTGATTAATATTCGTCGGCGAATATTGGTAACTACTTGCATTATATTATGTGAATAGCGAAACAATGTGCAGACAATCTAACACATAAGCAATTTGTAAAGGGAATAGAGGGAGGGATTGTAATGGAGCGAAAGCAATTTGAACTTGGGGATATCGTTCTAATGAAAAAAGTACATCCCTGTGGATCAAGTGAAATGGAAGTTATCCGCATGGGGATGGATATCCGGATGAAATGCGTAGGATGTGGACATAGCATTCTGATCCCTCGTGCTAAATTCGAGAAAAATATGCGCAAAGTTGTAAGACAGGGTAAGACAGAGTGAGGTTAAAGTTATGGATTATAAAACAAATGTTATGCGAATATTAGATCAACGTAAAATACAATATAACCATTACACCTATGCCGATACAGATGCTATAAGTGGAATAGAGGTAGCAATAATATTGGGTGAGAATCCAGCACTATCATTATCTTAAGCTGTATCGCACACACAAGGAATTATTCCATCATTAGATAGGAAAAGGACCCTACCACTAAGATAATCTTAGCAATAGGGTCTTTCTTAGCGTGACGGCTAATGATAATGATGTTACACTTCATCTTCTGTAAGAAAAGATACATATTACGCTAGTAAGAACGAGCTCAGCATAAGCCAAGCGGTTATTCCACTAATTGTAATGACCATTATTGCGTGGGCAATAATGTAATCCTTCCCTTGCTACATTTAGCGAGTTGAAAAGCTTTTATCCTTTGCACCTATTAAGTCCAATGGAATCACACCTCTCTTCACCGTCAATAATAATGTGTACATAATGATTCTCTAATATACATGAAAAATTAAAATATTTTCATCCTTCTGAAAATGAACGTTAAAAAGTTTGCCTGTCAGCATCACGATCACGGGCAAGCTTTTTTAACATCCTATAGATAATCTTGTATTTGTCTATAATATTTGTTATACTAGGCAGATGCGAGTACACACTCGCTCCTTGCTCCATTTATGGGGCCGTCAGTCCAAAGGGAGGTGAAATAAATGCGCAAATATGAAGTGATGTACATCATTCGTCCGGATGTTGAGCAAGAAGCTGTCCAAGCTCTTGTTGAAAAGTTTAATGGAGTTATCTCCAACGGTGGTGAGGTTACAAAATCCGATGTTATCGGAAAGCGTCGCCTTGCGTATGAAATCAACAAACTTCGTGAAGGTCATTTCGTACTAGTACAATTTACAGCTACTGCTGAGATTGTTAACGAGCTTGATCGTGTAATGAAGATTGCGGATGAAGTTATCCGTACGTTGATCGTAAGAGATGTAGCTTAAGAAGTCTCAAGGTTTCGATTGGGAGGTCGTAAAAAATGTTGAACCGTGTGATATTGATCGGAAGATTAACGAAGGATCCAGAGCTACGCTATACCCCAGCAGGTGTTGCTGTTACTCAATTTACGATTGCTGTTGATAGACCATTTTCTTCAGCTGGCGGAGAGCGTGAAGCGGATTTTATTCCAGTGGTAACGTGGCGCCAATTAGCGGAAACTTGCGCAAACTATTTGCGTAAAGGTCGTTTAACTGCAGTTGAAGGACGCATTCAAGTGCGGAATTACGAGAACAATGAGGGCAAGCGTGTGTATGTTACAGAAGTAATTGCAGACAATGTTCGCTTCTTGGAATCCAATCGTGATAGTAGTCCTCGTGAAGAGGGCTCTAGCAGTAATAACGGTGGTGGATATAACGCAGATGGCGGAGCTCCAACTAATCGTCCTGCTCAAGCCCCACGCAGTACCAATGTTGATCCATTCAAGGATGACGGACGCCCTATTGATATTTCAGAAGACGACTTACCGTTTTGATGCACTGACAATTTTGAATTTATGTTACAAGTCACTTTAACCCTTGCTGATGCAAGGGTTCTTTTTTTGTCTATTGATGGATAAGGGGATGGAAAAATCAATGATTATATGTATATAAGAGAAATTTAATTACATTAAATAATAATTTATAGAGGATTTTATGACTGATCAATGTGAAAAACTATGGAGATAAGTTTATTGAAGGATAAAATATTTGGTAATGGATGTGCGAATTTGAAGGATATGAAACTACGCTATGGGTAATATACTCCTCGCTAACAGTTACCCACAAGTGGATAACTGTTAGCGAATAAACAATTATATCCACTGTGGACAAGTATGAACTGATGAATATGAAAGTTATTAACAGATTGTGCATTGTGGATAGATAAAAGCTCCACTAAAGTAGTTCAGCTTAATTTACACCAATGATTTACTCATAACGAAGTTAGTCATTGAAACTTGCTGGCGCTCGACTTGCTGCATTTGTTCAACGTGAAATCCGTGATGCTCAAAAAACGGTTTAGCCGTAATACTTGCTTCTGTATAGATGGAGGATAGCTGCAATTGATTGGCACCATGTTCTAATTGTGTCAGTAGTGCAGTAGCAATTCCTTGGCGTTGATAATCTTTATGAACAAATAGCCGATCGAGATAACCATCATCGCTCATATCAGAAAAACCTACGATAATGCCATCTTTCATTGCTACATAAGTAATATGTTGTTGTAAGCTTTGCTGCCAACTGTCTGCTTTATTGGCACGTTCCTCTGGTGGAGCCCACGCTTGCAGTTGCTTAGCTGAATAATGCGCTGCATTAATATGGTGAACCGTATTATAAAATAGTGCAATAATTTCTTCTATTTGTGAGGCTTCATATCGCTCGATTCGTAACATCGTTTGTTCTCCTTCCTTTTGTAGCATGTGATATACCGTTTGATAATGAAAATACCCTATCCCAATGTAATTAAAAGACGATTAATCTTTGTCAGCTACATCGATGATAGGGTATTTATAATTTATACAAATAGTGATTATTCCAAGCTACATTTGAACTATTTCTAAAAAGACGATTAATCTTTACGTTTCTTAGCAATGGCTACCGTACAACGAGAAATGCAGATTAGACGGTCTTGTTCATCCGTTATCTTAATTTCCCATACTGCGGAGCTGCGACCTTTATGAAGTGGTATACCGATAGCAGTAACGATTCCTTGCCCTACACTTCGTAAATGATTCGCATTAATTTCCATGCCCATCGCAACTTCATTTTCTTGATCAATGCTAGCCCAAGCACCAATACTAGCTACCGTTTCTGCCAGAACGACAGATGCACCACCATGCAATAAGCCAAAAGGTTGTTTTGTTTTTTCGTTAACGGGCATCGTACATATGACTTTATCAGCTGAAAGCTCTAATGTTTCAATCCCTAACGCTTCAATAATTGTACCTTTAATATCCATCATCGCGATATTCCTCCGTACATGACTTGTAGAGGATCATTAGTTAGAACTGATGCACGACATAGCCAAGTAATATACTAAACGTTAATAATAAGCCGAACAATGTATTGAATTGAGCAGTCGATTTCATAGCAGGCATCATCTCAAAGGCAACCGTTTTCCCTTGGAATTGTTTGACGGCTTGAATCGCTTTCGGTGCACTAGCAAATACAAGTATTGCCCAAGGCGTAACATGTCCAGTGAAGACAAGCACAACAATCCAAGCGAAGGCAATAATAAATGTAGCAGCCAGTAGCTTAATCGCATTAGGACGACCGAGTAGAATAGCAATTGTTTTACGTCCAAATTCTTTGTCACCATCAAGGTCACGAATATTGTTGGATAAATTGATCGCGCCAATTAAGAAGCCAACACTGATCGAGACGAAGAAATGCGACCAGGACAGATGACCTGTCTGAATGAAGTACGTAATCATAATAATGACGGGTCCCATTAATAGGCCAGAGAACAGTTCACCAAATGGAGTAGAGGAAATAGGCAGCGGGCCTGCTGTGTAGAAATAACCGACAAGCATACATACCGCTCCAATTGCAGCAATCCACCAAGAGCTAGACATACAAATATATACACCAATTAGTATGGCCACAAAGTAGAACAAAAAGGCAAGGTTGCGAACAAATTTCGGTGCTACACCATCACGGACAATGGTTCCACCAATACCGACAGAATCCTTTGTATCGAGCCCACGAATGAAATCGTAATATTCATTGAACATATTCGTTGCCGCTTGAATGAGCAGTGAGGCAATTAGCATCAATATAAACAATAAGACATTCATATTATTATCAAAAAGTGCCATGGCAGTACCAGTAAATACAGGAACAAAAGATGCTGTTAATGTATGAGGTCGCATGAGCCTCCACCAAACATTCTGTGTGGTTGTGTGTAATTCTGTTTGCATCATACCGCATCCTTACTATTATAATATAAGTAACATAATAAAGTTCAACTATAAGTGTAGGATAACTAGAGAAAAGTGTCAACGCTAGAAACTTGGTAGAAAGTTGACGTTATTCTAGTAGGAGTGTATTCTTGAAACAGATAAATCGGTAAGGTAATGACAAGGGTGAATAACGTGAATTTGAATAATAAAATGGTTATATTAATGAAAGAAGGCAAACGACAAGCCCGTCTTTCTGGAAATAATGTGTTGGTAAGCACCGTTTCTGAGATTGAAAAGATGGATTTACCAGCCTTTTTTTCATACGATGAACACAAATATAAAGGTAATCGATTTTTATGGTCTGAACCAGGTAGAACGTTAACATTTGTCGGCTTAGGTAGTGTGCTTACATTGACTGCAATCAATGCTACAACACGCTATGAAGAGATTAATGATGCTTGGACAGCAATTGCTACGGAAGCAATCATTGACCATAATATTTCTGGATATGTAGGACCTATATTATTTGGTGGTTTTTCATTTGATCCTAATATTGCACAGACAGAGAAGTGGGGCGATTTTGCTCATACTAGCTTTGCTGTGCCGCAATTTATGGTTACGGAATATGAAGGCAAGACATGGCTCACTATGAATGCATGGATTTCACCTGATGAAGATGAGATCGAGCAGGAACTATTAAGTATTGATGTTGCGAAATATGCATATGAAGCTGTAGAGCGAGAAGTGCTGTTATCCGTAATGAAGGAAGAAATTGCACCATCTGACTGGATGAGTGCAGTTGGAAATGCTGCTTCATCTATACGTAATGGGGAGTTAGAGAAGGTGGTACTCGCTAGGGCAATTACGCTAGAAGCGAAGGAACCATTCCATGCGGAAGAAGTCGTTAGAAGTTTATTAACGGATCAACTTGATACGTATGTATTTGCCATTGATAAGCAGTGTAGCTGTTTTGTCGGAGCAACACCGGAGCGACTAATTAAGCGCCAAGGTGATCAGTTCCAAACATTATCATTAGCAGGTTCCATCGCTCGCGGAGCAACGTTGTCTGAGGATGAACATCTAGGAAGCTTCTTAAGCCAAGATGTGAAAAATCTACATGAGCATGAGCTAGCTGTCCATATGATTAAGGATGCTATGCTAGAGCTATGTGAAGATGTTGAAGCGCCTAACGCACCAATTATTCGTAAGCTGAAAGATATTCAGCATCTTGCTACGCCTATTACTGGTCTGGCAAAGCCCGATGTTACATTGCTGCAAGCGGTGGAGGCATTACATCCGACACCAGCACTTGGTGGTATGCCAAGGCAAGCTGCTTTGGAAGCTATTCGGACCTTGGAGCATATGGATCGCGGCTGGTATGCAGCTCCAATTGGTTGGTTGAATACTGAGCTAGAAGGTGAATTTGCGGCAGCGATACGTTCCGCATTGTTAAAGGATCGCTGTGCATACTTATTTGCTGGCTGTGGCATCGTCGGAGATTCAGATCCGTTGAGCGAATATCATGAAACAGCATTGAAATTCAAGCCCATGCTAACCGCATTACAAGCTTCTGAGTAAGAAAGCCACTAACGGTACGGAATAAAGAAAAAAGTTACTCTAAAAGCTTAGGGGGATACGTGATGAGTTCGGACGGAGCAACATTATATCTCAGCGCATTTATAGATGAATTAGTAAGATCGGGCTTGAAGCATATCGTTGTTAGTCCTGGCTCACGCTCGACACCTCTTGCGGTATTAGCCGCAGAACATGAACAGCTTCAAGTATGGATGAATATCGATGAACGTTCCGCAGCGTTTTTTGCGCTAGGTATAGCCAAGGCGAGGCAAGAAACGGTAGCGCTATTGTGTACGTCAGGAACGGCGGCGGCGAATTACTTCCCTGCGATTACAGAAGCTAACCTGTCACGAGTACCTTTAGTGGTAATTACAGCAGATCGACCACATGAGTTGCGTGATGTAGGCGCGCCACAGACGATTAATCAAATCGGACTGTACGGTGATCATGTGAAGTGGTTTTCTGAGATGCCGATTCCCGAGCAAGGTGAACTTATGCTGAAGCATGCACGTATTTCCGCAGCGCGTGCGGTGATGACGGCATGTAGCACGCCAAGTGGACCCGTCCACTTGAACTTCCCATTGCGTGAGCCATTGCTGCCTAATCTTGAGCATCCTGAGCTATTTGGCGGGGGGAGAGTAGGGAAGCGACCGTATACTGTTCACGAGGCAGGGGTGATGACTGCTTCAGCTGCACAAATGAATAGCTTGGCTAAGCAGCTAGTCGATGTGGACAATGGAATTATTGTATGTGGCGCTCATGATGAGCCTACACTAATAGAAGCAATAACAGCTTTAGCTAGACAATTGGATTACCCTATTTTAGCTGATCCACTGTCACAGCTAAGAAGTGGTGCTCATGATCAAAGCTTCGTTATAGATAGCTATGACTCTTTTCTTAGAGATGAAGCGGTTGCGAAATCGGTTGAGCCAGCAGTAATTATTCGTTTTGGAGCAATGCCGGTATCAAAGCCGCTGCTGCAATATATGAATCGTCATCAGCATAGTAGAATGATTGTTGTCGATGAAGCGGGATGGCGTGATCCGACATTGCTAATGTCTGATCGCTTTACTGTGCATCCTGTCTTATTCTGTAGGCAGCTGTGCGAAGCTATGGAGCAGCTACAGCTTGGTGAAGCTGTAGGACAGGAAAAGCAATACGAGGGTGTTGATCGGCTTAGGCAGTCGACTAAGTGGGCATCGCAATGGCTGGAGCTGAATGAAGAGACCAGAGCGCTACTACAGCAGGAAGCATACGGTGAACATGGTGGTCAGCTGTTCGAAGGACGAGTTGTAACGGAACTACAGGCTTTAATGAGTAGCGATAGTACGCTGTTTGTTGGTAATTCTATGCCGATTCGTGATGTAGATAGTTTCTTCTGCAACAAGGAAGATGCTATTCGTATTCTCGCTAACCGCGGAGCAAATGGAATTGATGGCCTAGTATCAACAGCAATCGGTATTAGCGCTGTAAGTGAGCGGACGGTATTGTTAATCGGTGATTTATCGTTCTATCATGATATGAATGGGTTATTAGCAGCTAAGCTTCATCAGCTTAATATAACGATTGTTATTGTCAATAATGATGGTGGAGGTATTTTCTCCTTCTTACCACAAGCGAAGCTACAGAATCATTTTGAAGTATTGTTCGGGACACCAACTGGACTTGATTATGAGCATGCGATTAAGATGTATGGTGGTCAATTCCACCGTATTCAGAGCTGGCAGCAATTCCGTGAAGCTTTTCATCAAGCCGAGCAGCATGGTGGATTACAAGTTATCGAAGTTCCAACGGACCGCGAACTTAATGTGGAGCTTCATCGTCAAATATGGCCTAAGCTGTCCGCTAAGTTAGCGAAGTTATTATAATATGTGCGTGTTCAAAAAGCAGGCTTTCAGAATCGATGTCTACTTCGTTATCAAAGACTGCTTTTTGAACAACCTTAATAAGGAGCTCAATAGGATGAAGTACATCATCAATGGGGTATCTTACTATGTAGAAGTTCATGGAGAAGCTCATCCAGAAGCTCATGGAGAACGACAAGCATTGTTGTTATTACATGGCTTCTCAGGCAATCATGAGCAATGGGCTCCGTTCATTGACAGCTGGAGTGCAGAGCATCAGCTCGTTATCGTTGATCTATTAGGTCATGGTGAGAGTGATGCCCCCATTGCGTTCACTCGTTATAGCTCAGAGCAAACGGTCAATGACTTAGTGGAGCTGCTTGATCAGCTGCATATTGAATCAGCGATTGTGTTAGGATATTCTATGGGTGGTAGAATTGCATTATCGATGGCACAGCTTGCTTCTTCTAAAGTGAGTGGCTTAATTCTGGAAAGTACTTCTCCAGGACTTGCGACATTAGATGAACGACAAGCTAGAATAGCGAGTGATGAGGCTTTAGCTACCAAGCTTGAACAGCATGGCATCGATTGGTTTGCAGATTATTGGGCAGAGCTACCGCTATTTGCTAGTCTGAAAATGCTACCGTTAGTAGAGCGAGAAGCCATTGATCTGCAGCGTCGAAATAATACGCCGCTAGGTTTGGCCAATAGCTTGCGAGGCATAGGTACAGGCGCTCAGCCATCATGGTGGGAGCAATTGGATAATATTACTGGGACGACATTATTCATTGTAGGTGAAGCGGATACGAAGTTTCGAGCGATTGCGGAGCAGATGATGCTACGAATGAGTAACTCGGAAAGGCAATTAGAGATTGTTTCCGAAGCTGGTCACAATGTGCATATGGAACAACCTCATAAATTTGATACAATAGTAAAGAGATACTTAACTATGAGTACAGGTTCAAAAAGCGGTCTTTTTGAACAACCTCAATGAGAAAAGGGATGGTGTAACAGATGTCAGTAGTAGCATGGGAAAAATACGGTAATTTTGAAGACATTTTATATGAAACATATGATGGCATAGCGAAGATCACAATTAATCGTCCAGAAGTTCGTAATGCTTTCCGTCCGAAGACGGTTATGGAGCTTATTAATGCATTTGCTATTGCTCGTGATGATGCGAACATTGGTGTTATCGTTCTAACAGGTGCTGGCGACTTAGCTTTCTGTTCAGGTGGTGACCAGAAGGTTCGTGGTCATGGTGGTTATGTTGGCGAAGATCAAATTCCTCGTCTTAACGTTCTTGATCTACAACGCTTGATTCGTACGATTCCTAAGCCAGTTATTGCAATGGTAGCAGGATATGCTATTGGCGGTGGACATGTTCTACATATTGTATGTGACTTAACGATTGCAGCAGACAACGCACGTTTTGGACAAACAGGTCCGATGGTTGGTAGCTTCGATGGTGGTTATGGTGCAGGCTATCTAGCTCGCATTGTGGGCCAGAAGAAGGCTAGAGAAATTTGGTATCTATGCCGTCAATATGATGCTCAAGAAGCATTGGATATGGGTCTAGTGAATACCGTTGTACCACTTGCAGATCTAGAAGCAGAAACAGTGAAATGGTGCCAAGAGATTTTATCCAAGTCGCCAATGGCGCTACGTTTCTTAAAAGCTTCTTTCAATGCAGAGACAGATGGACTAGCAGGAATTCAACAGCTTGCTGGAGATGCAACGCTGCTATACTATACAACAGAAGAAGCAAAAGAAGGACGCGACTCTTTCAAAGAAAAGAGAGATCCGGACTTCAAGCAGTTCCCACGTTTCCCATAAGACGTATACAAGGAGGGCAAAGTGATGCATATGCCTCATTGGCTTGATAAGCGAGCCTCTCTTACGCCTAATCGGATAGCGATTGAATATGGCAACGAGCAGATTACGTTCTTGCAATTGCGCGATCAGTCTCTCGTGACAGCTAACAGAATAAGATCCTTACCAACAAAGCAAGGCTACAGAGTAGCCTTGCTTTGTTCTAATGATAGCTATACTGTGGAGCTTATTCATGCTATTCAATATGTTGGCGGCATTGTTGTGCCGCTTAATAGTAGGCTTACGGCACATGAACTACGCTATCAGCTGCAAGATGCCAAGTGTAACGTACTCATTTATCATCCTCAATTCCAGCAGCTTGTTGAACTTATAACTAGTGAATATGATAGTATACGCTGTATATCTACGACGGATTTGCAACAAGTTGAGCTGGCGACGGATGCACCTCTGATCACTTATATCGATCAAGAGGAGACGCATACGATTATGTATACTTCAGGAACAACAGGTTCTCCGAAAGGCGTCATTCAAAGCTACAGTAATCATTGGAATTCTGCCGTTGGCTCGATGCTCAATCTCGGGCTTTCTGAACATGATAAATGGCTTGTATGCGTCCCATTGTTCCATATTAGCGGTTTATCGATCGTCATTCGCAGTGTCATTTACGGTATTCCAATGGTCATTCATGAAAAATTTGAGGCTGCTGCTGCCAATGCTGCAATTATCGAGCAAGGTGTAACAATAATGTCGGTTGTCAGTACTACGCTATCGAGGATGATCGGGCAGCTCGGTGACGTTCGTTATCCTGAACATTTTCGTTGTATGTTATTAGGTGGGGGACCTGCTCCACTTTCGTTGCTTGAGCAATGTGTGGCAAAGGGGATCCCTGTCTTTCAAACATACGGCATGACGGAAACATGTTCGCAAATTGTGACGCTGCAGCCTGAATATATGCTGTCGAAGCTAGGCTCCGCCGGAAAGCCACTTTTCCAAGCAGAGTTGAACATTATGGCTGATGGTCATGAGGCGCAAGCTTTGGAAGCGGGAGAGATTATTGTTCGTGGTCCTAATGTGACGGCTGGTTATTTGAATGGTGTAGGTGCAGATAGCTTTGCTAATGGTTGGCTCTATACAGGAGATATCGGCTATGTGGATGAAGAGGGCTTCCTTTATGTACTCGATCGTCGCAAAGATATGTTCGTATCTGGCGGGGAAAATATATATCCTGCCGAGATTGAAGCGGCACTTATAAGTCATGAGACTGTACTCGAAGCAGGTGTTACGAGTATCGCTCATGAGCATTGGGGACAAGTACCTGTTGCATTTGTCGTCTTAGAGTCTAATACTAATTCAGTGATTGCGGTAGAGGAGCTGCAGCAGCATTGTTCCGAGCGATTAGCAAAGTATAAGCTGCCTAAGCAGATACATATTGTGACACAATTACCGCGTAATGCTTCTAATAAATTACTTCGTCGTGACTTATTGCAATTGCTACCTTTCAAGCAAAGAATGTAATTAGAGGTTTGAAAAGCAGAGTGGCGAGAAAGAAACTGCGCTAGACGGAAGGAGGTTGCTTATGATAACGATTCAATCGATTACATTATATCGGATTAGTATGTCATTGAAGGACCCCTTCGTTACAGCTAACGGAGCTTATCTCGATCGCGAGACGATTGTTATAGAAGTTACAGATAGCCAAGGGAATGTCGGCTGGGGCGAATGTGTAGCATTCGCTACGCCTTGGTACACTGAGGAAACGGTGCAAGGCGCTTGGCATATATTGCGAGATTTTCTTATTCCAACGTTACTTGGAGCTAGTGTGTCGCATCCGAAGGAGCTACCACCGCTACTGGCTAATGTGAAACGAAATGGGATGGCGAAGGCTGGATTAGAGATGGCGATCTGGGATTTGTATGGTCAGATTGCTGGGAAACCGTTATATGAACTTATCGGTGGTGTAAGGAAAGAGCTGAAAGTCGGTGTGGCTATCGGCTTACAATCTTCTTTAGACGATTATTATCGCTTAATTGAGCAATATACTGCGGATGGTTATGAACGAATGAAAATAAAGATTAAGCCTGGTCAGGATATTGATCTCGTTGCAGCTATACGATCTCGTTATCCCAATCTTCCACTAATGGTTGATGCTAATTCGGCGTATGATCTGGGTGATATTGCTCAATTACAGCAGTTGGATGATTATGATCTGATGATGATCGAACAACCGCTTGCGAGCGACGATATTGTTGATCATGCGAAGCTACAGGCTCAGCTGACTACGCCGATATGTCTTGATGAAAGTATTATTACATATGATGATGCGCGAAAAGCGATTGAGCTTGGTAGCTGCAAAATCATTAATGTGAAGCTAGGTCGTGTTGGCGGAATGACGGAAGCGATGCGCATCCATGATTTATGTCAACAGCATGACATTGCAGTATGGTGCGGGGGAATGCTTGAGTCAGGCATCGGACGTGCTCATAATATGGCGCTAGCTTCGTTAAGCCAATTTACGATTCCAGGAGATATTTCGGCATCGGCAAGATACTGGCATCAAGATATTATTGTACCGGCGGTTAAGATTGAGCAGGGTGTCGTAGTACTGCCTGCAGGAGCGGGGATTGGGTTTGAAGTTGATCGCGAATATATCGAGCAACTAACGCTAGAGCGATTGGAATTCAATCATTCACGATAATTGGCTCATTTATAATATAAATTCCATTAATTTTGTGCAAACAACGTGGAAATTTATTTGATTTTTAAAGTGTTATGAGTTATTCTATTGTAAGTGACTTTAACAGGGTACCTAGATGTACCTATCGAAAAATAGAGATAAAATTCAAAATTAACCTTAGTCAGTTCGGACTATGTCAGTGATCTGAATTGCCATTAAATTTATAACAGAAGGGAAGGGTTCGAATGAGCTTCAGAAAAGAAAGCGGAGAAGATCGTGGCGAGCGTAAATTCGCTCGTAAAGGCGGCCGCAATAAACGTCGTAAAGTTTGTTTCTTCACTGTAAACAAAGTTACGCACATCGACTATAAAGATACTGATTTGCTTAAAAAGTTTATCAGCGAGCGTGGTAAAATTCTACCTCGTCGTGTAACTGGTACAAGCGCGAAGTATCAACGTGTTCTGACAATCGCTATTAAGCGTTCTCGTCAAATCGCATTACTACCATACACTACTGAATAGTAGGTTACGGATAAAGGGCTTCCCCACAAGGGAAGTCCTTTTTAGGTATTAATCGCTTGTCGCTGCATTAGTATCAAACTTATATTGACAGCTTAATCTTGTGGATTTATAGTGAGTAGGTTGCTGTCTTGATGATAGAATGGACAAGTTGAAGTTAGGCAACAAAGGGAGAGAACTACATTGCTTAATAAGCTACGGTCAATATGGTTATTCAATGTTAGAGGAGATGTGCTTGCAGGGGTGACGGTCGCATTAGCGTTAATTCCTGAAGCTATTGCGTTCTCGATCATTGCTGGTGTTGATCCTATGGTTGGGATTCATGCTTCGTTTTGTATTGCGGTACTCATATCAATTTTTGGCGGAAGACCGGGGATGATATCTGCTGCAACAGGTGCGATGTCTATTTTGATGGTAACACTTGTAGCGCAGTATGGGATTGAATATTTGTATGCTACGACGATCCTTACAGGATTAATTCAATATGCTATTGGAGCGTTAAAGCTAGGAAAGTGGATTTCGTTCATTCCACAATCGGTATTATCTGGATTTCTTAATGCATTAGGTATTATGGTGTTTATGAGCCAGCTACAGCATTTTGTAGATGAGACATGGGTAGTTTATATGATTGGTGCTGTTACATTGTTAATTGTATATGGCTTACCTTATATTACTAAAGCAATTCCGTCTACTTTAGTAGCGATTGTTGTGATGACTATAGCTGTAATAGTGATCGGTCTAGATGTAAGAACGGTAGGAGATATGGGTGTTATTAATAGTAGCCTGCCATTGTTCCATTGGCCAAATGTCCCTATTTCATGGGAAACCTTAAAAATCATTGCCCCAGTAGCGTTAACTATGGCTATTGTCGGCTTACTTGAATCATTGATAACGGCGACGGTCCTCGATGAACATACGAAGACGAAGAGTGATAAGAACAAGGAAGTTCGCGGTCAAGGGATTGCCAATACGATTACGGGTATGTTCGGCGGGATGGCTGGTTGTGCGATGATTGGCCAATCATTAATAAATGTACGTTCAGGTGGACGAGGTAGACTTTCAACGATGGTTGCAGGCGGAGTATTGTTATTACTTATCGTTGTATTACGCGATGTAGTGGTGAAAATTCCGATGCCTGCGCTAGCCGGCGTGATGATTATGGTTGCGATTAGCACATTTGAATGGCAATCGATTAAGCAGATTCCGAAGGCGCCAATTGGTGATACGATGACAATGATCATAACGGTTGTTGTCATATTAATTACTCATAATCTCGCACAGGGTGTATTGGTAGGGGTATTGTTGAGTGCAGTTATTTTCGCAATTCAATCTAGTAAGCTTCATATTACGACTGCTACGGACGAAGATCGAGGCTTACTAACCTATTATATAAATGGTCCACTATTTTTCGCAACGTCGACGGCGTTTGATCATTCGATCGAAGCCGTTGCAGGATATAAGCGGATTATTATTGACGGTAGCAACTCGAAATTATGGGATCAATCAGCAATCTTATCATTGACCAAGGTAGTGAATCGACTTCAAGAAGATGGTTATGAAGTTGAATTGGTGCTCTGGGATAAGGAAAGCTCACGGCTTGTCAAGAAATCAGGCATGACTGAAACATTAAGCGCATAACATTAAGCGCATAATATTAAAGGCTTATGCCGTTATGATCTCAAATAAGAGACTATAGCCGCATAAGCCTTATTTATTAACCAATCAATATATTATCCTCTGGGTAGCCAAGACGAGATTGCTGTTTGCGTTTTGCAAGGGCGTAAGCAAGCGTTAACGGTCCGAGTCGCCCGATGAACATTGTGAAGCTAATAATAATTTTACCAAGTGTCGAAAGATCTTTGGTCAGTCCCATAGATAAGCCAGTAGTACTGAACGCAGAAGTAGCTTCGAATAAAACTTCTAAGAAATGATCCTCTAGCATGTCCTCTGTAATCGTCAATACAAGTGCGATGATGAGTACACATGCCAGTGAGCTCATAACAACGGCAAGCGCACGTAGCACAGTTTCTTGAGGGATTCTACGCTTAAAGGCGTGAATCTGCCCGCCACCTCGGAATGTTGTAATGGTAGCTAGTATAAGCACAACAACGGTATTAATTTTCACACCACCACCAGTACCGCCAGAAGCCGCACCAATGAACATGTAGATAATAAGTAGAAATTGTGATGCCGTAAGCATATGGGTAATTTCAAGTGTGTTGAATCCTACACTTCGCGGTACGAGACTTTGAAACAAAGAAGCTTGAATTCGTTCTCCCCAGTTCAACGTGCCGAATGTAGCGGGATTCATCGATTCAAGTAGTAATAAGATTGAGAAACCAACGATAGTAATGATCAGCGAAGACGAGAGAACTATTTTGGTATGTAACGAAAACTTACTCCACTTCCGTTTTTTGAATAGTTCTACAATAACGATATAGCCTAATCCTCCGGCTACGAATAATGCAATAATGACAAAATTGACAACAGGATCACCAACATAAGCAACTAATCCTTCTGGCCAAAGTGCGAACCCTGCGTTGTTGAAGGCGGAGACGGAGTGGAATAACGCATAGAAAAATGCCGTTTTCCAGCCCATAGAAGCTTCCCAGTGAAATGTCAGAATGAGCGTAGCAATCGATTCAAAAGTAAACACAATAATAAATATATAAATGCTTAAGCGAACAAGGCCTTGTGAAGTTGTTGACTGAGTTGTTTGTTGAATGAGAAGTCGTTCCTTCAATCCAATCCGCTTGCCCAAAAGAATCGCAATAATAACGCTGATTGTCATGAATCCGAGTCCACCGACTTGAATTAACAGCATAAGGATACTTTGTCCAACAATAGAGAAGTCAGTACCAGCGTCGAGCACACTAAGCCCGTTCACACAAACTGCCGAAACTGCTGTGAAAAAGGCATTAATGAAACCAATAGAATGTCCATTATGCGATGACACAGGCATCATCAATAGCAAGGTACCTATAGTAATAAGCATTAAGAAAGCTAATACGATAAATTGTGGCGGACTAGGCTGATAACGTAATATCCTAACTTTATTGGAAAGTTTACTCTGCTTTTGTTGAGATGGGGAGTTAGCGTTTTCGATCATAATGTGTCTCCAACTGTCTGATTTGCTCGAGAGAGCCGATCAGTAATAACAAATTTCCAGTTTCGATCTTATCGTCCGCACTTGGGGCAACATTCATTCGTTTATCTGTTTTGATTGCAAGAATGGTACAGCCGAAGCGGGCACGAATGTTAAGCTTTTGCAAAGACAATCCATGCATGGCAGGTGATGCTAGCATTTCGACGATATTGTATTCCTCAGAAAGCTCGATATAATCAATAATACTATTCGAACTAAGCTGATTCGCTAATCTCATGGCCATATCTCGTTCTGGATAAATGATTTGGTCTGCACCAATTTTACGCAATACATTTCCATGCATTTCATCGCGTGCTTTGGCGATAACGTGCGGTATTTTCAATTCTTTAAGTAATAAAGTAGTTAGAATGCTTGATTGTAGGTCATCACCAATGGCGACAATCGCATGGGTGAAATTACTCGCACCTAATTCTTTAAGTACGGCTTCATCTGTACAGTCAGCTTGAATCGCGTGTGTTGCATAAGGTGCGACATCCTGCACTAATTCGGCATCTCTATCAACGGCTAATACTTCATGTCCATTATCAACTAATGTTCGTGCTAGACTACTACCAAAACGACCTAAACCTACAATAAGAAATTGCTTTTTCATAAACATATCACTTCCTAATTATTATAACTAAGATGAATCATAGTTCATCTACTCCAGAAAATGCAATAAAATTCTAGTAGCACGATTATGGTGACAATTATTTAAGTTTGATTTTTGTATCTAAGTTACAATTTACCGAATGAAGACGGTCATCTAGATCAATACTACAGGGGATGATTTATGATATAATGATGTTTAGTGTAACTTACAAACAATGATTCTACGTCTTGAGGTGAATGGTTTGAAAACAGGTATAAAACCGATACTATGGAGCTTAATGGCACTTGCGATGTCTTTGTTCATCATAGTACCGGGTCTTAATGTATTAACACTATTGTTTAGCTTGGTTCCTTATACGCTTCTTTATACGCAATTGGACAAAAAGTCATTTGTTGTACATGTAATTGTAATTTTTGTCGTTGGATCTGTTATTATAGATCCATTTATTTTTCTAAGTACAAGTATATTAGCATTAATTCCGAGCATTTACATGGGCCATTTGTACAGAGGCGGAGCACCTTCATTAACGATTATCCCGAAAATGACGGGGATAATGCTAGTTCTTCTTATGTTGGAACTATTGGTGATTGAAAATGTGATCGGTATTTCTATGTTAAACGATATTCGCACTACATTGATCGCATCGATGAATAATTTAACTGCGCAAGGTTTGTTACCGCTGAATTGGAACGCTGAAGTATCAGAAGGTTTTGTGAAAATGTTTCTAGATATGATCCCGTTCGTCATTCTACTTATTTCGTTCAGCATTGTCGTATGCTCTCATTATGTTGCTCGTAAATTAGCGACGATGGAGGGTATCGTTGTGCCTGCATTTCCAGCGGCTAAGGATTGGCGCTTACCCCGTTCAATATTATTTCTTTACTTGCTTGTCTATATTGTGCAGATGATGGTAAATCCGCTAGATACATCATTTCTAACGGTAGCACTTGCAAGTCTTGTGCCAACATTAAGTTTCCTATTTTCTATTCAAGCGGTTGGTTTTTTCTTCTATCTCGCACATAATCGAAATTGGCCAAAAATCATTCCGGTTTTAATAGCAATTCCTGTTATCCTAATACCGTTTTTCAGTATTTTAGGGATATTGGACGCGGCTTTTCCACTTAGAAAGTATTTTTCTAAGCAAACCTAAGCACGGGAGCGATTATGAATATGCCGAATTTTTTAACGAGACGTTGGCACGGTCTTCATAGTATTATATCCATCGTTATTATGCTCATATTAACAGCGATGCTAACTATTTTTTCTTGGATAGCAGGAGCGGTTGGACTATTGTTAAGTATAGGTGTAGCAATCTATTTATTGATTGCTGAGCGTGCGTTTCGCCACGATTTCAAATCGTACATTCAGACTTTATCCTATCGCCTGAAGAAGGGCGGAACGGATGTTATTCAGGAATTACCTTTTGGAATTATTATATTTAATGAAGAAAACATAGTAGAGTGGCATAATCCTTTTATTGCCCAGATTCTGAATCAAGAATCGTTAATTGGTGAATCGCTTACGAAGTTATTTCCATCTATCTCGCAAGCGAAAGATCGAGAAGGGCATATTGAAGTTATGTTGCACCAGCATATGTATCGGCTAACTTTCCGTGAGAAGGATCGGATCGTCTACGTGGTAGATATTACGGAAACATGGGCATTACATAAAAAGTATGATGAGGAACGTCTATCGCTAGGTGTCGTTATGGTCGATAATTTGGAAGAGGTAACACAAGGGCTAGATGATAACCAGCGTGCAGTACTTCTCTCAAAAGTGACTGGCGAAATTACCGACTGGGCACAGAAATATGAAGTGTATTTGAAACGACTAACTTCGGATCGCTTCCTACTTATTACCGATCAGCGGACACTTCGCATACTTGAACAAACACGCTTTGATATTCTTGACGATGTACGTGAGTTGACAAGTGATCAGAAAATACCAGTGACGCTTAGTATTGGATTTGCTGCTGGTGCGGATCATGTTCTAGAGTTAGGACAATGGTCACATCGCAGCTTAGATATCGCATTAGGTCGTGGTGGCGACCAAGTAACGGTTAAGTTTGGCACACGTCAGACGTTCTATGGTGGTAAAACGAATGCAGTTGAGAAGCGTACTCGTGTACGGGCGCGTGTTGTAGCACATACGTTACGGGATCTTATTAAGGAAAGCTATAATGTGGTCATTATGGGCCATCGTATGCCTGATATGGATGCCATCGGTGCTGCAGTTGGTATATTGAAAGCTGCGCGAATGCTAGGCAAGGAAGCTTATATTGTATTGGAAGGTAATAATCCATCTATCGATCGTATGATGGAGCTTTTGCGCGAGGATGAGAAAATTGCTAAGCGGTTCATTACACCTGAGCAAGCGATAAGTCTGATGACGCCAGCGACTTTAGCTGTTGTTCTAGATACGCATAAGGCATCTATGGTAGCAGAACCGAAGTTATTAAGTATGACCGAGCGATTAGTAGTTATCGACCATCATCGACGTAGTGAGGAGTTTCTCAGTCATGCTACATTGATGTATTTAGAGCCTTATGCATCGTCAACATGTGAATTAGTTACGGAACTGTTACAATATATTCATGATCGAATTTCTTTAGATGTGCGGGAAGCAACTTCATTATTAGCGGGCATTACCGTTGATACGAAAAGCTTCTCATTAAGAACGGGTGCTAGAACATTTGAAGCAGCATCATTTTTACGTCGTAATGGCGCAGATTCATCGATGATTCAACGTATGCTACAAGAGGATTTGAATGGGTATCTGAACAAATCTGATATTATTAAGCATGCAACGATCATCTATGAACATATTGCATTAGCTGTTGTGGAAAAAGGCCAAGTGAAGTCGCAATTATTAATTGCTCAATCGGCAGATACATTGCTGAATATGTCTAATATTTATGCTTCATTCGTTGTTTCGGAACGACAGGATGGTTTAATTGCCATAAGTGCCCGTTCATTTGGACAAATTAATGTTCAGGTTGTGATGGAGCATATGGGCGGTGGTGGACATCTAACCAATGCTGCGGCACAGTTAGAGGGAACGGTAGATGAAGTGGCGATTAAGCTGAAAAATGTACTCAAACAAATTGAGGAAGAAGAGGGGTTATTCGAATGAAAGTGATTTTTCTACAGGATGTTAAAGGTCAAGGTAAAAAAGGTGAAGTTAAAGATGTTTCTGAAGGATATGTACGTAATTTCTTATTGCCGAAAAATTTAGTTAAGATTGCATCAGCCGGCAATGTGAAAACATTAGATATGCAGCATGCTTCTGAAGTAAAGCGCAAAGAGCAAGAGAAACAAGATGCGATTGCATTAGGCAAAAAAATTGAAGAATTAACGATTCAAGTAAAAGCTAAAGCTGGTGAAGGCGGTAAATTATTCGGTGCCATCACAACGAAACAAATTGCTGATGCTGTTGCAGCACTTGGCATCAAAATCGATAAACGCAAAATGGAATTGGATGAGCCAATTCGTTCCCTTGGCGTAACGCAAGTACCTGTTAAGCTACACCTGGATGTAAAAGCGACTATGAAAGTACAAATCGTCGAAGAATAGTTAGAGGTAGTTCAAAACATCCACTTGTGATCACGATGACTATGCTGACGTAGCGTAGTCGACGGCGAATATGCCTCCCCATCGAAAGCCTGTGTGTGCTCGTGTACCAATAACGTACACTGTGCTACTCGTTTTCGCTGTGGGTCATCTTCTTGGTGCTGACAAGCGAACGTTTTGAACCTTTATTTGAAGTTCGGTCAAAAGACATCGTGGCTTCACTTTGTTGCAGAGACATTGTCGTTATGCTTCGAAGGTGTGGGTTTGCTTACGTACACTTTGTGTACGTTGTACTCTATGCTCCGTTGTATAGGCATCATCATAGCTTGGCTATGATGATTTTGAGAGATAAATTGAACCACCTTAACATGAAAGTTCAAAAAATGGGCTTTCAGAACCGAGAAGATGGAGCGCTACTTGAGAAAGGCGGAAGCGCAAGTGTACGTGTTTGGTACACGCGAACCGTACTTTCCAAGTTCGCTTCATCTTCGACGTCGAGTAACCTTCGAAGTCAATCATCGTTATCAAAGTCCGTTTTTTGAACTACCTCTAAAAGAAAGGATGTGGGCTGGTGAATTCTGAGCCGTTATTTGACCGCGTGCCTCCGCAGAATATGGAGGCTGAACAGGCTGTTATTGGGGCAGCATTGTTACAGCCAGAAGCTTTAATTACAGCGATGGAACGTGTAAAGAGTGAAGATTTCTATAATAGTGCCCATCAACTGATCTTTGAAGCTATGTTGGATCTCGGTGAGAACAGTCAACCGATTGATCTCGTGACGTTAACAGCGCATTTACAGGATAAGGGCACGTTAGAGGAAATAGGCGGAGTAAGTTATTTGGCGAAGCTTGCCCATTCCGTACCTACGGCTGCTAACGTAGAATATTATGCGCAAATCGTTGAAGAAAAGTCGATGTTACGTCGCTTAATTCGGACAGCAACAAATATTGTTTCTGATGGCTATGCGAATGCAGAAGATATAACGAGTATGCTTAGTGATGCAGAGAAAAAAATTATGGAAATTTCCAATCGTCGTTCAAGTAGCGGATTTATTTCGATTCGAGATGTATTGATGGAAGTTTTCGAAAAAGTAGAATTTCTCTATGCAAACCGCGGAGGAACTTCTGGTATTCCGTCGGGCTTCATTGATCTAGATCGGATGACAGCAGGCTTCCAGCGTAGTGACTTAATTATCGTTGCTGCTCGGCCTTCTGTAGGTAAGACGGCATTTGCCTTAAATATTGCGCAAAACGTTGGTGTACGTGCCAAGGAGACGGTAGCTATCTTCAGTCTGGAGATGTCAGCTGCTCAGCTTGTACAGCGTATGATTTGTGCGGAGGCCAATGTCGATGCGACACGTATGCGTACAGGTAACCTAGAGCCTGATGATTGGGAGAAGCTGACGATGGCGATTGGTGCTTTATCTGAAGCGGAAATCTTTATAGATGATACTCCAGGTATTACTGTAGCGGAAATTCGCGCAAAATGTCGTCGTTTGAAGAAGGAAAATGGTTTGGGTATGATTGTGATCGACTATTTGCAGCTAATCTCAGGTCGTGGGAAAGCTGGAGAAAATCGTCAGCAGGAAGTATCTGAAATATCACGTACATTGAAGCAAATTGCTCGTGAGTTGGAAGTTCCTGTTATCGCACTGTCGCAGCTTAGTCGTGGCGTTGAACAACGTCAAGATAAACGTCCAATGATGTCCGATCTACGTGAGTCAGGATCAATTGAGCAAGATGCCGACATTGTATCCTTCCTATATCGCGATGATTACTATGATAAAGAGTCAGAGAAGAAAGATATTATCGAAATTATTATTGCAAAGCAGCGTAATGGTCCCGTTGGGACGGTGGAGCTCGTATTCCTCAAAAACTTCAATAAATTCGTAAATATAGATAGAACTCATCAAGATCCGTCGAAAGCGTCATAAATCACGAACGATTACATGTACTAGCATGTAATCGTTCGTTTTTTATTTGACTTTTTTTAGGACAATTGATAAAATATCAATGCGGTTACTTAAAGTGAAAATTCAAAAAGTAGACTTTTTGAGCAACCGCTTGAATATCATCTTTTGTTGTGACAAAAATTATCGATGTAGAATCATCGAGTGGGGGTAGAGCTATGTCAACAGTTGTTGTTGTCGGTACGCAGTGGGGAGATGAAGGGAAAGGTAAAATTACCGATTTTCTTGCGGAGGGTGCGGACGTAGTAGCGCGTTATCAAGGTGGTAACAATGCCGGACATACGATTCTTATTGATAATAAAAAATATAAGTTAACGATGGTTCCTTCTGGTATTTTCAATGCCAATAAAACATGTGTTATTGGCAATGGTATGGTCATTAATCCTGAAGCATTAATTACTGAAATTAATTATATTCAAGAGAATGGCTTCTCTACAGAAAACCTTGTAATTAGTGATCGCGCGCATGTTATTATGCCTTATCATATTATTCTTGATGGTCTTGAAGAAGATCGCAAAGGTGATCAAAAAATAGGTACAACTCGTAAAGGAATCGGCCCTTGCTATATGGATAAAGCTTCTCGCAGTGGTATTCGTATCGCAGATCTTATGGATGCAGAAGAGTTCTCTGCTCGTGTCCGTGCGATTATTATTGAGAAAAACCAATTAATCGAGCAAGTTTACGGTTCTGCAGGTGTTGACGCTGAGCAAATCATTAAAGAGTATCTTGCATATGCGGAAGTACTTCGTCCATATGTTACAGATACGTCTGTTGTTTTGAATGATGCTATCGATGCTGATCAAAATGTGTTATTTGAAGGTGCTCAAGGTGTAATGCTTGATATCGACCAGGGTACTTACCCATATGTTACTTCTTCAAACCCGTCAGCAGGTGGTGTTTGTATCGGTTCTGGTGTAGGCCCATCACGTATTCAACAGGTTATCGGCGTTGCGAAAGCATACACCACTCGTGTTGGTGATGGTCCTTTCCCTACTGAGCAAGATAATGAAATCGGCCAACGGATTCGAGATATAGGCCATGAATACGGTACGGTTACTGGTCGTCCTCGTCGTGTAGGCTGGTTCGATACCGTTGTTATCCGTCACGCGCGCCGTGTCAGTGGTATTACGGGGCTTTCCCTTAACTCATTAGACGTTCTTTCTGGCCTTGATACCGTAAAGATCTGTACAGGGTATAAATATCGCGGTGAGATCATTCACCACTACCCCGCAAGCTTGAAAGCAGTTAGTGAATGTGAAGCGGTATATGAAGAGCTACCAGGCTGGTCAGAGGATATTACGAGCGTAAAACGTCTTGAAGATCTACCGACCAACACATTGAACTATATCAATCGTATTGCTGAACTAACAGGAATTCCAATTGCGATCTTCTCTGTGGGGCGGAATCGTGAGCAGACGAATCAAGTACTCCCAATCTACAAGTGATCCGCTTGTGATCACGTTGTGATACTCACAAGTTTATTGATATGATTACAGATTAAAGACTTAATTGTGAGCAATTCTCGCTTACAATTGAGTCTTTTTTGTCCTTGGATTTATACAAATTTAGGAAATAACTATTTTTGTGAGAATGAGTCCTACCCTTTCTGTCCATAATGATAGAGACTATGAAATGCGGTGGGAGTGAGATGGATGATTTTGAAGATTTTGATGTGGGCGGGTAAAGCAATCGCAACGGTGTTAATTGTTTGTATGCTATCAATATGGACGACAGGGTATATTATCACTAGTTATGTAGAATCTATTTTGAAGCAATATGAAATTCCAATAGAGATTCCTCCAATGGCGATGTCCGGTGTTTGGGGCATGCTGTGGGGAAGTGAAATAGATACATTAAGTAATAAGGCCGTCACAGACCTTCCTAGCGCCACAGAGCAACCAGAGACGAATGAGGGGGAAATACCGACTGAACTTAATACTGAACCTGACGATGCTGCTCAAGAAGTATTAGCCCCTATTGAGGTAGACGATACCGAAATCGCGATGACACCAGAGGAAATTGCTGATGCCAAAGATACAGTTTCGCTGGAAGATAAGGATAGAATGCTAGAGTTGTTGACGACCCAATTACCACCAGATTCGTGGCAAACATTCTCAACTTATCTAGAAGATGGACTAACCGATCAAGAGTTAATAGACATTCAACAAATGATGGCGCAGCACCTTAATGGCGCAGAATACGAGGAATTAATGATAATTCTTAAGAAATATTAATGTGATTAAAAAACTCCAAAGGTTGCTCAATTTGTAAATCCTATGTTAAAGTTAAAGGCGGATGATCCTATCAGGAGCGTTTGTCTTTTTTCTGTGGGGATACTTTAATAAGAGCAAAAGTGCTAAAAGGAGAATATCATGACCGGATTCGGGGACATGAGTCGTTTGAAAGAATCAGTTACGAAATTAGTAGATAAGCTAGTTAGTAAGATTCGTCCAGTAGACTCTCAAGCAGTAAAAGCTGAACCAGATGAACAGACCGATGCATTGATACCATCAACACCACTTTGGCGTAAAAAATCCACCCAACTTATAGGTGGAGCCATAATTCTACTAACAACTGCAGGCGTTATCGGCGTTCAACAATATAATGAATATAGGACTAATAATACATTTGAGATTTTTCATGTTTATCAAAATGGAACGATAATCGGTTCAGTAGATACTAAGAATGAAGTGGAAAAGTTAATAAGTGATGAACAATTAGAATTAGCTAACAATAATCCAGGTATTACTATGGTGCTAGAGACAGGCGAACTTACATATGAAAGTGAAACAGCTTTTAAGTTGTACGCTGATACAGATGCAACACTAAGTGCGCTTGAACAATCCTTTACATCACATGCAGTCGGAGTAGCTGTCGTAGTTGACGGTAAAACATTAGGTATCGTTAAAGATGAAGCAACAGCGGCTAATATTTTAAGTAGACTGCAAAGCGAATATGCGCCTGAATTAGCAAGTGCAGTTACAAAAGGTCAAACGATCGAATCATTATCTTATAATGCAGCTGATGCAAAGACAGATGAGCCAGCTACAGTAAGCTCAGATGAACCTTCTACAGTCGTTACAGAAATTGGTTTCGTAGAAGATGTTAATGTAGAGAATACTGTTACAGAGCCAACTTCCATTATGGATGAAGATGCTTTATATTCTACCATTGTTGAAGGCAGCACGAAGCCAACGAAATATGTTGTGCAAAAGGGCGATTGTGTAGGTTGTATCGCTTATAAACTTGGTATTTCAGAGCAAGTCATCTATGAGAATAACCCTTCCATTGTAGGCGACAAAATTACTGCCGGCGATGAGTTGGATTTAACGGTACGTATGCCAGAAATTACAGTGAAATCTACGGAAAAATCAATAGAGATTGAAGAAATTGCTATTCCTATTGAATATGTCAAAAACAATGAAGTTCGTGAAGGCGAAAATAAAACGATTCAAGAAGGATCGGTAGGTTCGCAAAAGTTAACGTATAGCATTTACAAAGAGAATGGATATATTCTTACAGAAGAATTGGTTTCTAAGGATATCATCGTAGAAGCAGTTCCTACTATTATTGAAAAAGGTACGATGATTATAGCTGGTGTTGGCTCTGGTCAATTTGCATATCCAGTATCTAATTCCCGACTTTCTAGTAAATATGGTTCCCGTTGGGGTAGAAGTCATAAAGGAATTGATCTAACAGGTAATAAAAGCATAAAAGCAGCGGATGCTGGAGTAGTTGAATTTGTTGGAACGAAAAGTGGTTATGGTAATGCGATTATTATTGACCATCAAAATGGATATAAAACTTTGTACGGTCATCTTAAGTCCTTTGATGTAAGTAAAGGAGATAAGTTGAGTCAGGGTGACAAGATCGGTATTATGGGTAATACTGGTCGCTCTACAGGCGTACATCTTCACTTCGAAATTTTGAAAGATGGTAGCAACGTGAATCCACTTAGCTATTTATAATTTTATATATATTGAAGGACGAGTACAAAAGTATCTATACTTTTGTGCTCGTTTTTTGTTATGTTGGCAGCTATTCAAAAAATAATATGTAGCGGTGCTGCAATCATTGGGTACAAGTGGTAAGGCTATGGTAAAATAGTATTTATAAGAAGGATAAATGAGGCGGTGTTTGCGCATGTACGGAAAAATATTAGTAGTAGATGATGAGCAGCCGATTGCAGATATTTTGAAATTTAGCTTAGAAAAAGAAGGATATGAAGTCATTTGCGCATTCGATGGTGAAGAAGCCATTCGTCTTGCCTTTGAAGAGCAACCAGATCTGATGCTGCTAGATCTGATGCTTCCCATTAAGGATGGAATGGATGTGTGCCGCGAAGTAAGAGCAAAGCTGCATATGCCGATTATTATGCTAACCGCGAAGGATACGGAAATTGATAAAGTGCTTGGACTAGAGCTAGGTGCCGATGATTACGTAACAAAGCCCTTTAGTACACGTGAATTACTTGCACGGGTAAAGGCACATCTGCGAAGACAGAAGAAGTCAACGATGCTTGCACAGGAGTTATTGGCTGAAGACGGTCATGATCAGGGTAGCTTTGAACAACAAGGATTTAGTTTGTTTAATCTATTTATTGATACCGATATGTATGCTTTATATAAGGATGGAGAGCCGATAGAGCTAACTCATCGTGAATTTGAGCTTGTTCATTATTTGGCTAAGCATTGCGGGAAAGTGATGACACGCGAACATTTATTACAGGCAGTATGGGGATTTGAATATTTCGGAGATGTACGTACCGTCGATGTAACGATTCGTCGATTGCGTGAAAAAATCGAGAATGACCCCAGTCGTCCAGAATACATTTTAACTCGTCGTGGACTAGGTTATCTGATGCGTAATCCTAAATTCGGGAGTTTATAATGAAGCTGAAACAGTACTTTCAAACGATTCAAGTAAAGCTTGTTATTATTTATTTATTACTTATTCTCGTAGCGATGCAATTGATTGGCGTGTACTTTATAAGTGCAGTAAAGACATCGTTAGTGAATAACTTTACGAATAATTTGAAGGAACAAGCTGATATTCTTGCAAAGTTTGCAGCTCCGAGTCTATCGCCTAGTATAGATAATGATACGGATTCATCGGATAATACTTCGGAGGATTTGAATCTTGTTGTCCGTAATTTGTTCAGTATTAGTGGGGCAGAAGTGCAAGTGCTTGACGCGAATGGTAAAATCGTTGCGACATCGCTGCAGCTTCATCAATCGTACATTGGGCAGAAAAATAAGTCGTTAGCGGTCAGCCGTGCCCTGCAAAATATTTCTGATAATGAAGAAGAATACATTGAGGAAGACGGCTCGCGTAAGAAGATGATCGCAGTGCCTGTTACTCATAACGATAAAATAGTTGGAGCAGTACATATTGTTGCTTCAATGACAGAAGTGTACGATACGATGAATCGTGTAAATCAAATCTTTTTCTCAGGTACTATTATTGCGCTCGGTTTGACAGGGGTGCTCGGTGTAGTGCTTGCGCACACGATTACGCATCCGATCCAAGGATTAACGCGCCAGGCTGAGCTTGTAGCAGAAGGGCATTTCGATATGAAAGCACCCGTACTTGGTAATGATGAGATTGCTCGTCTTAGTATGGCATTCAATGAGATGACGATTCGGTTAAAGGAAGCATTATCATCGAACGAGGAAGAGAATGAAAAGCTAATATCCGTTCTTTCCAATATGAGTGATGGCGTATTGGCAGTGGATGAGAATAAACAGGTCATTATATGGAATAAACGCGCATTGGAATTATTAGAGCTCGGTACATTGCAGGATAAAGGATTACCAGAAGTATTAGAATTGAGTAAGGAGCAAGAGCAGTCTCTACAACAAGGACGTATGCAAAGTTTTATCATTCGAAGAGATAGCTCTGACTACGATACATCAACGGAAGAAGATAGTATTTTGAAAGTGACATTATCGCCAATTCATCGGCGGGATCGTGGGATTACTGGCGCAATTGCGGTACTACAAGATGTTACCGAACAAGAGAAGCTTGAATTATCGCGCCGTCAATTTGTAGCCAATGTATCTCATGAGCTACGAACACCACTAACAACGATTAAAAGCTACGCAGAAGCGTTGAATGATGGGGCGTTAGAAGAACGTGAGCTGTCTGAACGATTTGTTGGTGTAATTAGTAATGAGACAGAGCGTATGATCCGTCTTGTTAGTGATCTATTGCATTTGTCACGACTAGATTCGAATCAAGCGCCACTTCGTCGTCAACAAACGAATATTCAAGATATGTTAGATGAAGTAGCAGATCGCTTCTCGTTCCAATTACGTCAGAAGCGGATTACGGTAACGGTTAGAGTAGGAAAAGGTGTTCGTAACATATGGCTTGATCGCGATCAAATCGATCAAGTGCTTGATAATTTAATTTCCAATGCGGTGAAATACACGCTCGATGGTGGCAAGATTACATTAAATGCTATGAAATCAAGAGAGAATGCATCCCTTGATATTAGTGTTCAAGATTCAGGGATTGGAATTCCTACGAAGGATCTAACGAGAATTTTTGATCGTTTCTATCGTGTCGATAAGGCGAGATCCCGTAATATGGGCGGTACGGGCTTAGGATTATCAATTGCCCGGGAAATTGTGAAGAAGCATGGAGGCAAAATAGCGCTTGAATCTGAATTAAATGTAGGATCAAAGGTTACATTTAGTTTGCCCTTGCTACAGGAAGGAGGGAAATCCAAATGATGGAGAGATTTAAGTCCGCTTTATTAGTGTTTCTAGTTGTTTTAAGCTTACTTCAGACGTATTTCCTTGCGTATCGAATGCCATGGCTTGGTACGACCACGAGAAGTGATCAAGATTATGTAAATACGGAGTTAATCGGTAAGATAAGTAATGTAGAGAGTGTGATATATCCGGAGGAATTAATACTTCATCTTGGTGAGGACAAGCATACGATTGTTTATCCTAATACACAATTCTACGATCTGATCGTTCGTCAACGTCTTGCTAATCGTGAATTAAAAGGTCTGCAATTGGTTGCTAACAAGGCAACGGACTGGACGCAGCTGAAGCGAGATCATCAAGGTATTGAGCTATCATTTCGCAATGGTATTTCCCTTGATCTATTGAAGAAGCTATTGAAGATTGAGACAGATGCGGTTCATGCGGCAACGCAAATTGATCGCATTTACATTTATGCGATTAAAGAATCGGAAGAGGTACATGCCTTTTTCTTTGAGAAAAATGGATCAACTGTGTATGAAGCGGTTCGAGTCGATCTAACGGTGAAGGATCTTCAAGATTATGTAGGGTTTGGCGAGTACTTGCCACGTTACGAATATCTTAATGGGGATTTATATGTTGCGATTGATCCGATTCAAGCTACAGAATATAGTTTTGGCTATGATGTTATTACGCCAGAGCAGATGCAGCGTAGTCTTTTCTTTGATTCTAGTACGACTAGAGCGATTGTGAATCGTTCAGGATCACAAATTTATACCGATGGAAAACGTGGTCTAAAGGTTGAGCAAAATGGATTATGGATTAGTTATTCAAATTCGACGGCATCACAGACGAATACAGCTCCAGCGAGTGAAAATGTATATGTAGCCGTTGATTTTGTCAACCAGCATGGTGGATGGGATTCCAGTTATCAATTAGCAAATGTACCAGAGGCAGATGAGAAATATGTACGCTTCCGCAAATATATTGAGCAGTATCCTGTTATTGATATAAGTCCATTCAATTATGGATATATTCAATTGGGATTCCAGCAAGGTGTCGTTGTCGAGTATGAACGTACGTTAATTTCATTGCCTAGCGTAGCAGAATCTAAAACGATTCGTTGGTTATTTGGAGGTACAGGGTTGAGGAGTCAACTTGAGTCCTATAGCAATAAAGATGAAGTCGTTGCGATTTTCCCAGCACTGACAGCAGTTCCACAAAGCGATAATCAAGTTAAATTTATTCCTGTGTGGGCAGTACAACTGCAGGATGGAACAGAGGAAGTATTAATGGACGCGATGTTGCCGGGCATTGATCCGAGTATTCTAGATAGTTCGAAGAAAGAGCTGTGAGCGTGGTGGCGGTAAATATTGCCGATGCTTCTGGGGGAATTCGTTTCAAGATAAGAGAGAGCTAGTAGCTCGAACGGATCGGCTGTAACGTCAATTTTGACGTTACAGCAGTACTATTGCTCGAAAAGATCGTCTGTAGCGTCAATTTTGGTGTTACAGCAGCACTATTGTTCGAAAAGATCGTTTGTAGCGTCAATTTTGGTGTTACAGCAGCACTATTGCTCGAATAGATCGGACATAGTGCCTCTTTTCTTTGTAGGTTGGTGTATGTGACCAAAGTAGTAATAACATTTAAAAGTTTGGTATATGCTTACGAGGTAACTTTTCGTTTACAAGAGGTTACTCAGGGAGTTACAAAAAGTTTGGTATATGCTTACGAAGTAACTTTTCGTATTCGAGAAGTGATTCTAAGGAGCTAACGAAAAGTTTGGCTTATGCTTTCGAAGTAACTTTTCGTATTCGAGAAGTGATTCTAAGGAGCTAACGAAAAGTTTTAGGAGGTGAACATTCGTGGACTGGAGTCGGGCTAAGAGTGCGTTAATTTTCTCTTTTCTGATGCTTAATCTATTACTTGGTTATCAGCTATGGAGTGAAGTGCGTACGGAAGTGAATGCTAACGCCAATACAGCTGAGTTGCCTGCGGATAAGCTGCAGCTCATGCAACAGAAAAAAATTACGCTGTCTACGAATTTACCGTCGGAAACGCCGCGAATGGGTGACCTCACCTATTTATTACAGTCTGATAGTATGGAAAATCATAAGGCGGCGCCTATTAATCCACCTGTAGACAGCTCAGTGGTGTTCATTAGTAAGCAACTGACGAAGTCACTAGGGGATCTCATTCCTGATCTATCGGAGTATGCGTATGATGTGCATAGTAGTCGTGATGGTGTATTCGTCTTACAACGGATGGTCAATGGACGCCCGATGTTCCAGACGAAGCTAGAGTTATACAATAGTAATTTGAAAATTACAGCGTTTTTGCAGGATCGAGTAGAAATTACAGGTACAGGTGAGGAGCAGCAAGTATTATCTGCTTCAAAAATAGTATCTAGCTTAATTGAATCGTATCTAGAAAACGGCGTAGTCATTGTAGATATTCAGTTAGGATACTATGGACAAATATTTGACTCAGAAGTTCAGGTTGCAACACCGGCGTGGCGTGTTATGCTAGATGATAGTAAAGTTTATTATGTTGATGCTATTAGCGGAGAGGTATTAACTGACAATACGGAGGACAAGCTATAAAGGCTCCTGTCAGCCAGGAGAAGGGATATGAACGAAGTATTATGGGATTACGATTTACAGTACTAGCGAGCGGCTCTACAGGGAACGCGACAATTATAGAAGGCAATGATAAGACGGTGATGATTGACGCCGGATTAAGTGCCAAAAAGCTCGATGAGTTAATGAAACAGCAGGGGATTAGTGGACAGTCAATTGATGCACTGCTTGTTACCCATGAGCATTCTGATCATATTAAAGGTTTAGGGGCATTTGCTAGAAAGCATAATCTACCAATTTACGCCAATGAAGCAACATGGGGTGCGTTGGAACGTCATGTTGGTACCATTAGCCCAGAGAAACGCAATGTGTTCGAAAGTGGCGAAAGCTTGAAGTTCGGTTCTATGGATGTGCATACGTATAATATTTCTCATGACGCGGCCGAGCCAGTAGGCTACACATTTGAACAAAATGGACAACGATTAGGTGTTGCTACTGACCTTGGCTATGTAAGTGAAAAGGTAAAACAACAAATTATTGATTGTGATGTGCTTGTATTAGAATCTAATCATGATACTGAAATGCTGCGAATCGGACGTTATCCTTGGAATATTAAGCGTCGCATACTTAGCGATGTTGGTCATCTATCGAATGTTGCGGCAGGAGAAGCTTTAATAGAGTTAATGACGGATCGCACAAAGCGTGTATATTTGGCCCATCTTAGTCAGGATCATAATCAGATGGACCTAGCTATGTTAACCGTTAATTCTATATTCGAAAGTCATGGAATATTTTATAAGCGGGAGGAGTTTCCGCTAAGACCTACCTTTGCTGATCGACCGACACCTTGGGATGGGTTAGGTTTGCAATAAGCTGTTCAAGTGTTCGATCAATCCGATTCATCGTTCGTTGTAGCTCTGCATCGTTAACGAGTCCTTTCGAAGTTAGAATGGCAATTAGTGCGTTCAAAGTAAGAAGGGTATGGTAGTGCTCTTGCTTTAAGTCAGCTAATTGTGCAGCTAACTGAACATGTTCTAATGAATAAGAAGTTGACATATAATAAGCCCCCTATAGGAATTTTTTATGTTTATAAATGACTTGCATAAGTAGTCTCTTATTAGTGTAGTCTAATCTCGCAAAAACATTCCTATTTCATGGGAAAGGTTAGTAAGATATAGAATAGTGGAGAGGGGCGATTATAGTATGGGCTTGTTTGATGACGATTTTTACTCATCAAAAGTTTCACGTAAAGCGTTACGGGAGCAATTTGGAGTAGGTAAGCGTTCACGTAGGCAGCAGCCTTTTTTACGTGATTGGAAAGTAGGTAAGCTATCAACACTGCAAATTGCATTGATCTCATCATTCTCAAGCGCTATAGTAGCTTGCTTGCTATTCGGATTTATATTTGGCTTTGGTGGCGGAGCACCCTCTGATCGTGAAATTGCTGGTCTTGATCCGTCACAGCGCGCTGTACAAGCAACAGATAAAGTACGACCAGCCGTCGTAAGCATTATTAATGAGCAGAAATTCACACTGGGACTAGATAGTAAAATCGTTGATCCGGAAAGTGATGAAGGTAGTGTATATAAGGAAGCAGGAGTAGGTTCAGGACTTATAATTAAGAAGGATGATACTTACGCTTATATTATTACGAACTATCATGTCGTTGCCAGTGCAGGACGTGTGCAGGCGGTGTTAACAACAGGTGAGAAACGCGAGGCGGAAATCGTCGGTTTAGATCAAACTACAGATCTCGCTGTATTGAAAATAAAGGCTAAAGGTATCGAGAATGTAGCAGAGATCGGAGATTCCTCTTTATTACGTGCAGCTGAGTTTGTATTAGCTATTGGAAATCCACTTGGGATGGGTGAATCGATTACGCTTGGCATTGTCAGTGTCACGAATGAAACAATCGCAGTGTCGCTTAATCAGAATGGGGTTATGGACTGGGAGCAGGAAGTTATTCGTGTCGATGCAGCCATTAACCAAGGAAATAGTGGTGGACCGCTCATTGATCTGAACGGTCGAGTGATTGGTATTAATAGTATGAAAATCTCGAATTTTGGTGTTGAAAGTATTGGTTATGCGATTCCGATCAACAATGTCATGCCAATTATCGATCAGTTGGTTGAGCAGGGTTATGTGTCTAGGCCGTTTCTAGGTATAAGTATGCTTGATCTGCAGCAGTATTGGGCACAGCAGGAGTTAGATCAAGAAGCTGATAAGGATGAAGAAGGTACCGAAGGCGAATCGCAGCTTAGTTTGCCACGAGGAGTGTATGAAGGTGTTTTAATTACAGGGGTACAAGGCCCTGCACTTAAAGCTGAATTACAATATAACGATGTCATTGTGCAATTGGATGATACGAAGGTGAATAGTATACGTAAGCTTCGTAAATATCTATACGATCAAAAGCAAGTTGGCGAAGAGATGATCGTTCATTACTATCGTGGCAAAGAACTGCTGCAGACGAAGGTCATACTTGGCGAAAATACGCCGGAATAATAACGAAACCGATAGAAACCGTAGTGAAGCAAAGAGGTTGTTAGCAGCTTAAGATGAGCTTGCTATATTGCCTCTTTGTTACGCTACGGTTTTGTTGTAAGTACAAGAACAATTGCGAATTTTGTGGTATATTGTAAGCATATTGAATAAGAACCTCACAGATAGGAAGAGACGCTATGTATTGTGTATGTAAAGAATGTATTGACGAAGCAATTGAACTTTTTGTAGATGAATATGAAGATGCACCGGATATGGTTGATTTGAACGAAACAGAATTTGCAGACTGGGACCCACCGCGTAAATGCGATTTGTGTGAGGAAGCTGCTGTAGTGTTGGTGGTCTAGATGCATATACAGATCATTGCAGTAGGAAAGCTGAAGGAAAAGTACCTCGTAATGGGTATGGCTGAGTATGCGAAGCGTCTAGGTCCGTATATAAAGCTGACGTTGTCTGAAGTACCGGACGAGAAAGCACCAGAAACGATGAGTGCTGCAGAAGAAGAACAAGTAAGAGATCGCGAGGGTGACAAAATCCTCGCTCACATAAAGCAAGAAGCTCATGTAGTCGCTCTCGCAATTGATGGAGAGCTATGGTCAAGTGAGGACCTTGCCCAGCAACTAGATAAGCTAGCCACGTATGGAAAAAGCCACGTGGCTTTTGTTATAGGTGGAAGTAACGGATTGTCGAGCAATGTGCTGAAGCGGGCGAATCAAAGGTTGAGTTTTGGAAGAATGACGTTGCCACATCAGTTGATGCGGTTGGTGTTGATTGAGCAGGTGTATCGTGGGGTGAAGATTAATCGGGGGGAACCATACCATAAATAGGGCGAAATTTTTGGCAAAAGGGCTTTGCAAGAAAGGGTTAGTAGAAAAAATTAATAAAGATAAAGATAACAAATACACAATGCTGGCAAACAGTTAGAGGATGGGCTTTCATTCCCAACGAAAGTCATGTGCATTAGGGTCTTGCGCAGCGGGAACGGAAAGCGGTGGAGCAAGGAGTCGAAGGGCCAATCCGGGAGTACACTTGCACGTAGGAGGCGGGTAATCTTTTACAGTCTATATATTAAAGAAGCTCGCTGTCGCAGCGAGCTTTGTTTGTGTCATCTTTCAACCTATTTCCAACAACCGTAATTCAACTACAACCTTTTCTCACCTATTAAAATAGTGGCCCTGTTCAAGGTCTTGGATCAGGCTAGGGTGGACCTGATGCCATCCTAAGCGTTCCTTTGTCAGCGAGCTCGACGCTGGATTATCCGTGGAGGCAGCAAAGGAGAGCCAACCGAAGTGAGCGTCTGCCTCTTCACGGGTGATGCTGACCACCGGCAGGTTTAAGTGACGTCCGATGACGCCGGCAATATCCCGGAAGGGCACTCCTTCTTCGGTGACCCCGTGATAGATGGCTTTCTTGTCGCCTTTGTCAAGCACCAGTCTAAAAAGACGTGCTGCATCCAATTGATGTACTGCCGGCCATCGGTTGAGTCCATCTCCCACATAGGCTGAAACCCCTTTTTGACGCGCGATCTCGATGAGGGTCGGAACGAAGCCCTGCTCGCCCTCACCATGTACGGACGGCGCGAGGCGGACGATAGATGACCGCACCCCGTGCTCAGCCAGCTCAAGCGCTGCCTCCTCGGAGCGTCGCGGCGTAGATTGCGTCGACGCTTGTTCTTCCGTCCCCAGGATTCCCGGTATGAGCATCAATGTGCCTGAGGTGGCCACGAATGGTTTCCCGGTACCCTTGAGCACCGATCCCATGGCCTCGATCGCCAGACTGTCGGCTGCTGCAGCCGCCTCAAAGCTGGCGAAGTCGTGTTTGAAGGCCAAGTGAATGACCCCGTCTGCCGATCTGGCACCTTCTCGCAGGCTATCAAGGTCATCGAGGTCGCCGCGGTGTACTTCGGCGCCGGACGCCTTCAACGCTGTGGCGGACTTATCCGAGCGGGCGAGTCCAACAACCTGATGCCCCGCATTGAGAAGTTCGCGTACGACGGCAGAACCGATGAACCCCGTTGAACCAGTTACAAATACACGCATAGTATCCATCCTTTCATCTCATTGGCATGATTAGGTACAGGAAGGATTATACAGCAAGGAATCTTTAAAGTAAACAAAATTTACTAAATTGGTTAAGTTTATAAAATAAGTTAATGAAGTTTGTAATCCTAGCGATTTTGCTATACTATTGTGAAGTAAGCATCAAAGGGGGCTTAAGTCGTGAGAAAACCAATGAGCGCAAATCATTATATGAATAAAATCAAGCCTATCGTTCGAAAGACCAAGTTTAGCCAATTGAGAATCGACGATATCGCAAAATATATGGATATTAGCAAAGTGACGTTATATAAACATTTTTCATCCAAAGAGGATATTATCGAACAGGTAGTCGAATATGAAATTCAGTATTTGCAGCAGGCTGATCTCGTTGTAAATGATGATTCCCTCTCTTTTATAGATCGCTTCCAAAAAACATTTCTGCAATCGGTGCTGTGCGTTGCTTATATATCTGATTTGTTTCTGCAAGATCTCAAGGAATTTTATCCGACACTTTATGAAAAGCTTGTCTATGCCCAACAAAATCGGAATAAGAATTTGCAGGATTTTTTTGAAGCCGGGATGGACCAGAAGGTGTTTAACCGAATGAATGCCGTGCTGTCCTTGGTTCAAGATGACGCCACCCTGCGGCGTATTATGGAACCGACCTTTAGTATCCAATGGTATGATCTCACGTTAAAACAAGCCATTATCGAATATTATAAGATGAAACAGTATCAAATGATTAGGCCGGAACATTTGGGTACGATTGACGACTCCAATTTGGAAAGTCAGGTAGCGGAGATTTTACAAACCATCTCGTGACGTCAACGATGCATTTTTCGCAGAGATGATATCGGGGTAACCTTCCAGTTGGATTTGTACTACCTTGTCAGCATAAAAGTATGATTCGTAAAAGTATTCTTCATTCGGGTTAGTAGTGAAGACATCGACATCATTATGAATCGATATCCTCACGAACCCTAGATTCTATATGTGAAATCCTATGGAATAAACTCTTCATGGATATATTTCATGAAGGTTTTTTTCGCCCTATTTGTGATACGGTGAACCGTATCATAAGTAGGGCGAAATTTTTGGACAGAAATGAGCATCTTCGGACAGGAATGGAATCGCTTGATTATGTACAATGAAATTGAAAGGAGATGAGGTCTATTGGATACGTTAAGTTCGCTTCGTCTAGCTATTGATTATATTGAAGATCAACTTCAATCAAAGCTTGAGCTAGATGACATCGCAAGTGCCGCATTGTCATCAAAATATCATTTCCAGCGAATGTTTCATGCTTTGACGGGTTTCACTGTAACCATATATGTTCGAAATCGTCGCCTAACGCTTGCCGCTGAAGAATTGGCAGGGACGGACAGCAAGGTAATTGATGTCGCACTTAAGTATGGTTATGAGAGTCCGGAAGCGTTCGCAAAAGCTTTTCAACGGTTGCATGGTGTGACACCTTCAGCTGCAAAGAGAAAAGATGTAAAGCTCAAGTCGTTTCCTCGGATCTCCTTTCAAATTCATATCAAGGGAGATTCGGAAATGAACTATCGTATTGTGGAAGAAAATGAAACTCATGTAATCGGCAAGGATGTAGTCATTAAGAATGATGCTTATACGGAGATTCCTAGATTTGTGGAGGAAATATGGAAGAACGGCACGCATGATCAAATTAACGAGTCTTTGGGTAGATCAGCGGGAACACTGCTCTATGGTTATCATTATGATTTTGATGATGATGGAACAAAGCGTTATCTGATGGGTTATGAGCTGCCGGAAGGGAACAAAGTTCCGTCAGGGCTCACCACTCTAAATATTCAACCTCAAACCTACGCTGTTGAACTGCTCCCTGTCAAGTAGACAGTGAAAAAAACAAAAAGCTATGGCACCGACTAGATACTTATGGTTGGTGTCATTTTCTATGCTACGGAACTACGCAGGTATTGCCTATATTCCAATGGCGTCATGCAGCGTAGTCTCTTTTGGTAGCGATGATTATTGTAATAATTAATATATTCTATTATTTGGGTTTCTAACTCTTCGTACGTGTTGAATTTACTAAGATAGTACATTTCAGATTTCAACATGGCCCAAAATGATTCCATTGGGCCATTGTCTATGCATCTGGATACTCTAGACATACTTTGTGTCATACCAGCATCATCTAGTTTCTTTTTGAAAGTTTTGCTTGTATATTGGAATCCACGGTCACTATGAAAGAGCGGTTTTACATCTGGATAGGTCTGATGTGCGGTATCGAATGTTCTGAAAACAAGGTTGTTGTTATTGGAATGCCCTACCACAAAAGACACGATACTTTTATCTGACAAATCAAGAATTGCGCTCAAATAAGCCTTGCTTTGAAGGCCGTACTTCATTTCAGTCACATCCGTGAGCCATTTTGTACCGAACTCATGAGATTCAAACTCTCTATTCAAGATATTTTCGGCCGTAATTTCAGGCGTGGAATGGATGTAATTCTTTCGTTTCTTACGGCAAACCGATTTTAATTGCAAGATGTCCATGAGTCTGTATATTCGCTTATAATTGACCTTCAAATCATGTTCTCGATTCAGTTTAATGGTCATCTGACGATACCCTAGGATACCGTTCTTTTCTTCATATGCATCCTTAATCAAAGGAAGTAACATTTTATTGAATGTCTCATTGTCACTTTCTTTCCGATTTAGCCATTTATAATACGATGAACGTTGGATTCCCATCAGATCACAAAGTTGACTTATGGGATAGGATTTCGTGGCATTCAGACCGCGTATCGTTAGATATATGGCTTCATATCGAGCTTGACTTAGAATCGCCGCCTTTCGAGTTCTTCCAGCTTTTTTAGCAGATCTATCTCCATCTGCTTTCTCTTATTCTCAGCCTGGAGTAGTTTATTCTCTGCCCTCAGTTTCTCCACCTCGGACATCGCATCTTCATTTTTTCTTATCCCACGTCTGTCCTGAAGTGCATCTACACCGGATTTTATATATTTATTTGTCCAGGAATAAACTTGCTGATAGGATACTTTGAATCTCTCTGCTGTCTGGGCATAATCGTTTTGATGTTCTATGCAGAATGTGACAACTTCAATTCTTTCATCGAAAGTCGTTGATCGTCCTTTGGTCATGATTGGCGTTCCTTCTGTTCTAGAAGTATACAACTTCTCATGACCATTATACTTCAGAATCCATTGCCGCAATTGGCGAGTTGACTTTATCCCATATCTTTTACAAACATCCATGTGAGAACCGCCACCAGCTATATAGTCCTCGACAGCTGTTTTCTTTAACTCAGCAGAATAGGAAGTGTTTTGGGAGGTATGAAGGAGTCCATTTGGTCCTAAGGATTGATAGGTTTGAAGCCATTGTTTAATGGATGTAAAGGAAACACCTAGAAGAGATGCTAAATGATTAAGTGAATCTTCCCCACGAAGATATTTTTCAATCGCTGCGATCTTTCTTGGTCCAGATATTTTTGCTTTATGAGACATAGAAAATATGCTCCTCCTTGAAATAAACAGTTTTATTATTTCAACTGTCTACCACAAGGGGAGCATATCAGAGTTCGCCTCGCAAGGGCTTTTTTTCATGCGATTGTATGCCAATAACATCGTAGCCGAATTAGGTTTGAGCATCCACGAACGTAATTTGCTTCCAAATAGCGCATAACATTACCCATGGATGTTTGGTAACGACATGCGGAATGAATAATTGAACCAGTTGCGGGACGTGATTCTGACGCTGTGACGAGGAGTGTTTATGATTAAGATAAAATTGGAGGTTTCGATCAATAGAAATTCCTTATTGTAATCAACAGGAAATCCGATTTAATGAGCTAAGAAGTCAGCAATTAAGTGGCGCGGCAGATTTTTCGCCGATAGACCCGTTAAGGTGAGCCTTACCATAAGTAGTGCGATTTTTTGCTTAAATAAGAAATAAAGAAAAAGGCCCGACGAGCTTGTCTTCGCAAGCTAATCAGGCTGAGTATAAGAATAAAAACTTGTGAATGCTTTGGAACAAATTACTTCTAAAACTGATGAACTACCTTCCGCCTTAAGTAGAAGATTAACTGACCTGAGCAGAGGGGCGAATAATGATTTCATTCACCGAGGCCCATTCCGGTTGCTCGATGGCATAGCAGATCGCTTTAGCAATGTCTTCGGGCTGTAAAGGCTGAGTGGTTCCACGGGTTCTTAAAGCCTCCAGCGCATCTGTATCTGTAATTGTATCCTGTAACTCAGTTTGAACAATACCGGGAGAAATAATAGTTGTTCGAATATTGGAAGGGGCTAGCTCCATACGGAGGCCTTCTGTTATGGCGCGGACCGCAAACTTGGTACCACTATATACAGCCCCAGCCACACCGACACGGTGGCCAGCAACAGAAGAAACATTGATGATATGGCCGGATTGTTGTTCTTCCATCGCAGGCAGACATGCAGCGATTCCGTTCAATACTCCCTTAATGTTCACATCAACCATACGATTCCACTCATCGACTTTAAGCTTATTCATGAAAGACAGTGGCATGAGTCCGGCATTATTGATCCATACGTCTATATGACTGTAGCGTTCAAGCGTGATGCTGGCCAGTGCCTTCATTTCTTCAAGAGAAGTAACATCTGCGGCATAAGGGAATGCTTGCTTACCCGCTTGATTGATGCGTTGAACGGTTTCCTCTAATCGTTCGATTCGTCTTGCTGACAAGACCACCTTAGCGCCGAGTGCAGCCAACTTCTCTGCGGTCGCTTGACCAATCCCACTGCTGGCTCCTGTAATTACAACGACTTTTCCTTCTAGGGTTACCATGTATACCTCCTTAAAAATTGGAGCAGGTGCTCCAATTGATGTTGTTGACCCGTAGCGTGGCTACGGGTCAGCTTGAATTTGGGAAATGTGATTTTACACTTTTGGGGGAACTTACCTCGCAGGACTGTATTCTTCATCGAGAAATTGCTGCACAGCCTGGAAGACTTGTAATCTGTTCTTCTCAAGCATGACCATATGCGTTCCTTCTCCGATTTCGGCCCAACGCCGATAGGGAGCGCTTGTTATTTCGGAGAATAACTCTTTTGCCAATTCGATCGGAACATCGATGTCCCATTCTGCATGAACCAAAAGGACTGGAACCTTGATATCTTTGGGTTTATAGAACTTTTTGCCTGCGCCCCAATATTCACGTATATCTTGTATGGGACCGTTAGTAGCTTGGATACTCGGGGGGGTTCGCATCTTGCTAGTGGGGTCAGAAGCAAGTGTAGCTTCCAACCACTTCTCGAACCAGCCTTCTGGGAGGAGGCTGTCTCTCTTATGTTCCGGAGCAGCGCTTAACCATCTAACCTTCATTTGGTTTGTCGGAACGAAGCGATATGCTTCAATCTGACCGCCGGGATCAAGCGGAATTGGCTCTGAGCTAATCCATTGCGGCGCGACTAGTGAAAGTTTATTCACCTTATCGTTGTGCATACTGGTGTAAGCGGCAGCTATGGTCCCGCCCCAGGACATCCCGAACACATTGATTTTGGACAGTTTCTTTCGCTTCAAAATAAAATCAACGGCAGTACCAAAATCTCGAACGGCTGTTTCGGTTCGGACGAGCGGAGGATTGTGATCAGCAGGCTGCTTCATCTCGGGTGGGCGAGTCGATCCACCATAACCGCGTACGTTCACGGCATACACATCATAACCATGGCTGGCAAGGTAATCCAAAAAGGTAAAGCCATCAAGTGCGACATCGAAAAGACTTTCGATTGGATAGGTTGCACCATGCACGATCAATATGGTCCGTTCCGCAGAAAAGCTTTCACTGGAAGCCAAACGTTTATTTCTAACTAGCAGTTCAATGCCTGGTGTATCGCTTTGAATTCTAAAGTCTTCCTTCACAATGAATTGCTCGTTAAATAATAGATTTGTATTCATGTTATGTCACCTGCCATTCAACCAGATTCAATTACTCATAACGCCATTTGTAGCCGTCTCCATCTCGACTCACATAACCTGCCGAAGTGCCAGGGAAATGCGTACCGAAATAAAGGGCATTGCGATCCGCTGCATAGGCAAGCGCCCAAAGCCGCGACTCACGTGCTTGTTCATCGAATTCACAGAAGCAAGAGTTCCATTCCGGACGATATACTTGGATCGGATGATGCAAAACATCGGAGGCGAAGAAGGCTTCTTCCCCACGTGATGTTATACTGATCGACATTTGACCGATGCTATGACCCGCAGATGGGATGAATTTGATTCCATCAATAAAGTCTCCGCCCTCTGGTCCGATAAATTCGGCTAATCCCGCCTGGACGATCGGTAAAACACTTTCCTCGTAGGCATTAATGCTTACCTGGTTTGCCTCATTATGGCTTTCTGGACTACCGAAGAATTTTTCCTCTATTTTCGGCATAATGTATTTTGCATTTGGGAAGGTCGGAACCCATTTGCCGTCAACTAGCTTAGTGTTCCAGCCGACATGATCATAATGGAGATGCGTCAGCAAGACGTAATCCACTTCCTCGGGAGTTACGCCAGCTTCCTCCAACCATTGGAGATAGGGAAGCTGAAGATTGGAAAGACCCGGATTATTGGGCAAGTTTTTATCATTTCCAGTAGATGTATCTATTAAAATAGTATGCTCGGGAGTTTTCACGATCCAATTACCGATCGTAATGATGACATGTTCCAGATCCTCATCCATGCTTCCTTTAAGCAACCAGTCTTTATGCTGTTCTAAGAAGGACGGATCCCAATCAGGAAGAAGGTCCTTCGCCGTATATCCGTTTGTTTCCAATTCATTTATGCGTCTGACTGTGATGTCCCCCACTTTATAGATCTTTGAGCCTAATGCCATAATTGTTTCTCTCCCACTATAATTTATTTATCGGATATTATGTTTTTGTAGGAAGAAACATAATGCTTGTTTCTCTCCCTTGAGCGTAAATTACGCTAGCAACGAATACTATCCAGATAGGTCTGAAAATTTTCAATTCAAAGTTCTTCTGTCTGAAGTTGATGCTTACTAGCCCCGGAAGCTAGCTTTGCATCAGCCTTGATATAAATACTAATGCAATCATGTTCACAAATCAACGTTTTTAGAACGTAATCCTGCCCTACTTCAAATGCTTGTAAAAGCACAAATTATGGCATATAATAACGATATTATTTCGCTGTCAGCGTAAAAAAAGAAAAGAGGAGAAATATCTACATGAATTCAATAGGCGATTCCATCCGTAAAGTAAGAAAAGAGAAAAAATTAACTCTCCATGACGTGTCCGAAGCAGCCTCAATCTCGCTATCGTTTCTTAGTGAGATTGAGCGGGATAAGGCTAATCCTTCTATGAGCGTATTAAAACGGATCGGCAATGCATTGCAAATTAATTTTAGAGATTTATTGGCAAATGATGAGCGAAGCACTGTCATAAGAAAAAACGAACGAAAGCCTCTTGTTCAATCTGAAGGCTCCAGGATTACCTGGTTTGCGCTTAGTCAGGGAAACAGCAATAAAATGGGCCCTCTTTATGGGGTACTTGAGGAAGGTGGCACTTCTGGGGAGATCGGTGTCGGTCACAGTGAAGGGGAAGAATTTACATATGTAGTTGCAGGGAAATTAGAACTCTTTATTGGAAATGACCGCTATATTCTAGAGGAAGGAGATAGCATTTACTATGATGCTACCCTTCCCCATCGCTATAGAAATATTTGGAAAGGCGAAACCATACTTCTTGCCGTTTCGACTCCCCCGTTCTAATGTAGAGTATATATTTTTCATCTAATTCGTCTACAGATAAATGGCGGCCATGAGGCCGCCATTTGTTCTCGCTGATTGATCCGTTAAGGTGAGCCATATCAAAACAGGGCAAATACTTTTCAAAAAGAGACGTGGCTGCGTAAGTTCTTTACATACAGTCCAATAAATGAGGAGCACCCATACAGGTGCTCCTCATTTATTATATTTAGAAAATTACGCAAACAATTCATTAAATTTCTTTTATACCTCTTTGCTCAAATACATTCATTACTTGTACCATAGCACTGCACGCTTTTGGAAAGCCAACATAAGCGGCACAATGAATAACGAGTTCAACAATTTCTTTTGGACTCATCCCCACATTGAGCGCGGCATTAAGATGAAAACCCATTTGCTCAAAAGCGCCCTGTGAAATCAACGCTGTCAGCGTGATTGTTTCTCTTTGTTTAAAATCCAATATTTCTCTGGAATATATTTCTCCAAAACCAAATGAAACTAGAAAATCTTCAAAATCGGGATAGAATTTTTTGAATGATTCTATCGCCTTTAAACCTTGTTCTCCAACCATTTCATTTAGAACTTCCATTCCCTTGTTATAATTATCTGAATTTCTACTCATATTTATCCCCTCTTCATTGTTGGTGGAATTTCTAATGGATCAATCATAGCTTCAATAACAACCGTTGTATTTGCAAGTTTAGCTTTTTCAATCGCATCTTCTAACTCCTTAGCATCGAAACATTTGAAAGAAAGAGCCCCCATGGATTCTGCAAACTTTTGAACATCTAACATCGTTTTATAAACAGTTCCGACAGCTTTTCCTAAGTGCAAAGTCATTCCTGTATCAACCATATCGATTTTACCATTATTGAAAACGACAAAAATGACATTAGCACCGTAGTTTACAGCAGTAGAAATCTCAGTTCCATGCATAAACGTGCACCCGTCCCCGGTTAAGCAGACAATCTTAGCTTTAGGATTTGAAAGCTTGGCTCCAATAGAATACCCTATAGCATGGCCCATTGTACCGAACACATCATCAAAATAAAAAGTACCAGGTATCTTAACATCGTAATACTTTATACCATAAAAAGTATGACTCCCATCATCACCAAAAATGATAGTATCTTCATCTAAAGTTGCGCTCATCACTTTAATAGCTTCAACTGCAGTCATTGGAGATTGACTTTCCTTGAAAGGTTCCTCCATTTTATAATCATAAATATTAAACGGCATTTTAGTTATTTCTTTGTAATTAAGTTTATCAAATAACGCATTTAGATTTGTTTTAATATCACCCATAATAGGTAATGTTTCCACCTCAATAGTTTTACCTATGAAAGTTTGGTCAAAATCAAAATGAATGACGTTTTTTGGGAAATTGGAAGGCTTTAGACCAGCAACGGACATATCTGAAAGTTTAGTTCCAATGACGATCATCAAATCTAAACCGCATTCAACGTAGCTACTTGCTTCCTCAGTCCCCCCAAGTCCGTAAGCCCCCAATGACAAATGGTGATTACTCTCAAATACACCCTTACCTCCTGGCGTGGTCATGACTGGAATGTTGAAAATCTCGGCTAACATTTTAACTTCTCGATATGCCCTGCTCGAATGTACGCCTTTGCCTAGAAAGATAACTTTTCTACCAGGAAGGTTTATTAAATCCTTACACTTATCTAAGTTTGAAGCAACAGGATAAATAACCTCAGGTAAGTCAATTTCAAATTCAGCGATACTTTCAGCTAAAACATCTGCGGCTATGGATAGATGAACAGGTCCTTTAACTCCTGAGTAGGCTTTTTCTATGGCATGCTGGAAATAAGACTTAAAAGTATCCGCTCTTTCCACTCTAGCGCTAAACTTTGTCACAGGTTCAAACATTTTAACGAGATCTGTTCCAAACATAGTTGAGTCTTGGCCTAACGCTTTACCTGAATCTTTGGTAGAAGGATGTCCGGTAATAAATAAAACAGGAAGATGAGATGCTTTAGCTTGACCGGCTGATGTTAAAAGATTAGTACCACCTGGACCCGATGTTCCAATAGCCACGGCCAATTTATTATTCATTAATGCATAACCAGCAGCCTCGAATCCAGCACCCGACTCGTGTTTGGACAATACGAACTCAATACCGTTATTATAGAAATCAAGAATGAGTGGAGTGACTGGCTTACCAGGAATGCCAAATATGTGGTTGATCCCCCACTTTTTAAAATGAATTGCTAATATCTCAGAAATTGTTTTCATTATAACCATCCATTTCGCTTGAGTAATTGAGTTTTATATCGTCATTCAGTTGATAAAACGACTTTTCAAAATCATCGACAGAAAGAGGTTTACTAAAATAATATCCTTGAACAACATCGCATTTTTTCATTAGTAAAAAATTGAGCTGATCTTTTGTTTCTACACCCTCTGCTACAACGTCTAAGTTTAAATTGTGTGCCATTGAAATAATTGTGCTAACAATATTTGAATCATTTTTATCCAACATGATATCTCTGACAAAGGATTTATCTATTTTTAAAGTATGAATAGGGAACTTCTTTAAATAATTCAAAGAGCTATAACCGGTACCGAAATCATCAATACTAATCCTTACTCCTAAAGCATTTAATTGACCCAAAACGTTTATCGCACGCTCAACATCCATGGTCATCGTTTCCGTAATCTCTAACTCCAAATAATTAGGATCCATTCCAGTTTCAATTAACGTATTGGAAATGACTTCAACTAAGTTATCCTTTAAAAATTGCTGTGAAGAAAGATTAACCGCTATTCTAAATTTAGGAAACCCCATTTCAACCCACCGCTTACTTTGATCACAAACTTCACTTAAAACCCATTCACCAACTTGAGAAATTATTCCGTTTTCCTCTAAAATCGGAATAAATACATCTGGCCCAACAATACCGTATTCTGGACTGTTCCATCTTAGGAGGGCTTCAGCTCCGATGATTTTCTTACTAATCAAGTCAACTTGCGGTTGATAGTACACGATAAATTCTTTGTTATCTAAAGCCTTTCTCAATGAAACTTCCAATGATAGTTTATCTTTTTCGTTAGAATTGGACTTCATGTTTGAATCGAAAAGGGTATAATTATTCCTTCCCTTTGATTTCGACTTATACAATGCATTATCTGCGTAAACCATGAACGTTTCAGCGTCAGTCCCATCATTGGGATAGATTGCTATACCGATACTCGCAGTTACATGGAACTTGGAACCATTAATAGTGAATGGAGTGTCAAATAAGTCAATAATTTGCTTACCAATGTGAGTAACTTCTTTTTGCCCAGTAAGGTTATGAAATAGGAAAATGAATTCATCTCCGCCCATTCTAAATACCCTTCCATTACTATCCAAAAATTGTGTTAGTCTATCAGAAACTTGCTTCAGTAATATGTCACCATTGGAATGTCCAAAAGCATCATTAATCGTTTTAAAGTGATCTAAATCCAAGAACATAAGTGTCAAATCAATATTTGTGCGAGTAGTTAGAGATGATAAAATATGATAATTTAATGTTTCACTAAGCGATCGTCTATTGGGTAAAGATGTTAATTCATCGTGATAGGCCAAATAATTATGCCGTTCTTCATTTAAATAACGCTCTGTAATATCTCTAAGCTGAGAGTATGAACCAATAAAATTATTGGTTTCATCATAGATGGGTTGAGCGTCGAATAAACAAACTACTTTTTGATTATCTACGGTTCTTAAAATCATTTGCACATTATCAAAGCTCTGTTTGTTCTGTATTACTTTTTTCATGTAACTACTTACTAGACATTCTGGGTTTTGTTCACTTCTATCAATAATGTTGGTATCTTTGTGAATATTGAACGTTTCGACCACAAAATCGTTTACTGAACTAATGATGCCATCAGCATTTGTGATGATAATGCCATTTCTATTTTTATTAACCATAATCTGATTTAACATATCTAACTTTCTATTCTGCTTCCTTAGTAAAAGCTCTCTTTCAATAGAGTCAACAACTGTAGATAACATGGTTAAGAAAAATGGATTATGCAATTCAGTTGCAGTCATGATACAAATACTTCCGAGTAAATTATTGTTATCTGTGTAATGAAAGGCCACACCGTAGCATGCTGTGCCATGAAGGACAGTATGGTAATGATTTGAACCTATAATTTGAATCGGATGGCTTTGTTGAAGAGATAGGCTCACGACATTCGTACCCATATCTTCTTGCGTAAATTGTGCGCCTACTTGTATACCTAATGGATGAATTGTTTTTTTAATCGTTTCATCGCCAACCATATGTAGCAAATATCCATTTTCATCAGAGATTACAATTAGTACAGGTGTTCCGCTTAACGAGTGCAAAATCTTTTTTGAAAAAAAATTAACAACGGATAAAATTTCACTGTACGTGTTTCTTTTTTTCAACAGTTCTTGTTCTGACATAGAACGTTTCGGTTTTCTAATTTCATTTGGATCCATTCCTGCTTCGATACATTTACGCTTAGACTCAACAATATAGTCCTCTTCATCATCCAGTTGTATCATTTTAACCACCGCCCGCTGACTTTAACTTTTTATATCTATCATAACTATTTTTGAGAGTGGTAAGTTCAATTTTACTGTTTTTAAATATCCGAGATATAACCAGTTTGTGAGTGAATAATCTATTCCTATTAATTTTATTTTCCATTTTATTCAATCTCACTTATGTTATTCGACAAAAGTAGACATTACCCTGCAACAATAAAAATTTGAATCAGAAGATGAAGAGAAGTGAGGAACTCTTGTGCCCGATAATGCGGTGCGAGAGTTTATTTTTCTTTTAAGTGTTTTGTATGCATTTTAATAACTTTGTATTTTCAGCCGTAGGAGTCACCCAATATTCTCCACAAAATGTTACTGCAAATTGAGTAGCTAAAAAATTTCGCTGTTAGAGTGATACGGTGAGCCGTACCACAAGTAACGGCAAGTTTTTCGGTGATACCCGAGTTCTTGGAAAGGCACTTTCCCAGGCATGAGTTTGGGATGGATCTTACTCGGAGGAAAAGTCGGTGTAAACGGGCTGCTGCTTGCTTTTGGAGTACAGAACGATGGGGTATACCTAGAGGGGACTGTTGCTTGCTGAAGCAAAAGCCCCCTCCGCTATTTGGTGGAAGGGGCCGGTTCAATTGACATTCAACATATTTGTTTCAAAAAGCGTGGTCACGGCGTCGAGGCATTACTAGACGCTGAAGACCCTTTTTTTGTTCTTTCCGCCAGCTTCGTAATCGACTCAATGTCTAGATCGGTTAATTGATCTAGGAAATGTTTGCGTATGGCCATGGAGACAATGGGCCGGGCATCATCTAATGCTGACTTTCCAATGGGAGTGATGATAACTTGAACACCGCGATCTGCGTCTAATGGCTTTCTCATCACAAGGCTACGTTTTTCCATCCGAGTCAGATGATGTGACAATCGGCTCTTATCCCAGTCCATAGATTCGGCCAACTCTTGTTGGCGAAGGCTGTCGTTCCCCAGAAGATCTAACCGATCCAATACCCCATAATCGCCCTCGGATAGTCCGGTGCGCTCGGACATCTCTTTAATTACGCGACCGAAGATGCTGTGAAAGGAGCCTTTCCACTTATACCATAATTGAATTTCTTCATCGTTCAGTTTTCTCTTATCCATAGGAATAATATAGCACGGTTGACGTGACAACTTCAACCGTGCTATATTTACTACAGGTTGACGTGTCAACCTGCTTTTAAATTGAGAAGACCAAGAAAGGAACATCTATTATGAAAATGCACGTAAGTATGTCTACTCCAGTCATCTCGGTAAAGCCGATAGTGCTGTCAGCCCCGGGCCGCGGTGAGGATTTGCAAGTGCGGGTATCAGCGCCAGCGACGGGTAGCCAATTACCTATTATTATTTTCTCGCAAGGCTTTGGTTGGTCGATGGATAGCTACGGTCCGTTAGTCGACTACTGGGCTGCTCACGGCTTCGTGGTCATTCAACCCACCCATCTCGACTCGAGGACGCTGAATCTTCCTCCTGACGATCCCCGTACACCACTGATCTGGCGTTTCCGCGTCGAAGACCTTAAGCACATCCTTAACCAACTTGATCTTATTGAAGCTTCCGTTCCAGGCCTCAGCGGACGTCTCGACCGCAGCCGCATCGCCGCTGCCGGACACTCCTGGGGAGGCCAAACGGTGAGCATGCTGCTTGGCGCCCGAGTCCTCGATGCCAATGGCGAACCGGGAGAGGACATGTCGGACTCGCGGATCAAGGCGGGCGTATTGCTTTCCACGACTGGCCTTGGTGAAGCTGACTTGAGTCCGTTCGCGGCAGAGCACTTCCCATTCATGAACCCGAGCTTCTCCGATATGAGGACGCCGACTCTCGTGGTCGCGGGGGATCATGACCAATCCCGCCTGTCCACTCGGGGGCCGGACTGGTTCACAGACCCCTACTTCCTGAGCCCGGGCAGTAAGAGCCTGCTCACCCTCTTCGGGGCAGAACATATACTTGGCGGAATCTCCGGGTACAACGTCGCGGAGACGACGGACGAGAACCCCGAACGAGTTGCTTTGCTCCAGCAGCTCACGTGGTCTTACCTTCGCGATGCGCTCAATCTCGACGATTCAAGCTGGTTGGCAGCCCGTAAAAATCTGGAGGAGGGTGCCAATCCATTAGGTCGCATCGAATCTAAGTAAGAACCTAAAAGGCGTGATCAAAGCGAATCAAAGAAAGGGCTATCAAAAGGAATGCCCTAAAACTTGCCGTTACAGACAGTGCGGTGAACCGTATCATAAATAGGACGACTAATTCATCATTTATCTTATCAAATTCATGATTATTATTCTGTCTTAAAGTAAGCGTCAAATAGCCCCCACCTTAAAACCAAGATGAGGGCTATTGCTTTGCCTGTTTATTCTTGTTTAGATACGAGGCAAGTTAGCGGTAGCGACAGCGACCACGGAAGTAGCCTCCCCAAGCTTGCTCTTCGGCAGTGTACGCGAGCGCGGCTGCTTCAGCCATGCCAAATAAGCATCCAAAACCGGGAGACTCCGCTCCTGACGAATGGTGTGAAGTTTTTCAACCGTTAACTGTGCCAGATCGCGCTCGATCGCAAATAGCTGGTTGCAGAAGGCAAGCCCTTGTTAGGCAGCGGTCGCCGTCTCTTGTCCTGCGTAGGGGCAACGCTTTTAATGCCTCGTCAAACTATAATAAACTTCGGTTCATTCCTTTGTAGAGCTCAAAATGCCTGTTTGTTTTGTTCAATTGAGAATCATCCATAGTACTACCACCTTATTGATCTAAATGTTTAAGGTGCTGCTCTAGCTTAAGCAAGGACTATTTCAAATTTGAATGGGTCTTCCAATCACAATTTCAAAGCTCAAGTGTTAATCATACTGTTTAGCAAATTCGTACGAAATTGCGCCGACCCGTCTTTTATGTTGACTCCCTTTCAAAACATCGCTATTGACATAGAGTAAACTCTAGACAATATAATGAAAACAACTTGTGATTAGGAGGATTTATAAATGAAATCAATATTTATTACAGGTGCATCTACAGGGTTAGGGAAAGCGACAGCCGTACATTTCGCAGAACAAGGATGGAACATCGTAGCAACTATGCGATCCCCGGAAAAAGAAACCGAACTTATTAAGTATAATAATGTTCTTGTGACTCCTATGGACGTCCAGCAGCCAGAAAGCATCCATCGTGCTATAAATGAAGCCGTAGAACGCTTCGGACAAATAGACGTACTTATAAACAATGCAGGATATGGAGCAGTGGGAGTTTTTGAAGCAGCTACCGAAAAACAAATTCACAACCAGTTTGACGTAAATGTGTTTGGATTAATGCGAGTGACGAAAGCCCTATTACCACATTTTAGAGCAAATCAGAAAGGCATGATTGTAAACATTTCTTCTCAAGGCGGAAGAATCACGTTCCCTTTAACCTCTTTATACCATGCAACTAAGTTTGCCGTAGAGGGCTTCTCCGAATCGCTGTCCTACGAACTCGCTTCCCAGAATATTCAGGTTAAATTAATCGAGCCGGGCATTGTAAAAACTCCGTGGTACAGCTCCGCCGAAAGATTGCACGATGAATTGCTGTCAGACTATAATGATTTCTCCGAATCTTTCAATAAGGGGTTTGAGAAATTCACCCAGAAAAATGCTCACCTACAAGCCACAGCAGAAATGGTCGCTCAAACCATTTTTAGAGCAGTAACGGACGAAAGTGATCAATTAAGGTATCCCGCTGGCCAAGATGCTGAGGAAATATTGAAGTTTCGCGAACAATTAAAAGACGAGGAGTTTAAAGCGTACGTACACAGCCAAGTTCTTGGTTAAAGGGGCGGTTCTTATTAATTACTCGATTGGCAAGGTTGCAGAAGAAACGGGTCTGTCTATTCATACCTTACGATATTATGAAAAAGAGGGGATTTTTCCTCCTATAAAACGTAACGAATTCGGCACAAGAGTCTTTGACGAGGATGACATGGAATGGCTTAAGTTCGCTCTCTGTCTCCGGGACACCGGCATGACCATTGAAGAAATGAAGACTTTTGCACAATTAACCCACCAAGGCGATGGAACAATTCCAAAACGTGTCGATCTCCTGAATCGGCAAAAGGAGAGGGTATCAACCCAAGTCAACCAATTAATGACATATGCATCTATGATTGAATACAAGCTTGAAAAGTATGGTGAGAAGTTCTGAAGGAAGTTTTCAATTATTGTGAAGAATAAAGTTAAACCTGATCGGACAAAAGTAAAGCTTTTGTCCGATCAGGTTTTCGTTTTTAAATCAGCAGACTGAACATTTTCTAGAAATAAGCTGCTTACGGGAAAGCCCCGAAGGATTACCTCATTTCTTATTGAGTTGTGGGTGAGTTTGACGCTTATAAAAGCCGTCCTTTTCATACTTTGGGACTAGATACCTAGAAATAGATCACATGCCATATGGGCTTGAATTGCTTGCTACAACAGACTGGATCATCAGGCATCACGATGATGCCCGATTCCGTGCAGCGCCAATCAGCATGGGAATGGCAATCAGAAGACTGATCATGACCGGAACAATCGAGCCCTCGAGTCCAAAATCCCCACCTGTGAGAAATGCAGCACCGTTCACTTTCACAGTAAACAGACCTGCTATAGAGTGTCCAGAAATAGGAATGCCAAGTAAACCCTCAAGTGCATTCCAGGAAAAATGCAGCCCCAAGGCAAACCACAGGTTCCGTCGCCACAAGAATGCAGCTCCGAGCAGAACCCCTGCTTCTAAGGTGATAGCGAATGCACTCCATAGCGTTGCCCCTGGATTGCCAAGATGGGCAACTCCAAAGAATAGTGAGGTCACAGCGAGTGCAATCCAGCTGCCCCCCAATTTCTGAATGGCTTGAAACATAAGCCCGCGAAAGATCAGTTCTTCAATAATGGCTGCACTTAAAGCTGCTGTAATAGAAGTGATTAGAACAGAACCCGTATCCGCAGCACCCGCCCATTGAAAGGAATAACCTCCCGCAGCAACAATAATAAAAGTGGATACCGTGATAAAGATTGCTCCGGTTAGTAATCCCATGCCAGCTTCAATTCCTGCACGTTTTCTTGATATCTCAGGAATTGACCGACGGGCCATGTATTTCATTGTTAGCCTATAGACGATGATGGCCACAACCCCAGCCGTTAGTGTCAAAAGAAGGGAGGCAACTCCCCCTGCTTGTTCTGCTAATGGCCGGAATAATGCATCCACGAGAATAATGCCGATAGATCCCACAATCATCCAGATGATTGGAAAGCGCCAAAATCGATTCCATGTACTTAATTTCCCACCAATTTGCTCTTTCTCTTTATGTGCTAACATTTTCTTCATATCTTGCTTCAGCTCCTCTATTGCTTGATAGTCATGAGTATAAGCTGAAAAAGTCATAAAGAGAAAGTGCGCTTTAGTCATTATTTGATCATATGAACATGCCCAAATAAGCTGGCATCTATAATAGCTACCAGCTTCTTGGGTATCGGCTTCTTAGTGATCCATGAATCCCGAATCTCGTGCTTTACGGGCAGCCTCTCGCCTTCCCCTCACATTAAGCTTCGAATAAATCGTTGAGATGTAATTTTTAACCGTTCCTTCGCTAAGAAACAGCGCCTCAGCTATGTCTTGATTGCGCAGGCCAGAAGCCAGCTTATGCAGCACTTCAACTTCACGAGCGCTCAGCCCGTATTCATTACTTTTTGTGTCAGCAGTATTGTTCATACTTTTGATCATTTTACTTGCCATCTCCTGCGTGATTAAAGTCCCTCCCGCATGAACCACCCTTATGCCTGCAGCCAGTTCCCTGGGATGAATGGCTTTGAGCAGATAACCTTCTGCTCCATGGCTTAACGCCGCCAACACATATTCTACTTCCCGATAGGAGGTGAGCATGATAACTTTGATTATAGGCATCCGTTCTTTAATCAGGGCCGTTGCGGCAACGCCATCCATGACTGGCATATTGATATCCATCAGCACAATATCCGGCTGAAACTGCTCACAGCCTTTGATTGCTTCTTCCCCATTCTTGGCTAACCCGACGATATCTAAATCCTCTTCCATGGACAGGACAATATGCAGACTCTCCAGAATTAATTCCTGATCATCGGCAAGCAGCACTTTAATTTTCGCCATGCAGCATCGCTCCTTTCAGCGGAATTTCACATCTGACTTCGGTAATAGCTACAGTTCCCACCTTAGATGACACAAACAGGCTGCCTCCCAGCCGCTCAACCCGATGTTTCATAGAGGTCAAGCCGAAGCCATATTCCAGCTTGTCAATCGGCTTTCCATTATTTTGAATGAATAATTGCAGAATGGACTCGGAAAATCGAAGCTCCAGATGCAATTGAGACGCTTTTCCATGTTTTAGTGCGTTCGTAAAAGACTCCTGAATGACTCGAAGAATCGCTTGTCGCACTTCAAAACGCATCGGCTGCTCTGTTCCTAGCAGACTCATCGTCAGGACTGTTCCAGTGTGCTCCCGGAAACTGACCACAAGCGCCTCAACCTGTCGTATTAGAGTCGACTCCTCTTCTTCTCCCATCTCGTGTACAATATTTCTCATTTCGTCCAGATTCTGCTCAGCCAATGCTCTTAAACGAATTAACCTGTCTTTGACCTCGGCAGGCTTGCGATCCATAAGAGCAATGGAAGCATCAAGGCTCATAATGAGTGAGATAAAGGAGTGACCCAGTGTATCATGAAGCTCCTTGGACATGCGGTTGCGCTCTTCAATCAAAGTCATCTTCTCAATTTCAGCGGCGTAGTGGGTTAACAGTTTATTTTGCTGTTCCACTTCGGCTACCAGCTCATTTTTCTGAGAATACGCATTGGCTACGAAGCTTGCCCAAATGCCGATGAAGCAGAATAAAAGATTGTCTGTTCCGATACTAAGAGTTTGTTCCCAAGGTAATTTTAGATAAGACTGAAAGATAAAAGGAATTAAAGCAACTGTGGGAATGATCCAGAGCGTCTGCTTAGTCAATAAGTACCCCATTATAAGACTCGGCAACAAGTAGTCTGCTTTTGAAGTCAGATCCGGATGGAAGACAGAATTCACATAATAAGAACCGCCCAACAATAGCTCCAGTATGCAAAACCAGACTTTGTTCACCCGCCGCCCAGGAAACCAAAATATCATAGGGACGATAAGCGCTGCCATCAGCCAGATTACGTTTAATAATGTATGATTTGACAGCTCGCTTTCTGTGAAAAACCGAGACGACAGCAAAATATAATGGTAAAAACGAAGAGCAAATATGCCCCAATCCATGAAAGATAATATTTTTTTTATATCGTCATCCCTCTTTTCTAGTAAAATAAACCAGTATCAATGAACCCAGTGTATCATTATAGCTTTCTTTCAACAATTGTACTTCTGCTTATAAGCGTTGATTTTTTTTGCAGCCTTTCCCATACCGGATTGGTTGCTTCGGTGGAGGGCATATAATGGGGTACCCTTCGATTTCGCTCTATAGATATTACGGTGAACCTTATCACAAATAAATGAGATTTTTGTTTATCCTTAAATAAATTGAAACGCACACATTTCCAATTTTATAACAAATTTAAGTTGTTTTATGGAAAGTGTTGTTTAGAGTGAAAAAAGGTACTATAATAACTTGTGGTTTAAAACAAGTTAATTAACTTTTATAGATACTTGTAAGTGTTGTTGTTATTAAGTTAGAGTAATGTGGAATGGTATTTTGTATATTTTTTTGACTAAATTGAAATCGATTTCAACTCATTCATAAAATGTTTTCCATGAATTTAACAATCCACTATAGATCCTAGTAAGTAACAACACAGAGAACCAAATAAATATAAGTGGAGGATGTAATGATATCTGAACAGTCTGAAAAAATGAGTGGTGTAAGTACAATAAGACAACTACCTAAACTTCCAATTAGTATGATTTGGATGATAAGTTTTGGTTTCTTGGGTGTACAAATGGCGTTTGCTTTACAAAGTTCAAATATGGGGCGTATCTTTCAAACGATTGGTGCTGATCCTCACTCATTAGGTTTTTTCTTTATATTACCTCCGCTTGCGGGGCTAATTGTTCAACCTATAGTAGGATACTTATCGGATAGAACTTGGTTTCCCAGATTAGGGAGACGTATTCCTTATTTAATTGTCGGTGCTATAGTCGCCGTTATCGTTATGTGTCTACTGCCCAATTCAGGTAGCTTTGGATTTACTTCAGTCGTAGCATTGACTTTTGCAGCCGTTACTATTTTATTCATGGACGTTGCTTCAAACGTAGCTATGCAGCCATTTAAAATGATGGTTGGTGATATGGTCAATGAAGAACAAAAGGGTTTTGCCTATTCCATTCAAAGTTTTCTTTCAAATAGTGGTGCTGTACTAGCTAGTATTTTTCCGTTTGTTCTTACGATTCTAGGTGTCTCCAACACAGCGCCTGAGGGAGTTGTACCACAATCAGTAGTCATTTCCTTCTATGTAGGTGCAGTTATACTAATCATTTGCAGCTTATTTACTGTATTAAAAGTTAAGGAGTATACACCTGCTGAATATGCCGCATATCACGGAATAGAACATAAGACGAAAAAAGAAAAAGTAAGTATGATTGCGTTACTTCGTAAAGCTCCAAAAATATTCTGGACGATTTCTTTAGTTCAACTATTTTGTTGGATGGGTTTTCAGTATTTATGGACGTACGGTACAGGAGCAATTGCAGACAATGTTTGGAATACAACTGACGCTTCTAGTGCAAACTACCAAACAGCAGGTAACTGGTTTGGTATTCTTTCTGCAGTACAAGCCATTGCCGCAGTAATTTGGTCACTTGTACTGTCACGTATTTCTAATGATCATCGCAAAATTTGGTATGCATTAAGTTTATTCATTGGTGCAATTGGATTTGGTACTATATTCTTTATCGAAAATCAAAATGTATTAATTGTTTCATTCTTTTGCATTGGTATTGCATGGGCAGGTATGATGATGTTCCCATTCACAATGTTAACCAATGCTTTGTCAGGTGAAAATATGGGCACATATTTAGGTCTATTTAACAGTAGTATTTGTATCCCTCAAATTATTGCTTCTTGTCTTAGTTTTGCGTTGTTCCCATTATTGGGTGCTTCAATGCCAGCTATGCTTTTAGTTTCAGGTGTTTTACTTGTATTGGGAGCGATATCTGTTGTGACTGTTAAGGAAACTTATTTAAGTTAGGTAGTGTTATTTATAACACTATGGTGGGTCGTACTATAAGGAAGCACATCACTTGGATTTTTAGAAGCGTCAATGAACTATTCAAAATCTTTGACGCTTCTTTTTATCTTTGTAGACTTAGGCTATAGATTTGTTGTCTCTTCAGGAATATAATTGGGTAATTAAATGAATCCCGATTTCATTTCTATGAAATGACCAAATAGTTTAGTACGGAGTGAAATATATGCCTAATATTAACGATGTTGTCCGCCTTTCAGGAGTTTCAAAGTCAACGGTGTCTAGGGTAATCAATAACTACCCGCATATTGCACCAGAAAAAAGAGAACGTGTTTTAAAGGTCATGAAGGAAATAGGATATATACCGAACGTAGCAGCTCAAAGATTAAGAGGGTTAAATGGTACTATAATTGGCGTAATTGTCCCTAGAATAGTTAATCCGTTCTTTTCTCACCTGGTGGAAGCGATTGAAAAAGAAGGTTATATAAGAGGATATCAGACGATTATTTTTCAAAGTCATGAAGATAGTGAGCGTGAAATAAATTTTCTGAATTTAATGAAACATAAACAAGTTGATGGCGTCATTATGACGGCATATGAAAATGATTGGAATATAATAAATAACTATTTGAAATATGGTCCGATTGTCATGTGTAACGAGTATTTATCTGAACCGGTCGTACCAACGGTAAGAGTTGATCAATTTATGGCTTCATACGAAGGTGTAAAACATTTAGTTAGCCAAGGACATCGAAAAATTGCTTATTGCACAGGTGGCTTATTTAGTCAGTCAGGAAAAGATAAAGACAGAAATCAAGGATACCAGAAAGTATTAACAGAAGCTGGAATCGAAATCAATCCGAATTGGATTTTTATAAAGCGACATACTGTAGAAGATGGTCGAAAAGTATTGCATCAGATTTATGATATGCAGGATAGGCCGACAGCCATTTTCACAGGAAGCGATGAAGTTGCAGCAGGTATAATTATGGAAGCTAGAAATCAGGGGATACGTATACCAGAGGAACTTGCAATCATTGGATTCGACGATCAACCCTTAGCACAAATGCTATCACCAGAACTGACTACGATTAAACAGCCTGTCAGTGAAATGGGCTATACTGCAATGGATTTAATTATTAAGCGGTTGGAAGGTAAAGATGTTGAAAATAAAATGTACACATTACCTTTTCAATTAGTAGCCAGAAAAACAACATAAATGTATAAAGGTGAACCATCATCTACCTATAATTAATATTCTTCGTATTAATATGAAATCGTTCCCAACAACTAAAGATACTCAGTAGTAATCTATAGAGTATTTTTTATAATTAGGAAATGTGAAAGTGAGGAAATAAGTATGAAACAAACATGGTGGAAAGAAGCTGTAGCTTATCAAATTTATCCACGTAGCTTCGTTGACACGAACGGTGATGGTATTGGTGACTTACAAGGTATAATAACAAAGCTTGATTATCTAAAGGATCTAGGAATTGATGTCATTTGGATTTGTCCAATGTATAAATCTCCAAATGATGATAATGGCTATGATATTTCTGATTATAAAGATATCATGGCTGATTTCGGTACAATGGCTGATTTCGATGAATTACTAGAACAAGTACATGCTCGTGGTATGAAGTTGATTTTGGACCTTGTTATTAACCACACATCCGATGAACACCCTTGGTTTATTGAATCAAGAAAAAGTAAAGATGATCCATACCGTGACTATTATATTTGGAGAGATGGTAAAGACGGTAAGGAACCGAACAACTGGGAAAGTATTTTCCACGGTTCAGCATGGAAATATGATGAGTTAACCGATCAGTATTTTATGCATATCTTCTCTTCTAAACAACCTGACCTTAACTGGGAAAATCCAGTAGTACGAAAAGAACTAATTGATACTGTAAACTGGTGGTTAGATAAAGGTGTAGATGGATACCGTGTAGATGCGATTTCACATATTAAAAAAGCGCCTGGTTTCCCTGATTTACCGAATCCAGATGGCTTAGACTATGTATCTTCATTCCCGTATCATCTAAATCAACCAGGCATTCAAACTTTCTTAGAAGAACTTCACCGTGAGACCTTTGCAAAGTATGATATTATGACTGTTGGTGAAGCTAACGGTGTAACAATCAACGAAGCAGATGACTGGGTTGGCGAGAAAAACGGTAAGTTTAATATGATTTTCCAGTTTGAAGCGAATGGACTTTGGGGTCAAGAAACTGAAGGTAAATTAGATTTATTGGCACTGAAAAATGTATATACGCGCTGGCAAAATGCCTTAGAAGGTACAGGTTGGAATGCGTTATTCCTTGAAAATCATGATTTACCACGTTCTGTATCTGTATGGGGCGATGATAAAAATTATTGGTTAGAATCATCTAAAGCACTGGCTACATTATTCTTCTTTATGCAAGGAACACCGTTTATTTACCAAGGTCAAGAAATTGGTATGACGAATACGAAATTTGACTCTATCGATGATTACAACGATGTATCTGCAAAAAATGCTTACCGTATCGGAATTGCCGCGGGTAAAACGCATGAAGAAATTATGGCACCGATTTGGATCAATGGACGAGACAACTCTCGTACACCGATGCAATGGACGGCTGGAGAAGGTGCTGGCTTTACAACAGGTACACCTTGGTTGAAGCTAAATCCAAACTATAAAACAATTAATGTTGCTGCAGCGGAACAAGATGAGAATTCCATCTTAAGTTATTACAAGAAAATGATTAAGCTACGTAAAGCTGATAAGCTATTAGTATACGGTAAATACGACCTAATCCTGCCTGACAATGAGCAAGTTTATGCGTATACGCGTGAATGGAATCGCGAAAAAGCAGTTGTTATTGTTAATATGTTTAGTAAAGAAGCACAGATTTCATTACCTGAGCAGTTAAACAACTACAATTTTGAGTTAGTATTAAGTAATATCAATAAATCGGATTCATATGAACAAAATATGACGCTTGCACCGTATGAAGCACGTATGTATCGTTCGAAATAATGAAGACATCAAAAAGAAGTCTAAGTTAGTTTAAGAAACCTCAGCTCGTTTTAACAGAGCTGAGGTTTTTTTGTTATGCAGTTCGTCGGTATTCAATAGGTGACAAACCACCCAAACACTCTGTATAGCGGTAGTTGTTGTAATACGCATCGGCACACGAGAATCGAGAGAATTATGCCACAGGCAAGAAATCCCCGATGATAAAACAAATATGACAAAATTGTCACCTTCCCTTTGAATATGTCACCTAAATCGCGCGACAAGACAGGAAATTTAAATGTACAATTAAGTAACAAACTATCAAGATCATTTACAGTTGGTACGGGCAAGCCACGACAGAGGAAGTGCTCCGTACGATCGAAAGCGCAGCTTCCCCTCGAAGTTGTCATGGAGGAAACTGGAGAAAATTAGAGATGGTAAGGATAAGTCCATATGAAGTTAGGACTATTACGTTATACTTAAAAGACCGAAGCGGGGGGCGAAATCTTGAATTATAAAATTGTTATGTATATGAAACAAGTACTTATACTTATTAGTATAGTGGCACTTGTTCTTGTTTCCACTGCTTGTAATTTGTCGAAAGAACAGACACCTGGCTCGGACAATCAGGCAGAGTTGGAAGAGGCTGTTTTGGAGGCAACAGCTTTTGAAAAGGATGTAGATTATTTAAGACAAAGAGGTTTTGAGCTTCCTAAATTGCCACCTGATAGCAACATGAGATTGGAGCCATTTTTCTCTTTGCTCGTAGAGGCTTACGAGTCATTGGGGTCGGAAATTGATATTTCTAAAGTTAACCCCAAGTATGATGCTAGTGATGCTGTTAAGAAAATGACTTTGATTGGAGTGTACGAGCAGTTTGAGATCGTTGATGCATGGACCTCCGACTTGGATTATGGATCGGTTGCCTATTGGCTTATGAAGCTTCAGGATTCAATTCAAAAACGATTCTATTCAAGAGGTGATCTAACGGCTACGACTGGAGACTTACTCCAACGGATCAATACGGCTACTGCACTGCATACTTGGACAGAAACTGCCAATGAGACTAGAACTTATGTGTTAGGTGATGTATTAGAAGGAGAAGCGGCATTGAATCAGCGATTGACTAGGCTGATGGGAGCTGAAATGCTAGTATCTGCCTATGAAGCTATATTTGGAGAAATACAAATTGTTCAAACCTTCAAGCCTAAGGATACGGAAGATATCAATGCATGGAAGTCCAACGGATTTTTTTTCTGGTCGGAGTCTGGGAATTTTGAGCCTGAAAAAAACGGCAACTGGGACGATTGGTCATTTATGTCGGCTATTACTTATGACGCTACTCTTCGGTTAGATTTGAAGCTACAAGAGTCTAAGGTACCGTATGGTTCCGTTGTAGCGGCCTTGGCCACCCTAATGAAATCCTACGAGGGAACGGAGCAAGTTGATATTGAAGAGAAAATTGTACTCAATGAACGCCCGTATGAATGGTATGTTTACCAGCAGGTCACAGGTGAATATGGCCAAGTGAATTGCATGCCTTCCACTGTGGAAATGGCAATGAGATATCAAGGACTTTCGGATGTTCCCTCAGCAGAGACTTTGCGCAAGGCCAATCCATGGAATGGGTTGGGCTGGACAGATGGAGTTGCCGAGAGTGTAATGCTGCAGTATGGCTTGAAGTTCACTGATTCTTTTGATGCCACATTGGATTTGGATAAGATGTTAGATCATTTGGATAAAGGAAACATCTTGTATGTCATGTATAGGGAACTAGACAATCCAGAGGGACATTCGTCCATGATCAAGGGCTACTGGAAGATGGAAAATCATGTTAATTTTATCGTTTCAGACCCAAATTACAACATGATGGGGCCATTTGGTTATCTAGAATATTTAAGGGATGCTCAAACTATGTTGCTTGATATGGAGAGGCATCTCACTAGGTATTTTATAATACCACCGGGAAAATGAATCAAGGATACGGAAGGCAAGGTAAAGAGTTGATTTGAAAAAATACACTAACATTAAATGAATAGGAGATAATGAATAATGAAGAAGATTATATTTGCATGTGTCATTTGTGCTTTTTTCCTTGTAGGGTGTAGCAACAATAATGAGGCGAACTTAGATAAGATGAATTCTGATGAGAATATGAAACATACGTTGGAGCAATACATTCAGGCCATTGCTAATCAAGATACTGAAAAATTGGTCGAGTTATATGGCGGTAGCTACCAGGCTTTCATGAATTTATCTCCTGAAACGGACCCTAATGATGAGCAAAAATTATTCAATCAGTATCTAGAGCTGATTCCTAAAATCTCCCTTAAAGAAATTCTTGATCAGACCGAGGTAAGCAAGGATGAATATAAATTTCTGCTTACATTAAAGCATGAAGACGGAACCCTGTTCCAAACACGGGAGTTAGACACAATCACTGATAAGTTCACCTACACAGTTAAAAGAGTTGTCGGTAGACTAAAGGTAATGGAAGTCCCTCCATATCAACCCTAGGGCGGAGGCTTCATCTTCAATTATTTGTTCATACTATATAGTTAGTATAGAACGTAAACGGGTAATGTTGATAATCCATATTTAATAAAGTAAGCAGCAAAAGAGAACTGACTCAAACTAGAAAAAGCACTATAGCCCCTTCCGTATCCACTGAAGGGGCTATAGTGCTTTTTGAACAACCTCCCCAAGAACTGTTAGCATCCCAGCCCTTAAGTATGTCTCTCCCACCCTAGTATCATAACCACCCCCTACTGATACAACCAAATCCCCAAAACCGTCATTACCCCCGGCAACGCAGCTTCATCCACCGAGACATTGTCATACCAGCCGCCTACGGCTAGGTTGAGCACGAGATAGAAAGACTCGTCGAAGGGCATAATGTCGGGCTGCTGGCGACGCTCGGCGTAGCAATGTCCATCTACTAGCCAGCGGATCGAGTTGGCGTCCCATTCCAACGTATAATCGTGGAATTCGTTAATTGTACTGTTCTCCAGCTGGTAAGAAAACTCATCGGTCACTTTATTATCCCAATCTTTCCCATAGTGTAGCGTTCCAGATACTTGCTTAGGCAGGCGGCCTTTCGCTTCCATAATGTCGATCTCGCCCGATGCTGGCCAAGGTCCATAAACCTCTTGCTGTGGAAGTAACCAGATGGCAGGCCATAACCCCTGTCCTACGGGTAGTTTTGCGCGGATAATTAGTTTGCCGTAGCAAAAAGAAAGATGGTTCTTAGTGTCCAACCGTGCGGATGTATAGGCAAAGTTGCGGCCGTCTACCTCGATCAATTCGCGGCGCGCGCATAGGTTTAAGCCAAATTCATTGATATACAGATTGTTAAAATTACCCGTATAGAACTGCTGCTCACCGTTACCCCAGCCTGGGCATACGACATTACCATTACTATCAAGCAAATCATTGCCAAGGCGAATGTTCCATGCACTTAGATCGGTTTTTCCATCTGTAAAATCCTGCTGCCATATAAGCTTGTTCATCCCTTACACACTCCTTTCATCTATCCATAGCATACTTAATTTTAGTGTATGGTCAATCGAATCTAAAAAGTTGGGATAGGGTCAATAATCATGGCCTTTTTTTTCTATGCGCATTTTCATACGATGTACTGGACCGATACTAAAAGCTTTGCCTAATTTCCCAGAAATCGAGAAATGCTATTCAAAAAAGCCTTAACCCGTCTAATAAAGTTGGGTTAAGGCTTTAATTATTAATTAAGCTAATCTCATCTTAAAATCTTGATAGCCGAACTCGCGAACGATGCGGCAATTTCCGTCTTGCTCCTGCACTGCGATGGCAGGCAGTGGCATGCCGTTGAAGGTATTAGTTTTGACCATAGAGTAGATTGCCATATCCCCAAATACTAATCTGTCGCCGTTCTTTAAGGGCTGATCGAAGGAGTAGTCTCCGATTACATCGCCCGTAAGGCAGGTCGGGCCGCCAAGTCGATAGGTATAAGGCTTCTCGCCAGCTTCGCCAGAACCGAAAAGCGGCGGACGATAAGGCATTTCCAGAACATCCGGCATATGACATGTCGCCGACGTATCCACGATAGCAATTTCGATCCCGTTTCTATTCATATCTAGAACGGAGGTAACCATATAACCCGCATTGAGCGCGATGGCTTCTCCCGGTTCAAGGTAGACTTCTAAGCCGTATTTATTCTGCATACGCCCAATACAAGCTTCAAGTCTTGGGATATCATAGTCTTCTCTAGTGATATGGTGACCGCCACCGAAGTTGATCCATTCCATTTGAGACAACCAAGGTCCGAACTTGTCTTCGACTGCATCAAGTGTAGTTTCCAAGTCGTCCGAGTTCTGTTGACAAAGGGTATGGAAGTGCAGTCCCGAAACGCCTTCAAGTAGATCCGGACGGAAATCCTCTAGCATCACACCAAATCTTGAACCTGTCGCACAAGGATCATAGATTTCATGTCCCTCTTGTGTTGAGCATTCTGGATTGATGCGAACTCCTACTTTTCTACCAGCAGCAAGAGCTTTTGCTTTATACTTTTCCAGCTGAGAGAAGGAATTAAAGATGATATGATCACAAATCTCAATGATTTCTTCGATTTCATCTTCACGATAGGCAGGAGCAAAGACGTGATTTTCTTTGCCCATTTCCTCGTGACCTAGCCGCGCTTCGTATAAACCACTTGCAGTCGTACCGCTTAAATATTTTCCAATGAGTGGATACATAGAAGTCATGGAAAAAGCTTTTTGCGCCAGCAAGATCTTGGCTCCCGTACGCTGCATAACGCCGCTTAGAATATTAAGATTTTTTTCGATGAGTGCTTCATCGACTACAAAACAGGGTGTCGGTAATTCTTCAAACCTCATGTTAGCGAACCAACTCCGGCTTTTTAGCTTCCTCCGGCAATGCGTCAACAAGCACCGGATTAAAATCTTCTACCCATGGAAGTCCCCATTTGTTTAGCTCTTCCATGAATGGATCTGGATCGAACTCTTCGATATTGAATACGCCCGGTTTATTCCATTTTCCAGTCATGACCATTGCAGCACCGATCATTGCAGGAACACCAGTTGTATAAGAGACAGCTTGGGAGCCAACTTCTTTATAGCACTCTTGGTGATCGCAAATATTGTATACATAGTAAGTTTTGTCTTGACCGTCTTTTTTACCTTTGAAGATACAGCCGATGTTCGTCTTGCCCACTGTACGAGGTCCAAGGGAAGCCGGGTCTGGTAGTACAGCCTTCAAGAATTGAAGCGGAATGATTTTTTTTCCTTCGTATTCGATCGGTTCGATAGAAGTCATTCCTACGTTCTCAAGAGCTTTTAAGTGCATAAGATAGCTCGGTCCGAAAGTCATGAAGAAACGGATACGTTTCAGTCCAGGCATGTTCTGTGCAAGAGATTCAAGCTCTTCATGGTACAGTAAATACATGTCTTTTTGACCGACTTCAGCGAAGTTATATTCACGCTTAATTTCCATCGGTTTCGTCTCGATCCATTCTCCATTTTCCCAGTAGCGTCCATTAGCGGATACTTCACGAATGTTAATTTCCGGGTTGAAGTTAGTTGCGAACGGATAGCCGTGATCGCCGCCGTTGCAATCCAAAATGTCGATATATTCGATTTCATCAAAATAGTGTTTTAGTGCGTAAGCAGAGAATACGCCAGTTACGCCTGGATCGAATCCGCTACCCAAAAGAGCTGTAATTCCAGCTTTTTCAAAGCGCTCACGGTAATCCCATTGCCATTTATATTCAAATTTCGCCGTATCTTCTGGCTCATAGTTTGCCGTATCCATATAGTTCGTTTTAGTTGCTAGGCAAGCATCCATAATCGTCAAATCTTGGTAAGGTAGAGCTAGGTTCATGACGATATCCGGTTTGACTTCATTAATTAGAGCGATTAGCTCATCTACATTGTCTGCATCAACTTGTGCAGTCGTAATTTTGACTTTGCCACCGTCCAATTTTGCTTTCAGATCATCGCATTTGGATTTAGTACGACTCGCGATACAGATTTCTTCAAAAACCTCACTGTTTTGAACACATTTGTGAATTGCTACTGATGCTACGCCACCGGCGCCAATGACTAGAGCTTTTCCCATTTTTCGATCTCCTATCCCAAGTGAATTTTAAATGTAAAAACGGCAACAAAAAAAGCAAGCGAAACACGCACGATGCGCACCACACTTGCTCTGATATATATAAATAAAAAGATAGTCCCATTAAATATGACTGGACAAACTTCTTGCGTGCTCGTCAGTCATCAAACGTATAGTTTCATGGAAAGGTTCTTAATATTCAAATATATCATGTTAGGATCAGAGTCTATATAGCAAATAATTACTTTTACCACTCTTATTGACCGTTTCACAAGTTATGTGCATATGCACTGGTTGTAAAGTAACCAACTTATAAAATTTGAGCTTTTAACTCAATCAATAAGGCAACTAAAGTTGCCAATCGGCATTTGACCGGGCTGTCCGTATGGCCATAACTTCTTGTTAGAAGTGGTCAAAGGTTATCTGCTTGGAAAGATCCTACATGCTTTGAATATTAGCTTTCCAAAATATTATTCTTTTTCATAATAGCAGGATAGGGATGAGCAAGCAAGATATTTTTTTTTGAAGAACGTAATTAATTTAGAAACGTTGAAAATACAATGGGATAAGGAACAAAGCCTTGACCTTTACTATTCTACTTATTCTGCCTATTATTTATAATCACTTGCCTATTGTTAGACATCTAGAAAGTCGTCTTAACCTTAAATTTTGACCGTTTAGCTTAAAAGCGTATCTAAATCTACACTCACCGCTTAGATTAATGTATGAGTACATGAAGCGAAAGGTGGGCCATATGAAGAAGATAACTTTGAGAATAATCGTTTGTGTGATTATTGTAGTTGGCATTGGATGGGGTATATTAGCGATTATGAATAGACCGATATCGGAAGAGGCGGTTAATGAAAAAATCGAAAAACATTTAACCAAAATAGTAGAGAACAACGATTCGCTATCTAGCGTATTATTGACCATTCAATCCAATCAAACAGGCTACTTTGAACAATTTGCAGTTGGTACGCAAAATCAATTGTCAGATCAACCTGTTCAATTTGATAGTCAATATCATTCAGCCAGCATAGGTAAAACGATGTGTGCTGCTATCTATGGTATGTTAGTTGACGAAGGGAAAATCAGCTATGACGATAAAATCAGTTCTTGGCTAGGTGATGACATTCTAAAGGGATTATTTGTAATAGACGGCATAGATTATAAAGACCAGGTAACGCTACAACAGTTACTGAGTCATACATCGGGAGTTGGTGATTATTTCGAAGGTCCAGTAACAAGCGGAAAACCACTATTAGAAATGATTTCGACTAATCCGGATCTTTCATTTACTCCAGAAGAGTTGATTGCATTTACTAGAGAAAACCAAGATCCTGTAGGACTTCCGGGTCAACAATTTTATTATACGGATACGGGATATATTTTGCTTGGACTTATGCTGGAAGCTATCGAGAAAGAGGCGTATTCTAACATTTTAGAAGAAAGAATATTTGAACCCTTGGCCATGAATGATAGTTATTTAATGTTTTATAACGATGAACCGGCTGATATTGTTGGGATTTATATCGATGGCATTGACTATAGCGGTAGAAACGCGTTATCGATTGATTGGGCAGGCGGCGGAGTTGTTACGACTATGGATGATCTGTTAACGTTCATGAGGGCTCTAGAAAATGGCGCTTTACTGTCTGCTGAAGTGTATAGTCAGATGACTAACTTTAGTCAACGCTATGAGAAAGGTATTTACTACGGCATGGGCATGATGTATTTTGATTTTAGTGAGTTGTCGTTTCTGCTTAGCTCAATGAGGGATGTTTATGGTGCTGTCGGGGCTACAGGAACTTATGCATTATATGATAAAGAGGAAGATACCTTTTTTATTGCAAATTTTGGATCGATTGATTATGCGGAAAAAGGTATAGAAGAATTAGTTAAAATAAGAATGATTTATGATAGGATGATAGTAAAGTAAACATTTTATAAGCTGTAAATAGGAGACACATGATGGTTCAATTATTGTGTTCAAATAAAGTGTATGAAAAAATGAAACAAGAATTAGCCAAATACCAAATAGACATTAAGCAAGATAGTGATTTGGCACTAGTTGAAAAAGGATATGACCTGCCAAGTGGAAAACTTAGTGTTGTGTTTGAAGCGATTGATTACATGGATGTGATTAAGCTTCTGGTCTCTGGCATTCGAGCAGACACACATTTTATGAATACGCTGACAGGCTTAAGAGACAATAAGTTTGTAGTTATCGAACCAAGGGATGTTTTGTATCTAGAAGCAGGTTCTGACGGGATTATGGCGTATACAAAGTCCAATCGCTATAGTATCAAGGAATCGCTACAGTATTATGAGAATCTATGGGGTGTAAAAGGATTTATACGAATCAATAAATCACAACTCGTTAATCTTCTACATGTAAAAGAAATTATTCCTTGGTTTAACTCTAGATATGTACTTAGAATGGATAATAACGTTGAACTAGAAGTGTCAAAAATGTACTCAAAAAAGCTTCGCAACACACTCAAAATATAGGAGAGCCACAATGGATAAAATTCATTTGGAAAATATAATAAAGTCATTTTTTCTGGGTCTCTTTATAGGTATTCTACTACAGTTTTACAACGATACCGATGTGCTTTTCGCATATAAAATCATGACGGTATTAGCTAGTGGAAGTATAGGCTTCATCATTGGTTTTATAACGGAATGGCTAACAGCAATACTCCCAATTCACATCGCAAACTCCAAAATGTACTTCTTTATAAACAACCTCATTGCATTAATTATTACCACTTTAATCATGTTATTCTTAGTTATAATTACAGGTGGTCAAATGGAGAATCAAGGAGAATTTATGCCAATATTATGGGTAGTGCTTGGTATTGTATGCATAGCAAATCTATTCGATTATATGATGTATCGGCGAGTCCAACATAAATTAAAAACCTTTAAGGCATTGATTAAAGATAAATAAGGGTATTTACAGTATGTTATAATGTAAAAAACTAGATGAACCTAATTTATTTGCAGAAGGAGTTAATATGATGAATCTTATTTATACTGGTAAGACAAAGGATGTATATGCGCTGGAAAATGGGGATTACCTACTGAAGTTTAAAGATGATGTAACGGGAGAGAATGGTGTGTTCGATCCAGGTGCTAACACAGTTGGTTTAGTTATGGAAGGTTCTGGGCGTGCAGGATTAAGCTTAACGAAGTTCTTTTTCGAGAAGTTGAAAGCAGCAAATATTCCGACTCACTACATAGATGCAAATATTGAGGAAGCAACAATGACGGTGGCACCTGCCACTGTATTTGGAAAAGGACTTGAAGTAATATGTCGTTATCGTGCAGTAGGAAGCTTCCTTCGTCGCTACGGCTTGTATGCACAAGAAGGACAAGCATTGGATGCTTTTGTAGAAGTGACGTTGAAAGACGACGATCGTCTGGATCCACCAATCAGTGCATCTGCTCTTGAGATGCTAAGTATATTGTCAGCCGAGGAGTATGCTGATCTTGAGCAATTGACGAAGCAAATTAGTGGGGTTGTGAAGGACGAGCTTAGCAAGAAGGGTATCGAGCTTTATGATATTAAATTAGAATTTGGCCGCATCAATAAGGATGGACAGGTTGTTCTTATCGATGAAATTTCTGGTGGCAATATGAGAGCTTACAAGGACGGGGTGTACATCGCACCTCTTGAGTTGGAGAAATTGATGCTGGCAGCTGAATAAATCAATATCGAATTCATATGAAACAAGTTGATTTTTACATAGAAGCCGTTCTATTTCCGGTGTTTTTCTGGATAGAACGGTTTTTTTGTGTCCAGTCATACGATCTAGTGCTATTCGAAAAACTAAAGCATGTCAAGCAGCAATAAACCTGAAGAGGCTCACAATAACGATTTGATTATAAGTTTCAAATATTGTATAATATTTGAAATCCATACGTAAATACGAATGGCAGAGTAATGAATCTCTCTGCAACAGCGGAGGGGATATTGCTTTTTTTTGTTTTAAAAATATATATTAATCGAAAGAGAGGATTATTAAAGTGAAATTATTAAATTTTAAAAGTATAAGATCGAAAATGTTATTTGGATTTTCTTTAGTTATTGCATTGGTCGTTATTTTTGGGGTTTATAATTTTTTGGTTGTCGACAGAAGTAATAAGGAAGCTAAAAATATTGTAGAAAAAGAGCTGCCACTTTTAATTGCTAATGAAGGTATGACGACCACTCTTGCGAATCGAATCTCAACGGCTCGCGGTTATGTACTATATGGTGGTGATTATAAAGAAAGATTTGACGAGTACACTGAACAGGGAAAACGTTTTGAGGAAGTAGCTAGAGGGATAGGTACATCCGAGGAATTTGACAAGCTTATTGAACAGACAGTTGTATGGAGAACATATGTTGCAGAAAATGTATTCGCTGAATACGACAAAGGAAATGTAGAGCTAGCTCGAAAAAATCTAGCAGAAAAAGATCCGATGATCCGCGAACTAATGGCTGGTTATGAGAAGATTGCTGCAGAACGTCGGGATTCAATTAATGAGATCGGTCGCCTCATTGTCGCAAACGGGGAATCAACATTAATTTTTACAACGATCATAACGATATTGGTTATACTACTTAGTCTAGCTACAGCACTAATTAGTTCTAAGCTTATTACAACTCCTTTAATTAAGGTTATGGAGCGAATGGAGTTAATTGCGAACGGTGATTTAAGTCATGAACCTCTAGTAACGAAGTCACAGGACGAAGTAGGTCATCTTGTTGCTGCAACAAACCAAATGAGCAGTAATGTTCATGAGTTATTGAGAGAAATAAACTTTGTTTCCAGTTCAATAACAACTCAAAGTGAAGAGTTAACGCAATCAGCAGATGAAGTGAATTTAGGTTCACAGCAAATCGCAATTACTATGCAAGAATTGGCGATAGGTACAGAATCACAGGCTACAAATGCAAGTGGCTTAGCTGCAGTTATGGGAACATTCTCTACAGTAGTTCAAGAAGCTAATGAAAATGGCGAACGTATTGACCAAGCCTCCAGTGAAGTACAAATAATGACTCGTGAAGGCAGTAAATTAATGGAGTCTTCGAACAATCAGATGGGAAAAATTGATCGAATTGTACAAGATGCAGTTCAAATGGTGCAAGGTTTAGATATGAAGTCACAAGAGATTTCAAAATTGGTTTTGGTTATTCATGAAATTGCAAGCCAAACGAATCTACTGGCATTAAATGCGGCCATCGAGGCTGCAAGGGCAGGTGAGCATGGTAGGGGATTTGCCGTAGTAGCAGATGAGGTTAGAAAGCTTGCGGAACAAGTGTCTGCATCTGTAACTGATATTACAAGTATAGTAGCTGGTATACAAAATGAATCCAGTATAGTTACGGAATCATTACAAGAAGGCTATAAAGAGGTTAAGCAGGGAACGAGCCAAATTCAAACTACGCAGGAAACTTTTGTTGAAATTAGCTCGGCTGTATCTGGAATGGCGGATAGAATTAAAATAGTATCTGAGAACCTTTCAAATATCGCTTCAAATAGTGAAACGATGAGTCAATCGATTTCTGAAATTGCCGCTATTTCAGAGGAGTCAGCTGCGGGTGTTGAACAAACCTCTGCTTCATCTCAACAAATTAGTAGTTCAATGGATGAGGTGGCCGATAGTTCCAATCAACTTGCACAATTAGCTGGAAAATTAAATGGATTGATTCAACAATTCAAACTTTAGAGTGCGGAGAACGAGCAACCACACGGTGAGCACTATAAAACCTTCGGCTCAATAGATAAATGATGTTTCATTAGGAAATATAGTATAGCGTTAACTTAAAATGCAGTTCCCATCCTAATGGATGCGTGCTCAATGGGTAACTTATAAACAGCACTGCCCTCGCATTATTGAGGGCAGTGTTGTTTTGTTAATCTTACAAAATGCGTTCTAATTTACTGATTAGCGTTAAGGTATTTCTTGTATTCCGCAATGAGTGTTTCTTCGGATTTTCCAAAAGCATTTTTGAAAGCAGTGGAAGGCTGTGATCCTTTTGCTATTTCATTAAAGAGATTCAAGTATTGATCATGCTTGTAGTTTTTTTCTAAGAAGAACACCATACTTTCAAATGCGAAATATTCATTGGGATATGCATTTAAGTCGGCAAATGACTTGATATTGTTCCAATTGATAGGACTCCATCCGGATGCGCTATTGCGTGTTTTTAGTTCTTTTTGATAAAACGCAAGATCACGTCTGTCACCTGCTGGATCGGAAGAGGAACCATACTGAGAGTATCCAAGCACTTTCTTGGCAACGTAGTCGGCTTGTCCTTCAAGTAGCCAATTTAATCTGCCACTTAGCGTTGATCCCAGCTTGTCCATATCCCATTTCTGATGTTGGTAAGCATGAGCCATTTCATGAGCAAAGACGAACCGGACTGCCTCATCTCCAGCCATGTTAAAGTGTTCTTCAGCGGAGAGTTTAATGGCATTATATTGAGGGTTGAAGAGTGCTCCAGAGTTGATCTTGAAGATGCCGTCACCATCATGTATCCATAGTTCTACTTTTTCTGTAAGCGTGTTAGCACCGAAAAACTTCTCGTGCGCCTTCAAGATATCTTCCGCTTCTGTATAAAGATAGTGAAACTTCTCGTCAGCTTTCGGTGTGAAATGAAGCGTCAAATTTTTCGTTTCGTACGTGACCCAGCCATCATGTGAGGACGATCCTTGATCTTTCAGTCTTCTTTCCAACTCAGCAAGTTTTTGCTCAGCTGCTTTTAAACGATCAGCATCGGTTAGATTACCTCCAGTTCCTCCTGATTGCTTTGTAGTCATAGAAATGGTGTAGGTATCGCCTTTCCACTTTACATCTTGGTCCAAGTTTTCCGCTACGAATCGAAGTGGAACGTAAGTCGTTCCTTTGTAAATGAACCCTTTGTTATCCTCAGGTGCTTTCTTTTCAATACCGTTGAAAAAGTATTTTAGATTGTAAAAGTTAACGTCAATACTGGTAGAAGATGCAGCGTATGCTACTCCTGAGAAGATCGTTGTTAAAAGCATGATCGTAATTGTGATGCGTGTTAAAGCTTTACGTTTCAGCATAGTTGACTGTTCTCCAAATTCTTATTTAGTTGTAAGGGCATTATCACCTTAACCTTTGTAATTCTACACAAGCTGACCGTTTCCTCTTCAAGATTCATAAAAAGCAGGCAATAAGAACTATGTTGTGAGGAGCCGATATATGAAGAAACAATTGTAACCGTTTTCCTTTCGTTATAGAATAGATTGAAAAAGCGGTATCGTAGTGACACGCCACAAGGGAGCATGCGCATGGAGAGGTTCTTATCTAGTAAAAAGTATATTCCATTCACGTATAAGATGATGATTCCATATCTCATTCTAGTATTGCTCACGGATCTGCTGATCGGTTATATAGCATATACAATGCTTATCCAATCTAGGACTGAGATGGCGGAAACGAGTGTGCGAACGGCATTGCAGCAAACAAGGAATAATATCGAATACCAGACGGATGAAATTAAACGCATGACTAATTCGTTGTTTCTCAATACGCCTTATCAGAATGCGCTTCAGTTTAGAGGGAATCCTTTGGAAAATATGCTCAAAATGAGAGACGATATCGTTCCTTATATGAAGGCTCCTCTGCAATTGTATGGGAACAAGCTAAGACTTACGCTCTATACTGTTAATGAGTCGATGCTTGAAATTACTGGTGACGATATGTCGCTGCCTATTGGTAGAAGCGATTATTATATTCTTTCTCATCAAGCTATCGAAAACAAGGAATGGTTCAAGTCGATCATTACGAATAACGAAGACAGCTTGTTTCTTCAAGTGGATACGGATCGTGCACTAGGCAATATTTCGTATTTCCGCAAGCTCGTTTCTTCACAGGGAGCTCCAGCTATTATCGGCTATATTCGTGTCACGGCCAGAATTGATGAGCTTTTTGGTAATTTCGATACCTTTCCGATTGAACAGGGTATTGACCTTCGTTTGATGGATCGGGTTAGTGGACTAACGCTCTATGAACAGGGTGTTGTGGATGAATATGCTAGACAAGATGCTTATCTGGTTATTAGTGAGGATATTCCGTTTTCGAACTATGTGATCGAGGCAAGGGTACCGCATACATATTTGAATAAAGATGCGAGTAAAATGCAGAAAGTCATTGGTATGGTTTGTTCGATCAGCTTTTTGGTTATGGCATTTATTGGATTTTTGGTTGCTCGCAGATCAGGTAAGAAAATTAAGCGGATTGTATATTTGGTCCAGTCGTTTCAGGAAGGTAATTTTCACAAAAGAATTGGATTTTCAGGAAACGATGAATTTGTCTACATTGCTAATAGCTTCAATCAAATGGCAACAAGCATTCAGGAACTGATCCAGAATGTCTATGAGCAGGGTATTCAGAAAAAGCAAGCTGAGCTGGATGTGCTTCAAGCCCAAATCAGTCCTCATTTCTTATATAACACGTTGTCGACGATTGGCAGCTTAGCTAATTTGGGAGAAGTCGAGAAAGTTACATTAATGGTACAAAGCCTATCTAAATTTTATCGGCTCACGTTGAACGAAGGGCATGTCTATATCTCTCTCGAAAAAGAGTTGGAGCAGGTGAGGATGTATCTGGAAATTCAGAGGGTAAAGTATGCGGATGCCTTTAAAGTTTATTATGATATTGATCCGGAAATTTTACATATCCCCATCATTAAGCTGATTTTACAGCCGTTTGTTGAGAATATATTCAAGCATGCCTGGTTCGGGGAGACGATCGCGATCCGTATTACTGGAAAGCGTCTTGGCGACCGTATTGAACTCAAGGTCATTGATAACGGGATTGGTATGCGGCCAGATACACTTCGGAAAATGCGGTCAAGCGCGATTCATTCGGACAGTTACGGTCTAAGAAACGTGGAAGAACGAATCAAGCTGAGATACGGTAATGATTTTGGTATTCATATCGGTAGTCACTTTGGAGCGGGAACGACAGTTCAAATCATCTTACCCGTGAATAATGCGGAAATCCGAGAAGTAATGGGAGATTAGGAGCACTTATGGCGATGGAGATTAACGTTCTGCTAGTAGATGACGAAGTAGTAGATTTGGAATGGTTGAGACGACGTGTGGCGGGTAGTGAGCATTTGCCTTTGAATAGCGTTAGGACGGCAACGAGCGGATTTACCGCGTTAAAATTGATGGAGCAGCATCCTGTTGATATTATTCTCTCTGATATACGCATGCCGATTATGTCTGGTATGGAGTTTGCGAGAAAAGCAAAAGAGATTAATCCTGAGGTTCATATTCTATTTATTAGCGGACATCAGGATTTCAGCTATGCTAAAGAGGCGATTCAATTGAACGCTACCGGTTATTTACTTAAGCCCGTCGATGACGACGAGCTCAGCAAGACGCTGACCGAGCTTTGTGCCAAGATTGAGAAAGAGAGAAAGCAGTTAGTATCCTTGTCGGAAACGCTGACGCTTGTCAATCAGGAGCTGCTGCTGCGCTGGTTTAACGAGCCAGCACCTGGACAGGTCGAGACGCATATTTACAACTTTCTTATGCCATACCTACAAGGTGCCTCGGCAATCGCCATCATCGAGATCGATGACATGGCATGGAAAATTCAATCCTGGACTGAAGAAAAGCGGAGTGTATGGAGCAGCAGCGCAAATCAATTTATCCGAAAGTTTGCTCAAGATCAAAATTTAGGCATGGTCATCACGACCTATGACGATCACTTTGTTATATTGGCTGCAGTTCAGGAGCAATATTTTAACGCCTTAATGGAAGAGTTGATTCGAGCGTTCTACGAGGAATTTTCCTTCTCCATTACTATTGGCAGAGGAATGTACACAACCGAACTCAGCAAGCTGCATGATTCCTATAGGCAGGCACGGGCAGCTTTAAGTATTAAATGGATTGTCGGGAAAAATAGGCTCATCCAAGATGCCTCAGAATGGCAACCGAAGGATAACATCGCTTCGGATTTAGAAGTTATTGTTGATCGGATGCTTAAAGCAATGCTCGATTATGACCTTACAATCATCGATGATTGCTTGCTGCAACTATTTAATGGGGATAGCCCACTCTCCCGGAAAAACGACGTTTACGATATTATTATTCGGATTACATCTAAGCTTCATGCAGATCTGCGGCAAATGAACGAACATTTGTACGAAATTTTGAAATGGGATTCCCAGCAATCACTAGAGCTATTTCAGTTCGAAACGGTGCATGATATTCTTTCTTGGTTGAGAAGAAGGTTCTTTGAACTGTCGGAGCTACTTTATTTGAAGCGGCAAAGACAAAAGCGGAAGTTAATCGATGAAATTACTGAATATGTGACAGCAAGGCTAGAGCAAAAAATAACGCTAAACGAAGTTGCCGCGCATTTCAATTTTACACCTAACTATCTTGGCCATCTGTTCAAGGCTGAAACTAATAGTCTATTCAGCGATTTTCTAGGTGAGTTACGCATGAAGCGGGTATGCGAACTGCTTGAAGATCCGACTAAGAAAATATATGAAATTGCAGAACAAGTCGGCTATAAAAACATTATTTATTTCAACAGACAGTTCAAACAATATATGAATATGTCACCCGGTGAGTACCGTAAGAGAAACAAAATTTGAATCGAGGCCCATGTTCCGGAAGGAGCAAGGGCTTATTTTTTTGTCGAATCGTTGAATTAGTATTATGTTTAGTTGTTTTGCTGAATTATTTTTCAGCTCCTGTCCTTCTATAATGAAAATATAGAGAAGAGAGGGGTGCAGATATGAAAGGGCATACATTATGGAAAGATATGAAAAATTACAGGGTGCTCTTATTGATGCTAGCACCGGCGGTTGCGTTCTTCCTCCTGTTTGCTTACATTCCGATGGCGGGAATCGTTATTGCCTTCAAAAATTATGATTATGCCGGTGGTGTTTTTGGAAGCGCTTGGAACGGTTTGAACAACTTTCGCTTTTTCTTTGAATCAGGAGATGCCTGGCGGGTAACAAGAAATACAGCACTGTACAATATTGCATTTATCGTTGTGAATAACTCTTTACAAATTTTTGCAGCCATTATGTTGTTTGAGGTTGGCGGCAAATGGTTTCGAAAAATTATGCAATCAGCGCTGTTTCTCCCTTACTTTATTTCATGGGTCGTTGTAGGGGCGATTGCCTATAACATGCTTAATTATGATATCGGCACTGTGAATGCTCTGCTCAGAGGTTTCGGATTACAGCCGATCGATATTTACAATACGCCTTCCTATTGGCCGTATATCTTGGTTATCGTTTCCGCCTGGAAAAGTCTTGGATACGGAACGGTAATGTACTTGGCCGCGATTTCTGGCATAGATACCGAGATGTACGAAGCTGCTGAAATTGATGGGGCTAACATTTTTCAACGGATTATGAAAGTGACGATTCCAAATCTTTATCCAACGATTATTATTCTGGTGCTTCTGGCGGTCGGGAACATATTCCGTGGTGATTTCGGGATGTTCTATAACATGATCGGCAACAACGGCTTATTATTCTCCACAACAGATGTTATTGATACATTCGTGTTCAGGTCGCTGATTACTTCAAATGATATAGGTATGTCGGCTGCGGCGGGCGTTTTCCAATCTGTTCTTGGATTCGCGACGATCTTGACGGTGAACTATGCTGTCCGTAGATACGATAAAGACCGTGCTCTTTTCTAACCGTATAAGGAGCTAATTTTCAGATAATGGAGGTAACGATATGAAGCAGCTCGATCGTAAAATATTTTCAGGTATTGGTTATGTATCCCTGATTATGCTCGCGATTTTATGTATTATCCCCTTTGTGCTTGTCGTATCTTCATCCCTTACGGAAGAATCTAAAATCGTAATGGATGGCTATCAATTTATACCGACGGCATTTTCAATGGAAGCATATAGTATTTTGTTTAAGTATCCTAAGGAAATGATTAACGCCTACTTGGTGACAATAGGTGTTACGGTAGCAGGCACGCTACTAGGTTTATTTCTAACTTCGATGACTGCTTATGCGTTGTCCAGAAGAGATTTCAAGTGGCGCAATAAATTTTCATTCTTCTTTTTCTTTACCACTTTGTTTAACGGCGGGCTAGTTCCGTGGTATCTGCTTATGGTCAACTATCTCCAACTAAAGGATACATTTGCAGCGTTAATCGTTCCAATGATGCTCAACGTCTTCTATATTATTGTCATGAAGTCATTTATGAGCGGTATTCCGGAAGCGATTGTAGAATCAGCCAAAATTGACGGCGCAGGCGATTTTAAGATCTATACGAGTCTAATCTTGCCGCTATCTAAGCCAGCACTCGCTACAATCGGATTATTTCTTGCACTTGCCTATTGGAATGACTGGTACAATGCACTATTATTTGTATCCAACGAGAAAATGATGCCGCTCCAATATTATTTGTACAAAATGCTTGGTAATATGGATGGCATGCGTAAAGCGATGATGGGAGCAGGGGCAGTCGTGACTACATCGATTCCGACCGAGAGCTTGAAGATGGCGATGACGGTCGTAGCAACTGGTCCGATTTTGTTAGCTTATCCATTCGTCCAGAAGTACTTTGTTCAAGGTATGACGATTGGTGCTGTGAAAGGGTGAACCCGGAAAATCCGGTTAATCAATAGAATCAAATATAAGGGGGAAGGCTTGAAATGCTGAGAAAAAATAGATCCATAATGTTCGCACTTGTTTTAACCTTCGTAATGATTTTGAGCGCGTGTGGCGGCGGCAACACGAATACAAATGTGCCCGCTAAGGCTACAAATAATCCATCAGAGGTAGTAAACGACAAAGGGAACGACTCAGACACTGCAAATACCTCAGACACCATTGATATCTCCAAACAAGTGAAGCTGAAAATGATTTTTGTTGGACCTAAGCCAGTAGACTATGATAGCGTTTTTGCTGAGATTAACACAAAGCTCAAAGAAAAAATTAATGCGACTATCGAGGGCGAGTTCCTTGACTGGTCTGACTGGGCACAAAAATACCCACTGAAGCTAGCGGCCAACGAGGATTTTGACCTTATCTATTCAGCAAACTGGGCTGGCTACAATGACCAAGCGCTGAAGGGCGGATTTCTGGAATTGACGGAAGAACTGCTTACCACATATATGCCGCAAACTTGGGCAGCGATGTCTGATGTAAGTTGGGATCAAGCAAAAGTAAATGGAAAACTGTATATGGTTCCGCAAAACAGAGGAGAATCTGTTGAAAAGCTGATTCTGTATCGTGAAGATTTACGTACGAAATACAATCTTCCTGAGCTTGATAGCCCAGAAGCGTATGCAAATTATTTGAAAACAATCGCACAAAGTGAGAAGGGTGTTACACCTTTTACTCCGGAAACGGGAGACTGGAAATACCATAATTTAGACCGCATATTGCTGAAGCAACAAACGGAATGGAATATGTTTGATCTCGACCTTCCATTTGCTTTCAAACTAACAGATGAAACAGGTCAAGTATTTAACGTATACGATACACCAGAGTTCAAAGATCTACTTGTCTATTATAAAGATCTTGCGGATAGCAATGCATGGTCAAAAAACGTTCTAAACAGCAAAAATGATCATCAGGCAGACTTTAAAGCAGGCAAAACAGCATCGATTACGCATAACAACGGGACGCTTGGATCATTGATGACTCTAATGCGCCAAGAAAATTCTCCTTATGAAGTAGCAATAGCTGATATCAATGTGGGCAAGAAAAAATCAATAGCTATTTCAACACAAAACGGTACGTCGATTCATGCGACTTCCAAAAATGCAGAACGTTCCTTGATGTTAATTGATCTGATTCAAAATGATAAGGAACTACACGACCTAATGATGTACGGCACTAGCGGCGTCCATTATGAAGCAGTTGGTGACGACAAATTCAAAGCACTCGAGAAAAATCCAAACTTTACGGGCTTCTCTAATTGGAACTTCAACTCGCCACTTAACCGTGACAATGAAGCATTCCCGCAAGAAGTTTCTGATCTAGTTAACAGCTGGGATGCAGATGTCTATCACTATGCACTTGAAACATTCGTATTCGACAACAGCAAAGTAAAAACAGAAATTGCGAACGTGGGTAATGTAATGCTTCGCTATGCAATTCCACTTGAATACGGCGTAATTAAAGATATCGACAAAGGTCTCGAAGAGCTGAACAAGCAATTGGATTCGGCTGGACTTGATAAAATTCAAACTGAACTACAAGCTCAAATCGATGCTTTTCTAGCGAACAAGAAATAATATACAGAACTAATCAGCATGCCTCCGCTCAATTTGGTTAAATTCCCAAATAGAACGGAGGCGTTTATTTTACTAGAGATACATCGATGTGTAAGGGTTTACAATTATAGTGTAGAAGGGTGATTAGAACATGAGAATGAAAGCAAAGATTGTATCTGTATTTCTAGTAGTATCGTTAATTTTAAGTTCATTTACATTCAATATGGGAACTACTTTGGCTGTAGCATTGAACAGCTCGTATATTGAGAATGGTGGCTTCGAAGCTGATTTTTGGGCTGATGAATCATGGAATGTGGAAAAGGATTGGGAGCAAGTAGTTCCTGAGCGTTTTGCCTACTCTGATGATTCCTGGCTTACACCGGATGAAGGGAAACAAGGATTTAAGTATTGGATCAAGGATACGGCAACGGGTACCCAAGCGATTACAGTAAAACAGATGATTTCGCTACTTCCGGCGGGAAACTATGAGCTATCGGTCCACTCGATGGGCGGCGCTGTCGTAGACAACGAAGTAGGTAATATTGAATTGTTTGTAGGAGGCGAGAAAGCAACTGCGGTTGCGACCGCTGGCTATAATACTTGGGGAACAGTCAGCTTCAAATTTTTTTTAGAGCAGGATGCAACTGATCTTGTCATCGGGGCAAACATAAGTGGCGCTCCAAAAGCATGGGGATATTTGGATAGCTTTGAGTTGAGACAAGTGAGCGCGGAAACAAACCCACCAGTGGATACGGAAATAGATCAACCAGTGGCTGCAGATATTTTCGTGAAAAAGGTTGAAGGACTTACGCTTGACTTTATTAAAGGCGTGGATATCTCGAGTATTATTACTTTGGAAGATAGCGGAGTCAAGTTTTATAACGAAGGCGGAGAAGAGCAAGATATTTTTACAACTGTTCATGAAGCCGGAGTGAATTATGTTCGGGTACGTATATGGAACGATCCATTTGATACAGAGGGTAATGGTTATGGTGGCGGTAATAACGATCTGGAAACTGCGATTAAAATCGGAAAAAGGGCAACCGAGAATGGAATGAAGCTGTTGGTTGATTTCCATTATTCCGACTTTTGGGCCGATCCAGGCAAACAGCATATACCTAAGGCTTGGGCAAATTTGAGTTTTGAAGCTAAGCAGACGGAACTATACGAATATACGAAAGCAACTCTGCAAGCGCTGCTTGATGCAGGGATAGATGTTGGCATGGTTCAAGTTGGTAATGAAACGAATGGACAATTCGTCGGCGAATCTGATTGGAAGAATATCAGCACATTATTTAATGCAGGAAGTAGAGCGATCCGCGAAATTGATGCTGCGAATGATACTGATGCTAATATCCTTATTGCGCTACATTTTACGAATCCAGAGACTGCGGGAAGATACACTACTCTTGCTAAAACCTTGCAGGATAACGAAGTCGACTACGACGTGTTCGCTAGTTCTTATTATCCATTCTGGCATGGTACTTTAAGTAATTTAACAACCGTTCTGAAGAATGTTGCCGATACTTATGGAAAAAAAGTGATGGTAGCTGAAACTTCTTATGCTTTTACCGCTGAAGACGGAGATGGACACGAAAATACAGCGCCAAAAAGCTCTGGTCAAACATTAGACTACCCAATCAGCGTTCAAGGACAGGCGAACTCACTTAGAGACGTAATCGAAGCGGTTGCGAATGTGGGCGGAGCAGGAATTGGTGTGTTTTATTGGGAGGCAGCGTGGCTCCCAGTAGGTCCAAAAGAGAATCTAGAGCAGAATAAACTCATTTGGGAGGAACGCGGTTCCGGTTGGGCCTCCAGTTATGCGAAGGAATATGACCCGAAAGATGCGGGCGTATGGTACGGCGGAAGTGCAGTTGATAACCAAGCATTATTTGATTTTAACGGACACCCGTTATCTTCGTTGAATGTGTTCAAATATGTAAATACAGGGGCAATTGCTCCAATCGCCGTTGATGAGATCAAGGATGCCTCGGTGACTGCCATCGCGGGAGAACCAATTAATTTGCCAACGACTGTAACGGTTACCTACAACGATGGAAGCACTGGAGTGATACCAGTTGTATGGGATCTAGCGGCGCTTGATCTTGCCATCAGCCAAGGAGCAGGCAGTTATGAAATTGATGGAACTGCGGAGAGTGCTGAAGGTAGTCATGCAGTAAAGGCCCTTCTTACAATTAAGAACGAAAATTACATCGTTAACGCAGGCTTTGAAAATAGCGATAGAAGTATGTGGGCAATCACTTATGGCGAGGGAAGCATAGCGCATACTGACTATCAGAATAAAGTTTCCGATGCCAAAACTGGCAGCTATTCTCTACACTTTTTCTCCGCAGAGGAAGTTGACTTTAGAATAGAGCAGACTATTTCTGGGCTGAAGCCAGGGTACTATAACCTCTCTATGTTTATCCAGGGTGGAGATGCAGCGAAATCTGATATGAATCTCTTTGCCTTAGCGGGTGGCGAGGAAGTAATAGTAGAAACTGGCGTAGATGGGTGGGTGAATTGGCAAAACCCTGAGATCCAGAATATTCTCGTTACCGATGGAACCATTACAATCGGAGCAAATATTCAAGCTGGTAGTGGTGCGTGGGGAACGATTGATGATTTCTATTTAGGCTTTGTCAAAGATAATTCGGATCCAGATCCGACACCAACACCGAAGCCATCTATTGGTGCTAATCCTCCGCAGACTGAGGATATCACGATTAACGTGGATGGTGGAACAGCAGGCAGTAATTATCTTTCTAATCTTACGGTTACTCGGACGACATTGTCTGACGGAACGAAAAGAGACAAGGTTGACTACACATCAGCAAAAGCTCTTGAGGCTATTAATAAGCTCCTTGCAGATGGACTTAATACAATTCGTTTAGTTTTCCAGGATACAGAAGATAATATCTCTAAGTTAGAGATTGGAATTTCCGAAGAGACTATGGAGACATTGGCTTCCGGTGAGGTTAATCTTGAGTTGTATACAGATTATGTAAGATTGATTCTACTACAGCAAACAATAGGCTCATTGGACGGGGAGTATCGTTTCAAGTTGGCTCCCGTTAAAAATGCAAATGCAATTAAAGCAATTGAGGAACGTGCGAAGCAAGACGGAATCGTTCAAGCGGCTGCAGGTACGGGTAGTGTTGAAGTTGTAGGGCGTCCAATGACTATTGAGACTAGCATGAATGGTCAGCCTGTAGATCTAATTCTTCCACTCCCGAGTAATGTAATACCAACGGATACAGCTGAGCGCGAGAAATTCCTATCTCGTTTGGTCATCTATATTGAGCATAGTGATGGCGAGAGAGTGCTAGTACAGCCTGAATTAGTAGAGTATTCGAATGATCAGCTTGGACTGAAGTTCCGCGTTACCAAATTCAGTACATTTTCTGTGCTACATATGGAGAACTGGGAACCATCCCAGCAGGAAGCATCTGCACATCAACCGTATATTCAAGGGTATCCTGACGGAACATTCAGACCGGATCAAGCCATTACGAGAGCAGAAATGGCTGCAATTTTGTCTAGAATTGGAGCGGGTCAGAATGGGAATGCTCAGACCATTAGCTATAAGGATGCGAATGATTTTGGATGGGCAGCAAATGACATCGATGCGGTAACATCCATCGGATTAATGACAGGATACAAGGATGGAACCTTTGGACCTAATATGGGTATCACTCGAGCAGAAATGGCTGCAGTTGTCGTACGTTGGATGAAATTGACCGGTGAAGGGGCTTCATCATTCACGGATACTGAAGATCATTGGTCAGCTTACAATATTGCATTAGTTCAACAGGCAGGTTACATGAAAGGAATGCCAAACGGAACCTTCCAACCAGATAAAGTATTAACTCGAGCAGAAGCGGTCACTTTAATCAACAGAGTATTGAAAAGAGAACCTTTAACCGAGATTGTTAGTCCGTCTTGGTCTGATGTTAACAAAAATTATTGGGCAATTTATGATATTGAAGAGGCTAGCGTTAATAAATAACATTTAGGGCATCCATATGGATGCCCTAAAGTTTTTAATTTAGCTCGTTAGGGAGAACCGCATAAGTGACATCATAACTATTCCTTTGGCGATGGGAGGCAATGTGCTGGAGATTACAGCTCCGCTGTGTCAATTTACAGATATTGAGAACCACTGGTTTGATTTAATTTGATTTATATGTTATAATTTTAATTTGCTGTTATATATGTCTATGTATGTTTTATGATAAGACTATGCTTACATAAAACTTCCGATTAATATGAAAATCAACTATTTAAATATATGAATATGCGGCTGTGAAAATCATATCGAATAGTATTACGATATAATCTTAGTGAAATTATAGATTTTTATGTTAATGATGTTTACGAAAGTGATGACCTTAATTAGTAAATAAGGGAAACCGGATGTATCTAACAGATCAAGGCAGGACAGAATTGTTGGATCTTTTTTTGGTGAATGATACGCTCTCACTTGAGAGATGAATGAACAATTTTCCGTGTACAGATTTGTAAGTGGAGCCGCTAAAGAGTGGTGACTGTTTCGAGAGGTAGGGCGAAACCGAAGGACAATTTGCCTTAAATATTGCAAAGCCATAACCAGTTCAATTGGTTATGGCTTTTTTGATTTATAAGCTTATGTGGTATGCTGTTATTCTCATTAATATCGGCCTAATTACTTTTCAAAAACCATAACAAGTGCATTACTCAAATCTCTGCCAGCGGGTGTTATATATTTGCCACCCGCATATAAGGCACTTGATGCGCCACCGTCTAAATTCATAGCGTCAACAGCTTTAAGTTTAACCATTACCTCTGCTAGCTCTGGAATTGATGCCGCGGATGTTGTTACAATGATTAATTTGCCATCTGATGTAATACCAATTGCACTACGTGCACCGCGGCTAGTAAGAATTTTAGGATCTTTAAACCCTTCGCCTACGGGATCAGTATCCACTTTACTGTTACGTACAAGTCTTGGACCTGCTTGCAGTGCAGTTTCGACAATACCTTCATCAAGAAGCTTTTTCAACTCACTTTCACCATCCGTGATAAGTGCCTCACCGTTTGTTGTATACACAAAAACAGAGCGTTTATCCCCTGAAGCTTTATTAATTACTTTTCCATCCTTCGCGATATATCCGTAAGGGATCTTCGTACTAGTTTCCGAATATGCATTGAAAAACGTACCATTTACAGCAACCGAAGCTTTAGAGCGCTCGACCATTTGCTTGAAAGACTCTGTATTACCAATTTTATTGTTGGCATAAACCGCATCTAGTTTAACTTTTGGATGGTAAAGATCAATATGTACGGTGTTAACGTTAATTGTTTTGGTAGAGGTCGTTATTTTTGAACTATCTGTTCGTACAGGTTCGCTCAACGCTTTTTCAACTCTTCTTAAAGGAACAGCTTCAATATCCGTTTTAACGGTATCATTTTGTATAAGAACACGTCCTTCTTTAAGCCAGGTTACCTTGACACCAAGTGCTTCTCCAATAAAGCGAAGCGGAACATAGACCGTTCCTGATAAATTAAAAGGAGCAGCATCAAGGCTGCGTTGTTCACCGTTCACAACAGCAGTTGTTGCACCAACTTTAAGTTCAACGCTATCCGTATTATTTGAAATTCGAACTTTATTATTAGCGCCGTCCCATTTGACTTGGAATCCAAAAGTTTCAGCAGCATAGCGAATAGGTACGAACGATCTTCCTGCTGATTCTTGTACAATTCCGTAAGTTTTAGCTGCTGAAGCTGAGTTGTCCAAATTAAGCTGAACAAGAAGAATAAGTGCTGTAGATGCTAGTATAATTTTTTTTATCATTTAACATTCTCCATTTTTCATAAGATGTTATTCTTAATCATTTTACATGACAAAATAGTTTCTGGAAATTATATTATAAAGAAGAACGGTATTTTTCGTGCTTAATATGTTATGTAGCGATAAACTAGATGCGAACTTAAGGGATGATGCAAAGGTGGGGACTTTAGATGAAAGAAAAACTTTTAGCTGAAATTGTGAATTTACATAGACCAACACCTGAATATATTGAGGCCGTCCATAAATTAAGAGAAAATCTTCTGCATGCTATACAACTTGGTGATCGTGAGTTGATGAGAGAATATGAGATTGATGCCAATCAGAAGTTTGGAGACGTACAATTAAATATTTTGAATAGAGTTCCTAATGATAAAATTAGATCCTACAAAAATATACTCCTTTCACACAACACTCTATATAGCTATTCGGCTGAAAAGGGTGGGCTAAGTCCATGGCAATCCCACTTTATATCAGAAAAATATGCAATTATGATCGAGCATGCAGAAATAATGTCAGAACTAGATCACATTCATTCAAATCTGCTTAGAGAGTATTGCGACCCAACCATTCGTAAATCTACAAGCGATAACTTAACCATTGTAGAGAAAGCAGAAAAATATATCGAAATGAACTTTACAGAGGATATTTCGATGGAAGTGATGGCAGGGAAGCTACATGTTCATCCTTCGCATCTTATGAGATCATTCAAGAAGGATAAAGGAGTAACGATTAGTTATTATCGTAATAGGAGAAGAATACAAGAAGCAAAGGAGCTTATTCAATTTTCTAATCTTTCCATGACCGAAATTGCGATTATCGTAGGCTTTAGCAACTCTCAGTATTTTTCAAAATTTTTCAAGGAAGTTGAAGGAGCAACTCCACTGGAATTTAAGAAAATAAAGAAATGATCCACCAATGATATGATGTGGAAACGTTTATGGGAGTAATGATCTTTCTAGTGGTGCATGGAAATCATGCGCCTATTTTTGTATCCATTGCTTGCAGAGAACGGGGATTCATGACTAAATGGCACTATGTCTATATGACTTTTAAAGGTTAAATTTATAACATGCGGAACAATCACTTCGAAAGATTGAAGCGCAGAGAGGGGTAATTGGGATGAAAAAAATGAAGAAATTATTTTTGGGGATCGGTATTGCTGTTTTAATACTTTCAATGGTAGTTCTTAACTTTCCAACATGGACTACGAAAATAAAAGGGGAAAATAGTATTAGTGTACTGGAACAAGTAGAGATCAATGGAACAGGTCATGAAATCATGATCCGCGGTCAAAATGTAGAGAATCCGGTCATTCTGTATGTACACGGTGGGCCGAGCGCATCTGAAATTCCGCACGCCAAGCAATATCAGGATGTATTGGAATCCAGATTTACCATCGTGAACTATGATCAAAGAGCAAGCGGAAAGTCTTATGGTTTTTTTGAGGATTACTCCAACTTATCATCGGACTTGTTGGTTGATGATATACTGGCCATCACGGATTATATCTCTGAACGCCTTGGCAAGGAAAAGGTGATCCTGATCGGCCATTCCTTCGGTACTTACATTGGTTCTTTGGCTGCCCATAAAGCACCGGAAAAATATGAAGCCTACATCGGAATTGGTCAGGTAGGAGATACTAAGCAAAGTGAGAAGGACGGTTGGAATTATGTAATGAAACAAGCTCAGCTTGCAGGTAATGATGATGACATAGCAAGATTGAATCAGGTTTCTGAAGCCATTAATCAAGGGCAGACATTTACACCGAGAGACATTATTACACGATACAATGGTGCTGCAAGATTGATAGATAATCCTGATAACAGTTTCCTTGGAATGACGTTCAGTAGTGAATACAACATGCTCGATGTCATACGTTATTATAAAGGAATGATTTATTCACAAGGAATTCTAATTGGTGAAGTGATGAGTCGTCCATTGCCTTCCTTAATTAAAAAGCTGGATCTGCCATTTTATTTTGTTATGGGAGATTATGACTTTATGACTTCGTCCCATGCTGCCAAGCAGTTTTTTGACGGAATTAAAGCTAACAAGAAAGAATTTATATCTTATAAAGAATCGGCTCACTACCCACACTATGAAGAAAAGGAAAGATTCTCCAATTGGATGATAGATACGTTTACTCCATAACATTTGTTAGAAATTAAAAAGAGAAGCGTGCGTAAAATTAAAAGTGATCCGCTGCTGTTTTCAACTAGCAGACTGACAATAGGAATCGTTGCAACTACGCAGACATGTCCAAGCAACTTTACTTCATTAATAGTGCCGGCAATGACATGGGTAATAATTGAGATGACAGTACCTTGGGAGAAAGAAAAATGGTATCGTATCTACGGGGAATGGTTTCCGGCTTCAGGATATGAGCAAGTTGAGGGCTCTAAAATACAGGTGGGTCCAGAAATCCAAGTTGGTGCAAAACAGGTATTTACTGAAGAAAAAGAGGTTGAATTATGGATTCCAGTTGCTAAGGTTGGACAGAATTGAAATTGTGATGTCAATAGTATACTAATAAATATAACGAGACTGTCGATTACTTTACGGCAGTCTCGTTGTTATGTTGCCTGAGTAGAGAGTAGACAGATTGCTCGAATGGTTATATAAATGTTTCAGCAATCATTATATAATTAAGCTACTTATGATTATGTTATTTTTCAAGTAGGAGGCGAACTTGTTGAAGTGGATTATGGGAAAGAATAAGAAACTTATTATCGTATTAATTATTGTCGTTGTAGTTATTGCTGGTTTGCTCGATGTAATATTTAAAGGATTATTTTATCAATTATTATCTAGCTTGCTTTAAGCTTATCTATTGCAAAGAACGTTTCATTAGAAGCAGACGGTAAATTGTATAATGGTTAGCACGAAGCGAAATAATGTAAGGTAGAATATATAAGTTGGACTACAATTAGCGGAGGTGCAGGATGGAGCTTTGGTTTCTGGGTACAAGCGCAGGTATGCCGGTTCGTGGAAGGAATGTAACATCTATAGCACTACGAACATCCCTTAATAGTGGATCGTTTTGGATGTTTGACTGTGGAGAGGGCACCCAGCACCAACTTCTACATACTTCCTTGAAGCTTACCCGTATGAGTAAGTTGTTTATTACTCACTTGCACGGGGATCATGTCTATGGTCTCCCAGGTTTATTGAGTAGTCGCTCATCGCTTGGCAGTACAGAATCGTTACATATATATGGACCGCCAGGATTGCGTGAGCTTGTAGAGACGAATTTGCGGATAACTGGAACTCACTTGAGCTACCCGTTGCAGATTATAGAAATTGCAGAAGGTATCGTATTCGAGGATGATCGCATAACTGTTGAGGCGGCGAAGCTGGATCATCGGGTCGATAGCTTTGGATATCGAATGATTGAGCATGAGCGGGTGGGCGCACTTAATGCCGATTGGCTTGCTGAGATGGGTGTACCACCGGGTCCAATTTATGGGCAATTGAAGGCGGGTAAGGATGTTACCTTGAAGGATGGGCGAGTAATTCGTTCCGTTGATGCAGTTGGAGAGCCATTACCTGGTCGCATCATTACTATACTTGGCGATACAAGGCCATGTGATAATGCTGTAAAGTTGGGCAAGGGGGCAGATGTACTTATTCACGAGGCAACATTTGCTCATGATTTGGCAGATAAGGCTTATGAGTATGGACATTCCACTGCTTTACAAGCGGCAGAAATTGCGCAAGCTGCGGGAGCTCAGAGACTATTTATTACTCATTTTAGCTCGCGATATATGTTAGAGGATTTGGCGAATCTTGAAGCGGAAGCTAGAAGTATATTTAGCCGCACGGATGCGGCTATAGAACTTAAACCATATACGATATCTCTCTAACAACACTTTGATCATTTAGGAGGCTATATCATTGAAAACAATTCAAATCATGTTTGATCATTTATATTGGGCTAATCAACGTATTCTAGAAGCCTTGCACAATGTTGAAGCTAATGACCAACAGATCCGATTATTTCTTCATATTCTTTGTGCAGAACAAATATGGATAGCTAGATTAAATGGAATAGATAGTTCACAATTACCAATCTGGTCGGATGGTAATATTGCAGACTGTGTCAAACTTAGTAAACAAAATACAGAGAATTACACAACATTACTAACTGAATTATCAAATAAGGACCTAGATCACGTAATAATATATGCAAATAGTAAAGGAAAACAAATTAAGTACTCGATTCGTGATATTTTAACTCATGTAGCACTTCATGGTCAGTATCATCGAGGCCAGATTAATATGCAACTTCGGGCAGCTGGTATTGAACCTGTTAGCACGGACTATATTGTATTTTCAAGATGAATTCATCAGTATAATGGCATAATGCAATGTTGTTATTTGAATCATTGATTTCGGCGTTAATCGTTTGACTGGATAAAGGAGGGACAAGATGTATTCATGGCTCAAAATGGCGGTAGTTTTAATTGTGACAGCGTTCCTAACCCGATTGACTCCATTTTCATTCTTTTTTCGCAATGTAGATACGTTAATTCATGAGCTTTCGCATGCTATGGCTACTTTAGTGCTGTCTGGAAAGGTAATGTACATTCATCTGTTCAGTGATCAGAGCGGCGTGACATTCTCTTCCTATACAAGTACATGGAAGGGAATTCCGATCTCGTTGGCTGGTTATATGGGGTCAGCGCTGTTTGCAGTTTTTTTGTTCTTGTTATTCGCCCATCGCAAGGTAAAGGCGGGTTTAATTATTATTGCTGCTTTAGCGTTGTTTGGACTGCTATTATTTGTGCGAAATGGTTATGGAATGATGTGGAGCGGCGGGTTTATTGCTGTAACCGTTTTGGTATATGTAGCTGCGCCTGCTTGGATGCGCAACGGCTATTATTTGCTAATTGCTTTTATATGTTTAGTAGAATCGGTGCTTAGTTCTTTTACGATCTTATTGATGTCGTTATTAACCCCTGGTGCAGCAGGTGATGCGACAAATCTAAGTGAATATACGCATATCCCTGCTTTTGTATGGGGCATATTGTTCGTCTTGTTTTCCTTGTGGTGTGCGAAGCATTCTACAGCATTGCTGTTTCGCAAAGAGCCAGCGCAGAATTAATTGCTGCGCTGGCTCCCTATTATTTCGAACTTTTTATTAGTCGCGGTCATGATCGTCATCATCATCGTCATGATCGTCATCATCATCGTCATGATCGTCATCACGGTCATCATCATCGTCGTCATAATCGACAGATAATATTTTGCCTGTGTAAGCGTGGACTTCTACTTCAACCTCACCACGACTCGTTGTTAGCTCAACTTCATATAAGCGAATACCGTCATCAGTGTCTTTCTCCGTGCTTTGTACTGTTCCTTTTACGTGGTTAGCTGCGATTGTAGCCGCTTCTTTAGCTGTAATCATCGTTTTGCTAGCGTTGTTGGTTGCTGCTGCATTAGCTTGCTTTTGTTGCCCGACTGGTTTCTGCTCGTTTTCCATCTTGGCCTTTAAAGTTTCGCCTGTATAGGCATCGATGTGTACATCGTATTCCTGCTTGTTTTTGATAATATCAAAGTCATAGTAGGTGAAGCCGTCATCGTGCTCTAGCTCTACGCTTTTTACTTTCCCTTGTACGGCTTTAAGTGCTAGTTGCTGCGCCCGCTCTGTACTAATTTTTTTGTTGCTGTCCGCTGATACGCTTGTCGATACTGCACCTGCTCCAATTACTCCTGCTACCAATACTGCAGCTGATAAAGCTAAAATTTTCACTCGTTTATTCATCTGTATTCGACTCCTTTGAATATTTATTAGGTACAGTTACTACTTTACACCCCAATAATGAGAACAAAGAGAGAGAAACATTAGAAATTGATGAGAATTCGCTATTGATCGCTGTCGTCGTTATCATTATCATCGTCATCTTTTTCCCATACAACCGACATAATGGCTCCAGAAATCGCATTTACTTGTACGACTGCTTCTCTGTCATCGTCGACATCAATTTCGACAAGATAAAATTTTTTTCCGTCCTTGGCTGTTTTTAACGAAATATCTTCAACTTCACCTTTGATATGGGCAGCAGCAAGTTTACCAGCTTTATCTGAGGTTAGTTGCTCTCTACTTGTCCCAGTAGAGCTACTTGGAACGCTTGATGGGGACGGTTTTGTAGTAGCAACTGGTGTCGGTGAAGGAGCTGGAGTTGTCGTACTAGCTCCAGCTGGAGTAGTTGGCTTTACTGACGCAGTAGGCACTGGAGTAGATTCCCCTGTGCCGTCTTTGTCCAAAGAGGAGTCATCTTCCTCCGTTAATCCCTGTAGCCGCAGGAGTGTAACGACTTCTCCGCTGTACGCACCAACCTCTACTTCATATAGACCTTGGTCAGTTTGGAGCTCTATGAGATATACATCGCCCAATTTCACATTGCTGTTTACAACACCGGAATATTGGGCCAATAGAGCTACTTCTGCCGCTTCCCGTGTTAACAGTTCGGCTTTTCCAACCCAAGGCTTCCAAGTTAGCGTCGTGACAATAACGGCAACTACAAGTACACTGCTGCCTAATATCCATCGCCATCGTTGATTCATAGTTATCACCTCGTATTGCATTTTTCGTTATTATAACCAATTAAAATGAGAAATTGATGAGAGTTGGAGCTTACCCCAGCTACAATTTATCCAACGTTATGGTCACTGTTGTGCCGACACCCTCTAGACTATCCATCTCGATATGAGCTCCAAGCGCTTCAGCAATTTGCTTGGCTAGTGACAAGCCGAGTCCTAGACCGCCGCTCTGTCTGCTACGTGCTTGATCGATACGATAGAAGCGGTCAAATACTTTATTGAGCTCCTGCTTCGGTATGCCGACTCCACGATCCATAATACGAATCCAGCCGTTCATATCTGTTGATCCTAATGTAACTGTAATCGGTTCATCGCTATATTTACGGGCATTGTCCAAAAAAATATACAATAACTGCTTAAACAGCTGTTCATCTGTGGAGACGGTAAGAGTGGGATCTCCTTCTACATAGACATCGCGATTATAAGCATTTTGAAATGCAGCAGCAGTATTTTTCGTTAATTCCGCGGCATCAAGCTTTCCTTTTTTCATAATCCATTGTTCTTTATTTCTGGCAAGGAGTAACAGCTGTTCCGTCATTTCTCGCATGCGAATCGCTTCGGAGTGAATAGCTTCGATCGATTCTAGGAAGAGATCGGGGCGCTCCAATCCTTTTCTTTTTAGCAAATTAGCATAGCTTTCTATAACAGTAAGTGGGGTACGCAATTCATGCGAGGCATTCGATACAAAGCTTTCCTGCTTGGCAAAGTTGCTTTGTAGCAATTCGATCATTCGATTGAATGTTTCCCCCATCTCGACAAGTTCGTCCTTTGAAGTCGTTGCGAGTATCAACTGCTTAAATTGACCGCTCTGTTGTATATCTCGCATCGTAGTTGTCATGGAACGGATTGGCTTCATAATTAGCTCACCTAATAGCCGGCCAGAAATAATGACAGGGATAAGCGCCAGCAGTGTAACCCCAATGAGCAAAAAACGTAGTGATCGCAGCGTACTCATCGTTTCTTGCAAGCTTTCCGTCGTTTGAATATTAACGACTTCTCCACTGTGCCAAATAACAGGCATAGAAATGAGCACGTAGCTTTCTCCATTATGCTTTATGATTTCAGACTTTTTTTGCGCATAGTAAACAGGTAGCTTATTGCTCAGCGCAGTCTGCGATGGTGAAGTGACAGGTGGATAGCTCTCTCCGTTTGGAACAACAATTTGCAGCATTCCATCAATCGGGGCATATGCACGAAGCAAATCTGAGAGCGGCATCGCTGCATTGTCCTGTAAGCCACGGGCAATCGCTGCTGTTTCGGTTTTTGCTTGCTCAATCTCACTATTAAGCGACATATAATTAAATAGAACATAGATGGATGCATTCATAATAATAAGAAGTGCAGCGAACAAAATCGACGAGTAAAGATGAATTTTACTTTTTAGTTTCATTTTAGGTCGTTTCCTTCAATACATATCCGACACCGCGAACCGTGTGGATCAGCTCAGGCAGTCGGCCAGTATCGATTTTTTTGCGAACATATCGAATATAAACGTCTACAATATTTGTTTCTCCGTAATAATCAAATCCCCAGACTGCTTCGAGAATTTGCTCGCGCTCTAGCACCTGCCGTTTGTTTTTCAGTAAATAAACGAGTAAATCATATTCACGGGGGGTAAGCTCAATAGCGCTCCCGCCACGAACGACTTCTCTCGTCTTTTCATTTAATTTGAGATCGGCTGCGCATAGCCATTCCTCTTCTTCACGTTCCAACTTCGGCGTCGCCATGCGCAAACGAAGCGAAGCACGAATCCGAGCAAGCAGTTCTTCAATTTGAAAAGGCTTTGTTATGTAATCGTTGGCTCCATAATCAAGCCCGGATATCTTATCTTCAACAGAGTCTTTCGCGGTTAGCAAAATAACCGGTGTAACGGAATCATGAGTACGGATACGTCGTAGTAATTCAATTCCGCTCATTCCCGGAAGCATAATATCAAGCAGCACTAGATCCCACTTGGCGCTGTGGAACGCTTCCAAGGCTGTAAGACCATCTAAGCAGCGCTTCACTTGATAACCTTCCATTTCAAGCTCAATTTCCAGCAACCTAGCTATTTTTTCTTCGTCCTCGACAATTAGTATGGAATGTTTCATAGTTATGCTCCTCCCATGTTGCTACTTTTTCACTATAATAACATAATGAATGCAAAATGCTTAAAAGGCTAGACATCTCGAAGAGTCTGACCATTTGGACAGACTCTTCCTTTGTTGTGTAATTTGTAAATAGATAACTGTCGACTGTCCCCAGCTTATATGCCATGCTACTTGGCAATCGTAAATGTGACCGATGTTCCTACACCTACACTGCTTTCAATAGTTAGGCCGCTGCCGTAAAACTGCATTAAACGGCGATGAGTATTGAGCAGGCCGATGCCTGAGCGCTTATTCGATTGTCTATCTAATATATGCTTCAAAGTGTCGGCATCGATGCCGATTCCATTGTCTGAAATACAAAACTCAACTGAATGACCAAGGTCGGTAATCCGAATACGGACCTCCCCGCCTGCATTACGTATTAATAGACCATGGATAACAGCATTATCGACCAGCGGCTGAATCGTTAACGGAGGAATGCTAATATTGATGCGGTCGTCAACCTCCCATACAACTTGCAGTCTTTCTTCAAACCGCTCTTTTTGAATAAATAAATAGGAACGAATGAGCCTAAGCTCACGTTCAAGCGGTACAGCCTGATCAGAGTTTTGAAAATCAATGCCGAGCCTAAAGTAATTCGTAAGCTCTTGGATGAGATCATCCATTTTATCCTTATCACTCCAGCTAAGTGCCGATAGTGCATTAAAGGTGTTGATCAAGAAATGAGGTTTAATTTGCGCCTGTAGTAACGCCGCTTCCATTCGCAATCTTTCATTTACTGAATTTTTCAAATTTGTTAATGATCTAACTCTAGCCCTAAGCTCGGTAGCATTGATTGGCTTGGTGACGTAGTCATTTGCACCTGACAGAAATCCTAATTCAATATCTTTATCGCGATTACTTGCTGTCAGCAGCAATATTGGAAGCTCAGTAATAGAAAAACGCTTGCGAATACGGGCAGTTAGCTCATAACCAGACATAATTGGCATAACGACATCCGAAATGATGAGATCCCACTGATTATTTTCAACTAGCTTCAGTGCTTCTTGTCCGTTGATTGCAGTAACGACTTCGTAGCTGTCATCCGAAAAAATTGTTTTGAGTACACTTAGATTGACGGGATCATCATCGACGACGAGTAGACGAATTCGGTTAAGTGCTGAGCTATAATCATTAGATTCTTCATCACCATCGGAAGATAATGGAGCGCTAGTGGTACTACTGTCCTTTGATACAATAGTAGTCACGTCAGTTAATCCATCGTTAATGATTTCAGAGTCAACGAGCTGTAATGTAAATGTGAAGGTAGATCCTTGATTCGGTATCGAGTTAACGGTAAGCGTTCCGCCATGCATGTCAACAAGCTGCTTGCAGATGCCCAGTCCCAGTCCAAATCCACTCTTGAATGGAGTTGAATTGGATAAGCTCTGCTCATATGGTTCGAATATAGTGCTTAACAACGCTGCATCTATCCCGATGCCTGTATCTGTAACGGCTATACTTGCCCATCCATCCGCAATATGAGCCTGTACGGATACCTCCCCTACATTGGAAAATTTAATTGCGTTATGCAGTAGATTGAACAAAACTTGATTCAGCCTATTTTCATCAGCATGAACATGTGGGAAATTGACTGGAATGTTGTTCACAAGCTGAATGGGCTTGCCCTCGGTCATAAAGCGTAGCGTATCGATGACGCTCGTAGCTACGTTATGTACTGATATATTAGTACGGTGTAAACTAATCCGATTTTCCTTCAAGCGAGCGATATCCAGCAAATCATTCAAAATATAGGACATTCGCCGACCGACTTTAACTAGCAATTGCAAATCATTCGCGCTATTATTGTCTAGCTTATCCTGTTCTCTTTCTGACACAGATTGCGAAATATTAATAATACCGTTGAGCGGATTGCTTAGCTCATGAGCAACCGTAGCAAGGAAGTCATCCTTTTGCTTGTCTGCCTGTTGCAATGTATTAGCAAGCTGATGCGACTCTTTCGATAATCGAAAAAAGCGTCTGAACCAAAACGCCGAGAAGCAGATCATCGCAATGATGAGATCGAACGGATAGGAAATTATATCGATCGCAAAAGTAATAAGCACGACGAGCCATATCATACTACTAAATGCCGCTACAGCAGCAAGCAGTAAGAAAATATTGTCGGAATCTATTTTGGTTGCTGATTTGTACATGACCGTAAGTGTGATTATACAAGGAATGAACGTAAGCAAAATATACACGTTTTCCAGTGTGATCGTAGTCGATAAAGGTAATAGTAATATCGATAGTGCTCCAATGACACATAACAGCTCGTAAATGAAAGAGAACCGACGATGTAGTGATAATCGAAGATTATCCTTAATTAACAGATGCAGCATAACTCCACCGAATAGCATCATGAGATACATGGACTTTAAGCTCCATTCAAATGAAAATGGAATCCATGTCAACAATAGTCTTTCGCCTTGCCACAGCGTTGCGAAAATGACGCATCCTATCATTAGCGAATAGTAAATTAGCCGCTTATTTCGGTCCCCGACTAAATATAATACGAGGCCGTACAAAAGATGGATCGCATAGGCGACGCAAGCAATCCAAACCATATTTTCGGAAAAGCCTAAATCCTTTCTTAAAGTACTATCTAATCCAAACTTAATCGGATCTACAATTCCACCATTACGAACGTTATCGAAATTCGCGACGTGAATAACGAGTTCAATTTCGCTTTCATCGTGTAGGGTAAAGTACATCGTATATGGAACGTCTTGTGGTGCATAGCTATCTTGGCTTTCAGCTGGTCGACCTGAATGTCCGATAAGCTGCTTATTCATGAAAACTTCTGATGAGCTCTTAATACTAGATATGTGCAGACCGTAAGAGTTTCCCTCGCTAGGATCTAATAAGATTTTCAGACGGTAAGAGCCAAAGCCATATCTTTTGCTACTATAAGCCCCATCATCAAATGTCCAATTACTTGGCACTTCAACTAACCGACCCGAAGTCTGTTGATGAGATAGAGTGGACTCATCGTGTAGTAGAAACGTATTAGCGTAAAATTCCCATTCGCCATTAAGTGGAAGTGAGCGGTCGGAAAAGTTATCCCAGTCCCGCAGGTCAAGCACACCATTCACGGCAACAGGCTGATTAGTCGTTGCGTTGGATTGCAACCATAGCAGTCGGAAACTAGTCAAAACGGCTAAAAACAGTATCGTTATAATCCATATTTTTTTTGTCGTCATAATAAACTAACATTCGACATGATGTGCAAGATTCCCTTTGAGATTGGATAGATATTACAAAGTTATGATCTGAATCTGAAAGAGACGGTATAATTGAAAACAATCTCATGTTATTTAATTTGATTAACGAAAAATAGCGTTTCTAAGCCTTTTGGGCATTCGAAACGCTATTTTTAACTACCGCTACTGCAATATGACTGAGGGATTGCCTTTAGTTGTAGTTTTATAGTGCGGCTTTTATCACTTTTTTATAATAGAGTACAGATAGTATACCGAAGATGGAATATAGTACGGTATATAATAACATAACCACAATCATTGGTGTCCAAACTTCAGTTCCGAATAAGAACCAACCGGATTGAACGGCAAAATAGCTATGGAAGAGCCCGACGATTAAAGGAATTCCAAAATTGTAAAGTTGCTTTGCCCGAATCCCCCTCAGCAAGTCTCCTTGGGTGTAACCTAGTTTCCGCAAAATGTTGTAACTCGGTTTTTCATCTTCACTTTCATCCATTTGTTTAAAATAAAGAATACATCCAGAAGCAATGAGAAAAGTTAGCCCTAAGAAGCCAATAATAAACATGATCAGACCCATACTTGTCTTTTGAGTACTGCTCATTTCAAGACGAGAAAAGTTAGCATCACTAAAATTTGAAGCTAGAAAAATTTCATTTGCTTCTTTAATTTGATTGTCATCGTAAATATCAATTCCTATATATAAGGATGATGGTTTTTGTATTGTTGGATCAATATCTTGCTGTAAACGTTGAAATACGTATTCATCTACAATGGCAACGGGCAGTCCGCCATCTGTAAAATTATATGAAATAACGTAGTCGTTTCTTAAGCCTGCATATTGTTGAGGAATAACTTCATCTTCGCCTATTAATTTGATTTGACCAGATTTTTTCAAGGACATAAATTTTTGTAGCAAATCATTATAACCGGTAAGAATGGTTTCATCAGCAGACACATCGATATCTTCAACGGTTTGATCACTAATTACAGAAATGGTCATTGAATTCGGCTCAATGTTTAATTCACTTAGGTTTGCATCTAATATATTTCGTGCGTCGATCTTTACTTGAATGACATCAATTACGTTTTCTTTAAATGTAATATCCTTTTCATGTAAGGCCAACTTAAATTGCTCGGCATCTTCTATGTTCGTCATCGAAAAGTTTGCAGGCACATTATTTACTGCTGATTTCTCTGCTGAGTAATAAGCGATATAACTTAAAGATAATAAACCGATAGCAAGTGCAGAAACCGTCGTAATAATTGTTAATAATGAAGCATTCGATTTCATTCGAAACATAATCGATGAAAGGGATAGTACTTCATTAATATTTAGATACCCGCCTTTTCTTTTCCTAATAATGTTAGCAATAAAGCGGACAGACCCTTTATAGAAAAAGAATGTTCCGATAATGACAGAACCGAGAATAAAGATCATTGCTAGAAATAATTCCATCATCGATGTAATGTCTCCACCAAATAATTTGGTCGATACATAGTATCCTAACAAGATTAATGAAATACCAAATATACCGATCAGCATTTCAAGGAAAGAGGTTTTCTTTATTTTACCTTCTGTTGATGATGTCACTCTAAATAGGGACAATATCGTTTGCCTTCTAATAAATGTATAGTTCATCATCATAATAAACAGGTAGATGACACAAAAAACAATGATTGTTTGTATAAACGCTTGTTTAGAAAAATTTAGCTGAGCGATGTCTTCGATACCAATCGTTTTAAATAAGATCATGATGATTAATTTTGATAAGGAAAATCCAACAAATATCCCAATGAATAAGGAAATGAAATATAGTATTAAATTCTCTACACTTAAAATGCGGAAGATTTTATTTTTTGTCATCCCTATTAATTGTAATAGACCAACTTCTTTACTGCGTCTTTTAATAAAAATATTATTGGCATATAAAAGGAAGATTGAGACAATCAGAACAAGGAGCACTGAGGCGGTTTTAATAGCTGCTGCACCTTTAATAGATCCTTTAACTTCATCCATTGATAAATCATATTGCAGTGTGACAAAAGCAAAATAAAGGGCAATACTAAAGACTAGTGCAAATACATAAAGATAATAATTTTTAAGATTCTTTTTCAAATTTTGAAGGATGAGCTGATTAATGTTCATAGTGCACCCCACCCAATACACCTTGCGTTTTCATAATATCGGTAAAGAAGGATTGTCGTTCTTGTTCACCTCTAGTAAGCTGCGTATAAATTTGCCCATCTTTAATAAAAATGACTCGATTACAATAGCTTGCAGCAATTGGATCATGAGTGACCATAATAATGGTAGAGTTACGTTTTTGGTTTAAATCACTTAGTTTGTTTAATAGATCAGAAGCAGATTTTGAATCAAGTGCACCTGTGGGTTCATCAGCGAAAATAATGCTGGGCTCATGAATAAAAGCTCTAGCTGCTGATGTCCGTTGTTTTTGCCCACCTGAAATTTCATTTGGATACTTATCTTTCAGATCATAAATTCCTAGCTCTGTAGCGACTTCCTTAAATTTTTGATGGGCTTCTTTTTTTGGCGTCTTTGTTATCGATAATGGCAATAGAATGTTCTCTTTCACTGTTAGCGTGTCTAATAAATTGTATTCTTGAAAGATAAAACCTAAATATTTTTTGCGGAATTCGGCTAGTTGTCTTTCTTTCATTTTTGTCATTTCAAGGTTGTTAATTTTGATCGTTCCATAACTAACTTTATCAATGGAGGAAAGGACATTGAGGAGTGTTGTTTTTCCCGATCCGGATGCTCCCATAATACTAACGAATTCACCTTGTTTAATGGTAATGTCGATTCCCTTTAATACTTCTTCTTTATTCGATTTATTTCCAAAGCTTTTAGCGATTTTATTTGCCTCTAAAATATTCATATCGAAATCTCCTTAAATTTTTTTATATACTTTCTAAAATTACTTCTTCGATAATTAAAAGTTACCTCAGAAGCATTAGCTAACGTTAATAACTTTATTATAGAAAGGAATTGCGTTCTTTGCCTTTCATTTACCTAACAAAATAGAAAAGCATGTGACATTATTGTCACATGCTTACAATATTAACGAAATCATTGTTTTTTAGAAACGTTAAAGTAAAGGTTGTACTTGAGTTTAGGTGTGACTCCACATCTATATGGATGAGCAATGAATCTGCTGCTTTTTTTGTTAGGTATAAGCCCATGCCTGTTGATGAATTATCATAATGTGTAGTTGTTGATGTAAAGCCTTTATCAAAAATCCGAGGAATATCTTTGGCATCAATTCCACGCCCAAAGTCTTTTATTCGTAAGTGAGTTTGATTATTATGCTCATAGCTTTGAATGATAATATCATGTGCTTCACTATATTTAATGGAATTAGTTAAAAGTTGTCGGATGATGAAGGACACCCATTTAGCATCGCTAACAACTTCCGTTAGTTCTAACTGAATGTCAAAGCCAATTCCTTTTTGAATGCACCATGACTGCAATGATTTAATTTCTTTGAAAACTAACGATTTTAAATCTATAGTTTCTATATATAAATCATTTTCTATAAATAATAGACGCTTTTGATGTAACTGTTGGTCAAGTAGCAAATGAATTCTGAGCCATTCATAAGATAGATGGGCTTTCAATGATTTATCATCTAATCGCTCAATCATTAAATGCATAGCCGTCAACGGTGTTTTCACTTCATGAATCCAAGACAAAAGTTCGTCTTGCTCTTGCTCTAACAGAATACGATTTTGCATAGCTATCTGTCTCAAATGCTCTGATTGATCAGTAATGCTTTGTTCAACTATTTTTTCAAAAGGACTATCAGGTTGGTTTATAGCTGATAAATCAAGATTGTTCTCCCATTCCTCTAGGCTTCTATAAAATTTTGTTTCTTTGTTGTAGCGAATGATTAAAAAGAAGAAAAAAATCATCGTTGTTAAAAAGACCATATAGAGAATGGGCTGGAATGAGATCGTCGCATCAATATAAGCAATAAAGATGATAAGAAATTGCTGGAATAAAAACAGAACAATCCAGCTCCAACGTTCACGTAAAAATGTTATGACCATTAGTGAGCCTCTTCCATAGCGATATAACCTTGCCCGGTTTTTGTTTCGATAAACCGCCCTAAACCAAGCTCATCTAGTTTTTTACGTAATCGATTTAGATTGACCGTTAAAGTGTTATCACTTACAAAGCGTTCATCATCCCATAAGCTTGTTATTAATTCTTCCCGACTAACGATCTTATTTTTTTTCTTGATCAGTAGTTTTAGAATGTAAATTTCATTCTTCGTTAATTCGATTGATCCTACCTCATTGGTAACGATATTTTTTTCATAATCAACCGTTGCACTGCGCCATGTTTTCAGTGTTATTGGTTCCGTATTATAATTATACACACGGCGAAGAATAGCTTGTACTTTAGCAACCAATACTTCAAAATGAAACGGCTTTTGAACAAAATCATCAGCTCCCAACTGCATCGACATAACCATGTCAGTTGGATGGTCACGGGAAGATAAAAATATAATAGGAACGTTTGAATGGGACCGAATTATTCGACACCAATGAAACCCATCAAACTTTGGAAGTTGAATATCAATAATAACTAAATCGGGTTTTATCGCTATAAATTGTTCCATCACCGTACTAAAATCTTGAATGCCGTAAACTTCATAAGACCATTGCGTAAATCTATCTTTGATTTCATTAAATAGAGTTTCATCATCTTCTATTAACATCAATTTAAACAATGGATTCACCACACTTTCAACTTTTTCACCATTTAAAGTTTATAGCAAAACTTTTATCAATGCTATAGGGATTAATTACATTTATATTGATTTATTTCTATATAATGGATACAATATGTATAATCTTTTATTTGAGGTGAAATGGATGTCTTTCCGTATCGTTCGAAGTAACTAGTTATCGGGCTGGGTAAAACGCGTACCAGCTATCAAAGGGGATAATATGTCCTTTTGATTGTATACAGACTAGTATTTGAACGGTGCCGGGAAGTCATTTTTAGAACCAGGCACTTACGCTATTTAACATGAATGACCATCTATTTGTGGTTATTTATTGTTGAATTGTGAAGAGTTGCTTGGTTTTTTTATACCCATTTGAAAGATTGGAGCGTAACGATTATGTTGAAGAAGATTGTTATACACCTAAAGTGGTGGATATTTGTTTATATATTGCTAGGATTCACAATTCAATTTTTAAGTAGTTTAGGTATTGTGCTGTTCCAGAAAATACTCGATATGATAATGGTAATCAATAGTTTTAGTGACGTGTCATCCTTAATTATTAGCTATGCACTACTGCTAGGTGGGGTGGCTACACTTAACTATTTTGCGGAATACCCAAGTGTACATTTATCAAATAGTATAACAGAAAGATTGAAAATTATGGCATTATCGAAAATATCTCGAATTGATTATCAAGCATATCAACATATTGGTACGGGACAAATGATAAAAGTTATTGAGAATGGAGCTTTTGCTGGAAACAGCATTATTTTTTCTTTCTTTCTCAGAACACTTCATGAGTTACTGCCAACAATTATTTACAGCTTATTTTTTATTAGTTTCTATGACATAAGAATCATGGTAGTGATCGCGGTTGGATATGTATTCATCTTTCTTGTAACGAATATACTATTGAAATATTTGTACAATATAAAATCTACGATACTTAAAGAACAAGAAAATATGTCTAGATATTCGATACGTGGATTCATGGAGTTAGTTGTCTTTAGAACCAACAAAAGATATGATGCAGAGATCAATAAGTTAAGTGTTACTGCACGTAATATTATAAAAAGCAGTTCTCAACTGAAAATGATACATGAATCTTTTTTCGCTATTTTTGAGTTATTTATCACTTCTATAAAAATCATAGTTATGATTTACGGAATTAACAGTGTGTTAGCAGGTGAGATATCGATTGGGATTGTCGTGGCACTGTTTATGTTTATTGATAAGATTTATTCCCCAATTGCAATTTTCAATATTCTATTTGTGGATTATAAACTTAATAAGGTTACTTATAATAGGTTTAATGATTTTATTAATGCCCCAGAAGATAGCAATTTGGAATCGGGGCATAAGATTATTGAACTACAAGGTGATATTGAATTTAGAAATGTTTCCTTTAATTATGGTAGTGTCAAGATATTGAACAATATATCTTTCTCGATTGAACGAGGAGCATCGGTTGCTTTTGTTGGGTTAAGTGGGGGTGGAAAGTCCACAATTATTAAATTAATTGTAGGGTTATTAAAGAAAACGGATGGTAATATCTTATTGGACAAGCTAGAGATAGATGATATTAACCTTAACAGTTACTATGATCATATTTCCTATTTATCACAAGATACTCCGATTTTTGATACTTCTATTAGAGGCAATATTGTATTTGATCATAATATTTCAGATGAAGAGATATATAGTATTTTGGAAAAAGTTCATTTGAAGGAGAAAATATTAAATTTACCAGAGAAATTGGATACTTTGATCGGTGAGAAAGGTGTCAAATTATCCGGAGGAGAAAGACAACGATTAGCATTCGCCAGAATACTTTTTCAAAAAAGAAATGTGTTAATACTTGATGAACCCGTATCGGCATTAGACAATCTCACGGAGAAAAGTATAATGGAAACTATTCTGAACGAATGTAGAGATAAAACAATAATCATTATTGCTCATCGGTTAGATTTTATAAAGGATGTAGATAAGATATTAGTTGTGGAGAATGGCTCTATTGTGGGTGAAGGGAATTTTGATTACTTAATAGAACATAATGATTCATTCAAAGCGTTATGGAATCGAAAAAGCAAGGATATATTGAACGAATGAAGCCATGGTAACACCTTAACTATACTGAAACAACGAAAGGCACCCATATTGGGTGCCTTTCAATTTTGTATTTAGATTAGGTGGTTTAATTCACCTTGCGTCTGAATGGGTTACTTAACACTTGTTGTATTACTTCGTTTCAATTATCGCTACTGCTTTCGCATCAAGTGTTAGCTGCTGCGCTACTTCATTCTCGCTAATCAGTTCTGTACCTTGCAGCTGACCCAAATCAACCTGCACAGCATCATCATTATGATTCAGAATAAATAGTAATGGCTGTCCTTGCGGAGAAACTCGTGTTGATACCTCGACACCTGAAACCGGTGCGATCGGTGCATGAATTCCTTTAGCTTCACAGATATGAGCCAATAATCCCTGCAAAAATGCTGGCTCAGGGCTAGTAGCCACATACCACGCTTGACCTGCTCCAAATTGATTGACGGTTAGTGCAGGCATTCCTTTATAAAATTCACTGCCATAAACAGCCTTTACTTCCGCTCCCTCGGCATGAATCAAATCACAAACGATATTACAGCTATATTCTCCTGATAATGCTCCAAGCTCAGCAGGCAGTACGATTTGATTGCTTTGATCAGGGAATAAAGCATCAATCTCCTCAGCCCATATTCCTAGCACTTTACGGAGCTCGCCAGGATATCCTCCGAGCGTAACGATATCATTCTCATTAACAATCCCACTAAAGAAGGTCGTTAAGAATGTACCTCCTGCGTGCACAAATTGCTCAACCTTAGCAGCATAGCCTTCCTTAACCATATACAGCACAGGAGCAATAACGACATCATAGTCTGATAAGCTATCATCTACGCCAATCATATCAACTTGGACGTTTTGCTGGAACAAGGCATCATAATATTTGTGTACTTCTTTAACGTAATCTAAGGCAACAGTAGGACCGCTAGATAGCTCAATTGCCCAGCGATTTTCCCAATCAAACACGATAGCCACTTTTGCTTTAATGCGACTATCTAATATTTTATCTGATAAAGTATATAATTCCTGACCTAATTGTGCACATTCACGGAATACTCTTGTATGCTCATGTCCTACATGCTCAATAACTGCACCATGGTATTTTTCACATGCGCCGACTGATCTTCGCAATTGGAAGAACAGTACCGTATCTGCACCATGCGCAACAGCCTGATAGCTCCAAAGCTTCATAACACCTGGGCGCTTCAAGGAATTGTATGGCTGCCAATTTTGCTGACTTGGTGTTTGCTCCATTAGCATAAACGGCTGTCCTTGCTTAATACCTCTCATCAAATCATGCGTCATCGAGGTTAAACTAATAGGTGTATCAAGCGACGGATAATTATCCCATGAAACTACATCTACTTCTTTAGCCCATTTAAAGTAATCCAGCTCTTTGTATAAGCCCATCATATTCGTTGTAACGGGCAGATCAGGAGTATGCTTTTTGATAGCAGCATGCTCAAGCTTATAGCATTCAAGCAGGCTGTCAGACATAAATCTACGATAATCTAACGATATGCCTTGGAAGTTAGTACGGTCTGCACCCCATTCCTCAGATAAAGCACTAGGAGGCACAATTTCCTCCCAATCGTAGAAGGTATGTCCCCAAAAGCGTGTATTCCAAACTTTATTAAGTTGTTCAATCGTATGATATTGTTGCTCTAGCCATGTACGGAAGCCTGCTGCACAATTATCACAATAGCAGTATCCACCATATTCATTACTAACATGCCAAACGAGTAGTGCTTCATGATCTTTATAGCGATGCGCTAGCTTTTCGGCTAATCTTTCAGAATATTTCCGATAGGTAGGGCTGTTCGGACATGAGTTATGTCTGCCGCCAAATTTGCGCTTACGCCCATCAAAGTCTACACGCAATACATCAGGATATTGGCGAGCCATCCAAGCAGGATGCGCCGCTGTACTTGTCGCTAAGCATACGTATACGCCATCTGCATGCAATCGTTCAATAATTTGATCTAAACGAGAAAAATCGTACGTATCTTCAGTAGGCTGCAATAATGCCCAAGAAAATACGTTAACCGTAGCTACGTCGATGCCGGCAAGTTTGAACATGCGTACATCCTCGTCCATTACCTCGTGATCCCATTGCTCGGGGTTGTAATCCCCACCGTACCATATTTTTGGAAGCTTGCTATTAATCATGACTACACCTCATTTATTAAAGTTAGATATAAGAATAAGTACAGTATATATTAATATCAAATGTGTTAAAATATAATATATTTTCAATCTTATATAATAATATGGAAGTATAGTGATAGAGAGGTGAAGGAAATGAGGCATACGCGATTTGAATTAACGCCATCTGCAAGCGGTGGTTTTCCTTTATTTATCGAGAGTATAGGACATCATGAGGATCAAGAAAAGCTAGTTCGAACCGACGGATTTACACACTTTCATTGGCTGCAAACGTACGAGGGTGAAGGTGAATTTATTATTGAGGACAAGTCGTATCGACTTACAAAAGGTTCGGGGGTTTTGTTATATCCTGGAGTATCCCATACGTATTATGCGGTGACAGAGCAATGGTGCACACAATATATTACGTTTGGCGGTAGTGATGTTGATACGATACTGCGCACGCTTAATATGCAGCAGTCTGCCTATTTCAGCTGGGAGGAGCAATCTCCGCTACATATGACGATTACGAACATCATCGAAAAGCTTATCAACATGAATAATGAATTATATTATTCTAGCTATGATGCATCGGCTGACTTATACTTTTTCTTTATGCAGCTGAAGCAGCATGGGCAAATGAATAATCGTACATCGATTCAGCGTCATATTGTGCAGCTACAGCCAGTATTGGATTGGTTAGAGCTTCATTATGCTGATCCAGATGTTGGACTAGAGCAAATGGCAACGGTACTTAAGCTAACGCCAAGGCAGATGAATACATTGTTCCAAACGGCCTTTCATGTATCTCCTTATGCGTATCTTATAAGGCTGCGACTTAGAAAATCCAAGGAAATGCTGCTGCATGAACGAGAGATATCGATTACGAAAATTGCGAGCCGTGTAGGCTTTCGCGACGTCAGTCATTTTGTAGCTAGCTTTCGTAAGCAGATGGAATTAACTCCTGAGAAGTTCAGGGTAATGAATTGAGCTGAACAACGTTTAAGGGGCATCCCATCATTGGATGCCCCTTAAACGTTGTCCTGTAGATAATGATGCTCACGTAAAAATAAAGGGGAGCATGAAGTAAGCTGATCTTCCTTGTAAGTCCTAGACGTTTAACTCCGGTGTCTGTCTAGTCGATGGTTTAACAAAACTAACTAATAACCAACGTGAGATTGGTCCAACGATTAGTAATTGCGCTGGAAGTGCCACGATAATATTTAGTCCAACAGTTTTAACATATGCAATGAAATATGAACCCTCAATTCCAATCAATGTCGCCTTTAGAATAACTCCGTAGACTGACATAATAAGAACCATGGAGGGAACCATACAAAAAGCAATGGCCAAAATAAAATTGATTTTCTTCGATTTATCATATGGAAGTGATAGGGCAAGTTTTCGCGCTCTAGGCTCAACTAATGATTCAACGATAAAAGCGACAACAAACGTAATGACAAATTGAATCAATGCACTTCCGATTGTCAATTCTGAAAATCCGTGTAAAGCTGTGTTATAAGTGGACATAATAAAAACCATCCCAAAACACATAAATAGTCCGAAAATAATACCTTCTTTTTTGTTACTAGGAAACTAAGACATCCTTCCTTTTAAGAGCATAACGTTGATTATAGAGGACCGATTTTCTTTTCATAAGTGACGTTTTTGTGAATTTTAGAAATTAAATATTTTGTTGGCATTTAACGGTAGTTACTACCATGACAACACCAACGTATTGAGCTATACTTAGAAACGTTATAAACACCCTTCAAATTTTTATTTTCAGCCGAGAACACTCGTGACTTCAGTCGTGAGAGGTTCAAAGAAAGGGGTTTTTGTTATAATTAAATTACATAATGTTAGTAAAAATTACTCGCAGTTTCAGGTGATTAAACCTATATCTTTAACGATATCTAAAGGTGAAATATATGGAATTATTGGAGCTAGCGGAGCAGGGAAATCCACCTTGCTGCGGCTTATCAATTTGTTGGAAGTTCCCGATCAAGGTGAAGTGGAGGTTAATGGTCAGCAGCTAACACGTTTGAACAGTTATAAGCTGAGGCAAGCACGGAAATCAATTGGGATGATCTTTCAGCATTTCAACTTAGTTGCCAATAAAACAGTTTATAATAATGTAGCAGTGGCCTTACAATTGGCAAATTATCCAAAGGAAGAACGCCGAAGTCGCGTGTTGGAGTGTCTACAATTTGTTGGCTTGGAAAGCTATATGGATAAATATCCTGCACAGTTGAGTGGTGGTCAAAAGCAGCGTGTAGCTATTGCTAGAGCATTGGCGAATAAGCCACAGCTACTACTCTGTGATGAACCAACCTCGTCTCTCGATCCGAATACAACGGCTGAAATATTAGCAGTACTAGAAAATATTAATAAGCATCTCGGAGTGACAATCGTTATCGTTAGCCATGAGATGGATGTCATTCGCAGTATATGTCATCGCGTAGCTGTCATGGCGGATGGCGAAATCTATGACACGGTAGCGATCCAGCCTAAAGGGATTCACAATATAGACCATAGCGCTGAAAGCTTTGTAAAGCAGCTAACAAAGGATGGTGCGAGCGACCATGCCTGAAGTTTTAGTGCAATATCAAGCGGAAATAATCAAAGCTCTCGGCGAAACCTTTGTCATGGTTGGTGCTTCTATTGTGGCTGCGGTGCTGATCGGATTGCCAATTGGTACGTTTCTGTTCCTCTGCAGGAAAGGGCAGATGCTAGCGCACCGATTTACCTTTCATCTTTTAAATTTGTTAGTCAACACGATACGTTCGTTTCCGTTTTTATTGCTGGTCGTTTTTCTTATCCCATTTACAAGATTAATGGTTGGGACTGCGATTGGCACTACAGCCGCAATCGTGCCATTAGCAATTATAGCGATTGCCCACTATTCGCGCTTAGTCGAGCAATCGTTGCTTGATGTACCTAAAGGAGTGCTCGAAGCGGCAATTTCAATGGGAGCATCGGTTAAAGATGTTATTTTCAAGTTTCTGTATGTGGAGGCTCGCTCTGGACTTGTGCTCGGATTAACGACATCGATTATTAGTTTTATTTCATACTCGACGATTATGGGTGTTGTTGGCGGTGGCGGTATAGGGGATTTTGCGATTCGATATGGTTATCAGCAGTTCAAAACAGACTTGATGCTCTATGTTATTATTATTATAGTTATACTGGTACAGCTTATCCAATGGATTGGGGCAACTGTAGCCAAAAAAATAGATAAAAGATAGATAAGAGCTTATGCTTTCGAAGTAACTTTTTATTGTCGAAGAGGCAGATTTTGAAAGTACACAAAAAGTTTTAAGGAGAGAAATAAAATGAGAAAAATGCTGTTAATGTTTACGATACTTACATTTATTGTAGCTGGTTGTGGTCAGGCGAACGAAGGTAATAAAGCGAATGAAGTTAATAATGGTGGAAATGCGCAAGGACAAGCGGAAGTAACATTGAAGGTTGCTTCATTAATTGCTCCAATGACAGAAATTCTTGAGCTTGCTAAGCCGAAGCTAGCGGAACAAGGAATTAATCTTGAAGTTGTTGTACTAGGTGATAATGTTCAGCCTAATAGCGCCCTTGCAGCAAAAGAAGTGGATGCGAACTTCTTTCAACATGTTCCGTATATGGAAGAATTCAATAGAAACAAAGATACAGAGCTAGTTCCTGTTACACCGATATATTTTGCCAACTATGGTGTATATGCTAAAGCGTACAAATCTATGGATGAATTACCTGAAGGTGCGGTCATTGCTATAGCGAATGATGTATCTAATGTGGATCGTTCATTGGCGATGCTGGCTCAGAATGATGTTATTACGCTGAAAGAAAAGACGGGTACTTATTATACACAAGCAGATATTATCGACAACCCGAAAAATTATAAATTCGAAGAAATTGATTTGTTAATGCTAGCGAGAATGTATGATGATGCAGATGCAGTCGTTATGACACCTGCGTATGCTGCACCGCTTAACTTAACACCAAAGAGTGATGCTCTTCTTACGGAAGGAATCGAAAATGATTTTGCAATTACGTTAGTTGCACGCAAAGATAATGTCGATTCTGAGCCGATTCAAAAGCTAGCTGAAGCGATGACAAGCCCAGAAATAAGCAAGTTTTTAGAAGAAAATTATAGTGAAACGGCAATTCCAGCGTTTTAATGAAACAAGGGCGAATTCTCATTCAGCGTTGAATGGAAATTCGCCTTTATCTATTTATCAGTTCCTTAGCCTACATCTACCCGATCAATCTTTCTAAAGCTTAGATAAGATAATAGTATTCCGAGTGCAGCAAGTGATAATGGAATAGCTATGATTGAGCTTAAGGAAAAGCCTGCGTTACTAGAGCATGTGATTATGACAATAAAGATAGAGGATGTAGTCGTTGCTGCTACTGATTTGTTTCGCATACCGAAAGCTAACGGTATGAGACTCATACCTGCAGCACCAAAGGCTTGCATAATTACATAGGTTATATGTTCAGAAACAATTTTACTTGTTAAAGTATCCGATAAATAGCCAAAACCTGAATCAATAGCTACAAACAAGGCGTCTATCATAAGATTAGCTATAATAACATTGGCAAATGTCCATACAAAAACAATCGATAACTTAGCAAAGATAAGCTTCTTGCGGCTTATTGGATAGGTAAAAAGAAGTGCCATAGTCTTGTCTTTGAATTCATTAATAATGAGTTTGGATATGAGCACGGATGCGTAGATAATAAAAGTCGCTCGAACGAAAATGTCGATCGTTTGGAACATTTCTGCATAGTTCTGAAAAGCAGGATCTGTACTGTCTATGCTTTCAATAAAGTATAAGAGTAATATAAAACCAGCAATGACCCCATAAGCGATCAACGAACCCCAAATATAGCTATTAAAACGTCCTTTCTTAAGCTCTAGCTTGATGAGATGGAACATAATCAACGCCTCCTTTAATCATATCGAAGAAATATTCCTCTAATGTATGATGACGACGATTAATTGACTCGATGGGTACATTGTTCATGATGAGTCCTTTGGATAACGCTTCTTGCGTAATGCTTGAATCATAGATACGAATAACATGATCGCTAATCTTTCTGAAATTTTTAATTTTCAGCGTTTCAGCTAACACGAATGATGCTGAGATAGTATCTGATGTTGTAATTTCTACATAAACAGTAGCAGAAGCACGTACTGTCTCCATCGATACCTCTCTGATCATTCTTCCCTTATTGATAACACCAATCGTATCAGCTACTTGCTCGATCTCTGTAAGCAGATGACTGGAGATAAGTAGAGTCATGCCCCAATCATCACGTAATCTACGGAACAAATTTCGCATAGCGTGAATACCTTCTGGATCTAAGCCATTAATAGGTTCGTCTAATAGTAATAATTCGGGTCGAGTAGAAATTGCTCTAGCAATACCTAGCCTCTGTCGCATACCGACGGAGAATTGCTTTACAGGCTTATTCTCTACACCAATCAGCTGTACTAGCTCTAATGCATCGTGAATGGCTTGTTTGTTGTAGTAACCCATGTATTCTGTATGCAGCTCCAAGTTTTGTACCGCCGTTAGTTTTTCGTAGAAGGGCGGGATTTCTATTAAGTGCCCAATTCGCTTAAGATGATCTCTTGAATTAAAGTTTATTCGCTTCCCAAACAGTTCGATTTCACCGCTAGATGGTTGCACCAGTCCAAGCAGTATTTTCATTAATGTCGATTTACCAGCACCATTAGGTCCTAGAAATCCATATATCTCACCCTGTTGTACACTCATATTGACGCTAGACAATACATCTGCCTTGTCATAATTTTTGTCGAGTAACCGCGTTCGAATAATTTCTGCCATTGTGTTCACTCCCCTTGATATCAACATAATGTAATCATATCGTGGAAATCTCACTTTTTAATGTCGTAAAGCTTACTTATTTCTTACTTTCTTGGGGAGATCTTATTGCTGTAGCTGGAAGTGTTATGGTGAAGCTAGTATGCAGACCTGGGACGCTCTCAAGATTAATACGCCCTCCTAATCGTTCAGTAAGTCTTTTTGCGATAGTAAGACCAAGTCCGCTACCCTGTATATTACGATTTCTTGAGTCTTCCATTGTATACATTCTCTCAAAAACTCTAATCAAATCTGCTTGAGGTATACCACGACCTTGGTCTTTCACCACAATCTGAATCTTTCCTTCTAATGGAGTGAGAGATAATCCAAGATAACGACCATCGGCACCATAGCGAACAGCATTTGAGAGTAGGTTATCGAGAATTCTCGATAATGCTTCTTCATTCGCATATACGAATACCGCCTCGTCGGGAAGATTAATATCGACCTTGAAGTCATGCTCAGCGAGGAGATCATAGTATGCTAGTATGCGATGACGGCAGACTTCGCACGCATTGATAACAGAAAGTGGAAGATCAAAGTCATCGGCCTCGAGTCTTGTTAGATCAAAGAATGTATTGATCAGTTCATGCACCTCAACGGTCTTTTTATATACTTGATTAAGCATTCTTTGCCGTTCATCTTGTGATAAATCTGTATTCCGTGTAAGCATTTCTGCATAACCCATAATAACGGTGAGTGGCGTCTTCAAATCATGGGATACATTAGCTAGCATCATACGCATTGCCCGTTCCGTTCTTGTGTAATCAGAAGCTAACTGACTGGAATGATCAAGTAATGTATTGATCACTTGAAGTAATTCTCTTAAATGGCTATCACCAGTTACAATAAGGAGACGTTCTTGTAGTTGATAGTTTTTACTCTCTGTAAATTCATGGAGCTTTGTACTTATGTACATTAGCTCTTTTCGAGTTAACTGGTTTGTCATGCGCTCACGTACATACAAAAATAAAAGTCCGACAATAGGGATGATCCAAATCCACCAGAAGTCTCTCATCTAGAGTTCTCCTAGCCGGTAACCAATTCCCCATAGTGTACGAATGTAGCGTGGGTTGGATGGATCATCTTCAATTTTCTCGCGTAAGCGTCTCATATGTACGTTAATGACATTATCATCTTGGTAATATTCTTCGTTCCATATGAGTTGGTAAAGTAAAGCCTTCGTATAAACCCGTGTTGGGTTTTGAACAAACAGCTTTAGAATTTGAAATTCAGTTGCCGTAAGCTTGATTTCCTGATTACGCTTCAACACCTTAAAGTTATCAGGATCAATCATTAATTCACCAACGGAAAGCTTCTGTGAGATCGATTCATGTTCAGATTCCACATTTGAATATTGAGTAGCTCTACGAATGGATGCCTGAACACGAGCAGCCAATTCAAGAAGAGAAAATGGCTTCGTTATATAATCATCAGCACCAAACCGTAAGCCAAGCGCTTTTTCAACTTCGTGATCTTTCGCAGAAAGGATAATTATGGGCACACGACTTTGTCCCCTTATAAGTTGCAAAATGTCTAGTCCATTCAGCTTAGGTAGCATTAAATCAAGCAACACTAGATCATAGCTGCTGGACAGGAATTGCTTGAGAGCCTGTTCACCGTCATTAACAACAGTGGTTGTATAGCCCTCTTTGGTCAAGTAATCGGCCACCATTGTGCTGATGGCAGGATCGTCCTCGATAAGCAGCAGGTTTCCCTCCATTGCTTAATTCCCTCACTTCATTCATATATTTTCAGTTATTTCCTATTTTACGGTAGCGGTGTCTTTCCTACAAGAAGTATCCTATGTCGGAGAATTTTTTTGTTGTAATCAAAGAAGATTTAGGCGATGTTGCTGTCGAAGAAATTATTTAAGCGTGGGCAAGGGATACATGATATATACGTATATTCAAACAGTTTTAAAAAAGCCCTGCTACACGATATTGGTAGCAAGGCTGTTATATATTGACCAGTAATGAATGAAAAGGGTAAAAATTAACTGGGGGTGTATAATCGAAACTTCAAAGAATTCGCCTTTATCTATTCAATTGCGGTAAGGCTCTCTAGATCTATTGCTTCTGTATTAGGATCTAACCATGCTTTAATAGCTAATTGTACTGCTTCTAAACTACTGTCTCTTGGCATATAATAATATACTCCGTTGATTCTTTCATCATAACCATCAATCATGTAGTTAGATATTTCAGGAGTGGATTTTACTAAGGCTTCTGCCCAATTCATGATATCTTCTGCCTTCATATTTGTTTTGAAATTTTCTCCACCTATTTGAATAAGATCGTCGATTTTTGATAAGTTTCCTATATTCTTCATTTCCTTAATCATCGCACTAATAAAAATTCGTTGTCTTTCCGTTCGCTTGAAGTCAGAATCTTCACGATAGCGAACATAGTTAAGGGCATCAGTGCCAAAGTATTCAGGCTTATTTGCTTCAATTGTAAATTTCTCGTGACCCCTGCCCTTATTAACAATATCCTTTGTAATAGGAAGCTTTACTCCTCCTATCGTGTCTACCACATCTTTTAGTCCATTAAAGTTAATCGTAGCGTAGTAATGGGCAGGATTCCCCAAAAACTGCTCAATCGTTTCGATGCTCATTTTTGCACCACCAAAGGCGAAGGCGGCATTTACTTTATCCTTGTATTTCCTACCTACAATATCTACACGGGTATCTCTCGGTATTGAAATGAGCAACAATTTACTATCCTTTGGTCGAACTACAGCGTAAATTAAAGCATCAGATCGCCCAGTTTCCTGCTCTCTTTGATCAACGCCCAGTAAAAATAATGAAAATGGTTCCTTATCTTTAATTCCTATCGGTGGCTCAACATTATCTATCGGGACATAAGCTTCCTCGAATGCTTTACCGATCTCTTTGGAGTACAATGCTTTAAATAAATAGAGGGCAATTTGATTTTTGAATGTTAACCCACATATTACAGCGATACATACGATTATTAAACTTATATATAATATTATTTTTTTGCGTTTCTTTTTATTGATATGATTTAGAGTTCTTGAAGTAGTCTTGTTTGGCTTGTTAGTTGACTGCTTTACAGTACTCAATCTTTTCACCGCTTCCTATTTATATAATTGCAATATTATGTAATTAATAAGACGTAGAGTGATTATTAAAGGTTGCATTTCATATCTAAACGATAAAACCCAGTATAACGAAAGAGGAAGATAAACATCCTATTCGGATGATTTACCTTCCTCTTTATATGTATTATCATTTAATTATTTAATCTAACAAAATAAAGTTAAGAGGATGTTAGAATTAGTGAATATGCTCTTACGTTAACAGTTCTTGAAGCACATTTTCCAGTGTTGGATAAGAGAAGGAAAAGCCATGCTCTAATAATGAACTTGGTAGAACTGTTTGACCTTCCAATATGAGAATACTCATTTCTCCTAATAGAAGCTTTAGCATAAATGCAGGAACAGGTATCCAGTGTGGTCGATGTAGCACTTTCCCAATCATTTGACCGAACGCTCTCATATTTACAGGATTAGGTGCTGTAAAGTTGACTGGACCTACAATGGAAGTGTTGGATATACAATAAAGCGCTGCACGAATGACATCATCGATATGTATCCAAGATAACATTTGCAGACCACTTCCAATAGTACCCCCGCCATACAACTTATAAGGTAGTACCATACGAGGTAGTGCCCCTTCATGTTCACCAAGAATAACGCCAAAACGCATCAATACAGTTCGTATTCCGCTATTGCTGGCTTCCTGTTCCCATTGATTGACGGTGTCAGATAGGAAATCTGACGGTTTCATCTGTTGTTGCTCTGTGAACGTTTCAGTATGGGAAATGCCATAATAACCTACAGCACTAGCATTCAGTAACACGCTCGGTTTATGTTGCAAAGCTGCAATAATTCGCTGAATTTCCTTTGTTGCAGAGAGGCGACTGTCTAAGATTCTGCTTTTTCTTACAGTTGACCAGCGACCGCTATTCAGTGACTCTCCTGCAAGATTAATAATAGCCTCAACGCCCTCTAATTGTAGCTCTGGTTGATCCCCGTCATTAAGCCAATTGACATAGGTGACACCTTCCATAGGAGAATAAGGCTTCGTATTGCGTGTAAGGATGAATACCTCATGTTGATGATCTAGAAGATGTGATTGGAGCGCTTTCCCGACAAAACCATTACCACCAGCAATTGCAATTTTCATGGTTTTCTCCTCCTCGTATAGATGAGATACAGTTTATGAACATTATAGTACATATTGACATAATAATTTACTAAACGACTAACGATTATTACAAGATCAGGTATCTGAATATTTAGATGCAGATTTATTGCTATTATCGGAGAATGTTTTTGGCAAGGATACTATATTACAAATCAGAACCATATTGGATACCGGAAGAACATTAATGTTACGACACCCAACTTATCTCATCCATGGAGATTTTGATGATTCACATATATTTGCTCATCAAGGAAAGTTCACTGGCATTATTGACTTTGGAGAGATTCAAGGAAATAGTCCACTATATGATCTAGGTCATTTTAAATTGCACGATGGGCATTATGGATTGGGGTTAGAAGACTTGGTATGGTGTACAACAGAACGTGGGGCAGATATCGTGAACACTCCGTTTGTTGACGATGACCAAATCCCAGCATGGGGTAAAGCTTATGTTGAAGCAAACCATAAGCATGGGCTTATGAACGGTCGGCAAGATAATCACTTTGTGCCAACGGGATTAACGACAAGAGCAGAAGCAACCGTCGTTCTTTTACGTCTATGGAAGCAGCTTCATCCATAACATCTACTATGAATATAAGAAATGGCGATGCAGGAATTAATTCCTGCATCGCCATTTCTTTATGTTCGGAAAAGCTGTAATATGAGAATCATAAAGAGAAAGGAGTTTCTTTATGATATTTACGGCAGAACTTATCTTTATGATTATTTCTGTACTTATGATGGGGATTGTTTTTTCCGTTTTGTACCGATTTAGACGAGAACCTGGCGTTCGCTATATGATGGGCGTGGTCATTTGTCGAATTATATTTGCCAGCAACGTTGTTCTAGAGACAAACAGCTTTTTATTGATGGAAAAGCTAATTTTTCGTAATATTCAGCAGACCGCGTTGCTTTTTATAGTGCCATTATTTATTGTATTTATATATGAGTTAACGGGATCCCGTAGAGTGATGAAGTGGTCATGGAAGCTTGCATTATTTGCAGTATTTATTTTATTTGCCATATTTATATGGCTTGATCCGTATATTCATGTCATCTATTACTCCGTTGAGTTATATGACGATCAATTAATTACAACAAGAACTATGTTTGCAACGGTGTTTAATTTGCTTTGCTACGGTGCATTAGCACTGAGCATGTACTTATTACTTAGATATATATGGGCAATACCGCATCATTTTCGCAAACCAGGAATGCTAGTAGTGTTGTTAGCCACATTGCCATTTCTGATGGAGCTGATGAAATTTGTTAATCCATTATGGTCACCATGGCTAAAACCACTATCTGTTTTTTGTGGGGTGACGGGTACGATCATGATGTTAATTGTATTGCGAACTAAATTTTTTTCAGTCGTGCCAATTGCGAAAACTATTGTATTTGACACGATTCAAGAAAGTATTTTAATAATAAATGCTGCGGGGAAAGTGATCGATAATAACAAAAAAGCCATTCAGTTTTTTTCGGAAATGGGTTATGCCGATTTTTATGGTCACTCGATTTCGGAGCTACTAGAGCGTTGGCCAGAGTGGCATCAATTATGTCAGTCTGCTCAACAGGGTAGTGTGGAAATTGATGTGTGGCAGGCAGGAGAACGGAAAATTTATCGTGTTAATGTATATCCGCTGCGGGTATTGCGCAATCAAAGCCAAGGAAGTGTGTCAGTAATCTTTGATATAACAGAGAAACAGGGACATTTGGAGAAGATTGCTCATCTGAATAAATTAAAGGATCAATTATTTACGATTGTTTCTCATGATATTCGAAGCCCACTAGCGATGCAATATCAATTAATAGAGCTGCTAGAGCATGATCTTGATCGCTTCGATGCGGGGCATCAGGAAATTATCGTTAAGCTGGGTGAGCAAATCCGAAATACACTTGGTATGTCTAACAATTTACTAGAATGGTTCCGCAGTCAACGAGAGAATATCGCACTCAGGCCACAACTGTTAGAGTTGCTAGAAGTTGTAGAGGAAAGTTGTCAATTACTACATATGAGTAGCGCAACAAAGCATTTGCGTATACATAATAGCATTCCTGTAGGTACTAGTGTGTTTGCCGATCGCGAAGCTATTGGATTAATTATAAGAAATCTACTATCCAATGCAATCAAATTCACTCAAGTGGGTGGTTCAATCGATATCCGTGCAGAGCAGTCTGGTGATATGGTCATTGTATCCGTTCGGGATAACGGAATTGGGATGGATATAGATCAGGCGGAGCAGCTTTTTGTAGCTAAGCAAATATATTCTTCTATCGGTACATTAGGTGAAAAAGGGGCAGGACTTGGACTGCTTGTTAGTAAACAATTTGTACAGCTAAGCGGGGGAACGATGTGGGTAGAGAGTGAGGTAGGGCAAGGAAGCAGCTTTTACTTTACGATAAGAAGCGGGGCAGAGCTATGAAGGTTGTTATAGTGGACGATGAGCCAATTATGCTGTTAGCTATGAAGCGAATGCTGTCTAGTATGGAAGAGGTCGAGCTTGTTGGCAGTTTTCAAAATGCTGCAGAAGCAAGTGAATTTATAGTTAAGCATCATGTCGATCTTGCATTTTTGGATATTCAAATTGCTCATGATGATGGTATTGAGCTAGCGCGCCATTTGCGCCTAACGCATCCAGATCTGGATATTGTATTTACAACGTCGCATTCAGATTATGCAATGGCAGCTTACGATGTATATCCTCTGGATTATATGGTGAAGCCAATTGGTCGGCAACGATTGACTCAAACGATTACTAGAGCAATTCAAAGACGGAGCTCGACCTCCAATGTTAGTAATCAGCTAGCGGATGCGAATAAGTCTAGGCTAAAGGTACGTACACTCGGCTGTTTGGAGACAAGCAGTGTGCAGCAGGGCATTGTAAAATGGAGCTCGAAAAAAAGCGAGGAGCTATTTGTCTATTTAATATTACATCGAGGTCAAAGTGTAGCGAAAATGCGGGTAATGGAAGACTTATTTCCAGATATGCCTTATAAAAATGGAGAAGTATATCTTCATACAGTCGTTTATCAACTAAGAAGAGCACTTAATCCTCATGGATTCAAAGAGATCCTAATATCAGGGCAGGAGCGGTATAGGATAGAGATGAGTCAACTAGACGTTGATTTTATTCAATTTGAGCAGGGTGTAGATCAGCTGACGAACATTAATGATGATAATGTTGCGAGTGCTATCGAACTAGAGAAGCAATCTTCGGGAGAGCTTTTTGAGGAGCAGTCGTTTGTATGGGCAGCGATGGAGCGGGAGAATATGAATGTGTTGTACCAAACGTTCGCTAATCATCTGGCCAACTGGCTAGTTGCGAGTGAACGATATGGAGAAGTAATCCAGATTGCACGAAAACTAGTTGCCCGTAATGAATTTGATGAACGATCGAATCAACTGCTACTTAAAACCCTTGGAGCAATGGGCGATAAGCAATCGTTCCATAACTACTATGAACGGTATGTACAGTTGTTGCAGAGCGAGCTAAATTTGCAGCCTTCGCCTGCAATACAGAGAATTTATCGTCAATATCGATAAGGAAAGTACACTGTTTTCTTCAGCAAAGGTATTAATTAAGAGTATACAATAGCTGTAACAACAAGGTCACCCTATTTGGTGACCTTGTTGTTACAGCTATTTACGATATGTTGAACTGTATGAAAGATAGAAAGCATATTCCAAAGGCCTACTATAAATTAAACTTTTATCTTTAAAATACTTCATATCTTCAAATATTTTTTTTTGTGGTTTCCCATTAAGTTCAATAATCCATAGCTTTCCTTGTTCATCTACTACAAAATCCACACTTAGTTCACCAAATGACCCCATATGAGTTTCTACTACTTGAGCGGCTTTTACACTTACCTCATTAAGAGAGTGGAGTATTTCTTTAATTTTCTCTTGAGAGAATAATCGTGGCAGAATTTCTATAACATCAGTAATCGTTTCACACATACTCGTATTAAAGTAATTTTCATAAGCGACCCTACTAGCTATAGTAGTAACGCCCCATTCCCCGTCCATACCTTTTTGAACAAGCACTCTAATATCAAAATACTGATCGTCAAGTTGACTTATACAAATACCTTGTTGAACCATGTATTTTCCTAATCCAAGAAGTCCATCTAATTTTACCCGAAGGTCTTCATTCTTTCTACAAATATATCTTGGCGCCAAACTGTGTAAAAAGATGTGTGTCTCTCCGTTATCCATTAATTCAATCCGATGTACAGACTTCCCTTGAAATCCGTAAGAAGGTTTAATATATATTAGTTTATACTTCTTTAATAGTTCAGTTATATTTACGTTGTTATATAAGAATGTGTCTGGTACGTAAGCGTTTATACTAGAATTCGTTAATAGGTTATATATATCCCATTTATTAAAAAAGTTAATATTGTTGAAACACTTGTTTTTACCAATCGCCTTCTCAAGACGTTGAATTGTTATTGGCTTTTTATTATAGCATCGGTTATAGACGGCATGAGGAAAAGGAAAGGATATTTGACTCCATATACCTTCTTTTAGCATAAGTCCAATAATACGTTGCTTTTTCCAAACAATATCTGCCGGAGTAAAGGCGTACAGTTGCATATTTAGATTATTATGACGTTGGTAAAGCTCCAAAATTCTTTTTCTGTTTTTTCTTGTACCTACCATAATACCTATTAATGGTGAGTTCTCCAATTTTGTCACTCCCTAGCCTTCGATCCGTTGTACTATTTATATGCTAGTGTAGAAATAATGAAAGGGACAAATACTTGGCGACACAGAAGTTTTGTAAATGATTTGTGCTCAAGCGCCTTTTTTGTAGGTTAATAGGTATATACATTGTTGTCTTCAAAATCTACTCATATGATGAATAACGCTTAATATAGGGAGATGATTAATATGGGAAGATGTAACTGTCCTCCTGGCCCTCCAGGACCGGAAGGGCCTCGAGGGCCTAGAGGTATTCCAGGATTACGAGGACCAACTGGAACTCAAGGACAACAAGGGGCAACAGGAACTCAAGGACCACAAGGCGTAACAGGAACACAGGGAGCAACAGGAGGTCAAGGAGCACAAGGACCAACAGGAACTCAAGGACCACAAGGCGNCCAACAGGAACTCAAGGACCACAAGGCGTAACAGGAACACAGGGAGCAACAGGAGGTCAAGGAGCACAAGGACCAACAGGAACTCAAGGACCACAAGGCGTAACAGGAACACAGGGAGCAACAGGAGGTCAAGGAGCACAAGGACCAACAGGAACTCAAGGACCACAAGGCGTAACAGGAACACAGGGAGCAACAGGCGCGACAGGACCAACGGGATCGGGCGGGTTAATTCCTTTTTCAACGGGGATCATACTCAGTGGTGCTACAGTTGTCTCAGCTGCTCCTATATTAATGGGGTTTGGTAGTCGCACTGTTGAAGTGATCGATGGTTCTGGTGAATCAACTAGTCCATCAGAAGCAGGCGGTTTTGCTTTTCCGATTCCCTTTGCAGGCACTATTCAAAATCTACAAATAAGTGCGGATTTATTAGTTGCTTCTGTTGTTTCAATAAATACGTTAGGTCTTCAATATGATTTTACAGTTTTCCGAGCACCTTCAGTTCCTAATGATGGGATCGATCATCTTTCTTCAGCTTACGTGACCACTCCGCTGACTAGCTCCGTTAGATTCGGATTTCCTAATAATATTATTACTGCAGGTACATTCCGTACGGCAACGAATATAAATGTCGCTGGGTTATTAGTAGTCGCTCCAGGTGATCGTATTGGTATTCGTATCAGGACGCTTGCGTCTACTGATCCCTCAGCAGCTGATGTTACACAATTGTCCTTTAGCGCTAGTCTGTCTTATACACCTTCTTAATAAGTCTATTGCATTGTATCCGACATAAATAAAGGGTACCTAATTGGGTACCCTTTATTACTTATGGAATTAAACTAAGCCATTGAACGCTTTTCTTGTGAGCTTCACGAATGAATATATGTGGATTAGCGTTCTTGTCGGCGTCTGTCGTGGGAAACAGCATAGGTAGCATGGCGGAAGTTGAGAATAGGATCATCACTCAATGCCATGCCCTCCGGAATGATGGTAGGATCCATGAACAGATCGAATGGCTCTTCGATAATATCTAATATATATAGCTGACCGATATCAATCCTCCGACGCTCTTCTGGCCAGGCTGTAGTGGGATCACTTGTGGAATCCTCTGGCTCGCCCAAAATTGCTATTAGATGAAAAACTACAGCTTCAGTTTCCAGCCTCTGCTTAAGTTCCTCTTCTAGGTAATCATCCGGTTGTTGTGCCGCATCTATAATAGACAATGTACGTACACTTTCAACTGGAACCCATTCGAATTTCACAGGATATGTATTTTCTTCTCGATCTATGAAAAAGTAAGCATGAATGCAGTAATACTGACATTCAGCGTAGCTAGCCGGTGGTAGTAGCTTTTTGACGGATAGCAGACTTTCTTTGCTTTCAGAGAAATGTGACATAATTTCTTGAATAAGGTCTAGTGGTCCTAGTGCACCATCTTGTGCTCGATGGACAGCTTGAATTATATCTAGAAATGACTCAGGTGTTCGTGCAAAAAATACTGGAATAGTTACCCCTACAAGATTCGTGATGCCACCGTCAGGAAGGAGGAATTGGACAGCCATTCCTTTAGCCGGGGATAGGAAATCAGCCACTGTCGGATCAGTGGAACTACCAGAGAAACGGACAAACGCATTTAATTCCTGTTCCTGTAGATGGGGTGCAGTAGTAAATGGCGTTGCTAGACCACTCGGACGGAAGACTGAACGACAACAAATGCCTTTGGCATGGGCACGACGATATCCGGAATGCACACCCGAGATGTTTTCAATCGCATCCACTGTTTGTGAAACCAAGTTTGATGGATCGGCGATTTCCTCCGCACGAGAATGGTCTGGATTGGAAGTGGTCATATGATATGCCTCCTATGTTTATATGAAATCACTTTCTGAGTATCTATCCACTTTATATCCATCAACGATTATCATTAAACCTGGCTTTAACCGACCCTAAATAGCCTATAACTATCATATAATAGCAAATAGATATTTTAATCTACAAATAATAGTGATAAACTATGATAAGGTTATAATTGATCCAGAAAAGATGTGTGATGATGTCACGCCTTGGCTTGCTATGGCGCCTACATCCTTTCTGCAAAATGTAGGGTATAAGGATGGTAAAAATGAGTAACAGACAAACTAAAACAGACGTTATTTTAATTGGTGCCGGAATCATGAGTGCTACTTTAGGGTCATTATTGAAAGAATTAGTACCAGAATGGGAAATTAAAGTGTTTGAAAAGCTTTCAGATGCAGGTGAGGAAAGCTCTAACGAATGGAATAATGCGGGAACAGGACATGCTGCACTGTGCGAACTTAACTATACCTCCGAGAAACCGGATGGATCAATAGACATTAGCAAGGCTATAAAAGTTAATGAACAATTTCAACTTTCAAGACAATTTTGGTCTTATCTTGTGGACAGCGGTCTGATCCGCAACCCGCAGGACTTTATTATGCCCTTACCTCACATTAGCTTAGTACAGGGTGATAAAGATGTTATATTTTTGAAAAAGCGTTTTGAAGCGTTATCATCTAACCCATTATTTCAAGGGATGGAATTTTCCACTGATCCTGAAAAGCTGATGGATTGGATTCCGCTTATTATGGAAGGTCGTCAATCGAATGAATCCATAGCGGCAACGAAAATCGACTCAGGTACAGATGTTAACTTCGGTGCTTTAACACGCATGATGTTTGACTACTTAAAGCATAAAAACATTCAAATAAACTATAAACATAGCGTTAGTGATATTAACCGTACGAGCGACGGCTTATGGGAATTGAAAGTACGTAATCTTGATAGCGGTACCGTTGAACGTCATACTGCAAAATTCGTCTTTATCGGCGGCGGCGGTGGAAGTCTACCCTTACTACAAAAAACGGGAATTCCTGAATCAAAGCATATCGGAGGATTTCCGGTAAGTGGACTATTTATGGTATGTAACAATCCAGATGTTGTAGCGCAGCATCATGCCAAGGTATATGGTAAAGCTAAGGTTGGCGCTCCTCCAATGTCTGTCCCGCATCTTGATACAAGATTTATCGATAGCAAAAAATCATTACTGTTTGGACCGTTTGCCGGATTTTCACCAAAGTTCTTAAAAACAGGTTCGATGTTTGATCTAATTGGTTCTGTAAAACCGAATAACGTCTTAACGATGTTAGCAGCGGGTGTCAAAGAAATGTCATTGACAAAATACTTGATCCAGCAAGTTTTGTTATCGAATGAAAAGCGTATGGAAGAGTTAAGAGAGTTTATCCCGAACGCGAAAAGCGAGGATTGGGGTATTGTAGTAGCAGGGCAGCGTGTACAGGTCATTAAAGATACTGAGGATGGTGGCAGAGGAACACTACAATTTGGTACGGAAGTTGTTAGTGCAAGCGATGGCTCAATTGCTGCATTACTGGGAGCTTCTCCAGGTGCTTCTACTGCGGTTCACGTCATGCTCGAAGTTTTGCATAAATGCTTCCCACAGCATATTAAAGAGTGGGAGCCGAAACTTAAAGAAATGATTCCCTCTTATGGCGAGTCACTTGTGGAAAACCGGGAACTTTTCAATCAAATCCATGCTTCAACAGCGGAAGCGCTTGGCTTAGCGGGAAAAAAACAAGTAAATACGAAATAATCTGTAGTGGTACGTACGTTGTATACGACCAAAAAGAGGATTTCGCACATGATGTGTGAAATCCTCTTTTTTATTTGTATTCCCATACTTATGAAGGAAACTCAGTTTTAGTAGGCGCTGCATAGCCTTCCGCGTACGTATTATCAATAATCGTTCTAATTTCTTGTAGTGATTTTCCTTCTTGCGTCATATTGATAGCATCAACCGCAATTTGTAAGCATACGCCGCAGCGTGTTCCGTGATCATCCCACACGATCGCGCCATTTGATTTAACCTCTTGAATAAAGCAATTTAGATTGCTTTCGTGTCCGACACTTTCACCGCAACCGCAATAGCATGGCATCCATTTTATAATTTCAGTAGACAGTCCAGCGGCCTCGTAAACTAGGCGGATCTGTTCGTTTTGTCCATCCAAAAAGGAAGGTAATATCGTTGCGGATGCAGTTTCTTCTTGTATATCTCCACTTACATGTAAATGCTCATTGGTTTCTTCATGTCCATTTTCATTAGTGTGTTCTTGATTATGTGCCCCGTTTTGCGAGCTACAAGCAGTAATAACAATAACTAACGTTAACAAAATGCTAATCTTCGTAAGAAAAGATCTCATTATTTCACCCCATCATCCTGAGTATATTTCATTATATTATAATGCTTCACTACTAGTCCAAGGTTGCGTTACGGACACTACCGTTTCTCCAGTTCTTATCGCTTGCTCAATTAGCATTCCGATATAATGATCTTGAGATGCTTCCGGAAGACCATAGAAGGATGGACCTCCTGTAGCATAATCTGCCATCTTGATAAGACAGGCTGCAATGGCAATCTCATCATCATACAATCTTGCTGGCATAAATGGATTTTCATACACCCATTGCTCGCCTGCCATAATTCCTTTAAGGAAATAACCTTCCGCATTTTCGTACTCGCCTTTATTGATCCGTTTTAGTTCCATTTGGATTTGCGTGCAAGCAGCGTCTTGGATGCTAATTCTATGATCGAAAATTTCTCCGCGTTCTCCTCTAATACATAAATGGTTAGAACGAGTCCATGAGCGATGTTGATCCTTTGTAAAATCGTAAATACCAAGCTTGCCGCCAAAATCTAACCAAGCAAGATCTCTCTCTGATTCAACTAATTTATCTTCCGTTGGAGGGCCACTTCGGTTAGGTCCAGCTACCCAATCGGAATGAAATCTCATACCCCTAATGCTCACATTCTCGAATTGTACGCCAAGCATTTTACGGATAAGGCTCACCGCATGATAAAATTGCGATATGGATACCGTCACTTGATTGACTTTTCCTAATTGACCTGATTGAATGACTGCAGCACGCGCTTCCTGGATCGGATGATATTGATATTGCTCAGCCACTTGAACTCGCGCACCTTGCAGGGTAAGTTTGTCATGCAGCATAATTAGTCCATCAAGATCAGGGGCAGGAGGAGTTTCCACTAATACAGGAATACCTCGCTGTGCTAGCTCTAGCATATAATGAATAGCTGCTGACGGGTTAACGGATAGAATAACGAAATCGGGCTGCTCCTTAAGTAATAGCTGATCTAACGTGCGATACGTATTGACATGCCATAATTGCTCCATAGATTTTCCTACCGCTTCATCACGAACGACCATTCCACTAACATGAAACTGCTCGGTTAGAGCGTGCGCAATTCTCAAAAAATATTGTGCACGGAATCCCCCACCACCTATAATGCTGAATTTAATAGGTTTACCCATGAAATATATCACCTCTTTCTTTATATGAAAGATAATTGGCTAAATATGTATATCAACGACAGTCAGTTTGCGTTTTAAATTGTGGTGATTAGCGTAATGCTTCCGCCTTTATATGAAAGGTCGAGGCGTGGGACTGATTGGCTTCAAGGTATTGGATACCTTGTCCAACGTTCATACCATTTACAGGTGCCATCCAAGGCTCAATGCAGACAAACGGTTTTCCTTGTAATGCCCATAGTACAATATACTGATAGATATTATCTGAGGTCATCGAAATTTTTAGTTGTCTAGTATGATCAATCATCTCACAAACATTAGATTGCAATTGATCATGAATGGTATTAGATTCGATTTGATTAAAGTTGAATTTATTGTGCGGCATACTATTCGGAATCAATTCTGTATAAGTAGAAGAAGGAATATTTAATTCTACATTATCTTTATCTTCAACATAGAAATAAGGGTGGTATCCTAAATAAAAGGGCATCACTTTATGATCGTCATTTTTCACGGTAGCCTTCACAGTTAAGCCGTCTTTCGTCAATGTGTACTGCATCGTCAAACTGAAATGGAAGGGGTATCTTACATATGTCTCTTCATTATGTACCATCTCAAGTGTGATGGAAGCACCATGTTCATCAGCGTGAGTATGAGTAACTTTACCGATAAGATTGCGCGCAAAGCCATGCTGCTTTAACTGATAAGCGACCCCGTCGTAATGGTATATCTCATCAACTAAGTAGCTGCTAATAGGAAATAAAATTGGATTTCCACCACGTACATTTTGTGATGGATTATCTAATGTTTCTTGATCCAAATAAAATATAGGTTGATTATGATGAACATATTTACTAATAATAGCTCCTCGTGTGGGAACTACTTCAATGTATGTGTCAGTAGTTGTATCCTCTAGAATGTACGTTTCAAATTGGTCTTGCCGCGTATAGTAATTGAACATAATAATCTCCTACCTCATCTATTGTATTTTTTTCTATTCTAAAACATGGTGTGAGGAGCGCTCTGAGAACAAATCGCTGTTCCGATCGCCTCTCCAAGAGCGATTAATTCTCTCTGCTATACATAAGTTGCGTTGTTTTAATAGTAACCAATTTTACTCCAGCAAACAATATAGTAGCGTTGAGATTGAAGAGGCCTTTAAACAGAGAAAAGACGTGTAATGGAATCCTTGATCATTCATAGCGACCAAGGATTGCAGTACACGTCCTATATTCACGAAAACATGCTGTAACAGAGCGTGCTCTAGCTTAACCTATCCCGCATAATCAATTGTTACTTGGAGATTGACTTGCTCTGATGATGCGCTGAATAATGATGGACACTTGCCTGTTCACGTTTCTCTATCCATCCCCGTATACTCTTGTGGACCAACATATAAGTTAACACTTTGGATGGAGACGATGGTGATCAGGGTGGATGCTGCTGCAACGAACATATAAGTTATTACACCCGCAGGTTTTTGCTTATGTGTACGGTTGAGACCGATAATAAATCCTAATGCACAACTAACAAATATCCTTAAAAGCCACTCGTAATCGCCTAACCATGAGGTTAATAGCTTATCTGCCAACAACACGAGTTATTCCCTTCCTTCGTCAACATGAATGAAAGCTGTAGTCAAGGATCCAGTTTAACCCCTCATGTCTTGTATTTTTTGATTCATAATGCGATAGCTGTCTTCAATCTGTTCTTTCTTGCATGGTGCACGAAGCTCGTAAACTTTGATTTGTGCTGCTTCTATGACGGGAAGAAACACATCAAAGTCATGTAAATTCTCGCTATGAATATAAGGACACCAGTGATCGACAATACCTACCGTTTCATGGATATGGACCCCAAGCACTTTATCCTTTAATTGTTGAATTTCAGTCGAGCTATCATATAGTCCCATTCTTTCCATCATCGTTCCGTGTCCGATATCGAACCAGATACCTAGAGGGGCACCATTCAGATCGGTAATCATTTGATTGGCTTCTTGTAGAGTAGATATTTGATTGCAACGAGATCTTGTTTCAATTCCGATCTGAATGCCTAAGTTTTTTTGTTCAATATAATTACAAACCTCTTCTAAGCCTTCGGTTATTCGTTGAACATGGATCGGTGCTAGCTCGTTACGGCGCGTAATCATTTCATCCCAGAGCGCTTGATATGCAGGTGAATCCTTACCTTCTTCTATCCAGATCTTTTTCAAAACGGCATCAATATTATAGTCAAATGGAACCTCACCAGGATGAACGACTACTGCTTTCGCCCCGAATTTGGCTGCGTAATCAACAGAGTTTTTGAGAAGGTCAACTGCCTTTGCTCTTTTATCAAGATCATCAAAGCCAAGCATTACCGAATCGGTATCGTAATCTCGGTCAGCAATAAACGGAAATACATTATGAACACTTGAAATAGTGATCTCATTCTGTTCAATCATAGGAACAATGGTTGCGAGTAATTCCTCTGTTACATTGTAGTTTAACTCTACTTGATTGAAGCCCAATTCCTTAATTTCTGTAATAATATCTCTACCTACTGTATGTCTTCTTAAGTTCCACATTGTGGAGAAAGAATAGCCTTCTTTTATCATTATGTCCACCCCATTATGATCTAGTATTGAATAAGAGGAAGGGAGCATGGTTTACCCATTCTCCCTCGCTGTAACTATTAATTGTTTTTTGCGTACGCTTCTTCGTATTCTTTAATAATTGTAGATCCACCACGTTGTAGCCAAGTATCGACTTCAGCTCTCCATTGGTCCTCAGTAACGTAAATCTAGAGATGATGAGAGTGTCGTAATTGTTCAACTTCTACGCCGGCTAGCATCATAATTCCAATTCCATGATTGTCATTGACAACGGTCCGCAAATCGTACATGTAATAATCAGGGGCGAAAGAGTATCTTGAGCCACTACATACGCCAAAGACATTTCCCTGACGAGTGATAGCGTGCTTAGTTAGTGCTTCCCATCCTTGATAAACTGCGGCAGTATACTCCACCGCATGTTGGTCTAACCAGCCCATACGAATTCCCCTTGCAATGGCATATACAAACATAGCTGTACATGAAGCTTCCTCATAGCTAGTAGACTCATTCAACACCTGATGCCATAATCCATTCACACCTTGCAGGAATGTAACCCCTTTCACGAATGTTCTGAAAAATGCAGTAAGCTCACTATAATCTGGATGTGAGGCAGGCAGTTTCTCTAATAACTCTGACAAGGAGAATAAAACCCATCCATTGCCGCGTCCCCAGGGAACTCTAGTTGCTTGATTATATTTAAAATCATAGACATGTGACATAATGGATTGGTCTTCCATGAACAGATACTTTCGATACAATAGAAATTGCCTTGCAGCTTCATCAAGTGCTTCTTTCTTTCCTAATAATTGCGCATAACGTATTAAAAATGGCGTGCTCATATACAAATCATCTGCCCACATCGTATTAGCAGAATAATCACCTTCACATGTACGGAAGAAGGCTCCATCTTCTTTTCTTTCCAACTTATTGAGCATGAAATCAGCAATGACATGAGCGATGTCTGCGAATGTTTGGTCGCCTGTTATGGAATAAGCCTCAAGCATGGCTGAACCAAAGGATCCACAATTATCCAACATTTTCATAAGGACTAGCTGATGATTAACGGACGGGAAGCCATATTGCTTAAAATCCCATAAGGAATATTCGTACAAATCTGTACAGCTTCTAATATGCTTTAACGCATATTCCGTAATATCTGCACGATCTAGCTGTTTACCTGTGCGTAGCAAGCCATACATGGTCACACCAAGCGGGTAATCCCATCGTCCAAAATTGCTCATATTGCCCACAGTCCATTTGCTACTTAACATTGCGTTTTCATAATAAGGTCTAACAAACGTATTTGGTAAATCGACATTCCAAAAACGAACATCGTCATGATGTTTGACTAGTGAGCTCATAACGAAAGGGCTATTATCGAGAGCAGGGACCCCACTCGATAATGGTCCAGCGTATATCCATGATTCATGATAGCCATGTATAGATACTGGTGGGCTTAATTCTAATGTAGTGCCGTTAGCACTTACGCTAAGCTGGAATCCCCAATGCTCACTACCACTTGCTGACCAAACTTTAATATGATGTTTACCTTGCTTACTACTGACATCTACGTCTAACGTATAGTTTCCAGCATCATCAACATTGACAATAACTTCATCACCAAGCCAGACAATTGTAGAGCCATTCGTTCGAAGCTCAATTGAAAGTGAATGGACATGGGTAGGAATAATAACTGTCGTAAGTCCGTAAGCTGCCACATTATGCGCAAAGCTATATATTCTTTCAAGATTGGCTAATGATTGTTCAGATGGAGTCCATTCGGTTCGCGGAAACCATTGCAATTCAGTAGTGGACTCAGGCTCGTTCCATTGAGGAAACTGCTCATTACGATCCCCGTATAGAGAATGTTGGCAAGGCTCTGATATACTCCAACCTGCTTGACCAGCTCGATTAGAAAAGGGAGCTAATACTTGTAAAATACGCACTTTACCCTCTTCTGCTCCGAATCTACATCCAAATCCAGCGGGTGTTTTACGAGCTTCGATCATAATGACATTCCATCCCTTAAGTAATAAAAGAGGGATGCTCATTCTTCCATCTGGCTTTAACTCTTCAATAACGGAGGAACGATACAACCGTTGCTCATTCAGATATAAGGAAGTAGGACCAAGCGGCTCAATAACTCCGTCAATCGAACGTTCTTCGTCGCTCCATACTAAGCACAAAGCATAGGCATAGCTACCATTTGCACTTGCTGAATATGTATCTGTAAAATCAAGTAGATATAAGCCTTCGTCGTTTTGCAATATGCCTGAAGCTGAAAAAGCACGATAGACGAAAGGGATTGCTGGATTTGCACCAATATAGCGATTAGCGACAACCTCCAAAACATGTTGGTCTTCCGCACCAAAGCTATAATAGGCACTTTCTTTCTCATCAATATTCAATGTAGTCACGCACCTTCCATCTCATCATTACATTATTAAAAAAATACTGAAAAAACAAAGGTTAAGCGCTTACCTTCCTATTGTAAGAGGAATTCTTTCGTTCTGCAATATAAATATTTCATATTTAGCGATGATTTTTATTGTAGTGGAGTATTCCTTCTTTAAGTAACGAATTAAATTAATCTTCTCTTGCAGAGAAAGATAGAGTATATTGACTAGAATAAGGTATCATTTAAGATTGGATATAAATAGTGATTATACACAGTGTGAACTGTAACATATGTATATGAGGGGTAATAACATGAAAATTACGATATATGATGTAGCGGAAAAAGCAGGTGTTTCTATTGCTACGGTTTCTAAAGTTATTAATGACACAGGGCGTATTAGTGAGAAAACAAGAAAAAAAGTATTAAAGATTATGGAAGATCTAGAGTATCAACCTAGCGCTGTTGCCTCTGCACTTTCAGGTAAAAGCACCTTTACGATCGGTTTGACACTTCCCGATCTAGCCAATCCATATTTCGCAGAAATTGCTAGAGCAATTGAGGATCGTGGGAGAGAATATGGTTTCAATGTATTGATGTGCAGTACAGATAATGATGCCCGTAAGGAAGAAGAATATTACCGGCTATTTATGAAAAAACGTGTAGACGGCATCATTATGGTTTCCAGGGAAAAGCAGGATACTATGGTCAAAAAAATATTAAATGAAAAGGTCCCGTTGGTTATGATATCTAGAGAAATCTTTTCGGTTCCTGTTACTTCAGTAATGGTGGATGATTATTATGGAGGATTTCAAGCGGGCTCCCATTTACTGAAGCAAGATCACCAAAAGATCGCAGTTATTACGGAAAATCTCAAGGAACTGGGTAGTAAGGAACGGTTACGCGGATGTACCGATGCGATGAAAGAAGCAAAGCTAGAGATGCTTCCAGAATATATAGTAGAAGGTGGTTACACTGTCGAAAGTGGAAAGAAGGCAACGAAGAGGTTACTACAGCAGCAAGATCCTCCAACAGCGATATTTGCTTGTAATGATATTCTTGCTATAGGGGCGATTCAAGCTGTACGTGAATTAGGTTTACAGGTTCCAAAGGACATTTCGGTGATTGGCTACGATAATACAATTCTCGCTACAATTGTCGATCCGCCATTAACGACGATTGCTCAGCCTATTCAAGACATTGGTGAACGTTCGGTGGCGATATTAGTTCAACAGATTCAAAGTGGAGAAAATGTGAGACAGCGTGTAGTATTAATGCCAGATTTGATTATCCGTTCTTCGACTAGTAAGTTAAATGAATAAGAAGTAAGTAAACTATTTTTCCTAATGTGATAGCTTGGTGATTACTTTATGACCAAACTAATTATGAACTGGGGGAAGTAGTTTTTTTGTTGACTTTTCAAAGATTGCAGGTATAATTCGCATTATAGGGTAAGCGCTTACCTTTATCTTTCCTTTTTAATCAATATCAAAAATGTGTCGTTATCGAAGTTGTATGAACAATAGGAGATAACGCTTAATTGTGAGGTGCTAATATGGAAACGGTACGATTGACGATGGCGCAGGCTTTAGTGCGATTTTTAGATCAACAATATGTTGAGCTTGATGGTGTAGAAAGCAAGTTTTTTCAAGGGGTCATGGGTATATTCGGACATGGTAATGTAACTGGAATAGGTCAGGCGCTTGAACAAAATAAAGAGGGATTAGTATTAATTCAAGGGAAAAATGAGCAAGGTATGGCACATGCAGCAATTGCCTTTGCTAAGCAAAAAAATAGATTAGCAACATATGCTTGTACTTCTTCCATTGGTCCTGGGGCACTCAATATGGTTACTGCAGCAGCAGTTGCTACCGTTAATCGCATCCCGCTCTTGTTATTACCAGGGGATATCTTTGCAAGCCGATTACCTGATCCTGTCTTACAGCAAATTGAATATCCAATGGATTATACTATTTCCGCCAATGATGCTTTTAAGCCAGTAAGTAAGTTCTGGGATCGGATTAGCCGACCGGAGCAATTGATTCCTTCTGCATTGCATGCGATACGAGTATTAGTTGATCCTGCAGAAACGGGAGCGGTAACGTTAAGTCTACCTCAGGATGTTCAATGTGAAGCATATGATTATTCACAATCGTTTTTTGAAAAAAGGGTTCATCGCATAGCTCGTCAGCAACCGGCTCCAATAGCCATTCAGGAAGCAGCTCAACTCTTAGCAGATGCTAAGAAACCAATCATTATTGCAGGTGGTGGCGTCCACTATTCACAAGCAATTCCAGAACTTTTGCAGTTATCTGAACATTGTCATATTCCAGTTGTGGAAACACAAGCAGGCAAAAGCGCAATGTCATGGCTTCACCCGATGTCTTTCGGAGGGGTAGGAGTAACTGGAACTGAACCAGCTAATATACTTGCTGCTGAGGCAGATCTAATCATTGCGGTTGGTACGAGATTAGCGGACTTTTCAACATCTTCTAAAACTGCCTTCGCTAATCCTAATGTGAAATTTATTAATATTAACGTTTCTAATATGGATGCTTATAAAACAACGGGTGGACAAATTGTAGCCGATGCCAAGATCGCGCTGCAACAGCTACTTGTCGCTATGCAAGCGATGTCCTATCAATCAGCCTATTCCATAGAGCAGCTTCAGCAACTTAAGCAAGCATGGGATGAAGAAGTGAATCGCTTGTATGAAGTAGACTCAGAGCTTGGTTTGGTTCAAACTAGCGTTTTGGGTGAGATTAATAATTTTATCGGTGAAAAGGATGTTATCGTATGTGCTGCTGGAAGTATGCCCGGTGATTTACATCGTATGTGGCGTACAACAGCTCCGAAAACCTATCATTTAGAGTATGGATTCTCCTGTATGGGCTATGAGGTTAGTGGTGCATTTGGTGTGAAGCTTGCAGAACCAGAACATGAGGTATACGCACTTGTTGGGGATGGAAGCTACTTAATGCTACACTCAGAACTTCTAACTAGTATTCAAGAAGGAAAGAAAATTACCATTCTATTATTAGATAATCATGGTTTTCAATGTATACACAACTTGCAAAGAGAGAACGGTAGTGGAAGTTTTGGCAACGAATTTCGAGTTAGAGATGAGCAAGGCCAGTTGAGCGGTCCATATATGGATATTGATTTTGCAGCTCATGCCCGAAGTATGGGGGCCAATGCGTATTCTGTTACTTCAAAGGAAGAATTAAGGGACGCATTAAAGCTCGCAAAGCAACAAACAAAGACAACTTTAATTTCGATTCCTGTACTACCAGGAACAAATACATCGGGTTACCATTCCTGGTGGCAGGTGGGAGTTGCTGAAGTATCAACGCAACCAGCTGTGCAAGCTCGCTATGAGGGTTATATAGAAAAAGTACAGTTAATCAAACCATTGTCATAACTCAGTTAGAAGCATATTCGCCGGTGTTACACAAAAGTTTAGTTTAAGCTTTCGAAGTAACTTTTTTTTGCTTAGAAGCATATCCACCGGTGTTACAAAAAAGTTTTAGGAGGGCATATATGACGATTCGTCTAGGTGTTTCTGCTATAAATTGGGTCAATGAGGATATTTTATCGTTGGGTGATCACTATACAGCCGATGAAGTGCTTAATGAAATGTCTAGCTTAGGCTTTGAAGGGACAGAGTTTTGTCGTAAGTTTCCACAAGACGTAACGGCATTACAACCATTACTAGCGAAATACAATATGGTAATGTCTTCCCAGTGGAATTCTGTACATTTTAGTGATGCTTCAAGGGTAGAAGAAGAGTTAGCCAAATATAAGCAAAAGGTAGATTTTCTATCAGCGATGGGATGTAAGCATGTTGTTACTTGTGAAAGTGGCAATACCTTTGAGGATTTAACGCAAAATAAAGTGACGATTGATGAGCTAACGGATGAGCAATGGTCTTCATTAATTGATGGCTTACATCGAGCAGGACAATATTGCAAGGACAAGGGAATGAAGCTGGTGTACCATTTCCATGGGGAAACTGTAATCGAGAAGCCAGCTCAAATCGATCGTTTGATGTCGTCCACTAATCCTGACCTTGTCCATCTCTTATATGATACAGGTCATGCTTATTATGGGGGATATGATCCGTTAGTTTTGTTAAACAGACACTATAATCGTATTGCTTATATTCATTTGAAGGATATACGGGAAGCTCAATTACAGGAGCTTATTGCATCGGGGCTACGCTTTAGAACAGGAGTGCAAAATGGAGTATTTACTGTACCTGGAGAAGGCTGTATTGATTTTGCACCAATTATTAAGGAATTATTAGATCGTCGATATGATGGTTGGATTATTATTGAAGCGGAGCAGGATCCAGCTATAGCGAACCCGGTTGTATACGCTGAAAAAGGACTGTTGTATTTGAAATCACTGGGTTTGATTAAAGCTTAGAACTTAAAGTTTTAAGTAGAGATTTGAAAGCACTTACATGGATTTGCTATATATCGATAAAGTGAGGGTCATTTTATGCCGAAGATGGGAATTGGAATCATTGGAGTAGGCAGAATTGGGAAATTACACGCAGAGAAAATGCTACACAATTCTAAAGTTCAGTTACTAGGTATTTCAGATGTGTTCATGAACGAGGAATTAGTAGAATGGAGCAAACCGTTCAACCTATCGATCATGACCAATAGTTACTTGGAATTAATTCAAGATCCGCGAATTGAAGCTATTTTCATATGCTCACCTACCAATACACATATTGAAATTATTAAAGCAGCAGTGGCAAGTGGCAAGCATATTTTTTGTGAGAAGCCTATTAGCTTTAACTATCAAGAGACTAAGGAAATTATGGAGTTAGTGGAGCAGGCAGGGGTAGTATTTCAAGTGGGCTTTAATCGTAGATTCGATCATAATTTCCAAAAAGTACGAGATCTAATGAGCTCGGAAACGATTGGGCAACCACATCTAATTAAAATAACTTCGAGAGATCCGCAGCCACCTCCAGCAAGCTACATACTCGCATCCGGTGGACTGTTTATGGATATGAGCATCCATGATTTTGATATGGCACGGTATATAACGGGCAGTGAGGTTGAGACCGTATATGCGGAGGGCGCTGTACTCGTTGATCAAGAAATTGGTGAGCTTGGCGATATTGATACCGCTATTATTACGTTGCGTTTTGCTAATGGTGCTTTGGGTGTTATTGATAATAGTAGAAAAGCTGTATATGGATATGATCAGCGTGTCGAAATATTTGGCGAAAAGGGAAACATTAGTGTAGAGAATGATGTTCCAACGACAGTAAAGGTAAGCACAGAGGAAGCTATTACAACGGATCACCCTAAGTATTTCTTCTTGGACCGTTATATCGAGTCTTATGAAACGGAAGTCAATTATTTTGTAGAGAGTATACTCGGCGATCTTCCGCCACTTGTGTCCGCTTATGATGGTTATCAAGCCGAGCGCATAGCTTTTGCAGCCAAACAGTCATTGCTTCAAGGTCGATTAGTTCGATTGGAAGAAATACAGTAGGAGGATTACGCTATGGGAAAATTAAAGATTTCATCAAATTATAATGAGAGTTCTGGGCAATGTGTAGACATTACACCACAATCAGCCAATTGGAAATATGTTGGTTTTGAAGTTATCGCATTACAAGCAGGCCAACAAACAATACAAGAAACATTGGAAAATGAAGTCGTTGTCGTTGTATTAACAGGCATCGTATCGGTTAAAACGAATCAACATCAATGGAGTAGCATAGGAAAACGAATGAATGTATTTGAAAAGATTGCACCGTATGCGATTTATATACCAGCGCATGAAACAGTTGAAATTGTTGCCGAGACGGAAGCTGAGCTTGCTTTCTGTAAAGCTCCTGGTCAGGGAAACTATGAAGCACGTCTAATTACACCAGCTAATATTGATGCAGAGGTTAGAGGAGAAGGACATACTGAGCGATTAATTCATCATATTCTGCCAGAATCTAAGTCAGCAGATAGCCTGCTAGTTGTTGAAGTATTTACACCGCAAGGACATTGGTCCAGCTATCCTCCGCATAAGCACGATGAGCTTCGTTTGCCAGAGGAATCTTATTTGGAAGAGACCTATTATCATAAAGTATCACCTGAGCATGGATTTGCTATTCAACGCGTGTACACTGATGATCGTGAGCTAGATGAAACGATGGTCGTTGCAAATAATGATGTTGTACTTGTACCGAAAGGTTATCACCCTGTATGTGCTCCACCAGGCTACGAAGTATATTACTTAAATGTAATGGCAGGACCGGTGCGAAGCTGGAAATTCACCAATGATAAGGATCATGAGTGGATTTCCGATTCTTGGAATAAGGACAAATAGGAGGAGAGTGACAGGTGATGCTTTCATTTGATAAAACGAAGTCAGTTGATTTAATAGCACTAGGTAGATTATGTATCGATCTTAACGCGAATGAGATCAACAGACCTATGGAAGAAACGATTAGCTTTACCAAATATGTAGGTGGTTCTCCCGCTAATATTACGATTGCCGCAGCTAAGCTAGGATTGAAAACAGGATTTATTGGTCGTATCTCTGATGATCAGCATGGTCGTTTTATTAGAAATTACTTGGAAGAACGTCAGATTGATACGCAAAATGTGATCGTGGATCGTTCCGGTACAGTGACTGGCTTAGCGTTCACAGAAATTAAGTCTCCTACGGAATGCAGCATACTTATGTATCGTGATAATGTAGCTGATCTTAAGCTAGAGCCAGATGATATTAACGAGGCGTTTATTGCAAGCAGCAAAGCGATCTTAATCTCGGGCACCGCCTTAGCGCAAAGTCCATCACGGGAAGCTGCACTGAAAGCTGTTGAACTTGCCAAAATGAATAATGTTGTCGTTATGTTCGACATTGATTATAGACCGTATACTTGGACATCAACGGAGGAAGCTGGCATTTATGCTAGCTTAATTTCTGAAAAAAGCGATGTTATTTTTGGTGGACGTGATGAATTTAAGCTGCTTGAACATATGCTTAATCGACATGAAGCGACAGATGACCAGATAGCAAAGCGCTGGCTAGATAAGGGAACGCAATTGGTTGTGATCAAGCATGGTGGAGACGGGTCGGTAGTTTACACGCAAGCTGGGGATCAATATACGGGAACCATATTCCCAGCACAGGTTGTAAAAACATTTGGAGCGGGAGATTCATTTGCAGGTGCATTTATTTATGGCTTAATGACGGGACAATCCATTCCAACTTGCCAACAATGGGGTGCAGCAGCGGCATCGATTGTAGTTTCCAGTCATAGTTGCTCAGATGCCATGCCAACACTCGAACAAATTAAAGCGGTTATAGATAAGTAAAGAGCTAGAAGGGAGCAATGAGATATGCAATCCATTATTCAAATTCAAAATTATATTGGCGGCCAATGGGTAGCTTCAGCTACGGAAAGAATAGAGGAGGTACCTAATCCCGCGACTGGAGAAACAATAGCACTAGTACCTCATTCAACAAAGGAGGAAGTAAGGCAGGCTATTCAAGTAGCAAGTAGCGCTTTCCCAATGTGGAAAAATACAGCCGTTCCTCGACGTTCTAAAATACTTTTCAAATATCAACAATTGTTAGTTGAGCATTGGGATGAGCTAGCCAAACTGATTACGATTGAAAATGGTAAAAGCTATGGTGAAGCTTATGGAGAAGTACAACGTGGTATTGAGTGTGTTGAGTTTGCGGCAGGAGCACCAACGTTAATGATGGGAAGTGTATTACCTGATATTGCAACTGGCTTAGAGTCTGCTATGTATCGCTATCCTCTCGGAGTTGTGGGGGGAATCACTCCATTCAACTTCCCTATGATGGTTCCTTGCTGGATGTTCCCAATTGCCATTGCATGTGGTAATACTTTTGTACTAAAGCCTTCAGAAAGAACGCCGATTCTGGCAGGTAAGCTTGCAGAGCTTATGACCGAAGCGGGATTACCTGCAGGCGTTCTCAATATCGTACATGGTTCACACGATGTTGTGAATGAATTGCTGGAGAATGAAACGGTAAGTGCAATTTCCTTTGTGGGCTCACAGCCAGTGGCCGAGTATGTATACAAAACTGCAGCGGCTCATGGGAAAAGAGTTCAAGCTTTAGCGGGTGCAAAAAATCATTCCATCGTATTACCTGATGCGAATCTTGAGCTAACGGTGAAAGAAATTATTAATGCTTCCTTTGGTTCGGCAGGTGAGCGTTGTATGGCGACTTCAGTGGTCGTTGCTGTTGGTGATGTAGCAGAACCACTAATTGCTAAGCTAGTAGAAGCAGCTTCACAACTATCTATGGGTGATGGAAGTGAAAGTAATTATTTCTTAGGGCCTGTTATTCGTCAAAGCCATAAGGAGAGAACTGTTAGTTATATCGAAAGTGCAGAGCAGGAGGGTGCAACTCTACTATTAGATGGCAGAGAAGCTGCTAAGCAGTATTCGAAAGGGTATTTCATTGGTCCAACAATCTTTGACCATGTAACTAGTGAGATGAAAATTTGGCAAGATGAAGTGTTTGCGCCTGTGTTATCTATCGTTAGAGTAGATACACTTGAAGATGCTATCGCATTGTCTAATCAATCTGAATTTGCGAATGGCGGTGTTCTGTATACGGATAGCGCGAAGGCCATTCGTTACTATCGCGATCATATTGATGCGGGAATGCTAGGTATTAATGTTGGTGTCCCAGCTCCAATGGCATTCTTCCCATTCTCAGGATATAAGAAATCTTTCTACGGTGATTTACATGCAAATGGTAAAGATGGCGTAGAGTTTTACACTAGAAAAAAAGTGGTAGTGGCTAGATATTAATGTAGATCGAAGAAAGTTTATACCAATGCATAACAGACTAGGTTAATATACCGCTTGCTTTGGTATATTAACCTAATCATTTTAGAAGTTCTGAGATTCTATTCATTTGTTTGAATTCAGCAGGTACTGGTAAAAAGTTACTTGCTTTTTTGTATGCGGAAATAGCTGTAGACATATTTTACTAATTATGTTAATATCCAATTAACATATAACCAACATTGGATATGTAAGATTGAGCAAAGAAAGGGATCGAGCTTTTTGACAAATCTAATTATTCTAGCACTACTACGCGATAGACCGATGCACGGCTATGAAATACAGCAAATTATACAACTAAGTCATATGGATGAATGGGCTAATTTACTGTCAGGCTCCATTTATTATGCACTTAATAAACTCGAAAAGGATAAATTGATCCGTACAGAAGCAGAGGAGCGTCAAGGTGCTCGGCTTCGTAAAATTTATGCTATTACAGAGGAGGGAGAGCAACTATTTCAAACCTTGGTGCGTGAATCATTAACATTAACCCCGCATTCGGTGAAGTCAGATTTCACGGTAAGTTTGAACTGGATTGAAATACTTTCGAAAGAAGAAGCTATTACTTTATTGGAGAAAAACCTACAGCAAGTCGAAGACAATTTAGCGAACTGGGAAACCGGGAAGTTATTAAAAGGTGAGCATGGATTATCACTATTTGCGATAGCTTCATTCGATAATGCGATCGCTATATTGGAGCAAGATATTAAATTTATTAAGCAAATCATTTCAATTTTAGAGCAGTAATCAAATCGTCGACATCCATCGACGTTTTCTTTTAATCAAATACCCAACATTGGATAAACAATATTGGATAAAGGGGAGTAGTATATGAGCAAATTGATTGAGGTTAACAATATCGTAAAAAAATATGGTAATCGGACAGTTGTGAATGGTATTAGCTTAACTATTAATCAGGGTGAGGTCATCGCGATTATTGGTCCAAACGGCGCGGGGAAATCAACGACATTAGACATTATTCTAGGACTTAAGCAGGCAACTCAAGGTTCAGTTACTTATTGGAAGGAGCAGGCAGCCCAACATATTGGTGTACAGCTACAAACCATGCCATTCTTTGCAGGTTTTACAGCATTAGAAAATATGAGAATGTTTTCTGCTTTCTATCAATTGAAATTAAAAGATAATCAATTGTATTCCTACTTAGAAAGATGTGGTATTGGAGCTTCTGCCAAAGTAGAAGCTACCAAACTTTCTGGTGGACAGCAGAAAAGATTATCTATTGCGCTAACATTAATGCATCATCCGCAGTTGCTTTTCCTTGATGAGCCAACGGCGGCACTTGATCCTAGGGCACGCAAAGAGATAAGAGAACTTATCCAATCACTATCTGCTACAGGAACAACGATCGTATTTACTTCTCACGATATGGAAGAAGTAAGTAAAGTAGCTTCTAAAATTATAATGATTCATAATGGCGAAATTGTTGCTGAAGGTACTGAAGAGTTGTTGTTGAAACAGCACGAAGTAGCGCATTTAGAACAGCTTTACCTTAATTTAACAGAGGCGTAAATTTAGAATAAAGGGGATTTTTTATGTTAACAATTATTCGAACAATGTTAATTGGTGTATTGCGTGATATTCATACGATCGTGTGGACAATTCTTTTTCCAATTGTGATGCTAGTTGGACTTGGATTATATATAGATAATGAGTTGTACTCAGCTCGATTATTAGCTGGCGTATTAGCGACAAATGTCTTGTTTGCTACAACAATGGTGACGGCCTTTTATATTATGGCACATCGTAACAGAGGGATTTATAAACTTCTTCAAGTAACGCCATTCTCAACGTTGAAGTTTCTACTTTCTATTACTGCGGTAAGAGGAATTATGATTGCAATTATTAGTATTAAACTAATGATCATAGGATGGTTAGTTTTTCATGTATCGTTATCACTTTACAGTATCGTTGGAATTAGTATAGCGCTATTGTTAGCAACGATATGCTTTAATTCAATTGGTATAATAGCGGCTAATTTATCTAAAGATGAAAGTAATGTAAATATGATATCCAATTTAATTAGTTTTCCAATGCTACTAACAAGTGAAGCCTTTTACAGTTTAGATCAAGCGCCAGTATGGGTACAATGGTTAGGTCATATTCAACCTCTATATTATTTTGTAGACGCATTAAATGCTGCTATTAATGGGAAGGAGAGCTTAAATGAATTTTGTTTAGCTTTAGTCATATTGTTAGGGTTCACAATTGTATGTATAGGAATGGCCGTGAAAACATTTCGTTCAGATGCTAATGAACCTATTCTGAGAAACTAATTTCTTTTTTGAAATTGAGTTAAGTGTAAAGTAATTCTGTTCAAAAAGTAAATCATGCGGTGAAGCAAGCGATGTCACACCCGGATGAGTAAGCTTATAATGCATTATCTCATGCTGAAAATGCGCTTGGTAACGCAGAACAACGAAATGGCGGTTAAGGAGAGTATTCCGTAACCGCCATTTTTATTGTTAACGAACATTTCTGATCAAAGTGAGCTGTCTTCCTTGCTAGCAGAACAATCCAGTTACAATGTTGATGTGCGAGAGCTAGATGGTTCATCTTTTCTTTCTAGAACACGTGCCCATCCAGTTAATATAACAGCTCCAAGAACCATAATTGCTCCAACCCATGGTGTATGAATAATACCGATTGACATAAATACTCCGTGTGCGAATGCAGAAATAATACGAGCGACTAGTAACATACCGATGCCAGTTGCAGACGCCGCAAGACTGTTTCCTATAATAAATACAATCATAATCCAGAACAATAAAGCTTTACGCGGAATATTGGATGTTATGGACGTTAATACGGGGGCTCCAAACATTACACCTAAAGCATATAAAGTAACAGTTAAAGCAGATGTTGTAACAGATATATTTAAGTCTCCAGAGATAAGAGGCAGTAGCCCCACGCTAATAAACTCTGTTGTCCCTATTGCGAATGCACTTATTGCTAACGCAAGGAGTGCTAAAGTACTTCTTTTTTTATCTAGTGTCATGTGAATGCTTCTTTCATAATGTATTACCGGCCGGTAAATGCTATTATGAGACTTCTAAGCACCAATGAACAGTACGTACTTTTTAGTGATATAGGTACTAAAAAGTGCCTAATAAGCAAACGTACTTGCCTTTATGGATCCGTTTTGAGTTCCATTTGTATATTAGGAGGGGGGCTATAGCCATAATGCAGCCATTTACGAAAAGAGTCATTGAAATTATACAAAGTATTCCAGCAGGGTATGTCATGACCTATGGACAAATTGCTGAATTAGCTGGAAGTGCAAGAGGAGCGAGACAAGTAGTAAGAATTTTGCATTCGATGAGTACACAATATGAACTATCTTGGCATAGAGTTGTTAATGCCAAAGGAGAAATTGCGATTACGGATGATGAATTTCGCTTCAAGCAGCAGCTGTATCTAAGCGATGAGGGTGTTATAACAGATGGAAAAGGCCTAATTGACTTGGAGAAATACCGTTACAAACCGCTTAAAGAGAACTTTATGATAGAAGATCAATAGCTAATGAAAATTATGTTTCTGGGCATCTTATGGAGAAAGACGTCTAAGTGTATGCTTTCAAGGTGAACTTTTTGTTAACAGAGAAGTTTACTCAGAAGGTAAACAAAAAGTTCTAAGGAGCTGAACATAATGGCAAGAAGAAAGAGAAGCTATGTGGTACCAGGGGTAGAACAAGAAATGCAAGCATTCAAAGCTGACGTTATGAAGCGTGAGGGATATGCCGTCGATCTAAACAAAGCAGATGATGTGAAGTATGAAGTCGCTGCGGAACTTGGAGTTCCGCTTCATCCTGGAGAAAACGGTCATTTGACTACTGAATCGGTAGGGCATGTCGGTGGGAAAATTGGTGGCTCTATGGTTCGGGAAATGATTCGTTTGGCTCAAGAGAAAATTGCGAATAAGGAGTAGCTGTAATTGAGGAAAGAGGGGAAACTATATTGAAGCAATGGTCAAGAGAAATTGAAATAAATACACCAATTGAACATGTTTGGTCGTATTTAGATGGGTCATTAGAACAGATGCAAAAGATTATGCCACAAGTGGTAGAAAATAAACCAATTAAAATGACAAACGAAGTTGTAGGCAGTATATATCGTCAGCAATATAAAGAAGGTAAGCGCATTGAGGAGTATGATGTGCATACGTTGGAATATGTAAATCATCCGAACGATAAAAAATTAAAAATTGGATTTACACTGGCAAATGCATATGAGATTACAGCCTTATATGAATTGCGCCGCATCAATGATCAGAAAACGGTGCTTACATATACAGCTACGAATAAAGCATTAAAGTGGTTTGTAAAAATATTTATGATCTTTGCAACAGAGAAAGTCGTTGTTAAATTTTTGGAGACGGTTAAAAGAGTTGCGGAATCAGAGTTTCAGGAAGAACAGAATTGAGCTAGGGTTAATAAAGTTTCGCCGATTGTTCTAAAAAGACGAAGCCAGCTGTGGTTTCGTCTTTTTAGGTGGATCTCTCTTTGACCGTATTTTCCGGATATTGAGAGAACATCTAATAATAATGTTAGCGTGTTGCTAGGCCTGACTTTCTATTTCTTGATAAGACCAGATTAAGCGAATCGTTGTACCTTTGCCTACTGAAGTTTCTACTGCAATAGTTCCATGCATTGCTTCCACAAGATCCTTTGCAATGGCCATTCCAAGCCCCGAACCCTCTGTCATCACGTTTGTATCCGTACCTCTAAAGTATCGTTCAAAGAGCTGCGCTGCTGTGTTCTCATCCATCCCTTGGCCGTTATCAACGAATTGGATAATAATTTGCTGCTTCGCTTCATCGGACCATACTGATACATTAAGTCTCGTATCTGGCGAATTGTGAATCAGTGCATTAGCAGCTATATTCAATACAACTCGTTCAAGCCATGGACCATAAAGCGTTACTACAATGTCTACTGGGGCAGGCTTGAACTGAATATGTTCTTTGACAAAGGATGGATGATTGCCTGCTTGATCCAATACTGAAGACAGCCAGCTATTCAGCTCGAGCAGTTCTCCCTCAGCAGGTTTCACGCCTGCATTAATTCGATAAGTCAGTGCAAGATCGTTAATGAGTACATCCATATGTGCAGACTTTTCTAGCATAATCGTTGAGAACTTACGTACTTCTTCGGCGCTCCAATCATAACCAGGTTCAGCGAGCATATGAGCGTATCCTTTAATAGATGATAGCGGAGTTTTCAAATCATGGGTAATCCCGCTAATCCATTCATCCCGCAAACTATTATTTTGCTTACGCAACTCTTGTTGCCGTAATAAAGTGCGAGAGAGATTGTCAATAGAATGTATTACTTCAAAAAATACACGATATCTTGGTCGCCATTTCCCTGAACGTTTTTTGCTTCGTGTTACGCCACGTCGATCAAGCGGCTCCTTATATTCAGCTCGACTTAAGCCATCCAGCCAAGTAAGTATATGTAGCATAGGACCGCCAAAGCGATGAGCATTCCATAGAGAAAGCAGGAGCAATATAGCAACTACCGCTACAATCATACTGCTGCCCCCAATTAGCAGAATTCTACCCTCCGGCGGCAAAAAGCTTCCTTGTCCATTAGTGCCTCCAGTCTCATTGGGAAGCATAACGACCCAAGTACTCCCAGTGTTAGCATCATAAGATGAGTTCATCTGATACCCGTATCGATCGTAATACATAGACCGAAGTGCTAACTCTGAAACACTGTAATATGTGCCGATATGATCCGGTTTATTATAAGAAGCAAGCTCCGTTCCTTCAGGGTTAAGCAGTTGGATAAACCCACCTAGTGATTCGAGTTGCTGGGCAATAGCTTGCGGAATGATTAATTGCCCCTGTGGGGATACACTCGCTTGCGCAGTCGTCTGCTCTAATATTTGCTTGATCTTGCTATGAAAACCATATACTAATGTGTAGGTTTTTCCGTTTTTTTCTTGAATCCACAGGTACAGCTCATATGGGAAAGGTTTCTTTTCCGTCCAATAGTCTACTAACTCTCCTGGGGCATAGCGCTTTGGCACATCATTTGGAACAAGATAGGAATGATCGACGATTCCATCTTCATCTAAGCTTTGTAGCCAGCCGTTATTGAGTTTCACTTGTTCTAGCAATCTAGCGTCAAATCGTATACCTTCGGGCGTAAGCTCCGATGATTCGACTAACTGCTGGAGACCAATTGAAGCAAAGTCTTTATTGATGCTCATTTCGTTCAATTGTTGAAACACCCAAATTAAGCAAACTGAAGCAATGATCAAGGCCATAAAGGCGGCAACGATCATCTGAATAATAAAACGGACGGTAAGGCGTCTTTTCATATTCATAATATATCTCCGAATTCAGTACGGAGCGGCACAAGCTTATATCCCATTCCGCGTACATTCACAATCCACCTTGGATTTGCTGGATCAATTTCAATCCGCTCCCGTATACGATGGATATGTACCATAATCGTATTATCATCGTTGAATGAATCTTCACCCCAAACCTGCTCGTACAGCTCTCTTTTGCTGAAAATTTGGTTGGGATGCTGGCATAGAAATAGTAATAGCTGGAACACAAGTGCGGGACAAGCTACTGATTTTCCATCAACGATAAGTTCCCCAGCCTCCTTATGTACCTGAAATCTCCCATAATTATATATAATACTTTTCGTATGACTAGCTAGCTCAGTATTGCTACTATCGGCGCCACTTTGATTGCTAGCAGCCCAATAACGGCGAAGCTGAGAACGAATCCGTGCTACGACCTCAAGTGGATTAAAAGGTTTCGCAATGTAATCATCACCGCCAACTGCAAAGCCGCTAAGCTTATCAAAATCGGAAGAACGAGCGGACAAAAATAAAATTGGAGCGTTCGTTACTTCTCTCAGAAATGGTGTTGCCTCAATACCGCTACGACCTGGTAGCATCACATCTAGAATAATAATGTCATAGCTATTGTTCTTACAAGCGTCTATCGCTGCTTCTGCTGAACTAGCCGAATCTATTATAGTAAAGCCTTCCTTAAGTAGAACAGTTTGTAGTAGCTCTACAATGGATTGTTCATCATCTACTAGAAGAATAGCCGCTTCCTTCATAAACTCACCGCCTTATGTATCTATATTGTCATTCTATCATGCCTGCTTCTCTAATATTAGAAGGGAGTCTTAACGGAGTCTTAATTTTATCGTGCTGTCGGTAGAGGATAGTTAAGGTAATGTTTATGTAGTGTTTCGGCTGACATAAGATTGTATTGCTACACTATAGAGGAAGTTCAAAACGTACGACTGTGATCACGATGGAATGCGTTGTAGCTTAGTCGGCGGCGAATATGCCCTCCATCAAAAGCCTGCGTGTGCTCGTGTACCAATTACGTACACTGTGCTACTCGTTTTTGCTGAAGTGCATCTTCTTGGTGCTGACAGCCGAACGTTTTGAACCTTTATTGGAAGAGGAAGTTCAAACATCTGACATAACACTAGGAGGACAAAGAGATGACAATGAATACTAAGAGAATGAAAGATACCAATCGATCCAAAAAACGTATTATGACAGTAGTATTAGTGGCAAGTATAATGCTAGGGACATTAAGTGCATGCGGAAATGGTGGCGATAACAATATGAAAGATGGACAAACGATGACAGGAGAAACAACTGTTACACCAGCATCAGAGCAAGCGGCGATGCAGCCAGAAGAATTGGCTGACTTTATGCTGAGCGGTAAACATGAAACGATTTACAAACAATTCAGTTCCGAGTTTCAAACGCAAGTGAGCCAAACAGATTTTGCAGCGATGTCGACATCCTTTACCGCAGAAGTTGACACTTTCCGTTCTTCCTCCAGTCTTCTTCACAATGAAATGGATATACGTGTTTGGTTGAGCAGCGAGGGAGATAAAGGGATATTAGCGGCATTTGGAGATGATGAAGAGATTATCGGATTACAAATTCAAGAGCTGGTCACTTATCCAGATACAGATGGTAATATGACACAAACTGCATTTGATTTTCCGTTTCAAGGAGAATGGTTAGTGTTCTGGGGTGGCACGAATGTATTTCAAAACTATCATTATGAACTAGCTAGCCAGCGTTATGCGTATGACTTGATACAAGCAAAGGAAGGAAAGTCCTATGAAGGGGACCCAAGTCTCAATGAAAGTTATTTTGCCTTCGGACAAGATGCACTTGCTCCTGCGGATGGTACAGTAGTCTCTGTTATCAATGATATCGTAGACAACGAACCTGTTGGAGTGGCTAATGAAAAAGTTCCAGCTGGGAATTTGGTCGTCATTGATCATGGCGGCGAGTTCAGTTATATCACTCACCTCAAAAAAGGATCAGTTACTGTAAAGCCAGGTGATAAAGTAGAACGGGGTGAAGTCATTGGTCAGATCGGAAATTCTGGAAATTCGAGTGAACCCCATCTTCATTTCCAAGTATCCAATGGCAGTAACTTATTTGAATCGGAAGCTATTCATATACAATGGAAGGATGGCAGTCAACCTGTTCAAGGGGAAATTATTAATGCTGATTAACTTTTAATTTGTTGCAGACTTGGTTTAGATCAAAAAGGCGATATTTCGTTCACATTGGAACGGAATATCGCCTTTCTCTTTACTTTAAATCGATCATGAATTATCGAATCAGATAATGGATATTTTGCAAGTGGTTATTGCAATAAGAATTTTGTTATTCAACGTGTCACTTTCATCAAGCAATGTAGACTAGATCAGGCGGCGTTTTTGGTGCATGCAACAAAATTTACTTTTTATTGAAATAATAACAATCGAATTATGACAATACAACTTTCCTCGCATACGTGTTACTACATCTATTGTAGTGCAGTAAATAGACAAGAGCCTTTCCGCAGGGAAAGGCTCTCACGTGAGTTATAATGTTATTCTTGGACTTTGAATTTTGATGGAGAACTGTTCGGTGCGTTAGAGTTACCTTGTCCTTGACCGGCACTGTTACCAGCGCCATTGCCTTGTCCTTGACCGGCACTGTTACCAGCGCCATTGCCTTGTCCTTGACCGGCACTGTTACCAGCGCCATTGCCTTGTCCTTGACCAGCGCCTTTACCGTTGCCAGTACCTTGTCCTTGACCGGCACTGTTACCAGCGCCATTGCCTTGTCCTTGACCAGCGCCTTTACCGTTGCCGGTACCTTGTCCTTGACCAGCGCCTTTACCGTTGCCGGCACCTTGTCCTTGACCAGCGCCTTTACCGTTGCCGGTACCTTGCTCTTGACCAGCACCTTGTCCGTTACCAGTACCTTTACCGTTGCCAGTACCTTGTCCTTGACCAGCACCTTGTCCATTGCCAGTACCTTGTCCGTTACCAGTACCTTGTCCGTTACCAGTACCTTGTCCGTTACCAGTACCTTGTCCATTGCCAGTACCTTGTCCGTTACCAGTACCTTGTCCGTTACCAGTACCTTGTCCATTGCCAGTACCTTGTCCGTTGCCAGTACCTTGTCCGTTGCCAGTACCTTGTCCGTTACCAGTACCTTGTCCATTGCCAGTACCTTGTCCGTTACCAGTACCTTGTCCATTGCCAGTACCTTGTCCGTTACCAGTACCTTGTCCATTGCCAGCGCCTTGTCCGTTACCAGTACCTTGTCCATTGCCAGCGCCTTTTCCACCACCAGCGCCTTGCCCATTCCCAGTACCTTTAGATGTAGGGAATTTCAAAGTTGAATAAGAGTATGTGATTGATTGGAATGTGAGATTATCAACCGCACCCGTAACAGGTAGACCATGTTGTTTCTGATAGTATTTAACACCGCGAGCAGTGACCCTATCGAACTTGCCGTTAATTTTGCCTTCATAGCTACCAAGAGATTTTAACATCCCTTGAATGACGTATACATCAGGTCCTTGAGCACCCTTACCAACAGCTAATGCTACGTTGGACATCGACAGTACGAGCATTAAGGCTAGTGTAAAAACTCCGATATACTTTCCTAAAGCCTTTTTCGTTATCGTTCTTGTTTTGAAAGAACTAAAAATTGAATCCCATTTCTTCAACTAATACACCATCCTTAAGAGTAAGTATTTTCTTCAACAGAGTTACTTTTCCCAAAAAAGAGATTTTTATTGATCATTTTACAAAGATTTTATAAAAAGAGAAGATAGTTTACCTATATCGACATCATGTTATTGACCCGTGTATGGTTAAGACCAATTACTTATATGAATTATGGTGTGGTTCAGCGTGGTGTAAGTTAGTTTTTTAACTAACAATTGAAATTAGTTGTTTCATACAAGCAATCTCATTCAGAAACTCATACACTGTTTTATTCACAAGAAAAGGAGGTCTTGCTATGGAACAAATAAACCAATATACAATCACTATTCTTGGAAGTATGGGTGGTGTTGCTAAGGCAATCCTATCCATTCTTAATCAATCTGTTACCGATAACAATGATCCAATTCATCATGTTATTACTAAATCAAAGCTTTATTTAATAGATATCAATCAAAAAGAATTGGATTATTATAATCAATTATTTCCGAATTTAAGTGATAACGTGACCCTCTTACAATTTGATCTTAATGATAAAGCCAAATTTACTGAACATCTAAAATCAACAAGGACTAAATTAGTTATTGATGTATCGTGGGCTGATACCATTGAAATGCTTGAATGTTGTAATGAACTTGGTGTTTCTTATATCAACTCGGCATTAGAGAATACTGCAGTTGATGAAGATGAAAGCTTATATGGTTTTCCACTTACTGAACGATATAATCGATTTGAAGATAAGAAAGAAATATTTACAAACACAAGAGCAATTATTGGTTCAGGTATGAACCCTGGTGTAGTTCAATGGATGGCAATTAAGCTCTTGAAAGAAAATTCCAGTAATGAACCACTAGCCTGTTACATTATTGAGCATGATAGTTCCTTTTATAAAGACAAAAATCTGATACAACCTAAAACTATTTATACTACCTGGTCCGTAGAATGTTTTTTGGATGAAGCAATTTTAAGCTACCCAATGTTTGTCCGACATCATCTTCCTCATTACTTATATGAAGATGTCTACGGTATCGAATTTAAGGTGAGGTTGGGAAGTAAAGAATTTTATGGATGTCTTATGCCCCATGAAGAAGTACTAACATTAGGTGAACTATATGATATGGAAATGGGATTTATCTATCGAGTCAATGAATATACAACAGAATTAATTCGAAATAATTTAAGTAATGTAGATGACCTTTGGAATTGGAAACAAAAAATAATTGATCCCACTGATGGAGAGGTAGAAGGAGAGGACCTTGTTGGTGTTCTTTTGGTATACGATGATAAGGAAATTTATATGTATAACTCAATGAAAAGTAGTGATATATTTCAACAATATAAAACTAGTGCAACATACTTCCAAGTAGCATGTGGAATATATGCGGGAACTGCGAGTCTAATTTTAGACAATATTCCTATAGGTGTATATTATGTCGATGAATTATTAATGAATACGCAAAGTAACTATGGAAAATATTTAACTTATTATATGCGAGATTTTATCTATGGTGAGAATAGCAGTTCGGATGGATTATTACATCAAAGAATGAAGAGAATTGAATAATAGTTCTCTAAGCAAGGGAAATTTGATTTTATACCCATCAGAAAGAAATGAAACATGTAGAACAGTAGCTGTTCTACATGTTTCTATATTTAAAGAAAGTAAATAAGAATCTAAAGAAAATAAATAAGATCTTCTTCTCTATAAAAAAACCTTTTTAAAAGTGACCCTTTAATTCTATTGTAGCACTTGTTTAATGGAAATAATTCATCACCCACTCATGAAGTGTTACATATCATTTATATGGGGATTACTTCTAAGGAGGAATAACAAATGATGCACCCAGATACAGAAATTCGATTTGTAAGTGAGGAAATAGGCGTTGGTGTGTTTGCAACAAGATTAATTCTTAAAGGAACCATTGTCTGGATTAAAGATGAATTAGATATGACTCTAACAGAGGAGTATATTGAAAGTCTTGATAATTTGCAAAAAGAGAATATATATAAATACAGCTATTTAGAAACTGACGGCATATATGTTCTTCATTGGGATCATGCAAAATATATGAATCATAGCTTCAATCCAAATTGTGTAGATACAGCTTATGATTTTCAATTGGCTGCGAGAGACATTCAACCTGGGGAGCAATTAACATGTGATTATGGAGCTATGGGTGATGATGAAGAGTTTGAATGTATACCTGAAGAAGGAACATCAAGAACAAAAGTAACTGCAAATGATTATTTAATATATTATGTGGAATGGGATGAGATGGCAAGAACAACGTTTGAGTATTTCAATGCGGTAGAGCAACCGCTAAAATATTTAATTAGGGAGCAATATATTGATAAAGTAAATGCGGTAGCTAATGGAAATGAACCACTAGATTCCATTCTCACGTTATTTATTGATAACGAAGACGAAAAATAAATATGAAACAGGAGAAACTGCGACATTCCTGCTAGAAAATCCTATTCAAGAAATCGTCTTGAATAGGATTTTTGTAATACATGAAAACCGCACTTACTTATGATATGGTTCACCGAACAGTAGAGTTTACTACAGTCCGTATATAACCTACTTTATATATAAGGGATAAGAATTTAGAGGAGATGGATAACCGAAAGGTTATTCATTTTTTTGTTTTAATTCATAACTGTGGCTATAGTACATACTTGTTAACTGAAAATTAGTGTCAGTTATTTCAAATATCTACAAATTAATGTTTTTATTTGGTTGTTGAAATAAGGACGGATTTATTTGAGAATAATAAGTTGGAGAATGTTTAGCAACTGGGTATCGACAGCTTGCAAGAGAGGCGGATATAAATGCAACAAATGTTAGATGATGTAATTATCGCCACAAATGATTTTCTATGGTCATATATTTTGATCATTCTACTTGTCGGTTGTGGACTTTATTTCACAATTAGATCGAGATTCGTACAGTTTGGTATGTTCAAGGAAATGTTTGTCGTTCTGAAAGGCTCTAATGAAAGGTCACCTGATAGCATTTCATCATTCCAAGCATTTTGTATTAGTATGGCGGCAAGAGTAGGAACAGGTAATATAACGGGCATTGCCATTGCTATTGCAATTGGTGGACCCGGGGCTGTATTTTGGATGTGGGTTATAGCTATTATTGGCGCAGCATCTAGCTTTGTCGAGAGTACATTAGCTCAAGTATACAAAATCAAGGATAAAACGGGGTTTCGTGGTGGTCCTGCCTATTATATGGAGCAGGGATTAAACAAACGTTGGATGGGAGCAATATTTGCGGTACTCATTACGTTGTCCTTCGGCCTTGTATTTAATGCTGTACAGTCCAATACGATAAGTGTTGCTTTTGAAAATTCTTTCGGCACTAATCGTGTCGTTGTCGGCTTAGTGATGGCTGCAGCATTTGGCATCATTATTTTTGGTGGTATTAAACGTATTGCAAGAATGTCAGAATATATTGTTGTCGTTATGGCTGTCATCTATATCGGTGCGGCATTTTGTATCGTTCTTATTAACATCGAAAAAATGCCAGAAGTTATTACGCTTATTGTGAAAAGTGCTTTTGGGTTTGAACAAGCGGTGGGTGGAACTTTTGGTGCGGTTATTTTACAAGGTGTGAAACGTGGGTTATTCTCCAATGAAGCAGGGATGGGTAGTGCACCGAATGCGGCTGCAACAGCAACAACAAGTCACCCCGTTAAGCAAGGACTTATGCAAGCACTTGGCGTACTTGTGGATACCTTACTAGTATGTTCTAGTACTGCTTTTATTATATTACTGTCCGATGCCTACAAGCAGCCTGGCTTGGATGGTATACTGCTTACACAAGCTGCTTTAAGCGAGCATATAGGGTCATGGGCATCTGGAGCATTGGCGATTATGGTTTTCTTATTCGCATTCAGTACGCTAATCGGAAATTACTATTATGGTGAAACAAACATTGAATTTCTTAACTCGAAGAAGTCAGTAGTGAGGATCTATCGCTATAGTGTGTTAGCGATGGTAGTGTTTGGTTCTATTGCTCAGGTACAATTGGTATGGAATTTGGCCGACTTGTTCATGGGTTTAATGGTCATTGTGAATTTGATCGCGATTATTCTGTTATCTAAAGTAGCTTTTGCAGCTTTACATGATTACAAACAGCAGAAACGAGCGGGTAAAGATCCTGTTTTCTATAAAAATAGCATTAAAGGCGTGGAAAACGTTGAATGCTGGGATAACTCGCCAGAAGTGAAGAGTAAGTAGTAGAAAGTCCATTGTTGTGGGGGAATCTAAGCCCCATAACAATGGACTTTTTAATTTAGGCTCTGTTATACGTCATTGTTGTTTGTGCTCATTGAGATAACAGGCAGGATAGTTTAATGATAGGGGCTATAAGGCTGTACTAGATAGAACAATGTATAGTGTACTGTTGAGCTATGGGAGACCATAACAAAACCACCTTTTCGAAGGTGGTTTTGTTATGGTCAAATACTAGTATTAAAATTTAACATAGCCTAGATTTTAAATATTGCACCCACATCCCGTGCAGCTCAGCTTCCGATACTTGAAATGCGCCTTTAAAATCAGTGGCATCGCGTATGAATTTGTTGAGCGCATCTAAACTGTATGAATGGATGAGATATTCTACGATCAAGTACGAGAATCCATATCCCCCTATCTTCTCGAAATCCCAGGTATCATTAGTTAATGCTTGAAAGCTAGGGACAGCGTTATTTTGAATCGCTTCGGAGGTGCTATACTGGATATATTCTTGTGACATTTGTTTGGCTTCATGCCCGCCGAGCCCGTGTGTAAGCCATTTCGGTGCCAACGGATTGATATCCTTCACTAACCACATCGCAAACAAGCTTATAGTGTGCCGTAGTACCGATTGATACGTATGTTCAGGGCCTGGGTTGAGTGGGGATACGATTTTAATTTTATTGTCTTCATAGGTTCCCATAAACCAATTGGGCGCATCCGGCTCGTTTATTGCTTGATGAAAAGTGGGCAGATCCGGATAGATCTCAATAGCGATTTTCTGAGAAGGTCGATGACGATAGGTTGTAATAATTTGATCTACATTGCTTTTCAACTCTTCAAATAAGTCATGGTATACCTTGTTCATACCATCATTCTTGGAGGGAGCCTCGCTTTTATCCACAATTGATATCAATTCTTTAATAGACATGATTGTAATGTCACCCCATTCTTTTAATTCTTTTTTTAGTTTGTTTAAGGCACGGTAGAGTCTGTTCTTAACTGCGCTTTCAGGCATCCCGATGATTTTGGACATTTCCAATAAAGTGCAATCGACGAAAAAACGCAATGATATGATTTGCTGATCTAATTCATTCAATCGGGCTAATGCAGCACTAATATCAAGACGGATATCGACATCTCTAGCAATATCGAGGGATATCGATTGGGACTGAAAATCGATTACTTCATGCACCATTTCTTTATTTCGTGATCTCGTACGATACTCGTTTTTCACAATATTTTGCGCGATTTTGAATAGCCAAGTAAATATACTGGAGTTACCCTTAAACAAGTGAAAGTTTTCCATTGCTTTTAAAAAAGCTTGTTGCGTTAAGTCATCGGCAGTTGCCGAATTTGTCTTTACTGCAATGTAATTTCGAATTCTATCTCGATATTGATTATAAATGGCTTCGAAATGCTGGATGTGCTCCTGCTCCTCCGGAAGAACAGGGATTTTCTTTTTGTCTTGAGCTCGTGACACCAGTAGTACCTCCTCCTGAACTTATAATTCATTAGACACCGAAGGGAGGTAAAAAGCCACATCATTTTAAAATAATTTTACACGACGCCATTCCACTGTTTTTAAACCCCAAAAAAGCAAAGCGTAAAGGCAATTCAGCTATGTGGTATTAAGTGAGGATTACCAATGGAGAAAGAGATTCAGGAGCTTGAAAAACGTATTGGCTTTCTGGAAAAGCAAGTTCAGAACAAACAACTTCAGTCATCTAATATATTGAGGTTGAGCTTAACTTTTAGGCGTCATCTTCTAAATATTATTAATTTCCATTCTAATGATAAATTATTTGAACAACGCCAGAAGAGAACGTTCTTGTACTAACCACTTTTAAGTTTAATCTCTCTTTTATATCAATAAACAACGGTTTTCCTTCTCCCAAAACAACAGGGTGAATAGATAATCTAAATTCATCAACAAGTCCTAAATTTATAAAAGTTGTAACGAGACTTGCTCCGCCATATAGCCAGATGTCTTTACCAGGCTTTATCTTCAATTTATTTACTTCTTCAACAATATTTTCGTTTATAAATATGGCTTGTTTATCAGTTTCTTTTTGTGTTCTGGAAAACACATATTTCTTTTTACTATGAACCAATCTCCAAATTTCTTTTCCGGCATCAGATTCTTCATTTTCCGGGATATATTGTCCCCATAAATCGTAACTTTTTCTACCATATAAAATAGTATCAATTTGATTCAAAAAATCAGTGAACCCCATATCAGGATCCATAATGCACCAATCAACTTCCCCATTTTTTCCTTCAATAAAACCATCTAACGTAACTGCTAAATCTAATACGACTCTTCTCTGTTTTACGTTATTTGACATCATTCATCCTCCACTTATCATTTGTTCTATATCTGTTCATATTCATTCGCTCCTTTGTATCGCTTATGATACATTATAATTATGACAAATTATGACGTAATTAGGTGATGAACTTGAATAATAGAATTTTAACCATGATGAGGTTATTAGATTCACGAAAAAAATTTACTGCCCGTGAGCTTGCGGATCGGTTTAATGTCTCGATCCGTACCATTCAGCGTGATCTAGATCATTTACAGCAAATGGGCTTTCCGCTCTATGCAGAAGTTGGTGCGAATGGTGGTTATCGCGTGCTACCGAACAGAATTTTGCCACCTCTTCAGCTTACAAAGCATGAGGCGTTTGGGCTGTTTATGATGATTGAGTATTTGGAGAACGTGTCGGACTTTCCGTATGGTTCTATTCGTACCCAATTAGCGGATCAATATTTTACAAGCTTACCCCATGAAGTACAGGACGAGATTGTACGAATGAGGCAGCATATAGCCTTTGTTCAACATCATGGGGTTCAGCTGGAACCTTTAACCACTTTTATATTAAATGCTGCAGTGGACAAGTGTGAACTTGAGTTCAGTTATGCCGCCCGAAGTGGCACAAAGCAGGTACAAGCTTATCCCCTAGGAGTCTACTACGAGCATGGGTATTGGTATATGCCTGCCCAAAAAGGGGATAGGGTGTTGCTGTATCGGGTTGATCGGATGGGGAAATTGGAAACCCATCAACATATTGATGAATCGGTTCCGACGCTGAATGATTGGCTTAATTCGAAGGATGGTCGGCAAAGTGTCGAAGTCATTGTGCAATTTACTGACTTTGGAGCAAGACTGGCACAATCAGATAAGTTATTCGAATCCACTCTGCATAACCAATATTGTGGTCAGATTCCACCAGAGGAGTTTCCATTCGTAGCAAGAAGGCTACTTGCGTATGGACCAGATGCCAAAGTTATTAGTCCGCCACATTTGAGAGATTTAGTAATGGAGCAGCTTGAAAGTAGTTTAAAGAAATATGATTAAAGTTGATGAATGGTAGACTGCTTTGCATATACAATTCGTTTGAATCACATATAAGTCAAAGATTCTAATGGAGTAGATTCCGTATTCTCAGCGCAATAGTAAAAAAAATTCTACATGAGGACGGTTTCTCATCTGTTCTTCCGTCTAATGTATTGAGATTGATATGAGGAGGATGAAAGTGGCTGGTATCGATGCAGAGCTGATAGATAGGGTGCGCAATGGTGATACTGATGCATTCAGTGAACTTATTAGCAAATATGCTAATGCCGTTTACGGGGTAGCCTACGGCAAATTGGGCAATTTCCACGCAGCAGAAGATATTGCGCAAGAAGTGTTTCTAAAGACCTATAGGAGATTATCGAACGTAAAGGAACCTGGAAAACTTGGTAGTTGGTTATATGCGGTGACTACGAGAGAGTGCTTGGATTGGTTTAGATCGAGCAAAAGTAAGGTCGTGTATGAATTGGTGGATCAACTAGATACTCCGCAACTAGAAACTACTGAAGATAAACTGCTAAGGAAAGAACTTCAAAGTGAGGTTTGGGAAGCTCTTAATACGCTATCAGAAGCAAATCGTACTGTCACGATTCTTTACTACATTGATGATTATAAGATTAGGGAAATTAGTGATTTCCTTAGTATATCAGTCGAGGCAGTAGAGAGCAGACTCCGCAGATCAAGAAAGTTATTAAAAAAGGAGATGTTACGTATGGTCAACGAAAATCTCAACGAGAACAAATTGAATGAACAGTTTAAGAAGAAGGTATTTGAAGATGAACGAATGATAGAAACTCAATTTCGTCGCATTACTATGGGAGAAAGTGATTTTGACGACATCGATATGTACAAAACAAGATTTTACAATATTAATCTAGAGGGGGCTAAATTCAATAATGTCAATATGAGTAAGACATATTTCAATGATATCAACATGCATCTTGCTAAGTTCGAAGAAGTTGGACTTTGGGATATTGAAATTGGTAAATGTGCGATGGGCGGCGCTTATTTCCACGATATTGCTTTGGAAGGAAAAAGCAATAGATTTGAAAACGTAGAATTAACCGGGACTACTTTCCGCAACTGTAATCTTTCAAACGTAGATATTAAAGATTGTGACATTACAGGACTGACAATCAATGGGGTATCCATCGAAGCTCTGCTCGAGAGCTATAACAATAAATAAACACTTGATGTAATGAACAGATTGATTAAATATTAAGTCTTGAATTAATTGGGAATAGATTATATATTATTACCTATATTGGTTAAATTATTAATTATCCGAAGGAGGGTCCTATTATGTATGTGAATAAAGATGTTTCAGAGAACACGCTCTATGCAAAGTCTACACTATAAACAACGGCGGTTGTTTGTATAGAGCGAATCATGTTAGTACCGCCTTAAGCCTTTGATGGCCAAATATGTTTATAATGTGACTTTGCTACCTTAAAATTCTTATCATTTAAGGGGTAGAGTAATTATGAAATATATTAATGCAGACATTGTCTTACCAGAAGAATTATTAAAGGAAGTTCAAAAATATATTAATGGTGGCATGATTTATATACCTAAACCTAAAGGAATACGAACAGGTTGGGGTGTGAATTCAGGACACAGAACATATATAACACAAAGAAATGATCAAATTCGTGAAAGTTTCTTACAAGGTGCCAACATACATGAACTTTCTAATCAATATTTTCTTTCTTGCGAGAGCATTAAGAAAATAGTGTATAAGAAGTCGATATAGTTTTTATAGAAGACACATTAGATTAATTTCTGATGTGTCTTTTTGTGTAAAGAATAGGTAAGAGTTGTTTCTTACATATTTATCTAGTGTTCCTCTAGCTATAATGGCATTAACAGCACTGAATATTGTCATTGTCCTTAGCAAGAGGAGGGAAACACTATCCAAAGAAACATGATAGAAAACATGAATGCACATAAAGGTGGAGTTATTTGGTTTACTGGTTTGCCTGGCTCGGGCAAAACTACATTGGCTAATAATGTTCAGCATGAATTACTTAATTCCAATATACGATGCGCCATTATCGATGGTGATGTTATAAGACATAAACTTAATCGTGATCTTGGATTCTCAGAAGAAGATCGCATGGAAAACCTTCGTCGTGCTGCTGAAGTAACGCGTATGTTCATAGAAGCTGGAATTTACGTGTTAGCTCCATTTATTACGCCTAATGAAGCGTGCAGAGCAATGATTAGACAACACTTTAAGCCCGAAGATTATACGGAACTATATGTGAAGTGTTCATTAGATACTTGTATAGATCGAGATCCGAAGGGAATGTACGCCCTCGCTCTGGCAGACAAACTTCCTAATTTTACAGGAATATCGGCTCCATACGACCCACCAATTGCCCCACATCTTACATTAGATACGCAGAAGTTAGGATTACAACAATGTGTAGACAAATTAACAGAGTATATACAGTCTAAATTAAAAATAAATAACTAAAAGAGGTGATGGTTCTATGAAACCAACATTAAGTTATACAATATGGTTTTCGCAACGTACAGGAAGCACTTTACTTAATCTTGCTCTTGCATCCACTGGTGTAGCAGGAAACCCTGCGGAATGGATTACTTCCCGAGATCCAAGTACGATAACCAAAGAAGATATTGAGTCAATTTGGAAAGATGGCTCAACTTCCAATGGCGTATTCGGAATGAAGACATGTTTATCATCGGAGTGGATTTCTGGACTTAGAAAGCTTTATGAACTACCTGAAACAGCTACGCAGGCTGTAGTATGGCGTACAGCTTTCCCTAACAGCAACAAGCATATATGGATGACTCGCAGAAACAAAATAAGATTAGCGGTTTCCTGGTGGCGCGCAATCGTATCTGGCGAATGGCATAGACAATATGGTGAGAAGCCACAAGAGCATGATATTGCAGATCAATATAACTTCGATGCGATTAATCATTTACTTGCGGAAGCTACTTTTCGTGAGGCGGCTATGGAACAATTTTTCAGCGAAGAAGAAATTGTACCACTGACGATTGTATACGAGGACTTTATTCAAGAGTACGCAGGAACGGTCATGAGCGTATTAGAGTATCTTGATATTCCAACAGACAACGTTGTGGTAGCGCCGCCGTCACTAGATAAACTAGCGGATGATGTTGCTGAAGAGTGGGTTCAAAGATTCAGGAAAGAACGTCAGCAAGGCTGGGAAAATATCGGTTGGTAACTAGAAGGCTACGGCTTCTGCACAAATAAAAAGGCTACTGTTAGTGAGTAATTACAAATGGCTAGCAACTATAATCTGAAATAGCTCTTAGCTCGGTTGCCGAGCTAAGAGCTATTTTAACGCTGACAAAAAACGTTTGATGACCGAGCGTTTAATAATATATCTTAATTGTTCCTATGGCATTAATTTCTTAATCGCAAAATTATCATTCAGCAGTACCCAGTTTTGCGGATATGGAAAACCAAGTGCCCAATAACTGACGCCACGAAGATTATATTGTTTGACCATATCAAACTTAGCTTGCGCGCTTCGTGCATCTTCAAACCATACCTCATGACTAATTCCTTGTTCATTCACATAGCGGAAATAAGGAGATTGCGTCGTCACATTATACTGAATGGGAGCTCCATATTGAACGGCCCTTCGAATAGCTTCCTGGGGGCTAAAGGTCTCTGCTTCTTGACCTTGAACATGTGGAACAACCCAATCTCTAGCATAGATTTGGAACCCCAAAAATATTTTTTCAGCAGGGATTACAGTTAGCGCATATTCAACAACTTTTCGCATTTGGTTAATCGGCGATATTGCTTGTGGAGGTCCTTTGCGGTATCCCCATTCATACGTCATGAGAATAACAAAATCAGCAATTCTTCCATGTTCCTCGTAATCATGAGCTTCATAAAGAACCCCGGCTTGATGTTCACTCGTTTTCGGTGCAAGGGCAGTCGATACTAGATATCCTCGGGGATGAAGACGGTCTACAGCTAATTGTAGAAATAGATTGTAGTTCTCACGATCTTCGGGCAATACATTTTCAAAATCTACATTGAGAACGGTATAACCTCTTTCTTCCATCACTTGAAGTACGTTAGTAATAAGTACTTCGCGTAGCTCGGGACTAGACAATACAATATGAGACAAATTGGAACCAGCTTCTGTTGAGGTAAAGTTAGTAATCGACAGCATCGGTGTAATATTGTGGGCTATTGCTGCTTCAACCATTTGTTGATCGTCAAATGGCTCTAATGATCCGTCTTCTTTAATCATGTAAGCAAACGGACTGAAATAAGTAAGGAGATGACCAATATTATTAAGTGTATCTACAGCGGCTTCATTCGATTGATAAGTGTATGCATTGACTTCAATCTCAGGTTTTTTTCTAGGAATAATTAAATGCATTCCAATAGTAATGTTGTTCGGATTTTCAATATGATTTTCATTCATAATGGCTTGAGTAGACACACCATATCGGTTAGAGATTGCCATTAATGTCTCGCCAGGTTGTATAACATGTATGATTGGTGGAATTATGAGCGACATACCTGGTTCAAGTAAGTTAGGATTTGCGATTTGATTCGTTTGTACGATAGCTTCAACAGTAACACCGTATTGATGCGCAATAGACCATAAACTTTCTCCTGCTCTCACCCTGTGTGTGGTGTACGGTGAAGGTATTACTAACGATTGTCCAATTAGCAATTGATTGGGATTGGGTAGTTGGTTCAACTGATTAATAGCATTTGCAGTCGTATAATAATCGTTAGCAATCTTCCAAAGTGACTCACCTGCATTGACAACATGTATAAGCAATAGGATTTCCCCCTAAAATATTTACTGATACATCTTATGTACCAATGATTAAAATGTGTATTCGTCTAGGGGGATTATTAGCGAAATTACTATCTACTATGAATATGAATTCTCTAACGGTTATAATGGATAATATCATCGATGCCAAAATTTCGATATAACTGAGGAGACCATAACTATTTATGAAAAATAATAAGCCATCCCATCGTCAGAATAAAGATAAGAAAATTGCACCTAGATCTTCAAATCGACAAAATGGACCTGGGAAAAGCAACAAAAATCCATCTAGTCGCCATGTAAGTACATTAAGAAATGCGACTCCACCCAAACAATTTACCGTGACTGAAGAAACAGAGTTACTTGTATTTTTGCTGGAAAAGTTAGTAGGTCAAGGACGTAATTCAATAAAATCTGTATTAGCTCGTGGACAAGTTTCTATAGATGATCGTGTAGAGAAGCTCTACAACTATCCACTTAAAGCTGGACAAATAGTCGCGGTTAGCAAAGAAAGAATAACGGCTGCACCAAAATTGATCGGTCTTCGTATAGTGCATGAAGACGATGATCTTATCGTTGTGAATAAAGACGCTGGTTTGCTTTCCGTAGCTTCTGAGCAAGAAGGTGAACTAACGGCATATCGTCAATTAACTGCTCATGTTCGTGTAACTACACCAGAGAGCAGAATTTTCGTGCTTCATCGTCTTGATCGAGATACATCAGGAGTTATGATGTTTGCTAAGAGTGAACAAGTTCAGAAGAAGATGCAGACAGCATGGACAGATGTTATGAAAGAAAGAACGTATGTTGCTTTAGTTGAAGGGTTCGTTAAGAAATCACAAGGAACGATCTCTTCATATTTGAAAGAAACGTCAACATTGAAAATGTATTCTAGTCAACATGTAGGTGATGGTTTACATGCTGTTACTCACTATAAGGTGCTGAAAGCAAATCGTGACTTCTCCTTGCTAGAAGTGAATCTTGAGACTGGACGAAAAAATCAGATCCGTGTGCATATGCTGGATCTAGGGCATCCTATTGTCGGTGACAAAAAGTATGGTGCTAAGTTGAAATCAATCGGTCGACTTGGACTTCATGCACGTGTACTTGCCTTCGAGCATCCTACAACTGGAAAAATTATGAGGTTTGAAACGCCGATACCGAAACAATTTTCGAACCAATTCAAAGAAGAGTAATATGTTCTTCATTGTTTAGTGTCAATTTTCAACAAGGTGATCTGGATCAATGATCTCGATGAATTTTTTCGTGGCACGTGATACAGGGAATGTTTTTGCATAACAAATTCCTATATTACGTTTTGGGATGCTATCGATAAGTTTTATTTCGTGTAAAATCCCATTGTGCAAATAATGCTCCGAAAACTCTTTCGTAACACAAGCAATGCCCAGATTAATTTTCGCAAACTCTAACAATAAATCATGAGAACCTAACTCAAAGTCAGGTGAAATAAGATGTCCCTGTTCCTTCAGATATTGTTCAACATATTTACGTGAGTTTGAGTTTTTTTCGAGAAAAATTAATGGCATATGCATGAGATCATCTAGGCTAATCGGTTGCGATGTTAAATGCTTATATTTTTCACCACATACAAAAATATCATGTACTTCTTGGCAAGGGATGAAGTGGAATTTAGCATCTTGAATCGGTAAGTTGCAAATGCCTACATCGGCTTTGCCTTCTTTAATAAATTCACAAATTTCGGTTGTCGTCCCATTAATGATTTTTAGTTTAATTCCTGGGTATTTGGTGTAGAACTCTTCTAAGTAAGGCAATAAATAATAACGAGAGATCGTATCTCCTACACCAATATGCAATGCTCCTGTTATTAAATTTTTGGCTTCCATCATTTTTTCTTCAGCTGTATTTAAGATGTTCATCGCGGAATTGACATGCTCGTATAAGAGTATTCCTTCCGTTGTTAACGTTACGCCCTTCGGTGTGCGATAAAACAAGGTGATGTCTAACTCTTTTTCGAGCTTGAGAATCGCTTGGCTAACAGCAGATTGTGTTAGATACAATTCTTGGGCAGCTTTTGAGATGCTTTTATTAAGTGCAACTTCCTTAAATATTCGGTATAAATCTAATTTGCCAATCATATTAGTACCCCTTATATCAGATATTATAGATATTAATTTTACTTATACCATGTTGAAGAGGTATAGTAAATCTATACAGATGTATAATGATGACTAGCATAGATATAATTAGTCCGTTAAAGGAGAAATTACATTGCAAAGAGTAGTTGGAACAGTCGTTAGAGGTCTACGTGGACCGATCATTAATAATGGTGACAATATTGAACAAATCGTGGTTGATACAGTGTTGAACGCTTCTAAAGTAGAAGGTTTTTCTATTGAGGATCGCGATATTGTAACGATTACTGAATCAATTGTTGCTCGTGCACAAGGAAACTATGCAACAATTGACGCGATTGCTGCTGATGTTAGTGCAAAGTTTGGAGAAGATACCGTAGGTGTTATTTTCCCAATTCTTAGCCGTAACCGTTTTGCTAACTGCTTGAGCGGAATTGCAAAAGGAGTACAAAAAGTAGTATTAATGTTAAGCTATCCAGCTGATGAGGTTGGTAACCATCTTGTGGATCTAGACGAGCTTGATGAAAAAGGCATTAATCCATGGACTGACGTATTAACAGAAACTGAATTCCGTCAACATTTCGGATACAAAAAACATACATTTACTGGCGTTGACTATATAGATTACTACAAATCATTGATTGAAGCAGAAGGCGCATCATGTGAAGTGATCTTCTCCAACAATCCGAAAACCATTTTAGACTATACAAAGAGTGTATTAACTTGCGACATCCATACAAGATTCCGTACGAAACGTATCTTGAATGCGAATGGAGCGGAGAAAGTATACGGTCTTGATAATATATTGTCTCAATCGATTAACGGAAGTGGATTTAACGAAGCATACGGTCTGTTGGGCTCGAATAAAGCAACAGAGGATAGTGTGAAATTATTCCCTAATAACTGTCAGCCGATTGTAGATGGTATTCAAGCAAAAATTTTAGAACAAACGGGTAAACTAATTGAAGTTATGGTTTATGGCGATGGTGCGTTTAAAGATCCAGTAGGAAAAATATGGGAGCTTGCTGATCCGGTAGTTTCCCCAGCTTATACCATTGGTCTTGATGGAACACCAAACGAAATTAAGCTGAAATATTTGGCAGATAATAACTTCTCACATTTGCGTGGAGAAGAGCTGAATACAGCTATTTCTGACTATATTACGAACAAGAATGACAACCTAGTAGGCGCAATGGAAGCTCAAGGGACAACACCACGTAAATTAACGGATCTTATTGGTTCATTATCTGATCTAACGTCAGGTAGTGGCGATAAAGGAACGCCAATGGTGTACATTCAAGGATACTTCGATAATTATACCAAATAAGTTCATCTGAATAATTGCCCAATCTGATTGGGTGGATGCAGAGTGAAAGAAGACCTTCACGTCGTCAGAATATGATGACAGGAAGGTCTTTGTTCATCGTACAGATCATCTACAAAACTGTAAAAAAATGTTGACTAAATGAGTAGAAATGACTAGTATAAAGCATGTAGTTATTTCCTAGTGGTTTACTTAGAATTGAACATAGAAGGGACTTTCACAGCAATGATGTATAAAAGTATGACGATAAGTTCATACATCGTATTTTTGTATTGGCTTTCCTTACATAAAACAGGCCTTGAGGTTGTCATCTCAGGCCTGTTTATTATATATTTAACTCATTGAACGGCGTTCTAATAACTGATTTCTATGAAAAGGAGAGGATCGTCATCCATTTACATAAAGGAGAAATATTATTTCATCAAGGTGAATCGGGACCGCTATATCATCTTAAAAGCGGGCTACTGAAAATCGTTCGCGTTCATGAGAATGGTAATTTCGTGCTCGTTAATATTGTTGTGGCAGGCGAAGTTATTCCTCATCATTCACTCGTTTCGCCGAATATTTATCACGGCACGGCAATAGCACTTATTCCTTGTGAAATTGAGCTTCTGCCTGCGAAGGAATGGTACGCTACACTAACGAATAACCCCGAGAAATGTATGGAAATCGCGATGTTATTACAAAGCAAGCTGCGGATGATGCAGCAACGCATCGATCAATTAACTCAAGTAACTCCTGCTGATAAGCTCAGTAAGCTGCAGGAATGGTTTGAAGCCTATATTGCTCCCGCAGCATTAACTGATATTTTAACACAGGATGAAATTGGACAATTAATTGGTCTTCGTCGTGAAACGGTCAACCGATTACTACGAGCCCAATCGCAATAGTGAATATTATCGTACGTATTCAACACTACCTCTTATAGCTGAGCAGCAGGCACAGACTCTTTTACTTCCTCTAAGTCACCTGCTGGACCGAAGAATTCGAAATGAATCGATGAGCTTGGCACACCGAGCGTTTGTAGTGCTTTATTCATTGCTTTCATAAATGGCAATGGTCCGCAGAAATAGAAGATCGCTTCTGTAGAAGGAATAACGGATTTCAACCACTCTACATCAATATAACCTTCCTTATCAAATACTTTCATCGCACGATCAGCATCTGTCGGCTGCTCATAACAGAAATATGATGAGATATTAGAGTTTTGAGCTGCTAATTGTTTGACATCATTACCCATTGCATGTAATGCACCGTTCAATGCAGCGTGAATAAATGTCACTTGGCGTGACGACTGTGATGTTGCTATTGTATTCAGCATGCTAATCATTGGCGTTAAGCCAACACCGCCGCTAATCAACACAAGTGGACGTTCACTACTGCTGTCTAGAATAAAGTCACCTGCTGGTGCTGATAGTGACAATGTATCTCCCACTTGAATATGTTCATGCAAGTAGCAAGAAACTACTCCGGCAGCAATATGATCGCGTGAATCTTCTCGTTTTACCGAAATTCTATAATATGGTTTATTCGCAGAGTCAGATAGACTGTATTGACGAATATGTGTATTGTTTTCTCCTGGTATTGCAGCCTTAATACTTACATATTGTCCAGGCTGGAAGCTTGCGATAGCTGCTCCGTCCTCTGGCACGAGATAGAATGAAGTAATGACATCACTCTCTTGAACTTTCCGATCTACCTTGAAGGCACGGAAGCCTTCCCAGCCCCCTGCTTGCTGCTCCGCTTGCGCATACATTTCCTTTTCTACACTAATGAACACATCTGCAATAAGACCATAAGCTTCTGCCCATGCATCTAATATTTCAACTGTTGCTGCATCACCAAGCACTTCTTTAATAGCGGCAAGTAGATTTTCTCCGACAATTGGATATTGCTCAGGTTTAATGCCGAGGCTTCTATGTTTATGAGCAATTTGCTTCACAACGGGTAGTATGTTTTCTAGTTGATCAATATGAACTGCAGCCGCATAGACCGCATTAGCTAGTGCTTTTTGTTGTTTTCCTTGCTTCTGATTAACATGATTGAACACATTAAGAAGTTCTGGATGGTTAGTAAATAATCTTTCATAAAAACGTTTTGTAATTTCAGTACCATACGTTTCAAGCACGGGAACCGTCGATTTGATTATTTTAATTGTATTTTCACTTAACATATCCAAGCTCCTTTATATTTAGACTTTAGTGATGCTCTATAACAAGTATAAGCAACAGGATGAAGCTGCATTGTGATTTGAATCACAGCAAAAAATAACGATCTGTGACGAATGGCTTCGTATGTAACAAATTTGTGTCCATGCAAAATAACCCTCATCTCCGCGAACGAGATAAAGGTTATTTTTAGGGGGGATAATCGATAGAAATAGTCCGGCAAAAAGCGGTCCCCATTCCGTTCAATATTACAATTCTGTCTGCATAACAACCATACCAACAGAAAGTGTAAATATATCCATATACGATTTTCTGTAACATTAACAGATTATTTACGTCTAGTAATTATAAGTGCAAAAAAAGTTTATGCTTTCTAAGCTACTTTTTGCTTATAAGTAAGTTCATCAGGAAGCTACAAAAAGTTGAAGGAGTGCAGAAAATGAATAAAAAAATGATGTTAATTATGTTAGTTGCGATAGTAAGTATCGTTGTAACAGCTTGTTCAGGGGGAAAGTCAGCTACAGTAGAACCTACGCTGACTGCGAAAGAAATGGCAGATCAAATGTTTCAGGAAGTTGAACAACCACAACTAATGGAATTGTCTGCTGAAGAAGTGAAAGCATTATACAATGTAGATGCCGATAAGTTTGAAGATTATGCGATCAGAGTACCAATGATGAATGTAAAGACCAATGAAATTGCTATTTTGAAAGTAAAAGATACAAAAGATATTGCTGAAATCGAAGCAGCTTTGAAAGCGAGAGCCGAAGCAATACAAAAGCAATTTGAAACGTATCTTCCCGACCAATATGAAAATGCGAAAAACTATAAACTTGTTACAAAAGGTAACTATGTAATCATGGTTATTTCCGATAAAGCGGACGAGCTTATGAATATATATGAAGGTTTCTTTGCAGAAAAATAAATGTCCTAGTCTGACATGAAGAAGATCGTTTGCAAAAGTTGAAGCTAATACAGCATCAGCTAGCGCAAGCGGTTTTTTTTATTGCAATCGTATTAATGATTGTGTGTAAAAAAGGCTATAATTATAGTAAAGTAAATGAATGTAGATTGCATGTAATAAATAACTGGTAGAGAGCAGGAAATCGTGGAATGACAGATAAACAGCAGCAGCGTTACCGTTTTAGTGAAGCGCCAATATGGGGGCTTAACCGCAGTTACTATGAAGAAGAAGGGCTTAAAGCTTGGAATAATGACCAAGTTCCTCAATATATAACGAGCAATCCGATGATTGCAACCACTTATGCCGAGATGATCTTTGGCTTACTTCAGGATCAGGCGAATAAAGGAAACAATACTGAGCCTGTTATGATCGTAGAATTAGGTGCCGGAGCTGGTCGTCTTGCTTATCATGTACTAGTAGAGTTATGTAAGTTGAGAGACTATGCGGCAATTCCATCACCGCCATTCTGTTATATTATGACAGATTTGGCGATGAACAATGTTATCGCATGGAAGGAACATCCTGCGCTGCAAGATTTCATTGCGGAAGGTATTGTTGACTTCGCAAAATTTGATGCGGTTAATGATACTGAACTGCATCTTGTTGCTTCTAATCGTACGATCAGTGGCGGAGAACTACAACAACCATTAATTATTGTTGCCAATTACTTTTTCGATGGTATTCCACAAGAGCTTCTCTATGTTGGCGAGGGTCATATTTACGAAGCAGATGTATTTGTTGATTATCCCGAGCAGGCGGATTCACTTAAACCATCAGAAGTATTAGATCAACTATCTCTACGTTATGAGTATCGTCTCACTCCGGAGTACGAACAAGAAGACTTCCCATATCGTAATGTCATTGCCACATATCAGGAGCAATTAGAAGATTCTCATATCCTATGGCCTTCATCTGGTTTGAAGTGTATAGAACGTCTGAACCAGCTAACTCAGTCTGGATTTGTATTGATAACTGCAGACAAGGGAGATCATCTATTAGATAGCTTTAAGTTTGCAGAACCGCCAGAGTTGGTTCTCCATGGAGCATTTTCATTTACAGCTAATTATCATGCCTTTGTACAAGCCTATGAAGAAAGTGGAGCGATGGTGTTATTCCCTCCACATCATTATAAAAATCTAAATGTTGGTTGTATTATGCATGTGGACGAGCCAATGAGCTATACGAATACAAGATTAGCGTATCGCAGATTTGTCGAACGGTTTGGCCCAGAAGAATTTTTCAGCTTGAAAGAATGGGTAGATCGCCGAATTGATACGATGGGCATACAGCAAATTTTAAGCTTTTGGCGCTTGGGTGGATATGATGCGGAATTTTTTATCCAAAGTGCTAGGCAGATTTCTAGTTTATTGCCAGACGCTAACGATGAAGAATTAGCTGATCTTGCAAGTGGGATACAAATCATGTGGTCTTCGTACTATGTGATGGAACAGCGTTATGACTTAGCACTCGATGCGGGATTAATACTATTTGAGATGGACATGTACGAACAGTCCAAATACTTCTTGGAGATATCGGTTCATTCAGATGAAGCAGAGATTGTCTCCACCGTATATTATGGGTTAGCTGTTTGTTGCTTCGAAATGGAATTAATTGAAGAAGGTTTAGAGTATACGAAAAAATTACTTGAGCTTGAGCCTGATCATGAAGATGCAATGGCGATCATAAAGAGTTTCGAGTAATTGAGATGGGATCGTTTTTTTGAAGTATACCGTTAATGCGATAACGATATAAATGCTTTTATGCTGCATAGAGTTATAAATAAAATAGACTGCTGTTCAACGATTGAATAACTGAGGCTATATTCTATTCATCGTTGAACAAGGCAGTTGATCAAATGTTTTCCTACTGCAGATCATTGTTTACATGCTCCGACGATCGTTATGTTTAATTGAAAATACCATGATTTATAATTTTCGTGTTCACTTGAGCGTCAAAATCAATCGTTGAATATGTTTCATTCCAATCGATTTGTTCCCATGTAGCATGATGGAAAGCAATTAATCGTCTACCAATAGAGAGTCCATCGGAATTTGCTTCTTGTAGCTTCTTAATAACGACATTGGCTTCCTCTGTTAGTTTTTCAGAAATAATTTTTTCTATATCTCGAATTTTTTGAGACGAGTCTAGATAGTTTTCCGGATACTCCAACACTTCTACTTTCAAATCTAGATGAATATGTGCCGAAATATGATTCGCATCCTGCCCGATCACCTTTAATTTACGCTTTAATTTCGATGCATTAATATAAATATAATTTTTACTTTCTGGAACTTCGTTTTCGTGGATCTTCACTTTAATTTCCGAGTTGTTATTTAAATGGTCATTCAACAACATAAAGATCATGGATTCATCAATATTTAAATGCTTACCCGTATACTTAGAGCCGTTGAATAAAGCTATCCCGATTATTTCTGCTTCATTTTCCTTTGCTTCGATGAAGGGCAATACAAGATCAGTTGATGGATCGGAAAAATCGGAAAACATAGGTCTCGTTTGACGTGGAATGATGTTATCATGCTGAGCAATTTCAAATAAGGTATCGAGATATTGGCTCATGCCTCCGGCCTCATTGAGCTTAATATTAAGTAGCTCATTAGCTCGTCCTTTTACAACAGCAGCATTATCAACGAGCGAACGTGTTGGATCGCGATAAAACACATCAAGTCCAGGCTGAATATCCTGCTTTGCATAATCCTCACCGAACAATAGAACGATCATTTTCGAGGAATCGAATTGTCCGGCAATTTTAAGATTAAGCGCCTTCCCAATATCCATCGTCGTATCACCTTCCCCTGATACAATTTGACTTTCTGCTACTTTGGCTGCTCCTTCGCTAGAACTGAATTTAGGAATAACGATTGTCCCTAATAGCTTTCCTTCCTTAGTGACATCGAATCCCGAGACCATGACTAGCTTGGCCTCACTAAGTAATTTTTGATCCCAGCAGCCAGTTAACAACACAATACAACAGCATACTAGAAGGAGAAGGGACTTTCTCGATATATTCATGATGGGATATCCTCCCGTACTTTTTGACGACGAATAAGTGACACGATCAATAGAATAGCAGGCAATACAAAGGTGAATATAATACTATATAGATTGGCGGTATAGCCCACTATATGAATAACTCGACCGTTTATTGGTATAAATAATACAACAATAAACGTTAAAGCTCCTATACAATATACGAAAGGAGTACGCTTCGTTTTGCCGAACAAATGAGTTATTCCGACTGAAGTTAAATAAAGATACATCATTAATGAAGTGGCAACAGTTACAATCCAAATAGAGAAAAATATAAGATCTACTCTATCAATAATATTCAAATATTTGAATTTCATAATGTAGAGTATAGGCTCAGGGATGAATCGTAGTGCTGAAGTTCCGAAATAGGTGATGGTGATAAAGGTGAGATAGGTATAGAAGATTGTGGTGAATCCATTAGCGGATAAAGCGACTTTCAATTTCCCTACCCCTTTTCCTAAGCAGTACGGTAGTATGACGAGTAGTGATTCAAACCCTTGATAAGAAAATGAGCCTTGCGATGCCCCTCTTAACATATTATAAAAACCACTCTCTCCTATTGGTAAAACGTATAAAATGTGAAGATCCCTTAGTATAAGGAATGTAAATGCAAGTAAAACGATCAGCAATAATGCCTCTAAGACCATAAAACGAGCCATTACCTTTAAGTTTTCTTTAACGCATAAAATACTAATCGCTATAAGTAGAAAAGATATCACCCATATCGGAGTGCGAGGGAGCATCCATGTATTCACTTTCTCTCCAAATTGCAATACCATTAATATAGCTGTCACAAAAAAGTAACTAATATAGCCCATTTTCAATAAAAATCCGATTGGTCTACCAACAATAATATTCATAAACTCGAAGATCGTTTGCCCTGGATATCGACGACATAATAGCCAAATAATTAAAATACCGATTTGTACAAAAACACCGGCAGCAAATACGGAAATCCACGCATCGCTGCCTGAAATTTTATTCACCTCATAAGGTAAATAAATAATGCCAATACCAATTTGAGCTTGAATAATAATAAAAAAAAGTTGAAATTGGGAAATTTTGTTTTCTGATTTGATCATTGGGAAATGGCTCCTCGATACGAATTATTTCTTCATTTTTTGGTGTATCGGTTAATATTTTTATTTTTGCTCCACCGTACAGGCAATCTAAGTAGTGAATCCTTTAACTGATGCCAACGAAATGGAGCTATAGGTGAAAAGTAAGGAGTACCGAATGATTCTAATTTGCATAGGTGTATGAAAAGAACCATCAGACCAAATACAATGCCAACAAATCCCAAAATTGAGGCAGCAATCATCATTGGAAATCTTAATAAGCGAACTGCGGAGCTCATCTCACTTGAAGGCACGACATAGCAGGCAATCGCAGTCATCGCAACGATAACAATCATCGTATTCGATACTAGTCCTGCCTTCACAATGGCATCACCGATAACGAGTCCGCCCACGATACTAATCGTCATGCCAATAGCAGAAGGTAGTCGAATACCGGCCTCTCTAATGAGTTCAATTGTCAATTCCATAATAAACGCTTCAACTAAAGGTGGATAAGGAATACTATCAATCGAGCTTTTAACGGTAATCGCAAGCAAATGTGGCATCACTCCAAAATGAAAGCCAATAACTGCGATATAAATAGCTGGCAATGTTACAGCAATACCAAAGCTGAATAGTCGAATCATACGAATGAAGCTTCCGACATAGACACGGCTATTATAATCATCTGGTGACTGATAGAACGTAAAGAAAGTGGACGGAATTAGTAGCACGGTTGGAGAACCTTCGGCAAAGATTGCAATTTTTCCCTCTATTATATTAGCCTCCACACGATCTGGTCGTTCTGTATTCTGCATTTGCGGAAATGGGGAGGCAGTTGAATCTTCGATATACTCTTCCAATAAATCCGTACTAAAGACCATGTCAGTAGAAATGTTTTGTAACCTTGTTAGTGCAGTTTCTACAATCTGTTCGTCAGCAAGTCCTTTCATATAGGCTATAGCTACTTTTGTATTTGTTTTATCACCGATCGTCATGTATTGAATATACAAGCTACGGTCAATAATTCTATGTCTTAGTAGATTCAAATTGACCGTTAGATTTTCTACAAACCCTTGATGGGAGCCTCTAACAACCTTTTCATTATTCGGCTCGTTCGTGCTTCTAACGAAACTTGCAGCGGTTTCCACGAAAAATACATGTTGCTCGCCATCGATATAGATCGCCGAAAATCCTTCAAGCAGTTTTTGCGTGACTTCATCAAAGTTTGTTGTGTTAGGCAGGTTGCGAAAGGGATAGTTAGCTTCGTTAAATTTGCTAGTAAAATCAGAAAGTGATAGAAAAAAATTTTGTTGCAGCTTATCTTGATCGACAAGCGTTTCAAAATAAAAGGCAATACATTGTTTGTTATTAAATACGAAACGACGATTTTTGAGATCCTGTGATTTCAGAAAAAAATTCTCAAGGTAGTTAATATTGTCTGCTATGGAGCGAAAAATGGTTGTAACTATAGGTTCAGACGTTTGTGCAATATCATAATTGTCACTATTTGTAAGGGGAGATGTAAAGTTATCGAATCTCATCTGAACACATCCTGATAAATTAGTATTTAGAAAAATCTATACTATTAAGATGCTTCTATTGTTTGGAAATTATACACACCAATAGATCACTAGTTATTATATGAAATTAGCACCAATTTCAGAGGTGTACACCCAAATACTGGTTATGGTATAGTCGTTTGAAAGCGTTACCAACATTGAAATGTACAGCTGCAAAATAAACAAAATATCATTTTCGAGCGTGATTTTATGTTGGTAAAGCGAAACTAAGGGAGGTTTTAATGTGAAGTACTTCAAGAGATTATTATTTTCTACGGTTTTGTTATTAGCGTTGTTGTTACCAACTGTTAGCTTTGCAGCTCAAAATACGGAGGACAAAATTGATATAAAAGACTATACAGAAGCTATGCAACCTGGATGGAACTTGGGCAATACTTTTGATGCCGTTGGAAAAGATGAGACAGCATGGGGTAACCCTAAAGTTACGCAGGAATTCATCGAGCAAATTGCGGATCAAGGCTATAAAAGTATTCGAATTCCAGTTACATTTGATCAAAGAATGGAAGAAGCTCCTAACTACATCATTGATGCCGAATTCCTTAATCGCTTAGATCAAGTGATTCAGTGGTCGCTTGATGAGAATCTATATGTGATGATCAATATTCATCATGATTCATGGATCTGGTTAGAATCAGGCATGCAGGAAAATCACGATGCTTCTCTTGCGCGTTATGATGCGATTTGGACGCAGCTTGCTAACCGATACAAAAATCTATCTACTAAACTAATGTTCGAAAGTATTAATGAACCACGCTTCTGGGGAACGGACGAAGAAAAACAAGGATATCTTGATGAGCTGAATTCATCCTTCTATGACATCGTCAGGAAATCTGGAGGTAAAAACGATATTCGTCCGCTCGTCCTACCAACGCTAGATACGGGGTCAGAGCAGCATAAGCTAGATGCGCTATACAGCTTTATTGATAAGCTAGACGATCCGAATATTATATCTACCGTTCATTATTACGGCTTTTGGCCGTTTAGTGTAAATATTGCCGGCGTCACTACATTTAATGAGGAAACGAAAAACGATATTATTAGTACATTTGATCGTGTACATCATACATTTACGAAAAACGGTATTCCAGTTATTATTGGTGAATTTGGATTGCTGGGCTTCGACACTGACTTGAATACGATTCAGCAAGGTGAAAAGCTTAAGTTTTTTGAATTTATGATTCACTATGCCAATGAAAAAGAATTAACACATATGCTATGGGATAACGGACAGCATTTTGGTCGTCAATCTTTTGAATGGTCGAACCCTGAGCTATTTGCAATGATGAAAGCTAGCTGGGCAATTCGTTCAGCAACAGCTGAATCTAACTTCATCTATGTAGAGCAAGGTAAAGAAGTTACTGATGTAACGAAATCGCTTAATTTGAACGGAAATAAATTCGTTGCACTTGAATTAGCTGGCGAGGAATTAACTGCAGGTGAAGATTATGTCCTTGCTGGCGAAGCATTGACTGTGAAAGCAAGCTTGCTTGAAAGCTTAACAGCATCAGAGAAACTAGGGATTAAGGCGATATTAACTGCTACTTTTGATAAAGGTAAGAGCTGGAACTTCGATGTTATTACATACAATACGCCAGTCCTCCAAAATATTGTAGGTACAGCAACCGATTTTGCAATTCCAACGACATTTAACGGAGATAATCTTGCTACGATGGAAGCTATTTATGCGGATGGTAGTTTTGCAGGTCCACAAAACTGGACGTCATTCAAAGAATTTGCTTACACGTTCGCACCTTCGTATGACACTAACAAAATTATACTTAAGGAGAACTTTTTCCAAGAAGTTAATGATGGCGCAGTAAAACTAACACTTTATTTCTGGAGTGGTGAAGTTCTTAACTATACGATTACAAAAAGCGGAGATGTAATTGTAGGTATAGTGGAAAATACTGAAGATACAAGTAACAAGATGACACGCGCACAATTTATCGAGCTTGTTATGAATACATTGGGTCTTCTAGATGGAACAGCGGTAAGCTCATTTACTGATGTGGAGAAGGATGCGACCTATGCTAATGCAGTAGCAAGTGCGGAAAAACTGCAAATTATTAATGGTAATGGCAATGCTGAATTTGGGGTAAATGACCTTATTAGACGTGAAGATACGGCTGTCATTTTGCAACGCGTTATGACTGTGTTGAATGCAAAACCAGGCAAAGTAGAACTGGTTACCTTTAAAGATCAACAATTAATTAGCAATTATGCGGTAACGGCGGTTAAGACATTGCAGCAGTCTGGTATTATCCTTGGAAAAACTAATGGAAACTATGATCCAAGCGGACTAGCTACTAAAGTAGAAGCTGCAACGATGATCTATAGATTACTTATTCAACAATCCAACTAAAAGTATTCCAAAGCGGTGATCGCTTCTCGTTATTCAATCGGGGAGTGATTGCCGCTTTTTTAACGCTGGATAAGGTTAATAGCGATACAGTTCAAAAGTTTCATTATTTACAATAATTAATCGAGAAAATAATATAAATTCTTTAAAAATAAGGATTGAGTTATAGAAAAAAGTGATCATCGAGTGGAAATTAATAAAATTTTATAAAAAAAGGTTATTATACCTACTTTTAATTGATTCCAAATGATCATGTAATATGAAGGCATGCTATGTTAATGTTTGTATTATTAAGTGGCAAACCTATAGAAATGTAGGGACGCAAAGCTACAGGGACTAAAGTTATCTAATAACTATGTCAGCCAGTTGCCAAAGAGTATAGCATGCTTTTTGTTTCTAAAAGTTGAATAAAGACGACGTAATTTTTGACGTCTTAAATGTCTGACTTTGCGTGCAAAAAAGCTACTCTATGGGTAGTTTTTTTTTCGTGGCTAAATATTAGATCATCATCACTCAGGAGGTAGAAACATGAACAAAATGATCGTAATTGCAACAACTGCAGCGCTATTACTAAATATTTCTGTAGGGGCTGCTCCAGTATTCGCCAATGATTTGCAAAGTAAGTATGAAGTAAGAGCAGTCGTAGAAAGTAATGTGAGCAACGTTAATCTAGCTTCTGTAGCTCCATTTGATCTGTATGGTAAAGATATTCTAAGGGATTACAATGCAGTATACAAAATGGATAATGCCAATATTGGATCAATTACTAATAACGGTGGAAACTATCCGAACTCACAAATTCAAAAAGCTATTGATGGAGATATGGCTACACATTGGGAAACTGGCAAGCCCAACAGTGCAATATTTACTAATGAAATTATTTTCAATCTTAATGAATCGACAACATTAGATAGAATCGTTTATGCCGCTAGACAAGCAAGTGCTCAAGGAAAAGGATTTGCGCAGAAATTTGAAATCTATAGCTCAGCTACAGATAATGGCGATGATTTTACACTAGTATCTACAGGAGAGTATAAGGGATCAACTGGTCATATTGTTGAGATAAAATTTGCACCGACAGCATTTAAACGTATTAAATTCGTATTAACAAAAGCGAATCAAGATTGGGCAAGTGCTGCAGAATTTTCTTTCTACAAGGAAGATACAGTTAGAGATGCCTTTAGCGGTATTTTCACAGATGGAACGATGAGTGCAGTAGTTCCAGCATACAATCAAGTAGACAAGATCAATGCATTAGAGGCAGAAGCGAAAGCACATCCGTTATACTCTATGTTCAGAGATCAACTAGAATTGGCTAAAAAGCTAGTTAACGGTGAAGTCGATCTTGAAGGTACAATTATTACCGCAGAGCAACGTGGTGATATGAGAAAACACGCACAACAAAATTTGAGAGTGAATTTTGGTACGAATAATCAGCCGACTGGCTTTGCAGTTATGCCAGGAGAAACTATTAACATTTATGTAGATGTAGAGTCTGCCGATAAATTACCCTCAATAGTCTTTACTCAACAGGAGGCAGCTTGGAACGTATGGGCAAGAGCAATACAATTACGTCCAGGTAAAAATACAATTACGGTACCTACATTTTCAAAAAATAGTTATTATGCCCATGATGTAACTCAAGGTGGAACTGTATATATTGTTAATCCCTATACGGCTGAAGAGCAAGGAAAAGCTCCAATCATTCGATTGGAAGGTTTAGAGAAAATACCGTTTATGACAGCAGATACAGATCCAGAAGAATTTAAGGCTTTCTTAATCGACTATAAACAAAGATTAGATGCAGATAAAGCTGTACATCCAAATGTTAATGATCGTCAATTAATAGATGTAGTTGAGATGGTAAGTGATCATGTTATCTTTACTGGAACAGCTACAATCGCTTATAACACTTTTGTAACGCAAGGTAAAAATCCAATGGATACGATAACAGGCTATGATGCTTGGATGAAGACAATGTTTGATTTCTATGGTTTCGATGGTAGTAGTGAACTTCATGATCCGAAGTTAATTCGTGAAAATATTAGATTAATGCAACCATATGGTGCTATGTATGCAGCAGGTGACCATACCGGGATTCAAATCGGAACGGTTGGCACGATGTTAGCTGACTTTAACAAAGTATCTCCAGGTTGGGGATTGAATCATGAGATTGGACACCGTTTGGCTGTTGGTGAACGAGAATATGGTGAAATAACGAATAATATGCTATCTATGTTGATGTCTGTTCATGCTAATTCAATAAATAACAGTATCGCAATAGATAACCGTATTCCGTATGAAAGTACAATTTATAAATACGTTATCGAAGAAAATAAAGTAGTCATGAACAATCAATCTTATTTTGCAGCACTTGCAGCATATTGGCAGTTAGAATTAGCTCATCCAGGATATTGGACGGAGCTGAATAGAATGTACCGCGAGCGGAAGGTTTCTCTTGCTAACGGAGATAATTCTAAGCAACAGTATTTAGTGGAGTTTTCCTCAGAAGTGCTTGGAATGGATTTAAGTAGTTATTTTGCTAGACATGGATTCACAGTTAATCCAGAAACGAGAGAGAAGACAGCTGTATACCCTGCTCCGAAAAAGCTATGGTATTTGAATGATACGTTAATTAATTATGAAGGAACAGGTATAACTAGCAAAGATGTAGCGATAAAAGTCGGTATTACTGCTAACGCTACTGCAAAGTCTAATACATTAAACTTTACGATGGACAAATCCGTTAAAGAAGATTTCTTAGGCTATGAGATTTATAGAAACGATACGCTTGTAGGATTCACTGGTACGGGTCAATTCGTTGATCAGAATATAGATCCGAGCATTAATTATACTTATACAATTATTGGCTATGACAAGAAGCTAAATACGCTTAAACCAGTATCTGTTAAGGCATTCATGCCAACGTTATCTGTTGAGGATCAAGTGACATTGAAGCTGAATCATCCGTTTGATCCTATGAATTATGTGAAGGCAACGAACTATCAAGGCAATGATATTACGAGTAAAGTTGTTGTGAAATCAAATAATGTTAATGTTACACGTAAAGGAAACTACAAAGTTGTATATGAAGTAAAGAGTGAACAGGCAACAGAAACGAAGACAACAAACGTTACCGTTACGAGTAATTATATGTATGCTTCTGATCTGAATGCCCAATCAGCCAAAGTTGGCTCGGGTTCTTTCCAGAAAGATAAAGCCGCTAATGGAGGCATCATTACACTTATTAGACAGGGACTTCCGGTAGCCTATACTAAAGGTCTTGCCGCACATGCCAATTCTGAAGTGGTCTACAATATTGAGGGTAGAGGTTATGACTTCTTTGAAAGTTATATTGGTATCGATCAAGCAGCGAAAGGTAGACCATCTTCAGCTACATTTGAAATATATGTAGACGGAGAAAAGGTATTCGATAGTGATGTTTTCCTATCAAGTACAGCACACGAATATGTAAAAGTAGCTGTTACAGGAGCGAAAGAAATCAAACTCGTTACAACAGATGCTAATAATAATGGTAATAATTATGATCATACGGTTTGGGCTGATGCGAAATTCAGTAATAATTCTAGTATGCCAACATTAACGGTAGCTGAAGAAATGGTAGTCGTTAAGTTAAATGATGAATTCGATATGTTAAGCGGCGTAGAAGCATTTGATGTCGAAGATGGAAACTTAATCGAAAAAGTTGATGTACAAATGAATGGGTTCAGTTCAGAGAAAACAGGTACTTACAACGTACAATACACAGTGACGGACAGCGATGGAAATAAAATTACACAATCCAGAACGGTTGTCGTGTACAGTTCTAGTCGATACGCAACTGATGTGGAGTGGGAATCTGCAAGAACAGATTATAATGTCGTAAGAAAAGATAAATCAAGTACTAACGCCACATTAAAATTACTTGTTAATGGTGAAACGAAAGAATTCGCAAAAGGAATAGGAACACATGCCAATTCTGAAATTGTATATAACATTGGTGATACGAACTACGAGTACTTTGAAACAATCATTGGCGTTGACCGTAATATTGCAGCACAAAATAACTCAAGTGTAATCTTTAAAATTATGGCTGATGGTCAAGAAGTGTATAATAGCGGGTTGATGAAATACAATACCGAAGCCCAATTTGTAAGAATACCAGTTAAAGGTGTTGAGCAATTAACACTAATTGTAGACAACGCAGGTAATGGCAATGCATCTGATCATGGAAACTTTGCAGGTGCTAAGTTTTTAATTTTGAATAGTACACCTGAACTTACAATAGGTGCGTCTACTTCTACTAAAGTAGGACAAGCAATATCAGTTAGCGCAGAGTATTCAGCTATCGATGCTGAAGATGGCAACATCACTTCTCAAGTCGTCGTAACTGGTGAAGATGAAGTAAACTTCAATCGTGCGGGACAATACCCAATCACGTACACTGTTACCGATAAAGATGACAACACGACTACAAAAACAAGAATTATTGCCGTTGTTAATATGGAAGACTTCAAGTATGTATCTGATTATAATTGGAAGTCTACACAAAATAGCTATACTGCACCTAAGAAAGATATTGCAATAAGTGGTAAAGCATTACGATTAACGGATGAAAACAACGCCGAAGTTACGTATGCTAAAGGTATTGGTGCACATTCAACGTCCACGATTGTATATAATCTAACGGATAAAGATGTTAACTACTTCACTTCATTTGTAGGTGTAGATCGACAAATGTATAATACTGTAGGTTCAGTTTCTTTTGAAGTATATGTAGATGGAGAGAAGAAATTTGATAGTGGATTAATGAATTCAAGAGACGCAGAGCAACAGCTTGAAGTTGATCTTAGCGGAGCGCAAGAGCTTAAGCTAGTCGTAACGGACGGAGGAAATGGTAACGGATCTGACCATGCAGTATGGGGGGATGCGAAATTCCACTTTGCCAATGGAGATCGACTATATACAAGCGATCTAGTTACGGCAATCGAAGAGACTAAAGTTATTTCACTAGATGGTTATACTTCTGAAAGCATTGCAGCATTACAAATTAGCTTGATGAGAGCAGAAGAAGTACTAGCTAATGAAGATGCTACTCAAACTGAAATTGATGCAGCATTAGTAGCCTTGCAGAAAGCTACAGAGGAATTAACACTATTAGACTTAACTCAAGTCATTACGATAAGCGACAAGTATTTAAATGAAGCGATTAAGAAGACTTTAGCTATAAGTGGTGAGATCACACTTGGAGATATGTACAACCTTACGACGCTAACAGGTGACTCCAGAAGAGTTAGATCACTTGATGGTTTACAATATGCGAAAAATCTAGTGACCCTTGATATTGCAGGTAATGAAGTAGCTGACTTCTCACCATTGCAAGGCTTAACAAAATTGGAGAACTTGATTGCGGATCCTCAATTCATTGTAATGGGTAGTTTACAAGGACCAGTCGTTGAAGTAGCGAATATCGTTAAAGATATCGATGGTAACTATGTTATCCCTACTGCAGCAGGCGTTCGCAACAATGCAACGTTTAATGAAACGATATTTGATGTTAATGAGTGGGCAGCAAATCCGGATAAGTTCATACTGGATCTTTCTAATGAAGACAAGGGTATTTACACGTTTATGATGAATTATGAAGTTGCTGGTCATCTTGTCATGGTCATGTATATGATTGATGTTAAATAACTCATAGTTCGATAGATAGTCTAAATATATACAAGGAAGCAGTCCCTCAATATATAGGGAACTGCTTCTTTGTTGTTCAAGAGTATAGCGGGAAATACTACTTACTATAATGATCCGGAATCATAAAGGAAACGGTTGTTCCTTCATTAGGTTTGCTGACAATAGACAAGCCATGTCCATACAGTTGTGTTAACCGTCGATTCGTATTGGCAAGCCCGATTCCACCCTTTCCTTTCATTGCTGGATTTAATAGCTGCACAATCTGCTCCTGCTCCATTCCTTTACCATTATCGATGACTTCAATTATAATTGCTATGAACAAGTGATATATGCTCTATAGCTAATTTGAGTAGTAATCGTCATAGCTATAGAGCGAGATTGTCCAACGATAAGACAAAATTGCATATAATTTGTACTCTAATACGTACTATAATTTGTATCTTCGTTGGGTTATTATGGATATAAGTGTAAGTTCAAAATATATAAGTAATAAGCGATAGGGAGTGGATGAGTTGATTACAGAACAAATAGGCGTTCCATTAGAAGGGTTTGCTGAATTTAGCAGGGAAGTGGCGGCACAGGGCGCGGTATTGTTGCAAAATAATAATAAAGTTCTTCCTTTGCAAAATGAGGATAAGGTTGCCATTTTCGGTAGAACTCAAATTAATTATTACCGTAGCGGTACAGGTTCAGGTGGTAGTGTTCATGTGACACATACAACGAATTTATTGGATGGTCTTCGTGGTAAAGACAACATTACAGTTAATGAACCATTAGCTGCTACATATGAACAATGGATTGTAGAAAATCCATTCGACAATGGTGGAGGCGGCTGGGCTGCTGAACCATGGTTCCAGAAGGAAATGCCATTATCAGATGAACTAGTACTAGCGGCAAGAAGCGAGTCTGATAAAGCAATTATTGTTATTGGACGTACAGCAGGCGAAGATAAGGATAATGCGGATGAGCCTGGAAGCTATCAACTAACAGCTGATGAAAAGTCAATGTTGCATATTGTAACGGCACATTTTGAACACACAGTCGTTGTATTGAATGTATCGAATATTATTGATATGAGTTGGCTGAATGATGCTAGTTATGTCAACCCGATTTCAACTGTAATCTATGCATGGCAAGGTGGCATGGAGGGCGGTAACGCAATCGCTGATGTATTAGTTGGTGATGTAACACCTAGCGGCAAACTAACGGATACGATAGCTTATGCGATTGAGGATTATCCGTCAACTCATCAATTCGGTAATGAGAAGACGACCATTTATGAAGAAGATATATATGTAGGTTATCGCTACTTCGAGACATTCTGTCCTGAGAAAGTTCAGTTTGAATTCGGTTACGGTATTTCCTATACCGATTTTGACATTGCTCAATTGGAAGCGAAGTTAGTTTCACAAGAAGGCGTCGATTGTATTGAAATTAGTGCAACAGTTACTAATAATGGTATTCAGTTCGCGGGTAAAGAAGTTATCCAAGTGTATTATGAAGCACCACAAGGTAAGTTAGGTCAACCTGTTAAAGTATTAGCAGCTTTCGGTAAGACGAAGGAGCTTCAACCAGGAGAAACTCAAACGTTAACAGTAACCTTCCCTATTCATTCTATGGCGTCCTATGATGATAGTGGTGTAACTGGATATCGCTCTGCTTATATATTAGAGGCTGGAACATACAAGCTACATGTTGGTAATAGCGTGAAAAATACAGTAAACGTTAGTCTAAAAGATCAAAGCGGATATGTTGTAGATACGATTCAAGTGATCGAGCAACTTACAGAAGCGTTGGCACCAACAGAAAGCTTTACTAGAATGGCACCAGGTTCACTGAAAGCAGATGGCACTTATGAATTGATTTCTGTAGAAGTTCCTACACAACAAATTTCGTTAGCTGAACGTATAGAGCAAAATCTACCGAAAACGTTGGAGCAAACTGGTGACCAAGGGTACAAATTACAAGATGTTTATGATCAAAAGGTAAGCATGGAGACATTTATTGCTCAGCTTGGTGATCAAGATCTTGCGGCAATTGTTAGAGGCGAAGGTATGGGTAGTCCGCTTGTAACACCAGGTACAGCTTCTGCATTCGGTGGAATTAGCGATAATCTATTCAAGCTTGGCATTCCAGTAGCGTGTACAGCTGATGGTCCTTCTGGCATTCGTATGGACAGTGGACATAAAGCAACGCAAGTATCAATTGGAACTTTACTTGCTGCCACATGGGATACGAACCTAGTAGAACAACTTTACGTGATGGAAGGTCAAGAACTATTAAGAAATAACATTGATACTTTACTTGGACCAGGGCTGAATATTCGCCGCAGCCCACTTAATGGTCGGAATTTTGAGTATTTCTCTGAAGATCCTCTCGTAACTGGTGCTTTTGCTGCGGCATGCACAAGTGGCATTAAGAAGGGTGGCTCTAATGCTACTCTGAAGCATTTTGCTTGTAATAATCAGGAGCAATACCGTACGAAGGTAGATGCTGTAGTATCTGAGCGTGCATTACGTGAGATCTACTTGAAAGGGTTTGAAATTGCTGTAAAACAAAGCGGTGCGAATTCCATCATGACCTCATATAACGCAATTAACGGACATTGGTCTGCTTCTAACTATGATTTGAATACAACAATTCTTCGAGGAGAATGGGGCTTCAAAGGGATCGTGATGACGGACTGGTGGGCAGTTATGAATGATGTTGTCCATGGTGGAGCACCAAGCTTGAAGTACACTAACTTTATGGTGCGCGCGCAAAATGATCTATATATGGTCGTTAATAACTACGGGGCAGAAATTAACTCCTTAGATGACAATACGATGGAATCATTAGAGAACGGTACATTAACACGCGGAGAATTACAGCGTAGTGCGATAAATATTTGTGAGTTTATTATGAATTCGATTGTATTTACAAGAGATCATGTCATTGAAGATGTTGTTACGAAATTAACAGCCAATCCATCACTTACACCAGCAGTAGTTCAGTCATTATCTGATAATGCACAAGTTACACCTGTCGTGAATGAATCGATCTATATGAAGGTAGATGAGGCGGGCGAGTATCGTCTTATCGTTCATATTATGTCACCAGAAACGAATGTCGCACAAACGGTTTGTAATGTAACATTGAATGATCAGTTAATGACGACAATTCAAACGAACGGAACAGATGGTAAATGGATTAAGCAGAAGCTTGTGAAAGTAGAGCTAGAAGCGGGTCTATATGAGATGAAGCTGGATTTTGTGAAGCCGGGGATGCAGATAGAGTGGATTGAATTCAAACCACTGTAAGAGTAGCGGTAGTTCAAAAAGCGGACTTTGATAACGATGATTGACTAACGTAGCTTAGTCGACATCGAATATGAAGTGAACTTGGAAAGTACGGTTCGCGTGTACCAACTATGTACACTTGCGCTTCCGCCTTTCTCAAGTAGCACTCCATCTTCTGGGTTCTGAAAGCCCGCTTTTTGAACCTTCATTGTAAGCGGTAGTTCAAAAATCGGAATTTGATAACGATGATTGGCTGACGTAGCTTAGTTGGCATCGAAGATGAAGCTGGATTGAAATACGCAAGAGTGTGCTTCCTATAAGGAAACAATGCTCTTGCCTATTTTGATTTTACTCTAATAGAACGTTAGTATAAGTTATGTTACGATAAGGTTTACTGATAATATAAAGTTGGAGATGAAACAAGACATGGATGGTAAATTGAGAAGTAATATCAAGCCGGGACTAGAGGTTGATATCGTATTAAAGCAGGATCAGCGTACAGGTAAAACCTCGCGTGGAATAGTGAAGGATTTGCTGACTAATTCACCACAGCATCCGCATGGAATTAAGGTTAGATTAGAGGATGGCCGTGTCGGTCGGGTTCAAAATATTGTAAATGGATAAGCAATACTTTCAAGAATAAGGGTCAACAGAGCAACTTAATAATCTTAGTTGCTCTGTTGACCCATTATTTATACAAGGGACATATTCAGCTGTAGCGTACAATTTTAAGTAGAATACATATGCTTCACATGAAATCAAAGAAATAACGGATAACATGGAATAATACTGGTGAAGTATAAGTTAAGCTGTCGATTCTACTTAGATGGCTTTTTTTCAAAGCTTCGAATTTATTATCATCGCCAAGTAATAAATCTCGCTTTAGCACGGAAACGGTTAAACTGCCGAGAAATCCACTTAAACTAATGAGCATACCAGAAAGTATTCCGAACATTAGATCAAGCGGTGTGAGATACGGGTAGATTAAATATGAAACAGCCGTCGTTATTACAAAGGCACAGATGAAGCCTGCCCAAGTCAAATTAGCATTGGCAGTAGGAACAACTTTTCCTTTGCTATAATAGATTGATACTAGATTATGAACAACGTCATTGAGCTGCGTCAATATAACAAGATATAGCACTAATCCTGCTCCATATTGCGGCGTAGCAAATTGGAAATAAGCTAAGTGACTAAGTCCGAAAACCATAAGCATTAGTCCCCATTGTACCGAGCTAACGCTGCGGAGAAATCCGACCGTTCCTTTATTAATTAATCGTGGAATTGGAATTAATAAAAATACATACACTGGGATAAATATAATAAACATTCCATACCATTCAATATAGATCCAATAAAACTGCAATGGGATTGATAAGTACGCCCATAAATATAATCTTCTGTCCGCTTTACTTGATTTGATCATGGAGAAATATTCTCTAAGTGCAAAAAACGAAAGTCCCATTAACGAAATTAATGATACTAGCGGATTGAGTAGCGTGGCAAAACCAAAAATAATAAGCATGCCCCACCACATTTTGATACGAGCTCCAATATTCGTATAATCTTTAATAGGCTGTATTTTACGTATGATAACATATAACAATTGTATGACGGCTACAGCTGCCAAAACAATGATGAGCTTTACTAATGAACTGTCCAGGACGAATCACCAACTTAGTATAAGGTAGAATCCCTTTTAAGGTTACTTTTTGAACATGCGCCATAAAAGGGTTCATATGTTATTATGAAGGAAATGAACAATTTTCAAAAGGGGTTTTTGTAAGTATGTCAAATAATCTATCAATTTATATTTTACTTACGAATACAGGAACGCTATTTACGAAGATGATTCAAGGCTATACAAAAGCGCCCTATAATCACGCTTCGATTTCCTTTGACTCAAAGTTGTCTGAGTTGTATAGCTTTGGCAGAAAGCATCCTAATAATCCTCTGAATGGCGGCTTCGTTAAGGAGGATCTTAAGACGGGTACATTTAGCAAATATCCCAATACGACCTGTGTCATCTACGAGCTTCAAGTAACTGAACGTGAGATCGAGAAGATGAAGCGAGTTTTGCAAATTTTTGTTCGGAGTCGTCAAAAGTATATGTATAATATTTTAGGTGTGATCGGCATCGCGCTCAAGGAACCGGTTGAATTTAGCAACTCTTATTTTTGTTCGCAATTTGTTGCGGAAATATTAGAGCGTTCGGGAATTAAGCTATGGAATAAGCTTCCTGCATTAGTGACACCCGACGATTTTCGGCAAAGTGAGCAGTTGGCGTTAGTTTATGAAGGGAAATTAAGTAATTACAAATGTAAGTAGAAATATGGATAAGGTTAATGAATTAAAGGGGATTTTATCTGAGTTTGAAGTGTAAGCCGAGCAGCTCTTGCATGGCTTTTTATTATAAATAAATCCGCGAAAAATAGCGAAATATGATATATTTGGTTGAAGAAGATATTAGAGGGGAGGCATAATACATTATGAAAATTTCTTTAAAGTATCTTATATTGTCAGTAGCGCTATTATCGGTCATATTAACGTTATTTAGTAGTATCTCATCAGGTTATAGAATGAGTAAAAACACATTAATAGAAAGTGCTTTAGAAACGAATCAGATGTATGCTGAAAAACTTGCAAATACGACAGATGTCTTCTTTCAAATGACACTTCAAACATTAGCTTGGAGCTCACATGAGATTGCCTCATATATGACAAACGAGGATGCTAGCGCTAGGCTATTTGAAGAGACTGAACGGCTCAAGCATCAAACAGCTACATTTAACTCTGTTGTTATTGTTGATGCAAACGGTGAAATCGTCGCAACATCGCCTCAAACGCTTGATCTAGTCGGTAAACTTATGGATTCTGAAGGTGGAAAAGAAGCATTACGAGAGAAAAGACCCGTTGTATCTAAGCCTTATTTATCAATTACTGGAAGATTAATTATTTTTATTTCTTATCCTATTTTTGATGAGAATCAACATTATTTAGGCCTTGTTGGGGGAAGCTTATACTTAAAAGAAGAAAATATACTTAATCAAATTTTAGGACAGCATTATTATGAAGATGGCTCTTATGTCTATGTTGTCGATCAAGAGGGTCATATAATTTATCATAAAAATTCAGAACGAATTAATGATGTAGTATCGGAAAATCCAGTGGTACAGCAATTGATGAACAAGCAAAATGGAGCAACCCGTGTTCTTAATACGGAAAAAATCGACATGCTTGCGGGATATGCCTATGTTCCGTCGGTAGGTTGGGGAGTCGTCTCACAACGTCCAGCAGCAGTTGCATTGGCACCAACGACAGAAATGATGCAAGAAATGATTGTGAATGCATTGCCTTATTTGTTGTTATCGTTAGTTATTATTGTGTTAATATCACAATTAATTGCCCAACCGCTGCAAAAGCTGGTTGGCTTTATTGAATCTAGCACCGAGAAAAATCAAAGCGAAAGCTTGAATAAAGTAAAAGCTTGGTATTATGAAGCCATTCAATTGAAAAAGGCATTAACTTATAGCCTTGGGTTTTTCCATGAAAAGGTAGACTTTATTACAGAGCAGTCTCAAACAGATCCATTAACAAAGCTAATGAATCGTAGAACAATGGATGAGTATACGCAAAAGTGGAGAAATAACGAGACAACTTTCTCTATTGTTATATTGGATATTGATCATTTCAAACGAGTAAATGACACCTATGGTCATTCTGTTGGTGATGAAGTATTAAAGTTTCTAGCAGAAAAAATGCGTGAAGTAGCTAGGAAAGAAGATATTTGTTGTCGCTATGGCGGCGAAGAGTTCGTATTGCTTCTCCATCAAATGAATGAGCAGGAAGCTTATGAGGTTACTGAGAAGTTAAGAAAAATAATTGAAAGCACAATAAGCCCTTGTGGTGATTATATTACGGTTTCTGCTGGAATTTCTGCTTATCCAGCTACATCAACGAATCTTACACAATTGTTCGATATAGCTGATCAATGCTTATATGAAGCAAAAAGAGCTGGAAGAAATCAATGTATCGCTAGCAGTAATCGTTAATGCGTTATGTTTAAAAAGGTACGTTTTGCTTTTCTCAAGCAAACCATAAATAATATCCGTGAAAACTAGTCGCAACGCTTTAGCGTAGTGATGGAAATGAAAAATTGCAATAGAGAGGGCTATATAATGACTACTAATGAAAAACGATTAGAGACAGGCTGGCATTTCGATAATAGTTATCTTCATTTACCTGAAACTCTATATACGCTAATTAATCCAACACCAGTAAGATCGCCCAAGCTAGTTATTATTAATGAACCATTGGTGGCAGCATTAGGGTTAGACGCAAGCGCACTGCTAAGCGAAGAAGGAGTGGCAACATTAGCTGGAAATAGGATTCCAGAGCATGCCATGCCACTTGCACAAGCATATGGCGGGCATCAATTTGGTCATTTCAATAGGCTAGGTGATGGTAGAGCCGTACTGCTTGGTGAACAGATTACTCCTCAAGGTGAACGTGTAGATATACAGCTTAAAGGTTCGGGTCCAACTCCCTATTCACGCCGAGGTGATGGCAGAGCAGCACTAGGTCCGATGCTCCGGGAATATATCATTAGTGAGGCGATGCATGGATTGGGCATTGCTACTACTCGTAGCTTAGCTGTAGTGGCGACTGGGGAAACGATTGTTCGTGAAACGAATTTACCAGGTGCTGTTCTTACTCGTGTAGCAGCTAGTCATCTGCGAGTCGGTACGTTTGAATATGTATCTCAATGGGGTAATGATGACGAGCTTAGGCAATTGGCGGACTACACGATTGAGCGTCATTATGCTTATATTGCTGCTGATGATAATCGTTATCTTCATTTGCTTGAAGAAGTTATTAAGCGTCAAGCTCATCTTATTGCAAGCTGGCAATTGGTAGGCTTTATTCATGGTGTGATGAATACGGATAATATGGCCATTAGCGGCGAAACGATTGATTATGGTCCATGTGCATTTATGGATAGTTATGACCCTGCAACGGTATTTAGCTCCATTGATCGAGAGGGACGCTATGCTTACGGTAATCAACCGTATATTGGTAGTTGGAATTTGTCACGGTTTGCAGAAACACTTCTACCATTGCTTCATGACAATCATGCTGAAGCGGTTGAATTGGCGCAGGCTGCATTATCAAACTATGCAACGGAGTATTATGCTCGTTGGCTGGCTGGAATGAGAGCGAAGTTAGGATTGTATAACGAAGAGGAACAAGACGAAGCGCTTATTAAAGATTTACTTGGTATGATGCACCAATATGGAGCGGATTACACGAATACATTTATTATGTTGACGTTCAATCAACTGGAAAACTCCGCATTAGCAGCTACAGAAGAGTTTAAGTTATGGTATACGCAGTGGCAAAATAGATTAGAGCGACAATCACAATCAACAGAGCTAGCGCAGCAATTAATGCGTAATAGCAATCCAGCGATTATTGCACGTAATCATCGAGTGGAGGCAGCATTAGAAGCTGCAACTAAGCATGGCGATTATACCGTAATGGTTCAACTATTGGCATTGCTATCTAATCCTTACGAGCATTCAGCCGAACAATCGGTATTTGCTACTTTACCTGATGAGGAAACAGGACCCTATCGAACATTTTGTGGAACATAGTTCACAATGATAAAACAGGAGTCAGGCATACTGATGGCGAAGTAGTGTAGTACAACATTAACGAATGGAGAATATGAAATTATGTCTAGTTTGCCAAACTGCCCTAAATGTAATTCAGAATACACATACGAGGATGGAAGTCTGTTAGTTTGTCCAGAATGTGCTCATGAATGGACATTGGAATCGGAAAGCGACAATACGTTGGGTACCGAGATTGTGAAGGATGGAAACGGAAATGTTTTGAATGATGGTGATAGCATTACTATTATGAAAGATCTTAAAGTAAAAGGAAGCTCTTCCGTATTGAAGATAGGTACGAAAGTGAAAAATATACGTTTGATCGATGGAGATCACAATATCGACTGCAAAATTGATGGCTTTGGAGCTATGAAATTAAAGTCGGAGTTTGTGAAGAAACTGTAATAGTGAAAGTTCAAAGTCCGCTTTTTGTATAACCTTTAATAAGTTGAGCGCTGAGGCTATCACAAGTAAGATCGTTATCGATCGTACTTGCGATAGCCTTTTTTGATAGCTATTGCAAGTGGTGGACAAGTCATTAATAAAGAACGCCACTTACGAAAAGTCCAAAGCAAGCGGCATTTAATAAGAAAGTAATACCGGCTCCAATCAATAGTCCTTGCACAATACCAGGATATTTACTAAAAATGAGTGTAGCTGGAAATAAATAAGCGATTTGTACTACACCAATAAAGAAAAATCCTATAGGAAACAGGAATAGTATGAGGTGTAGTACTGCTAATAATCCAATGCCTAACCATACATGTTTGAGATTGTAAGATTTCTTTTCCTTTGAGGTTAGGTTAGTGATTTCAGAGTCTTGCAAATCTTGATTTTCATCATCATTCATACTAATCACCTCTTGATCTTAGTTCAAATTCACGTTGCAGCTCAACTAATTTCTCCTCTTTATCTCCACGATAGAACATATTATATGTATCGAAGGGGATAATACGACCATCTGGATGTACAATATGGACACATGATTTTTTGACTGAACGAACATCGAAGTTATAGGGATCCAAAAATTGCATAATAATGACACGGAATACATTATCGTAATTAATATCTTGAGGAACAGATACCATCGGTAAGCAGCATAATAGATTTTTGAGTGAAAGTGCTGATGAACTTGGTGAATGAGCGGTGGAAAATAGATCAAAAATTTTAGCTTTCAAATTAATATCCTGCTCGAAGACGATCGTATTTCTGCCGCCCTCTAATAAAATTGCGGGGTCCATCATGCCCGTTAGTGGAATAACTTCATCACCTAGCTTCAGAGCATATCCCATAGCTAGACAATCTGGATGACATGGCACGGGGATAATATCTTCAGGTAGGAAAAGGTCAGATTGATCGATAATGCCTTGACGTACTTCACTAAGTGTAAGTCGCTCCTTGGCAGGATCGTATTCCTCGAGTCTACCAGCAGCTTGAATTGGCTGGAATGTTACGCCTCGAACAGCACGTTGTTTCAATCCGAATTGAATAATATCACCAATTTCATGATCATTGAGTCCCTTTTTGAGTGTTACAACTAATGTCGTAGAAATATTGTAGTCGTTAAGATTAGCTAATGCTTTACGACGAACCTCGCGTAGATCTACCCCTCGCAATTCACGTAGTGTAGCTTCTTCAAAGCTATCAAATTGCAAATAAATTTCAAAGCCTGGCATATAGGATGCCAATCGCTCGGCAAACTTGCGATCTTGAGCAATCTTCAATCCATTTGTATTGACCATAATATGCTTGATAGGCTTACTTTTGACGAGATCAAGAATTTCAAAAAACTGCGGATGAATCGTTGGTTCACCACCGCTAATTTGCACAATGTCTGGTTCTTCTTCATTACGGACGATAGCATCAAGCATCTTTTCTATTTGCTCTAATGAGCGAAATGATCCGTGCTGGGGAGAAGATTCCGCATAACATATTGGGCATTGTAGATTGCAGCGTTCCGTTATTTCAAGCAAGGTTAGACAGCTATGCTGCTCATGGTCTGGGCATAATCCACAATCATAGGGACAGCCGTAACGAATGGGCGTATTCCAATGTTGGGGCATTTCTGCAGGTTTGAGAAACTCCCTACACTTCTTGTAATATTCAACATCGGTTGAAATTAATACTTTTTCTCGCCCATGATGGCCACAATATTTAAGTAGAAATACTTGATCGTCTTCGATAATGACTTTTGCTTCTACTTTACGTAGACACTGGGAGCATATACTATTCGTTAACTCGTAGAAAATATAGGGTCTATTTTTGGTTGGCATAATTAGTATCCTCCGAATAAGGTTGATGTGGTTTTCCAATCCATTGATACAAGAGCGATCCGTAGTAAATTAATGCTACTAAGCAAGCAATCTGCATATTGTTCAGTCCAAAGTACGGATGAGGGGTTGGCTTAATAAAATCAATCGCAAATCTGAAAGTAAGATAACTAGTCATAAATAGTTGGAAGATAGCGCCGTTAGGTAGAGTCTTGGGTGAGGTCGTTGCTAGAGATTGCCGTTTACGTAATTGATGTTTGTAGCTTAGAAGTAGGGTAGCGAGTAGAAGTAAGAATAATATTTCATATAATTGTGTAGGGTGACGTGGAATCCCATCGCCAAAATCGATAGCAGTAATCCATGTCGTTGGTGTGCCATACGTATGGTCATCAAGACCAGTTAAGAAGCAGCCAATACGTCCAATCGCAATTCCCATGATTAGAGGTAGCGTCATATCATCGCCAGTGGAGCGGGTAATACCCATTCTTTTCTTCATTAATTCAACGCCTATAAGCCCACCGAGCAGTCCACCTACAATGGTTTTCCCACTCATAAGGTATACATAGTCGTTCCACTTCTGCAGTAATTGAAAAGGGTCTTCAAACCAGAACAGTACTTTAGAGCCGATTGCCGCACCGATAATAGCTCCAACAATAATCCACATTCCCTGATCGATCCGAAGAGCACCTTTTGTTCGTGTGTACAAATATACACGGAAGCTTAAGAAATAGGCTAATGCTTCGAATACGGTATGTGGATGCAATGTAATGAATCCAAGATTAATCCATACAGGGAAAGTCATTGATGCCTCCTTTTGGAATGAGTTTAACGATATATTAACTATTCTGTTACCGTACGTAAATCCCTTCCAATTGTTAAATAAGAAAAAATAGGTGTGCCTCTCCAAGTTGCTTGGAATAGACACACCTACAGTTTTAGTTCAAAGAATCTATCTCTTGAACTAGAAACGAATTAGATTACTTGACTTTAATATTGCCTGACTTTGTATTAATTTTGATCATATCTGATGAAGTTCCAATAGAATCTGGTGCTTTAATAGTTCCTGAATTAGAACGTAGTTCATAAAACCCACTAAACCCTTCAGCAACGGTAAAGGTTACATTTCCTGATGAAGCACTAACATCAGCACCATGTACTGTAGATTGTGAAATAGTTATATTACCCGAACTACTTTCTGCAGTAACTTGACCGGAAACATTAGTAAGTTTCATATTACCTGAGTTAATAGATGCTTGCAGATTACCAGTTATATTATCGGCAATCAGATTACCAGATTTCGTTGTTAGCAATACATTTTCAGCTTGTATCTCTTCTGCCTTAAGATTGCCTGAATTCGTAGTTATCGTTGCTTGTTCTGCTAGTATGGCTACAACATTAAGATTACCTGACTTTGTAGTTATCGTTGCCTGTTGTGCTAGTACGTGTTCAGCGTTAAGGTTCCCGGAATTCGTACCTATATCTACAGTTTCTAGAACATGATCCTTAGGCAAACTTACAGTGATGTGGATTTTTTCACTCTCAAAACTAAAATCCAAAGAGAAAATTTGTAGTTTGAACTTAGTCGTTAGATCAAGCTCGTATTTGCTATTTACAATGGAAGCCTTATTAATTTGATCAATAGTCGCCTGTTCGGTCTTTCCTTCAACTAATATGGAACCTGTATCACTGTCATTATTAACGAATGTCACTTTCACATCATTAGATGTACCAATAACGGTAACGTTATTTAATGTTTGTGGATCGAAGGTCCATGTCTTCTCAACGCTTTTTAAATTTCCGTTCCCCAATTGGAACTTATTAAACGATAAACCTGTGATACCAATGACAATAAGAATGATGGCGGTAAGAATCCAACGCTTTCTCATATTATTTCCCTCCTTTAATGACGCGAACATTCCAATAATAGTAAGACTTCGTAACCTTCAGAAGCATTGTACCTAGATATTTACATGCGATACCGAATAAGATCCCTATCCCAGAAATCGCAATGGTAGCAAAAAGTTTACCAAGAATGAATTCGCCATTGATTATAAAATCGACCAATACTAACAGAGGTGCAATAATCATAACACCTGCACTTACCATTAAACTGAACCAAGTAGCCCAGATTGCTATCCCGATTGGAACGACCGCAAGTATAAAGTTGAGGGAGAACAATCCGATTACAGCAAAGACTGTTCTGGACATCGACTCCGACTTTTTAATTGTAGCAGGGGAATTTTTTAAATAATCCTCCATAGCTACCTGCGCTAACTCTAAAGGATCGCCAAGCTCAAGTGAAATCTCATCCTCCGTTTTACCCGCTTGTTCTCCAAATGCAAAATGTGTTTCATAATCTTCTAATAATTCATTCTGCTCCTTCAGGGGCATTGCATTAATACCTTTTCGAAATTGCTTCAGAAATAGCGTTTTACTCATGTTCTGCACCGTCCTCCAATAAACTAGAAACATCCTTCACAAATTGATTCCATTCCTTCAACATTTCCTCCATATATTGCTCCCCATTAGCTGTGAGCTTATAGTATTTCCTGGGTGGTCCTTCGTTCGATTCCTGTAAATACGTTGTACAGTGTCCCTCGGTAACTAATCTTCTTAGCAAAGGATAGAGTGCTCCTTCCGCAACCTGTACATAGTTAGAAACCTGCTGAACTAGTTCAAAGCCATAGCGCTCTTTTCTATGAATAAGCACTAATACACAAAGCTCTAATACACCTTTCTTGAACTGCACATTAATGTTCAAATCCTTCCACCACCGATCAATTATAAATTATAGAGTTGGTATATCGTATGATTCAGTACTGTTCATTAATCACTACTTAATTATGATTATAACTTGAGCTACTGAATAATGCAAGGTACCACTGTAAATATTATGCTATTCATCTATTTAAGTATGCTCGTGAATTTTTCTATCCGATAAAAAGTTGCAAAAAACCGCCATAATGTATAACCCATCATGACGGTTTCAATTAAAATGGAATTACAGATGTAATGGCGTGGCGAGTGTAGCTTCATTCGATCCAATAATTGTTCGATGACCAGCTTAATCTGTTGATCTAATGCTTCAAAAAATTGTTGCAGCATCGGTTCAGAGTGAGAAATAATACCATGCTTAATTCCGAGTCGTGGGAGATTGATCGTAGTGAAGGATAGATTACCTCTTCCGCTAACAATTTCCTCCCCATATACGTTACCTAGCACTCTTGTTCTACAACCCATATAAGTTGCTTCCGTTTCTGGTCTACCTGCAACATAATGTTTAGCATTGAACGGAGCATCTAGAAAGCTGAAGTTAGGAAATAAGCGTTTCGCCGACACGCGACAACTAAGCTGAAATAGGTCATAGTTGGGATCACCAGCATTATAGTTAATTCCTTCTTTTACTTTGAAAATGAGAATTGGAAATATCGCTGTTTCACCGTTTCCTAAACCTTGTTCAACAGAGAGAAGGAGATTTTCAGATACCATTCTGCCCTCTGCTGATATATCTGTACCAAAGTTAATGCTGGAAAAGGGAACTTGAGCCCCGGCACGAGAATGCATCGTATTTAGATTATGAATAAAAGCTTCCATCGCTTGATACGTTTTACGATTTGTTTCACGATAAGCTTCCGTGTAAGCGAATTGTTGAATTTTGTTCGCAGTCGATTCATTAATGGAATACAGATGAGTAAGTTGTTTCAGCTCGTATCCTTTATATTGCGTAATCATATCAATTTGTAATGTATGTTTACTTTCTGACTCCATCTTGTGAACCCACTTGTTCATCTGTAATAACGGTTCATCTTCAAGTTCAAGGAGAAGCTGTAATCCTTGTCGTAAGTAATTAGCGTAGCTTTTCTTAAATGTTTTCCTAATACCATCAGATAGTCCATAGTCGAAAAATGGAATGCTTTGTCCACCATGCTGATCATTTTGATTACTTTGAATAGCGATTGCAGCTAATGCTGCATAACTTATAATGTCGTTCGGTTCACGTAAAAACCCGTGACCAGTGGAAAAGCCATTTGCAAATAGTTTATGTAAATCAATCTGACAACAAGTTAATGTACCCATATTCATAAAATCCATATCATGAATATGAATATCCCCAACATCGTGAGCGAGAGCATGATGTGGTTGTAATACGTGAGTTTTACAAAAATGTTTGGATACGACACTACCATATTGAAGCATAGTTCCCATTGCAGTGTTTCCATCAATATTGGCGTTTTCGCGCTTACTATTTGTTGTCTCTGCATCAGAAAAAGTAATTTCAGCAATGATTTCCATCAATTTGCTATCGGTATTAATCAAGTGATGACCTCCCTAAATGGTGAAAACAGCTTGTAACCCTCATCAGAAAATGTTATTCAGAGCGAACAAGTTTAGTCGAAAACAATAAAAAAACACTATATATAGTTGTTGTGATTGGATCTTCATACTATATGTATTATAGCTTATAATTTTTGAAAGTTAAGTCCAATTAGACTAAAATAATGATGATTCGGTATTTTGACACATGAAGCGCGAGAAAGTAGTTAGTTGTAGAGAAATGTTCAAACATTTCATATAAATAAGTTAAGTATGTGAACATGGATTTAGGAGAGGATGAAAAAGATGGAACAACCGATGATGGTCGCTAGAAACGGTGTCATTACTAGTATTAGAAAGATTGGTAAGTATAAGTCGATCCAAATAGATGGAATAGGTGTGAATGGTGTCGTTCTCAATGTTGATGAGAACACAATTATTCGGAATCAAGCTGGTGAAGTAATTGGGCTTGATGAGTTAGCAATGGGAATGGTTATTCATATTGAGCATAGCATGGCGATGACGATGAGCCTACCACCACAAACGTATGCTTACAGCATAACGGTGCAAGCTTCATGAATAAAGCTTACGTGAAATAAGCTATGTACTCAGCGTATGGATATTGGGCGAGTGATGCTACAATATCCATAAAGAAAGGGCTAGGAAGGTGAGCGTTAACACTCACCTTCCTAGCCCTTTTACAACGAAACTATATCAATCTAGTAAATATCAATGGCGTCTATTAAGTAGTGAAAGATTATACTTTTGGAATATACGAAACTTGATATTTAAATGTTCCAAAGTATGGTTCGATAGGAGAAAAACCAGTTAAGGAAATTTCACGGATATCGTTATACAAAAACGTAATGCTGTCGCCTGCTACAAGTGTAAATGTTCTACTTGGTCCACTATTGAAGATTAAGTTAACATTGAAACCAATCGAGCCAATGTTTACAAAAGATGCAGCTAGCGTTGATACAAAACTAGAATCAACAGAATATACAACATTGTTATTCGTATTACTAGTGTCTGATACGGCAATAGTATTTTCGAACGTTACAATTACCGGTCTACGATGAATTGGTTTGGGGGGATATGGCGAAATACCGTTAAGATAAGGTCTAAGTGATTTACGAGTCATTCTATCATCACCTCTTTCCTTTTGATAGTTTCATAGTATGTATTCATAGAGTAATTGCTTGGACAGGTTGATGGATTTTCGAAAATATCGTTATGCAGCTATATAATGGTATGATATATCTATGAGTGCAAGTTCAAAAATTGGGCTTTATATTCGATGCCGATTAAGTGATCTCTCAATATAGAGGTCGAATTATGATAAAGTAAGGAGTCATGAAACTTGGGTGATCTACATTTTAAAGAGACAGTTGAATTAACGTTGAAGGTTATAGGCGGAAAGTGGAAGCCTGTTATTCTTTGTCATTTGACAGAAGGTACACATCGATTCGGTGAATTGAAGCGAGAGATGCCTCAAATCACTCAGAAGATGCTAACACAACAGCTACGTGAACTAGAAGAAGATTCTATTATAGAGCGTAAAGTATATGTGCAAGCTCCACCGAAAGTAGAATACTCTTTAACGGAGTATGGTTTGACGGTAAAACAACTGCTGAATGTACTATCAGAATGGGGAGATAAGCATCTTTCCATGGAAGCAGATTCTCCCAAAAATGAGTGAATATCTACTTGATAGTTACCAAATGGGTACTACGTTACATTAAAGTGCGTACTGTTCAAACAGAACATTAAACTCTAGAATTGGTTTTGTAACATAAACCAAACAATAGAGGAGTAGATCATATATGAAATTACAATTAGCGTTAGATCTTGTTGATATCCCAGGGGCAATTGAAGTTGTGAAGCAGGTAGAATCTTATGTTGACGTTGTTGAGATTGGAACACCAATTATTATTAATGAAGGATTACATGCAGTTAAAGCTCTCAAAGAAGCTTTTCCTAACTTAACCGTTCTTGCAGACTTGAAAATTATGGATGCAGGTGGCTATGAAGTTATGAAAGCATCTGAAGCAGGTGCTGATATCGTTACAATTCTTGGTGTTGCAGAAGATGCTAGCATTCAAGGTGCTGTTGCAGAAGCTCGAAAACAAGGGAAACAAATTTTGGTTGATATGATTGCGGTGAAAAACTTAGCGGAGCGTGCAACGCAAGTAGATGCATTGGGCGTAGATTATATTTGTGTTCATACAGGCTATGATCTTCAAGCCGCTGGCCAAAATTCATTTGAAGATCTTCGTACGATCAAATCTGTTGTGAAAAATGCAAAAATTGCAGTAGCAGGTGGCATTAAGCTAGATACATTACCTGAAGTAATTGCAGCTGGGCCTGATCTTATTATTGTTGGTGGCGGCATTACAGGGCATGCAGATATTCAAGCGGCAGCTGCTCAAATGCAACAATTGATTCAACAAGGATAGTGGCTGATATGACGAATAACTATAATATTCATTCCATTATGGCCGAACTTCATGCAGCAGCTGATCAAGTGGCTGATGAGCAGTTAGATCAATTAGCGGAGGCTATTACAAACTCTGGGCGTGTTTTTGTAGCAGGTGCAGGTCGTTCTGGATTAATGATGCGGGCGTTTGCAATGAGGTTGATGCATCTTGGACTTGATGTATACGTTGTTGGTGAAACAGTGACACGTAGTATTGCAAAGGGAGATCTATTGTTAATAGGTACGGGTTCAGGAGAGACGAAATCGCTTATACCGATGGCAGAGAAAGCAAGAAGTCTAGAAGCTACAGTAGCGACAATGACTTTATCTGCGTCTTCTACTATAGGGAGACTAGCACATCTCATCGTTCAACTGCCAGGAGTACCGAAAAATCAGTTAGATGAAGAAGCCTCAATACAACCAATGGGTTCTTTATTTGAACAAGTATTATTGCTAGTGTGCGATGCTGTTATCTTGAAAATGATGCAAAAGCAGCGTAGCAGCGGTAGAGTAATGTACGGCAATCATGCGAATTTAGAATAGATAATATAAAATTACAATATAAAAGCTTCTCTTGATAGTTGGACCGTAATGTACCAATAATCAAGGGGAGCTTTTTTTGTATGTCCTAATGTTGTAAGAAACATTATGGCCCCCTTTTGTGAACTATTTTGATCAGTAGCAGAATATGAATAGAATAAAGATTCGGTAATCAAGCAGTAAAATTATTACATAAAAGCTACAATTTCTCGATAAATATGATAATCTAATAGTATTAAACTCGATGAGGTGATGACAATGGTAGGCTTTGGTATATTGCTTGGTATCATTGTAATTGTAGGTATTTTCTTAATTGCTACATACAATGGTCTAGTTAGTAGACGTAATCGCATTAAAGAAGCTTTAGTTGCTATTGATGTTTATTTGCAAAATCGTTATGACGCATTGACACAAATTGCGGAAGTAGTTGTTTCTTATGCAACACATGAACGTGAGACACTTGCGCAAGTTACGAGCTTGCGTGCGGGATTGCGCAATCAAGCGCCTTCAGCGGAGAAAATGAAGCAATACGAGGAAGTAGATAGAGCACTTTCTTCAATTAATTTTCAAGCAGAAGCGTATCCTGAAATAAAAGCGAATGAAAACTATTTGCATCTACAACGGACGATCAATGAGCTAGAAGAGAAGCTATCAGCTAGTCGTCGTAGCTATAATTCCAATGTTGCGGGCTACAATACAGCGATTCAATCTGTGCCGACGAATATGGTCGCCGGGATGTTTGGATTCCGTGAAGAAAGCCTGCTAGAAATTGCCCAAGAGAAAAAGGCTGAAGTAGATCTAAGAAATATATTAGGGAGGTAACGGGGGATGTTACCAACTTATGGGGAAGTAAATGCGCGGCTTACGGTTCCACTTGAAGCATTGGATCAAATAAGAGAGCTTGCGCAGCAAAAGCGTGCGAAGTATAATCGCGTATTGGCGATACTTTTTGTTGTGAATGTTATAAGTACATTGGTTAGTTTAAGTTATCAGTCGTATTATTTTATTATTGGTTGGATTATTTTCATTATTATTTGGTTAATATCTTTATACGCCAAGCGCAAAAGCGCAGAGCAATATCGAACGATGTTTAAAAGAGAAGTGATTGCACCGTTTGCCTCCAAAACAGTGGAGCTATGTGCAACACTAACGGATAGCGAAAAACATACCTACTACTGCAATTACTATCCTGAGGATCGAATGGATGATCATTGGATTCAGCGCTGTAAATTGTTCGATTTTACAATTGATCGTACAACGGGAGAAGATTTGCTTATTGGGCAATTAGGTCTGACTGAATTTCGCTTCTCGGAGCTAACATTAGTTGAAATTACTCGTACTAGAGACTCTAAAGGGAATACAACAACGACAGAGCATACAAGATTTTCAGGAGTGTTATTTGTAGCTGATTTCAAAAAAAACTTCTCGGGTATTACAATATTACAATCGCGTAAGGTCGTGCCGCCTGATAGTGGATTTTTCAAGAAAATGTTTGGCTCATTCAAGCAATATTCGATGGTCGGCTCAAGTCGAGCAGCAAAAATCAATATTGAGCTTGAAAGCGAAGAGTTCAATGAACATTTTAATGTAAGAACCTCCAATGATATTGAGGCGAGATATTTATTATCCCCGAATTTAATGGAACAAATATTACAATTCAAAAAAACGCATAATGAACAAATCGATATTTCTTTTGTTGATTCCTATATGTGTATTGCGATAGCCTCTGACAATAATTACTTCGAAGAGCCAATGCATAAGGAGCACAGTGCAGGATATCGGATGAAGGCCGTCTATGAAGATCTAAAGTTTTTCTTCGGTCTTATTGAAGAATTTGATCTGAATACAAGAATATGGAGTAAGAAATAATAATAATGATAATAAAACGAAGAAGCAGATCCAAAGTAGTTTGAACTACTTGGATCTGCTTCTTTTCTTTTTCCTAGTCAATATCGAAAATCGCATATATCTTTTGCATACAGCATTACTTGAACGCTTTTTAAGCGAGAGTAGCTGCGATATTACAGAATGACACCGTCACGCATTATAATGATACGGTCTGCGAAAGGCAGCATTTCTTCATCATGGGTAACGAGCAGTGTTGCAATATTAAGCTTTTTCGTAATGGTTTGAATAAGCGTCATAACATCCTTCGAGCGGCTAGAATCTAAGCTTGCAGTCGGCTCATCGGCAAACAATATTTGTGGCTGATGTATGATCGCTCGCGCAATGGCAACACGTTGTTTCTCACCACCGGATAATGAAGATGGATATGCATGCTGACGATGTTCCATCCCGACGAGCTCTAGCATATTGGTAACTTCTTTTTTGCGATCTTGCTTACTAAGCTTGTTCTCCGCTACATCGAGCATCAGTAATAGCTGGTCCTCTACTGTTAGAAAGGGCACAAGATGTGAGGATTGAAAGATGAAGCCGAACTGCGTTGCACGTAGCTGGCGAATTCCCTCTTGCGACATCGTTATGAGATCGTTGCCCTGAAATACAATCTTTCCACTTGATGCACGTTGTAGTCCAGCAGCAATCGTTAGCAACGTACTCTTTCCAGAACCGGATGCTCCGACAAGCGCCGTCACTTCACCATTATTTACTTCAAGATTGATACCCTTCAATATTTGTTCACTCACTTCACCATTACTAAATGTTTTAGTGAGATTCGATATCGTTAATGTACTCATTTTACATCTCTCCTTGCTGAATAGCTTGTAGTGGCTCAACTTTTTTGATCTGAATACCAGATAATGTTGCACCAAGGAAACCAATAATAAGGAATAGAATGGATAGCATAATCGTTGCACCAAAGCTTAGGTGAAAGGGCATGCCGGCAGGAGCGACAGCATTGAATAATTGACTAGCGGCAATCGATAATATAAGTGCAATAACAGTTATAACAATCATTTGCGTCCACATCATGCGGAATAATGTACTTGTTTTTACACCGATCGCTTTCAAGATGCCATACAAACCGATTTTTTGAACGTTCATCATATAGAAGAAGATCGCGAACAATAATCCGCTAATCCCGATAAGGAACCATATAATCATATTTAAAGTCATTTGCTCTGCACTATAGCTAGGTATCGTATTCAAAAATTGTTTGTTAGAGAAGGACACCAATCCATCAATGGCTGGTGCATCATCACCTGGGATGAACAGCAATTGCATAGACATTGTACGATACATTTCCTTGTAATTGAGTTCATGAATGAAGGCAACATCAGCATGACTGAACTTTTGCTCGTTGGCGAAGTCTACAACCGATAGCTGACCGCTGAATTGATTGTTCGTCAGCTGTGAATGCAACGAAATTCCATCTGCCTCAACATCCGAGTTCAATACAACTTCGCCTTGTTGAACGGTTGGGAACAGTTCAGATTCGGTTGCGGCAACGAATGCAACACTATGCTGCTTATCGTTTTCATCATTTACAAATCCCATTTGAATAGAAAGAGCGGAGGCGTCAGGATACTGACTTAATAACTCAGCTTGCTGCTCACTATCTATTCTGGATAAATTGTAAGTGTCGTTCGCATCGCTGTTCATATAGAAATGTCCTTTGGGCATACCTTTAATCAGTGCTGAATTATCTTGTGATAACCCATTTGCTAATCCGGAAATAATAAATGTTAAAAAACTAATTAGAAAAATGATAGAACCGACAATAACAAATTTCGCCTTACTTTTCTTTATTTCTTTCCAAGCCATATTCATAATTAATCATCCCTTTCTTTGCTACTCCTCTATAGTAAGCAATGACTATGAACGCAGTATGAACAGACGATGGCGAAATTAAGACTAATGTAGTTTGCTCCGAGAACGAATTGCTGTTCCGATCAGGGTCGCTCCAAAAACCAATTGCTGTTCCGATCGCCGTTGCCCTCGGATTTATTGTAATAGGAATAGCGGTATAAATCCGAGGACAAAAACGACCGCATACCACTAGCAATTAGTTCTCTCCGCTGGAGCATAGGAGAATGATTAGTACTCTCCGCTTTGGCATAGGTGAAGGGATGAAGAACGAGGTTAGTTTTTGCTTTGTTTCGCTTCGTAGCATGGGTTGAGGTGTGAACAAAGTAACTTTTTCTTCAGTTAGCACGTTAGTGCGGCGGCGATTGTTATGCGAATATAAGTATAGTTCAAGCAAAATTTCCCTAATACTCGTCTGTGATTACAAAAAAAGGAAGCCCATCATAAGATGAACTTCCTTTCCGCCATTTCACATTCAATTAGCGACATGTTAGATCAAGAAAATTTTGCATGTATTAATAAGAGCCACGAATATGATCGTGTACATTTTCTTTGTACCATTGCTCTAAACGCATCATTTCATCCTGGGAGAAGGATGGTACATCTAATGCACCAAGATTATCGAGCACCTGCTGCGAGTTTTTGAAGCCAGGAATAACAGTGCTTACTGCTTCATGATCGAGTATCCAGCGCAATGCTGCTCGAGTCATATTATCTTTGCCTTCTGCGATCCAGCCTAGCTCACGACTAAGCTCCTGACCTTTAGCAAGCGGAAGTCCAGCGAACGTTTCACCAACATTGAATGCTTCTCCATTGCTATTATAGCTGCGATGGTCACTCGATTCGAATGAAGCTTGCTGATTGAATTTACCTGTAAGTAAGCCACTAGCTAGTGGTACACGTGCAAGAATTCCCACACCCTTCGCCTGTGCAACAGGAAGAAGCTGCTGTGATATCTTTTGGCGGAAAAGATTGAAGATGACTTGTAGCGCACTGACGTTAGACTGCTCCATGCAGAATAATCCTTCTTCCACACTTTCAACGCTAACGCCGTAATAACGGATTTTCCCTTCTGCTTTCAGCTTATCAAGCACATCAAAGACTAAGCCTTGCTTGAGAATATCATAAGAAGGGCAATGAATTTGATACAAGTCAATTTGCTCGCGCTTCAGACGTCGTAGACTTGCTTCGCAATAGGCACGTACCGCTTCCTCTGTATAGTTGGCAGGATCATTAACATTCCCTTGGCGACAAAACTTTGTAGCAATGTGAATGTCAGATTCACGACCTGCTGTAGCTTTTGCAAGTAGCTCCTCGCTATGTCCATTGCCATATACATCAGCGGTATCGAAGAAATTAACACCTTGTTCGATAGCTGTATGTAATGCTTGTAAGGAGACCTCATCGGAAACTGTACCCCAGTCCCCGCCAATTCCCCATGTTCCAAAGCTCACTTCACTTATACGTAATTCAGTATTACCTAATTGTCTATATCGCATTGTCATTGACTCCCTTCAAATTAGAATGATAGAACACGGTGGTCATGCTGTGTTCACTCATATTGATACTCGGTTAAGTTGGTATCAATAGAAGTATAAGACCATTCCAACAGAAAAGGAATGGTCTTATGTTAGTCTTGTTCGATGATGTGCACTGAAAGGTGGTTTTGAAATTGCAGATATTCACACTATAGGTATAGCTGCATATTTACGAATACAAAGGTTGTAAATGTGCAAAAAATGTCGAATGATAATAGGCTGGAACAACCGTATTTTATCTAATCTCAACTTCTGATTGACTTTAATTGAATAACGCAGTATTATATTTTGTAGTTAGTGATTTAGTAAATTACTAAATCACTAACTTAGTAAATAAGAATGAAACGCAAACTTAAGGAGGATTATATATGAAAATTCCAACAACGTTAAAACATAAACCAGTTATTGTATGCGAAAATTATGAGAATGTAGATGGTAAGTACGCTTATAATAGCGATGCGAAGGGAATTTCGTTAGGACTGGCACAGTGGAATGATCGCGGGAAACTTGATATTTCTGCAAAAGTATGGAGACATACAGGAGGCAAGTGGTCAAGACAATCGGAAGAGCTACCATTGCATCGTGTTATCGATCTTGCCATTATGGTTTGCCAAGCAAAGCTACACTTTCAGGAGGCTTATCGTTATGAGAAGCTATACGATCCGGAAAACCCAGTTATTGAAAGAGTTGGCTTACAAGGTGATGCTATGACGATTAGCATATGTGACAACAATGAGAAAATTGATGAAGACATAAAGCTATTCAACCAAGCATTAAGTGATGATGGAGAATTGGTCGGAGAAAGATTGCGTACATTATCACGTATGCTGAAGGAAATGGGATACTGAACCTACTCAAAAGCATAGTAACCAGCTCTCACGACACAAGCCCACTCGGAATAAGATAGAAAAAAAGTTAGTGGGTGAGTGACGATGTCAGAGATGTTTCCAGTATGTGTACAAACTAATATTGTATCCAATGGCCCTGAAAAGATCGTTTATTATCCAGAGATTGTAGGGGTAACTAATAAAAAGTGGCAGCGCGAAGTAAATAATAAATTAGCAGAGCAGACGCAGCAGCTTATCCATATGCTCGTTGGCGATGCACCAGAAACGTTAACTATTATGATGGGATCTTATGAAGTGAAAAATAATCAGCGTAATATATTAAGCATTACGCAATCGAATTCTGCATATCATTATCACGCTGCACATGGAATGAGATATTTGAAATCATTAACGTTCGATATGGGCAAAGAAAAGCAATATTCGTTATCGGAATTGTTCATTCCTGGCAGCGACTATGTAAGTCGTCTATCTAAGCTAGTCGCCCAGCAAATTAAGCAACGCGGAATTGAGACCTTTGAGCCATTTACGAGTATTGATGCGGAACAATCCTTCTATATTGCTGATAAAACGTTAGTGCTCTACTATCAGCTATATGATATTACACCGTATGTCTTCGGCTTTCCGATATTTCCGATTTCCGTGTATGATATCGCAGATATCGTCGTCGATGATGGTCCACTTGGCGTGATGGCTGTGAATGATTAATAATCAGGAAGAAAGCGACTACACATGAGTATGCATAGTCGCTTTTTATACGGTGTCTTCCCAGAAAGACTTCCCCTTCAGATGCGATGTCGAATAACCTTCGAAGCAAATCTTCGTTATCAAAGTCTGCTCTTTGAACTTCCCCTACTAGTGGATATATTGATCACTAACAAGTACATCTGCCAGCAACTCACTCGGAATTTCAAATGTCGGATTGCCCATATATCCAGGTGCTACATCATATTTATCAAATGCAATGACTAGCTTACCGTCTTTCGTAATATAGAAGCCTTGTTCGGGATCAATAGTAGTGAATAAATCAACGAGTGCTTCATCAGCAATGCCTGCATCAGCAACCCAATACGTTTTATCCGAATTTGTCTCGATAATTTGTTGTTTCATCTGTTCTTTCACATTATCGCTAATAATCTGAATGTATTGGTCATTTTTGAACAGACTAGGTAGCGTCAGCAACAATTCATTCTGTTTATCGATCGTATCATACTTGATAACCGTTGAAGATGAACCTACCGTATTCACTGTGTAACGACTAATCGTCAATAATTGATCGTTATCAGTAATGATTTCATAACCACTATCTACGCCAAGATGACCTCCCCCATTGTCATCCATATATTTCATATCTTTCACAAACTGATCATACAGTGCTTGAGCTTCTTGTTTGTATTTCTCATTTAACAAAGAGGAAATTTGATCAGATCCACTGTTTTCAATTTCAGGGACGTCAATATTTGCAGAATATTTATCCTTATCTACCGTATATGTCTTCCAAATTAGCACACTCACAACATTGCCGAGCACTGGAATATCCGATAGCGACTTCGCCATCACTGGACTTACATTGAGACAAGCGGTAAATAAGAGGGCAGCTGCGACAGATCCGAAGCCCCACTTACGCCCAATAATTTTTTTTCTTCTATGCTGAGCAATCGTTGAACGTACCGTAACATCTAATTGCTCAGGAATCTGTACAGATTCATACTGCTTCTCTAGTTGCTCTAAATGTTTATCCATTGCGATTCTCTCCTTCTTCGTCCTGCAATTCAATCTTAAGAATTTTCAATGCTTTATACAGTCTAGCTTTGACCGTATTAATATTGCTATTAAGTACATGGGCGATATCTTCAATCTTCATATCTTCAAAAAAGCGTAAAATAATAATCTCACGATAAATCGTTGGTAGTTGATGAAGTGCCACCTGCAAATCGAGGTCGGCGTAAGTATCGATTTGCTGCGAGAGCAACGATTCCAATACTGGATCTTCAACAACGGAAGTTCGCTTATGTTTGCGCAAGAAGTCGATAGATGTACGAACAACAATTTGATAGAACCAGCTTTTCATTTGCGGTTCGCCATGAAGAGTATTCAGATGTTCTAATGCTTTGCGAATACTCTCTTGCACAATATCAAGCGCATCTTGTTCTTGATGGGTATAGCTATATGCAAGCAAATAAAATCGTTTTTTATTATCCATAATAAAGTCGATTAATCTGCCCTCCAAATTTGGCTTCATTAATAGGATCCTTCTTTCAAGTAATAAATACGTATATAATATAGACGGCTTGAGTAATAGAAAAAGTTGAAGACTTGCCAAAAAAATGATTCCAAATGGCTATTGTTATCAATGTTTTCCATATATAACGGTAATTACTCATGCAAATGAGTGTAATAACGGCAAATCTACATTAGGGGTATCATGTAACGTTATCGTGATAAGACAATGATCCAATCCAAGGGAAATGTGTTACTATTATGCCAAGGGATCGTGGCATTTACGATGGCTGATTAATCAGCAAAACTTATACTATTTTGTCTATCGAAAGAAGGAATAATAATGACTACCCAATTAATGACTGCTGCAGTGTTGAACAAGCCATTAGAGATGGAAATGAAACAAATTCCTATTCCAGTTCCAAAGGCTGATGAAGCGTTAATTAAAGTGTATTGCATCGGTGTATGCGGTTCTGATGTGCATTATTATGAGCATGGTCGCATTGGTCGCTATGTCGTAGAACAGCCAATTATTTTGGGGCATGAGCTAGCTGGAGAAGTTGTTGAGATTGGTTCTGCTGTACAAAATGTTGCAGTAGGTGATCGCGTAGCGGTTGAACCAGGGGTAACATGTGGTCGTTGTGAATATTGCAAATCAGGTCGCTATAATCTTTGTCCTGATGTCGTATTTATGGCAACTCCACCTGTAGATGGCGCATGGGCTGAATATGTAACCGTTCGCAGCGATTTCTTATTCAAGCTTCCAGAAGGGATTAGCTATGAGCAAGGTGCACTACTTGAGCCACTATCTGTAGGTATTCATGCGATGAATCGCGCACAAGTAACTCCGGCTGACCGTGTACTTGTCACGGGGTTAGGACCGATCGGTTTGCTAGCTATTCAAGCTGCCAAAATGTACGGTGTTAGTGAAATTTACGCGACAGATATCGTTCCATTCAGACAAGAGCTAGCTAAGGAAATGGGCGTTACGGCTGTTATTAACCCAATGGAAGTTAATGTTAAGGACGCGCTTGAAGAGCTTACTGGTGGTCGCGGTGTGACTGTAGTTGTAGAGTCATCTGGTAATGGTCGTGCCATTGGAGATGCTATTAAGGCAGTCAAACGTGGTGGGCGTATCGTTCTAGTTGGAATGCCTGCAGCCGATGAAATTCCAGTGGAAATTAATACGATTATTGACTCAGAGCTTAATGTATATGGATTATTCCGTTATGCAAACACTTACCCAGGAGCGATTGCTGCACTTACAAGTGGAAGTGTAGATATCGAAAAAGTCATTACCCATAAATATAGTCTAAATGAGACAAAAGCAGCTGTTGAAATGGCAAGAACGCAAAAGGATACAAGTATTAAAGTTATGATCTATCCAGGACAATAAAAAACAGTAGAGTCTGCTTCCGCGACGGGAGTAGACTCTAAAGCGAAATATTATAAAAAGCAAGCCAAAATTGAAGTAGGTGAAATTTTTTATAAACGTTTTAATTTCTTAGAAATGAAGAGTAAAGTAAATTGACATAAAGCGAAAATAAATCCAGCAAGCGAAAATTGGAGGATCAACATGATTCCCCCCGTTACACTAGCGGAAGGATTAATAATTAGAAAAATAACACCTAACAGAACTCCAAGTAATGAATAAGCTATAAGTTGATTCATTTCATAATTTTTCTTGGAAATAAATTTATCAACATAAATTGTTAATGGAATACCGATAAAAAAATAGATAAAGAACAATAGTAAAAATCCAACTCCGAACTTAGTAATATATGAATAATATAATACTAAATCGTTGTTTTTATTATGTTCACTTACGGCTGTATAGATTACACTGAGGATAACGGCAGAAATAATTGATGAAAATATTTTGTTAATAATAACTCCTCCCCTATATTATTATAATCTAATAAATACAAGATTCAAAGTATAACAAATAACCCGATATCATATCTAAAAGATATCGGGTTATTCTAACTAATTAGATACGGAGAATGTTTTTGCTAAGGTACTAGGTGCACCTAAATATTCAAATCCTTCATGACCATTTATATAAATGCCTATAGAAGCACCATTACTTACCTTTAGATATAACTCATGGGCTGGTGCGCGATCATGTATTCCTTGAAAACTATATGTTCCATTCTTTTGAGTAACAACGTTCAAAGTATAATCAATTTCATTTCCTGCAACTGAGTATGGATTTCCAGATTTGTGATATACAGTTACATCTACCTTTGAAGAGGTCTTGCTATTTACTATTCGATTGATATTATTACCAGAATCAGTTTTATTACTGACTGCCTTATAATTTTTATCATAAGCATAAGTTGTACTTACATTTTTGTAGAATGCTTCACTAGCTATAGTTGTATCTGTATAAAAAATGCTATCTCCAAGTGTTTTAGTTCTGTAGGCTTCAGATGTGATGCTAAATCCGCGATTATCACCTTTGAAATACTTAATGTTATCTCCCCAAGTTGCAAAGTTATACCATGGATCTTCTGCATAATCAAAAGGTATAAAAGTTTTGTATGTCCACTTAAAAGAGTTATTGATGGCATAAGTTGTTAGTAAAGTAGGCTCAGCGATCTTAATAATACTATAAGGTTTAAAAGCTAGATTCTCAAGATCAGTTTCACTAAGAGGCTTTCCTAATTTATTATAAAATAACGCTAATTCATCTTTTTCAGTCTCTGACATGGACAACTCGAACTGTATTTCATATGAAGTATATAAATCACTCGAAGGTTCTAAATCAGTAAATGATGGTACAGTCGTTGCTCCGATAAGTGTATTATTCTTTAGAATCTTATACGATTCTACTCCTGGAACTTTCTCCCAAACTAATTTGGTATAGTTTTTAGAAACAATCAAATCTGCATTTAAATTGATATCTAATTGTTGTTTTGTTACTTTATTATTGGTAGTTTTAGTGGAAATATAAAATTCATCAATAGTATTATCTTTCTCATCAAAGAATGACATAAGATATCTATATGAGCTATCAGATTCTAGTCCTTTAATTCTTACAGTTGGTTCATTACCTTTATAAAGATCCTCATTAGCATCGTCATTTAAATCCGTAATAATGAAATAGTCTGCTTTTGTATCAATTGAAAAGTCAATGTAATGATTTGAAGGTGTAGTATTTAAGTTGATTGCCTTGGCTTGTATAGCTGAATCTGTTTTTTCTGCGGACGTGTACAATGGAGTAATAAATGTAAAAATAAGTGTAAGTGCTACCAAAAGTTTAATAGTTTTTAATGTTTTCATTATTGCACTCCTTATCCAATTTAATTAGTTATTCTATTCTTCCAACCCACCTTTCAAATCAGAATGTTATAATAAAAACTTACTACACTTACTTTAGTATGTTTATATTTCTTTTTTTTCCATGTGCAAAAAGAACTAATTTGGTATTATTATCACTACTTTAGTATTTTTTTGGAATATAATTAAACTAGGACAAGTATATTGTTGGGGATTAATGGATTCGAACGAATCTATGCTTTGTTAAACCGGCTAGGGGTCATACTGAGATTAGCTATCCATATGACTTGTGAAGCGGTACGCTCCTACGTCTAGATAAATGTAGATCAGCTCAATCCCTTTTTGGTGATTTATGCAAACCTGGCAACGAGTTTTAAAGAGTCTGAGAACGAATACGACGTAGGTGCAACTTTCATTACTTGTTTTTTCTTTATTGTGTTACCATAATGCATAAGCTAATTTCAAGCTGCAAAGAAAATATATGGTTTGTGAATTGTTATTCATTACTGTATGTTTTAAATATAGGCACTAGAGTATGATGCATAATAGGTTTCTTTCTAATACGATATAGTGCATTAACAACGGACTTCTCTGTGATGCTTATTCGAATAGATATATTGATATAGGAATTTTCTTGTTGTGAAATTGTGTAAAAAAATCCGAACTAGAGTCATCATCCTTGTAATCTAAGGGATATGAAATATTTAGAAAAGTATGTTTTTTTACGTAAGGATTGCTTTGATAACACTATACTGTTCAAAGTTGCAAAGCAAAATCAATTGCTATAAAATAATGAATGAATATTCATTCCGCATATAAGGAGAAAGATATGGCTAACAATAAGCGTGAAGATATACTTAGCGCAGCGCTGCAATTATTTGCAGATCGAGGATATGATGGAACAACGGTACCGATGATTGCTGAACAAGCTAATGTAGGCGCAGGAACGATATATCGTTATTTTGAAAGTAAAGAACAGTTAGTCAATGTACTATTCCAGCAATGGGTTGAAACTTTAGCTAATAGTATCGTGATGGGTGATGATGAGGCCCGAATGCCACTGAGAGAGCAATTCAGCTGGATATTCAAGAAACTAATTACTTTTTCTAATGATCATCTACATGCCATCTTATTTATTGATTCACATTGTGGTGGTCTGTACTTAGATGAAAAAAGTTCACAGCAATTTAACACAATGCTTAACGTATTTCGTGAAGTGCTCGAATATGGTAAGAAAGAGGGAATCATCAAAAACTTTAATGTGAACGCATTAATTGGCATGGTATGGGGGGCATTTGTGCAGCTATTCAAACTTATTCGCAACGGTATATTAGAAAACAATGATGAGCTGTTCTACCATGCAGAAGTCAGCTGCTGGGATGCTCTCAAAAAAGCGTAATAAGACTATGAACCTACTACTATAGGTTCTACTTTGGATTAGGAATGAACGTTCATTCCTAATAAGTGATTTATGCTTGTCATATGAATTTTTGTTTGCAGGAGGCTAGTTGTGAAGTTACAAAAAGTTTGGTCCATGCTTCCGATGTAACTTTTCATTTGCGAGAAGTTAGTCCGAGAAGACAATGAAAAGTTAGTCAATGCTTTCGTAGCTACTTTTTGTTACTAAGAAGCAGTTCAGGAAGTTACAAAAAGTTTTAGGAGGAGTTAAAGTGAAGAAGTGGTTGAATATTAGATCGATAAGTTTAGTAAGTTGGATTGTTATAACGATTGTTATACTCGTGATGATGCCGAATATGGATCAGCTTGTCCGAGAGAAAGGTCAAATAACGATACCAGACTCGGCACAGAGTGAAATAGCAGCGCAGCTAATGAATGAGATGCAAAATAAAGATAAGTCGACCTATGATATTATCGCTGTATTCCATAGTGGTAGTAATGAAGTTTTATCAACAGCGCAATATGCTCAAATTGAAAATATCATGGAGCAGTTAAAGGCAGAAAGTAGTACGTTAGGCATATTGGAGATGACTACGCATCTTGACCATGAAGCTGCGGAGAAGCAATTGGCATCAGAGGATGGAACTACAATCTTAATGCAATTATCGGTCAGTCAGGACAGTGGTACGATTACGGAAATAGCCGATCGTTTGAATATTATCGTTGATCAAGAGGGAATCGAGACCTATTTAACAGGGACGGGATTAGTACTAGAGGATTTTGTACAATCGTCGCAGGCAGGTATTCAGCGAACAGAAGTTATTGCTATCGTATTTATACTTATAGTTCTTATTATTGTGTTCCGTTCGCCAATTGTTCCACTTATTTCATTGCTATCGGTAGGTGTATCTTATCTTGTATCGATGGGTATTGTTGCACAGTTAGTCGATCACTATAATTATCCATTTTCTAATTTTACACAAGTATTTTTAGTCGTTATTTTGTTTGGAATAGGTACGGACTACAATATACTATTATTTACACGATTCAAAGAAGAACTCAGTCGTTCGAGCAATGTTCTGGAAGCCATTAAAGCTACGTATCAATCAGCTGGGAAAACGGTTGTATATAGCGGATTAGCTGTATTTATCGGCTTTATTACACTGCTATTTGCGGAATTCCAAGTTTATCGCTCAAGTTCTGCAGTAGCAATTGGTGTTGCTGTACTAATTCTCGTATTACTTACATTAAATCCATTCTTTATGGCGATTATGGGTAGAAAAATGTTCTGGCCTGTGAAAAAGTTCGAAGGGCATAGTGACAGTCGCTTATGGGCAAATTTATCGAAGTTTTCAGTAATGCGACCGATTATTACATTAGTAATTGTGCTAGCGCTATGTATTCCAATTGCGTTGTCCTATAGCAGAGTATTGAGTTATAACGATCTTATTGAAGTTGAAGATCACTATCGCTCGAAACAAGGGATTAATGTCATTGAAGAACATTATTCTGCAGGATTCTCATCACCGACAACGTTAGTCTTGAAGATGGATCGCGAGCTTGATAATACATTAGACTTACAGGCGATTGATGAGTTAACGGCTACTTTATTAAATGTAGATGGCGTATCGAGTATATACACCGTTACACGGCCTGAAGGTGAAAAGATCAAAGAATTATATATTAGTGATCAAACAGAAAATCTTAATTCAGGATTGAATGAAGTATCTGATGGTGTTAATACGATTAATGAAGGCTTCAAAGGTGTAGAGGAGCAGTTAAGTGGCCAGAGCACCAATGATCTAGATAGCATTCAACAATTAATTAACGGCACAAGTACAGTACAAGCAGGGGCAACGCAGTTAGGTAATGTACTCGTGCAATTGTCAGATGGAATTGCTAATGGTGCGACAGGTGCAGAGGAGCTTGAAGCGGGGCTGATCACATTACAGCAAAATATTACGGAGCTTTCTACCGGTGTATCTAGTTTGTACAGTGGATATTCCGAATTATATTCAGGGTTGAATTTGTATGGCAACCAATTTACAGCGATTAAGCTAGCAATCAATGGAGCTATTGAAGGTTATAAGCAAATCGAACAAAGTATGAACCTACTTATTGAAGAACAACCAGAGCTAGCGAATCATACGAGCATTCAGACGACATTGGAGGTAGCAGCTTCAGCACAGTCGCAATTGTCTGAATTAGTTACTGGTCTAGATCAATGGAGTACCCAGCATGAAACGGCGATGTCGGCACTCTTAACTGCGAATAAGTCATTGTTAACGGTGAGCGGTGTATTTGGATTAATGAATGATGGTGTTACCACACTTATTACAGGCTCAGACAGTCTAGGCAAAGGTTTACAAGAAGGCTCACAAGGCTCAGCCGAGCTCGCTGGGAAAAGCGGAGAGCTTGCAACGGGTATCAAGCAGATTAATGATGGGCAACGTGAAATCTTATCCAAATTAACGGGGCTTGTTACACAAATGACAAAGCTACAAAGTGGCTTAACCGAGAGTACGAATGGATTAGACCAGATCAGTGAAGGCTTAACGGAAGCTCAGAATTATTTGAATGGTTTAAGTGTTTCTTCAGCTGCTCAGAAGTTTTATATTCCTGACGATGTCATTATAAGCGATGAATTCCAGCAATCGATGAATATGTATATGTCAGATGATCGCAAATTTGTAACGATGAACATTGTACTTTCGGTCAATCCATACAGCAAAGAAGCTATTACAATCGTACAAAATGTGAATAAGCAGCTTCAAGCATCGATTGAAGGCAGTATCTTGCAAGAGGCACAGTATGCACTCGGCGGTAAGTCATCGCAAAATGTGGATCTTCAACAGATTTCAAGCTCAGATCTGAATCGAACAGCAATTATGATGCTAATTGGTATAGGTATTGTATTACTATTTATAACAAGATCACTGTGGAGCTCGTTCATTATTGTAGTATCTTTATTAATAACGTATCTCGTATCGCTTGGCCTGACAGAATTAGTCACTACAAAAATATTAAAAGTTGAAGCTATTGGTTGGAATGTACCATTTTTCGGATTCATTATGATCGTTGCGCTTGGCGTAGATTACAGTATCTTCCTGATGATGCGGTATCGCGAAGTACAGCATATTGAGAAAGATGCTATCCTCGTTGCTGCACGTAATATCGGAGGCGTCGTTATCTCGGCAGCGATTATACTTGGCGGAACATTTGCCGCGCTCATTCCATCCGGAATATATACATTAATTGAAGTAGCGATTATGGTTATTTTCGGATTAATGATATTGAGCCTAATTATGTTACCTACATTTATTCCTGCAATTATGTCTTTAATGGGAAAGGCAAGTAAGCGTCGAAGAAACGAGGAGGGATAGTTTGAGGAAATATCTGTTTTTGCTCATTTCACTCTGGCTGGCAAGCACTTTTATTACAGTAGGGTCAATTCATGCGGATTGGGCTCACAAATTTGTTGTAAACGACGGTAAATCCTATATCATTTCGGACACTCCAATTGAAATGGATCAAATCTGTTCAAAAATTGGCAAAGTTACATCATATTCAGACGAGGAAGGCACATACTGGGGTAATTTTTCGAATTACTATCCGAAAGGTACTGAATATTACATTATTAAAGACGTTGACATAAAAGAGGCGATTGCAATAAAGGTAGACGATGGATCATTTGTTAAAGCCGACTATAAGGGTGAATATGCAGGTGGATTATTTGATTGGAGCAAAGTTGTATGGTATATTGCCGGGGTATTCTTGCTATTTATTGTTATTATTTTGGTGAAAAACAACTGGAAGTGATTCAAATATAGAAAAGAAAGGCAGGTTACAGAAGTGAAACATTCTAAAATAAGAAATCTTCTTGTACTACTTTTAGTAATATCACTTGGGTATAATTTTCTAATGTTTTACGACCACCAGCATTCCATCAAACAAAAGCAACGTCACAATCAATCTGCTCTAAGGTTTATTTCTGTTTTAGGAGAGAATATAGCTGGAAGGTTAGAGGAATTTCTCGATCATTCTCATGGAGTGGAAAATGAAGAAGATAGAGAAATACTGTTTAATTCATGGAGAATTGTTCAAGGAGAAAGTCGAAGTGTCAATTCTGAATTGGCAAGAATGAGTCCATATGAAATGGGGGGATTTGAGACCAAGTGGAGCTTATTACAGTATAGCTTAATACGTATCGATTATTTTTTATACGGTCTAAATCTTGATTTTCTAGAAACACGTTCTTATTCTATCGATGATGAGGAAAGAGAAAAATTAAAAGCCATCATTACTGTATATCAAAAGATACACAAAGCAGTAAATTCAGAAAGTGTTAATTCAGTACTTGTAATTGACTCATTAACTGAAGAAATGAAGATTATAGATGAGTATTACGAAACAACTTTGGAGAGATTGAAACAAGATTAAAACTCCCATTATCAACAAAATAAAATAAAAGTATCGAAGCCTGGATATATGTGAAAAAATAGCACCAATTCCTCTGTAAAAGAAATTAGTACTTCATTTGTTGACTATACGTTATCGTGCCTCTTTTGGCGGTTGGCACACCTGACATTTACGTTGGTTTTTGTTGTTAAACTTCGTAAATGTTTTTCAAAATTGCTACCACATGCACATTTAAATAATAACTTTTGAGAAAAACCATGATATTCCGTCGTTAACAACTTACTTTCCGAATTGTTCTCAACAAATTTTTTAATCTCAGCGACTGTCCATCGTTTTTGCATTCGCATACACCTCTGTAATTCATCTGTTTAATTATGAGTAAAAACCGTGGTTATCTTAAGCTACTTATTATAGTATGGCTTGTACACATGTGAAATAGAAAAAAACACTTATGGGTCCATGATGATTGCATAAGTGTTTGTAGATAGTTCCGCTCATTTTGGATTTTCTCTGGTTTGACGAAATCCTCACGTTTTTCATTCAATTTTCAGAATGCATTATACTAATATTATCACTGCAAACATTAAAAGGCTAAAAAGAAGGCCTCTCAACAATTCAACGAATTGATGAAAGACCCTCATAATTAAAGTGATTTTGTGGAACTTATACGTTCTAGACCTTGATTTACCAAGGGTTTAGAGTTTTCTTTACCCGAAAGAGAGGAAGGTCGATCAACTATGGTGTATAGAGTCGATGGGTTAATTTGACCTCAAATAACCAACGATCGGGGTGCATCTACACCCTCCCAAAAGTTGTGGAAGTATTTGTTTGTGGCTTTACTAATTTAAAATAGGTATTTCTCCAAGAAATTTCTTCATGTTAATAGCATCCCAAGGCAAATGTTCCGTTATACCAAAACCTACTACGTCTGTTAGTTCAGAAAGTTCTTTCACTATATGAAGTAATTGAGTCATCTGCATAGTTCCAGCAGCAGAAAAATCATAAGAAGCTTCGGGGTTGGCAAATAATAACGAACGAAATGCCTTTGGGTCAAGCACATCTAAATCAATGTGGATGGCTAGATGTTTAATATCACTTTGTTTAATCCAATTCTTAATAGATTCAGTACTGTTCTTTAACTGTTTAGTTCCAGCAGTTTTAATACCTAGTCTCTGAATAATTTCTGTATCTTGTTCTGTAGGAGTATCTAATCCTGCGAGAAATACATTTTCTGGTTTTAGAGGGATATTCACAAGTTTTGAAAACTCTTTATCTCCTTCTCCTAAAAGATTCCCCAGCGGTAATGTATGTCCATAGTCATATCCAATAATTCTATCTAAATCAGTGTGAGCATCGATCCAAATTAAACCTAATTCCCCTCCGTAAAGTTCATTTAAATAAGCAAATGGGGCTTGTTCGACTAAGCAGTCACCACCAAACATGACAATACGATCTGGTTTATGAGCTTTTATGATATGTTGAGCAGCTTCTAATTGTTCAATTAGTTGTTTTCTCCCGTAAATACCGTTTTCATGTTCAAGAGGTGTTCCATCATAAGCTTTAACTGGTACATGAACAAGAGGGTGATCACTATCTGGAGCAAGCCAAGCAAGCAATTCAGCTCCAAAAGAGTAGTTAGGGTTGTTCCCTCCTTGCCATTGTGGCATTAACATGCGTATTGTTTTTTTATTCATTTTCGACTCTCCTTTACTTCAATGTAAGTTTAGAATATACTAAGTCCAAATAAAAAAGTAGTACGCACTTTTATGATATGTACTACCCGAAAGGATAGTGTAAACTATGAGTATGACTGAATATAAAGGTAGAGTTAAAGATATTAAAGATACCCCTTTTGGTTATGCAGTTTCGGTTATCGGTGGTAAATGGAAAATGGTTATTATTTTTCTCTTAGCAGAAAATCAAGTGGTTCGCTTTAATGATTTGAAAAGACAAATAGGAGCTATTACTTATAAAACATTAAGTTCACAACTAAAAGAATTAGAAGCAGATGGTTTGGTGATACGAAAAGAGTATCCCCAGGTTCCTCCTAAAGTCGAGTACAGTCTCACAGATAAAGCGAAAACATTATTACCAATTTTGGAAGATTTGTGTGAGTGGGGAGTAAACAACCAAAATTAATTAAATTTTAATTTGTGTAACTCCAGAAAAGGCGACCATAACTGTATCAAAAAAAATGGTCGTATCCACTGGGTACGACCATTACCGATCTTTTTTTCTTAGCTTGGTGTAACGATTGATTATGCCCAGGTTGTAGTTGTTTCAACTGGCAGTCGGTAAGAAGGAAAGCCCTCTTGGGCTGCTTTTCCCATTGAGATCAACATGACCGGTTGGAACCGCTCTTTGTCCAGTCCAAAAGCTTCCGCAATCTGATCTTTATCATAACCGGCCATCGGGTTGGTGTCATATCCGTGAGCACGGGCTACAAGCATCAGCTGCATCGAAAAGAGACCCGAGTCAATGAGGTTCACGTCACGTAAGTCGGATGCAGCCAAGCTAGCATAATAAGGTTTCGCTTGTTGCAATTGCATATCCTTGATGTCCCCTGGCATGTATCCAAGTTCCACAGCTTTGCCGTAAATTTCATCCATATATTCAACGTTGTTTGCATCGTAAAATACCGCAATGACAGCCGAAGAAGTCAGAACTTTCGTCTGATTGAAGGTGGCTAGCAATGCCAATTTTTCTTTGCCTTCAGTGCTGTCGATGACAAGGAAACGCCATGGTTGCATGTTAATGGCAGAAGGGGCCCGGGAAGCTATCGTCAAAATTTCGCTCATTTCCTCTCGACTGATTTTTACTTCAGGGTTGTAAATTTTAACAGAACGGCGCTCCAAGACGATTTTATTAAAATCGTTTGTCTTCTGGACTTCACTGGTGATTGTGCTCATATAGATTTCTCTCCTTTTTTATATTTGTGAGATCGTGTTAGATGTCACTTTTCCTTACTATTAGGATTGTAAACTATGAAGTATACTTTATAGCAACAGAAAAAAAGAGGTGATGAATATGAAGATTAGTGAAGTAGCAAAAAATGTTGACCTTCCGATATCAACCATCCGTTTTTATGAGAAAATAGGCATTATTCCTGATGAGTATGTACAGAGAGACCAGAATAATTATCGAGACTATGCTATAGAAATCATCCATCATCTAAATATAGTTAAGAATTGTTTAGATGTTGGTTTTTCAATTCATGATATAAAATCCATGATCTCAAAAAATGGAATATCAAAAGATGAACAAACACATATTCTCAAAGAAAAAATAACACAAATTAAAAATGCTCAAAAAAAATTAGATGCGTCCAAACAATCTCTTTACGATATTCTTGAAATGGATATTGTGTGTGAGGATGGGTTCGGGAAAGTTAAATGAATGACATAATTCGTATAATGATCACTCCAAAGATCAACAATGAAATTAAACGACCACCTGCAGTGGGATCTATTATTATCTTGGCGATCCTGTTGATGGTGAAAAAGAAAGTTACGTTTCACCATATAAATTAATATTGAACTAAAAGGAAGTTTTTTAAGAATACATCTAGATAAAATAGGAGATATTACTGAAAACTTCACCAGATGGGCGGTCACTATGAAAAGATTGATATTATCACTATTAACTATACTAATTATGTCCGCCATTTCAGTCGAAGCTGCGCCTGAATACGCAAAATGGGGTAAAATTGCAGTAGAGGAAACAGAGAAACGATACAGAGCAGACATTATTGATTATAAGCACATCGGTCGTACTGATCTAACAACAAAAAAGTCTGAAGAGAAATTCAAACTATGGATTAGAAGTAAAGAGGGGAACGAGTTTGGGATTTATGTATCCATCGAATTTGACCCGTTAACCGAAATGATCCACTCCATTCAGTTTTCTGAAGCTAATCGTTAGCTTATAGCAAAGAAGCCTTGAACTCGAATGGTTCAAGGCTAAAGTGGTTGAAGCGGCTTTGATGAACGACGTTCCCGAATCAACACGGTAGAAATTATAGTAATTGAAATAAATACCAATACAATAGGAATGATGAATATGGATGGATCACAACCTTCGATGAATAGTGGTAACAAATATCCGATCAATGATGCCGTTAGGGAAATGAACACATACAAACTCGCGCCGAATCCGGCCCGACCTGCAAACATGCGCTGTACATACCCCATCGCCACTCCGTACAAGATAGACACAAAGAAAGAATAAACCGGCTGAATGAGGAAAAAAACGATCAGTGGAGAGTGCGGAGCATATACCAAATATGTAAGCAGTGCACCAAATCCGCCGAGTAATATAATCTTTTTGCCCCCATATTGAGCAGTAGCGACACAATGAAAATCGATACGACTTCACCCTTTGACAATCCGATGCTCTCGCTTAAATAGATGGCGTTCATCGGAGCTAAAATACCCATGCCAATACCATAGCAAAATAGCGTAAACAGCATCCTACCTGCACCATCGACCTGCAAAAAACGTTTCATATCTGCAACAATCTGCATCTACATTCTGCTCCATCCATCTTGAAATATATACAAATTATAACAAAGTGTAGCCCGCTTTCCTCGTATTGTCTAGAGCATACCTTCTTTATTTTACTCAGCCTAATCAATCCAACACTAGCAAATAAGGAACTTATACCTTTTTATGTACATAATAACATTCACTATTTACAAATAAAACAATGTTATGTTACGATACAATCAAAATAAAGCGTAACATTGTTACGAAGGTGAAACGAGGGAAATCTGATGCATAATCAGGAGGAATTGATTTCTAAGAAGGATCTACTATTGAAGACAGATATTTCTTATGGGCAATTGTACCGTTGGAAACGACAAGGTCTAATCCCTGATGAATGGTTTAGGAAGCAATCGGCTTATACCGGTCAAGAGACTTTTTTTCCTAGGCGGAGGATGGTGGAACGAATTCATGCGATTTTAGCGATGAAGGATACTCATTCATTAGACGATATGGCTGAGCTTTTCTCGCCAATTAGCGCTAATAGGATATATTTGCTACTAGATATTATAGAGGCTATTGATATAAAGGCTGACGTTGCTAATCTATGCATCCAGCTTTGGGGGAAGCACCGCTTCACTTTTCAAGAGATATTATTGATTGAGCTATTCGATACGATGAAGCAGGATATTAGCTTGTCTGAGGAAGAGAGCGAGGAATGGCTGGTCACTGCGAGGCAGTGGGCGCAGCATCTAACAGGAACGGATATGCAAGTTATCGTCTACAGGAGGGGATTAATACTTCAATATATGATGATAGACAATCCCGGCAGATTCTATCTTGATCATTACTCTCAATTCGTACAAAAGTATGATTTATCAGAACGGTCGAACAATTTAATCGAGAAATTACAAAAGGTGATGGAGGGATAGTTAATGAAACAATCGCGACAAGGGAACGCAGTCATTAGCGGCAGCGGGCAATTAGCAGGTGGTTTGTATGAAAATATCACTATTTCTGGATCTAGCAATATTAATGGTGATATTAATGCATTAGATGTAAAAGTTTCTGGATCGGCGCATTTTTATGGAAATGTGTCATCCGAATCCGTAACAGTAAACGGCTCAGCAAAGTTTGATGGAGATATTAACGTCAATAGGTATGTATCATCAGGTTCTACTATGATTAATGGACATCTGCATGGTCGGGTAGTTACTTCTAACGGATCAATGAGCTGTAAACAAGATATACGAGCAGAAGAAATTAAGAATAACGGCAATTTACGTGTTCATGGTGATATCGAGGCTGAATCATTCAATAGTTCTGGTGGTTTCCACGTAAAGGGTTTGTTAAATGCTAGCGAAATTAAGGTTAATATGAGTGGGAGATGCTTTGTCCATGAGATTGGTGGTGACCAAATTATTGTTAAATATAGTCGATTAAATATTATATCGACCCTTTTCCGATCGTTATTTGAACAATTTGGTTACGGTGATATTTGGAGATTGCAATCCGAACAAATTGAAGCTACAGATGTATCTCTTGAATGGAGTAAAGTAGGAACAGTCAGGGGAAATAGAGTGAATATTGGTCCTGGCTGCAAAATTGGGCTAGTTGAATATACAGAAACAGTTGAGATACATCCAAAGGCTAAAGTGGATCATGTAAAGAGAATTATGTAGGTATAGTTTAAGTAGAATACGCTCAAGAACCTCGAACTACTTATCGAGATTCTACTATAGCAAAACGATAGTTGAATCTCGATTGCTATGTCATTAGGGTTTAATTATTCTCAAGTTTAATATAAATTAACAATTTTTAAATTTCGTTCTTGTAAATTCTCGATTATTTTTGGTAAAGCATCAATAACAGATTGAGATTCATGAAAAATGATGACCGATCCGGATACATCAGTGTCCCGTACATAATTGAATATTTTCTCGGAATTATTGGCTTTCCAATCTTCGGAATCCCTATTCCAAAGTACTATTTTGAAATTATTGTTATATACTACAGATTTTACTTGTTCATTTACGTCTCCATAGGGTGGTCTGAAGAGGACTACTTTTACCTTCGTAATATCCTCTATTATTTTAGCAGATTGTAATAGTTCATCTTCTTGTTCTTCAATGGAGAGCTCTGTCATGATAGAATGGCTCATGGAATGGCTACCGATTGAATGTCCATTTGATTGAACATATTGAACATAGTCCGGATATTTCTTGGCGTTAATCCCCAAAAAGAAAAAAGTACCACCAACCTCATAATTCTTTAATATATCGGTAATCGCCATTGTATACTTAGAAGGACCATCATCGAATGTAAGTGCGACGTAACCTTCTGGAATGCTGTAAGTTAAGGAATCATCTATTTCTATATAAGGAAGACTAAATGGATTAGTATCAACACTTTCTATTTTAGTAGAGGAGATAACATTATTTTTTTCTATTATTGTATGGACAGCATTTATTTTAATATCTGAATTGGAAATAACCGCAGCTGCAGTATTAATTGTAGTATTATTTAACTGATGATTTATGTATACGAATATTATGACAACTATAACGCTAACCATTGCGGTTAACCATTTTAAGGAACTATTATGGTGTTTTAGGGTAGATAATCTATTGCTTTTGCTGGTGCTACCAATCTTTATCTCTTCATTTACTGATAGATCCATAGATATAAATGGTAGTTTATATAAGTCAGTAATACTTTGGCTGTTTCTAATAAGATCTAAACAGTTTTTGTAATCAACGGAACAAGTGAAATATATTCGTTCACTTATATCTCGGTATGTTTTTGTAAGTGAACTAATAAATTGGTTTATAGAGGTGTCAAATGATGTATGTAACGATAATCTATATTTGTGATTACGGTCAAATTCATATATGTTTTTGAAATTTTCAATAGTTTCGCAGTCAATTTCCCAGAAAATCTCAAATTCTTGCTCACAGGTTAATTTTATACGCAAATATGACTTTTCATTATTCATTTCTATAGCTACTAGTTCGAGTAATTTTAAGTGATTTACTAACATCTTTGTCCCTTTCTCTAGTAGCAGAAGCAATTATTTCACAAAGCATTTACTCTGATTGTGATGGATTAGAGGTGGAAGTCTTCGCTGAGAAAGAGAAAGACATTCTCTCGGTAAAATCATTAATGGTGTTCATTAATTCTGCTTTTTCATTAACAATTTTCTGATGTTGTTCAGAGTATTTTTGATTTTCGATTTCTAAGCTTCTAATTTTATCTTCAAGCTCATTGACTTTTAACATGCTCTGATATTGATTTTTTGAGGTTTCCTCGTAATGCTTATTGTATTTAGATACTTCGATTTCAAGTTGATTTGAAATCTTTTCGTATTCCACGTTTGATTCAAGTTGGTATTCCTTATAATCTTCAAGGAGCTGATCATAGCTCATTTGTTTATTTGTCAGGTTATTTTCTAAATCACGAATTTCCTTGTTTTTTTCTTGGAGAAGTTGATCTTTTTTAATTTGATCGTGTTTAAGACGATTGATCGTTTCATTTGTTGCATTTAATTGTTCCTCAAGCCCTTTGTTTTTATAAGATAGTAATTGTCGTTCCTTTAGCATGTTTTCTATTGAAACCATAACATCCAATACTATTTTATCTTGGTTATTTTTTGTGGAAAATTGTTTGTTGATATCTGTAATTGGTTGCTCAGACTCTTCCATTGTTTTAGAAGGTTCGTCGAAAACAAATTCAGTTATAAGTTCTTGCTTTTCTGCAGAACTCTTTTCCAATTGATTTTGGTTTGATAGGACACTCTTAAACCAATTCTTTCCCTTTTTTTCTATTTCACTAGACAAGTTTATCATCTCCTATTGATACTTATAAGTTTAGGGTTTTTCCCTATATAAGTATATCGTTTTATTAAATCCCTAATTTTATTGTATATGGACCTCGAGGATTGTCAACTATTGTCGTAATTTATAATGATAAGTGGCAATATAATTACAAAATAAGGAAATGGCATTCCGGGACGTTAACTTAATACGTCCTAGAATGCCGCTTTTATCTTAGTATAATAGTTTTTTACATCGCCTACTACATTTTTGCTTTATGAAACGATTCATGTACTTGGTGTTTTTACGTTGTCTTCAGCAACGGTGGTATCGCTAATCAAATTTACTTAAGGTAAAACATTGCCCGCTGCTAGGAAGATGGCATACCATTCCTCGCGTGTTAGCTTAATGTCGCTTGCTTTAGCGCAATCGCTTAGTCGCTCAAGATTCATTGTACCTGTTACTGGCTGCATATTAGCTGGGTGACGAAGCAACCAAGCCATTGCAATGGTTGTATTGCTGACATTGTACTTAGCAGCAATTTCGTCGATTTTTGCATTCAATTCAGGGAATTTTTCATTGCCAAGGAACACGCCTTCAAAGAATCCATATTGGAATGGAGACCATGGCTGAATCGTAATATCATTCAAGCGACAGAAGTCCAGAATGCCGCCATCACGATCGACTGCGGAGCTGTTTGCCATATTCACATTAAAGCCATTAGCAATCATTGTTGCGTTGGTAATACTAAGTTGTAGTTGATTCGCAACAAGCGGTTGTTTCACAGACTTTTTCAATAATTGAATTTGCATTGGCGTTTGATTAGATACGCCGAAGTGACGAACTTTACCGCTACTTTCAAGCTTATCAAAAGCTTCTGCAACTTCATCTGGTTCTACTAATGTATCTGGACGATGTAATAGCAGTACATCTAAATAATCTGTTCTAAGACGTTGTAAGATTTGATCAACAGAATCTAGAATATGCTCTTTCGAGAAGTCGAACATCCCTTTACGAATACCGCATTTAGATTGCAAGATGATCTTCTCACGAACATTATCACTCATATGTATCGCATCTGCAAAAATTTCTTCGCATTGACCGCCACCATAAATATCAGCATGGTCAAAGAAATTTGCACCTAGTTCTAACGATCCTTGTACGAAGCGCTCAGCTTGAGTTTTATCGAGTGAATTGATGCGCATACAACCTACAGCAATTACAGGTACTTCTAATGTAGATGTTCCTAGCTTCATCGTTCTCATCGTTACATTCCTCCTAAAATTTTTCTGTGCTTCTTAGCTTTGCTTCCCAGTACAGAAAAATACTTCGGGAGCATAATCAAATAGATATCGATAGAATTACATTGATCGAGTTGTCGGCTTATTAATATAGCAACTCTTCTCATACGTATTGTTACATATTTCTAGGTGCATATTCAATGGTATAAGCATTGTTTTTATACTCTCTATTAGTACAAGGTAATTTATACGACAGCGGATGTATTAGAGCTTGTTGTTTTGTGGTTTTTCTCGAAGCCCAGCGGACACAATTAGTCCATGATTGGCTATATTCATAATCATTGCACCAATCTCACTAGCAGTTTCTGGGAGATCATTCTCAAGCCAATACATAATCAAACCTACCGCTGCAGAAGTCATATAAGCAAGTAAATAATGTGTTGGTACAGGTGCAGATGCTGTGCCGGGAACATGTAGCTCGAATTTATTATATAGAGCGTCAGTTAATATCTTTTTAACATGCAATATATGCGACGGATCACCTTTAGGTCCTAATATAGTCGTATAAAAAAGGCGATCGCTACTCAGCTCTTCTAGTATAGCAACGATTTTGGGATAAGGCAGATCTCGATCAGCGTATTGACCATGCTCATAGGGATCGACTTGCGAAATAAGTTCTGTTAACATATCGATCTTCTCATTCATAATCTGTTGTACCATATGACGAACATCTTGATAGTGTAGATAAAATGTACCCCGATTCAAATCAGCTGCATTAGCAATGTCCGTGACTGTCACATGATCCAGACCTTTTTGTTCTATACAAGTTAATAATGCTAGCAACAGTTGCTGCTTCGTTTTCAGCTGTCTCCGATCATACTTAATAGTCATTTATTCACTCCTTATTGAACAGTAGACCTGTCCACTGTTGATTAGTTAACAGTTAGCGCAACATTGATTATTGTGATTACAACTACCTCTTATTATAATTGACAACATAATCACTAATCAACACGACGTTCATTAAAATAAGGAGTGTTTAAGTATGAAATTGAGTAAATATAAAGGTTATATTATAGCGATTCTAGCAGTTTTTGGCGTTACAATTATTTTCGGGGTAGCGATGTTCGGTTCTATTGCGGGTGCAAAGCCACAACAGCTTCCAGTGGCACTAATTGTCCTAGATGAAGGCGTAACTATGCCTGATGGAAGTAGCTACAATGCGGGAGCTATGATCGCGCAGCAGTTGCTAGCTAATAATCAATTACCTTTCAAGTGGGAACAGATGACATCTGAAGATGAACTACAGCTACAATTGGATAATCAAGCGGTGTATGGAGCGATCGTATTACCGAAGGAGTTAAGTGCGAGCTTGTTATCCTTAGCAACGCCTACTCCAGGGCAAGCTAGTATGAAAGCAATCTACAATGAAGGAATGAATTCGCAAGCTACAAGCGTTATTAAGCAAGTGATACACAATGTACTGGTCGTGATGAATGAGCAACTATCACAACAATTACTAAGTCAGATGAGTGCGCAAACGGGTGGTGTGATTCCGGCAACGATTGCAGCAGAGCTGATCTCACCAATTGAGTTGGAAGAGCAAATTGTTCATCCGATTGGCGAGCGCCAGGCAATGGGTAATGCGCCTGGATTATTAACGCAAATGCTATGGATCAGTAACTTAATAACTGCATTAGCACTATTTTTCTTGGTACGAAAAATGAACACCAACATCATCCATCCTTTGAAGAATAGATTAGAGCAAGCCGCTGCAGGATTAATATTACCGCTATTATCATCGGCATTGGTGGTATGGATGGCTTCATCTTGGTACGGTATGGAGCTTGCATCTGCGGCTGAGATATGGATATGGTTAACTGTTGTATCCTACAGCTTCTTCTACATGCAGTCAGCGTTGTTAAATTGGATTGGTCTACCCGCAATGGGGTTACTCGTCCTACTAATGTTCTTCTCCATGCCAATTATGAATCTTGCACCTCAGTTTCTGTCTGATATGACTGTAACCTATCTGTATAACTGGACTCCACTGCGAATTGCGGCATCAAGTATCCGCGAAGTCCTCTATTTCGGCGGGCTACAGTTCAATACCGAAGTAGCGATTACAGTAATTATTATTGCGGTCGTTTCATTCGCATTACTGATAACTTCTAGTGTTACAGAAAAACGTAATAATAATGCGCAACAAATTAGATCGTAGTCATAGTCGAATGATTATTATATTGCTGGAATAAGATCTAGTTGCAGATAGAAGGAGCGCTCCGTAAAGTGAGTAGCTCTTTCTATTTTCTATGGAAATGATTGCAAGAAATAGTGTATGTGCTACAATGAAAATAATGTGATATAGATGTGCCAACAGCATGAGAATCGACAGGGGTAAGTATAAATAAAGATTTTTATGAAAACGCGTTCATAAGATAATTTAATGTAATCATCCAATTCAAAGTAAAGAAGTTAACAAAAAGTTTCAGACTATGCTTACGAAGTAACTTTTCGTTAACTGAGTAGTGTATTACGAAGTAAACAAAAAGTTTTAGGAGGACATCATATGATATCTATGCATTCTATTATTGCAATTAACCAGTTGGGTTATCGAGAAACGGATCTTAAGAAAGCGGTTATTACAGGGCTGGAAGGTAATTTCTACGTAGTAGATTTTTATAGTAATGAGAAGGTATTCCAAAGTACAACGACAGCAGCTAATTATGATGAAGCATCAGGAGCAATAGTAAGTACTGCGGATTTCTCATCTTATCGTACACCAGGAACTTATTATATAGCACTTGAGAATGGGGACAAATCATACCCATTTATCATTGGTAATGAAGTGTATCGTGATGCCCAGCGAGCTCTATTGAAAGCATTTTACTACTTGCGCTGTGGCGTTGAGTTAGAGGATCAGTATGCAGGAGAATGGAGTCATGGTGCATGCCATACCTCTCTTGTACATGTACATGGAGCTCCAGAGCATCAATTCGATGGATGTGGAGGTTGGCATGATGCGGGAGACTATGGTAAATACATTGTTGCAGCAGGAAAAGCAGTAGCTGATCTATTGCTAGCCTATGAATGGTATCCACAAGCATTTGTGAACCCGATTCCATTGCCAGAAACTAATGAGCGCATGGCTGACGTACTGCATGAATGCAAAGTAGAGCTCGATTGGATGATGCGTATGCAGGACCAGGCATCAGGTGGTGTCTACCACAAATTAACGACATTGCAGTTTCCACCATTCGATATGATGCCAGAAGATGATCTTGCTCCGTTATTTGCATCCCCGATATCGGCAACGGCAACGGCAAGTTTCGCAGCAACATTAGCATTAGCAGCGCGTATTTATCAACCGATAGATGAAGTTTACGCTGCATATTGCTTGCAGCAGGCGAAGCTAGCTTGGGGATGGATTGAATACCATCCAACCTATCCAGATTTCCACAACCCAACTGATGTTGGAACAGGTGAATATGGAGATCCAGTAGATCGCGATGAGCGATATTGGGCAGCAGCTGAATTATACCGTACAACAGGCGAAGCGAAATACCATGAAGTATTTCTAAAGCTAGTTGCTGGGCGAGGTTTTGATCTATATAGTCTTGGTTGGGCAGATATGGGTGGATACGGGACAATATGCTACTTGCTTACTGAACATAGTCAAGATGTAGAGACTGTTTCATTACTCCGTAACGGATTACAGCAACGTGCAACAGAATTAGTAGAGATTAGTGAGCAGGATGGCTATGGTATTTCTATGCTGCCAGAACATTATGGATGGGGCAGCAATATGAATATTATGAACAATGCCATGTTGCTACTAGTAGCAGATCAGCTGTTATCAACATCCCAGTATGAAGATGTTGTTGTACAGCATGTTCATTATATCTTTGGCATGAACATTATGGGCACAAGCTATGTATCGGGTTATGGTTCTAAGCCGATAATGAATCCACATCATCGTCCATCGATTGGCGATAAGGTTATAGATCCTGTACCGGGCATGTTATCTGGCGGTCCCAACAAAAATCTGCAAGATGAAATTGCAGTTGCACAACTACAAGGAACTGCTCCAGCTGCAGCGTTTATCGATCATGCAGAAAGCTATGCTACGAACGAAATTACAATTTACTGGAATTCACCTGCACTCTTTGTTCTATCTCATTTTGTATAAAAAATCTCTATTTACATGACATAACAAGCAGCCTGCCCTAAGAAATGATTAGAAGATCATCGTCATTTATGGCAGGCTGTTTATTGTAGCTGAGAAATTATATCTGGTTGGATAATACGGTTTCCGTTGCTTGCTCGCAGAAATCCCAAATCTGATTCATGTATGTCTGATTGGTCGCATATGCGGGATAGTAATGGTCGCTAGTAAGGTATCGCATAAGTTGGAAAGGGTGAGGTTTCTCGCTTATTGCAGCCTTTATAACGACTCCATGATGGTTAATGAGCGCTCCAGTGATGTCTGTATAGTTAGTAGAAGTACAGATATCGTAATAAAGGTCCGCCATACTACTAGGTGGTTGCGAGGTAGGGTTTTGTAACCTTGCCAGAAAGCGATAACCAGAACTGAGGTTGGCTATCGTTTCAGGAGATAGCTTAACCCGATTAATTTGCAATGCATTGACCCGAATTGCTTGTTCCTTCAATTGTTCGGCTAGCTTAATCGTTAATAGAAACAACGCCATTTTCGAATCCCCGTACAATTTATAGCTATTGAACGGTCGTTCCTTAGCATACTCACCACGCATATTATCAAATTCAATTTGTCGTTTGGGATCGAAGAAATGTTTAATATTTGTAGTACATGCATGTAGAATAGCGGGTTGCTTCGCATTAATGAGTTGCGGTAACAATAGCTGCGTTAATAGATAAGGTCCTACAACATTGGTCGCAAAAGAAAGCTCAATACCGTCTTCGCTTAGTAAATACCGTGGCTCACCATGCTTCAAGTAAGCGGCATTATGAATAAGTAGATCAAGCCTGTCAAATCTATTATTAAATTGCTGAACGAATTGCTGAATGGAAGCAAATGAAGATACATCGAGTTGAAACAGCTCAATGTCACTGTTACCAGTAAGTGAAATTAACTCTTGTTGAACGTTATAGCTTCGTTCTATATTTCTGCAAGCCATTATGACATGGTCACCCTCGGTGGCAAATTTCATTACGGCAGCTTTGCCAATTCCTGAATTAGCACCAGTTATAATAACGACTCGATTCATCGTAATACCTCCATCTAGCGAATTGTATTTTAACATATATTACCACGACCAACTCTGGTTGTCTGTAATGAAATATGTGGCAGTAATATAGAGTGTTAGCGATAGTTACCAAGGAGGCGGCGAACATGGCAAGAACGTATAAGTCTGAAGGCAGAAGAATAACCAATGCTTTACAAGCGATATTTGGCTTTCTAAGTTGTTTTATCTACTTCTATGTATTTGTGGGCTTACATTGGAGCTTTCTTATTATGTTTTTATTAGTAGGAGCTATTATTGCCGAGCTTGCTGGTCAGAAATGGACAAACATGCGTCGACAATCTGCAAAGAGTAATAGGAATAGTCATACTACTAGACGAAGTCAAAATAGAAAAAGATAGAAAGGTGAAGAAAAAGGAGAGGGGAAGTCACGTAATAAAAAGCCGTACCATTGTAAGAATAACGAATGGTACGGCTTTTATAGTTGTTAATACGGATCAGATGATTGGCTATATTGCTCCGCAGCCTCGACAGCATGATCTTCTTTCGTTGTTTGTTCGCTTATTGCAGTTTTTACACCGTCCGCTACTCGTCGACCATAGTCAGCATCACTTTGTGTAATGTTATGAATCATTAGATCTTGAATTTCTTTGCGACAAGTAACAAGAATTCCAACGAGATTGGAGATAAGTTCATCCTTTTCCCAGTCGCTTAGACGGCGATACGTTTCACCTGCTTGGCCAAAATTGTTCTCGCGATCAATCTTTTCACGAACAAGATGGCCCTCGATCAATGGTGTATGTTCTTTACCATCATTGACGGCTTCCTTCAATCCACCCATAAGGGAAGGCTCATAGTTTACATGTGGATTTTTATATTGCCCAAAGTTTTGACGAACATCCATTTGCCCTGCTTCTTGATTGGTCGCCACAACTTTGTTCGGTTTATTAATCGGCACTTGCAAATAATTGGTGCCTACTCGGTGACGTTGTGTATCTGAATAAGAGAATGTTCTTCCTTGTAAAAGTTTGTCATCAGAAAAATCTAAGCCATCAACAAGAACCCCCGTACCAAATGCTACCTGTTCAACTTCAGTAAAGTAGTTTTCAGGATTACGATTCAATACCATCTTACCAACTTTATGCCACGGAACTTGATCCTTATACCATAGCTTTGTTGGATCAAGCGGATCAAAATCTAACTCTGGATGGTCATGATCGTCAAGAATTTGCACAAATAATTCCCACTCAGGGTAGTTGCCCTCCTCAATCGCTTGATACAAGTCGCGAGTAGCATGATCATAGCTTAATTTTTGAATCTCATCGGCTTCTTGCTGCGTGAGATTACGGATTCCTTGCACCGGTTCCCAATGATATTTCACGAGTACAGCTTTTCCTTCTGCATTAACCCAGCGATATGCATGAACTCCTGATCCTTGCATTTGGCGATAGTTAGCAGGTATTCCCCAAGGAGAGAAGAGGAAGGTAAACATATGCGTTGACTCAGGACTATTACAAAGGAAATCGAACATTCTTTCCATATCATTGGTGTTCGTAACTGGATCTGGCTTGAACGCATGTACCATATCAGGAAACTTGAGTGGATCACGAATAAAGAAGATTTTTAAGTTGTTGCCGACAAGATCCCAGTTACCATCCTCAGTGTAAAACTTCACAGCGAAGCCACGAGGATCACGTAGTGTTTCAGGAGATTGTCCACCGTGAACTACGGTAGAGAAACGAACAAAGACGGGGGTTTGCACTTCTGTATTCGTAAATACTTTTGCGCGTGTATATGTAGAGATAGGTTGACCATCTACCGTACCATAAGATTGGAAATAACCATGTGCTCCAGCACCACGTGCATGAACAACACGCTCAGGAATACGTTCACGGTCGAAGTGACTAACTTTTTCAAGGAAATCATAATTTTCCATAGTCATTGGCCCGCGATTGCCAACGGTTCTAACGCTTTGATTGTTTGTCACAGGATGACCTTGTCGATTCGTTAAGGTCTGGTCATTAGATCGTTGTTGATCACTCACATGAATAGCCTCCCTAAAGTTCTCATTCGCTGCTCGGCATGGTTGTTATGTGAAAAACATATTGAGCACATTATGAATAGTGGTAATGCAGTTAAGTATTTCCACGAGTAGAGAGAAATATGTAAAGTAACTGAGTTAATATTTTCATTAATAACCACACGGACAAAGAAAAAGAAGAGATCAAGCTGCCTGAGCAGCTCGCATCTCTTCCATGAGTAAGGTCGACTTAAATAATAACAGCTGTGCCGCTTACCGCAACCATCAGCATACCTTCACGAATGACTTCATAATCGATATCGACTCCGATAATAGCATTCGCACCTAAGTGATGGGCTTTTTCCTGCATTTCAGCCATAGCAGCATGTCGCGCTTCCTCTAGCTTGCTTTCATAAGCGTTAGAACGACCGCCGACAATATCAGTAATTGAAGCTAGAAAATCACGAACAACATTAGCCCCCATAATAACCTCGCCAGTAGTAAGCCCTAAATACTGTCTAACCGGATGTCCTTCGATGGTTGGTGTAGTAGTAATAATCATATTAATTCCTCCTAAACTTTTTGTAGCTTCCTGAACTGCTTCTTAGTAGCAAAAAGTAGCATCGGAAGCATAAACTAACTTTTTGTGGCTTCCCGAAATACTTCTTAGTAGCAAAAAGTAGCATCGGAAGCATAAACTAACTTTTTGTGGCTTCCCGAAATACTTCTTAGTGACAAAAAGTAGCATCGGAAGCATCACCGTTAATCACGATGCTTAAGCTGTAAATATTATGTAAGTCTAGTACGCGTGCTGACGTAAAAGGTTATCTACTTCTTATCGTAGTCTAATGCAGCCTCATTTATTCCACTTCAAAACTTTTTGAACATTTGTTCTGAGATGCTAGCACTGATAGCTTTATAGATTCATATACATAGAAATAGCTACTAATATAGTTATCATTATGACGCGTGAATTGAAAATATAGTTAGGTGGGTGAATACATGTCACTAGAGCTTGAACAGTTCATTGAATTTAAAATGGATAGTATAATCGGATTATTGTCGATGCGGTGCAAAGGGTAGCCTCGTTTTCTAAGATCCAATCCCCGCCTGATAAAGTAGGTCATATAATGTAATGATATAAGGCTTGGTTCTTTTCAAGGGAACTGAGCCTATTGTATTTTATTAGTTGAAATGACGATCTATTTAACAGAATGATAGTCATGTATTGTCGAATATACGCCCATCTAAGCTATTAAATGATATTATATATAGAAGAACTTTAGTTGTATTAGGGGGGAATGATAATAAACTCGATCAATAATCAAATCATGCTTTCAGATCGTGAAATGTTTCTCTGGCATGAGAAAGAGAAGTATTTATACACTCAAGAACTGCACGATACAGTCTTACAAGAACAGATTGTTTTTGCGAGAGCCTTTGAAAGCCTGATGAAAGATTACGCCGCAATGCCGAGTGAGGATATCGTTGTTCAATTGGAGAAGTTACATCTGCATCAGCAAGATATTATTTATAGTATAAGACAATATTGTTTACAGCTACGCTCTCCTGCATTAAGTGGTGAAGATTTTTCGGATGCCATAACGCGGCTTATTGACGGCGTTCATCTCCAATCTAATATTGAGGTGAGTTCTCATATTACTGCTAATTTTCGTAGTTCTTCAGAAATTGAAGGTCATCTTTTTCGTATCATACAGGAGCTATTGCGTAATGCTATGAAACATTCTGAAGCTACGAAAGTGAGCATTAATGTTCGAGATGATTATAAACATATAGATATTGAATATTATGATAATGGAGTTGGGATGGAATTTACCCCGGAGTTTATACAGAAGCGGGCGGGGCATATGGGATTAAGCGGATTATGTTATCGTACCGAGACATTAGGTGGGACAATCTCTATCGAGAGTAAACGGAATGAAGGTGTGAAAGTTACGATCCAGATTCCGCATTCACTGAGCGAGTAATGAAGTTTAATGACGAGAGCTAGCCATTGATGAGGCTAGCTTTTTTTTGATTGTAGTTTTAATTAAGATGAATAGTAGCCTATTAAACGATGAATGCATATACTGAATTGCTTGAAGCATAAGTTAGAATGTTTACTTTACGTAGAGTACTGATATGACTATTAAATTGCCTTGGACTATAACTATTGCTAATAGCTATAAGTGTTGTGTTATGACACAAGTATTGCCCTTATAAAATAAAGTTGCACAAGGGAAAGATTCGGCGTATACTATAAAAAAATAAGATACAGTCTTACGAAGCGACTTTTCGTTGTAAAAAAGACTTTCAGGAAGCTACAAAAAGTTTAGTTTATGCTTCCGTAGCTACTTTTTGTTACCAAGAAGTATTTCAGAAAGCTACAAAAAGTTTAGGAGGAAATAATATGAAGCTACAAAGAGCGGGAATTCAACGACTGATGCTTGTCGGTATGGTGTTACTTTTAAGTTGGGGTGCAATAGCATGCTCCAATCAAGCCTTGAATACAGAAGAAGATGATATTATTCATATTGTGACGACGATCGCTCAAATTGCTGATCCAATAGCGGAAATTGGTGGCGAGCATGTTAAGGTAACAAGTCTAATGGGTTCGGGTGTTGATCCCCATCTATATCAGGCAACAACGGGGGATATTTCTAAGTTAGATCGAAGTGATGTGATTCTTTATAGCGGTCTACATTTAGAAGCGAATATGATCAAAGTATTTGACCAAATGAGTAAGACCAAACCTGTTATTGCAATCGGAGAAAGTATTGCTAAAGATGAGCTGCTGCGTGATGTGAACGGAGCAATTGACCCGCATATTTGGTTTGATATTGATCTATGGAAGCAAGCATTAACAGCTGCGACAGAGCAATTAATCGAGATGAAGCCGCAATATAAGGATAATTTTATAGCTAATCAGGAGCAATATTTTGCTAAGCTTGAGAGCTTGAAGCAGCAAAGTGTAACGAAGCTCAGTGAAATTCCGCAGGAGCAACGAATATTAGTAACAGCACATGATGCCTTTGGCTATTTTGGCAGAATGAATGACATTAAAGTTATCGGCCTGCAAGGATTAAGTACGGAAGCAGAAATCGGACTTACTGATATTGAGGAAACGATTGATATTTTAATGGAGCATAAAGTGCCAGCAGTATTTATCGAAAGCAGTATTAATCCAGCCTCAATTCAAGCAGTAATCGAAGGGGCACGAAAAAGTGGCATCGATGTTCAATTAGGTGGATCGTTATATTCTGATGCGATGGGTGCAGAAGGAACGGATGAAGGCACATACATTGGCATGTATAAGCATAATGTAACTACGATTTATGAGGCGTTAATGGGGAAGGGTGAGTAAGATGCTACCTGTTATTAGTGTAAATAATTTATCAGCAGCCTATCGTAAAAATCAAGTGCTTCAAGAGGTGGACTTTCAAGTAGAAGCTGGAACGTTAACGAGTATTGTCGGTCCGAATGGTGCTGGGAAATCAACATTAATTAAAGTTATGCTTAATCTACATCCACGTTTGTCAGGTGATGTTTCTTTCATGGAAATGCCCTATAACAAAGCGAAGAAACATATCGGCTATGTGCCACAAAGAGGGTCTGTGGACTGGGATTTTCCAACGAATGCACTTGATGTTGTGCTTATGGGCTTATACGGAACGGTTGGTTGGTTCAAATGGCCTCAGAAAAAACATCGTGAACTAGCAATGCAAGCTTTGTCTGAAATGGGTATGGCGGATTATAGTAATCGACAAATTAGTCAATTGTCAGGCGGACAGCAGCAGCGTGTATTTCTAGCTAGAGCATTAGTGCAGGACGCAGATATTTACTTTCTTGATGAACCATTAGCAGGTGTTGATGCGGCGACAGAGCGTGTCATTATGGATACATTACACCAATTGAAAAGTCGTGGACGCACCGTCATGGTCGTCCATCATGATCTACAGACGGTAGAGGATTATTTCGATCATGTGCTACTGCTTAACCGGACAGTTATTGCTCATGGTGCAACAGCAAAAGTATTCACGAATGACCATCTCTATGCTACCTATGGCGGTACGCTACGCTGGATGGGGGAGCGGGCGAGATGATCGGATTTTTATCGTATAACGCACAGTGGGTACTGCTTAGTACATTGCTCTTAGGGATGGCTTCGGGCTTAATCGGAACGCTTTCTTATTGGAAACGTCAAAGCTTAATGAGTGATACCTTATCTCATGCAGCGTTGCCAGGTGTTATTTTTGGATTTTTGGTTGCAGGCAGTAAAAATATGCCGTTAATGTTAATAGGAGCAGCCATTAGCGCGCTATTAGGAGCATGGTTAATTAGCTGGATAACTTCTTCTACACGGGTGAAAGAAGATGCCGCAATGGGTATTATTCTGTCCGTATTTTTTGGACTCGGCATTATGCTTCTTACGTATGTAAATAGAATGCCAGGTGGCGGGCAAAGTGGACTGGATAATTTCATATTTGGGCAGGCAGCATCGATGGTATCTAGTGATGTGTTGTGGCTATGTGTATTAGCTATAGTCGTCATATGTGTCGTTGGCTTGCTATATAAGGAATGGAAGCTGTTTCTATTTGATAGTGCATTTGCGCAAGGTCTTGGACTTTCGGTTCGCTCGATGAATGCGATCTATACAGCGGTATTAGTACTTGTTATCGTCATTGGTATTCAAGCGGTAGGTGTTATTCTAATGGCAGCATTACTCATTATTCCAGCAGTTAGTGCAAGATATTGGGCGCAATCGTTTCACTTAGTTCTCGTGCTGTCAGCTGCTATCGGTGGTCTATCGGGGATGCTAGGAACATTTATTAGTACGCTTGGCTCAGGCTGGCCGACAGGTCCATTTATCGTCATTGCAGCATCGAGTATTTTCATCGTGTCATTGACATTTGGTACGAGTAAAGGGCTACTTGTTGTCTATATCCAGCGTCAACAGCAACGTAAGCAAGTGACTATAGCAGCTCAGCAGCGGCGCGTAGAAAGGGGACAATAAGATGAGTTATACAGGTTGGATACTTCTAACCGCATCTTTAGTTGGTCTTTCATGCGGCTTAGTAGGTGTATTGCTTATATTACGACGGATGGCCATGATGGCAGATGCAATCAGTCATACCGTATTACTAGGTATTGTTGTTGCCTATCTAGTTACGCAGCAATTAAGCGGCGTGCATATGTTAATTGGCGCGACGGTAGCGGGACTAATTACTGCATTTCTTATTCAATGGTTTCATCAAGTGGGTGTCCAGCAGGAAGCGTCGATTGGTATCGTATTTACAACATTATTTGCGATCGGGGTTATTCTTATTGCAACGAAAGTAGGCAATGCGCATCTTGATGTGAAGCATACGCTGATGGGCGAGATTACATTTATCCCGTGGGAAAAAGTTCATGTTCCGTTATTAGGAGAAATTCCAGAGGCGGTTGTTATTTTATTATTCGTATTGCTAGTCGTCTTATTTTTCGTGGTCGCGTTCTATAAGGAATGGAAGTTAACTTCATTCGATCCGATCTTTGCAGCGAGTATTGGTATTCCTGTTACGTTAATGCATTATGTATTTATGTCACTTGTATCATTAACAAGTGTGGCAGCATTCGATGCGGTTGGAGCGATTATGGTTATTGCCATGCTTATTACACCAGCTGCTGCTGCGTATTTATGGACGGATAAATTGTATTTGATGCTTATATTGAGTAGTCTGTTCGGTGTAATGTCGGCGTTTATCGGTTATTTTGGAGCGGTATGGCTCGATACGTCCATCTCAGGCGCCATGGCATTTGCAACGGGTATTATTTTTGCAATTAGCTTCTTCATTGCACCACGCTATGGCATTATTGCTAAGCGCAGACAGATGCGAGTAGCTCAAGATTAAGACTGATCTGTTCTTGAATACGTTTATTATAAAAACATTAGATGAAATATTTAAGCAAAACATTAGAACCCACTGTAGAATTGGAACTTGGTATGCAAGTTAAAATAACGTATCTAAGTAATGCTCAACAGGATACTATTCATCCTACAAGGTTTGCAAAAGAGATTGAGATCGTTAAGTGAAACGCAACATAAACGAAGGGCTACTTCCATTATCATTATTATGATAGCGAATGTAGCCCTTACTATATAAGATTACAAGTTAGTTTTTACTCCATAGTGTTTCAATACGCTCTAATGGAACATCTTTCGTCTCAGGTATCTTTTTCAAAGTGAAGAAGAAGGTAAAGATTGAAAGTACTGCAAAAATTCCGAATGTTATTGCAGGTCCAGCGGATGAAAGCAACGGTGGGAACGATTGTGAAACAACATAATCAGCGATCCATAACGACATAGAAGCTATTGCAGTTGCTATACCACGAACATGGTTAGGGAATATTTCTGAGATAATTACCCATACAACAGGTCCAAGAGAAACTGCGAATGAAGCAACATAGAACAGAATGAATATTAATAATAAGTAGCCATCTGTATTTCCTGATTGGAAGCACCATGAAATGGCGATTAAGCTAAACGCCATACCAGCAGAACCTACAAGTAGTAATTGTTTACGACCAACCCTATCAATTAACCAAATCGCAAGTATGGTGAAAGCGAAATTGATAAAACCTACAAGAATCGTTTGAATCAGTGCAGCGTTCGTACCAGCACCAGCTGCTTTGAAGATTTCGGGTGCATAATACATTACGGCATTAATACCTGTTACTTGTTGCATAACAGCGAGGACAACACCAACGAAAAGTGCCGCTCTTAGTGTAGGACTTTGTAGTAATTCTTTGAAGGTACCTTGTTTCTTTTTGAACGATTGCTGAATATCAGCTAGTTCTTCTTGTGCTAGTGTAGCACCATGAATTTTATTCAAAATGACAGAAGCTTCTTCACTACGGTTTTTCTTAATTAGCCATCTTGGACTTTCCGGAACAAAGAACAGAGCAATTAAGAAGATTACGCCAGGAATAACACCGACTCCAAACATCCATCTCCATGCGCTATCTATTTGCCAAGTGTGATCGCCACTTGAAGAAATCCATAAGTTAACGAAGTAGACAAGAAAAATACCCGTAACTGTTGCAAGCTGATTCAATGCGACGAGACGACCACGATATTTCGTAGGCGCAATTTCAGCGTTATATAATGGACAGATTGTGGAAGTAAGACCGATACCAAGTCCACCAATTATGCGAGCAATAATGTACATATCGAAAGTTTCAGGTATCGCAGATCCGATTGAACCGATAATGAATAGAATAGCGGCAGCAATAAGTGTTTTTTTACGACCGAATTTATCACTGAGAATACCGGAGAATCCTGCCCCGACAATACAGCCGACAATTAAGCTAGAAACTGCCCAACCCACTTGAAAGTCGGTTAAAGAAAAACGCACCTCCATAAAGCCAATAGCTCCTGATACTACAGCGGTATCGAAACCAAATAGTAACCCGCCGATGGCAGCTACAATAGAAATTAGTGTAACAAACTTCAAACTAGATGTTTCGTGTTGTGTCTGTTGTTGTGTGCTCATATACGATCCCCTCTAGCATGCAATCGATGCTATAACTTAATGTAATGAATCTGTAAGTTATTGTAGCATGTTCATCATCGTTGATTTTCATGTGATACCTTCAATTATTTGTGCAATAGTAGCACATTTTTAAGTTCATACTATAAATTCAACTTTTAGAGGAAGATTTGAGCTTACACTAATACTTGAATATCGATTTCAAACGGTTGAACGGTATTCGGAAGGAGTTTGACCAACCACTTTTTTGAATACTCTACTGAAATAATTAGGGTCATTGTAGCCTACCAAGTAGCATATTTCCTTTAAGCTTATCTCTTTGTTATGCATCCATTGTTTGGCATGATGAATTCGAATATTTGTAACGTAGTCAATAAATGTTTCACCCGTTTGCTGCTTAAATACTTTGCTAAAGTAATACGGGTTTAGATGAACATGCTCAGCAGTCTCTTCCAACGATAGCTCACGCTCATAATTCTTTTCGATATAATGCGTAGCACGATCAATCATATTAAACGTCTGATGCTCTCGCTCTTGACGAATTTGTTGGATGGCTACGTGAACATAGCTCATATGTTCCGAGGAAGATAGCATTAAAGGCTGAGTACCTTGATGTTCCATATCCTGAAACATACATAATGGTTTGTCTACATTTGCATTAGTGGAAGCGAAGACGGCTTCAAAATATGAGCGTCTGGCTCCCGGTACGCCATGATGGATATTCCCAACGCCTATCGCAATATTTACATTATACCCAGTGACGACCATATCAATGTTCAATAGTACTTGGCATATCGCTTCCATATGTGTTCGCATCGTATGTAAAGAATTATCCGCCATAATAAAAATGGCGATATGATCATTGAAAACTGTACTCGCTACATATTGATAGATGTCTGGTAAATGTTTTTGCAGTTGCAGAGTGTAAACTTCATACAGCTCTTTTCGAAGTGGATCAGATTGTGGCAATGCGATAACGATAGCGCAACATTGTTCGATATGCAGCTGTAAACTATCGGTAAGACTGTTAATATCCTCATCAGTTATCGTATTACTCATCAATCCGAGGGCCAGTTCTGTCTTAACCACTGGAATTAATTCTGAAAGCTGTTGATCCTTTAGTTGTTGAAGTTGAAGATCTTCTTGCTCCTCTGCAATTTCATTAATTAATGATTGCAAAAGTTTTACAATATCATCGCGCTTTGCTGGCTTAACGAAATAATCTCTAACCCCCATTTTAAGTGCTTCTTTCGCATATTCGAAATATTCATATGCGGTTAGTAGTACCATTCGAGTATGAGGTAACGCACTAATAATGCTTTTCAATGCAGTCAGTCCGTCGATTCCTGGCATCCGAATATCCATCACAATAATATGCGGTTTATAAATAAGTGCCTTTTGAATCGCATCTCGACCATTCTCTGCTTGAATAACTTCAAATTGACCAGGCATCATATTATTAATAATCCATTCCATACCTTCACGTTCTAATGCTTCATCATCCGCTATTAGTATCCGATACATATACAACCTCCTAAAACTTTTCATGTACTACTTGTAATAACTACTTGCTCATGAAAAGTTACTTCGTAAGCATTAATTTTATTGTTTGGGAATACGTAGCTTAATCGTTGTACCTACCCCAAGCGTACTGTCAATCTCGACCGCATGCTGCTGGCCATATAGTAACTGTAATCTTCTGAACACATTGCGACTTCCGATACCGGTAGATCCTGTACTTTGCTGTGGTGTCAACGACTCTTCTGAAGGAGAATCATAATTAAGTAAGTTCAATCTGGTTTTCTCATCCATTCCAGCGCCATTGTCTGATATTTCAATCCAGGTGTAGGTGTTATCACCGTATATATGCAAAGTAATTGTAGCACCAGATTCTATGCCTTCAATGCCATGCATAAAGATATTTTCTAATATCGGTTGCAATGTTAACACAGGCACATGTGTCGTTAATTGTTCATCATCGATATCCATTATAAACTGAATTCGATCACGGAACCGAGTTTGTTGAATATGGAAATAATCTTCTGCATGCTTAACTTCATCACGCAAAGGTACAGGCTTGTCCATTTGTCGCAAGTGATATCGGAGTAAATTAGACATCGTTACGATAAGGTCACTCGTTTGTTCTGCTCCTTCTATAAGAGCAAGCTTTGATAATACATTTAAGGAATTGAATAAGAAATGAGGATTGATCTGATTTTGTAGTACGGCGATTTCGAACTCGCGTAACTGCTTATCCTTTTGCAAAGCTTCTTTATCAGATTCCATAATCTTCTGTAAATTAATTTTCATTTGTTCTAACGCATCACTTAAAATGTAGAATTCGCTGTTTGGTGAGTAACTAGGAAGTGTGATCGTCAGCTCACCATGAGAGATTTTCTCAGCAACGGTAACAAGTTGTTTTATCGGTCGTGTTATTAGAGAGGATATCCAATAAGCAAGTAAAAGACTCAACATAGTAGATGCTGTAAGCAAATAAATACCGGATTGTTTCATACGAGTAATTTCCAACATAATGGTTTGGTACAATCCTGTGTATACTGATAATTCTTTACTTATTAAGTTATAGCTCTCATCAGAAATAAAAGTGGAGAACTGCTTAATTTCGTTATAAAAATCAGCATAAACAAGAGAATCTTCTTGTTCTAACATCGGAAGCAGCGTTTGCTCGCTATTCATATACGATTGTAAAAGATTACGGTAGCTCGTTACTTCTAGTAACAAGTTAGAATCAACTATTTGCAACTGTAACTGATTTTGTAGGGTTATAAGATGTTCGGTATTGTGCAACTGTAATAATAATGAAGAATCTTTTTGATCGATATATTGTGAGATGAGCGTTACATTTCTTTGAACTTGTTCATCAACTTGTTGATATAACAACACTCGGGTTAGCATCGTATTGTAGCTTTCGTTAATGCGGTAACTGCTCTGAAATAATACATATGAAATGATACTATTTAGTAATAATAGTAAAGGGAACGCGATTAATAATATTTTTCTTGTGCTCATTGGGCATACTCCAATCACTTGGTTACAATGGTAGTTTTAATATACTGTTTTTTCTGAACATTACCTTGCTTAAAGTATTGGTTCAACGTCTCGATTGCTTGAATGCCAATTTGTGCGGGTTGTTGGACGATAGAAGCGTGAATTAATCCTTGAGACAGTAATTGTTCTGTATTGGACAAGTTATCGAAACCGTATACAGCGACATTGTTGTTCTCCATCGATTGTAGTCCTTCGACAATGCCGATCGCATCTAAGCCGCTAAAACCAACGATAATTTTAATGTTGGGATTTTTCTTCATCATATCAACGGTTTGCTTCGCTGCTTCTAATTTAGAAATATTAGATGATCGAATATCAACAATGTTAATGAGGGATTGTACAGCTACTTTTTCTTGAAATGCCTCCAAACGCATCGTTTGATTGCTAGCTTGCTCACTTCCGATAATAACGCCAATTTCGGTGTTGCTACTAACTTGTTGAAGGACGAGTTCGCCCATCTGTTGACCAGCTAATTGATGATCAGTTCCAATATAAGCAATACGATCACTCTCCGGGGCATCCATATCTACGGTTACGATAGGTATTTGCTTCGCGGAGGCATGAGCAATCAGGTCGAGATATTCGGGTTCGTCTATCCCCTGGGCAATAATCCCATCAGGTGCCGATGCAATAGATTTCTGTAACAGCTGTATCTGCTCTTGTATATTATTGGTACTAGGTCCGATATATTGAATATCGATATTCAAATTGTTCGCACTATCTTTCGCACCTTGCTCCATTTGTTTCCAAAATGGATTGTCAACTTGTTGTGCAATGAAAATGATATGTTTTCGGTCTAGTTGATTGTTATATGTTCCATCTAGTTGTGAAATATAGCTATCAGTTTGAACAACGGATGCAACGAATCGAGTAAGAAAGACCGCAACTATCGCAATTAATACAATAATAAATATTCGTTTGACCATGATAACACTTCCTTACTGTAATGATAGGGGTCAGCTTATCGCGAAAATAGCTGTAATATGAATATTATAACTGGTTTATGTTAGTTATATGTGAGTAGTGGAAATTTATCATCTTAAACTTTTTGTAGCTTCCTGTAATACTTCCAGTAACAAAAAGTAACATCGGAAGCATAAGCCATTTGTAGCTTCCTGTAATACTTCTAGTAACAAAAAGTAACATCGGAAGCATAAGCCATAGCTCCGCATTGCGTATATAGTTTTTAGAAGTTTATCTGTTGCTGCTAGCGACTCCGTTGTATGATAGAAAGAACGTGGTTAAATCTATCGTGGTAGATCGCGTTCATCAAGCTTATTAGGACACTAGGGGGAGATGCACTATGGCGAGCGAACATATTAAAGGGTTTATTATTGATTTGGATGGAACGGTATATACGGGGCAACAGGATATTCCGGGTGCAATTAATGGACTACGTAAGCTGCAGCAGCATGGTATTCCTTTTCTTTTTCTTAGTAATCGTGGAAATTATTCGCGGGCAATGTGTAAGGACAAGCTTGCAATTATGGGGATTGAAGTAGCTGCCGAGCAAATTGTATTAAGCTCAACCGTTACTGCAAGGTACTTGCGAGATCATTATCCGCAAGATGCGATATGGACGCTTGGTGATCCTGGCTTAGCGGAGGAATTACGTTCACATGGGCTAATTATTGCGGATAAGCCAGAGCAAGCCAAATGGCTAGTTATTACGTTACATGAATCATTGACATATGAAGATTTGAATAAGGCGTTTCGTGCTGTACGAGCTGGAGCGCAAATTATTGCTACGAATGAAGATCGCATGTTTCCAACGGAAGCGGGCGATTGCATTGATGTAGCGGGAATGATTGGTGCGATTGTCTATGCAACAGGAGTTGAAGTGACTAAAGTAATGGGCAAGCCGTCACAGATTATGGCGGATACAGCTTTATCTATTCTTGGTTTGCCAGCAGCCGAATGTATGGTGGTAGGCGATAGTCTTGCTTCTGACGTGATGCTTGGTAAGCTTCACGGAATGTCGACAGCACTTGTATTGACAGGATCAGCTACTAAGGAAGATGTAGAGCGTAGTGAGATTAGGCCAGATATTGTTGTAGAGAGCCTGGCTGCACTTATAGATCATTATATGGAAGTTCAAAAAGCAGACTTTGATAACGAAGCGATGCAGGAAGGTTAATCGGTATCACTATTATGATTTATATGATAGTAAAAACGCTCTAGCGATCAATATCTCGCTAGAGCGTTTTTTTGCTATTTTGAAAAAAAGCGGCAACGCACCGTTACATGCCACGTATATAAGGAGTGGGCGGATCGATATGACCTGTAACTTGCTTGACCGCATGCAATGCCCAATAAGGGTCATTGAGCATGCCACGTCCGATCGCAATTAGATCGGCGTCACCATTAGCGAGTACGGACTCAGCGATTTCAGGCTGTTCGAGATTGCCTACAGCAATAATAGGGATGCTTGGGAAGGCTGCTTTGAAAGCTCGCGCATAAGGGACTTGGTAGGCAGTATCATAGCTCGGCTTAACTACGGATGCTGGACCTTCGCCGCCTGTAGATACGTGGAAGCAATCTACGCCAGCTTCATAGTAACGTTTTGCTAACGCAAGGGAGTGCTCCAACGTATAGCCATTCTTCATATATTCAACTGCTGAAATACGGAATAATAACGGCATACTAGCGGGCATCACTGTTCGCGCAGCTTTTACGATTTGTTCGCCGAATAAAGCGAGATCCAAGCCGTATTGATCTTCACGCTGATTAATATTAGGTGAGTGGAATTGATGAATTAAGTAGCCATGCGCACCATGAATTTCGATACAATCGAAGCCACAAGCTACAGCTCGCTTAATTGCTGCTGCAAATTGTTCAACGATCACTTCTGTTTCCGCAGTAGTTAATGCATGAGGCTTGGGTGAAGTCTCATCATGTGTGACAGAAATAGCTGATGAACTAACTGGATTAGGATCATCCGTTGCTTTTCTGCCAGCATGAGCAATTTGGATACCGATCTTAGCGCCCTGCTGATGTGCAGCATCAACGATTTTTTTGAAGGCAGGGATATGTTCATCGGACCATAGACCAAGGCAACGATCAGAGATTCTACCTCTAGGCTCAACATTCGTCATCTCTACAATTATAAGTGCAGTGCCGCCGACGGCACGAGACGTATAGTGGACATAATGCCACTCATTAGGTATACCATCCTGTTCTTCAACAGCATATTGGCACATCGGAGCCATAACAATGCGATTTTTCAATGTCATATTTTTTATTGAAAGTGGTTGATCTATATAAGTCATCTCTCATCATCCTTTGTTGATTAATGGAATTATTCACAATAGTGACAAATTATTGACAATGGGCTTTGGGCGAGCTCAAAAGCAAGATCAAAAATTTCCAATTAGAAGTTGCAGTTGTTACAATGAAGTTATACATCTGAATGGTTTACTTTGCAAGGAGCTGTTCAAGACTAACGATAAGTAATCTGCAACGTGGATATTTTTTCAGTGTATTCATCATTCCCTTCATTATTGCTTGACTAGGGCTTTCTGTTTGGAGTTGTTCCAGTAAAATGACAAGCGAATCCGTTTCTAGTTGGTCTTCATTTGTACTCAATAATTGATTGATTTTCTCCACAGCTTGTTGCAATGTCATTGTATGTTCAGTCGAAGCACAATGATGATTGAACATCTCTTTAGTTACAAATCCCGTTGTTGCGTTATAAGCAATGGCATTCGTTTTATCAACTAGGCTATGAGATAGTAATGCAATATCGATCGGTAATTTATTCAGAATTAAGAACTCAGAATGACTTTTCATATTGCCTTTAATACATAGTAACAGATCGTATTTTATGGCTTCAATCGATGAACCATATACGTTGTCTATTAACTTTAATAAAGATATTGAAAACTGCGCATCATAAGCAGCCATCTTTGCATATAAATTTTGATTCATTTGATGCATTTGCTCCATAGCAAAGATTAAAGCAAATTTACGATGTTCTTGTAAAAATTCAAAAATAATGGAGTATAGTGAAAATAATTTGTGATCGCCAGGATAATCACTATTGACTACCTGGTCAATATCAGCGGATAATTCTGCCATGAAATGCTCGATTATTGAAATGACTAGCTCGTCTTTGGATTTGAAGCTAAGGTAAAAAGCACCTTTAGAGATTCCGCATTTTTCTGTTATTTCCTGTATAGACGTGGATTCAAAGCCTTTATCTGCGAATAATTCGATGGCGTGCTTTATAATTATCTTTCTTTTTGGCATGAAATAATCCCTCGCTTTTAGATTAGGTTGACATATGACCCATTAGTCATTATTATAAAAAATATAAGATAGAGAGTCAAGGAAGGATAGGTGTGCAAGTGAATTCGATCGTTAATTTTGTATTGAAAAATAAGTTAGCAGTATGGTTACTCACCATAATTATAACGTTTTCTGGTGTGTATTCGGCAACAAAGATGAATATGGAGACAATTCCAGAGATATCCATTCCGTATTTGATGGTTATGGATGTATATCCTGGGGCAACTGCTGAACAGGTAATGGATGAAGTTACCATTCCGTTAGAAAAAGTTCTGGAAAATTTAAGTGGAGTGAAAATGGTTGCGTCTACTTCCTATTCTAGCATGTCTAGTCTTCAAGTGGAGTATGACTATGGAACCGATATGGCTGAGGCAAAGCGTGAAATTCAAGCGGCGCTTGATGGAGTGAAACTGCCAGCTAATGCTCAAGAGCCGATGATTACGGCAATCAGCTTCAATATGATGCCTATTCTAGCACTGAGTGTAAGTAGTGAAACAGAAGACATTGTAAGTTTAACAAGTACAGTTGAAGATATTCTCCTTCCTAAGGTTGAAAAAATTGAAGGTGTAGCTTCGGCAACGATAACTGGTCAACATATTGAAGAAGTAGAACTTACTTATAACACTGACAAAATGGCTAGCTTAGGTGTTACAGAAGAGACGATCTCTAATCTCATCAAAGCAAGCGATATGTATACTTCTCTAGGTATTTTCGAATTTGAAGAGGCTGAACAGGCCATTGCAGTTGATGGTAAATTTATGACAATGGATGAGCTGAGCGATATGCTTATTCCAGTTACACCTACTGAGCAGCAACCATCTCCATTTGTGAAGTTAAGCGAGCTTGCTGAAATTGAGTTATTAGGTAAAGTTCAATCGCTATCGCGTACTAATGGTGAAGATGCTATTGCCATTCAAATTGTAAAGGCGCAAGATGCTAACACGGTAACTGTAGTTAATGAATTAAAAGAGTTAATGAAAGAAGAGCAAGCAAGCATCGAAGGGTTAGTTGTTGAAACAACATTAGACCAAGGTGCACCGATTGAAGAATCTGTACTTACCATGGTAGAAAAAGCAGTATTCGGTGGATTAATCGCCATTCTTATTATTCTATTATTCCTACGTGATTTCAAATCAACAGTTATATCTATCGTATCTATTCCGGTATCATTATTTATGGCATTACTAGTACTGAACTGGCTAGATATTACGTTGAATATTATGACATTAGGTGCAATTACGGTAGCGATTGGTCGTGTTATTGACGACTCCATCGTCGTCGTCGAAAATATATATCGACGATTGCATCTGAAGGATGAGAAGCTGTCAGGTCGTGCGCTTGTTCGTGAAGCAACACTTGAAATGTTCAAGCCAATCTTCTCCTCAACAATAGTAACCGTTGCAGTATTTGCTCCACTTGTGTTTGTAGGTGGAATGATTGGCGAACTATTCTTGCCATTCGCGTTAACGATGAGCTTTGCGTTAATTGCATCATTAATTGTTGCAATTACAATTGTTCCAGCGCTGTCTCATTTCCTATTCAAGAAAAAACTTTATGCTCCGAAAACAGAGAGCAAGCATAAAGAAGTTGGCAAGCTAGCATTGAAATATAGAGGCGTACTAGAATGGACGCTTAAACACAAAGCGATTACGTCTATCATTTCCCTTGTTATATTAGTAGGTAGTTGTTTATTAACTCCATTCATCGGAGTAAGCTTCCTGGGCAGTGAAGAAGAGAAAGTAATGTATATTACGTACTCTCCTAAAGCAGGCGAGCTGAAGGAAGACACGATCAAATACGTAACGGAAGTAGAGCAAAAGCTAATTGCGCGTGATGATGTTGATATCGTTCAACTATCTATTTCTGATAGTGCAGATATGATGTCAATGATGGCAGGCGGAGCAGGTGGATCGTTAATGTATGTGATCTTCGATCCTGATATGAAGAACTTCCCAGAGGTTCGTGAAGAAATTGAAGAGTATGTGAAAGATATTGGTCACCCTGGTCGTTGGGGAAGTCAAAACTTCTCAATGGGTGCGATGTCTAGTAACGAAGTAACTTATACATTGCATAGTGAAGATTTAGATACAATGAACGAAGCAGTTCTAATGGTTGAAGAAGTGTTACAAGGAAGTTCCTTGCTAGCAGATGTTTCCTCAACGAAAGAAGCAAGCTATGAAGCTTATACATTCCATGTTGAGCAATCTACGTTGCTGCAATATGGCTTAACAACGGCACAAATCGTGATGATGCTATATCCTGACACATCGCAGCATGTGTTAACAACGGTTGAAAGTGATGGGAAATCCATTGAAGTCATTGTACAAAAAGAAGCAATAGCTCCAAAATCGTTGGAAGATATGCTGAAATTACCGGTACCAACAGCGCTAGGCACTACTGTTGAACTTGGTGATATTGTGGAGATTGAAGAAGGTTATGCGGTCAATAGTCTAACTCGTAGCCAAGGACAATATACAGCTACAGTATCAGGTACAATTATTGGTGAGGATGTTTCTAAAGCATCTAAAGATGTAGGCAGTAAGGTAGAAGCTCTGAACTTACCTAAAGGTGTTGAGCTAGGTGAGGCAGGAGCAATGGCAGATATTCAAGATGCATTTATGCAGCTAATCGTAGCTATGCTAGCTGCAATTGCTATTGTATACTTCATTCTAGTTGTAACATTTGGTGAAGGACTTGCACCATTCGTTATTCTATTATCATTACCGTTTATCGTTATTGGAGCATTCGCTGGATTATTCATAGCGGGTGAAACCATTTCTGTACCGGTTATGATGGGACTACTGATGCTCATCGGTATCGTCGTCACGAATGCGATCGTATTAGTAGACCGAATTATCCGTATGGAGCGTGAAGGACTTACATTACGTGAAGCAATATTAGAAGCTGGAACAACTCGTCTTCGTCCGATCTTAATGACGGCGATTGCGACGATTGGTGCGATGATTCCGCTAGCAATTGGTGGCGGAGGTGGAGGCTTTATCTCGAAAGGTCTTGCGATTACCGTTATCGGTGGTTTGGCGAGCTCCACAATACTAACACTAATTATCGTTCCTGTTGTATATGAAATGCTATCTAAATTATTGAAGAAAAATCGTCGTGAAGTGTTAGATAACTAAGCGATAAGAAATGAAAAAGCAGTTTGCGCTTGAACGTAATGTTCAGGTGCAAGCTGCTTTTTTATTGAGTGCAAGCTATGCGAAGTATAGCGGTCTGCATCATAATCCGAATGTAATCGTTAACGTAAAGATCGATTATATGACGAGATTAAGCTCACTAGCAACAGAACGGATATAGGTTGCGGCTGCATCATATTGCTCATTAGTAGATAGATGTTCAATCATAATCGGAATATCTCTTTGCAACAAACTTAACTGCTGTAGCAGCACTGCGTAATTAAGCTGTCCTTGTCCAGGGACGACCTCATCAAAGTGTAGCGTTAGATGAGGCTGTAGCACAATATCTTTGGCATGGACATTTTTAATATAAGGACCAAGCTTTTGGATAAAATCAATAATCAGTTGATCGTTATGATAGTAGGTATGAGGCGTATTAATAATATTGACAGGGTCAAAATGAACGGCAAAAGCTTTACGATCAATTGCTTTTACTAGCTGTACATAGCTGTCTACACTATTAGGAAACACCCAAGGCATCATTTCCAAAGCATAGAACGTACGAGTAGGCAAGGCAGCATCAATAATGGTACGAACGGTATCTACAATAAGGGCGAATGTATCGTTAGTTAGATTGTCTCGATGTGGTCCATCCCATTGCTCACCACGTGAACCTGCGATATTCACACATACTCCAGCACCTATTTCATTAGCTAAATTCAACCGTTGTACACAATAATCAATGGCGCTTTTGGCAACTTGCTCATCAGGACTTATTGGATTACTCCATGCTCCAACTTCGGCAATAACAATATCATATTGCTTAGCGACGGCAAGATACTGTGAAGCTAGATTCATATCACTACCGTCAAAGGGACAGGTTGTTGCGCGAAAACGAGCTTTAGATAACGCTTTACCCCAAGCTTCTGGAGTTTCTTGTTCGATAAATACTTGACCACCCAAACGCATAAGTCAGCCTCCTAAAACTTTTCATCAGCTACTTGATATACTTCTCGTTAATGAAAAGTTACTTCGTAAGCAGAAACCAAACTTTTCATCAGCTACTTGATATACTTCTCGTCAATGAAAAGTTACTTCGTAAGCATGAGTTGTGTGCAGCTACAGATAATGATAGAGTATCATGAACACGTGTTTATGTAAACGGGTAACATGAGTAAGAAGTACGCTACTTTATACAGCGATAAATGTTGACAATGGTGGAATTTTCACTATATGATAGACTTGTGAACACGTGTTTACATGGAGGTAGATTAATAAATTGAAAAAATCAGAAATTAACAGTATAGAGGTTGCCCGACTTGCTGGCGTGTCGCGCAGTACAGTAAGTCGGGTTGTCAATAATTATGCGAATGTCCCCTTTGAAACGAAAGAGAAGGTAATGAAGGCGATTAAAGAACTCAATTACTTTCCTAATGTCTCAGCTCAAATGCTAGCAGGGAAAAAATCTCGTACCATCGGATTATTTATGGTGAGTTCAGGCGAAGTTTCTGTAGACGTCCTGACGAATATGATGATTGTAAGTGTAATTGAAAATGCCTCGGATTATGACTATTACGTACTAACATACATCATTCGTGACACAACCGACGTAGCTACGATTAACAATGTGAAAGAGATATTTTACCAGCGAAGAATTGACGGTGGTATTTTTATCGGTACGGAGCATTATGAGCCATTTGTCGAGGAATTGATTCAAGAAGGTTTTATTATTGGTGTATTTGATCAAGAGCATCCGGAGTCTACAACAGGCAATCGGATCGTAGCAAATTTCAATAATGAATCAGGTATGAAGCAAGCGACTGATTATCTTGTAGGCCTTGGACATCGTGAGATCGGCGTTATTAATGGAAACATAAAGCGATTATCCGGTGAACGCAAATACGAGGGTTTCATGCAAGCGATGGAGCTGAATTCATTAGTAGTTAATTCAAGCTGGGTTGTGGCTGCTGATTTTACGGATGAGGCAGGATATAACGCTATGAAACAATTACTTGAACATCAAGAGTCATTACCAACGGCATTCATTGCAGCTAATGATAGTATTGCATTCGGGGCAATTCGCGCGCTTCGTGAACAAAACATTCAAGTGCCAAAGGACATCTCAGTCATGGGCTTTGATGATCATGTATTAAGTGAAAAGCATTCTCCACCACTAACTACTGTTAAAGTAGATTTTAAGCGTCTGTTCAAAGAATTAATGAATGTCTTAATTGCTAAAATTGAAAAACCAACAGATGAGATTAGGCAAGTTAGTGTGGATTGCTCATTAATTATCCGTGAGTCTTGCTTGCGTAAGGAATAATATAACGAATGGGATTTCGATGTGTTTTTCATTGCGAGAAGTATAAGAAGAGGTTAATGAAAAATTTTAGGAGGAATGAACATGGCAAATTTATTAGGCAATAAAGTGATTACGCAAATCGGAATATTAGTTGAAGATATTGAAAAGGTTAGTCAAGCGTATGCTTCCTTTTTTGGCGTAGAAGCACCACCGATTACCGTGACAGATGCCGTAGAGGTGTCACAAACAGAATTTATGGGTCAGCCTAGTGAGGCTCGCGCGAAATTAGCATTTTTTGATATGGGTTCTTTGCAATTGGAGCTGATTGAGCCTGACCATCATGAAAGCACTTGGCGTAATTATTTGAATGAGCATGGTGAAGGGCCGCATCATATTGCTTTTGAGATTGAAGGAATGAAAGAGAAGATTCAGCTGCTGAATGAGCAGGGCTTTGCACTACAGCAAAAGGGTGAATATACAGGTGGTCGTTACGCTTATATGGATACCTTCAAGGAATTGAAAGTGCTTATAGAATTGTTAGAGAATGACAAATAGCGTTAAATCGGCAGTTTTGAATATAAGATAACAAAAAAAGGAATAAGCAGAACGGGGGATGACGTAATGAATATTTTAATAACTGGAGCTAATCGAGGGCTCGGCTATGAAATTTTAGTTGAGGCATTGCAACGTGGGCATCATATTTATGCTGTATTACGTAACGAGCAGGCTGTCAATCAGTTAACCGCGTTGATGGAGCAGCGATTGGATGAAAGTCGAATTACGATATTATTATGTGATGTAACGAATGAGACTGAAATTTCCCAAGTCGCGCTGCAGCTAAAGCGTAATAAAGTAGAACTGCATAGCATTGTTAACAGTGCAGCTATATTAGTTGGTCGTGAGACGGCAATTGTTGATTTGGATATAGATGATGTGGTCAATAGCTTTGATGTAAACTTGTTTGGCCCGATGCGTATTGTGAAGCATATGCTACAGCTACTATCACAGCAAGAAAGCTCAATCATTAATATTTCTTCGGAAGCAGGGAGCATTACGAATGCTTATGCAGGAGATTATCCTTATTCTCTTTCTAAATGTGCGCTGAATTTGTTCTCAGAACAGCTGAAACGATGGCTGCATGCTCATGATACTCATGTATGGAGTATTCATCCAGGCTGGATGCGCACAGATATGGGAGGACCATCCGCGCCATTATCTCCGCAACAAAGTGCACAAGGCATTGTGGACATTATTGAACGTAAAGTTGCGATAGATTCCGCTTTTGCATTTATTAATTATAAAGGTGAAGCTATGCAGCTATAATACTGTAAATATATGATAAAATGATGAAGTTTTATTAAAAACTATCCAGTAGCATAAAATTTTTAGAATTTAGTCAAAAAGAATGCGATTACATTGTGTAATGTTACAATTTATACTCTATTACCATTTGTAATTCTAGTCCAAAATGGATATGATAAATAGGTATAGTTAACGAGATCGTTCTAGATTAACTAGTTATCATTAAGGAGGAATTATAATGGCATTAGAATCAATGAAAGATATGTTAAACAAAGCACTTAAAGAAGGTTATGCTGTTGGTCAATTCAACATCAATAACCTAGAGTGGACTCAAGCTATTTTGGCTGCTGCTCAAGCAGAACAATCTCCGGTAATTTTGGGTGTATCTGAAGGGGCTGCTCGTCACTTTGGCGGTTTCAAAGTTGTAACTGCAATCGTTTCTTCTCTTATCGATGAAATGAAAATTACTGTTCCAGTTGCTACACACTTGGATCACGGTTCTAGCTTTGATAAATGTAAAGAAGCAATTGATGCTGGTTTCACATCAGTAATGATTGACGCTTCTCATCATTCATTTGAAGAGAACGTTGCAATTACTAAATCAGTTGTTGAATATGCACATAGCAAAGGTGTTTCTGTAGAAGCTGAGCTTGGTACTGTTGGCGGACAAGAAGACGATATTATTGCTGAAGGCGTTATCTATGCTGATCCTAAAGAGTGCTTCGAGCTTGTTAAACTTACAGGTATTGATTGCCTAGCTCCTGCTCTTGGTTCTGTTCATGGTCCTTACAAAGGCGAACCAAACCTTGGGTTCAAAGAGATGGAAGAGATTTGCAAAACAATCAGCCTTCCTCTAGTTCTTCACGGTGGTACTGGAATCCCAACTGAGCATATTAAACGTTCTATCTCTCTTGGAACTTCCAAAATCAACGTAAACACTGAGAACCAAATCGAATTCACTAAAGCAGTTCGTGAAGTTCTTAAAAATGATCTTGAAGCTTACGATCCTCGTAAATTCTTGGTTCCTGGTCGTAACGCTATTCAAGCTACGGTTGCTGGAAAAATGCGTGAATTTGGTTCTTCTAACAAAGCATAATATAATATTCAATGATTTCAAAAAAGCCATCTGCATGCAGATGGCTTTTTTGATGTTGTTTAGTTGGTTTTTAGCTTGAAAGTAGCAGTTACAGGATTATGATCACTATGTGCAAATTGTAAATTTTCCGTTGAAACTTTGATGACTTCAACATTCGGTGAAACTAAGAAACCATCAATTACAGCTAAGAAATTAACCCCTGCGCTATAAGGGATATCTAGCGTACGAACCGTTGGAACGTCGCTATTCACTGCCCATTGGAAGCCTTTAGGCGTGAAATCTTTCGGGAATGGCTGCAGCCAATCTGGCCATGCTTGCGTTGTAGGGAATTTGGTTGAATCCGTTCCTGGTAATGCATGATTCCAATCTCCACCAATAATTAAGTAATGTCCAGCGGCTATTTGCTGCTCAATATACTGACTAAGAAAATCTAATTGCTGTTTGCGGATCGTACCATCCTCGTCAAATGCAGACAGATGAAGATTCAATAATATTAACTCTTTTCCGTTGCTAACAGGAAGTCTCATTTCTACGAAAGCGCGATCTAGCTCGACTAACTGAACAGGCCAGCTTTCTTTACCGGGAAGATCATATCTAGTTTGCGAATCGATATGGAATTTACTAAGTGATAACAGACCGCTTTCAGCTTTACCCATTGGTTTCGTAAGCGGAATTGGCACCCAAGGTGTTTTATAATTATAGGCGAACACGCTGCTATACTCTGGCAGCTTGTCGATAAAATAATTGACCTCATTTATATGATAGGATCTCGTAGCTGCAACATCGACCTCTTGCAATAGGTAGATATCTGAATTCAATTGATTCATCGTAGCAGTAATAGCTTCCATATTACGTTCTGTTTGCGTTAAGCTGCTCGATCTTGACATTGTGCCTCCATCCATGAAAAAATCTTGGTTAGCATCTAATCCACCATAGCCAATATTGAACGTCGTTATTGAAAATGGTTTTGCGAAGTTAATCGTTTCAGATACAGGATGACGTATTAATAAGGGCTCAACAGCATTTGGTTTGTAATCCGTAAGCGTGACATATCCAAGAAATCCGCCGATAACAATAATGGCGCTACTTACAATGAACAGTACGATACGCAGAATCAATCTTTTCATAGTCACACTCCTCAAATAGTAAATGTAAAACAAACTGTTGATATTGTAGTGAATAACTGTAAAATATAACTTAACTAAGTGGCGTTCATCGATTAGATGAATCAAATTAATAAAGTGAGGATGATCTAATTGAATTGTGTAAGCTGTGGAACTACAAATTTGGAAGGTGCGGTTCATTGTCATAATTGCGGGGTGAAATTAGCTCCAGCAGAACCTGCAAATCATTCTCAGGAAGTAGCACCAGTTGCTACCAAAGATCAATTGAAGGTAGTCAAAGAATATTTCAAGTATGTATGGGTGATTCTAAAAAAACCACATATCGAAGCCTTTGCAAAAGATAAAACTCATTTATTATTCGGAGCTATTAACATTATAGCATTTGCAATATTGTTTGGGTTAACGACTTGGTTCTTAATGGACAATTTATTAGATATATTCGGTGAATCAGCTTCATTCATATCAGCATTTATCGTACCAGTCATCGGTTCGGCATTTTTCTTAGCAATTGGCGGATGTGTAGCGTTTGGATTGACTAAGCTGAATAAATTAACGACTAATTTTGTCGATGTATTGTCGCAATGGTTTGCTTATATGGCGATACCTGCAGCAATTATGCCATTAATTTTCATAACTGCATTAGTTGGCTTATCGAAATTTTCAATGGTGCTATTAGCTGTTGCATTCATTGCTGTATTTGCAAGTGCAGCGTCTATTGTGAAACATTATAAGCTAGGCGAATCGAATGTCATTGATCCTATGTATTCCACTGCAATATTCTTTGCAGTACAAGGACTTGTATTATACTTTATACTTAACCAATTCGTAGCTTCATTTATAAATGCTATCGGAAGTGGATTCGCGAATATGTTTGGTGGATGGTAGGTTATTCTTCTAATTTGCTTAATATTCGTTCTCACGGCACATTATAAGGTACAATAGGATATAGAAGCATAAAGGAGTGTACGAAATGGCAAATGAAGAAGTTGTACTTACACAAGACGGACATGATCAATTAACGGCCGAAATTGAAGAGTTAAAAGGAACGAAACGCCGTGAAATAGCAGAGCGTTTGAAGCAAGCGATTAGCTATGGTGACTTGAAAGAAAATGGTGAGTATCATGCAGCCAAAAACGATCAAGCATTTATGGAAACACGGATCAAACAAATTGAAGCGATGCTGCGTGTAGCCATTATTGCGAAAGCTGAAAGCACATCAATTGCCTCTATAGGTTCAACCGTTGTCTTATATGATCAGGAATATGATGAAAATGTTGAATATACGATCGTTGGACAGGCAGAAGCAGATGTTATTAACTTCAAAATTTCTTATGAAAGTCCACTTGGCAAAACAATTATCGGTAAAAAGGTCAACGATACTATTAAAGTTGACGCGCCAATGGGAATGATTGAATATAAGCTTTTGGAAATAAAATAATACATTGAAATAACGCTAGTCTGCACGAACTAATCATACCACAACAAAAAAGGGTCATCGATATTTACAGTAGCTGCTGCAAATATCGATGACCCTTTGTAATAACTAAATTACAGTTTAGATGTAAGCATGCGAACCGCTTTGAATAGCTGGGATCGAGAAAATCTAGCCAAAGTACGCATTGATTTGGGAATAACTTTAATCGTTATATGTTCATGTAATGTATTGTGAACTAGTGCTGCAATAATAAGTATAGTACCAATAATTTCAAATGTACTAATCGTGTAGCCTTGAATAGCTATAATAATAAACGTCGTAATTGGCACGAAATTAATAAATAGTACGCCGTGAGTGGAAGAAAGTAACTGTATCCCTTTGTTCCAGCTTAATAAAGCAACAAGTCCAGGTAATAGCACCATAAATGCCATTTCGTATTTAATAGTCGATAGTGTTGCTAGTGTAGGTATTTCTAACATTCCTGTAGCCGTTCCTGATGCGACTACAAGCAATGCTACACCATTACCAAGCAAGCAAGTTAATGTAGAATAGCGAAGAATTGACCAACCTTTAAAGCGAGAACCGCCCAATGAATAGACAACCCATCCAGTAACGGCGATAAAAATTAATAATAAAGGTAGCAGTTGATTACTATTCATGAAGAAGAAGGAAAAGTTACCTTTAGTAATGACAAGCATTGCCCCGACAAAGGCGATAACAATATTACGAGTCGTAGTTGCCGTTGGTTTTTTACGTGTACCTAGCCATACTAAGACGATTGTAATAATTGGCATCAGCACTTCCATAATAGAAGCAATAACTGTTCCGGCTTCACCCATCATCTGCTGCCCAAGAAAAATGCACATATTGTAGACGACAAATGCCATCGTTCCGAAAAAGGCTAAAGCAAGTCCACGTCCCTCAAGCTTGAACGCTTTCCGCCCTTCCTTAGCAAGCAATATGACCGTTAATAATATACTAACAATGAAATATCTAATAAATGAAAAGTAGAACGGATCGATATGCTGTAAAGCCAAATGTGCAACTGGAAACATTGCCCCCCATGAAACGCTTGCAATAAGACATAGTAATGCGCCGAACACTACATTCTTTCTAATCATCTGGTAACTCTCCATTCCAATATTTCTCTATAATGCTACTATAAAATATTTTATACACTATGTAAAATGATTGAAAGTAAACAGTTCCATCATTTATAATGATATTACTAATAGTTATCACTTTGGCATGTTACGAAAGAGGGGTCAATATGGAACTTAATGATCTAATTATATTTCAAAAGGTAGCTGAATGTGGAAGTGTAAGTAAAGCTGCGGAGCAATTGAGCTATGTACAATCCAATGTAACGGCTCGAATTAAAGTGTTAGAGAAGGAATTGCATACGCCATTGTTCAGTCGCCACAAGCGTGGGATGATTATTAACTCAGAAGGTAAACGGCTTTTGGAATATGCGAAAGAGATTACAGCGAAAGTGGAAGAAATGAAGCTGAGCTTTCTAGATCAAGATGGGGCGTCGGGGATGCTGAAGATTGGAATCGTTGAGACTGTTATTGCGCTCCCACATATTCTATCGTCATTCAACGACCAGTATCCAAATGTAGAATTATCGCTAATTGCAGGGGTTACAGATCAACTTGTTCAAGATGTCATTGATATGAAGTTAGATGGAGCTTTTGTAACAGGTCCGATTCGTCATCCGAATGTTGAGCAGTTAGCTGTTATACAAGAAAAGCTTGTCTTAGTATCTAAGCGAGACAGCTTTACGATGGATCAACTGACAACGACTCCATTTCTACTTTATCATAAAGGCTGCGGCTATCGAGGACGATTAGAAAGCTGGATGAAGGTCGAAGGCATTATTCCTCGTAAAATTATGGAGTTTGGTACGTTTGGAACGATTATCGGAAGTGTTGCAGCAGGTATTGGCGTGACTATTATTCCGCAATCTAGTGTTATAGATCTTGTCGCTAGTGAGGTTGTGGAAGAACATCAATTGCCAGATCCTTATTGCGATATTACGACGATTTTTGTATGGCGGAAGGATTCATATATTACGAATACGCTGTCACATTTTATTGATGAAATTCAACGGCATGCGTATTTACTAGAAAAAGTTAATGATAATAATGTGTGATTAATATGTTTATTATCAACATTTACAATAAATAAACAATTGAAAATGAATATTTATTAATTATATGTTGATCTCATCACCTTTCATTCTTATAATAAGTTAATACATTACTATACTAAAGTAATGTATGTCATCTAAGAATTAGGGAGTGTACTTGATGAAGGTTGCGATATTAGGTAGTAGTGGTGGTAATTTGTTCAATTTGGGTGGTCGAGACCCAGAGAAGTTGTTGGGTGAAATTCTCGTGCAATGTCAAAGCGCTGGCATTGAAGTTGCAGCAGTTCAATTTATCGCTGCGCAGGAGTCAATGGATGTAGCGAAGGGTAAAACATTAGCATCTCTATATAGCTGGAACATCGCGGAGCAAACATTCGTGAAAGGCCAACAAAATAATTTAGCTACTATTAATGATCAAGCGAAATCAGCCGACGAAGCGATTGCAGCGCTTATAGATAAAAAAGAAGTTGATGGCATCATTATTATGAGCGGTGATCCTGGAGGAACGAATAATGCGGCAATAACAGCAGCGGCTAAGTTCAAATTGCCGATTGTAGGTACAGGTGGAACGTCGATGGCAATGATTAGTACGAAAGGTGCTAACGTGATCGCTACATCTGGTACGACCGGGACAACGAACCGGACAAGAGCAGTTTCCTTCGTCACTTCATTAAGTAAACAATGGAATATTAAATATATGCCTGTGCTTGGCCATCAAGGCAATAATGGTCAAGGCTCTTCTATAAGTGTATGGAAACGAATTAACTTCAAGGGAATTATGCAAGCCTCTTTACCAGGATTTATTGCAATGGCCATTGTACTGGCTTTGAGTAAAATTCCTGCTTTAGCAGTTATGAGTGATGTGTTTAACGTTATTATTGGTGCATTGCCTATATTAATTGCAGTAATTGCAGCGAAGCAAGTGTCAGAGCTAGATGAGGTTTCGATTGTAGCTGGTGTAATTGCAGGTATACTATCGACTGAAGGCGGCATTATCGGCGGTATGATTGGTGGTATTCTTGCCGGTATATTCGTCCAATGGCTGTTTACCAAATGCGTTCAGTGGCGCTTCCCGATGACAACAGTCAATATTGTTGCTGGCGGTGTCTCGGGTCTTGTTGCAGGTCTACTTATGTACTTCCTTGTATCCCCAATTGCGCTACAGCTTGGTGAATGGGTGAAAATTCTCATTAATGCAGCTATTGACTTCAATCCGATATTAGCAGGTATATTAGCAGGCTTATTGATCTGGCCAGCAATTTTAGCAGGTGTATATCATGCAGCTATTTTACCTATCGTATTACTTGAGATGGAGACAACAGGAAACAGCTTCCTTGGAGCTGTAGATATGGTTGGTCTAGTGATGGTTTCTGCTGGTATTACATTAGCTAACATTATTAGTCCGCGTGACAAAGGAGAAGCAGCGGTTGCAACACCAGGCTTCTTAATTAATATGGGCTTTGGAACATTCGTTGAGGCGGCGTATCCGTTCATGTTCTCTAATAAAATCGTCTTTGCAGGCGCAATTATTGCTTCTGGTATCGGTGGTGGTCTAGTTGGTTTGTTCGCTATTCGTGGTACAGCGTATGTTCCATCCTTTGCGGCTCCATTCTTGTCTGATAATCCATTAGGCTTTGCCATCGCGATGATTGTATCCTTACTCATTGCTTTCGCGATAACGATAGTTGCCAATAGGACTACAAGAGCAAAATAATCAATTCATTCTTATATAGAAGCTATGAAGTAGCTGATGTGAATAGGTGATACACCTTAAGCGAAGTTACTTCATAGCTTTTTAATGTATATACACGTTAAAAACTAAAGTTACTTGCAAATTTAAGGTGTTTTAGGCACAATATAAGTAAGTATATGCAAATTTCCACGAAGTGGGCAAAATAACGTGAGCGAGCTAGATAGTTTAGGAGGGAAATTGAGATGGAATTAGGTATTTCGACGTTTGTAGAATGTAATCCCGATCCGCAGACTGGGGAGCTTATTAGTCATGCTGAGCGTATTCGTCAAGTTGTAGAAGAAATCGTATTGGCCGATCAGGTTGGATTGGATGTATATGGGGTAGGAGAACACCATCGCGCGGATTATGCGGCATCTTCGCCTGCAACAATACTTGCTGCGGGAGCGGCAAGAACGAAAAACATTCGACTGACAAGTGCGGTGACCGTACTATCTTCGGATGATCCTGTTCGCGTATATCAACAATTTGCTACTGTTGATGCGATTTCTAATGGTCGTGCTGAAATTATGGCAGGCAGAGGTTCGTTTATTGAATCATTCCCGTTATTCGGCTATGACTTAGAGGATTATGATGAACTGTTTGATGAAAAATTAGACTTGTTACTTCATCTTACGAAGTCGGAAGAAATCAATTGGAAGGGGAAGCATCGCCCGTCTATCAATGCTAAAGGAATCTACCCGCGTCCTGTTCAAGATCCACTACCCGTATGGATTGGCAGTGGTGGCAATCAACAATCAGTCATTAGAGCTGGTTATCTAGGTTTACCTCTTGTGCTAGCTATTATCGGCGGTAGCCCGTACAACTTCGCACCGCTAGTTGAATTATACAAACAGGCCGCTACAAGATCAGGACATGACATTAGTAAACTACCGATCGCTTCACATTCCCATGGCTTTATTGCCGATACAACGGAACTTGCAGTGGAGCAATTCTTCCCGCCAGCGCAAGCGGTTATGAACATCCTTGGTCGAGAAAGAGGATGGAGTCCTTATACGAAGCAAGCATTTGATCATGCACGTAGTATTGAAGGAGCGCTATATGTCGGCGATTCACAATATGTTGCGCAGAAAATTATCAATCTACGTAAGCATGTAGGTATTACACGCTTTATGCTGCATATGCCATTAGGTACGATGCCACATGATCAAGTCATGCACGGTATTGAGCTGTTTGGCAAGGAAGTTGCACCGATCGTGCGTGAAGAAGTAGCGAAATGGGAGAAGGAACAAGGAATATAATAAAATAATTTTGGGGAAATCCGATATGTCGATGATATATCGGATTTTTTGTATATATCAATAATTCAGATAATAATCTGTTCTATAGAAATTAATGGTATAATTTATGAATAAAACGAATCAGGAATGAGGATTTTCTGTTGCTATACGTTCTGAAATCATTGAAGAAGTATTTATTGAGTCATAAGCTACTACTATGTTTTGTTGTGCTTGCACTCGTATTTGAATTAGCGTTCGAATATTTTACATCGCTGAGTATGAAATATTTGATTGATGAAGCGATATTACCGAAAAATATTACTGTGTTTTTCATTGTGTTAATTATATTTGTTGTAGGAGGCTTGCTCAATCTTATTATTGGTGTAGGTGGAGACTATTCACTAGCGAAATTAAATGAAAAAACATTGCTTGGATTGCGTAGTGATGTGTATAAGCAGCTTCAAACGCTATCTTCTAAAGCTTACCAAAAATATCGTAGTGGCGATTTATTGTCTCGCTTTACGCTTGATGCTCCAGCTATCGAATATGCATTGCAGCAAATTTTTATTATCGGATTATACTCATTTATGAGCGCTATTGTTGGCGTAGCGTTGATGATTACAATTTCATGGAAATTAACAATTGTTGCTGTAGTAGGATCATTACTTGTCATCATGCCACAAGCACTGCTGAGTAAACGTGCGAAAAGATACAATCAAAGCTATGTAGATGGTATGGAGCAATTTTCTAATCATATAGAAGAGGAAGTAAAGGGATTTCGTACGATACAAGCATTCAACTTAAAACGAAGCTTTGAGCAACGCTTTGATAAACAGATGGGCTTGCTCTATTCGTTTGGCGTAAAGAGAAGTTTTATCAATTCGAATTTGGAACGATTACCTGTCCTGATCTTAACGATTGTCAATGTTGCGGTATTAGCAATCGGCGGTTATTTTACGTTTCAAGAACAGATGTCGATTGGAGATTTCACAGCGTTTAACTCTATTTTTCTTACATTTAACTATGGTATAACAGCTTTCATGCGAATCATTCCAGCATTTATCGAGGGCGAAGTGGGTATGAAGCGGGTGAATGAAATTTTAGAGTTGCAGCAGGAAATTGTGGAAGTGGAGCAGCCACTCATCTTATCGAATAAAGGAGCAACTATTGAATTCAAAAATGTTAGCTTCGGATATGATGATCATGAAAAGATTTTGAACCGTATTTCGCTGCTTATTAAGGATGGGCAGTATGTAGCGATCGTTGGGACAAGCGGCTCAGGAAAGAGTACATTAGTCCAATTACTGCTACGCTTTCATCAGGCACAAGAAGGTAGTATTATGATCCAATCACATCAGCTGGAGCAAGTTGAATTAGAGAGCTTGTTCCGTACGATTGGTGTTGTCTTTCAAGAGCCTTATCTGTTCAACACGACATTGCACAATAACTTATTGCTAGGTAATGCCGATGCTACTTCTGAAGAAATTGCACAAGCACTAGATATGGCTGGATTAAGTGAACTGATCGTTAATCTGCCTCAAGGGCTGGACACTATCATTGTTAATGAAGGACACAATTTCTCAGCAGGAGAAAGACAACGGATCGCCATAGCACAGACGGTTTTGCGTAATCCGCACATCTTTATTGCAGATGATATTACGGCGGCACTTGATCCTGCGGCGGAAGCTATTATTAATCAATGTCTAGTCAAATTAAGTCGTAATCGGACGCTTATTCACATTACGCATCGCCTTCATACGATAACGGATGCAGATTACATCTATGTCCTTGATAAAGGGCAACTAGTAGGTTCGGGCAAGCACGATGATTTACTAGTTACATGCGCTCATTATGAGCAAATGTGGACGAGACAGCAAGGCTTCCAATGGAGCCAAGATGGACAGCAAGTACATATTGCGACTGACAGGCTGAAGCAGCTACCGTTCTTTGCTGAGGTGGAAGCTGAAGCGCTACAGCATCTTGCAACGTATTTCTTAACGGAGAAGCGGGTAGCTGGTGAAACGATTATTCGTGAAGGTGAAAAGGGCAATACATTTTATATTATTGTGCGTGGGAAAGTAATGATTACGAAAAATAATACTGATGGTTCAATAACGACGGTTGCTAGTCTTGAAGACGGCGAATACTTTGGTGAAATTGCACTGCTACGTCAAATTCCACGTACAGCCAACGTTATTGCAACAACAGATTCTGTACTGCTAACATTAACAGCTCAGCAACTTATGCCGCTGATGGAGACATATCCTTATATGCGCGAGCAGCTAGAGGCTGTCATCGTGCATCGGATGAAATAAGGTTGAGATTTATAGGGTAAGAATCAAATGCTTTCATCAAATGATACTAGGTTGGTTTATAACGATGGAATATGTAGTACACTTATTGTTAAACGAAGCAATCATAAAGGAGCGTATTCTAATGGCAGATCATCGGATTATTCACTCTGTAATTTTTACACTTAAACATGTAGCAGGATCAAGTGAGGAGCAAGCATTTTTGGAGGATGGACGAGCAATTCTAAGTTCTATTCCAACGGTTCAACAGTTCAAAGTATTTGATCAAGTAAGTCCGAAAAATGACTACCGATTTGGCTTCAGCATGCTGTTCGAGGATGAGCAGGCTTATACAGCCTATAATGAACATCCGCTTCATGTTGCATTTGTAAGCGAACGCTGGGAGAAAGAAGTTACACAGTTTTCGGAGATTGATTATCGCGAGCGGTAGGATGAAGTTTAATGTGAGGATAAGAAAGGAGATGAACCATTGGGGTTCATCTCTTTTTGTTGATAAAATATAGCAAGCTATACATGCTTCACCATATGCCAAAACGGCTTGTGCTGGAGCGTGATTTGTTTGTCGGCAGTATAGCCTTTACGCTTATATACTTCTTCGGCCGCCGTATTATCGAAATCTACGTTTAAGCCGACCTTATGCACACCGTCAGCTACCGCTTTCTGCTGGCTATATTCCATTAAGCGTGAAGCGATACCGCGACCTTGATACGATGGATGAACGGCTATTGCATCGATGTAATATTCATCAGCATCTGCTTCAGGCTCTAGCGCTACTTTTTTATGTGTACGCTGCTCTAACCATGTCTCAATCGGAGTATATAATGCAGCCATGTCTTTGCCGTAGTAGCATAGAATCATCCCGGCAATCTGTCCATCAATCTCTTCAACCATAACTAATACGGAGCTAAAGCGATTACCAGGAGTACAGTAATATTCTGTTAATATTTTGGCAGCGGCATCTTCATCATGTTCTCCTGTGAATGGGATCGTTAGATCATGAATCGCTGAAATAATTAAAGAAATAACTTGAGACGCATCTTCTAACTGTGCTTGTCTAATCATATTGGTGGACTCCTTAAACTATTTTTATTAACTTCAGGATTCAGGATAAGGAAAAAGCTTCGATCAACGTTATTTCGTTGATCGAAGCTTTATATTACCACAAAATAAACGCGGTTGTTCATCCTTAAGTTGCCTCGATAGAGGTTTTCTTATTTTTCAATAGAAACAATAATCATTTCATATGGAGCAAGTGTCCATTGTTGTTCTGCTGCTTCTGCACGAGATCGAGTTACAAAGCTATAACGCGCATCTAATGGAGGAATTGGCTTCGCTTCGTTGGAGAAGTTATGAATGAATACATACTTTGTCGATTCATTTTCACGAGCAACAGCATACACTGCATTTGGCAATTGTACATCAAGCGCAGTTGCCAGATCAAGTTTGCTAGCTATATCATGATAGAAATCATCATAGAAGGAATCTTCGAAATGACTGCCGATATGATAAGCTTCACCATTGCCGAATTGATTACGAGTGACGACAGCACGACCTGCATAGAAGTCATCTTGATACGTCATAATCGCTTGGGCACCTTGCAAATTAACGATGTCACAAAGCATAGAACAGCTATAGCTGCCTTGTAGTTTACCTGCAGCAAGGGATTTCTTAACTTGACCATAGTTCAGTTCATGATCATATAAGCCGTCAATTTCTTCGCTATATAGACCAAGAACATCGGTTAAGTCATGAGGACCATCACCCATGAACATTAGATCGTTTTCGTTAATGACGCCGCTCCAATACGTTGTAATGAGTGTGCCGCCATTTTCAACAAAAGCGCGCATCTTTTTCTCAAATCCAGCACGAAGCATATAAAGCATCGGTGCAACAACAACTTTATATTCATTAATTTCGCATTCCATATCAACAAAATCAACAGAAATACCTTGTTTCGTAAATGCACGGTAGTGAGCTTGTACTTCTTCGATGTAGCCCATATCTTTGTTACGAGGACCTTGAGAATCCTCAACTGCCCATTTGTTCTCCCAGTCATATACGATCGCAACTTCGGCATTCGTATTCGTAGCAGCAACATCAGACAAGCCAGATAGCAAATATCCTAGATGTGAAACTTCTTTGAATACTCGTGCATCAGAGCGATCATTATGGGCAACAACAGCACCATGTAGCTTCTCGCTAGAACCACGACTTTTTCTCCATTGGAAATATTGAACGGAATTGGAGCCGTGAGCGATTGCTTGTAGGGAAGACAATAGATGCATACCAGGCTTTTTCAACTTAGATACGCTTTGCCAGTTCGTGCTTGATGGTGTACTTTCCATCAATAGGAACGGTTGTTTTTTGATAGAGCGCATGAGATCATGCATCATCGCTGTATCTAGACCAACAGAGATATCATCCTTCTTATGCCATAATGGATAGCTATCCCATGATACGATATCTACATCATTTTTGAATTTAAAGTAATTTAGACCATCAAAGTAGTACATAAAGTTTGTTGTTATTGGAAGATCGGGATTGAACGGTTTCACAGCTGCAACTTCATGATTCATGAAGTTTTGAGTCTGATCAGAAACGAAACGTTTCCAGTCAAGATTCATCCCATGAATCGCATTTTCACCATGTGGGGCAGGAGATTCTACTTGCGACCAATCGTCGTACGTATGGCTCCAGAATGTTGTCCACCATTGCATATTAAGCTCTTCAATCGTACCGTATTTATTTTTCAGCCAACCGCGAAATGCATCCTGGCAATAATCACAATGGCATTCACCGCCATATTCATTAGAAAGATGCCATAGCTTTACAGCTGGGTGATGCGCATAACGTTCAGCAAGTTTTTGGTTAATAATTGTAATCTTTTCACGATATGCAGGTGAAGTATAGCAATGGTTGTGACGAGCTCCGAATAGGTTACGTTGGCGATTAGCGCCTACACGTAACACTTCAGGATATTTCTCTGCTAGCCAATTCGGACGAGCGCCTGATGGCGTAGAAAGAAAGATGTTAATACCATTGTTATATAAATTATTAATAACGCTATCCATCCATTCAAAATCAAAAACGCCTTCTTGTGGCTCAAGCTTTGCCCAAGAGAACATACCGATCGACATAATATTGCTGCCGGACGTTTTCATATACTCGATGTCTCTAGCTAATATTTCTGGATCATGAAGCCATTGCTCCGGATTATAATCTGCTCCGTGAAGCAATTTATCTGAGAATAATTGTTTCATTAATATATCCCCTTAAACTTTTTATAGTCCTCCTGATATACTTCTTGAAAGTAAAAAGTATATCGGAAGCATAATCCCTCAAACTTTTTTTTATAGATTAGGCTATACTCGATAATCGTTAAGAATATCGAGTATAGCCTAATGGTAGATAATGATTACTTAACTGAACCAAGCATACCTTGTACAAACTGTTTTTGCAGTAAGAAGAAGATAATAACGGTAGGTATTGTAGTAATTATAATTGCCACCATAATAATACCATAGTCTGGATTATAAGACGATGCCAATGACGATACAACAAGTGGTAATGTTTTTTTCTCTGTCGATTGCAGGGCGATCAATGGCCATAGGAAGTTATTCCAGTTTGCCATGAATGTAATGATAGCCGCTGCTGCATAAGTTGGTTTCATAGTCGGGACATAGATATGTGTGAATAGTTTCAACTCATTCAATCCATCAACCCGGCCAGCCTGAAGTAATTCACGTGGGAATGACTTCGTATTTTGCAGGAAGAAGAAGATCATGAACGCAGTAGTCATACCAGGTAGAATAACTGCTGTCGCAGAGTCCAATAATCCCCAAGAACTGAATAACTTGAACAATGGGATCATAATTGCCGCGAAAGGCATCATCATCGATAACATTAGTAAACCAAATAGACGATCTGTACCTTTCGTGCGATAGACTTCAAAACCATAACCTGCCATAGAACAAAGAACTAAAGTTAATGCTGTAGAAACAAGTGCAATTACCAAAGAGTTCGTAAATGCAGTAGCAACATCTGCTTGATCAAATAATTTAGTAACGTTATTCATAAATTCAGAACCAAAGCTGAACTTACCTTTAACGATATCGCTTGATGTATTTGTCATACCAATAATCATCCATGCGAAGGGAAATAACGAAATGAATGAAGCGATAATAAGAAATGTATGTTTACCGATAGCACCTAAATGTCTCATTTCTTCTCACCTCCGACTTTCAATTGTAGAAGAGCAAGCACTGCAACGATAAATACAATGGCATAAGATACAGTAGCTGCATACCCGAAGTTAGGAGTATATACAAATGATAAGTTGTAAATGTAATGCGAAATTGTCATCGTTGAGTTACCAGGTCCACCATTTGTAATATTTACAACCTCATCGAACAATTGCAATGTACCGTTCGTGGAGATGATCGCTGTAAATAAAATAATTGGTTTAAGCATTGGAATGGTAATAGACACGAATTGACGGAATTTAGATGCGCCATCAATCGATGCCGCTTCATATACGCTTGGATCAACGTTTTGCATAGCTGACAGATAGAAGATCATGTTATAACCTGTCCAACGCCAAGTAATAGCTAATATTATGACCACACGAGCCCAGACAGGATCCATCAACCATGCTACAGGCTCACTGATAATATGCAAATTTAATAACATTTGATTGAAGATACCATCTACCGCAAACATACTTTTGAATAGAATGGAGTAAGATACTAAAGCTGTTACGCAAGGCAAGAAAATTGCTGTACGGTAAAAACCTTTTAACTTCAATTTAGGTGAATTTAACAAATGGGCAATAACTAAGCCCAGTAAAAGCATTATAGGTACTTGAATAACTAAATATAAAAGCGTATTAAATAAAGCTTGTCTGAACATGGGATCCGAGAATAGGCGAGTGTAGTTACCTAAACCGACAAATTGCGACACATTACCTTTGCCTGATTCGAATGACAGGAAAAAGGATTGAATCATTGGATAAAAACTGAACAATAAAATTAATGCGGATGGCAGTAATACAAACTGCCATCCGATTAGAGAGGATTTATTGAACTTGCCCCTCATGAATACCACCCGCTAACTTATAGATTATTGTACTTGTTGTTCAAATAGCTTTTGAATGCTAGTTAGGCTTTTTTCAAGATCTGAACCGTTCAAAATGTTCGGAAGCTCATTTTTCAAAGCATCTTTAGCTTCTTGAGTGTACATACCTAAAGTAATACCAGGAACTTCTGTAGACCATGCTGTGAAATCAGAATAGATTGCTTGGTTACCGAAGAACTCAGAAGTCGTTTGGTAAGCTTCACTAGAGAATGAAGGGATATAAGAACCAACACCACCAGCTTCAGTTAAGAAACGTTCGTAGAATTCACTGCTACCACCAATTGTTGCGCCAAGGAATTGCTTAGCAAGATCTTTGTTTGCTGATTTTTCAAGTACGAACCAGCTAGAACCGCCTTCGTTAGAAGCATTTACGCCACCTTCGATGTCAAGACGAGGAGTAGGCGCTACAGCCCAAAGACCATTTTGATCAGCTGCATCCATAATAGAAGCGACTTGCCATACACCAGATACTACAGTTGCAACGTCACCAGCGTTGAAGCTACCAACGAATTCACTCCAACCAGTTACAGGCTTAGCAATACCAGAATCAGCGATTGCTTTATATACGCGAAGTGTTTCAGTCATCACTGGGTTATTTACAAAATTACCAGTATTTTCCGGAGTGATATACCAGCTACCACCAGATTGAAGAAGGATAGAAGTCCAAGCTTCATCGTTCGGGTTAATTGTAGACATGTATTTGCCTGTTTTTTCTTTTACAACTTTACCAATCTCAATATATTCATTCCATGTGATGTTTTCTAGATCTGCTGCAGAGTAACCAGCTTCAGCTAGAATATCTGTACGGTAGAACATACCCGTAACACCGATATCGAATGGAACACCGTAAACTTTTTCATCAATGGTTAACGCATCAACTTTATATTGAGAAAATTGAGTGAAGTCAACATCGTTTGTGAAATCTGTGAACGTTCCAGGGTACGAATTAACATATTTTTGAATGTTAGGATCATTTACAAGAATAATGTCAGGAAGACCATTAGTAACACCAGCAGCTAAGTTAGTGTTTAATTTTTGCTCAAGGTCAGCTTTCGCCATATCGATTACTTCTAATTCAAATTCAGGATTTTCTTTTTTGAAAATTTCTTCTGCAATTTTTAGTGCTTTACCATTAAAGGAAGGATCCCATGCCCAAGCTACTACCTTTTGTTTGTCCGAAGTAGTGTTATTTGGTTCATTGTTTGAGCTACCACAAGCAGCTAGTAGACCAGTCATTAATGCTGTAAGAAGTAAAACTGTAAGTGCTTTCTTCAATTATTACAACCCCTTGTCTATGTTTTGTGTGTACAAGCTTAGTTTATAAAAAATAAGACTAGCTGTATAATAAGTATTTTGTCTTAAGCTGGAACAAATTATAGATGATTAAGTATTAGTAAAGAGTTAGTAGTATAAATTTTGTATGATAGTAAATTATTTAGAGTGCTTTTCGCGCGAAGATAGTGAATACTTGCTATAGTGACTTGTTATATGATAAAAAGGTGTAATTGAAGAAATGAAGGGGTGATAATGATGACATCCTATCGAGTAATGATCGTAGATGATGAAGCGATATTTAGGACGGGCTTAACCCATCTCCATGATTGGGGTAAGGAAGGGATAGAAGTTGTTGCGCAAGCAGCAAACGGAGTGGAAGCTTTAGAGTTAGTTGATAAAGTACATCCGCATGTTGTTATTACAGATATTATGATGCCGGTTATGGATGGTATCGATCTCGTGAAAAATTTGCGTAAACATCATCCAGCCATCAAAATTATTATTTTAAGCAGCTACAGTGAATTCGAGCTTGTGCGGGAAGTATTCAAGTATGGTGTTGACGACTATCTATTGAAGCCAAAGGTAACGGCAGAGGAATTAGTTACGATCATTCACAACTCCTGCGAGCCAAGTGCGATGAAGCGTGAGCAGATTATTCCACTACTGAAAGAACCGGCCATTATAATTGGGCAGTGGTTTGAACAGGAGGATCAGCTTTCAGCAGAAGATAAGCAGCAGTTGAGTAGTTATTTACCGGGCAGTCAATTTACGATGCTTGTAACGAGTACGGCTGTGTTACAATCACTAACTAATAATAGTCAATATGAGCTTGAACAATTTATTTTGGATAAATGCTATGAGCAATTTCATGACGTTTCCTATGTGTCGATATTCACAAAGCACCATATTACGCTCATTATTAATTATGAGCCTGAGGAAGAATTGGATTTGAAATCATTAATGATTCAATTCGTGAAAAAGGTGCATGAACGTTATTCCGAGTTGAAATTTCTACATTCGAATACCGTTGCTTCGATTGATTTATTGAAAGAGAAATATATATTGCTGCAGGAGCTACTGAGTAAAGTCATCTATTTCAGCTCGCGTAGTATGATGCTAGAAAATGAAATTAAGCAAAATCAGGCGGAAGTAGCTTTTGAACATGAAGCCTTTGTTAATGCACTGAAATGGTTAACGTTCAGCCAAGCGAAAGAGCAGCTTGACCAATATTTTAACGAAGTGAAAAAGACGCAAGCATTAGATGAGTATTCGTTGAAACGGTTTATCCAACATATTATTTATACGGTGATGAGTAATCTAGAACATCTGAAATTACCATTTACTGAGCAAAGTTCAGAAAAGCTTATATGGTTCAAAAAGATTGATCTAGCAACGACAATCGATGAACTTGAGCAAACGATGACGCTATTTATGGGGATGGTACAAGATCAGTTCAACGAACATAATGAGCATAATGAAGTGAATTTGCTTAATCAAATTATTGATTATATCCATGATAATTATGATCAAGATATTTCTTTATCTGAGTTGGCGGAAAAATTTCATATGAATTATAGTTATTTATCATGGTATTTCAAACATCGTACGAACGAGAATATGACGGCTTATATTAATAAATTGCGAATTGAGAAGGCAAAGGAATTACTGAAATATAATGAAGATACAATCTCACACATCAGTATGAAAATCGGTTTCTCTGAACATAATTATTTCTCCAAAGTGTTCAAGAAGTTTACAGGGATGACACCTGTAGAATACCGTAATACCCATTCTAAATAAAGGTGATTATATGCCAAGAAGAAACAGTATTTTTATGAAGTTTCTAGCGATTATGTTAGCGGCCACGTTAATTATTTCTGTCGTACTTACGTTAGCGACTTCGAGCATCTCGGAAAAACTTTTATTGAAGCAAATTACGCAAAATGCGTCAGTCAATATGACGCTTGTGCGCGACGAATTGCTTAAATATAACGAACAAATAGTCAATACGATGATCCGTATTAATAATAGTGATGCGTTTAAGCAATATTTGACGCAGCCAACAAAGTCAACGCTCGATCAACTGAATATTATTATCGATTTAGGCAGATATATTGATACGTATCAGGACTATCTTAGCCCCGACCAAACTCATTTTATCGTTGCAGGTATCGGTGAGAACAAAGATCGTAATTACTCAAGTAATGCATTGAAATGGGATCGTGTTCCTTCAAATATTATTGAGGATTATATGGTTCAAGAAGGCCTAGTGCAGCAAAGAATACTGTATCATGGTAGTCAAAATCTCTTTGCTGATTCGGTGCCATATGAGCGATATATATTTGCAACGAAGCCGTTGATGGACACGTTTCAAAGACAAATGTACGGCTACGCTATCGTTATTATGAATGAACAGACGATTTTTGAACGATACAGCCCCTATCTATCGGATGGTGCAGAAATTTCACTAGTAACTTCTGCTGGGAATGTGATGTCGAGTAGCGTGCGGGATACTACGAATGTGTATCGTCCAGAGTTGCTTGAATATGCGAAAATCGGCGGAGAGCGTGAGGATTATGGATTAATGACCAAGGATGATACGACTTATATTTCATTCTATATCCCTGAATTTGATGCTTATTTGCTACAAGAAATTGATGGGAATATCGCTTTTGCGCCATTGAAAAAGATTGCTTATCGTATTGCTGAAGTGGTTATAATTGTATTATTGTTAATTATTATATCGGTCTATTTTTTAACGCGTAAAATTACGAAGCCACTATATGAGCTTGTGGACACAATGCAAAATGCAAAGGTAGATTCCTTGCAGAGCCATCCGCTCCAGGAAAGTGTAAGCTATGAGATTAAAGTCGTAACGAAAACGTACAACCATCTAGTGAAGGAAATTGATCTCTATACGAATCGCTTAATAGTCGAACAGAATGAGCGTCGCAAGGCAGATCTTAGTGCATTGCAGATGCAAATTAATCCTCATTTCCTATATAATACGTTAACCTCGATTAAATATTTGGCGAAGATGAACCGAATTGATGATGTGGATCGGACGATTACGAGCTTAAGTACAATGCTACAAAATACGATTGGCTCGACGGAAGATATCGTAACCGTAGAGCATGAAATCGAAAATTTGAAGCATTATGTGTATATCAATAAGATTCGTTATGGCGAGCAAGTTGACGTACTGTTTGATATACGTCAAGATTGCATGGATTTGTATATTCCCAAATTAATTATTCAGCCCTTTGTTGAAAATGCGTTTTTCCACGCCTTCCCTAGTATGCGAAAAGGTACGATTCATATTTTCATTAGACAGCAGGCGGATCGTCTATTAATTGAAGTGCTAGATGATGGTGTTGGTGCCCAAGAAAACAAAGAGCGCATCAAGAAACGTTCCGTGTCTGGTATAGGCATTGATAATGTTCATCATCGTATTGGATTGTTGTATGGATCGAAATACGGCGTTGAATTAGAAAGTGCAAGTGGCTATGGGACAGCGGTCAAGATTAGTTTACCAATCGTGCAAAACATTAGCGTCGAACAATAAATATTTTTAGTATATAATGATTGTTGTTATTACCTATTACAACGATTATTCGTAAATTAGAACTTATACAATGCGGAGGGAATTATGAATCCTAGAACAGAGCAATTTTCAATGCCGGCGGAGTGGACAAGCCACGAGCGCACATTTATTTCATGGCCGATTCAATCATCGATGGTATATCCTGAAACGTACGCTGACGTTTGTACAGCCTACGCTGAAATTATTATAGCAATGGCAGAATTCGAGCCTGTAACAGTTATTGTAAATGGTGCAGATGAAGCTGCAGTACAAGCTCAAGTAGGAAGCAATCATAATTTTGCAGTAGATTGCTTAGTTATTGAGCATAATGATGCTTGGTTACGTGATAATGGCCCAACTTTTGTTACAACAACGGACGGCAAGCTTGCTGGTGTCAACTGGGGCTTTAATGCATGGGGTGGCAAATATACACCTTGGGATCTTGATGATGCTGTAGCACCGCAAATTATTGGGCATATTGGTGCAACGCAATTTGATGCTCCGCTTGTGATGGAGGGCGGCTCGATTCATGTTGATGGTGAAGGTACGTTGCTAACAACGGAAGAATGCTTGTTGAATGTGAATCGTAATCCTGATCTATCTCGTGAGCAAATCGTTGAGCTGTTGAAGCAATATGTGAATATAGAAGAAGTTATTTGGTTGAAAAATGGATTAAGTGGCGATGAAACAGATGGTCATATTGATAATATCGCATGCTTCGCTGCGCCAGGGAAAGTCATTATGCAAGTTTGTTATGATCCAAGTGATGATAACTACGCGATTACTCAAGAAAACCTACAAATACTACGCGATACGGTAGATGCGCAAGGTCGTCAATTAGAAATTATTGAAATTGAGCAACCACCTGCTGTTTATTTGGAGGACTCTCGATTGACATTAAGTTATTTGAATTTCTATTTCGTAAATGGCGGTATTATTTTACCTATATTCGGTGGTACAGCTGAAGAGACAGATCATAAAGCGATAGAAGTGCTAGCGGGATTATACCCAGAACGTCGAATTCGTACGGTCAATGGGATGGGGGTTGTGGGTGAGGGTGGCAATGTGCACTGCACAACTCAACAACTCCCTTCCGTGAGGTAGCTCAAATAAGCCACTCGTGATCACGATGTGTATGCTGAAGTAGCGTATTCGACGGCGAATATGCCCTCCATCAAAAGCCTGTGTGTGCTCGTGTACCAATAACGTACACTGTGCTACTCGTTTTTGCTGAAGTGCATCTTCTTGGTGCTGACAAGCGACAAATTTGAGCTTTTATTGAAAAGGTAGCTCAAATAATTGCTACCGAACACTCGAGGAGTATTTTTGGAAGATTAAGCTGTGGTGTAAATATAAATTCATTAAAAAGGAGTTTTTGTTATGAGAAATGTGAAGGTTGCAGCTACGCAGATGAGCTGTGAGGCTACTCGCGAAGAGAATATTGCGAAGGCGGATCGCTTTGTGCGTGAAGCAGCGGCGCAAGGTGCGCAAATTATTTTACTACAAGAATTATTTGAAACTTATTATTTCTGTCAGAAGGAAAAGGCGGATTATTACGCTTATGCAACGGAGCTAGCGAAAAATCCTGCAATCCTACATTTCCAACAAGTAGCGAAAGAGCTGCAAGTGGTATTGCCAATTAGCTATTACGAGAAGAAAAACAATGCTCGTTATAATTCTGTTGTCATTATTGATGCTGACGGAGAGATTCTTGGTCAATATCGTAAAAGTCATATTCCAGATGGTCCAGGCTATGAAGAGAAGTTTTATTTCAATCCGGGCGATACGGGATTTAAGGTATGGGATACGAAATATGCGAAGATTGGTGTCGGCATTTGCTGGGATCAATGGTACCCAGAAGCAGCGCGTTGTATGGCTTTGATGGGGGCAGAGATTCTGTTCTACCCTACAGCGATTGGCTCTGAGCCGCAAGATGGCGACATTGATTCGAAGGATCACTGGCAAGTATGCATGCTTGGACATGCAGGCTCTAATCTTGTTCCTGTCGTAGCCTCCAATCGTGTCGGAGTGGAAAGTGATGAGGATTCCTCTATTACGTTCTATGGTGCTTCATTTATTGCAGGTCCGCAAGGAAATAAAGTAGCAGAAGCGGGTCGCTCTGAGGAAACGGTACTTGTGGCTGAGTTTGATCTTGATCAAATCGAAACGATGCGGATTGAATGGGGAGTTTTCCGTGATCGTAGACCGGATTTGTATAAAATTCTAGGTACTTACGACGGGGAACAAACATTTTTGAAATAAGATGAATATAAAGAGCAGCCTCCAAGTATCACACATAACTACTTGAAGGCTGCTTTTTTTTGTTCGATCAGATTAAGCACGCACCATATTGAAATAACGATAAATTTTCTGTTGTTTTTGTACATGTTTACCTTTTGGGCTTTCGGAGAAGCCGAATTCAAAAAACTTTACATGACGAATACCGACGAAATTAAATAATGCTTTTCTCATTAATATTTTATGAGCATTATTCAACCATACTAGCGGATAGAAAGTCGGTCCCTTCATCGTTGAGATGCAAACGACCGATTTCCCTTTTAGCAGCCCTTTTGGCAATAATCCCAACGCATCGCGATAGGCAAACTCTGAAGCAAACAATTGATCAATATACCCTAGCAGCATTGCTGGAGGTCTCCCCCACCAAATCGGATATACCATTACAATTTTATCAGCCCATAATAGCTGCTCTCTATACTTTTCAAGCTGAGGATCTTTGTGCATATCTCTGCGGCGATGCTCGGTGTCAAAAAATAGGACAGGGTTAAAATTTTCTTCATAAAGATCTAGCACACGAATATCTTGAATGAGCTTATTTTCCTTAGCGCCCTTTATAACGGCTTCGAATAGTGAATAATTATAGCTTTGATGATTAGGATGGGTATAGATAACGAGCATGTTCATCGGGATACATCTCCTTTAGTTATCAATTGATAACTAAAATGTAGCATACCGTTAAATTAGTTGTCAATTAATAATTGTTTTTCGATAATTAATTTGCTATGTTGTCATAAGAGGTGATCCTTTGGACAAGTACGCATTATTTCAACAATTTATTCCTTTCATATCTTCGGTTCATCAAATTTCACATGATATGGCCAAAGATGTGAAGGTTGATCATATTACACCGGTTCAATATAAAATTATGGAGTATTTAGCGGTGAGTCCGCCTGCATTGCTCAGTGATATTAGTGATTGCATGAAGATGTCGATGCCAAATACGAGCCGTGAGTTGAAAAAGCTCACAGAGCAGCAGCTTGTTCAAAAAATCGTTGATGTCAGCGACCGGCGTAAATATTATATCCATCTTACGCAGCAAGGGAAGATGATGATGAATGAAGCCTTTGCTCAAATATATACCCAATTTATTGCGAGGATTGAAGATCTTTCTGATGCAGAATTAATAGAGGTGGAGACTGCGCTTCATACGCTTCATTCTAAAGTTTTTTATACTCAATAATGGAGTGACAATGGAATTTAATCATTAATAATAAACATGCAAAAAAAGAGATTTCTACGAGGGCTAATTCCCTCATAGAAATCTCTTGCGTCAATGCATCTAGCGAGATGCATTTCATTTACTAAAATGATTAGGCATCGATCGCAGCTTCGCTACCCTCTTCAGCTTTTTTCTTTTTTCCAGACCATGGCGTACCTAGTAAAGGAAGTGCCCAACGGTCAAGACCATACCAACCAGCGTTTTTCCATGCTAATACTAACCAAGTTGCTAGAATGAATAATACAGGGTTAGAGCTTACTGTTCCTGCTAATAGGAAGCTTACGTTCATTAGACCACCAAAGAATGCGGCAATACCAGTAAGTAAACCAACGATTAGACCAAGACCGATAAGAACTTCACCGAAAGCTACGAAATAAGAAAATACTTTTGCATTCGGAATGACAAAGTTTTCAATGAACGTAGCATACCAAGACGTTACGTCTTTACCTTCGGCTGCTTTAGCAAGTGCGCCGCCCATAAATCCTTTAATGGCAGCACCAGCGTTTTCTCCAACCCATGCATCATTATTAATTTTGCCCCAGCCTGCAGTAATCCAAGCATAACCAACGTAAAGGCGAACAGCTAGCCAAAACCAAGCCGCTTGTGTACTACTGAATAAAAAGCGAGATACTGGGTTTTCAGGTATGATAACAGCTTTACTCATTATAATCTCCTCCAAAAAAATGAATGTTATTGTTTTCTTAATAGCTTAAGTATAAAGGAGTAACCATTATAGTGGAAGTGACTTTTCTCACAATCATGGAAAAAACATGGAAAAGAGGATATTAGGATAAGTGAAAAGTATAAGCGCATTTGTGGTATAATTTCTATATCATCAATCGGATGGAAGGTTAATATTATGGTTGAAACAAGTAAGAAGTATTGTATAAGCTGTGGTCAAGAGAAACCGATTAGTGAATTTTTAAGGCGGACAGGTCGTCGTGAAAGTCAAAATAGTCGTCGCGGAACGTGTAAGCGCTGCAGACAAGCGGGAACTTCGATATCCACTCGTGGACAAGTTACTGAAACATTATCGTGCTCAGCTCCTCATAATACGGGAAGAGCCAAATGGACAAGAAAGAAAAGACAGCCTACCTCTTACCATCGGCAATCACCAAACAATGAAAATAGTATTGTTCGTGCTGATGATATTAGACCAACCGCACGCGGTGTTGTAAGGATGCGTGGGCGATCAGATACAGGTCGTAGATGGTATGAAGAGATCGATCCTCCGCAAGCTAAAGTACTTGTTAAGGAAGGTGCCGCGATTATTATTAATCCATACACGATTCGTATGGTCTATAGTAGTAAAGAGTTTCGACGATTTATTCTTATGCGAGATCATCATACTTGCCATTATTGTGGTGAAAGCGGAGATACGATTGATCATTTATTACCACGTGCCAAGGGTGGTTATACGACTCCTGCCAATTGCGTATGTGCATGCTTAACTTGCAATCAGCAAAAAGGAAATCTTACAACTGAGCAATTTATGAAATACTTATTTATGCAATCGCAAGATATTGTGGGAGTATGACTCTACTAACATTTGTTGAACAACAATGTAGTGTAGAGTCTTTTTTTATGGTGTGAACCATATCTATGTATTGATAATAATTATCAATATCGTTATAATTGAATGGATGGCTCACTTGTAGCTGGAAATAATAATGAAGCAATAGATTATGCTTATGAAGTAACTTTTCATTGAAGAGAAGTGTATCGAGAAGTCCGTGAAAAGTTTTAGGAGGTGCACAGGTAGTGTTTGAGGGATCGACAAGAAAGAAGTCAGCTATGATTGGAATTGCAGGCATCGTACTGGTCCTCTCTGCACTTTTTGCTATTGGTATAGGCAGTGTAAGCGTTAATCCTATTGTTACCCTGCAAACCTTGCTTGGAAACGGTGACGATACTAGTTCCGTTATATTATGGGACATTCGTATGCCGCGAGTTATACTAGCATTAATTGTGGGAGCAAATCTAGCAATTTCAGGTGCACTTTTGCAAGCTGTTGTCCAGAATCCATTAGCAGATCCAGGAGTTACTGGCGTATCAAGTGGTGCGGCAACGGCAGCACTATTCATTATGCTCGTTATGCCGCAATCAAGTTTCTTTGTTCCAGTAGCTGCTATTGGTGGCGGATTGATTGCTGCGGCTATGGTATATACTATGGCATGGCAACGTTCTATCGGCTTTCAGCCCGTAAGAATTATATTATCAGGAGTTGCAGTTAATGCGATATTTGGTGGGCTAATGGGTTTACTACAATTGCTTTATAGTGATCGTCTACCTGCTGCTGTTCAATGGATGAATGGTAGTTTGGCAGGAATCGACATGAGTGATGTATCGTTTATTTTACCTTATTCCATTGTAGGATGGATTGTTGCATTATTGTGTATACGCAAAATTAATATATTACGTCTTGGTGAACAGACAGCGCATAATTTGGGACAGAATATGAATCGCGTTCGGTTAATGTTATCGATACTAGCTGTATTCCTCGCAGCGATTTCCGTATCAATGGTAGGGTTAGTAGGATTTGTCGGTCTAGTCGTACCCCATATATCTCGTATGCTTATTGGTTCAGACTTTAGATTTAGCTTACCATTTAGCATTTTGCTAGGTGCAATCATGCTCCTTATTGCTGACATGATCGGTCGTTCTTTGTTTGGAGCGATTCAGATTCCTGCTGGTATCGTCATGGCAATGATTGGCGGTCCATACTTCTTGTATCTTATGCGGAAGGGCGGAGCATAGTCATGCTATCGATTAAAGATATTGCCATTAATTATTCGGATAAACAGATTATTAGAAATGTATCATTACAAGTGAACGATGGGGAAATTGTGTCCATTATTGGTCCCAATGGAACCGGTAAGTCGACCATTCTTAAAGCGATCTCCAAGCGAATTAACGTAGCAAGTGGCGAGATTTCGTTCGATCATCAAGCATTAACAGATATGTCGATTAAAGATATATCCAAATTAATGTGTATGGTATCGCAATCGAACACAAGTCCACATGATATGACCGTAGGTGAGTTAGTTAGCTATGGACGTTTGCCCTATAAGAAATGGTATGAACGGATGACGGCAGAGGATGCTGAAATTGTACAGTGGGCGCTAGAGCAGACACATATGGCAGAGTATCGCGATCGGTTAGTTTATAAATTATCTGGCGGTGAGGCACAGCGAGCTTGGCTTGCAATGGCTTTAGCACAAAAGCCGCGGATGCTATTGCTGGATGAGCCGACAACCTATCTAGATATTGCACATCAGCTTGAAGTGCTTGAATTAGTGAAACGATTGAATTCCGAATTAGGAATTACGGTCGTTATGGTGTTACATGATCTGAATCATGCCGCTTTGTATAGTGATCAAATTTGTGTGATCAACGATGGCGTAGTTAGAGCGTATGGTACGCCAAGTGAAATTATCACAACAGAATTAATTCGAGATGTATATGGCGTGGAAGCTGAAATTAATTTGAATAATGAGGTACCACGCATTCATATAATAAAAAAAGTAACGTGAGGAAGAGTGATGAAGAGATGATGAATATTAAACCGATGGATTTGAATGTGTTGAAGGAGAACTATCAGCAATTAGTAGGTGGCATGAAATCTATTTTTCTAGGAACAATCGATGCAGGAGGCAACCCGTTCTTATCTTATGCGCCATTTGTTGAGCATGAAGGAAAAGTGTATGTCTACCTTAGTCGTATTGCTGAGCATTATCAAAACATGGAAAACAATGCAGCAGTTGACGTAATGTTAATTGCTGATGAATCAGCATCGAAAAACATTTTTGCTCGTGAGCGTGCACGCTTTAAGGGGCAAGCTGCCAACGTTGGTAACGAAGGCTACGAAGCTGTATTCGAGAAGTTTGCGCAAAGATTTGGTGCTCCGACATTCAATATGTTACGTACACTTGATTTCTCACTATTCGAACTTACACTAGCTAATGGTCGTTATGTTATTGGTTTTGGTCAAGCGTTTGATGTTGATTTTGCTGGCGAGCATTTCGATCATATTAACCGTGACGCACATGGTCTAGATGGAAAACCAGAAAGTAAATAGTTGATTTTGGAGGTATAGCGTTATGAACACAGAAACAATTATCGCAATGTGGGAGTCCTTACAAGGTCGTTTCCACAAGCTGGTCAAGGAATTACCACAGGAAGCACTGAACCTTGCTATTGGTCCTGCTTCGGTCGGTCATATGATCAGACATAGCGCTGAAGTTGAATTTGTTTATGCAGAATGGGTTTTCGGAGTTCCGAAGCCTGCTGATCTGGAGTATCATACGCTACGAGGTCCAGGTAACTCAGCTGTCGAATTCAATAATGTAGATGAGCTAGTAGCTTTGCTTGAAGCTTCTAATGCAATGATCATTGCTGCTATGAAGGCTTTGCCAGAAGAAGATTGGAACAAAGAAGTGAAAACGCCGCGTGGCATATTTTCTCCACTAGATGCAATCTCGCAGTTGATGTACCATACTGGGATTCATGCAGGACAGATTTCATTAATGCAAAAGCACGCACAATAAGAACTTATACATAATTGAATACAGGAGCGATCTAGGTTATCATTTTTTCGGAAATGACTACTTTGATCGCTCTTTTTTATTATCTGGAAAATTAGCATCCGTATATGGGCGTAGTTAGAATGGTACATAAGTGTGTTTGTCATATTTGAAATGATCAAATTTCATTGTGTGGGCATAAAGTAAGTAAGGGAGGGAAGTCGGGTGGAAAAGAAAAAAAATAATAACAGTGAACAAAATAGTGATGCAGAAGACAGATACATTGCGAAACTTGCATTTTGGGGTGGAGCACTTGCTACAATAGCTGATGGAATTGCCGCTGTTTCTGCGGGTTTGGCACTTCAACAATTTGACAAAAAAAAGAATCAAAGTTCCGATGATCAATCTGATTTAGAACAACAAATTGAACAAATGCAAAAGCAAATTGATCAACTAACATATAAAATAGAAAAGATGGAGCGTAAGAAAAGATGAACCCTCAAAAAAGAGATAATATTAACAGCAAACATTGTAATCCACTCTCATTTGGAGTGGATTTTTTATCTTCTTTGCAGTTAGATGGATATAGATGAAAAAAATTACAGTCAATTGAACGAAATGAACGTGTGGAAAGTCTAATGCATATAGCGACCAAACCAAAGGGATGGGGTGATGACAATATGACGAATGATAAGCTTGAGCTTGTGAAATATGCTATAGCAGGTAATGAAGCTGCTTTTGTTCAGTTAATGCAGCAATATGAACATTCTCTCTATAGGGTTGCCTATAGCTATATGCGTAACGAGCATGATGCGATCGAAGCGATGCAGGAGCTTACTTATCGTAGCTATCGGAATATAAGCTCACTGAAGGAGCCGCAATATATTCGGACGTGGCTAACTAGAATACTAATTAATATTTGTCATGATATGTTACGCAAGCAGAAGCGGGAAATACCGAGTGATCTAGTAGTTGATCAATGCACGGAGCATCATGCGGACCATCGATCGGAGCAAAATACAGAAATAGAACTGTTAGATACACTGTCGAATTTAAATGATGAGCAAAGAGAGCTTATTGTGATGAAATATATCGAGGATCGCACGAATACAGATATTGCTCAGTCACTCAATATTCCAGAAGGAACAGTGAAATCTAGATTGCATTATGCACTTCGTAAATTACGATTATTGTTCAAGGAGGAGGGGATATAATGGAGAAGGAAGTCGTGGATCACTATGAACGCTATGCTGAAGAGCTTGACAGCATTGTTGTGCCTACAGAGCAATTAGCAGAGGCTAGAATGAATGGAATGAATCAAGTGAAGAGGGAGCGTGCTAGAGCAAAACAGCACATATGGATACGTAATACTAGTATCGTAATGGGAATACTGATTATTTTCTTCACAAGTATACGGATCTCACCTGTATTTGCTAGTACAGTAGCGAAAATACCTGGGATGGATCGAGTGGTCGATCTTATTACATGGGATAAAGGTATTGAAGATATTATGGATCAGCAATATTATGAACCATTGAATATTAAAGTAACGAATAATGATTTTACGCTAACGTTAGATGGTATTATCGCTGATGAATCTGGGATGATCGTGTTCTATACGCTAGAAGCACCGTACGATATTTCGAGATTGGATACTAATAATGTTCAAATAATGCAAAATGGAGAAGGTATCCAGGCAGGATATTCTTATTCATGGCATGGATTGGATCCGACAAATATTATAAAAGATAAAATCGTACTAGATACGCCGGATCCGATCAGCTATGAGAACATGAGCTTTAGCCTAGAGCTGGACTTTAAGGATGAGCATAATACAAGCTTCTCTATTCCATTTACATTACAACTACCAATTGCTGCTACTAAGCATTATGAATTGAACAAGGAGATTATCATTGATGGACAGCGATTAACGGTACAATCGTTAAGTATTTCACCGTTACGTGCACAGGTTGAGCTAGCGCTTGATGAGCACAATACGATGCAATTACTTAACATTCGAGATATTAAGTTAGTCGATGAGCATGGTGAAGAGTGGGGCGGAATTCGTAATGGAACTACTGTATGGGGGTCAATGCGTAATGGTAAAGTTGTATATAATATTCAAAGTAACTACTTCCGTGAACCAGAGCAATTAACATTGCATTTAGGAGGTATTGAAGCGTTACTTAAAGGTCAGGATTATATTGAGGTGGATTTTGAGCGTAATGAATTGCTATATGTACCTGAGCTGCTTGATGTTGACTTAGAAGTAATTAACTCTCGTTCATTACGTTGGAAGCTTGATGTAGTGGGTGACTCACCGAAAAACGTGTCATTCTTCCCAGCGATTGACGCAGAAGGAACACTAATTCACTCTAATTCAGGTAGTAGTCACTCTACAGATGAATATAAAGAATCTGTAAACAATTATGATTTGAGTGAGGTCGTCAATCCTGTTCGAATTTATGTTAATTCCTATCCATCATACCTTGATGGTAGTGTTGAAATAGCCATTCCTCTACAATAGTTATAGGGGTCATCACTTGCCTTGAACTTACTACTTGTATTGTGGTGATAATTTTGGGAAAATAGAAAGCAGAATATATACGACAATAGAGGAGCTTATCATAACACCATGAGCAGTAACGTATTGCCGCATAGATCATGTGATAAGTGAAAAGAGGATATAGTGAGATGAAAGAATCAATATATGGGTTAACATTTGAGCAATTAGTGGAGTGGCTTGAGGAACGTGGTCAGAAGCGTTCTCGTGCCCTTCATGTATGGCGTGCAATGTATCGTAATCGCGTCCGTTCATTTGCAGAAATGTCTGAGGTGAATAGTGCGACGGTAGAGATTCTAGAAGAGCATTTTATTCTAGAAACGTTATCAGAGCATACACGTCAGCAATCACAGGATGGTACGGTGAAATTTTTATTCCAGCTTGCTGATGGTAATCTGATCGAGACGGTGTTGATGCGCCATAAGTTTGGACTATCGGTTTGTGTTACGACACAAGTGGGCTGTAATATCGGTTGTAGCTTCTGTGCAAGTGGATTGATTGCGAAGAGCCGTGATCTAACGAGTGCGGAAGTTACTGAGCAAATTATGCAGGTACAATTTTTCTTAGACGGTCATAACAAGAACGAAAAAGTAAGTCACATCGTTGTGATGGGTATTGGTGAACCATTCGATAACTTTGTGCATATGTCTAATTTTATCCGTACAGTGAAGGATCATAATGGTCTTGCGATTGGTCCGCGTCATATTACTGTATCGACGAGTGGGATTGTTAATATGTTCAAACCATTTACCGATAGCGATCTTGGTGTTAACTTAGCCATTTCTCTACATGCGCCAAACAATGAGCTTCGCTCACGCATTATGAAGATCAATAAAGCTTACCCGCTAGAGAAGCTTATGCCTGCGATTGATTATTACTTGAATAACTCTAATCGTCGTGCAACGATTGAATATATACTATTGAAGCATGTCAATGATCAGCCGGAGCATGCGCTTGAGCTTGCTGAATTAATGATGCCACGTAAAGACCTCGTGAACGTCAACTTAATTCCGTATAACCCGGTAGATGAGCATAGCCAGTATCAGCGAAGTGAGCAAGATGATATTCGTGCTTTCTATGATGTGTTGAAAAAGCAAGGGATTAGCGTAAGTGTGCGTCTGGAGCATGGTGCTGATATCGATGCAGCATGTGGACAATTACGCAGTAAACAGCTAGATAAAGCATCGAATAATTAATGGTGGAATAACTTAATAGGCTCTCTCGAAAGTAACTAACTTTCGAGAGAGCCTATTTATGATGTGGAAGTATGGTTATCCCAAAGTGAGCTCAGTTGTGATAAACAGTGCAAAATGTTTCGTTGATCAGTTTCAAATACCCCTAATGGTGCTAAACAGCACAAAAAGTTTCATTAATTAGCTCGATTGGAGCCTCAAATCCAAAAATAACGAAAGAAGTTTCATTAATTGGTGGCGCCAAGAAGTTATTTGCAACTGTGTCGGTGCAGGCACTATTAAATTCTCTATTACAATACAAGCAACCCCATGTTTTGCTTCGCTTTCGTCAGTGTATCATTTGCTACAGCTGCAGCACGCTCTGCTCCATCACGAAGAATAGCATCTAGCTCAGAGGAGTTGACGATATCATGGAATTTTTGTTGAATCGGCTCAAGCTTAGTAATGACAACTTCAGCAATTTCCTTCTTAAAGTTACCGTAGCCTTGACCTTCAAAATGCTTCTCAACCGCTGGAATATCCATATCAGCGAATACAGAATAAATCTCAATGAGGTTACTAACAGCAGGCTTATTCTCCCAATCATAGCGTACAGACATATCAGAATCTGTTACAGCTCGCGAGAATTTTTTGCGGATAACAGCAGGCTCATCCAGCATTAGAATATAGCTGCTTATATTGGGATTAGATTTGCTCATTTTGCTCGATGGATCATCAAGTCCCATAATACGAGCGCCAGTTTCTTGAATAATTGGCTCAGGTACTTTAAACGTCTCACCATAGCGATTGTTAAAGCGATTAGCTAAGTCACGAGTAAGCTCAACATGCTGCTTCTGGTCATCACCTACAGGAACATGTGTCGCTTGATATAGTAAAATATCGGCAGCCATTAATGCAGGGTAAGTGAATAGTGCGGAGCTTACTACATCTTTACCATCGGATTTGTCTTTGAATTGCGTCATACGACTTAGCTCGCCGAAATGTGCCTGTGTTTCCATAATCCAACCTAGCTCAGCATGGGCAGAAACTTGTGATTGTAGAAAGATTGCCGAACGTTTCGGATCAATGCCAGCAGCGACATATAGAGCAGCCAATTCACGTGAACGTTGATGAAGCTCCTTCGGATCTTGATATACGGTTAAAGCATGTAGATCAGGGATGAAATAGAAGCATTCAAATAGCTCCTGATTACGCACAAATTGACTTAATGCTCCTGAGTACCCACCAATATTAAGTTCTCCACTTGGTTTAATGCCTGATAGTATACGTTTCATGTACGAACACCTTACTTTCTTTTAATTTAAATACAAAAAAGCTCCGCCCCTAAAAACATAAGGGACGAAGCATTATACTCCGCGGTACCACCCAAATTCGATTATTCAATCGCACTTGATCGCTCAATAACGGTGAGCTCCGTCAATGCCTACTAATGACAGTTATTGCATTGGCAATATACATGAACATGTTCAGGTTGAGGCGAAAAGATCCATTCATCTACAGGCATGTGCCGAACTTCTCACCAGTTATCGGCTCGCTTATGACATGCATCATTAGACTACTATTTCTCTTCATTGCTGTTTCCTATATAATTGTTAATAGCATACTTATTAATGAGAAATTAGTCAAGTTAGCAAATTGGGGAGATTGACATGATATCATCAACATGTTATCTTAATATTAAGATAAAAGAAAAAGGGGCATAACGATGAGCGAAACAAAGCGTTATGAACAAGTGGAAGATGCATTAGAATTATATATTGCATTATCGCGTGCTAACCAATGGGTAAGCTCACATGGAGATCGGGATATTCGTGCGCATGGCTTGAATCGTACAGAATTTGGCGTACTTGAATTACTATATCATAAAGGGCCGCAGCCATTACAACAAATTGGCAATAAGGTGCTAATGAGTAGCGGTAATATTACGTATGTAATTGACAAATTAGAAAAAAAACAGCTCGTAAGACGGAGAGTGTCTACGGAAGACCGTCGCTTAATCTATGCTGAAGTAACGGATGCTGGTTCGGAGTTTATAGAGCGGGTATTTCCTACTCATGGCTGTGTGATCCGTGACGCTGTAGCCGGTCTTACGCTAGAGGAGCAGCATCAAGCAACGATACTACTGAAGAAGCTTGGAAAGTTTGCAGAAGAAAGCTATAAGGGCTAGAAGCCCTAGAAGCCCTAGGTAGCTTTCTGTCACATATCTTAATATTGAGATAGTGCGGTGATGATCACGCTTGTTATTTAATTCGATTATTGAATTATACCTTTAGAATGCAATCGGTAATTTAAAGGGACAATGAATGTAAGAATATGAATTGGAGGGAATTAAAGATGAAACATATTTATGAAGCGGGAACAACGCAGGATAGCCAAGTGCTATTACTATTGCATGGTACTGGTGGCAATGAGAATGATCTAATACCTCTGGCACGTATTGTTGATCCGGATGCGGCAATTTTAAGTGTGAAAGGTAATATTGAGGAAAATGGAATGCCACGTTTCTTCCGCCGACTTGCTGAGGGAGTGTTTGATGAGGCAGATTTGATCTTCCGTACACAGGAGCTTAAGCAGTTCGTGGACGATGCTGCTATCCAATATGGATTTAACCGTAATAAAGTTGTTGCACTAGGATATTCTAATGGTGCTAATATTGCTGCAAGTATGCTATTCCATTATGCAGATGCACTTCAAGGAGCGATGATGCATCATCCAATGGTGCCGCTTCGCAATATAGTGCTACCACAGTTAAGCGTCGTCGGTTGCTTTATTGCAGCTGGAGAGAATGACCCGATCTGTACTTCAGCAGAATCGAATGAGCTAGCGGCATTGTTACAAGGAGCTGGTGCAGATGTTCAACTGCATTGGGAGCGCCATGGTCATCAGTTAACTCGTACAGAAGTAGATGCTGCAAAAGTATGGTATGAAGCGCGATTCAAGTCGTAATACTTCATTTCATCGGCGGGACGATAGAGCTTTAGATTATGTGTTCGAACGAAAATGTACATTTTGAACATGCCATACAATTATAGTCCACAGTCCGAAATTTCGAGTAAAAAGTCTGCATAGACCATAAAATTAAAGTCCATGCATCACGTAGCGATCAATGAAGCGGCATGGTTGAATAATAAATTATTCAACTATGTGCTCGCAAAAGCATGCCTACTCGTTTTGTAACATATGATGTGTTAACAAGGATTAGGATGTGATCGGGATGATATGTGCCGTTATTGGTGGTGGGCCAGCTGGATTGAATGCTGCGCTGTTGCTTGCTCGGTCTAGACATAAAGTATTTCTTTTTGATAATGCAAAACCTCGTAATGCTGTCACTGAAGCGATGCATGGCTTTATAACGCGCGAAGGGACTTCACCCCTCAAATTTCGCAAATTAGCTCAGCAGGAGTTGGCGCAGTTTAAGCATGTGAAGCAATATCAGTCCACGATTACAGACATTAAGCGCGGCAACAATGGAATATTTACAATAACGACAGCTCAAGGTAAAAAGATCCAAGTAAATAAAGTATTACTTGCCACGGGATTACAGGAATCGTTACCATCCATTCGCAACATTGCTCACTACTACGGACGCTCCGTATTCAGTTGTCCTTATTGTGATGGCTATGAGCTGCGAGATCGAGCGCTAGCTATATTTACAGAGGCTAACAATGTCGTATCTCTTGCATCTCTCCTGCAGCAGTGGAGTAAGCGTTTATTTGTATTTACGAACGGGAAATACAAACTAACGACTTCGGAGAAAGAACTGTTGAAGGCGATGAATATTGCGATCTATGAACAACCAATCGCTCAATTAGTTGGGCAAAAGGGGCAGCTACAAGGAGTATTACTGAAGGACGGTAGCAAAGTTAATTGTACGGGTGGATTTGTCTCTACATATTGGAGACATGCTGGAGCATTAGCTACTGAATTAGGTTGTAGGCTAACAGAACAAGGCGGAATTTGGCAGGATGGTAAAGGGAGAACGAGTATTCAAGGTGTTTATGTGGCAGGAGATATGGCCCATGTATCGCCTGCCCAAGCTGTAATTGCGGCAGGTGATGGTGTGAAGGCTGCCATAAGTATGAATCAGGATGCAGCTCAGCAGCGCTTAACGAAAGTTCAGGCGATCATTCGCCAGCAATAAACATAACAAGGCATTTTCATGTAAACCAGGAGATAAGCTACACCTGATAAACATAAAAATGCCTCTTTGTTATACTAATTTATTTATTCACGATAATCTTCTACTAATAATTCAAGCTCGCCTGTCTCTGGATCCATAATAAAGCCATGAACAGGGATAGCTTTCGGAAATAATGGATGATTGCGAATCATTTTGACGCTATGCATGACACCATGCTCAGGGGCTGTAAAGCCACGCAGAAATTTCTCCATACGAATACCTGAACGTTCCAGCGTTTCGATAACTAACGGATCGACTCCACCTTTTTCAATCATTTTATTAACTAGGCCATCACTATCAAGGTTTGTCATACCGCAGCCGTGGTGTCCGATAACAATAACTTCTTCTGCATTTAATTCGTATATAGCAACCAGAATACTACGCATTGCAGATCCGAATGGCTGAGTCAATACTGCGCCGGCATTTTTAATGAATTTAACATCGCCATTGCGTAGATTTAATGCTTTTGGTAATAACTCCATTAGTCTTGTATCCATACAAGTTAAAATCGCAATTTTTTTCTCTGGATATTTATCAGTTAAATACTTTTCATATTCTTTTTCTTCTACAAAGGTCTTATTGAATTCCATTAAATTTTTCACGATACTCATCTGTAATCCTCCTAAAACTATTCGTGCTTTCGTATACTGCGTTTGATTTCGATAACTACTATTATTCTCTTCTTTTCTGAACAAGTCAAATGTTCCTATATAGAGAAAAAGTAAAGAGATAAGCAGAAAAACTCAAATATCCTCACTTCATAAACCAATTATATGGTGTATGTTGGAAAGTCTGGTGCTGGTAATACAATAGTTACGGTAGTGCCAAAACCTAATTTACTCGAAAAGTTAATCGTACCCTGATGATTAGCAATAATTTGCTGTGAGACAAGCAGTCCTAAGCCATTTCCGTCTTGTTTATTCGTATAGAAAGGCTCGAAAAGATGCATCAATGACTCTTCAGATATACCTACCCCGTTATCAAATATCGTAATTTCGACATACTGGTCTAGTTTGTAAATTCCAATTTCTAGAATGCCATCCTCATTCATCGCCTCTACACTATTTTTAATAAGATTGACGAACATTTGCTTCAAGTTACTTTCTACACCATTAATAAGTGGAACGTCTTCGTCAATGTGCGTAATTACTGAAATTTGTCCCATAGCTCCTGATGTTTTCATTAGTAGCACGATATCGTTAATGAGAGTCACAATATTAGTAGGCAGCAAATTCGCTACTTGAGGCTTTGACATAACGAGAAACTGTCCAACAATTAGATCCATATGGTCAATTTCTTTCATAACTAGCTTCATATGATGTTCAGGCATAAGCCCATTTCGAGAGTTAAGCTTCAAAAATCCTTGAATAGTAGTAAGCGGATTACGAATTTCATGAGCAATACTTGCTGCAAGCTGTCCAATAGCAGAAAGCTTCTCATTTTTCACAAGTAACTCTTCCGTATGTTTACGGGCAGTGATATTTCGTGTAATCATTGCGATAGCTACAATCAGTCCTTGCTCATCTCGAATACCAGATAAAGTCATACTTACGTCAATGGGATGGTTAGATTTCGTATACATAATGGTTTCATAGCTCGTTATCGCATGACCTCTAATGACCTGTTCGATTAACTGTTCATAGCTTGCTCTATCTGTATCAGAGAAGTTACAAAGCGGTTCTCCAACAAGCTCGACGCTATCCCATTCAAACATACTTTCAAAGGCATCGTTAACTTGCATAATTTTATAGTTGAAATCGACAATATGAACAGCATCAGTTGTATGCTTGAAAAATGATTCAAGATATTGTTTCATATTTCTTAATTCAATATTCGTTTGTTTTAATTCATTCGTATATCGTGACAAGTTATTACCCATCGTATTCACTTGACTAGCTAATAATCCGAACTCATCAGAGCTTGTATGAACAAGCGACGTATGGAACTGGTTCATGGAAATTGCATTTACTTTGTACATTATTTTAGTTAGCGGAGAAGTTAGTAGTTCCGCGATAAAATAACTACCGACAATAGTAACGAGCAATAGTATTATGGCGATAATAATATGATCAACGAATTGCCTATGCGTGTCTTCCATTAATATATGTTTGTCAATAACAATACCAATGACATACGGTTCATGATCTTCTATTGGAATAAATGTTCGAGTTAATGAAGTATCACTAACATTAAATTCAGTCGTAACTGCCTGATTTTCTTCCAAAGCAAGATGGACGGAATGAATGTCAGATTCTAAATTTTTATAATGATATGACCCAAATGAAATATCACGGACATCTAAATTATAAACAGGTTTACCTTGTTTTAACTTAATAATTTTTTCTTTCCCGAAAAAGGTAGGGTTAAAAGCAGTAATTTCCAGCAACGCATCATTCTCAGCAAGTAACTGGGAAATAATCCGATCGTTTCCGTCAATATAGCCATCAGAAAAAGATCTATCTGTATTGAGTGCTGTGTTAATCATATAATTTGTTTTGCCAGTATAATAATATCCCCATTTATTAATTTTTGAAGGGTCTGTTACCGCAAAGTTAAAAGGTCCTGCATAAAAGTTGGTAGAATGTTCCCCTTGCTCCACCGTTACAGGACGTAAATTCATTACGTCTTTTAATGCTATATCCCAATAATCCCACGATTTGGAACGTAAATTCACCTCATTAGGATTGGATGAAAGTACGGATACTAATTCGTCTTCTTGCATAACCCAAAGTGTAATATCATCAAGGTCTAGTCGTAATTTTAATGCTTCTAGTTGTTCTGTCGTTACATTAGCAATATCAGGATCCAATATTTCCTCTACGGTTTGTGCTGAGGCCTTCAACCGCCTTGCAAGCTCGTTCTCAATATTACGATTGGTAGACTCAATTAATGTAATTGTAATGGCAAGCTGTTTGGCGACGGTTGCTACTTGTAATTCAACGTTATTTTCTTGAACACGAATAGCATTAATTTGTGAAAATACAACGTTTAATACAAGGATTAAAAGCACAATAAGAGATATGGATAGTGACAGCTTAGAACGAATAGACATACATATCCCTCCATGCGCAAGTTTCTATTCTATACTTAATTAGACAAAAATCGACAAAATCCTTCTTAATCCCCAGTAAATAAGTATAAATTAAAACTTATTGCGTTGACAACAGTTAAATGTCGATAAATCTACCTAATTTTCGAAAAAGTATTTATTATTGTTATCAATAGGCGGGGTTTCCTGTTTTTTCTAGTTATTCAGTAATAAAAGTCAAGAAAGTTATCATTAAAGTAAAGAAATTGATACTAAAATATATTGTATTGGTTTTCTCTGGAATGATGTAAAGAAAACAAAAAAAGAGGTAAAGAATGGATATGTTGATTGGCTTATCTATCTAGTATTCTAATTAGGATAAAGAAATATTTTCAATTATAAGGAGGCTATCGGTTACAATGAGACATTTATCAAAGCGAATTATTGCGACAGTACTGGCGTTACTATTGTTGCTTCCCACAACGGTTTGGGGAAGTTCACCGGCTGCAATGAATGATGATACAGAAGTAATTCCGGTTTACAATTGGGATTTTGAAAGCGATCACATTTTTACTGGAACAGAACAGGAAAGTTATATTGTGAGTAATGGTAGTACTACAGGTGAACCAAGTTATGCTGAACTTAAAGGTACAGCTACTATCGAAAATGATAGTGAAAGAGGAAATGTGCTATCACTTAAAGGTGGAGCAAATGGCAATAGTTATCTTACACTTCCAGATGATCTATATGGTGAGGTTACAGATGAGCTGACATTTGCAGTCTGGGCTAATATTGACCAGGATGCGGATCCGTATATGCGTCTATTATCCTCCACTATTACCGAAAAAGGGCTTACATATAATGGAGTGAATGGATGGTGGCAAGATCCAGAATTTATTGTCATTGCCGGTGGAGGAACATTTAATAACCGCTTTTTTATTGGTACAGATTCGAATGTGGTTGCCAGCTACAAAGGGGATGTCGTTTGGAATACAAATCCTACTAAAGGCAAGTGGCAGCATATTGCCATTACTCTGAAGAATGATGGTGCTTATGATGTTTATTTGGATGGGAAATTGATTGGTGTGAGTAGTTTGTCCGCGAACAATAGTTCGCCTGAGGCTACAATGACCACAGTTCTCGAAGAATTCTTCACTAGTGACTACCTGGATGCTTTGACATTCAATGATTTTGGTAAATCCCTTTATACATCCGATAATGATAGTCGCGGAAAGTTTGACGATATTCGAATATACAATACCAAATTGACCGCCGATCAAGTTAGTGCTTTGTATGAGGAGACAAAACATGAGGAAACCGATTTGGTGAAGCCTGCAAAAATATCTGTCGATTTGGCAGATCGATCGCTGGGAGAAGTATTCCATGGTGCAGCTGGTGCTCTTTATGCGATCAGTGAGCCAAACGTACCGGACATCAATACGTTGATTCCGATTAAGCCCTCACATATTACTCAGAAACCGCCAAATGGCATTCAGCACCCAACGGGTGATGCTCTGAGAGTTGCCGACTATTTCTTCGAAGCTGGAGGGGAAGCTGTTAATATCGTCATGCAGGATTATTATCAGCAATGGTACTACCCCTCTAGGACAGCAGAGGAATATATTGAAGAAGCTGTCATCCCAATTACAGAAGAAATCAAAGCATACAAGGTAAAATGGGCTGCTGAGAATCCTGGCCAGGATCCAGATGGAAAGTTCATTTATATTCCATTTAATGAGCCTGAACAAAATTACACTCGCTATCCACAGTTACTGAATAACACCTCAACAGGAGAAAATTCAAGAGCAGTGTTTAATAGTGATTGGTTAGCTGTAACGAATAAGATCAAGGAAATTGACCCTGGTGCGATCATCTCAGGTGTGAATTTAACACAGTATGGAGCAAAAGTGTTTGAAGATTTCATTCCCTTCTGCATTGAAAATGATTGTTTGCCTGAGATTATCAGTTGGCATATGCTGTGGGACAAAGCTTTTGACGCTGCAGCATCGAGCGAGGGTACCTACCGGTCTGTTGAAGCGAATAATAGACAGAAGTATGTAGATAAGTATCCGGATCGCGAAGTTCCATTCCCAATTAAAGTCGATATTAATGAATATGCTGCGACGTCAGAGATTGCAGTGGGCGGATCTCTTGTTCATTATATAGCGCGCTACGATGAACTGAAGATGAACAGTATGTTGCCTTATTGGAATACTGCCAATTCTTATGGTTCCTTGCTTGCTGGACAGAATGAGCCGAATGGCGCATGGTGGTTGTATAAGTGGTATGCGGACATGATGGGCGGAGACATGGCGAAGATCAGCGTCATTGATAAGAGAAACGAAAAGGACTTGTTTGGTCCTGGTTTATACGGTTTATCCTCAATTCAAGATGATAAAGAACAAGTAAGTATAGCTTTTGGTGGCACACAAGGAGATAGCAAGATCGTGTTCAACAATGTGTCGGGCAATGCAAATAGCCCAGCTTTCCTTACAGAGGCAGAGGAAGTACGAATCACAGTATGGCATGCAGGATATACTGGTCTGACTGGCTTCCTTGTAGAGCCGACACAAATCATAGATCGCAATTATCCGGTTGAGAATGGCGCGGTAACGTTGGATGTGAACTTAGATGATTATACATCCGCATATTTCGCAGTTATTACTCCAGCGGTAAATAATGATTCAAACGAAGTATGGTTCAGCCGCTTCGAAGCAGAAACGGCGGAGGTGCAGACAAATGTTAGTACGACGGATCATTATCCGCGTAAGAGCACTGGTCGCTCAGCATCCAATGGGCAGTACATCGGAGGTATCAATAGTCCGGACAGTTTAGTACAGTGGAACAATATTACAGTTCCAGCTGATGGTAATTATAGATTGGACATGATCGGTGGAAGCGGCGCGACGACAGACATGCGTAATCAATCCAATACAGGGAATAGCAAGCAACGTATCAATTCGGAATGGTTCATCAAGATTGATGATCAGCCTTCAATCAAAGTTGTCCTACGTGCGGATTATAGTATGGAGTTAATAGGAGGTAACACGATATTTGTTGATCTGGAAGAAGGCAAGCATTCCATTAGTATTAGTAAATTCGATATAGAGACGGGAGAAGAAGGTCAAGGCGAATCCACACTTGATGCAATCGAATTAACATATAACGGTGAGTTGGGCGAACTTCCGAATTATCGTGTACAGGCAGAATTTGCCGAGTACGATACCGCGAAGGGGTTGTCGAGAGATAGTAGCTCCGGAGACTTCGAAGGTGCTGGATATGTGACCGGGTATGGCTCTGATCCCGAAGCGAATACTCGTTTCGTCGTAAGTGTGCTTAATGACGGTATGTATGACGTGAAGATTCGATATATGTCGTCCAACGATGGCGCCATCATAATCAATCATGACCGCAAACATGTCGTAGACGTTCCTGTTGAAGATACGAACGATGAATGGCAAGAAGCTACGCTACGTATGTTCTTGCGTCTAGGTATCAATTTAATTGATGTACAATCAAACACAGCACTAAGTTTGGATTACATTAATGCAGCTTTTGTTGACCAAGCTTCATTGTTTTCGATTGAAGCTGAAGAAGCAATTATCGTAGGAACTCCGTACGAAGCCGAGTTGCCACTCGTTCGGGATGACTCCTTCGCGAAATATGCTTCGGGCGGTAAGTATGTGAATGGGATTACATCATACGACGACGAGGAACGGTATCTTGAAATCAAAGATATCTCCGTACCGAAAGATGGAATTTACAAGCTGGTTGTCACATACTCAAACGGTGAAAGTACGGGTACGCACTCCTATAATAATGACATTGTTGAAAGATATGCACAGATCAGTATAAATAGTGGTCAACCGCAAACGGTATACTTTAAAAACACGATTTCGTGGCAGCAATTCACCACACAAACAATCGATGTTGAGCTGAAGAAAGGCGACAATACGATTCGTTTCTCTAATAATGGCACTTATAACGGTGGCTCCAATGCATATGGTGGGATTGGTGCAAATGGTATATTTAATGACTACACATCTGTACCAATTCAGTATACGCCTGCATTTGATAGATTCGATATCTATCCGCAAAAACCATATGACGGAAGTGGCGATGGCGACGGCGACGGAAGTGGCAATGGAAACGGCAATGGCAATGGTAGCGGTGGAACAGGTAATGTTACCCTTCCCAATGAGGAAACAGCAAGCGGCGTTGTTGAGCCGATTGTCAATGGATCAGGAGTAGCACTGATCGAGCTTACTGGCAACGACGATACGGTACGTTTGTTAGCAGGTTCGACGCAATGGGATAAAGTTAAGCAGCTCATTGTAAGTAGAAATGGAGTCCAAGTAGATATTACAGCAGCTATTATTGAGCAGCTCCGTTCTCTTGTTGATGAGCAAGGACTGAAGGACGCTGAAATTATTGTGGGGCTTCAACCATGGTCTGCAGATGCGGTCGAACAATGGGTTAGCGATACAGAAAAGAAATCTGGAGCTTCGATTACTGCAGCGGGCAGCTTCGTAAATATTTCATTATCGTTATTGCTTGCAGATGGCAGTATGCGATCATTGGATAATTGGTCAGATGAGGTCGTATTGACTTGGACTAATGAAGCATTAATTAGTACTAGTAAATTTGCAATCTATCGCTTGAATGAAGATGGTACAATGGTCTATATCGAGCAAAAACGTAATGAGCTCGATCAAATCATTATTTCCGCTAATCAAGCAGGATCATATATTGCGATTGCTTATAGTAAGCAATTTGATGATGTAGCTAGTACGTATTGGGCAAGTGAAGTTATTAATGAATTAGTGATGAGACAAATTATTAATGGAGTTAATCAGAATAACTTTGCACCTAATGCAGCAATAACGCGAGCAGAATTTGCAGCGTTGCTGGTGAGGGCAATTGGACTAGAAATGAAGCTAGGAGCTAGCTTTGAGGATGTTAGTCCAAACCAATGGTACGCTTCAGCAATCTCGACAGCATATCAAGCTGGGATTATTACCGGCAAAGGAAATGGTCAATTTGCACCAAATGCTGAGATTTCCCGAGAGGAAATTGCTGTAATGACGATGAGAGCATATGAAGTGCTTTATGGAAAAGTAGAAGGTTCTCAAGGGGCTAAAAACTTTGCCGATCAAGCAGCCATTAGTACGTGGGCACAAGATGCAATAGGAGCAGCTGTTGAACTCGGATTAGTGCAAGGACGTGGGAATAATATTTTTGCGCCTAAGTATAATGCGACTCGGGCAGAAGGAGCTCAACTAATTTATCGTTTGTTAGGGTTATAATATAGTAGATTCATATGATAACGTATGAGTGATATGGTTGGTTATAGGCAGTCTTGTCCTTGAGGGATGAGGCTGTCTATGCCATTTTTGTGATGTGTCGATTGTGATCACGATGTATTGCTCCGGAGAATATACGAGGAAGACTTTGATTGGAAGTGGTGATGAAGTAATGATTAAGAGGTTTCGATTTATTAGTATTAAGAAAAAGATGCAAGTAATGTTTCTACTAGTTATATCGGTGCCTATTTTTACGATGTTTTTGAACTCTTATTTATCATCACAACAGATGCTAGAACGAAAATACACCGATCTATTGAGTGATGTATCAAAGCAATCGAATATTCGTATTGAAGAGTTTTTGGAAGACACAAGAAAAATTTCACTAATATCAAGCTATGGTATTAATAGCTATGTATCTGCTGTATCTCAAGAGAACTATCCTATGCAAAATTATTTGCTTGATGATTCTAAGCGCAATGAAAATCAAGCTATTCAGTTATTAAATAACTATATAACAATGAAAGATAATGCCTTCTCCGTATATGTATATAATTTGAATGGCGGAAAGGATCTCTATATAAGTACGGATAAAACGATAGACTTTACATATCATCCTAAGAATGAAGTGTGGTTTCAACAATTTCTAGCATCGGATGATATTACCAGAGACGTACCAACATTATTGGATAAGCAGACAAAGTGGGAAGAAAACTGGGCAATTCTTAATTTGCGAAAAATTTTTGATATGAACAATGGAAACTTAATAGGAGTCATGGTTATTAGTATTGACATTGATTTTGTAGATAAGCTGAATCAACGACTTCAGGAGGATAGTCGTTCAGCCTTCACGATTGTAGATGAGAACGACAAAGTAATATTCAATAGTAACTATGAATGGCTAGGTCAGTCCTTTACCGAGTTATTTCCACTAGATACGAAGCAGATGGCCAAAGATTCTAATCGAGAGATTGTGTCCGCGGATGGCGAAGATTATATATTAATCCGAACGCCATTTGAAGCTCACAGGTGGACCAGTTATTTGTACATGCCAGTTGATGAATTGGCTGTAGAAGGAGATATCTTAAAGCGTAATTTAATCTATGTTGTCATTGGATTGCTATTGTTTACATTAATAAGCTCCTTATATCTTTCTAATTTAATTACACGTCCTATTAAAAGTTTAATGAATAATATGCTTCTCGTTGAAAAAGGTAAATTTGATAATTTACCAAAGGTAAGATCCAATGATGAAATAGGTTTATTAGCCAATCGCTTTGAACAAATGTCTGGAGAGCTGAAGCGGCTTGTTGAGAGGATCTATCTGGAGGAACAGGAAAAGACGGAGGCGGAGATTCGGGCATTGCAGGCTCAGATCAATCCCCATTTCCTGTACAATACATTAAATTCATTGAAGTGGATTGCTACTATGCAACGTTCGGATAAGATCGTTGATATGACCGAGGCGTTGATTTCTATCTTACGTTATTCATCTAAAAATGATAGTAGACTCGTTACCATTCGCGAAGAGTTACTATATATCGAACACTATTTTACGATTCAAAAAGTTCGCTATTTCAATAAAATTACAGTACATTATGAAATAGATGAAACATTACTAGATACACTCTTACCTAAGTTAACGATACAGCCAATCGTGGAAAATGCTATTTTTCATGGTATTGCAGATATTGAGGATGAAGGGATCATTACGATAAAGGTATGCCCTGTTAACGAGCAAATTACAGCTATTATTGTAGTTGATAATGGTTGCGGCATGGACGAGCAGACTTCTATGAAGCTATTACGACAATTACAAGGAAAAGACAAGGAAGATGAAGGTATTGGTGTTCGCAATGTGCATTATCGAATCCAGCACCGCTTTGGAATGCAGCATGGACTACAGTTTAATAGTAAGTTAGGTGAAGGAAGTCAGTTTACTATTACAATTCCGAGAAATCAGTGAGGAAAAAACTATGATGAATATCATAATTGCCGATGATGAGCTTCTTATGCGAATTGGTCTGAAATCGATGATTAATTGGGAAGAGCATGGCTGTCAAATTGTTGGCGAAGCGGCAAATGGCAAGGAAGCACTTGATATGGCACTAAGGCTTAAGCCAGATCTTATCATTACAGATATTAAGATGCCGATCATGGATGGACTCACCTTAATTAGAGAAATGCTTCATGATAAAGTAGATTGTCAGTTTATCATTCTTAGCTGTATGGATGAATTTCAATATGCGAAAGAAGCATTGCGGCTAGGAGCTGTTGATTATCTCATCAAAAGTGATTTGAAACAACAGCAGTTATTAGAAGTGTTAGAAGTAGTGAAGCATAATGCTCGTCAGCGCGCCATACAAGGTGGCAATATCATGCTTAAAGAGCAATATAAAGATAGTATTTCATACTTGAAGGAAACGCTATTCAAAGATCTGTTTAGTGGCTTTCGAAGCGAAGAAGAAATGCTTGAACGTATTGAGACGCTTCAAATTGGTGTAAAGCAAGGAAAGCTAGTATTGGTGAAGCTGCGCATCAATGATTTTGAAAGCATTAGACAAAAATATGTTGAGCAGGATGAGAAGCTACTTCGCTATGCCGTTATGAATATTATGGAGGAAATTATTCCCCGTAAATGGCAGAAGGAAATTATTGTGGAGACTTCATCAGAATATTTGTTAATTATGAATATCGATGACATGCTAGAACAAATCCCAAGACAACAACTCAATTCTTTATTTGAAAAAGTTGAAATGACGATGAAGGACTTTTTGAACATTGGAATATCTATAGGTGTAAGTAGTCTTGCCAATGGTTTTATAGGATTGAGGGCAGCTTATCGTGAAGCGGATACTGCTATGGAGCAACATTTTTTTGAAACGAATAACGATGTGCAGTATGTGGACTCTTTGGGTATGTGCATGGAACGTAGGTGTGAAAGCTTTTCTTTAACCTTAGATGAGGAAACAGCGTTTCGGCAGATCGTCGAAGATCAAGAGGCTGTAGGGACTGAATTTCTAGCAAAGCTGAAAAAACGATTGTATGAGGAAGGGATTTCTGAGCAAGGCGTGAGAAAAGCGTATATTAGAATGATTTCACTTATTTCCTCTTGCTTCCCTATCGTGCCTGATTTGCTTATAGAGGGTCTAACGCCGTACGAACAGATGATGAAGGAAGAAAAGCTAGAAGGAATTCATGCTGTTACGGTTGGTTTCTTGCAGCATTGCCAGCAACATAATTCGGAACAGCAACTGGGCATGCATAGCTATGGAGAACAAGCACGCCTCATCATTATAGAACACCATGCAGAAGATATTTCATTACAATCTGTTGCCAATCTAATTAGTGTTAATCCATCTTATCTTAGTCGAGTATTCAAGCGGGAAACAGGAGAGACGTTCGTCAGTTTTTTGACGCGGGTAAGAATTGAAAAAGCACAAAGACTATTGCGTAGTAAGCATATGAGGATTTATGAGGTTGCAAGTCAGGTCGGCTACCCTAACACGGCATATTTTAGTAAAATATTTAAAAAAATGACGGGGTTTACGCCAGAGGAGTTTCGGAATTTAGAGTAATGAAACAGAAGAAGTCAAAAAAATGATTGGAAAAGTAAAGAAAGTACATGGGAATCCATGTGCTTTTTTTGTGCGTCTGAAGAGGTAAAAAAAGAAGTGGTTACGGTAAAGATTATTGATTTTGGTTATTAGCCAAATTTATTAAGATGGGTTTGTAAGGAAATAAACTATAGCTTTAGGGGGATATGGAATATGAAAAAAAGAACATTGCCATTATTATTAACGCTGCTTCTAGTTGTAGTAGTGCTAGCAACAGCGTGCTCTGGTAAAACAGTGAATAATGCAAATGGTGGAAACAGCACAAATACACCTGCGACTGATGGATCAGGCGCAACGACTAACGACAAACCAGCTGGAAAAGATGTGACGTTGACTTATGCAGTATGGGATTCTAATCAAGCAAAAGGACTTCAAACGATTGCTGATGAATTCGAGGCAGCTAATCCAGGAATTAAAGTAAATGTAGAAGTAACGGGCTGGGCTGAATATTGGACAATGCTAGAAGCGGGTGCAACAGGTGGTTCTCTTCCAGATGTATTCTGGATGCACTCTAACGAGATCTACAGATATGCATCTAACGGTATGCTACTAGATCTAACAGATAAAATTGCAGCTAGTAGTTCTGTGGAAATTAATAAATTCCCAGAAGGTCTCGTTCAAATTTATAACCATGAAGGTAAGCAATATGCTGTACCTAAAGATTATGACACGATTGGATTATGGTACAACAAAACACTATTCGACGAAGCACAATTATCTTATCCAGACGATACTTGGACTTGGGACGATCTATACAATGCGGCTAAAGTGTTAACAAAGGATGGGAAGTACGGTATCTTGAATCCGCTTCACAATCAAGAAGGTTACTATAACTTCGTATATCAAAATGGTGGAACGATCATTACGGATGACAAAAAATCTGGTTATGATGATCCGAAAACAATTGAAGCTTTAGAGTTCTATACGAAATTTATACGTGATGGTCTGTCTCCAGAAATCTATGGTGACGGCGAGCGTGCAGAAGCATTGCAAAATGGACTTGTAGCTATGGGTTACTTCGGTTCTTGGAACCTATCTGGCTTTACAGCTAACGAATTTATCGCACAAAACTTTGATGTAGCAGTACTTCCAAAACAAGCTAATCAAGCATCAATCTTTAATGGTCTTGGTCATGCGATTGCAAACAGCTCTGATCATCAAGTAGAAGCTTGGAAATTCGTAGAATATTTGAGCTCAAAAGATGGTCAATTCAGACAGGCTGAACTTGGTATTGCGATTTCTGCATACGAAGGTGCTGCTGACCAATGGTTAACTTCTAACACAACATTCAATATTAAAGCATACGTGGATATGGTTGACTATGCAGTAATTAGACCATATTCCAATACAACAGCAGTTTGGGAAGATAAAGCGTATGAAGCATTGAATCCAGCATTTACAGGAGCAATTTCTGTTGAAGAGGCTGCCAAAAATGCAGCAGCAATTATGAACGAAAGCTTAGCATCGGAATAAAGGGAATAGGTAATTAATGGTAAATTACGGCAACCTTAACGGGTTGCCGTAATTCAATAGGAGTGGATAAATATGAGCACGACTAAGAAACTGAAGGTTTCCCGAAGTACGTTAAACGAGTGGAAATGGGGCTGGTTTCTCATAGCTCCAACGATTATCGGACTTATTGTGTTGAATATTATTCCAATCATTCAATCGCTCTATCTGAGCTTTTTCAAGAGCGGTGATTTCGGCAAAGGTAATATTTTTGTCGGCTTGGATAATTATAAAAAGTTGTTTGCTGATCCTCAAGTATGGCATGCAGTTGGCAATACATTGCTTCATGCAATGCTTGTCGTGCCTATTAGTATTGTGATTGCCTTATTCATTGCAGTATTACTCAATGGAAAAGTTAAGGGCAAATCAGTGTTTCGCACAATTTATTTTATCCCTATGATCGCAGCACCGGCTGCCGTTACGATGGTATGGAAATGGCTGTACAACTCTAACTTCGGATTAATCAATGTTGCACTAACTAAACTCGGACTTTCAAAAGTTGATTGGATTACGAATCCGAATGTAGCGTTAATATCTATTGCAATCATCGGAATATGGAGTGTTATAGGTTATAATATGGTGCTTTTCTTAGCAGGTCTGCAGGAGATTCCGAAAGACTATTACGAGGCATCTGATATTGATGGCGCGAGTCGGGTGAGACAATTCTTTACGATTACATTGCCATTAGTCACACCGACGTTATTCTTTGTGTTAGTTACATCAATTATTCAGGCGATGCAAGTATTTGATGTCATCTACATGATGATTGAAATTACTAATCCCGCATATGAGCGAACGGTATCACTTGTGTATTTATTCTATAATAATTCATTTAAGTATTCGGATAAAGGCTATGGATCAGCGATCGTCATGCTGCTACTTGCTATCATTATGATTATTACAGTTATTCAAATGAAAGCACAGAAAAAATGGGTAAATTACATGTAGGAGGTGCATCAAGATGGTTGCTAGTAATAGATTGTCTAAGATCATAATACAAGTTGTTTTAATCGTAGGTGCTTGCGCAATGATTTTACCATTTATATGGATGGTGTTAACCTCCTTTAAAACAGTGGCAGAATCGACTTCGTTGAATCCGTTTGTTATCCTTCCATCCGTTTGGAAGTTTGAAAACTATTATGAAGTCATTGCACAAAATAATTTCCTTCGTTTATATTTCAATACGTTTTCAATGATGGCACTACGAGTGTTTACTGCCGTCCTCTTTAGTGCGATGGCGGCTTATGCATTTGCTAGACTTAACTTCCCGGGAAGGAACTTTTTCTTCGGACTTGTTCTATTTCAGATGATGGTTCCAACGCAAATATTCATTATTCCGCAATATCTTATGGTAGATGCAATGGGGATGCGAAATACAATCTTTGCACTGCTATTCCCTGGTATCGTTAGTGCGTTCGGTACATTCTTACTACGTCAATTCTTTATGGGATTACCTAAGGAGCTAGAAGAAGCAGCAAAACTTGATGGCTGTAATATTGGTCAAACCTTCTTGAAGGTTATGCTGCCGCTTGCGCGTTCTGGGCTAGTAGCACTTAGTATTTTTACAGCATTATTTGCCTTCAAAGATTTGATGTGGCCAATGATCGTGAATACAAGCTCTAATGCGGCAACATTATCATCAGCACTTGCTAAAATTCAAAGTGCCTATTCTGTAAATTACCCGGAATTAATGGCTGCATCTGTTATTGCAATCTGGCCTATGCTTATTATTTATATGATCTTCCAGAAGCAATTTATTGAAGGGATTGCAACGTCAGGCGGTAAGCTGTAAATGAATTGTACTCAATTCAGGAAGTTAACCAAAAGTTAGGTTTATGCTTTCGAAGCTACTTTTTGTTTACAGGAAGTTAACAAAAAGTTTTAGGAGGACACTATGCCAATTATATATCATGAAGCATCACGTCAATTTCATCTAACTAATGATCATATTAGCTATGTATTTCATGTGCTGGATAATGATCAGCTAGGTCAACTTTACTTCGGAAAGTCTATACGTGATCGTGCTTCCTTTGGACATCTGTTCGAAGGCGGATTACGTTCATTAGCCGCTTATGTATTCGACGACGATTATCATTTCTCTTTGAATCATACGAGGCAGGAATATCCGGCGTATGGTACTACTGATTTCCGTCAGCCTGCTTTTGAAGTGAAGCAGGATAATGGAAGTACAATTACTGATTTTAAGTATCAATCACATATCATTTATGATGGAAAAAGTAAGCTTGACGGCTTGCCTGCAACGTATGTCGATGCACCAGATGAAGCACAGACGCTTGAAGTTACGATGTATGATGCGGTAATTGAAGCAAAATTAGTGTTAAGCTATACTATTTTTGCACAATCAGCAGTTATAGCTCGTAATGTCAGATTTATGAATAAAGGGAAGCAACAGCTTGTATTGACGTGCGCACTTAGTGCTTGTCTTGATCTTCCAGATTATGATTATGAGATGGTTCAGTTAACAGGAGCCTGGAGCCGTGAGCGCCATATCAAAAATCGTAAATTGGAGCATGGGCTGCAAAGTATCTATAGTCTTAAAGGAACGAGTAGTGCGGAATTTAATCCGTTTATTGCCTTGAAGCGTCCTAATACAACGGAATTTTCGGGAGAATCAATTGGTTTCAGCTTGGTCTACAGTGGTAACTTTCTAGCACAGGTTGAGGTTGATACACATGATACGACTCGTGTAATCATGGGGATTCATCCTGATCATTTTGAATGGCCGCTTGCAGAAGGGGAAAGCTTTCAGACGCCCGAGCTAGTTATCGCCTATGCTACAGATGGACTGAATCAGCTAAGTCAAACCTATCATCAACTGTATCGCACGAGATTGGCCCGTGGTTCTTGGCGCGATCGTGTTCGACCTATTCTTATTAATAATTGGGAATCTACGTCGTTCCACTTTGATGAAGATCAAATTATTAAGTTTGCACAAACTGCACAAAATCTTGGTATTGAACTATTTGTACTGGATGATGGATGGTTTGGAGCGCGAAACGATGATCGCACAGGACTTGGAGATTGGTTTGTCAATGCAGATAAGCTACCGAATGGGATTACAGGACTCTCTCGCAAAATAGAACAATTAGGTATGAAATTTGGGCTATGGTTTGAGCCTGAGATGGTCAATAAGGATAGTGAATTATTCCGTGCACATCCAGATTGGATTATTCATACACCGGGTCGCCATCCGTCACCTTCGCGCAATCAATATGTACTCGATTATTCGCGCCCTGAGGTTGTCGAATACATTTATAAGATGATGTCTAACATTTTACGTGAAGCAGCAATTTCTTATGTCAAATGGGATATGAATAGATATATTACAGAATGTTATTCCATTATGAAATCAGCGGCTGATCAAGGAAAAGTATTCCACTCCTATATATTAGGCGTGTACCAGCTTTACGAGCGATTAACTACGGAATTTCCGCATATCTTATTTGAATCATGCTCAAGCGGCGGCGCTAGATTCGATCCAGGAATGCTCTATTATGCGCCACAAGCATGGACAAGCGATAATACAGATGCGGTTGAACGACTGAAAATACAGTATGGCACATCCCTTGTATACCCAATTAGTAGTATGGGAGCGCATGTGTCCGAAGTTCCTAACCAACAGGTAGGTAGAATGACTTCATTGGAGACGAGAGCCAATACAGCTTACTTTGGCGCCTTTGGATATGAATTAGATTTGAATGAGCTTTCTGTGGAAGAACAGGAGAAAGTACGTTCTCAAGTAATATATGCTAAGCAGCATCGACAATTAATTCAACATGGAATATTCTACAGACTATCTAGTCCGTTTGAAGGAAATTCAGCAGCTTGGATGGTCGTTTCTGAATGTGGTCAAGAGGCGCTTGTTGGTTTCTATCAAATACTGAATGTTGCTAATCGTGGCTGGAGACGATTAAAGCTTGCAGGGCTTAAGTTAGACGAGAGCTACATGATTAACGGACAGTTAGAACAGCAGCATTATGGTGATGAATTAATACAGGCAGGTCTTGTTATACGATTGTCAGATTTAAGTTCTGGTGGAGGCGACTTCTCTTCTGCTTTATATCACCTTAAAGCTAATACCAATAGCGAACTATGATGGTTAAACGATATTGGAAAGTGCAACTTAAGAAGAAGCGCATATGAAAATATGTGCTCTTTCTCGATTATATTAAATTCGTTTTTGTTAAGTCTTCAAATTATCGGTAATATGCTATGTTTTTTAATGTTAATCCATTATGATAGAATAAACTGGACATAAATGGAAAATGGTGATTAGAATGCTGAGTTGGCGAAAGATGAAGTTACTAACACTTGTGCTTATGTTGTTACTAGTTGCTTGCGGAGATATAGAAGATGAATATGAGCGTGAGGGCGTGCAGAAGGATGAGCCCATTATATTGTATTATGGAAGCTATCTACTTGATTCAGCCCAAGCAAGTAAAGTATATTATGATGCCATTAGTGAATTCGAAATGCAAAATCCAGGTATTAAAATAAAAGCTGATTTTATTCAAAATGCTAATTATACTGCGAGTATAAAGATTAGATTACTGGGTGGAGAGAAGCTTGATGTATTTGATGCATGGTCTCCAAGCTTATTTGAAGAATTTCGTAAACTTAATCCAAATGTCTATTTGAATTTAACGGATACAGAGTTTCTACAACAATTTTTGCCACATACCCTTACGCCAGTTACGATAGACGGTAAAGTGTATGGTGCGCCAGAGGTCATGCATAGTGATGGTTTGCTATATAATCGTACGATGTTTGAACAGTATGATCTGGATGTACCAACGACATGGTCGGAATTTATTACATTATGCGAAACGCTAAAATCAAAAGGTATTATACCTATTGCAACTGACGCAGAATGGTCTACCAATCAATTTTTCTGGGGATCAATCATGTCTAACAATGGGGCAGATGGAAATTGGACAAAGAAACTAGAAAATGGCGAGGTATCCATAGCTGATCCGATCTTTGTTGATGCAATTGAAAAAAACAGAGAAATTATTGAGCGCGGCTTTGTTCCAGAAAATTGGGAAGGTCTTAAGCATGAGCAAGCAAAGGACCTTGTAGGTCAAGGTCAAGCAGCTATGATTATTACAGGCACATGGAGTATTACTAGTTTGATGGAACGTAATCCTGATTATGATATTGATTTTATGATGGTTCCAGGAGAGGATCGAACCGTACCTAATATTAACATTGGTACGTACCGCGTTATTAACGCAAAGACGGAGTACCCAGAAGAAGCAAGGAAGTTTGTTGCCTTTATGAATAGTCGTATAACTCAAGAAAAGCTAGCAGAGGGAGCTTTTGCAGTGCCATCGGTTGCAAATGCTAGTATATCTAGTGAGGTTTCCGCAAGAATTTCCAAGATCGTAACTCGTGAAGATGCCGTATTATATTGGCCACATACCGTTTCAACAGAATCTTTGCAAGTGAAAATTCAAGAAAGTGTTAACAGATATTTGTTGGACGAATCAATCGAAAATACGCTTCAGGAAATTCAATTCGCGATTGATGAGGCAAGAACGAGTAAGTAGTAGCTATGAGTGAGGCAACAAGGGTGAAATACTTATTATGCGCCGCTACATGGCGGAATGAAAAGGGCAATTATAATGTCATTGAGAGAAAAAAACCATGCAAACATAAGCATAAAAAAAGTATTGACAATTGTGTGAATAAGGATTATTATAAAATTATAAGCTTTACTAAAGTAAGTAAATATAATATTTATATTAACGGAGGTATTTATTATGACAACATCTAAATGGGCATTGGACGTATCACACAGTTTGATTGAATTTTCAGTTAAGCATCTTATGATTGCAAAGGTTAGAGGTTTATTCCATACTTTCGATGCAAACATCGAAGCTGATCTTAACGATCTATCATCAGCAACAATTGAAGTGAATATCGACTTAGCAAGTGTAGATACACGTAATGAAGATCGTGATAACCACTTGAAATCTGCTGATTTCTTTGATGTAGAGAACAGCCCAAGTTTGAAATTCGTAGCGACTTCGATTACAGCTACGAAATCTGATGATTACACAGTAGTAGGTAACGTAACGCTTCACGGTGTAACGAAGGAAGAAACATTCAAAGTAACGTTTGAAGGAGCTTCTACTGACCCTTGGGGTAATGAAAAAGCAGGATTTAGTGCAACAGGTTCATTGAAACGTAGCGACTACGGCTTGACATACAATGCTGCTCTAGAAACTGGCGGAGTACTAATCGGCGACGATATTAAAATCAACATTGAATTTGAAGTGCAAAAAGCATAATTTTCGTTCATAATAAATACCTTCATCTAGTTGAATAACATATAAAATAACCGCTCTATCATCGATGATAGAGCGGTTATTTGTGTAATTATGTGCGTGGGGCACAATTACAAATTACTATCATAATATTATCAATGACTGCATAATTTAGAATTGTGTTCAATTACGGAGTGAAGCGCATACAACAATTGTGGCTTTCCGAAAAAAAAAGAATTGACAACTAGGTTTTTACAATGATATTGTGTAAACATATTCTAAAAAATGGAAAGGGGGTTACGTATCATGAGAATTACATTTACTACATTCAGTATTCACAATGAGGATATCGTAATCCGCGCCCATAGAGCTAACTTTAATTAGCACTTTACGGCGTATGATTACGAATCGTAGTCATGCGCCTTTTCATTAGCATAGAAGTAAGTGATTGTATTGCGTACTTTACGCGCGAACTTACTATGATGAAAAAGCATGCCTGCGAGCTAGGCATGCTTTTTTGTGCCTATTATGTAACAAAACTGCATATGAGGGGTTGTATATACACGATGTTAAGTGTACTGACAAAGCTAGGTTGGTTTTTCAAATTAGAATGGAAAAGATATACGCTCGCTATCGGGCTACTATTTATAACGGGAATTCTTGATATGATCCCACCGTTGTTAATCGGCAGAGTAATCGATGGTATTAATCAACAATTATTTTCTAGTCGAGAGTTTCAGCTGATGATTGTATTTTGGGTTGTCATTACGATCGTCAGCTATGCGATCACGTATGTTTGGTTTAACAAATTATTTGGGGCTTCCTTTGTCCTAGAGCGAATTTTGCGTGCGAAACTAATGGGACATTTTCTACGAATGAAACCGACATTTTACGAACGTAACCGTACCGGAGATCTGATGGCGAGAGCGACGAATGATCTCGGCGCGGTATCTAACACAGCGGGATTTGGTATATTAACGCTGTTTGATTCTACTATTTTTATGATTTGTATTGTAGCGGTAATGAGTATCATGATTAGCTGGAAGTTAACGTTAGCGGCATTGCTGCCAATGCCACTTATTGCGATTGCATTATCTATTTTTGGTAAAATTATTCACCAACGCTTTATGGCTGCACAGGATTCGTTCGGTGAATTGAATGATGATGTACTGGAAACTGTTTCAGGTGTGCGTGTTATTCGAGCTTTCGTGCAAGAAGAAGCAAGCAAAGAGAAGTTCCGCAAAAAAACATTAGAAGTATTGCAGCGTAATTTGGCTGTCGTAAGAATCGAAGCTTTATTTGAGCCAACGATGAAAATATTAGTTGGATTCAGTTACTTAATTGGTGTTGGCTATGGTGCATATCTCGTATTCAATAGCGAATTGACACTTGGTGAGCTAGTGACGTTCAATATGTTTCTAGGTATGCTGATCTGGCCAATGATCGCGATGGGCGAATTGATTAACATTATGCAGCGTGGTAATGCTTCATTGGATCGTGTATCTGAAACGTTAGGATATAAGGCGGATGTAGCGAATAAGGCAAAGACAGCGAAAGATCATGCGCCGTCTAATGTACAATTCGAAGATTATCAATTCCAATATCCAAGCTCTGATAAGATCAATCTTAGCCAGCTCAATATATCAATTAAGCAAGGGCAAACATTAGGAATTGTCGGTAAAACGGGTAGCGGTAAAACAACGATATTGAAACAACTACTAAGAGAATATCCTCTAGGCTCAGGTCAGGTGAAGCTAGGCGATCATCAGCTTGATGATCTTTCGCTGGAGGATGCACTTAGCTATATGGGGTATGTGCCACAGCAGCCTATTTTATTCTCGCGCTCCATTCGCGATAATATTCTATTCGGGGATGAGCATGCAACGGAGGATCAGCTTCAGCATGCGCTAGAGCGAGCATCATTTGCCAAAGATATTCATTTCTTACCTGATGGACTAGATACGATGGTAGGAGAGCGTGGAGTTGCCTTATCTGGCGGGCAGAAGCAACGCGTAAGTATCGCGCGTGCGCTGATTGCTAATCCGGAAATTCTAATGCTTGATGATGCTTTATCTGCGGTCGATGCAAAAACGGAGATGGAAATTATTGATGGCATCAAGCTTGAACGTCGACAGAAAACAACCATTATTACGACGCATCGTCTATCGGCAGTTCAACATGCGGATTGGATTATTGTGCTCGATGAAGGTGCTGTTATTGAACAGGGAACGCATGAGCAGCTATTAGCACGTGAAGGCTGGTACAAAGAACAATATGATCGCCAACAAATTGAACTAGAGCTAAGCTCGTAGCAGTAAGAGAGGTGAATGAAGTAGATGAGCAACAATATAGAGCAGGAGAACATCGATATGCAAGAAACGACGAACACAGTCTCGACAGGTAAACGATTATTTCAATACGGGATGCTTTATAAAAACAATATTATTATTGCACTAATATTTCTTATTATTGCTGTTAGTGCAGAAGTTGTCGGACCGATTATTGCCAAGAAAATGATCGATAATCATATTACAGGCATTAATCAAACATGGTACTACGTAGATGAAGGGACACCGGAGGCTACCAACTATCAACAAAAGTTTTTGCTGCGTGGAGATCGAGTTACCGATCAACCGACATATGGCTCGATTACATTTGAACAGAAGGGATTAACGTTCTATTTATTAGAAGAAGGAGCTTCTGAGCAAGAAAAGGTATTATTAACGAAGGAAGAAGTTTATCAATTTTATAAATATGAAATTCCTTATATTATTAAGCTGTCCGCATTCTATTGCGCATTGTTAATTCTGTCGGCCATTTTTGTCTATTTCCAGCGCATTATGCTACAAACGGCAGCGAATAAAATTGTCCAAAAGCTACGTAATGACGTATTTGCTCATACACAGCGATTACCTGTAAAGTATTACGATCATTTGTCAGCAGGGCAAATTGTTTCGCGAGTAACGAATGATACTGAAGCGATTCGCGAGTTATATGTCGGTGTTATCGCTAACTTCAGTACAGGATTTATTTATATTACTGCTATCTATATTTCGATATTCATATTGAATCCGACACTTGGACTTGTAACATTACCGTTAATTCCAGCATTATTTGCTTGGATCTATGTGTATCGTAAATTCGCAGCGCGCTACAACCGCGTATTGCGTGCTAAGTTAAGTGAGATCAATGGCAACATTAATGAATCAATTCAAGGGATGTCGATTATTCAAGCATTCCGCAAAGAGAAAGCGATGGAGCAGGAATTTGATGAGTTGAATAGCTATTATTTCAAATATCAGAAAAAAATGCTTAGCTTAAATTCATTAACGTCCCATAATTTATTAAATGTGTTTCGTAACATTATCTGTATCGTTATTATTATGATGTTCTGGAGGGGTCAATTAGGGGCAGCGATTACTGTAGGTTTATTGTTTGCTTATATTGATTATCTGAATCGTATGTTTAATCCGATTGTTGGTATTGTCAATCAATTATCGAATCTCGAAGTAGCGAGAGTATCAGCCGAAAGAGTATTCAAGCTAATGGATGAGCCAGGTATCGAAGTGGATAAGGAGCAAATGACTCGTTATCGCGGAAATGTGAAGTTTAATCATGTAACATTTGCGTATAAGGAAGATGAATACGTTTTGAAGGATATCGATTTTGAAGCGAAGCAAGGAGAGACGGTTGCTTTGGTCGGTCATACAGGGTCAGGTAAGAGTTCGATATTGAATCTATTATTTCGTTTCTATGATGTGGAGCAGGGGCATATCTCGATTGATGGAGTGGATATTCAGCGATATTCTAAGCAGCAAATACGTGAGCATATGGGTATTGTATTGCAGGATCCATTTTTATTCACAGGTACGATCGCAACCAATGTCAGCTTAGACAATCCGCATATTTCAAGAGAGCGTATTGAGCAAGCACTGAAGGAAGTTGGCGCTTATGAGATGTTTATGCAATTACCTAAAGGGATCGATGCGTTGGTTGTTGAGAAAGGAAGTACATTGTCTGCTGGTCAAAGACAGCTTATCTCGTTTGCAAGAGCGTTAGCTTACGATCCGGCTATACTCATTCTCGATGAAGCAACAGCTAGTATTGATACCGAGACGGAAGCTGTTATTCAAGCGGCATTAGATGTATTGAAGCGTGGCAGGACGACGTTCGTCATTGCCCATCGCTTATCAACAATTCGTGCGGCGGATCAGATTCTAGTCCTTGATCGAGGCGTTATTGTAGAGCAAGGTAATCATGACGTTCTAATGGAACAGCAAGGTAAGTACTATCTTATGTACCAGTTGCAAGCTGGAGGCACTGCTGTAGCGATCTAATTACTGTTGATCGCATAAGTATAGGCTTAAAACCATAATCAGTGCGTAAATATCAATCAACTGTGTACAAGAAACTATATTTTCAATTATGGATTTATTAATGGCGTAATATTAGAGGACAAATCATTGATTTGCTTCGATTGTTATGACAAGAAGCAGGAATGATCTTTATACGGCTTCATCTACTTTTGTTGGATTGCTCTAACAAATGGAGATGAAGTCTTTTTGACTTACTCTGCTTTCGAGTGGATAACCTTTGTAATATGGGTTAGATATGCTACCATTATGTTGGCATATTATTCTTTGTGTTGTAGATAATAATAATATATGGTAATAATTATTTGTTCATAGTAAAGAGGGATATATAATGAAAAAAATTATGGTTGTATTTACAGGTGGAACGATTGGCAGTATGAAGCAAGGTAACAGCGTTGATGTAAATAGTGCGGGTTCTTATATGATTATCGATCTATTTCAACAACAGTATACATCATCATCTAATTTTGATACGATGCAGCCATTGAATATTTTAAGTGAAAATCTAGTGGCAGAGCAATGGCTTGAGCTGGCTAGCGAGCTACGTGCAATCGATTATTCATCTATAGATGCCATAATATTAACACATGGCTCGGATACACTAGCGTATTCTGCTACGATGTTAAGCTACTTGCTTAGCGATATACCTGTTCCACTGATTATGATTGCGAGTAATTATCATCTGCAGGATGAGCGTGCCAATGGGCTGCGTAATTTCTACAATGCTGTGCGGTGGATTGAAGAGGGATCAACGGCAGGGGTGTTTGTCGTATATGAAAACGACCGTAGTGAAAGTATACTTTATCTAGGCTCTAGAATTATGCAATGTGAAACGTTTACCGATCAATTTCGCAGTCCATACGATCTGGTGCTAGGTCAATTAGTAGATGGAGTTGTACAACGAGCTGCAGTTTCTAGCAGACTTACAGTAGCTAATGTTAGACCAACAACGCATAAGTACACGGGTGCGTTGCAGCAATTAGATAAGCTAGACACAGATATTGTATATATAAAGCCATATCCTAGTCTCAACTATGACATGTATTCGTGGGCAGCTGAGCGTCGTCCGACTGCCATACTTCATGATCTGTATCATTCAGGTACTGCATGTGCATTAATAGATGGACCATATTCGTTGCCGCAATTCATTAAGCGTTGTAAGCAAGAGAACATTACTGTCTACCTTTGCCCTGTAAAGTCATCTGCTGAGGCACAGTATGCATCTACAGCGAAGCTTGTTGAAGCGGGAGCTGTCATTATTGAGGGGATGAGTACCGAGGCAGCACTAACGAAGCTAATGCTTGCCTATTCCTTATTCAACTCAGAACAAGCTGTCCAATCATTTATGCTACAGGAGCAATTGTATTACGAACGACATGAATAAATAAGTTGGGGCTCGCTCCGAGAACCAATTGCTGCTCTAATCGAAGACCACTCCAAGAAAAAAACACTGTTCCAATCGAAGGCCGCTCCGAAAACAAATTATTGTTCCAATCGCCGTTGTCCTCGGATTTATCTTAAAGGTAATAGCGGTATAAATCCGAGGACAAAAACGAACGCATACCACTAGCAATTAGTTCTCTGCTCATTTCGAGTTTACGCGGACTCACAGGATCTTAAACACTCGTTTGCTAGTGAATGTTCAGTATTAAACTACCAATAGGGTCCTGTGAGTCCTCTTACATCCTAAAGTGTTGGTTTTTAGCTAATTAGCGTCCTGTGTGTCCGCTCGTTTGTGCTTCATTCTCCACTTGCGGCGTAGCAATACCAAAGCAAGATTATTACGATAATCAATAGTACGAGAAAAAAAGGCATATGATGCAAAGTTTGAACCTTTGCGTCATATGCCTTTTATATTATCGAATGTTGTCTCTTGTCATCACTTTGAGTATGTTGACGAGCTACTAGACTCTTACTTTGATTAGAAATTTGAAAGGATTAAGTTATTTGTCATCTGCTACTGCAGACTTTTTCAACGGTAAGCTATTCACAAAGCTATCGGAAAGCTGCAATAGTTCAAGTGCACTTTGGAAGTCTGCTTCTGTTGCTTGACCATTATCTACATTATGACCAGATAAGGAATAATGGCGCCCATCATCGTAGCCGCTACCAGATAAGAAAAGTTCTTCGCTTGTTAGGAAGGAACCGGTAGGTAGATAATAACGTTGTGGAAGGATATTTTCAGATTGATTAAAGATATCTTGGCCGAAATGAATTTGCGAATCCATACTAATACCAAGTAAATTGGCAATCGTCGGCATAACGTCTACTTGACCGCCTATCTGTGATAATGTTTCTCCAGTAGATACACCTTCATTAATGATAACTAATGGAACATTAATCATATCGGTGTAAGCATAATCACGACCGTAAATTTCATTCATTAGCCCAAGCTCATGACTATTAAGAGAATAGATAGGTAAGCCAAGATGGTCACCATACATAACAATTAAGCTATCATCCCAAATTCCTTTATCTTTCAAGTCTTGAATGAATAATCCAAGTGCATGATCGGCGTAGTTTTGAGCAACAATATAATCACCAACTAAAGTTTTGGTATAACGCTCTGGCAAAGTAATTAATTGTTTATCTTCAGGTAAAGTATAAGGATGATGTGCTGTCATCGAAATGATTTGCGCATAAAACGGGTTTTCAGCAGCATCCATCTCGATAAGCTTATCTAATGTTTTACGATATAGTACGCTATCAGAAGCGCCAAAGAATATCGTATCCTCATCACCAAAATATTTATAATCATAATAATGATTAAAGCCTAGTGAGTCATATAACTCGCCACGATTCCAAAACTCTACGACATTCGTATGGAAAGTAGCTGTATCATAATTATGCTGCTCTAACAATTTTGGTAAGCTCGGCAATTCACGATCAGCATACATCTGAGTCGCAGCACCACGAGCTGGTATATAAAGTGAGGAGTTCACTACATATTCTGCATCCGATGTATTTCCTTGACCAACCTGCTGATAGAACTTATCAAAGTAATAGTTTTCCTTCACTAATTTATTGAAATTAGGTGTAATCTCTTGACCATCAATATTCAAATTAACTAAGAAATTTTGGAATGATTCCATTTGTATAATAATGACGTTTTTACCTGCGGCAGTACCATATTGTAATGGCTCAGATACAGGTGTAATGTTTTTAATCTTATTAATCGCCTCTTGCGTTATATGCTCGGGTTCAACATAATCTGTCGTTTTCTTGGAAAGAATCATATAGGCTTCATAATTTAATATGCCCATTTGTTCAGCCTTTACAAGCTCATTCATACTTGCACGGTTAGGAACAACGTTGAATAGGCAAATAACTAGTGAAACGATCAGCAGGGGTAAAGCAATCTTTCTGCTGCTTGGTCTATTAATCTTCTCCTTCCAAGTAGGTACACTTTTCTTCTTGAACAGGAAATAAGCCAAAATAACAACATCAATGTAGATTAATAAGAAATAAGGGTCCATCAATGAAAATACACTGTTTTTAACAGCAGTAACTTGGTTTACTTGTGCTAGTGCAAAGTAAGTGACAATGACGCCATAGTACTTATAATACATAATAACCGCGAATAATATTGAAGTCATTATTAAGTCTGCTATCCAGTAATATAGCAACTTTCGTTTCTTAGCGAGGCATTCGATTAGACTAAAAACAATGAGTACGAATGGTAATTCTCTAAGTACAAGTGTCCAAGACATCCCACCTTCAAAAACAACCATCCAAGCTATTGCGCTTTTTAGTAGCATAAGGAAAGAAAAGAAAAATATAGGGCGTGTACCAAAAAGGAATTTATTATCGTTTAACACAATTCATCCTACCTTTCATATTACATCTATACATTTATGTGAAGTTAATGGTGAGTTAGAACTGATGAAGATGACCTTATCGATAAAGATGAGTATGAAATAATAATCTGTTATTGAGAATACACTATTACTTACAGCTGTAACCTGATTGACTTGAGCTAAAGCTTGAGTTGATACAAAGTATGTTACAATCTTTCATATAAGATATATTCATCTGAACTTCATTTAATGGTATAATACTTACTTATTATGCTTGTAGGACGTATCATTGTCAAAAAACGAAAAACTGTCAATTCGCCAAATTAGCAATAAATACGTCGTAATAGGCGAAATAACTATAATGAATGGTATGATATCATCGTTAATCGCGAGAAATCATACAACTACTCAAGGAGGCAAAATTTTGAAAGTTTTCAAATTATTTTTATTTCTACTCACATGTGCTGCAATGATTACTATTGTTATATTTTTAATTTCCGATAAAAATGGACAAACGAATGAGCTAGCTGATGGAACGAAGTCAGAGGATAATCTATCTAATGATGACCCCTCTACTAATAACGAACAAGACGATGATAATGTTTCAAGTAATAATGGAAATATAATTGGTAATGGTAGTGAGCAAGAAGAACCGACACCATCGCCAACATCGAAACCGACAGAAACACCAGTACCCACATCGGAACCAACAGAAACAGAACATCCAACGGCAGGGGTAAATACAGATTCTGAAAGTGTAGCGGTAATGGTCAATCCCAACTATAAACTACCCGAAGATTATTCGCCGAAAGACCTAGTATATCCCGATGTGCGCTTCACATTTAATGAAAAGATCGATAAGCGGAAGATGCGCCAAGCTGCAGCTACTGCCCTTGAAGAGATGTTTGCAGCGGCTGAAGTGGACGGTATCTATTTGGCGGGAGTGTCTGCTTATCGTTCGCATGAAACACAAAAGGCATTATTCAATCGATATGTAGAACGTGACGGTTATGAGAAAGCTAAAACGTATAGTGCAGAACCGGGAACAAGTGAGCATGAGACAGGTCTTGCCATTGATATATCAGGTAGTACTGGCAAATGCGCAGCTGAAGACTGCTTTGCAGGGACGGTTGAAGCGATATGGCTTGCTAACAACGCAGCTGAGTATGGCTTTATCATCCGCTATCCAGAAGGTAAAGAAGATATTACCGGCTATAAATACGAGCCATGGCATCTACGCTTTGTCGGTGTAGAAATAGCTAAGGAAATAGAATCTGAAGGACTTACGCTTGAAGAGTATTATAAGGTTGTTCCAACAAAGAAATAATTAGAGCAACCGCAAAGGGGATGACAGGCAATGGATATTGTTCAAAACATCTACTTTATTATTACTATTCTTAATATATTTCTTGCCATTGCAATAATTTTTCTGGAACGTAGAAATGTAAGCTCAACATGGGCATGGATGATGGTTCTATTTTTCATTCCAGTTCTTGGATTCGTGATGTATCTTGTATTAGGTCAAAAGTTCAAAAAACGTAAATTAGCGAAGCTACTCGGCATTAATCCAAGTATGATTAATGATTTAGTCGTTGAACAGCGTCGTCAGCTGCAAAGCGGAGATCTTGAGTTTGCTGGTCCTGAGGTTGACGAATATTCTGATCTTATTTCGATGAACCTCACAACAGGACTTTCGTTATTTACTACGCAGAACACGGTAGATATTTATACGGATGGTAATGAGAAGTTCGATGCGCTTATCGCGGATATTAAAGCAGCGAAGCATCATATTCATCTTGTCTATTACATTGTACGTGATGATGAACTTGGACGTCGTCTTATGAAAGCTTTAACAGCTAAGGCAGCGGAAGGAGTGCAGATTCGCTTCCTATATGATCATATTGGCAGTCCGAATCTTCCCCGCAAGTTTTTCAAAGAGTTTCGTGCGGCAGGAGGGAAGGAAGAGGCGTTTTTCCCATCTCGTATACCGTACATTAACTTTAAGATTAATTTCCGTAATCATCGTAAATTAGTTGTTGTCGACGGACAGATTGGCTATATCGGTGGTTTTAATATCGGAGACGAGTATTTGGGTCTGAATAAGCACTTCGGCAAGTGGCGAGACACCCATTTACGTATTCGGGGGGCAGCAGTTCTACAGATGCAGGCTCAATTTATGATTGATTGGAATATAGCATCCTCGTTAAAGATTAGTTTTAATGAGACGTATTTCCCATCGATGATCCAAAAGGATAGCAATCCGATCGGCATGCAAATTGTTGCTAGTGGTCCTGATTCAGAATATCAAGAGATCAAAAACTCCTACATTAAAATGATCTATGCTGCTAGGAAATCAGTATTTTTACAAACACCTTACTTTGTGCCAGATAGTAGCCTATTGAATGCATTGCGAACTGCAGCACTTTCGGGTATGGATGTGAGAATTATGTTGCCGAATAAGGCGGATCATTTCTTTGTCTATTGGGCTACCCAATCATACTTGGATGAACTATTATCATGTGGCATTAAAGTTTATATGTATGATGCAGGGTTTCTCCATGCGAAGACGCTTGTTGTCGATGGTAAAGTGGCATCAGTAGGTACAGCGAATTTGGATATACGGAGTTTCAAGCTTAACTTCGAGATGAATGCTTTCATCTATAACCAAGAAGTATCGACAACACTAGAAGAGATATTTATTGAGGATATAGCAAATTGTCATTTGCTAACCATAGATGAATATTCAAAACGTTCATGGTTTAGTCGGATTAAGGAATCGATATCACGACTATTAAGTCCTATCCTTTAGAGGTAGTTCAAAAATCGGACTTTGATAACGATGATTGGCATCGTAGGTTATTCGGCATCGAATATGAAGCGAACTTGGGAAGTCCGGTCCGCGTGTACCAATAACGTACACGTTGCTGGGTTTCGTTTCAGCGTTTGTGATTACACATTTATAAAAGCAATCTACGACTTCATGGTGAAGTTGTAGATTGCTTTTTTGTGCTATGAATAAGCATACCGAGCTAGTTAGAGTATAGCTATGGTGGGGAAGGGGGAACATTGACGATGTCTAATATTAGATTTATACTAAATCTAATATTAGACAAAGGCGGTTAGGTCATGGTACAGAAAATTAACTTAACAGTACAACGTAGAGCAATTTTGGAAGTAGTAAAAGAGGCTGAAGATCATCCAACAGCAGCAGATATTATACAGCGATTGCGTGAGAAGGGATTTAGCTTTGCATACGGTACGGTTTATAACTCTTTACGCTATCTAGCAGATGTGGAGCTGATAAGGGAATTGAAGCTGGGTGAAGCGGTTAGTCGATATGATGCAAGGACGGAGGAGCATCAACATATCGTTTGTACAGTATGCGGTAAAGTTGAGGAAGTTCTAGTAGACATTCCACAAGAATGGTTAGCCCGAATAGCTGAGCAGACAAAGTATAGTATCGATCAACCTCATATCGTTATGGAAGGGATGTGCGATCAATGCACGACCAAACAATAGAGTCAACCGAGGACCAGCTATTATGTACGCTAACGAAACGAGTTATGATAATTAGCCCGTTACCAGAACGAGTGAAACAATTATTTGTTTCACTATCGATGGCATGCTTTGATGTATTTTCATTGCATGAATTCAATGAAGAGGTACTATCGTCTCTGAAGCCGGAATTGGTTATCTATGATGCGTTGCCAACGGTGGCTACAGCTTCATATACAGATGTACTAGAGAAAGGCCATACTTTACTCGGTAATGTCTCTAGTTATCATATTTCATTAGTTATCCTGATGGATGAGCAAACCTATGAGCGCAAAGAGCAATTAGAATTAGCTGGTGCAGAAATCATGATCTGGCCTTCATCAGTAGAGCAAGCGTTAGAGCGGATTCAGCGTTTGCTTGAGAGTCAATCACAATTCGCGAAGTTCAATGATCACGTGCTATTTAAAAATTTGAAAGTGAATACACGGAAAATGATTGTAACGAAGGACAATGAACGCGTAGAGTTGACCAAAACGGAGTATGATCTATTGTTACATTTTTTGGCTTCAGATGGAGCTGTTCAGACAAGAGAACTATTACTTGATGTTATCTGGGGTCTACAGTTCTATGCGGGCAGTAATGTTGTCGATGTTCATATCAAAAGCTTGCGAAAGAAACTTGAGGATAGTGCCGTAGATCCAAAGTATATCGCAACCGTTCGGGGCGTTGGCTATCGTCTAGCTGATGTATAATTTCTTCATCAAAAATTCATGACATGAGTTCAACACTTCTGTATTATATAGATATTAGGACTTAGATTAAGTCTAAATACTAAATAAGAGGTGTATGAACGAATGAATATATTAACGACGAATCAAGGTGCACCAGTTACAGACAACCAAACCTCACGTACAGCTGGACAACGTGGACCAGTTTTAATGGAAGACTATAATCTTATTGAAAAGCTAGCTCACTTTGATCGTGAGCGTATTCCGGAGCGTGTTGTACATGCCCGTGGTGCAGGTGCACATGGCGTATTCATCACAGCAAAAAACATGAGCGAATTTACAAAAGCACAGTTTCTACAAACGGAAGGTCAAGAGACACCGGTGTTTGTTCGCTTCTCAACGGTCATTCACGGTCAAGGCTCTCCAGAAACTGCGCGTGATCCTCGAGGCTTCTCAACGAAGTTCTATACAGAAGAAGGCAACTACGATCTTGTAGGTAATCATATCCCAGTATTCTTTATTCGTGATGCGATTAAATTCCCGGATATGGTTCATTCACTTAAGCCAGATCCAATTACTAATATTCAACATCCATCACGCTATTGGGATTTCATGACGCTAACTCCTGAATCTACGCATATGATGACTTGGTTACTATCAGATCATGGCACGCCAGCTAGCTATCGTGAAATGGATGGCTTTAGTGTTCACGCGTTCAAGTGGATCAATGCGGAAGGTAAAATCACTTATATCAAATACAAATGGTTATCTAAGCAAGGTACTCGTAACTTTACAGCTGCTGAATCGGCAGAACAACAAGGTAAAGATTTCAACCATGCCACTCGTGATCTGTTCGATAATATTGATAATGGCAACTTCCCAGGTTGGGAATTACAAGTGCAATTAATGCCTTATGAGCATATTGATCGTTATAGCTTCGACCCACTAGACGCAACGAAAATATGGCCTGAAGATATGTATCCATTCCAAACGATTGGTACGATGACACTGAACCGTAATCCGATTAACTACTTTGCAGAGGTAGAACAAGTGGCATTTTCTCCAAGTGTTCTAGTTCCTGGTATTGAGCCATCGGAGGATAAATTATTGCAAGGACGTCTATTCTCTTATCCAGATGCGCAGCGTTACCGTCTTGGTGCGAATTACACTCATATTCCAGTAAACTGTCCTTATGCTGCCGTTCGCAATCAGCAGCGTGATGGTGCAATGACGATGACGGCAAATCCTTCATCGTATAACTATGAGCCTAATAGTAGTCCTGACGAGCCGAAAGAAGCTCCGGAACAGTTCCAAGAGTCGTATTCACCAATTCATGGCTACGCTGGTCGTCAGAAAATTGATAAGCAAGATAATTTCACGCAGGCTGGTGAAACGTATCGTTCTTGGACGGCCGAGGAGCAAGCGAATCTACTTGCTAACTTAATCAATGATCTATCTCAAGTGAATAAAGACATTCAACTACGCGCGGTATGTAACTTCTATCGCGGTGATGCAACACTTGGGCAGAAATTAGCTGAAGGCTTGAATGTAGATATTTCAAGTTTTATCCCGCAGCATTCTTAATCGTTTATAATCTTCACATATAGTAAGTTACTAGCATCAAGCAATACTAAGAGCGTAGAGACCTATATAGGTTTCTACGCTCTTAGTTCAATTCATCTTTTATTTTCACGGATACTTTCATACTGAGACGAGATCATCCAAACCTTGAATAACATACGAATGAGTGGCAAGATTTGATAAAGTAAGAAGCTAAGAAAACTAACCCATATGATAGATAATGCGTGAATACTTACGCTGAATAAGGAATAGATGAATGCAATGATAAGGGATACTACGATGAAGGGCAAGAGATGGACTAGTGTTTGACGTAGTATAGCAGCTGTACTCATCTCCCAAGCAGCGCCAAGCTGTAGCACATAGAATAGTAGTTGAACGATAAGGGCCCACACAATATAAGTGAATAATGTCCAATCGAATATTTTGAATATCGCAGTAATCGATTGATTTGCAGTAATCGAGTGGATGACGGGCTTTACAATCCAGATCAATGGGACAAATATAAGAATGTTTTTACACCAGTACAATAGCGTTACCTTTTTCCACTTCGCTGCAATTCCCCTGCGGAAGTATGTCCCCTTGCCAGCTTCTGAATGCTGATGGATTGAGTAGAATAGTCCAGCTTGTAGCAATGGCGTAATGATCATCCGAATAAGCAGTAGAATAAGAAATGTATAGAGATAAGGCATCCATATATCTGTTTTCAATATTTGAAATTGATGTTCAATCCAGAATAAAGCGACAGTATCTGCACTTCCAGTAAGCTCAGGATATCGCTTAAGTAGGGGGGCGATAATATCATCGATAATTTTGTAAAGTAGAAAGCCCCAAATCGCTTGATAGATGAACAAAATGATTACGATTTTCGTATGTCCTTTGGCGATATGCCAGCCTTGTCGTAAAAAATATCTCATAGCTATGTTCCTCCTTAAACTTTTCTTATAATGAAGGTTCAAAAAGTGGGCTTTTTGAACCACCTTCTTACCAGCTTAATAATCGTAGTACATAATCAATTATCGATACCGTAACAATATTGACTCGTTTCAACTCGTTATTCGGCAATTCCACCCGCATAAAGTTATTATTCAGATGGTAATCAAGCTTATTGTTTTGTTCGGGATCGATTTTGATCCAGCTAATCGGCACCTCAGAACGTTCCACAAAATGTAGCTTTGCTTCATCACTTAGATCCCATTGCTTTCTAACGGTCGAACCATCCTCGAATACGAGATCGATGGGGATGCTGCGCGCGATCCCACTATTTTGATCCAATAGTATCGTATACTCATAGATTGTTTTATCTTGTTCTTGGAATTTTCGACTTTCAATATTTTGGATAGCAAGATCGGCATTCTCGTTGCCATATACAAACTTATCAAAATAAGCTTGCCATGACTGCTTCGTAACGTTCTCGACAATACGTTGGAAATGCTGGGTAGTTGGATGCTTGAACTTATAGGTCTGGAAATAGGAGCGCATAATTTTGCTCATCGTATCTCGCCCAACAACATCTTCAATATCAAGTAAGACAAGCTTGCCGCGTAAGTATACATTTTCGGCGTAATGGTTGTGATTATTATAGAGCCACGCATCGAATTGGAGAGGTGCGGGGTCCGTCATAAAGCTTGCTTCGAGACGATGATTACTTGTAACACCATATGCGTCCTCAATAATTTTTTCTTCAGAATAGGAGGTGAATGCTTCATCTAACCAAGCTTCTTCAAATTCATTGTTAGCAACCATGCCGTACCAATATTGATGGCTAATTTCGTGAATGACTGTTCGTTCAAGCTCATACTTAGGGCTTGCTGAATCAGCTGCCAAAGTCGTAACGAATGTCGGATATTCCATTCCCCCTGCACCACTCGCACCTGCCGGCGGTACAACGATAGACAGCGTGCTATAAGGGTAGGCACCGTAATTTTTACCGAGATAGGCTAGCGCGGACTTCGCTGCATGGATATAACGTTCAGCCAATTGTTCATGAGCAGGGTCTAGATAGAGCTTAATCTTCACACCAGGTACGCCTTCATGAGAGAATGAGGACTCATGCGTAATGAAATTAGGCGATAATGCAAATGCAAAATCATGAACATCTTCAGCATAAAATTGTACCATTTTTCGACCTTGTCCAATATTGGCGGCTTTTGTTTGCACACCTGTACCTGCAACGACATAGTTTTCAGGTGCATACACTTTAACGCTGTAAACGGCGAAGTCACTGTAAAATTCGGAATTTCCATGATACTGATGAATATTCCAGCCTTCTTTGGTTACATTTCGCGTACCTACCGTTTCATAAGCGGCAATTTTGGGAAACCATTGACCAGCCATTACAAAATCCTCGAAATAACCCATTCTTGCAAACACTTGAGGTAGTGTAACTTCAAATTTGACACGGAGCGTAACAGACTCCCCGGGTGCTACTGGCTCGATTAGGCGAAATGTCGCAACCGTATAATCATCGTTGTTCTGATCATCCGGGGAAATGAACTTCACTCGGGGCAGCATATTTTCACCTTCAAGTGTTTCAAGATCAAGCAAGCGTATTGAGCCTTCGCTCTTGTTGGAAGCTTTATCTCCTCTAAGTTGTCCACCCGACTCTTTCATGAATGTACTATCTGCTGATTTGAATGCATTAGCATACAGATGAACATACATTTCAGTGACGTTTTCTTTGCCTGGATTGGTCCAAGTAATTAACTCCTCACCATCTAATATATGTTCTTCTTCACGGAGACTAACTTGAATGTTATATTCGACGACGCGCTCACTTAGCTTCACTGCCGGCATACTTGGCTGGTTGCTTTCATAATTAAGAGTGTCCAGTGAGGGCTTGGCCTCATTAAGAGATGTTTGAAGCATTGTAGACTGAATAGGCTGGTTTGGTACAAGTGCATACGTATATCCTGATTGCCATGCATGCTGAAATTGATAAGGCAAAGTAGCAATTAAGAATACAATAATGAGTAAACCTACAATAATTAATTTCCACGATTTTGCAGACATCTATCGATTCCCTCCCGTTGACAAGCATCTACAGCATGTATATGTTGGCTTTTCCAATAATATTAGCTAAAATAGAATTAATGTATCGGAAGGTGTGATAAAAGTGACAGATGAATTGAATCCATCCACACAACCAGAGAAAAAAGAAAAGAAACAATTGACTCTGAACGTTGTGAGTAATAAAAAACATAAAGGTTTTGGCGCAGGTTCCATTGATCTAAGTGATGTTGCTTGTGTAATGATCGACCAAGGAGTAGCTTTTATCGATGTAGGTGCGATGCATGCCAAAAGTAAAATTGAACGCGGCATCAAATTCTCACCTAACAAAGAGGATACTCCTAATGGACGACCATGCTGGATCGTCTGGGTTGCAGTAGCTCGAGATGAAGCAGGGGCTTATTATGCTGGTGCGACGTCTTGTGAAATGCTAGTCGATACAGAAGCACGACGCGGCTGGAAGATTCTTGCGGATCATGTTAATCGTCTTGATGCTGCAATGAAGAGCCGCTATATGCTTGATAATATTGGCCCAGTTGAAAAAGCAGCACTTCGTAAATTGCTAATGGAGCATAATGTAGAGTGGTGGGAGCATTCGCCAGAGGAACTTAAACTCCTTCTCTAGTGATTGATCATTTGTGATCTCTCTGAATATGATCTGAAAATCTCCTAGTATGATGGTTTAACTTTAGGTTAAACTCGATGCTAGGAGATTTTTTTTGTTTTTTTTGAAAATGTGCAGGGGTTGGCGCGATTGCGTTCGTCTATTGTATGGAGAGGAGGGGGAGCAGATTAATGAGCAGGAATGGTTGAACAGTATTCGGGCAGGCGGTACAAGTAGATATAAAGAGTTTGTACAGGTCTACCATGAGCATGTGTATCGGACAGCTTTCGCTGTACTACACCATCATCAGGACGCTGAGGATGTAACGCAAGAAGTATTCGTTCAAATCTATCGAGCTCTCCCTGAGTATCGCAATCAAGGTTTGAAAACTTGGATAACCCGCATTACAGTGAATCGAGCGATTGATGCAAGGAGAAAGATTGGTAGGCAACGAGAAGATATTGTAGAAGATACCGATCAACAATATGAATCATGGCAGAATAAGGACTATGAACCATCGATAGAGGAATCATTACTTGCCCAGGAACGAAAAGCAATGATCCATCAAGAAATCAATGAGTTACCAGAGCAGTATCAAGAAATCATTCATGCCTTCTATATGGAAGAAAAAAGTTATGAGCAGATTTCTAAGGAAACTGGACTTGAGAAGAAATCAGTGGAATCACGACTTTATCGAGCTAGATTATGGATGAAGCGACATTGGCGAAAGGAGGATTTTGAATGAAAGATCAACTTATGCATATTAGCGAGAGAGAACTTTGTGCGTACATACGCAATGAGGTGACAGACCAGCAGCGAGAAAGAGTTGAGTTGGAAATTCAATTATGCGAACAATGTATGGAGCAATTTGTATCATTATTAGATCAGCTTCCAGCTGGGCCAATACTTGATTCAGAATTATTAAGTAATCAAGTAGCTGATACGATTCGTCAGCAAGCCTTAGCAATAAAGCCGCGCTGGATTCAGCGACCGGTTGTACAGTATGGTATTGCTGCATCAATAACGCTATTACTTGTTACATCAGGTCTGATGAGTACAGTGTCTCATACACTTGTTAAGCTAGATCGGACGGTGCAATCACAGAATCAGAACATCGATCAACAACCTGTTCCGGAATCCTCAGCCGAACCGCAATCAGAGAAATGGCTTGATAAAGCGTCGCGTTGGATAGAGGCGGTACAAGATAGTCGCTTTGAGCGGTAGTTCAAATAGCTGACTTTGATAACGAAGTGAGGCTATGTAGCGTTTTCGGCATCGAATATGAAGCGAACTTGGAAAGTAAGGTTCGTGTGTACCAATTACGTACACTTGCGCTTCCGCCTTTCTCAAGTAACGCTCCATCTTCTCGGTTCTGAAAGCCCGCTTTTTGAACCCCATTGGAAGAGGTAGTTCAAATAGCAGACTTTGATAACGAAGATTAGGTTATGTAGCGTATGCGGCATCGAATATGAAGCTTATCTGAAAGCCATACAAAAGCCAATGCTTCCGATGTGATTCTTCATTACTGGGAGCAGTTAGGTTAGCAATGAAAAATTTTAAGGAGTTGAAAAAGATGAGAGCAGAAAATAAAAGCCCACTTGTAGCCTTTTTACTATCACTACTACCAGGGTTCGGACATTTATATATCGGTAGAGTTTTCCGGTTTATCTTATATGCTGGAGGATTCTTTGGACCATTAGCTTTGCTGTTTATGGTAATGATATTTGATGGTTATGTAGATGGAGAAATGGTTGCAGTAGCGGTGGTTTTTGCAGGTGTTTTTGCATTAATCAATATGCTAGATATGCTGATTACCATTGCGAGCGGGAAGCATCGAGCTTTCCATCCAGCATCTGCAACGATGGAGCGAGATGAATATGGTCAACTACGTCATGTATACGATCCACTAGAAGTGAAGGAACAAGGTGAAAAGACTAAGGTGATGATGATGTCTATTATCCCAGGTCTAGGTCATATGTATATGGGTTTACTTACGCGAGGCATTACATTGATGATTTTATTTGTTGGTGTATTCGGTATAACATTATTTATTGGTATCGTACTTGGTACACCATCAATCTTAGTGCTTTGGTTAGCGCTACCGATTATTTGGATCTATGGTATGTTTGATGCTTTAGCATTGTTAGCTACTCGTCAAAAAGGTGAGCAAATTAACGATCAGTCGCTATTTTCCAATATGGAGGATTATATGGCAGATGGACGTAAAAACCGCGTAACGGCTATTGGCTTATCGATTTTCCCTGGTGCAGGACATTTGTACCTTGGGCTTCAACAGCGGGGCTTGCAGCTTATGGGGAGCTTCCTAGCGAGTATATTTATTATGGATCAATTACGATTGACTATATTCTTGTTCTTATTACCATTACTATGGTGCTATGCATTCTTTGATATTTTGTCTCAGCTGCGTAAATGGGAAAAGGATGAATTAAAGGATGAGCCGTTTGTAGCGATGTTTATTCCTTATCAACGTTGGATTGGAATTGGCTTACTCGTTGTGGGGATCTACTATTTATTTGATAAAATTGCATCGAGATTGATTGATATAAAGTTCCCAGACTGGGCAAGGGAGTATTATGAATTGAAGTATATGCTACCTACCGTTATTATTTCATTTGTAATGGTCGTTCTAGGTATGAAGTTACTATTCGGCACGTCAAGTAAACGTAACCGCCGTAATGTAGGAGGCGAAGAGTAATGCAGGCTGCAACGATTAGAGAGCCACAAGCTGAAGTTTACCATCAGGAAGTTCAGCAGAAGCCAGTATGGAGAATTGGTTCATTTTCAATGGGAGTAACATTAATCGGTATGGGGATAGCTTTTGCAATGTCTTTATGGCAGGAGATATCGGCGTATGAGTTATTGCTATGGCTAGCACCAGTTGTATTTATATTGCTTGGAGCTGAGCTATTACTGACGATGAGAGTGAACCATAAGCAGAAGTACCAGCTGAAATATGATTGGTTAAGTCTATGGTTTGTTTCAATTATTAGTGTAGGGGCATTGATTATGTCTGCGTTGTTCTATACAGGGATTACGGATGAGTTGAATCAAGCATTTAATATGAAGGAACGCTCATTATTCGTAGATGAGCAAGTGGCTATAGCTCAAGCTGAGCCAGCTAAAATTATAGTGAAAAGTACCGTTCCGTTAACCATAACTGAGCATGAAGGATTAACAGAGGTGTTATTAACTGGTTCTGTAACGTATGAAGCAAAGGACGCTATTGCATTGCGAGAGCAGCAACTGTTGCAAACGAAGCAAGTAGGTGATGTGTTATACATCTTCGTCAACAATATTGAGCATGAAGTAAGTGGTCTAGTTACGGATCGAGTATATTCTAATCTGATATTATCTGTTCCGGCAGGTAGTGTCGTAGAATCGTAATAGTAAAAGCAGAGGCTTCCGCTAAGGACGCCTCTGCTTTTTTGTATTCACAATAATAACCAAACTAATAATATAAAAAACAAAAGCGGTATAGCCAATATATTCTAATATACGGTTGATCTTAGCACTAGTTTTTACGAAAGTATGTAACGAGAAAAATAATTAGAAATAGAACGATTATAATAAGTGAAAAGTAAGCCACTTCATGATCTTTAATAAACGAATAAACTACATTTATCAGATGTAATATGAACAAAACTATAATAGTTTTCAGGGGCCACATTGAGCTCCTCCTACATACTAGTGTTTTATTGTAATATGCCCATAAGCTGTTTTCGGGTTTTCACATTCATCTTTTTGTATATACTTCCAACTTGATTCTTCACTGTGCTCTCAGCTTTATATAGCGCTGAGCTAATGTTAGATAAGGTATAACCTTTAATAATAAGATTAATGATTTCTTTTTCGGCAGGAGTTAACGTATGAAACGCCATACCTCTACGAAGTTTGTGGTAGTCCTCTAGTAATAATTGAAAGGGCGAGCAAGTATGAATAACTTCGCGAATAGTAGCTGGTAGAACATCATAGTTGAGCTTATCAATATAGTTCATCGCTCCTGCTTGAAATGCAGATAGTATTGTATTTTGATCTGATATCATTGTTACAATAATAATAGGGACTGGCTTAATAATTGTTATGTCACGAACAATTTCTATACCGTCTAATTGATATTCTTCTACATTAATGTCTAATACAACAATATCGACTTCCGAAATATAATGAAGTGCTTCTTGAACAGTAGCTACACTGCTAATAACATGAATATCATGTTCCTTTGCAAGTAAAGATTTAATAGAATCTCGCCAAATAGGATCAGCGTCTACAATTAGCGTATTTACTTTACTCATGGTTCCTCCTAGGTTAATGAAAGATTACTTTTTAGTAGGTCAGCTTATGTGGAATGCTCTAAGAAGAAGGTTATAGCGATAAGATAACAAATCTATTAGCGTGTTGTTTAGGCTTTTATGTAATTTATTCATCGGCATAAAAAAGTCAAAGGAGTTATAATGAATCGTATTTCCAATATAATTTCAATGTGTTTAGTCGGATATAGTGGTTGCAAATATATTTGATATCTATGCGAATATCTTACAACAAATTCGGTTGGAAGTGTTTATTTTGTCACAAACGCTAGAATATTGATCATAACCGTATGAAAAGCTGAGGAATATAGGAGAAAGGGCTGCAAAATATCCTTTATTAAGGAAATCTGCTCTTGCCTGTTTGAAAAAAGTAAATGGCATTAATATGGAAAGTATATTGATTAAAGGGAAAAAACTAAGTTTATAGAAAAGCACAAGAGAGGTATCGACACTGCGCAGTTTATTAGAATGAAAGACAGACAGTAGTAAAAAAATAGGTAATACTTTGCACGATAAACTTCAAAATTATAATTATGGAGAAATAGGGTTAAAATTATTTTACTAGAAAGTAAGAGTGGTGAGAAGTACTAGTTTATTTAGGACTCACTAAAATATGGATGATGTGAGAAGGTAAATGGGGAAATAGAAACAGGATTTGGCCAAAGGCTTATAAATTATTTTGGAGGTGTAAAATGCGGAGCGTAAGGAAATCAGAGAAAACAATTCTAATTATTTATTCAATAGGCATAGTCTTGTTGGTTCCGTTTGCTACCTACAATATAGTTAAGTCACAAAGTGTCAAAGGACAGATACCTCTTTTAAGTATATTTCTTTTTATGATCATAAACTCAATAAGTATAATCTATCGTATGAAAAAAAAGAGAAATGCTGTATTAGGAGTCTTGCAATAATTCACAGTTTCATATATTTGATAAATATTCATATTATTGGTACAATCCCAAGGGGAATCTATTAAAAAGTATCGAAAGAAAAGGAGCAACAAAATGAAGAAAATCACCTCACTTTTAGCTGCACTAATTATGGTATTTACACTGGCAACGGGGGTTCAGGCACAGGGAGTAGACACTACTGCGAAGAAGGCAATAACGGTTTCACTGAATGGAGAAGTTGTTCAATTTGGTGACAATGAACCGCTTCTTGAGCAGGGCACGACGCTTGTTCCGGCGCGCGAGATTTTTGAAGCTCTTGGTTATGTTGTCGCTTGGGATGAGGGAAATGAAGTTGTAACAGCAGAAAAATATGGCTTGTCTGTTGCGTTTAAAGTTGGAAATGCTACTGCATATATTAATGGGATTGAAACAGAGCTGACGGCAGCTCCTAAAGTCTTTAACAATACCACCTATGTGCCGCTAAGATTTATAAGTGAAGCGATTGGCTTTGACGTGGAATGGGAGGGCGCCGCACGTTCCGTACTATTAACGAAAGAAGCTAGTACAGGATACATCTGGAAAGTGGAAAAAGACGGTGTGGAAGTACATCTTCTAGGCTCGATCCATATGGGAGACGCGAAAATGTACCCACTTCGCGATGAAATTGAAGAGGCATTTGACAGTTCTGATCATCTAGTCGTTGAAGTTAATATTGCGGCAGGACCTGATGAGCAAACAGCTAAAGAAATTCAGGCATTGCAAGTATATTCAGACGGAACAACGCTAAAGGATCATGTGTCGGCAGAGACGTACGCACGAGTGCAATCGTTCCTGGAAGCACTAGAGCTGCCTACTAATGCGTATGATACATATAAACCATGGGCAGTTTATTTGGATATGGCTAACTTTGTAACGGCATCCTCCGGTTATCAAGGTGGACTGGGCATTGATATGTACTATTTAAGTAGAGCGCAATTGGCCAACAAGCCGATTCTAGAACTGGAAACTTATTCGTCTCAGCTGAATATTTTCGATAGTTATTCCAAGGAGCTTCAGGAACAACAAGTCAATGAAGTGCTGGATGGAATCTTTGGTACAGACGATGCAGCTACTACATCAGAGCCATCAATAGATACTTTGGCTGGCTTATGGATTCAAGGTGATGACGCTGGATTGGAAGAGCTCGTTACGATGCTACAAGAAAGTCCAGAAGTATATGAAAAGTTGCTGAAAAACCGCCATGCAGCCATGCTGGAGAAAATTGAAGGCTACTTGGGCAATGAGCAGAAAGAATCATATTTTGTCGTAGCTGGTTATCTTCATATGCTTGGCGAGGATGGTCTAATCACTCAGCTTAAGAACAAAGGCTATACAGTTACTAGAATTTAATAGAGTAGAGAACTAATAGTGTAGCGAAATATCGAAAAAAGCAAGCCTAGTCGAAATTTAAGACTAGGCTTGTTTATATAAAAATAAAGGAAAAGTTCAAAATAGAAATACCTACAATATTAAATTTTTTACCTCAATATGGTCATTTTGTTGAATTACATATAAGAGAAGATTGGAGAATGTATATGAAATTTAGATGGAAAATATGGTCAGAGATCATAGGATATCTGAGTGTGTTTATTTTGTCGTATTTAGTTTCAACAATAATATTTATAGCAATTAACTTTTTTAAATACGGCGAGATTTCTTCAGCCTCTGATTTAAATGTAAACACCATATCATTAGTAGGTGTAATGTTATCCCTGCTGCTGTATATGTTTATTATTCGTAAGGAAAAGAAAGTATCCTTATGGAAGTACTGTGGAGTAAGAAAACTTAGTTTTTCAGATATCTTGTTAGCAATAGGGCTTGGAATCATTTCAAGTATATGTTTCAGCTTATTAACCCAATTGGACATTTTTCAACAGTTATCAACAAATCACGATGCAAAAATTTCTAATGAGGTGCAAGCAGATTCAATATTTGTTGTTATATTAGTTACAGGGTTTCTAGCACCGTTCGTAGAGGAAATTATATTTCGAGGTTTACTGTATCAGACTTTTAAAACCCATTATTCAATGACGACAACGATTATTATACAAGCCTCTATTTTTGCTGTTATTCATGTAAATCCTCTACAGATAATATATACATTTATATTGGGGTTGTTGTTTGCATGGCTAGCTGTAAGTTTAAATAGCCTATGGGCATCCATACTAATGCATATGTCTTTTAATCTAACGACTATCGTAATATTAAAAATTATTCAAGAAAAAGAATCGGTATTTCTATTTTTATTATTAGTGATTTTTGCTGTTTTATCGTTTTTAATAGGGATTGGTACAAGAATGATTAGCAAAAAAAGAAGGCGCTACACGTACCTATAAAACGGTGAGCAATAAGTGAGGTTTGTCCAAAGTAAATACTTGTGGCTGACAGCTGTTATTGCGATGGGAATTGTGAACTTGTGGAGTGTTCTATATGATGGCATCTTGTCAGAATGGCTGCTGTTTGTATGGCTTTGTAATATAAACTTCTTTGTTTGTTTTGTTTGTAATAATGGAAAACTGCTCATTAAGCGGTTAGAAATACCACGTTACAATCGTATCATTGCCGATTTTTATTACTCAGTTAATTTTTTGAAGTTCATAGGTATGATTATATTAATTCTTTCAACGTTAGTCGATGACCTTCACGCTTATATAGCTTGGTATATCATTGCGCTTCTAATTATAGATACCATGTTAATTGTTTTTTTTTAGAAAGAGAGTGACGGCGGATGTTGCGTAAATACAGCACATTGCCCATCGCCCCGCCACATTAGCCCCTTCATTACATCCCAATGCCAATAGCAATACTAGCGGACTCACAGGACTTTATTTCTGCGTTTTTCGCTCATTTCGAGTTTTCGCGGACTCACAGAACCTTATTCGCTCGTTCACTAGTGAACTTTGCCGGTAATACTATAAATAGGGTCCTGTGAGTCCTCTTACATCATAAAGTGTTGGTTTTACGCTAATTAGGTGTTCTATGTGTCCGCTCGTTTGTGCTGAATGGAGCTATTGCGGAAAATCCAGTACGTCCATTCATATTTCGTCAATCGCTGGTTTTGGTCTTGAACCGTATTTTTAGGAGTGCTTATATGAATAGACAAAACGCCGCTATCATCCACTTAAGTTACAGTGGTTGATAGCGGCGTTTCTGCAAGGCAACAGCTTATACTGCTACGGCATTATAAGTCATAATCCACATGGAACCAATAACGATAGTCAGTAGCATCACGATGGCAAAGACAAGTGAAATAAGATTGTATCTTGGTTTTTCTTCTTCACGAATATGCATGAAGAAAAGTAATTGAACAAGAAATTGTAGTACAGCTGTAATAAGGACGATAACAATCGTCGTCTTCTTATTAAACATATCATTCAATACAGCAACCAAAGGAATAATTGTTAACACAACGGAAAGCAAGAAACCGATAATATAAGATTTCATTGAACCATGTGTTTGTTCCTGGTGCTCATGTTGTTGATGAGATGCCATGCTACATCACCTCCATCAAGTAGACGATCGAGAATACGAAGATCCAAATAGCGTCCAAGAAATGCCAGTATAAGCTAATAATATTTACACGGCGTTTTGTAGCAGGAGTAATACCACGTTTTGCTATTTGCATAATAACTAAAGTAATCCAAACAATACCAAGCGAAACGTGAAGGCCATGCGCACCAACTAAGGTGAAGAAGGACGACCAATATGCACTTGTTCCAATGTTAACACCTTCATTGATTAGGTGGATAAACTCTGTAACTTCAAGATAAACAAAGGATAGACCAAGTAAAGCAGATACAGCTAACCAGAAGATAAGCCCCTGCTTATTGCCTTTATTCATAGAAAGTAATGCTAGACCACTTGTAAAGCTACTTATTAACAAAATAAATGTTGAGACGATAATCCCATTGATCTCAATCAGATCTGATCCTACAGGACCACCAGCAACGTTGCCCCGTAGGACAACGAAGGTAGCGAATAGAGTAGCGAATAGAATAACATCGGTAACCATGAACAGCCAGAAGCCAAATTGCTTCAATTGTTCAGGATCTTGATGGCTTTGATCATGTTTGTGAGCATGTGCTTGTGACATTATTTAGCCCCCTTTAATGCAGCGGCTTCGATACGTTCAACTTCTTCAACAGAAACATAGTAATCATCATTGTAGTTGAAGGAACGAGCTATCATTGTAGCAACAACGCCGACTAATCCTAAAATAATCATCCATTTCCAGTCAAACACAAAACCGAAACCAGCCGTGAACCAGAAGCCAGCCATTATAATCGGAATACCAGAGTTTTTCGGCATATGGATTGGTTCAAGCGGAACTGTATCAGCTGCAATAACTTCAGCTGGGTCAGCTTCCCCTCTAGCTTTACGTTCTTTTTTCTCCCACCAGTCATCTTGCTCAACAACATGTGGTATACGTGCAAAGTTATAGAACGGCGCAGGAGATGGAATAGACCATTCAAGTGTACGACCTTGACCCCAATTGTCGCCATTTGTCTCTTTTTTCAAGAATCTAATACTATGAGCGATTTGCCATACTTGGAATATGAATGCGATACCCATCAAGAATGCACCAACTGTGGAGACAACGTTAAGCGGTTGCCAGCCCATGTCAAAGTTGTATTCATTAAAGCGACGAGTCATACCCATCAATCCAAGTGCATATTGCGGCATGAAACATACGTAGAAACCGATGTTCCAGAACCAGAACGCCCATTTACCAAGACCTTCATGTAATTTGAAACCAAACATTTTCGGCCACCAATAGTATAGACCTGCAAAGTATCCGAATACTACACCACCAATTAATACATGGTGGAAATGGGCTATTAAGAAGTAACTGTTATGGAACTGGAAGTCAGCAGGTGCAACAGATAGCATTACTCCTGTCATCCCCCCAGTAACGAAACATGGGATGAACGCTAACATCCACATCATCGGAGTTGGGAATGACAACTTGCCTCGATACATCGTAAAGATCCAGTTGAACACTTTAACTCCGGTCGGTATGGCTATAATCATTGTCGTAACTGCGAAGAACGCATTAACATTCGCTCCAGAACCCATTGTGAAGAAGTGATGGGCCCATGTGAAGAAGGAGAAGAAGCTAATGGACATTAACGCAAATACCATTGATTTGTAGCCAAATATTTTCTTTTTGGAGAATGCTGCAGCAATCTCGGAGAAAATACCGAATGCTGGAAGTACAACGATATATACTTCAGGATGACCCCACATCCAGATTAAGTTCAAATACATCATCGGGTTACCGCCACCATCTACGGTGAAGAAATGAGCACCTAGATAACGGTCAAGGAATAATAGGAATAATGTAACAGTTAGAATAGGGAATGCGAACATAATCGTTACAGAAGAAGCGAAAACAGACCAAGTGAACATTGGCATTTTCATAAGCTTCATACCTGGCGCACGCATTTTCAGAATGGTAGCAACGAAGTTAATACCTGTTGCTAATGAACCAATACCGGAAATTTGAATACCCCATATATAGAAGTCCTGACCTACACCGGGACTACCACTTAATTCAGACAATGGTGGATATGCTAACCAACCAGCATCTGGAGAACCACCGATTACGAATGAAACGTTGAATAGCATTGCACCTGCAAAGAACATCCAGAAGCTGAATGAGTTCAAGAATGGGAAGGCAACGTCTCGTGCTCCCAATTGCAGTGGAACAATAATATTGAACAAACCGAACATTAATGGCATCGCCATAAAGAGGATCATAATAACACCATGTGTTGTAAATATGGCGTTATAATGCTCCGCATTCAAAAACTCTACTTGAGGTGCAGCTAGTTGAACACGCATTAATAATGCATCAACACCGCCGCGGAATAGCATTAAAATGGCACAGATGATATACATAATACCGATTTTTTTATGATCGACAGTCGTTAACCAATCCGTCCAGAGCCAGCGCCATTTTTTGAAATAGGTTAGGACAAACAGAATGGCAACCATTGCTAGAGCAATCGAAACTTGTGCACCCAAAATCAACGGGTCACCCGTAACGAAAAACTCGGAAGCAAACTCTTTAATTGTTTCTAACATGGAGAGTAAACTCCTTTCGTTGAATGAAATTTGTTAATGATTAAGATGTTCAGAATGATCTTCACCGACAGCAGAATCATCGGTAGTCGATGTATTAGAAGTCATATGGTTAGCATGAGCGCTAGTTTCACCTTCTTCTACATATTGCAGCATAATGTCGTAGAATACATTTTCAGGGAAGCTAGAGAATTGAGCAACTTCAGATCTACCAGGTACTTTTAGCTCTTCAACACCCTCGGCTGTCAAAGCAACTTCAGTATCCTTAACCTCTTGTACCCAACGATCATATTCCTCTTTAGTAGTAACATCAGCATCAAATGTCATTTGTGCGAAGTCTTTACCTGTAAAGTTGGCGCCTGAGCCGTAGTAAGTACCTTCTTCATCAGCAAGTAAATTCAACGTCATAGCCATACCACTCATCGAATAAAGCTGACCACCTAGACTAGGAATCCAGAAGGAATTCATTGCCATATCGGACGTAAGCTTGAACACGACAGGGGTATCAACTGGGAATTTAACATAGTTGACAGTTGCAATTTCTTCATCAGGATAGGTGAACAACCATTTCCAATCAAGTGATGTAACTTGAATTTCAATAGGCGCGTTTTCTGATTGAATGGCGACTGATGGTTCTAGTTTATGCGTGTAATTGACTGTGACAACCGCAAGAAAAGCGATTGCGACGATCGGAATACCCCACCAAATAGCTTCTAACTTGAAGCTGTGTTCCCAGTAAGGTTTATACTTTGCTTTGCTGTTAGAACGATCTCTATAGCGCCACGCGATAACAGCCGTCATTGCAATGACGGGGATAGCAATCACTGCACAAATTATTGCGGTCAGAAGGATCAAATCAGCTTGAGCTGAAGCAATAGGTCCTTTAGGATCAAGAACTAAATATTGTTCGCTACAGCCAGACAAGATAAGTACCATCGCAACAATAAGCAGTGCAGATAGCTTTCGAGAAACAGGTCTCATGACGTTTTCACTCCTTGAGTTATTGAACTTAAGTATAAGATAACAAATTATCACACATAAAAATGCAGGGTTAACGAATCCGTAAATAATTCGTCTTATATCTGACATATCTCGTTCACTTGTTAGACATAAGCTTCCCGTAATTAGCAATTTTTATAAGGTTTCATAAAAAGAGAAGCATAACACATCCCCGTAAGGAGTTGAGTATGCTTCCCAATATGAAGGTTATGAGTAGATGATTAGGGTTGTTCACTATCTGCCACAGATTGATTCATGGCACGAGAATGGACTAAGCTAATAGCTGTTCCAATAACATAAATATGAACACTGCCAACTAAAAAACCAATACCGACCATTAAGCCGATGTTGCGATCATTGAATTGTGTAATATTGGCAAGACATAAAATCACACCTACAGATAAAATGACCCAAGCTATTAAAGTCATAATCTTCACAAGTTTTTTGGAATCTGGTTGAGTAGGCGTCAAACCTTGTATATTAACAGTTTTTGTAGCCATCATATTCACTCCTTAAATTTTCATTGTCATTTCATAACAGAAATGTTGTAAGGGCTTTATATTTATTAATATAACACAACTTTGTCACTTTGTTCAAACTCTTTTCACTTTTTAATCAAACTTTGGACACAATTCAGCTAATCATCCCACCATTTTTTCAATTGCTGCCACCATGAACGATAACTTGGATGCTCATCGATATCTACTTTTGGCATTTCTGTTGGTTGGTTTTCAGTGTCTGAACCATCTAATGCTGTTTCACAATAGCTCTGTGGCTGAGTTCCATTAAGAAAATATTCAATTTGAGTTGAGGGACATGCTTCGGATGCTAGTAACCCCGTATCCTCATCTATATATACCGTCACAATATCCTCGGGAATTGGAAACATTTTGGGTGGTACATCCGTTAATGCTTCCTCCATAAAGTGAGCGAAAATGGGGGCCGCACGATACGCTTCGGCCACAGTTAAATAGCGATTCTTATCATAGCCTACCCAAACAGCCGTACTTAATTCTGGAGTGTAACCAATCATCCATGCGTCAACGGCAGTCGTTCCACTTTTACCAGCGATCGGGCGATGAATATAGTTTTGAACGCGATGGGCCGTCCCTCCAGTTTGAAAAACTCCTTCTAATAATGAAGTAACTAGAAATGCTTCAGGTGGTGTAATAACTGATGTTGGCGTATAACTAGCTTCGTAGATGGTCTTGCCTTGCTTATTAACAATTTTCAAAATAGCAACGGGTTTGTTATATATTCCTTGATTAGCAAATACACCATAGGAGGACGCCATTTCTAATGGACTTATTGGTGATGTGCCCAAAGCAAGTGATGGTACCGCGGTTAGAACGGCATGAATGCCTAGTTGATGAGCTGTTTCAGCTACTGTATCAGCACCAACGGTCATTAAAGTGTTCACTGCGTAAATATTGTCAGAGCTAGCCATAGCACGGCGCATAGCGATAAAGTCATTCGTATATTTATCTGCATAATTTTGCGGTTCATAAGTTTTTCTACCTTCATCATAGGTAAATACGGTTGGTTCACTCTTGAATGTGGACATAACGGTTAACGTATGCTGCTGTAACGCTGTTAAATATACAAAAGGCTTGAACGTCGAGCCCGGCTGTCTAGTTGTTGCAGTGGTACGATTGAACTGATTATCACCATAGCTTTTACCGCCGACCATCGCCTTAATATGACCGTTGCGTGGATCGATAGCAATAAGAGCAGCTTGTTGCTCACTATCCTTCAGTAATCCTTCTTGAACCTTTTGTTCAGCTATGTGCTGCATGTTCATGTCTAACGTCGTATAGATCGTAACGCCGCCTTCGTATAATAATTGTTCGTCTATACCGAGATCATGAACTGCCGTTTGAATAACATAATCTTTGAAATAGGAAGCCTCATTATTACTGCTTTCCTGTTCTTGAGAGCCAAAAGCAAGTAATTGTTCATAAGCTGCTAGTTTTTCAGCTTCATCTATATAGTCGTTATCTACCATCGCTTGTAGAATAAGATTTTGACGATTTTTGGACTTCAACATATTATTGTAGGGTGAGTAGTAGGTTGGACCTTTTGGTATACCTGCAAGCAAGCTGCTTTCAGCAAGGTCAAGATCTTTTGCTGATTTGTTGAAATAATACTGTGCCGCAGCTTCAATACCATAAGCCCCATGCCCGTAATAAATTTGATTCAAATACATCTCCAAAATTTCATCTTTTGAAAACTTCATTTCAAGCTGTGTCGTATAGAGTGCTTCTTTCAGTTTGCGCTCAAAAGTTTTTTCGTGAGTGAGGTACAAATTACGTGCAAGTTGTTGCGTTAATGTGCTGGCGCCTTGCTTTGCTGATAATGACTGTACATTGACCACAACTGCTCGAGCAAGACCTTTGATATCAAAACCAAAGTGAGAATAGAAACGCTTATCTTCTATTGAAAGAGTTGCTGTAATAACATAAGGTGAAATTTCATCCAATGAAACTGCTCGACGATTAACGCCCGTATGAAAATAATCGATTAATACACCGTTTCGATCAACGAGCTGAGACGATTGACTAATGTTAGACACGGGTAAATCTTGTTGCTTCATGTAGAATAAGCCGCTTAGAATAAGTGTCATCATAACGATTACGACAATAATGGTGCGACGCAGCCATTTGTTCAGCTTTAATATGAACGATAAATATCGTTCTGAAATAGCTGGAAATGATGTTCTACGCAATCGATGGCGCAGCCAGTTCTTATTTTTCCACAAAATGATTCACCTCGAATGTTGACAATAATTAGTTGTATAATTGTAGTATGGAAGAATATATTGGCGGATATTCACAAGTTGTGTAACAAATGAAAATATTTATTTATAAAGTTTTTGGAAATAGAATTGATTTTTCGTCATGTTACACTATAATTACTTTTGACTACTGATAGAAAGAAGGGTATCTGACATGGAATTATGGTATACAGAGAAACAAACAGAGAACTTTGGTATTACTGCCAAAATCACAAAAACATATGTTGATGAACAAACGGATTTTCAAGCGCTTGATATGATCGAGACGGAAGAGTTTGGAACGATGCTTGTACTTGATGGTATGGTTATGACTACCGTTAAGGACGAGTTTGTATATCATGAAATGGTCGCTCATCCTATTCTATTCACGCATCCAAACCCTGAGCATGTGCTTGTTGTTGGCGGCGGTGACGGTGGTGTTATTCGTGAAATCATGAAGCATCCAAAAGTAAAAAAAGCTGTTCTTGTAGATATTGATGGAAAAGTAATTGAATACTCTAAAAAGTATTTACCGACGATTGCTTGTGAACTAGAAAATCCGCGTGTTGAAGTTCATGTTAATGATGGCTTTATGCATATTCATGAGCATAAAAATACGTATGATGTCATTATGGTTGACTCTACTGAACCTGTAGGTCCTGCTGCGAATTTATTTACGCGTGGCTTCTATCAAGGGATTTATGAAGCTTTGAAAGAAGATGGTATTTTCGTTGCGCAAACGGATAACCCATGGTTCAAAGCTGATCTTATACAAATGGTTAACCGTGATGTGAAGGAAGTATTCCCAATTGTACGCGTATATGCAGCAAACATTCCTACTTACCCAAGTGGTCTTTGGACATTTACGATGGGAAGTAAAAAATATGATCCACTAGAAGTGGATGAGACAGCAATTCCTGAACTAGACACCAAATATTACACACCTCGTCTACACAAAACGGCATTTGTGCTACCTAAATTTGTGGAAGACCTTGTAAAATAAAGAGAAATGAAGACTAATAAAGAAAAAGACGTGTTCGATCCCTATATAAGGGAAGGAATACGTCTTTTGTTATTTCACATAGGATTTCACGTTGAATTTCAACCCCATACTGTATATAGTAGTAAGATATAATGTGTTGGTATAGGAGTTAGACTATGAATCACAAACAGAACGTGAAGATTACATTGGAAAGCACTCAAGATGGAGAAAATATAGCGTTAACCTATTCGGGTGAATGGTTTGTTAAGGATAAGTCCTTCTACATTCGTTATGCAGAACAGACTGAACTTGGTGAAGTTCGTAATTTGTTGCGCTATGAGCCTCAATTGCTTTCTCATTCTCGCAGGGGTGCAGTCGAATCTGAGCAAATTTATGCGCTAGCGATCAAGCGAAGTGGTTATTATGATAATAAAGTAGTCAAGTTTGAACTTGATGCTCATACAAGCAAGCTACGTCTGCTTCATTCTAATGAACAGATGATGGATCAATTACCAACAAAGCTGCCATTCACGATAGAATGGACGTATGACATATTTGTTGGGGAACAATTATCAGGACAATTTTCAAACCGTTTGATCATTCAGGAGGGTTAATTTAATGGAAAACTATGTATTAGATGCAATGTATGCAACGTTGAAGGAAGCAATCGCTAATGCAGTATTGGCTGCTGGACTAGTAGAACGCGAACAATTACCGATATTCGTGCTAGAAGTACCGAAAGATAAAACGCATGGCGATCTTGCTACGAATGCAGCGATGCAGCTAACGAAAATTGCGAAGAAAAATCCTAGAGCGATTGCCGAAGCAATTATTGGGAATTTGGATATGAAAGCAGCATCGATCGAATCTGCTGAAATTGCAGGCCCAGGCTTCATTAACTTCCGTATGGATAATCGTTATCTATATCAAGTTGTTACACAAGTTCTTGAACTTCAACAAAATTATGGTCGTGTTGCAGATGGTAAAGGGCAAGCTATTGAAGTCGAATTTGTAAGTGCAAACCCAACAGGTAATTTGCATCTAGGTCATGCAAGGGGAGCGGCAGTTGGTGATGCACTATGTAACTTACTTGATTTCGCTGGCTACAATGTAACGCGCGAATATTATATTAATGACGCAGGGAAACAGATCGAGAATCTTGCGCTTTCCATTGAAGCACGGTATTTACAACAGCTAGGACAAGAAGCAACAATGCCTGAAGATGGCTACCATGGTGAAGATATTATTGGCTTTGCCAAGCAATTAGTAGCAGACAAAGGTGATACTCTACTGGAGCTAGAAGGCAAAGAGAAATATGACTTCTACCGTAGCTATGGTCTAGAGCGTGAACTAGCGAAAATTAAGCGTGATTTAGAGCGTTTCCGTGTTAACTTTGATATTTGGTATAGCGAGACTTCCCTATATGAAGAAGGCAAAGTTATTGCTGCACTTGATAAGTTGAAAGCATCTGGTCATGTGTATGAAGAAGACGGCGCAACATGGCTAGCAACAATGCCGCTAGGCGATGATAAAAACCGTGTGCTTGTGAAAAATGATGGGTCATATACGTATCTAACACCAGATATTGCCTACCATCTTGAAAAATACGGTCGTGGCTATGATCGCATGATTAACATCTGGGGTGCCGATCATCATGGCTATATTCCTCGTGTGAAAGCAGCGATGGATGCGCTAGGTCATGATTCTCAAAAATTAACAGTATTAATCGCGCAAATGGTTAGTCTATTCCAAAACGGTGAAAAAGTTAAAATGTCCAAACGCACAGGTAAAGCAGTAACGATGCAGGATCTTATGGAAGAAGTAGGCGTCGATGCCATTCGATATAACTTTACAATGCGCAGCATGGATTCACATCTTGATTTTGATATGGACTTAGCTGTTTCAACATCAACTGAAAACCCAGTATTCTATGTTCAATATGCACATGCACGTATTTGCAGTGTATTACGTCAAGCGAGTGAGCAAGGGATTGAAATCCCTGCAATTTCTGAATTGCAATTCGATCAATTAACGTCCCAGCATGAATTTGATTTGCTTCGCAAATTAGGTCAATTGCCGCAAGAAATAAGCGAGGCAGCATCGCAGCACGCACCTCACCGTCTAATTCGTTATGTGTACGAATTAGCAGCACAATTCCATAGCTACTACCGTGCTGAAAAAGTAATTACAGAAAATCGCGAATTAACATTAGTTCGTCTTGCACTAGTGAAATCTGTTCAGATTGCATTAGTTAATGTATTAACATTAGTAGGAGTATCCGCTCCAGAGCGTATGTAATTATTGGTAATCACGATCGTTCTAATTGAACGACCTATTTAGAAGCAATAGTTTAATCTATTGCTTCTTTTTTTTTTTTTTTAGAACACCTGCGTGAGCATAAGCGGATGTTTTGAGTTACTCCTCCTTGGCAACTTGTAGCATCTTTACGATATCAAGCTCGCCTACCCTCCTCGCTTTCGCATACTTCAAGGGTTGCATCGAACGTTTCAATATGGATTTAATTTCAATCGGCTTTAGATGAGGTGAGCGCTCTAACAATAGTGCAACAGCGCCGCTAACATGTGATGTTGCCATACTTGTTCCGCTCATCTCATGGTAATCCCCATTAAGCCAAGCGGATACAATCCGATCCCCCGGTGCGTAGATATCAATATAGATGCCTTGATTAGAAAAAGGTGCAACCTTTCGGATGGCGTTGGTTGCACCAACTGCAATGGTATGGGGGTAGCGTGCCGGGTAATCGATAGATTTTTTTTTGCTTTCATTTCCAGATGATGCGACAATAATAACTCCTTTGTTATATGCCCGAATCACTGCATTCAGCATGGCTTTGCTTCTAGTTTTCATCCCAAAGCTCATATTAATAACGTCCATGCCATTGCGTACGCACCAGTCAATGGCTTGTATAATATCAGAGACATATGCACTTCCGTTTTGATCGAAAGCTTTTACAGGAGCGATGAGGGCGTGAGGGGCTATGCCAATCATGCCATGCGCAGGGTTGGAAGCTGCTATAGTTCCAGCGATATGCGTACCATGGCCATTGTCATCGATGGGGGGCATTCCCCGATTAATTAGATTAATACCTGGTAGAATGGAACCTTTCAAAGCTGGATGCTGAAAATCAATGCCTGTATCGATAACTCCGATTTTGATTTGCCGTCCAGTCGTATATTGCCACACTTGAGGTGCTCTCACGGTATCGATTCCCCAAGGTATGCCATTATTGATAAGTTTTTTGTTCTTAGTGGAGGTATGAAGTTGAATATTGCTGTCATTTAGAGGCTTTGAATTCATTACTTTCCGTTCCCTCCTCCAATACAATGTTCGATATTGTATGTGTCGTTGGGGTGATGTGTATATGCATCCGCCTTTTTTAGAAATAATGGGCGATTATCCGTGTCAAACTGGATACTATTACATAAAATGAAAGATGAGCTCGGAGCTCAATTATGCCTAAAGGTGATTACCATCATTAGGAAGGATACAGTCACGGCGAAGGGTCCCCCCCTTCGCTTTTTGTTTTTTATTCATTTTGATATCCATTCGCATAGGAACAACTTGCTTTTTTATTTGAAATAAGGTTTACTATACTTTGACTAATGTTATAAGGATGCTTACAATTTACTTAATTTAGATAGCAAGAGAGGACGTGTCGTTATGAGCGGTTACACATTGAAATTGGATCCGGAACGTATACGCGAAATGCCTATGGTTGACCTGGCGTTTGAAGTGCTGAAAGCAGCAAATACGCCGTATTTTTATCGTGACCTCATGATGGAAATTGCAAAAATTCGAGGTCTTAGTGAAGATGGAATCAACAGATTCATTGCTCAAGTGTATACAGAAATCAACATTGATGGACGTTTTGCTTGCGTAGGGAATAATGTTTGGGGATTGAAACGCTGGTACCCAGTTGAACGTGCAGAAGATCCAGTTGGTAATACAAAACGTACTCGTATTATTAACGACGAAGACGATATGGATGAAGATGATGAGATTTATGTAGATGAAGAGGAAAACTATACTGCCGAGGAAGATGAATTCGGTGCTTATCGTGCAGAAGAAACATTCAGCGAAGCGGACGAAGAAGAAGAAGCTACTGAAGAAGAAGTAGAGTTGGATGAAGAGGATATTGAAGATGAAGAGATATCTCTCGAAGAAGCTGCTGAAGAAGAATATGAAGAACTTGAAGAAGAAGAAGAGAAATAATTGATCATCAATTCAGTTGAATAATTGAGGAATAATAGGTTGCTCGATTACTTCTGCGGTTATGCTTGACATGAGCTATATGGGAGAGTAAACTAACCTATGGGCTATAGAAACAGCTGAACATATTGATGTATCATTATATACCTTGTGAGAAAAGTGCCCCCGTGCTACGGGTGTCACTTTTTTTGTTTGTACAGGCCATAGATAAGCTGAAAACCTTTGGAAAATGAAGGGACTAGGCTTGATTGAGTAACATTTGGGAATAGCTAAAACATAACTAAAGTATGGAGGGTATTATCACAGTGACCAAATATATTTTTGTAACGGGCGGCGTTGTATCGTCTTTAGGTAAAGGGATTACTGCAGCATCTTTGGGAAGACTGCTTAAAAACAGAGGGCTAAAAGTTACGATCCAAAAATTTGATCCATATATTAATGTGGACCCAGGAACGATGAGTCCTTATCAGCATGGTGAAGTTTTTGTAACGGACGATGGAGCAGAGACAGACCTCGACTTAGGACACTATGAGCGCTTTATTGACATCAACCTTTCAAAAAACAGCAATGTTACAACGGGTAAAATTTATTCCAATGTTATTACTAAGGAACGTCGTGGTGATTATTTGGGCGGAACAGTTCAAGTTATTCCTCATATTACCAATGAGATTAAAGAACGTGTATTCCGTGCAGGTAAAGAAACAGGCGCTGATGTTGTCATTACGGAAATTGGTGGTACTGTCGGTGATATTGAAAGTCTTCCATTCTTAGAGGCGATTCGTCAAATTAAGAGTGATATTGGTCGTGATAACGTGATGTACGTTCACGTTACGTTAATTCCATATATTAAAGCTGCCGGTGAAGTGAAAACAAAACCGACACAACATAGTGTTAAAGAACTTCGTTCAATCGGTATTCAGCCAAACATTATCGTTTGCCGTACGGAGTATCCATTAGCGGATGATCTGAAACGGAAAATTGGTCTATTCTGTGATTTAGATACGAATGCTGTAATTGAATGTCGAGATGCTTCTACATTGTACGAAGTGCCATTGCAGCTTCAAGCAGAAGGCTTTGATCAAATTGTACTTGATCATTTGAAACTAGATGCACCTGCAGCCAATATGGTAGAATGGACAGCAATAGTTGATCGTGTGAAAACACTGAAAAGTAATGTCGAAATTGCTATTGTCGGTAAATATGTTGCACTTCACGATGCTTATTTGAGTATTGTTGAGGCGTTAAATCATGCGGGAATTGCGCTTGACTCGTCGGTTTCGCTTCGTTGGGTTGATGCAGAAGAACTTACTGATAGCAATGTGGTGGAAAAGCTACAAGGTGTACACGGAATTCTTGTTCCTGGTGGCTTTGGCGATCGTGGTATTGAAGGGAAAATTTCAGCGATTCGTTATGCCCGTGAACAAAAAATTCCATTCTTCGGAATTTGCCTTGGTATGCAAGTAGCAGTTATCGAGTACGCTAGAAATGTTCTAGGTCTTGCAGATGCGAACAGCTCTGAGATTAATGCTTCAACTCCATATCCAGTAATTGATCTATTGCCAGATCAAAAAGATGTTGAAGATATGGGTGGAACAATGCGTCTTGGTTTGTATCCATGTAAAGTTGTAGAAGGAACTAATGCATATAAAGCATACAATGATGAGCTTGTATACGAACGTCACCGTCACCGTTATGAGTTCAATAATGAATATCGTGAAGCGTTAGAAGCAGCGGGACTTGTCATTTCAGGTACATCTCCAGATGGAAGATTAGTGGAAATGGTTGAGGTTAAGGATCATCCTTGGTTCCTAGCTGTTCAATTCCATCCAGAATTTACATCAAGACCTAATCGTCCACAGCTACTATTCCATGACTTTGTACAAGCAGCACTTCAACAATAAAAACTCAAAAAATGGAATAAATGTTGACGAGTCTATAAATTAGCAGGAAAAGTTAAATCCTATAGCGAATACTCTTGTATAGTAACATTCCTATCACATAACAGGTGAAGGCTATAGGGGGTAGAAATAGCTTGGTAAAACAACGAGTACTCATAGTTGATGATCAGAACGGAATTAGACTTCTATTGAATGAGGTATTTAGTTCTGAAGGTTATCATACATCGCAAGCATCTAATGGGAAAATGGCTTTAGACCTTGTGCGCAATAACCGTCCTGATCTTGTGCTTCTAGATATGAAGATTCCAGGTATGGATGGACTTGAAATATTGAAGCATATTAAGTCGATTGATGCTACTATCAAAGTCATTATGATGACAGCATATGGTGAACTAGATATGATCAAGCGAGCAACTGATCTAGGTGCCGTAAAGCATTTTACTAAGCCGTTTGATATTGATGAGCTTCGAGTAGAAGTTAATTTTCAACTGAACAATCAAGGTACTTATAGCTCATAACTAGCTGAAAGTTAATGAATAGAAGCGTCGTTACGTTATTGTGGCGATGCTTCTATTATTTTGTAGTTTTAATCCGCGGTATGAAAACATAGGACACTATGCTATAATATCGTTGAATTAGTTTGCTTCGTAGCGTTATGAACTTGTTCGGAAACGTGAATATTGTTCGCATGCTGAGCATAATGTAGATATAATTTTAATGAATATGGATTAGATAGCTTGATCCTATATATAATGTTATCTATTACACACTACACAATATAAGAGACATGGGACAAGGGACATATGTAAACCGCCTGTTGTCGGTGCGCTTCCTCATCTTTTTTTTGAGAGCACGCTTGCGGCGGTTTTTACTATGTAGACTTCCAAGCAACGGGAGGACCAATAGATTAATGGAGAAATTAATGATACGCGGAGGTAAGCCACTACATGGAACAGTAACAATTAGTGGTGCCAAAAATAGTGCGATTGCTTTAATACCAGCGGCAGTTCTAGCTGGATCTGAAGTGGTTTTAGATAATTTGCCTTGCATTAGCGATGTAGCTATTTATGCAGAAATACTTGAGGAACTGGGCGCAGTAGTGTCTCGAAAAGACGATGAAATCCGTATAAATCCTACTCAATTAATATCGAAACCAATGCCTAATGGTAAAGTGAAAAAGCTTCGTGCTTCTTATTATTTGATGGGAGCACTGCTTGGTCGTTTCGGTGAAGCGACGATTGGAATGCCAGGTGGTTGTAACTTTGAACCTCGCCCTATTGATCAGCATATTAAAGGCTTTGAAGCATTAGGCGCGGTAGTAACGAATGAACAAGGCGCTTTGCATATTAAGGCTGAGCAATTACGCGGAGCGAAAATATATCTTGATGTAGCTAGTGTTGGTGCAACGATTAATATTATGTTTGCTGCATCACGTGCCCTAGGCGTTACTACTATCGAAAATGCTGCAAAAGAACCGGAAATCGTTGACGTAGCAACATTGTTGACTGCTATGGGCGCAAAGATTAAAGGTGCTGGAACTGAAACGATTCGAATTGAAGGTGTAAGCCAGATGATGGGTTGCCGTCATACTGTAATCTCTGATCGCATTCAAGCAGGCACTTATATGATCGCAGCAGCTGCTACTAGAGGAAATGTGTTAATCGATAATGTTATTCCGAAGCATCTTGAGGCACTTACTGCGAAGCTAAAAGAAATGGGCGTTGAAGTCATCGAATATGATGAATCAATTCGTATTATCGGGAAATCGGAGTATAACGCGATTGATGTGAAAGCACTGGTCTACCCAGGATTTCCAACAGATATGCAATCTCCAATGACTTCTTTACTGACATGTGCAGTTGGTACAAGCTTACTTTCAGACTATGTCTATGGAACGCGATTCAAGCATGTTCCTGAGCTAGTACTAATGGGAGCGAACATACGTGTGGAAGGAAGAACAGCTGTCATTGAAGGTGGCCCTTTAAGAGCTGCCAAAGTGGAAGCGGCAGATCTTCGTGCTGGTGCGGCGTTAGTTGTTGCAGCACTTACTGTGCCTGACGAAGTTACTGAGATTACTAATGTGGAATATATCGATCGTGGTTATGATCGGCTAGTAGAGAACTTAAGTATATTAGGTGCTGAAGTGTGGAGAGAAGATAGCTAGACGACTACGAACACGGATGACACTGTCATAGAATAGATTCACGATAATCAGGCAATGCTGATTAATCAAAGCGGATTCTATATTTTATAATAAAAGTGGTGAGATCATGTCAGACCTTCAAATTGCAGATTTGGAGACTATGAAGTTGACAGAGCTATATAAGCTCGCAAAACAATACCAAATCCAGTACTATGGTCAATTGAAAAAGAAAGAATTAATTTTTGCTATTTTACGTGCTCAAGCAGAGAAAAGTGGATTTTTATTTATGGAAGGCGTTTTGGAAGTGTTACCTGATGGTTTCGGCTTCCTACGTCCGATCAACTATTTACCTAGTAAAGAGGACATTTATATCTCAGCCTCTCAAATTCGTAAGTTTGATTTGAGAAATGGAGATTTAGTATCGGGTAAATGTAGACTGCCGAAAGATAGTGAACGTTATTATGGTTTGCTTCAAGTTAATGCGGTTAATGGTGAAAGTCCTGAAACAGCACAAGAACGTCTACACTTCCCTGCACTAACTGCACTATATCCTGATAAAAAATTAACGCTAGAAACAGAGCAAAACAAAATCTCCACGCGAATTATGGATTTATTAGCACCGGTAGGTCTAGGGCAACGTGGACTTATTGTCGCTCCTCCAAAAGCAGGTAAGACTCTACTCTTGAAAGAAATTGCCAACAGTATTTCAACGAATCACCCTGATATTGAGTTGTTTATTCTTCTTATTGATGAGCGTCCAGAGGAAGTTACTGATATGCAGCGCTCTGTGAAAGGTGAAGTTATTGCTTCGACTTTTGACGAGCTTCCAGAAAATCATATTAAAGTAGCGGAACTTGTACTTGAACGCGCTTTGCGTTTGGTAGAGCATAAAAAAGATGTTGTCATTCTATTAGATAGTATTACTCGTCTTGCAAGAGCGTTCAACCTTCACGTTCCACCATCAGGTAGAACATTGAGTGGCGGTATTGATCCTGCAGCATTCCATCGTCCTAAACGCTTCTTTGGTTCAGCACGTAATGTTGAAGAAGGTGGTAGTTTAACTATTTTAGCTACTGCATTAATAGAAACAGGATCACGTATGGATGATATTATTTATGAGGAATTTAAAGGTACGGGTAATATGGAGCTTCATCTAGATCGTAAGCTTGCTGAACGTAGACTTTTCCCTGCTATTGATATTCGTCGTTCGGGAACGCGTAGAGAAGAATTGTTACTACCCAAAGATGATCTTGATAAAATTTGGACAATTCGTAAAAATATGAATGATTCCTTTGAATTCGTAGATCAATTCATTAAGAAGATTAAAGAAGCGGAAACGAATGAACAGTTCTTAATGTCGCTCGATACTGCTGTGGATGTTCCAAAGCTAGATAAGCCAAAGCAAGAGTTAACTGGTGCGAAAAGAGCAACATCAGCTACTACGCGAAAACCGCCTACTAGACCAACATCATCCTCTCAAATCGTTAAATAGTCAAAAAGTTTTAGGAGGGCAACATGAATCTCGTATATGCAGATGAACAAGGAATTGTGTATGATCATCCCGGTTATATTGCACTAGCACGAAGTGGCGATATGATTGTGGAGATTATGGAGGATGAATTAATCCCCTTACCTGAAGGAGCGACGCTTGTCAGTCTGCCATTCAGTAAACCTATTGCACTCGATCCAGATACAGGTGAAATGCAAGTGATTGGTGATGGAGCACAGGCGGTAGGAGCATTGCTTCCGCAAGGATATACTCGTCTGAATATTCCTGGATATGTGAAATCAGATCAGAATGAGAAATTCCCACTCTTTGGTTATACAGCGGTAGTGTGGAAGGACGGAGGTTTCTATGTTACGGCTGAGCAATGTGATGAGCCTGAACGTTGGGATCCTGAAAATTGTGATCGTGATGAGTTAAAAATCGAAGTAGATAGGTTATTAACGACATACCCTGAAAATCGTCTGTATAAGCATCTTTCGAATTGTGCTCTTGAATATGAATGTCTAACAGCTTCTAACACGTTCTTGAATCGTTGGGAGGGCGGGGTGCCTGTATCATTCTCATGTAATGCTGGTTGCTTCGGTTGTATTTCAGAGCAACCAGAAGATAGTGGCTTTGTCGCTCCCCAGACTCGGATGAATTTCAAGCCTCAAGTAGATGAAGTATCGCAAGTTATGCTTGAACATTTGAAACATCCTGATTCTATTATTAGTTTCGGACAAGGTTGTGAAGGTGAGCCTTCCACTCAAGTGAAAATCATCGTTGAAGCTATGAAGCAAGTTCGTAGTCAGACAAATCAAGGTTATATTAATATCAACACGAATGCCGGCATAACGGACTTTATTCGTGCGATTGTTGATGAGGGACTTGATCTAATGCGAGTGAGTACGATTAGCGCGTTAGAAGATCATTACAATGCATATTATCGTCCAAGAGGGTATACACTACAAAATGTTGAGAAATCATTAATTTATGCTGCTGAGCAAGGTGTCTATACTTCAATTAACTATCTTATTTTCCCTGGTGTTACCGATCGTGAAGAAGAGATGGAAGCGATGATTGATTTCTGCAAACGGACGAAGCTTAAAATGATTCAAATGCGAAATCTTAATATCGATCCTGAAAGTTATTTGAGTCTTATTCCGAAAGCAAAAGGTGAAATTTACGGTATGAAACAGATGCTACAAATATATCGTGAAGAATTGCCTGACGTTGTAATTGGTTCGTATACACATGTACCGCCAATGGAATATCGACGTAGATAGGTTGCGCATCTTTTCCATTGCAATTGAACCTTCACTCTGTTAAAATCATTTCATGTGCATAAAACTCTGGTCCGTATGAGATTCAGGGCAGAAAGAGGTGAACGAGATGAAACAAGGTATTCATCCGACATACCACGCCGTTACAGCTACTTGCTCTTGTGGAAATACTTTCGAAACAGGTTCGATTAAATCGGCTCTTAAAGTAGAAGTTTGTTCCGCATGTCACCCATTCTTCACGGGTAAGCAAAAGTTCCTGGATGCAGGCGGTCGTGTAGATCGATTCAAAAAGAAATACGGTATCTAATCCATATCGTATGTGTGCCTAGTATAGGTGACATAGAAAAGTTCTTGGTGGCTTGTACAAGCCACCAAGAACTTTTTTGTTATGTAGAGGAAGTTAAACGATTATAGTAACTAATTTAGTAAGAATTCAATGTGTATAGCCAATAAATGTAGCATGTCTTTGTGAACAGAGTGTGAGATAGTTGCACTTTTGTCCATATTGTAATATACTGATTCTTGCCGTGCTAGATGGGGAGGTAGCGGTGCCCTGTAACTCGCAATCCGCTACAGCGAGGTTGAATTCCTATTCTAGGTGTTGTCGATGTGAGGTCTGACGCTTGCAAGTAGTGTTGACAGTGGGGTCCTTCGCAATGGACGCTTATGAATCTGGTCAGGTCCGGAAGGAAGCAGCCATAAGTAAGTTAGTTCATGTGCCGAGGGAGTGCCTTGCTCGAGCTATGTAGTAAGAAAGTCGCTCGGATCGCTTCTATCGAAGATAGGTGCACGGTACTTAATTGATGAACAAAAGGCGTAGCCTACAAATAACCTGCCAATGGTAAGAGTGAACTCTTACCATTGGCAGGTATTTTTGTGCGTAATTGTATGAAAACATGTTGTTAAGAGAATTCATGTAGTATAATGAGAAGACGAAATAACTATATGATTTACTATATAGAAATTAGAGGAGAACGTAACGTGTCACATATAGCTCTATATCGTTCTTGGCGTCCGCAGATGTTCAAGGATATGGTCGGACAACAGCATATTATACAGACGCTACAAAATGCGATACGTGAACATCGTGTTTCACATGCATATTTGTTCAACGGACCTCGTGGTACAGGTAAGACAACAACAGCTAAAGTATTAGCGAAGGCTGTAAACTGCGAGCAGGGCTCATCTATTGAGCCGTGTAATCAATGTGATAATTGTATTGGAATAACAGAAGGAACTATTATGGATGTTGTAGAAATTGATGCAGCATCAAATCGTGGTATTGATGAAATTCGAGACATACGCGATAAAGTAAGATATGCTCCTACGGAAGTTCGATATAAGGTTTATATTATCGATGAGGTCCATATGTTAACAGCAGAAGCATTTAATGCACTTCTGAAAACGTTGGAAGAACCGCCTCCGCATGTTATATTCATATTAGCAACTACAGAACCACATAAGTTGCCTGCTACAATTATTTCACGTTGTCAGCGTTTTGATTTTAGGCAAGTTTCAACTTCTGAACAGGTTGAAAGGCTACAAGAGATTTGTGCAGAAGAAGGTATTGAAGCAACGAATGACGCACTCGCTTATATTGCACGATTATCAGAGGGTGGTATGCGTGATGCGATTAGTTTGCTGGAACAAACTTCAGCCTTTGCTGATCGCAATATTACATTAGAAGCGGCAATAGATGTTACTGGTGGTATTGCTGCTGAGCAGTTTTATCAATTAGCAGAAGCGATCAAGGAGCGAGATGTATCCAAGATGCTGCCACTAGTTGAGGGGCTTATGCAAGGTGGTAAAAGTCCAGATAAGTGTATGGAAAACCTAATTTATTACTTCCGAGACTTATTAGTTTTGAAGCTTGCTCCACAAGGTAATGCAGTAACAGAGCGAATTGTAGATCACGAGAGATTTGTGCAGATGGCAGAGTCGTATAGCCCTGAATCATTGTTTATTATGATTGAAACGTTGAATCATTATCAGCAAGAGTTACGGCATGCTGCTCAGCCACAAACATTGTTGGAAGTTGCATTGTTGAAGCTTTGCTCGACCTCACAATTAAACAGTTCGGGTGCTCAAGATGGTGCTTCAGCTGCTAGTAGTCATGAATTGGTAGAACTTCGCCAGCATGTTCACAAATTAGAAGGGCAATTGGCGCAATTAATGAAGCAGGGGATACAAGTGGCGCCAGCTACAACGAATGCAACTGATCGAACGGTCCCACGTAAAGCATTTTCGAGTACGGGCGTTAATCGTCCGAAAATTAAGCTAGATCAATACGTTGTTGCGGCTAGTTCACAAGAGACTAATCAAGCTCGTATGAACTGGAGTGATGTGTTAATGCGAGTGAAGGATCGTAAAGTGACGGTACATGCTTGGTTGAAAGATAGCGAACTAGTGTCTGCAGTAAATCAACAATTGCTATTAACGTTCAAAAATGAAATCCATCGCGAAACAACAGAAAAGCCGACTCATCGAGAATTGATTGAACAAGTATCCCAAGAAATACTTGGTAAGCCTTACCAATTGGTTACCGTCATGCTCAAGGACTGGCAATCTGCTCTGGAAGGGGCTTCACAATCTCCGACAGAAGCATTGGAGCTAGAGCCTGAGGATATTTCTATAAATGAATCCAAGCAACAGCCGATCTGGATCGAGGAAGCGGTAAAGCTATTCGGTGAAGATCTAGTTGTGGTAACAGACAAATAATCTAATGAGGTGAATGTAATGAACAATATGAACCAAATGATGAAGCAAGTTAAAAAGATGCAAGCGCAAATGCTTAAGGCCCAAGAAGATTTGGAAGGTAAAACAGTTGAAGGAAGTGCAGGTGGCGGAGTAGTAACCGTTACGATTAGTGGACACAAAAAATTACTTAACATTGTGATCAGTCCTGAAGCAGTTGATCCAGAGGATATTGAAATGTTACAAGATCTTGTTGTAACTGCTGTTAATGATGCTCTTACTAAAGCGGAAGAACTAGCTAATCAGGATATGGGTAAATACACAGGCGGAATGAAGATTCCAGGTCTATTCTAATAGAGGTAGCTCAAAAAGTACGACTGTGATCACGATGTAACGCGCAGTAGTTTAGTCGGCGGCGAATATGCCCTCCATCAATAGCCTGCGTGTGCTCGTGTACCAATAACGTACACTGTGCTACTCGTTTTTGCTGAAGTGCATATTCTTGGTGCTGACAGCCGAACATTTTGATCCTTCATTGTAAGATGAAGTTCAAAAAGATCGCTTGTCATATTTCAAAGGAAATTCAAAAAAACCCACTTGTGATGATGTTGGATCGCGAGTGGGTTTTCATTAACAGAGAGATTCAGAGTTGATAAGAGTATCACTCTAGCTATTCAGAAGGAGCTGTACCTACACGTGTATTATCCAGAGCCAATAGCTAAACTTATAGACTCCTTTACTCGTTTGCCTGGAATAGGTCCGAAGACGGCTGGGCGCTTAGCGTTTCATGTGTTGCGTATGAAAGAGGATGAAGTGATTGATTTCGCTAAAGCTCTTGTCAGTGTGAAGCGTAATCTGTTCTACTGTTCTATTTGTTGTAACATAACGGATACAGATCCTTGTCGCATTTGTCAGGATAAGAGTAGAAACAGTGAAATTATTTGTATCGTGCAAGAATCTAAAGACCTTATTGCAATGGAACGAATGAAGGAATTTGATGGCTATTATCATGTATTACAGGGTGCGATTTCTCCTATGGAAGGAATTGGTCCCGATCAAATTAGAATTGCGGAGCTATTAAAGCGTCTAGGTGATGAGACTGTCCAGGAACTGATCCTAGCGACCAATCCTAATATTGAAGGGGAAGCTACGGCGATGTATATTTCAAGATTAGTCAAACCTTTTGGTATTAAAGTAACTCGAATTGCTCATGGTTTGCCTGTCGGGGGAGACTTGGAATATGCTGATGAAGTAACTTTATCGAAGGCTCTTGAAGGCCGCCGTGAATTATTCTAATTAATATGTAATCTAAAAGTCGATATTTTTGTGGTGTTACCACATGAATATCGACTTTTTTAGTTCTATTTTGATCCTGAGCAATATACATATGAATAAGGCATGTATATGTGAGGGGGAGAAGGATGAACAAATATGTAGCGAGTAAATTAACGAGTCAATGGTACGAAAATGATCCGATGAGTAAAGATGAGCTTATTGAGGTAGACAAGCTTCGTATAGAAATTAAAGATTCGCTATTGCAATGGAGATCTGCCGAGCTACATTTTCAATATGCATGCGGTCATGATGAAGTTGAATTAGCGATCTATTCATTAATGATGGCTGAACAGAAATATCGCATGTTGTTGAATAAGGCAAGAGATATTGATATTGATTGGTCGAAAGTGAAAGGATATCTCATATGAACCTAATATGGATGATTATATTTGCTGTCTCTAGTCTAGCGCTTATTGTGGTGCTCTTGCGTAATCAATTATCGCGATTGAGCTTGAAAAAAGTTATTGTACATTGGATTGTTGCGGCGACGGTATTGTTTCTAATGAATTATCTTGAAATCACCCAACCTTATGCCCTGCCGATTAATCCATTGACGATTGGTACTACCGCAGTACTAGGATTACCTGGTGTAGCATTACTTATAGGGACGCAGTATCTAATTGAATGAAAATATTATATTGTAAAAACCGCGTAACAACGGGGGTTTGCGCGGTTTTCGACAAATAAATTAAAAAAAGTTTTAAAAAAGGGTTGCATTATAGTCAGTCCCTATGATATATTATTTCTTGTCGCCGCGAGAGATTGCGAGACACACGAAGAAAACAAGACGAGCTTCAAACTTACACAATGTAACGAGAAACTCA